>JBDVKV010000027.1:0-379172 GCA_039971015.1 Cyclobacteriaceae bacterium
AAATAATTCAATAGTCCCTTTTATTGGATCCACTTTATAAATTGAACTAGCATCCGAATCTGTGACGTAACCTTCACCAGAAGACAATACAATCACATCATTAAAAAGATGCGTCTCATTCTCCTGATTCCAATCATACTTACGCGTAAGTTTTGCTGATTTCAAATCATACACATACACACTTGATTTTCCACCAGGATTATTTTCACCCTCATTATTACAAATCCATAACTGCCTTCTTTTATTATCAATGTGCATACCAAGCACCTCACCAATCCCATCTTGCCTTGTCAAAATAAAGTCCGTAGCATTTCCCTTTGCATCAATTCGAACTACTTTATTCTTATGTATGCTCCCTATGTAAAAAGATTTGCTCGTATAGTCATATGTAATACCTTCAGGTATGAGGTCTTTCTCAGTTAATGTAAAAGCAATATCTACATTTTGAGCCTGGAGCAATGAAAAATGTGTAAAAACAAAGAGGATTAGCAGTTTAATATACATGTAGCATAGTTTACATTTTCAGCTAACGAATTTTCTGGCAAATTGATTAGCTTTTCTATTTTTACGAACCAAATCATTTATACTATGGACTATCGCATTGAGAAAGACACTATGGGCGAGGTAAAAGTGCCCGCTGACAAATATTGGGGAGCCCAAACTGAGCGTTCTCGCAACAATTTTAAGATTGGCCCTGAAGCCTCAATGCCTAAAGAAATCATTTACGCTTTCGCCTATTTGAAGAAAGCAGCGGCATTGGCCAACAGTGAGTTGGGCGCGTTGCCAAAGGAGAAGGCTGACCTTATTGGGAAAGTATGCGATGAAATTTTGGAAGGGAAACTGGATGATCAATTTCCGCTGGTAATCTGGCAAACCGGTTCAGGTACACAAAGTAACATGAACAGCAACGAGGTAATTGCCTATCGAGCCCATGTATTGAATGGAGGAAGCCTGACAGATGAAAAGAAAGTATTGCATCCCAATGATGATGTCAACAAATCACAATCATCCAATGATACGTTTCCAACAGCGATGCATATCGCAGCCTACAAACTAACGACAGAAGTTACGCTGACAGGTATTAAAAAACTGAGAGACACCCTTGCAGCGAAAAGTGAAGAATTTAAAAACATAGTAAAGACCGGACGCACTCATTTCATGGATGCTACTCCACTTACATTAGGGCAGGAGTTCTCAGGATATGTTCAACAACTGGACAACAGTCAACGTGCTATTAAAAATGCACTGGAGATGGTTTGCGAACTGGCTTTGGGCGGTACGGCAGTAGGTACCGGATTGAATACCCCTAAAGGCTATGATGTATTGGTTGCCAAAAAGATAGCTGAGCTTACTGGTTGTCCATTTGTAACTGCACCCAACAAGTTTGAAGCCCTGGCTGCACACGATGCGATGGTGGAGTTATCTGGAGCACTGAAACGCACTGCAGTTTCATTAATGAAAATCGCCAATGACATTAGAATGCTAAGTTCAGGTCCACGCTGTGGTATTGGTGAAATTATTATTCCAGACAACGAGCCAGGATCGTCCATTATGCCTGGTAAGGTAAATCCAACACAACCTGAAGCCCTTACCATGGTGTGTGCGCAGGTGATTGGCAACGACACTGCTGTTTCTGTGGCTGGCTCAACAGGTCATTTTGAATTGAATGTTTTCAAACCTGTTATTGCTTCCAATGTTTTGCAGTCTGCACTGCTCATTGGGGATGCCTGTGTTTCATTCACAGATAAGTGTGCGGTTGGCATTGAGCCCAATTTACCAATGCTAAAACAACACCTCGAAAACTCACTCATGTTGGTGACAGCGCTTAATACACACATAGGATATGAGAATGCAGCTAAAATTGCCAAAAAGGCCCATAAGGAAAATAAGACATTACGGGAGGCTGCTGTTGAACTGGGATTGCTTACTTCAGAGCAATTTGATGAGTGGGTAAGGCCTGAAAAGATGACCGGAGCTGGCCTTTAAGGAGTTAAAATTACCGATGATTCAACCTCAATACAGGTGAGTAAACCCTGAAAAAGGCCCTGAATCAAGTTTTTTTATTACTTTTAGTTCATATTTCGACCTAATAATGAATAAATAAGGCTTGCTTCTGTCGACCTTTGGGCTCAACTAGTATCAAGACGAATTTTAAAAATTAAAACAACCAAATAATTAAATATGAAAACTAGAGTATTATTCCTCTGCCTGGCTTTGATTTTTTCCGGCACGCAAGTTTTCGCGCAGCTCTCCAAAAAGGAAAAGAAAGAGTGGAAAAAGAAAGCCAAAGAATACGCAAAGAACCCTGCCAACTTCAAAACTTTTGTTGAAGCCAAACAAACAGCAGACAGTCAGGTAAACACCCTCTCCACTCAGGTTAACCAATTAAAGTCATCTGTAAGTGATAAGGATGCAAAAATTGCAGAACTGGAAGATCAAATCTCAAGAATGAGAAGTGAATTATCATCCAGTAAAGCTGAGCTCGCTAAAATGAAAGAAGAGCCTCCCAAAAATTCAATGGACTTTTCTAAAGGCGTGGTTTTCAAAGTTCAGATTGGTGCTTTCAAAAACAAAGACCTCTCAAAATACTTTGAGAACAACCCCAACTTTGGCGGAGAAGTTGCTGAAGGTGGTGAGCAAAAACTTACCATCGGTATCTTCCGCGATTACTGGGAAGCCGACACCTTTAAAAAGTACATGAGAGAGATGGGTGTAACCGATGCCTGGATTGTACCTTACAGAGATGGACAGCGTGTAGAGATCAAAGACGTGCTGGAAGGTGTTGTCGATGGCAAAGCCCCTGCCAAGAAGGCTTCAGAATAACAGATATTCAATTAATAATTGATAAGAGCAGTGCTTCGCACTGCTCTTTGTTTTTACAGAGTTCACCAGATCACGTACTTTTGCAAAATGAGGTTCTTCTTCTTTTCTTTCTTGTTGTCCTTCACTGTTAGCTTATGCTTTTCCCAAATCAGAATGGAGAAGTTGGTAATTGCTGCCGGGCAATCCTTCGAACTTGCCGAGTCCGACATTCTTGTCGTAGACACCTTGATCATGGAGGATTCTTCCAAAATAATTCTTAACAGAAATAAAGCTGACAATTTCATCCATGCCAAAGTGATTAATACGGGTAATAATTGCTCGATTTTAGGAAATGGAGAAAATGGAGTTGATGGGGATATAGGACTTGGAGGATATACCGCTGTTGGCCCCTGCAAAGATGGCATCCCGGGCAGAAAGGGAACCGCAGGAACATCCGCCTCCCATGGGGTAAATCTTTACATCTACTATGATCAGATGAGTCTTAAGGGCAAGCTTACCTTCGAATTAAGTGGAGGAAATGGCGGTGATGGTGGTCGTGGGGGAAATGGTGGTGGCGGAAGCCCTGGAACACGACTTTGCACAGGCGGTGATGGTGGCGCAGGTGGCGATGGGTCTTCAGGTGGTAGTGGGGGAAATGGCGGCAACCTAACTTTCACGAGCAATGGTTCAGAGGAATTAAGGTCCCTTTTGGGAAACAAAATACAAGTGAGAAATTATGGAGGGAATGGCGGGCTTGGTGGTGATGGTGGATTAGGTGGGCTAGCAGGACTTGTAAGTGCTGGCAGGGTATCGCAAGATGGCGAGCTTGGGCCCAAAGGAAAGATTGGTGAAAGCGGGGAACCTGGTAAAAGAGGTGCTATTAATTTTGAGAATAATTAAAAATGGAAAAGCGTTGGATTCAAAAACCTTCAGGTGATCCACACGTGGTGGATGAGCTGAGTAAGAGCATCAATGTCAATCCTTATTTGGCTACACTGCTGGCGCAAAGAGGGATTTCCAATTTTGATGAGGCAAAAAAATTCTTTCGCCCTTCGCTGGATCATCTCCACGATCCATTCCTTATGGAGGATATGGACAAAGCAGTAGAGCGCCTTCATACTGCCATTACCCAAGGAGAAAAAATATTAGTATACGGAGATTACGATGTGGATGGCACAACCTCGGTTGCGCTCGTCTACAGTTACCTGAATAATTTTTATCCGCATTGTGATTTTTATTTACCTGACCGATCAAAGGAAGGGTATGGCGTTTCGAAAGATGGCATTATTTGGGCTGCAGAAAATGGTTTCTCTCTTATAGTAGCATTGGATCTTGGCATCAAGGCAGCAGACATGGTGTTATTGGCCGACCACAAAGGAATTGATTTTATTATTTGTGATCATCACTTACCCGGTGATCAAATCCCACAAGCTGTTGCCGTACTGGATCCAAAGCGAAAAGATTGTAACTACCCCTTTCCTGAACTGAGTGGATGCGGATTGGGCTACAAACTATTGCAGGCATTTGCCAAAAAGTACAGAGATGAAAGTGAACTGTCCAAATACATAGACCTCGTTGCGGTAAGTATCGCTTCAGATATCGTTCCTGTGAATGGCGAAAACAGGACGCTGGCATTTTTTGGTTTAGAAAAGTTGAATCGCGACCCCATGCCTGGTCTTAAGGCATTGATTGAACTTTCAGGAAGCAAAAATGAAATGGATATTTCTACGGTGGTATTCACCCTTGGGCCTCGCATCAATGCTGCCGGTCGCGTAAGTCATGCAAAGTTTGCTGTAGAATTGCTTATTGCAAAGACCGATGAAGAAGCCATGGCACTGGCGGAGAAAATAAATATTAAAAACGATGAGCGCAGAGAGTTTGATTTGACTATTACTGATGAAGCCATCAGTATGATCGAATCAGATGATAAAATTCTTAACGCAAAAACAACCGTTCTTTACAAGGAAACCTGGCACAAAGGTGTTATCGGCATTGTTGCTTCGCGTTGTATTGAAAAGTACTACCGCCCCACAATAATACTCACTTCGTCCAATAACATGATTACGGGCTCTGCGCGCAGTGTGAAAGATTTTGATTTGCATGAAGCCATTTCAAGTTGTTCTGAATTATTGGAAAAATTTGGCGGGCATAAATATGCTGCCGGATTGACAATGCAAAAAGAAAACCTTGAGGCCTTTCAACAAAAGTTTGAAGAAGTGGTCTCCTCCACCATCACGGATGAAATGCTTATCCCTGTTATAGAAGTGGATCTGGAATTGCCTTTAAGTGCCATTACCCCAAAATTTCGGTCTATCCTCAAACAAATGGCTCCCTTTGGTCCTGAAAATCACAAACCTGTTTTTAAATCGGGCGGGGTTTTTGTTAAGAATTCGCTTGCCAGCTTTAAAGACAAACATATCCGCTTTTTAGCTGGACAACAAGGCAGTGAAACCGTAGTGAATGTTGTTGGGTTTGACATGATGGAACATTATGAGCCCCTCCTTGAGAACCGCACCTTTACAATGGCCTATACCATTGAAGAAAATACGTATAATGGAATGACGTCTTTGCAATTGCGATTGAAAGACATCAAATTTGACTAGCATGATATTAAAGGCCCAGCACCTGGTAAAGAAGTATAAGAAACGGACTGTCGTAAACGATGTGTCTGTGCAAGTAGAGCAAGGAGAGATTGTAGGTTTGCTTGGCCCCAATGGTGCCGGCAAAACGACCAGTTTTTATATGATCGTGGGCTTAATCAAACCCAATGGTGGAAACATATTTCTCGATGAGGAAGACATCACAGAATTGCCCATGTATCAGCGGGCCAAACTGGGGATAGGGTATCTCGCCCAGGAAGCTTCAGTCTTTCGCAAACTTACCGTTGAAGAAAATTTAATGGCTCCGTTGGAAATGCGGGACATGAGCAAGAAAGACCGCAAAGAAAAAGTGGAAAGTCTTTTGGAGGAATTCAGTTTGACCCACGTGAGAAAAAATCTTGGAATGGTACTCTCTGGGGGGGAAAGAAGAAGAACAGAAATAGCACGAGCACTTGCCGTTGATCCCAACTTCGTATTGTTGGATGAACCATTTGCCGGAGTAGACCCGATTGCGGTGGAAGAAATTCAAGCCATTGTATCAAAGTTGAAGAAAAAAAATATTGGTATTCTGATTACAGACCATAACGTTGATGAGACACTGTCTATAACAGATCGCGCATATTTGATGGTGGAAGGAAAGTTATTCCGAGCAGGATCAGCAGAAGAATTAGCCAATGATCCAATGGTGAGAAAAGTATATCTGGGGCAAAACTTCCAGTTGAGACGCGCACGCGTTGAACCATCTTAACATCACCTTTTTCACTTTTATCGGGCCTTTACATATTCTGTTTGTTTAATATTATGGTTCGGCTTTAATTTGGGCTTAATCATTAATATGCAAATACTCAATTCTATACTAACCTGGGTGATGAAGAAGCGCATGCACCAAATGGAGCTCTTCATGAAATATCCCCACGAAGTTCAGGATGAGGTATTAAAAAAAATAATGTACATGGGGAGGGGCACAGAGTTTGGCAAAAAATACGCCTTTGATGAACTCATGCACTATGAACATTTTAAACAACGGGTTCCTGTTTACACATACGAAGAAATTTTTCCCTATATCGATCGGGCCATGCGTGGCGAGCAAAATGTGCTCTGGCCATCCGAAATAAAATGGTTTGCCAAATCTAGCGGCACCACCAATGCACGTAGCAAATTTATTCCTGTTTCTCCTGAAGCATTGGAAGATTGTCATTTCAAGGGAGGTAAGGACATGCTCTCTATTTATGTCAACAACTACCCTGACACACAAATCTTTTCAGGCAAAGGTGTAGCCGTTGGCGGCAGTCACAAGGTAAATGAGTTTGATCCCAGCTCAACTTCCTTTTATGGTGACGTTTCCGCTGTGATTATGCAGAACCTTCCACCATGGGCACAGTTCATTCGCACGCCAAGTCTTGATGTAGCCTTGATGGACAACTGGGAGGAAAAGATTGATAAGCTTGCAGCTGAAACAGCCAAGGTGAATGTCACCAATATAGCTGGAGTACCCACCTGGACGGTGTTGCTAATTCAACGCATACTGGAATTAGAAAAAAAGACCAATATTCTTGAGGTGTGGCCCAACCTGGAAGTATTTTTTCATGGGGCAGTAGCTTTTCATCCCTACAAAAATCTTTTTAAATCCCTGATCCCATCAACTGGGATGAGGTACTGGGACACTTACAATGCGAGTGAAGGATTTTTTGGAATACAGGATAGAAAGGATGCAGACGACTTGTTGCTCATGCTCGACTATGGCGTTTTTTATGAATTCATTCCAACAGAAGAATTAAACAAAGAGTATCCCGAAACCATTAGTTTGTATCAGGTGGAGATTGGTAAAAACTATGCAATGGTGATCACCACCAATGCCGGGTTGTGGCGATATAATATCGGAGACACAGTCAAGTTTACAAGTACATCTCCGTATAGAATAAAAATCTCAGGCCGAACCAAACACTTCATCAACGTTTTTGGTGAGGAGGTAATTATCGAGAACGCTGAGACAGCCATCACGGAGGCCTGTGAACAAACAGGTGCCGTGATTGATAACTTTACGGTAGGCCCAATCTTCCTTGAAAAATCACACCGTGGAGGACATGAGTGGATAATCGAATTTAAGGTGAAGCCCAACGATCTGGATAAATTTACCTCGCTCCTTGACAATGCTTTACGAAAGGTTAACTCAGATTACGATGCAAAGCGTGCCTTTGACTTGGCGTTAATGATGCCTAAGGTACATAGCGTAGATGAAGGGACTTTCTACAACTGGATGAAGAAGAGAGGAAAGTTAGGCGGACAAAACAAAGTGCCCCGACTCAGTAACAGCAGAGAATATGTTGATGATATCCTCGCAATGATTCAATAAAAAAGGCTGTCTCAAAAGTGACACG
Organism: Cyclobacteriaceae bacterium; assembly: GCA_039971015.1. Lineage (GTDB taxonomy): Bacteria > Bacteroidota > Bacteroidia > Cytophagales > Cyclobacteriaceae > ELB16-189. Next base: position 7,781 of record JBDVKV010000027.1, read on the forward strand.
TTTTGTTGAGCAATAGCGAAACATCCCTTGTTTCAAATTCAAACCAATGAGATTCTTCGCTTCCGCTCAGAAAAGCGGTACTTCCTTACCTTTTGAGACAGCCTCTTAATATTTTGGTTAACCCTTTAAGAATTTTTCCACTTGATTGTACAACCAATCGCTTTGGTCTTGGTAGTGGGCACACTTTTAGATTGCATTATTGCATCTACAGCATCTTCCACATACCTTTTAGTAACTGCTTCGGCATTTCTTGAATTGTCATCTATAGCCCCGATGTAAACTACCTTCAAGTTGTTTTCACTCACTTTGTCCAACACATATACGTGAGGCGTATTGGTAGCACCGTAAGTTCTGGCTACATCTTGTGTTTCATCCACCAAATAGGGAAAGTCGTATTTATTGCGCTTCGCCTGACTTTTCATTTCATCGAACGAATCGCCAGGAGAAATTTCAGGGTCGTTAGGATTGATAGTTAACACAGGAAACCCTTGCGGTGCATATTTTTTGTTCAATGCAATGATGCGACTATCATATGCTTTTGAGTAAGGGCATGTATTGCAGTTAAAAATAACGATGTATCCTTTTGCATCCTTATAGTCTGCCATTGACACCATCTTGCCATCATAATTTTTAAGTTTAAAATCCATGGCCGAGTCTCCCACTTCGTAGCCAGGCTTCACAGGGGCACCTGCAGTAATTACTGCAATCAAAGCAACAGCAAAAATTGATTTTAACGCATTCATATTTAAGGTTAGTTTATTTAACGCTATTAATTATCTCTTCCAGATCTCCTTCTTTGAGTTCTTTCTCAACAAACTTTCGCTTCCCATTTTCCAGGTTCACCACCAGGGTGGCGGGTATAGCACCAGACCAGCTCTTATCAATTTTGTCAATCCAGGTATTGGGATCCCGTTCATCCAAAATATAAACTTTTGATTTTAACTTTTTGCGATCGATGAAACGATAGACTTTATCAGGATTGGGATCAAGGTCAAGGTCAATGCTCACCAAGCTCACCTTCACATCATTTCTGGAAGCATTCATTTGCTCAAATAGAGGGAGCTCTTTAATACAGGGTGCGCACCACGTAGCCCAAAAATTAATCACTTGGATTTTGCCTGACTTCCCCTCAACTATACCCTTCAGGTCTTCTATTTTTATCTTTTCAGCAGACTGGGCGTTAAGTGATCCAATGCCTACCGCTAATGCAAATGTTATTACCAAGGCCCTCATAATAGTTTCAAAACGAAGAGTTTAAGTTTAAGTTCGCCTAGAGGAGACGAATTTACACAGAGAAAAAATGACATGTAAGATTGGGGAAAGTATTTTGTAAAAAGTGCTAAAATTCAGAGACTTATAATTACCAAAAACAGGGCTAATTAGTTTTCCACAAAATTGTTCACTTATCAACATTACCGCTTTGTTAACCTTTAAGTATCTGTTAATCAATTTATTAAGTGATGATAAATCAATCAGTTCTTTGTGGACAACTAAAAGCAGAGGAATTGACCACATGAAAACAGGCTAAAATCTAAAGCACAGATTTTCAGCCTTATAGCCCATAAAAGCCAAATTAAATTGTACTAATTAGTATGCAAAACAGAATATCTGACCTCTTTAAAATCAACATTCCCATCATACAAGCAGGCATGGTTTGGTGCAGCGGCTGGAAGCTGGCCTCAGCTGTAAGCAATGCCGGTGGGCTTGGTCTAATTGGTGCCGGTTCAATGTATCCTTCCACTCTTGAAGAGCATCTGGTAAAATGTAAAGCCGCCACCTCAAACCCTTTCGGAGTAAATGTTCCGTTGCTCTATCCTGAAATTGATCGACTCATGGAGATCATTATTGCTCAAGGAGTTAAAATAGTATTTACATCCGCGGGCAACCCCGCTACCTGGACTGGCTATTTAAAAGACAAGGGCATTACTGTAGTGCATGTGGTATCGAGTGTGAAGTTTGCAAGGAAAAGTATGCAGGCTGGAGTGGATGCGGTGGTGGCCGAAGGTTTTGAAGCGGGCGGCCACAATGGAAGAGAAGAAACTACTACTTTTTGCCTGATTCCCATGGTGCGTGATGCCGTGAATATCCCGTTAATTGCAGCGGGTGGAATTGGCTCTGGGCGCAGTATGTTAGCTGCAGAGGTGCTTGGGGCAGAAGGCTTTCAAGTGGGGTCGAGGTTTGCAGCCTCCACAGAGTCTTCAGCACATGATCAATTCAAACACCGTATTACCCACAGTGAAGAGGGTGAGACCGTATTAACTTTAAAGCAGTTAACTCCGGTTCGCCTGATCAAAAACAAGTTTTATCAGCAAGTGCATGAAGCTGAACAAAGATGTGCCACTAAAGAGGAGTTATCCGAACTTTTGGGGAGGGGGAGGGCAAAAAAGGGAATCTTTGAAGGTGACCTGGATGAAGGCGAGCTTGAAATTGGCCAGGTAGCAGCATCGATAAAGGAGATTAAGCAGGCCGGTGACATTGTAAAGGAAATGTGGACGGAATATGCTGAAATAAAAAGGAGGATTTGTCAATGAAAATAAAACAGATAAAAGAGACGTGTATTTACATCCAGGATCTAAATCAGGCCCGCGATTTTTATCATGGTGTGTTAGGCCTGTCCATAATAAGTCATGTAGCCAATAAGCATATCTTTTTTAGGGCAGGCACATCGGTACTGCTCTGTTTCAATCCGGATGACTCCAGAAACAAAAAAAGTCCGCCTGCTCATTTTGCAGAAGGTAAATATCACTTTGCTTTTGAGGTTCCAGCAGTCGATTACGAAAATGAAAAACAATCCCTTATCTCCAAGGGCATTCATATAACTGATGAGGTCGAGTGGAGAAATGGGTTAAAGTCTTGCTATTTTGAAGACCCGGCTGGGAATGTGCTGGAAATCGTTCCTGAAGGTGTTTGGGACTAGTTCTGACCCACTTTGAGCGACTTGCCATTGACTGGCTGTGTAGTCTTATTGGTACTCTCTTCTTTTTTGTAATGTTGATCGAACCAAGCCTCATAGTGCTTAAACTGCACGCAGTCAGTTAGCAGTTCGCTTTCTCTCAAAATCTTTATAATGTTGCTGGCAGGAAGTGCCCGAACAATTAGTTCCCTTTGCTCTTCAGGCAATTTCGAAATTCGAATGAACTCTATACCCTTATAATTCTCAGCCAACACTTTCATAGACACAGCGAATGTACAATATTAATACCATCCATTAACATAAGTAACCTCACAGTATTTTGATTACAGATGGAATTTAAACGCCATAAAACGAGTTTTCAAATTATGCATATTATTAAATTAATTCCAATCACGCTGATTTTTGGATTTGCTCTTAGTGCCTGCCATCAGTCAGCCTTGTCGCAAAATGGATCTACAGGATTGTACGATTCGGAGGCGTTCAAAAATTACTGGTATGCAGGAAAAGCAGAAGTGAACGCCTATAATTTGGACCAATCGCGATACGGAGAAAACCGACAAGGCAAAGCCATGCTCATTTTTGTGACTGAAGCATTCTCTAAATCCAAACAAGTAAAGCTTGACAACCCAGAGGCTGCTAACGATGACAAAGTAACTGTCATGAAACTTAATTACACCAAAAATTTTGTCACGGGTATTTACCCCTATTCGATGATGCTATCTTCCTTTACACCCGTAAGCAGAAATCAATACCCGAATACGCTTAAGGTGACCATGACTTCTCAGGAATGGTGTGGGCATACTTTTTCTCAAATGAATTTGGAAAGTGACAATTACGATGTTTCAAGTTACTCGTATTTCGAAAAGGAAGGAGATGCTCATTTTAATACAGACAAAGTACTTCTCGAGGATGAGCTTTTTAATTTAATCCGTCTGGATCCAGAGCACATCCCATTGGGTAAAGTAAAAATTATTCCGGGACTATTCTTCACGCGATTAAAACATGAAAATTTGAAGCCCGTTGACGCTACCCTATCAAAAGAAGGCAATGGCAGCGAAACGGTTTATAGCCTAAAGTTTGAAGAGCGCATGCTCATTATTCATGTTGCCAATGAATTCCCGCACAAAATTCTTGGGTGGGAAGAGGAATTTGTAGAAGGTGGTAAGAAAATGTATACTAAGGCCACATTAGACAAGACATTGTACACGGACTACTGGCGAAAAAATAAAAACGAACATAGTGGTCTACGTGACTCTTTAGGACTTTCTTCAACTAACTACTAAACATGCTTTCACTTCAACGCTCCAAATTCTCTCTTCCTAAGGGAATAACTTACCTCAATTGCGCTTACATGTCTCCCTTACTAAAAAAAGTAGAGAAGGCAGGTATTGAGGGAATCAAAGGAAAGAGAAACCCATTGCTTATTACGCCTAAAGAATTTTTTACGTCTGGAGAAGCGTTAAGAAAACAATTCGCAAAATTAGTGGGCTCCAAAGACCCCAAAAGAATAGCGATAGTAGCTTCAGCCTCTTACGGAATGGCCAACGCAGCACACAATATCAAATTGCGTTCAGCAGAAAAAGTAATTGTAATGGGGGAACAATTCCCAAGTAACTATTATCCCTGGCAAAGGCTTTGTCTGGATTCGGGTGCGCGGTTAGAAACCATCGCTCCGCCTCAAACAAGAGAAAACCGGGGCAAAATCTGGAACGAACGTATTCTTGATGCGATCGACAAAGACACCCGAATAGTGGCGATGGGTCACGTGCATTGGGCCGATGGCACTTTGTATGACCTGAAAGAAATCAGAAAAAGAACACTGGAAGTAGGTGCACTATTGTTAATTGATGCAACCCAATCTGTTGGAGCATTACCTTTTAACATTCAAAGTATCCAACCCGATGTATTGGTATGCGCTGGATACAAGTGGATGATGGGCCCCTACTCTATCGGGCTTGCCTACTACGGTCCGTATTTTGATAACGGAATTCCTATTGAAGAAAATTGGATCAACCGATTGAACAGTGAGGATTTTGCAGGACTGGTTAATTATGAAGTAGCCTATCAACCAGGGGCATTGCGCTATGAAGTGGGTGAACACAGCAATTTTATTCTTGCCCCTATGATGCTTGAGGCGCTTAAACAGATTAATGAGTGGAAACCTAAAAACATTCAGGCTTATTGCGACAAAATATCAAAGAAGCCTATCAAGCTGCTAAGAGACAATGGCTTTTGGGTAGAGGATGACAAATACCGGGCAAGTCATTTGTTTGGAGTGCGCCTACCTGAGGGAATGGATATCAAAAAAGTAAAAGCAAAGTTGAAGAAAAAAAATATTTCTGTTTCGTATAGAGGAGATGCAATCAGGGTATCACCCAATGTATACAATCAGGAAAAAGAACTCATGAATTTTGTACGCGTGCTTATAGAATAATTCATGGGAGAAAAATCTTCAGGTTATCTTATTGGAGGTGTACTTATTACCATACTGGGATCAATCTGTTTTTCCGCCAAAGCCATTTTCGTAAAACTAGCCTATTTCGAAACTGACGTAGACCCTATTTCTCTTCTTGCCCTTCGAATGGTTTTTTCCATTCCCTTTTTTTTAGGATCTGCCTTTATTTCATCTTCCCAAAAAGGCAATGTAAAATTTACCGGCAAACAATGGGTTTATATTGCTTTCATCGGATGCCTGGGATACTATGTAAGCAGTTTGCTCGATTTTCATGGTTTGCAATACATTTCGGCCGGCATGGAGCGATTGATTTTATTCATGTATCCAACTATTGTGGTGATCATGTCTGCGTTTATTTCCAAAGAAAAAATCAAAACCAAACAATGGGTGGCATTGACCCTGACCTATGTAGGGTTAGCCATAGCATTTAGTGGTGAGGCCTCATTGGGCTCTACTTCCGATCCCAATTTCTTCCTGGGGTGTTTTTTAGTTTTTGGTTGCGCTGTCACATTTGCCACCTACATCGTGGGTAGCGGCAAATTGATCCCTATGGTGGGCCCGGTAAAGTTTAACAGCTATGCCATGAGCTTTGCAGGTATAGGAGTGCTTCTCCATTTTTTTATCACTAGTGATAAATCATTGTTACAATTTGACAACAACGTTTACATCTTCGCTTTTTTTATGGCCATCATTTCTACCGTCATCCCCTCCTACTTACGGTCTGAGGGAATTAAAAGAATTGGCCCTGAAAACACTTCCATCATCACCACCATAGGACCGGCCTCCACCATCATTCAAGCTAATATATTTTTGGATGAGCCTATTTTTGCTTTGCAGATAGCCGGAACCGTTTTGATACTGGCTGGTGTTACCTTGATTAGCTGGAAAGCAAAACGAAATCTCTCATAGCGTAAACCAATTCAGCCCGGATATCTTCCGTTTGAGAATACAAGATCTGCTACTTGAGTAAGTAATCGGCATTAAAATTGGCCTGCATAAATTATAATTCGTTAGTTAGAAGAGTATTTAAAGAGATTGTAACATGAGATGGATAATTATTTTCTTCTTTTCTCTGTTTCTTAGTGATGGATACTCACAGGACATCAAGTACACTTTCGTATTTCTAAATACCCGCAATGACAAGCCGGAATTGCCCAAAGAAGAAGTGGATGAACTCATGAAAGGACATCTGGCTAACATACAGCGGCTGGCCAACGAAGGAAAGCTATTGGTAGCCGGACCGTTTGACGGTGGTGGTGGTATTTTTATTTTCAGAGGCAATTCATCGGACAGTGTAAAACAATGGATGAGCACTGACCCTGGAATAAAAGCCAATAGGTGGAAACTGGAAATGTTTCCTTATATCCCTAGGGTGGGTTCTGTGTGCGTTGTCGATGAAAAGACTGAGATGGTTACCTACACCTTCATTCGATACATCTCCACCATTACCAAGTTCAATGTGCAAAAGGCCGGAGAAACTTTTAAAAAGCATGACGACTATTTAAAGAAAATTGTAAAGACGGGAAACGTGATAGCGGAGGGAATTTTTCCTAACAGAGATGGTGGCATTTTGGTAATGAAAGGAGAAGTGGATCCTGCACTTATAGATGCAGATCCCTCTATGTCGGATACAGTATTTACTGTAGAGATTAAAAAGTTATGGGTGGGCAAGGGTAGCTTTTGCGAGTCTGATTAACATTATTCGCTTACCACAACCGCCAATTTCTTCCCGTCTTTGGTTATTGCTAATCGGGTGATTCCAGAAATTTTTGTGTCTCCCAGATTCATTTCAATTGCTACCCACCCATTTTTTGATTTGGGGTTATAAAAGAAAAGCCTTTCACCGTCACTTGAAATAATTCTACCATCATTTGTCCACGTAATGTCCTCACTGCCTTTAAGGGTAGCTGTGATTGTGATAACTTTTTTAGACACAATATCCAATCTGTTGATCACCCAATCCTTTTCAGATCTTTTATGAATAAAACTCATCGCATTTTCATCAGGAATTTTATGCAGTGAACGCCCAATATTTTTCTCCAGGATTTCAGCCTTATTGTTTTTTAAATCATACCACTGAAGGGTCATCGGATCACCCAAGACAAATAAGATCAAATTATTTTCATCCACCCAAGCATGGTACCCTACTATCAAATTATCAATTAGGGTTATCGGTTCGCCTCCCTCAATCGGATACTTACCGAGATCTTGGGCGTCATTATCTCTTTGAATGATGCAGGAAATAAATTTACCATCTGGCGTCAAAGTGGGCGAGTATTCTCTTTCTGAAGTTGATGTTAATGAAGTGGTCTTGCCAGTTTTATAATCATGTACTTTAATATCTGATCTCCCATCTTCATTAAAGGAAGAGTAAAATAAAAGAGGTTTTGAAGAATGGAAAGAGGGTTGGTTGTCATACCCCGGATGGTTGGTAACATTTTTCGGGTTGCTAATTGCAATTTTATTCTCTGACAGTTGCACATCAAACAAGTAAATCTCCGATCCAACCTGGCATGTTGCCAGAAATGGCATTGAAATAAGCAACAGGCAAAATATTCTTGTCATCTCCAAAATTTAATAAATCAAGCTAGTGAAAAATTCAGAAACCTAATTATTCCCCTTGAGCTTCGTTATTCTTCAAAAATAAAACCATTCAAAGAATCCGGACATATTTATATCCCTTGGATGCCGTATTATAAATAGATTCTGCGAAATTCAGCTATGAAAATTTTTCGTGTATCCTTATTTATCCTTCCTATCGTTGCCGTGTGCTTGTCCTGCTCCTCAGGTAACGACAACACCTCTGTCAGGATGTGGGCTGGCCATTCCATAGACCTAAAGCACATAATGAACGAGAAAGATAGTTTCATAATGTTTAATCCCAAAGGAGAAAAAGTAGGTGGCATGGTTTGGAACAAAACCATTGCCAATGATAAATATGTCCACAAGGATATTTCCTACTTTGATGATGGAAGTGTTTATGAAGAGGCATCGTTCTTCTATAGCCTCAATCCACTTTCTAGCGACTCCATCCAAATTTCCATGCAAGTGCCCACTGCTGCACTCGATATCAATTACAGTATAGATGGCAAGAATGTTAAAGGAACTTACGTCATTTCACGCGACAGCACTGAACGTCTCATTAACCTCGACTCTCTTTATAACTATGATATCCTTCGTCCCGAGATTTATTCGCTTATCCACAGTTTAAACTTTGATAGTGTAACCCAATTTCCAATAAAGGTTTTCAGTCCTGAAGGAATGTCTGTTGCTGATGCCGAGATAACCTATTTAGGCAGGGAAATAGTAGACGAGGGATATGGCAAATTTGATTGTCTAAAGGTAGAGTTAAAGGGTGGTGGGATAATTCCAGACAACATCTTGTGGATAAATGAAGAACCTCGAAGGATTGTAAGGGTATACGTACCTGAACCAGAACTCAACATTGTCCTTGTACACTTCAGCAACTAGGATTTACTCATCCCTTAATGTTTCGACAGGCTTCTTAAGTGCTGCTGAAATACTTTTATACATTACACTGATCACGCCAATGAACATGGATCCCAGTAATGGAACAAGGTAAAGTGTCAGATCCTGACCAATCTTGATTTCATAATTCTGAAGCCAGTAGTCAGAGCCGATCCACATGATCGGAAGCGCAATTAGATAAGCTATGAGTATAAGAATGAAATACTCTCTGGTCAATAACTGTACAATACCTGAAACTGTAGCACCCAATGCTTTACGTATCCCCACTTCCTTAGTTCGCTGCAATACAGTGAAAGAGGTCAATCCAAACAAGCCCATACCGGCAATGAGCACTGCAATTAATGCAAAGAGATTAATCACTTTCAACAATTGGGTTTCCGCCTGAAAATTCTTTTCAAAGGCCTCATCTAAAAACCAATATGTAAATGGATCATCAGGGAAAGAGGACGACCATAGCGAAGAAATTCTTTTTATTTCATCTCCTAATTCACCTGTACCGATACCTTCCGTGTTGAGCCTAGCCATCACTACTTTAGCCTGAAAGGGTGCCGGTGTATACCTGGAGAGTGAGTAAATGATAGGAACTTCTTCATTGGTAAAAGCATGCTGTTTATAATTCTTTACAACGCCAATCACCGTTTTGTCAAAATGATGAATACTCGGTGAGTACCTCCACCAAAAAGTTCTACCAATGATTTCTTCAGGTGTGTAGCCCCACAGCTTTGCCGCAGCTTCATTGATTACAAGATGGGCACTATCTGCAGCAGAAGGATCATAAGATCTACCTGCCAGAATCTCTAAACCGAGTGTTTTTTCAAAGTCGTATTCTGCAAGATTCACATTCATATACTGATCTACCGTGGAGTCTCCATAAAGGCGAAATGAGGAAAACCAATTAATAGGCTGACCAGGCAATAAAGAAATCTTGGAAGTAAACTGCACTCTTGCTGATTCCTCCACCCTATTCTTGAATCGATCGTATTTGTCATCCATATTACCCACCTGTACCCGGGGTTCTTTGACAACCAGAACCTGATCTTTCGTTATCCCTAAATCTCTTGTGGACATGAACTCCGTTTGTTTGTACAAGAGATAAGTACCCCCTATCAGCAAAGGGGAAACTATAAATTGAGTCAACACCAATGCCTTTCGCAGAGTCAGGCCTCTGCCGCCAACATTCACCTTACCCTTCAGCACTTTGGTAATGGAAAAGCCAGACATTAGCATAGCAGGATAAACAGAAGAGCCAACACCTCCTACCAACAGCATAAGAACTGCCACAAGTAATACCCTATCTAAAGCGAAAGGAAAGTGAATCCCTAACCACCCCTGCAACACATCTTTGAGTAAAAGCAACAACCCAAAAGAGAGCACAATTGAAATAACATTAATAAGCATTGCTTCCACAAAAAATTGTTTTATCAATGCCACCTTGCTTGCACCTATTACTTTTCTCACTCCTACCTCCCTGGCTCTTTCCAAAGATCGGGCAGTAGTCAAATTGATGTAGTTAATCCACGCCACAATTAGCGTGATGATTGAAATAAGTAGTAACAGATTAAGTGCTGACTGGCTGGTATTCGCCTCCAACTCATCTTCAAAATTTGAAGTAGTGTGAATGGCTTCTATTGGCTGTACCAGAAACTCAAAGTTTACATCGCGAGACTTATATTGTTCCCCCCATGTAGTTTGAGCCAGCTCATTAATTTTCTTTTCTAAGACTAATGGATCTCCCTGGGTCTTTAAATACGTTGGGAAATTATTCCAAATCCAATTGGTACGCGTTGGCCATTCGGGATGCACAACGTCCAAATAGGTAATAAAAGAAAACAGCATGTCTGGTTTAAAGTGAGAATTGAGTGGCGCATCTTCATATACAGCTGAGACTTCATATTCAATTTCGGTTTGACCCGTTACTCGTAATGTTTTTCCAAGAACAGAGTTATCGTCTCCAAAGTACTTTCGGGCAGAAGTTTCTGATAATGCAATTTTTCTTGTCCCCTCTAATGCACTCTCAATGGTTCCTTCTTTCAATTTAAAATTGAAAATCTCAAAGAAGTTAGCATCTGCATAGTACACCCTACTCTCATCAAATGCCTTAATTTCTCCATTTTGAATAGCACTTACGGTGCAATTGCCATCATTATAAATTCGGGTTACCTTCTCCACTTCTGGTATATTCTCTTTCAAAAGGGGGGCAAGTGGAGGCATCGCAGCAGCATTTTCCGTGATTAATTCGTTGTGCGCATATCGTTTTGTTGCTACTCTATAAATTGGAGATCCTTCATGGTAGTTGTCATAGCTGGATTCAAACTCAACAAATTGAAAGATGAATATGAACACAGCCATTCCTAGTGAGAGACCCGTTACATTAATAGCAAAATGACCAGAATGTCTATTGATACTGCGGAATGCCGTGAGAATGTAATTTTTGAACATTTTTAGTAATTAGGTTCTAATTACTAACGCAGAACGAACCCCTGAGGCTACCTAATAATATTCGAATTAGCTGATTCCGGAGTTATATTCACTTAGCCCTATCCCGCCAGGCACCCCTGAAATTGACCTTCCACTATTTTGGATACGGGCGTTTCTTCATCAAGATTTGAAGCACCATGCCATAAAAAAATAGACACTTTATAAAATATTGAGATAGAATGGTGTTTAGTCGAACTATCTTAGCCCCTGAGGTATTGGTATATGTTTAAATAGTTAATGATTCTTGTTGGGGATGAAGGAATATGATGTTATCATTATTGGAGCCGGACCGATTGGTCTGGCTTGCGGAATTGAAGCAAAAAAATCAGGAATAAAGTATTTGATCATAGAGAAAGGGTGTCTGGTCAATTCACTGTATCACTACCCTTTTAACATGACTTTTTTCTCTACTTCTGAAAAGCTGGAAATTGGAGGTGTTCCCTTCATCTCCCATGGCCCCAAACCCAATCGGGCAGAAGCACTGGAGTATTATCGAAGAGTCAGTCTCAGCTGGGAACTGAATATTAACCTTTATGAGGCGGTCGATAAAGTGCAGAAGGAAAATGGCTCATTCAAAATACAAACCAGCAAGGGCAGTTACTCTTCAAAATCACTGGTGTTAGCTTTAGGTTTCTACGATCTGCCTTACCTGCTTAATGTGCCCGGTGAAGACCATCCTAAGGTGAGACATTATTATGACGAACCTCATCCTTATTTCAATCAAAAAATAATTGTAGTTGGGGCCGCCAACTCGGCTGTGGATGTAGCATTGGAAACCTACCGCAAAGGCGCTGAGGTAACGATGGTCATCAGAGAGTCAGGTATCAGAGATACGGTTAAGTACTGGGTGCGACCCGATATTGAAAACCGGATTAAAGAAGGAAGCATCAAGGCTTATTTCAACTCAGAAATAGTAAAGATTGAACCCAATTCCGTAGAGATTAAAACACCAGAAGGGTCGCTCCAACTAGAAAATGATTTTGTGCTGGCCATGACAGGCTATCAACCCCCATTTGATTTTATGAAATCATTGGGAATTCAGTTCCAGGATGATGAATTTCACACCCCGGTTTACAATGACAACACCATGGAAAGCTCCGTTTCCGATTTGTACTTAGCGGGGGTTGTATGTGGTGGATTAAAAACCAACAAATGGTTTATCGAAAACTCACGCGTACATGCTAACTTGATCATGGATGCCATAAAACAAAAAACCCTATCCCGATAGAATCAGGACAGGGTCTCTATATTTTTTTAGAATATTTTCTTACAGTGCGTCTGCTGTAATTTTCGCTTCCACTTTTACCGTCAAAACGAAACTAACAGGTCCATCTGAAAATTCACCGGCCATTGTTACAAGCACTGCCTTGTCATCCTTCAGTTGAGCAGCAACTGCATTTACTTCATCCTGGCTTAGATCCAATTCCATTTCATCACCAGAAGTAGAAGCATCAGATAGATTGACCGCTGAAATACTTACTGAACCAAGAGTACCATTAGTACCGAAGAGGACATCTCCGGTGAAAGTGGCATCATCCGGCCCAACGTAATTGCTCACTTTGTAAGTAACTTCGCTAAGCTCAATGTTTTGAATTTTTTCCTTGTACTTGGCCACTTCAGGATCCGTAGTTGCATCAAGTGTAATCTGATCTGAATAACTGCCCGCAGGCGCATCATTTACGGTAATTGACTCATCAAATTCCGTAGAGAAAGAGATATCATCTGCCTTGTCAAACAAGTCGCAGGAAGCCATAAGTCCTACTACAAACAATGCTGACACCATTGAAACCAAAAAGCGATTTTTCATAACGTGATTTTTTTTCATTTTATAATGCTAAAGTTACGAAACTCTGTAACTAGTTGAAGTGCTTAATAATACGTTTTACCTGCTCAAGGTAACTATCCCCAAACAAAATTGTGTGAACAAGCAATGGATAAAGGTTGTATACGTCCATACGTTGCTGAAATCCTTGTTCGAGTGGAAAATGATGGGCATACGACTCATAAAAGGCGCTTTCAAATCCACCAAATAATTTTGTGAACGCTAATTCAGCTTCTCTGTGACCATAATAAATAGCCGGATCAATCACTACAGCCATACCTTTATTATTGCATATCACATTGCCGCTCCACAAATCACCATGCAACAAAGCAGGCTGCTCATCAGGGAAAATTTCACTTAATCTGGGGTAGAGTTGGTCAAATGAATCGAGTAGCCCCTTATCCATTCTATTTGCTCCTTCAAGCCTTCCTATCAAAGGCCTCAACCTTTGGTGCTCAAAAAATGATGACCATGATGAATGAGGGGTATTGCGCTGAACCAAAGACCCAATGTAATTGTCATGATCCAATCCAAATTGAGGCTCTGTGTGCCTATGTAATTGAGCCAACTGCTCTCCTAATTTTTTCCAGAACAAACCAGAGCGAGTTCCCGCCTCAATAAACTCGAGAATTAAATATTGCCATTCCTCAACTGCTCCCACAGTAATCACTTTAGGAACAGGAAGGGTAGATGTCTTTTGCAAGGATTCTATTCCCCACTGTTCCTTCTCAAACATCTGTTCAAATTGCGTTTTGCTATTCCATTTAATAAAAAAATCTCCCTTGGTGGTATAGAGTTTTCCACCTTCATTAATGCAACCCCCTGAAAGAAAATTGAATCCCGTGATTTTAGTGTTCAGGTCCTTCGAAACTGCATTGAGAATAGGATTTGGAACCATTGCGAAAATGAATTGATCCATCAAATTTAATTATCTTCGCTTCCCAATTCAGCATGAAGTTAATCCATGAAAAAAATTACTTTATTATCCGTTATTCTTTTGATTGGACTGGTTGCGCAAGCTCAGTACAAAGCATTTGTTGGCGGCACCCTAATCAATAGCAATGGCGATAAGCCCATTGAAAATGCTACGATACTCATCAACAATAACATTATTGAAAAAGTAGGAAAGGCCGGAAAAGTGAAATTGCCAGACGGCACCCACGTAATTGATGTAAATGGGAAATACCTTATTCCGGGGCTTATCGATTCCCACGTTCATTTTTTTCAATCGGGAGGGCTGTATACAAGACCCGATGCCATTGACCTACGCAATGTGTTTGGCTATGAACAAGAACTGGCACTTATCCAGGAAAGGTTGCCCCATACTTTTGCCAGCTACCTCAGTGCCGGAGTAACTGCAGTGGCTGATGTAGGTGGGCCGATGTTGAATTTTGATATCCGATCACAAGCCAATAGCACAAAGAAAGCACCACGCGTAATTGTTGCTGGTCCACTGATTTCAACCGTAGCCAATCCCAAATTGGATATTGGAGACCCTCCCATAGTAAAGGTATCCAGCAATGAAGAAGTAGATAAGCTGGTTCAAAAACTCTCAGATCAAAAAGCAGATTTAATAAAAATTTGGTTCATCGTTTCTCCTCAACTGAATTTTGAGGATAATCTTAAACTTATTCAACGAACAATTGATCAAAGTCATGCTAAGGGAATTCGCGTGGCTGTTCATGCCACACAACTGGCTACCGCCAAAGAAGCAGTAAAAGCCGGAGCTGATATTTTAGTACATAGTGTGGACGATAAAGAAGTAGATGATGAGTTTATCAAACTGTTAAAACAAAAAGGCACAATTTACACTTCCAGCATTAGTGTATTGGATGGTTATAACCGCACCTTTGCTCAGCAGTTTGATTTTAATCAAGCAGATTTTGAAATCGCGGATCCGTATTTTATGGGATCCCTTTTCGATTTGAGAAAAATATCAAAAGATGAAATTCCTGAACGGGTTCAAAACATAATGGCTAACCCAGGTGCTGCTATTGAATCTGCCCGTGAGCGTGTTAACATTGCCAAAAAGAATTTGAAAAAATTGCAGGATGCAGGCGTTACTATCGCCACAGGGACAGACGCAGGAAATATTGGCACCTTGCATGCCTCATCCATGTATCAGGAGCTTGTCATTATGAAGGATGCAGGATTATCTGCCAATGAAATTTTAACCAACTCTACCTTGAATGGGGCCAAGCTAATGGGTAAAGAAAAAGAATTAGGGTCTATTGCTCCTGGAAAATTGGCCGACATTATTGTGCTTGATAAAAATCCTTTGGAAGACATCACCAACTACCGCTCCATTTCCATGGTGATGAAGGATGGAGAAACATATGATCCAAAAGAATTACTTTCTTCAACACCAGAAGAAATCGCTCAGCGGCAGTTAGTAGCCTACAATGCCCACGACCTCGAAGGTTTTCTTGCCGTGTATAGTAAGGATGTAAAACTATACAATTTCCCTAATGAACTGATACTGGAAGGAATTGATCAAATGAGAGATCGATACGCCACACGCTTTGAAAGCGCTAACCTCTATGCAGAGATTGTAAACAGAAGTGTAATGGGGGACTATATTATTGATCAGGAACGGGTAACAGGAATTGGTTCATCAGAAGTGGATGCCACGGTCATATTTCACGTCAGTGAAGGTTTAATTGACAAAGTGTGGTTCATTATTAAATAGTGCGACATGGTTCAGCCTGGTTTTCGGTTTCATGATTTCAAAAAGTTAAACCCCTCAATGGTAAAACGCTTTGCCAAAGATGCCGGAGATCTAAATCCTTTGCATCATGATGAAGGATTTGCCCAACAATCTCCATACAAAGGATTAATCACAAGTGGTGCTCAAACTTCTTCCCTTCTTTTAGGTGCAACTGCTACTAAGTTTAGTACATACGGGCCTATGGTGGGATTGGAGTTTTCTTTTCGATTTCGAAAAGCAATCTATGCTTCTGAAAAAATTAAAATTGAGATGCTAGTGGTTAATGTTACAGAAAATTTAAAACTAGGAGGGTGGCTGGTTGACCTTAGAGGCCGAATTCTAAAAGAAAATGGGCAAACAGCACTAGGGGCTAAAGGGCTAATTCTCCTTAAAAATACCTAACTGCGAAAAAGTTTTTACCTTCGCGCACCAGTTCCAAAAGAGCACATGAAACTAACTCCACGCAACACCCATAGAGACATAGCCTACTTTTATGTCGGCCTGATTATCGCTTTTTCATTCTCCGGTATATTTCTCAATCACAGAAGAACGCTGAATCCAAGAAAGTATACTCACGACACAAGAGAAGTCCAGATCAAGCCGGCAACCAAAGAGCAGGTGACGGATGAGTTTATTTCAAAGTTCACTAATGAGCAACACATCGAGGACGAACTCAGACGCTATCAGGCCACTGAAAGCGAGCTGACAATATCCTATGTTAACAACGATGTGAAAATTGATCTGAGCAGTGGAAAAGGAAACATCACAACCTATCGCACTATTCCTTTATTGGGTCAAATGACGCAACTCCACCAGGACACCAGCAACTGGTGGATTTACTACTCTGATATATTTGGAATTGGTATGTTGATTATAGCCTTTACGGGCATGTTCATCGAAAAAGGCAAAAACAGCTTCAGAAGCCGGGGTTTCAAATTGGCATTACTAGGAATATTATTTCCATTGATTTTTCTGTTTTTACTAACGTAGAAATATCTGGCACTGATCCACCAGCCTGCCACAACTTTTTCAGTACGTTCAACAAATCTTTATTGGAGTATCCCTCCAAATAAAGCATTTTTATACAAACCTCTTTATTCAGTCAAAATTGAAACGTTAACCCATTTTTATGTTATCCGAAATCTTTAGGTCTATCCTATTTCTATTGTGTCTATCGGTGGTCACGCAGGTAGATGCCCAAACAGCCTCTTCAGATTCTACATTTTTAAAAGCCCTGACTTTTCGCAACGTTGGCCCTACCCGGGGCGGCCGATCTACAACTGTACAAGGTGCTGTAAAGCAGCCGGGTACTTTTTACATGGGCACTACCGGTGGCGGTGTGTGGAAAACAGATGACTACGGCACCAACTGGTTCAATATCTCAGACGGTTTCTTTAAGTCCCCTTCTATAGGAACGATCAAAGTATATCAGGAAGACCCACAAATTATATATGTAGGCACCGGATCAGATGGTATCCGTTCCAACATCATCGTGGGAGATGGAATGTATAAATCAGAAAATGCCGGAAAAACCTGGACCCATATCGGTCTGGAAAAGGCAGGACAAATCGGAGCGGTGGAAATTCACCCATCTAATCCCAATCTTGTATTTGTGGCTGCACAAGGTCAACCTTTCAATCCAAATAAAGAGAGAGGTGTTTACAGAACCAAGGACGGTGGCAAGAGCTGGCAAAATGTTCTTTATGTTTCTGATAGTGTAGGTGCTGTAGACATTGAATTTGCTCCTAACAATCCCAACATTATCTATGCCGCCATGTGGCGCAACGAGCGCAAGCCATGGACCATTATAAGCGGTGCCAACAAGATTGGGGGAATTTACAAATCCGTAGATGGTGGAGACAATTGGAAAAAAGTGACCAAAGGATTACCTCAGGGTTTGATCGGAAAAATAGATTTTGCTGTTTCTCCTGCAGATCCAAACAGGCTCTACGCATTGATCGAAGCACCCAGAGAAGAACGCGGTGTTTATCGATCTGATGATCAGGGTGAATCATTCCGCTTGGTGAACAACAAAAAGCAACTCACCGACAGACCGTTTTACTATTGTAACATTGATGCCAACCCACTCAATGCCGATGTGATATATGTGTTGGCTACTAATTTCCATAAATCAGTAGACGCTGGTAAAACCTGGGGAGAAGTTGAACCTCCGCACGGAGACAATCACGACATGTGGATCAACCCTACCGATACATCACAATTTATTCAATCCAATGATGGTGGGGCCAACATTACATTCAACGGAGGCAAGTCATGGTCAACGCAGGAAAACCAACCTACTGCTGAATTGTATCAGGTGGAAGTGGACGATCAATATCCTTACTGGTTATATGCAGGCCAGCAGGATAACACCACTATTGCAGTTCCTTCTCTTCCTCCCTATGATGCACCCGGTGGAGCACGCGCATTTTGGATGGCGGTAGGGGGTTGTGAAACAGGTCCTGCCGTTCCGAAGCCAGGCAATCCCAATATTGTGTATTCAAACTGTAAAGGCCGTTTTGGAGTATATGACAAGCAATCCGGTCAGGAACGTCAATACTATGTGGGAGCGACTAACATTTATGGTCACAATCCAAAGGATTTGAAATATCGCTTCCAGCGCGTTTCTCCAATTTATGTTTCTTCGCACAATCCGGATGTAGTATACCACGGATCTCAATTTTTACACAAAACCACCGATGATGGTATTACATGGGAAACCATCTCTGGTGATTTAACCGCCAATGAACCCGGCAAGCAGGTAATTTCCGGATCGCCTATTACAAGGGATGTTACCGGAGAAGAGTACTACAGTACCATTTACGAAATCAATGAATCTAAATTGAAAGAAGGGGTATTGTGGGTAGGTGCCAATGACGGACCCATACATGTTACTAAAGATGGAGGGAAGAATTGGGAAAACGTAACTCCTAAAAATTTACCTCCCGGTGGCCGCGTTGATTGTATAGAGCCTTCCCCGCACAAAGAAGGAAAAGCGTATGCAGCTATTCTTCGTTATCAGGTAGGTGACTGGATGCCCTACATTTATAAAACAACCGACTATGGTAAAAACTGGACATTACTGACCACAGGCTCAAACGGTATTCCAGAAGGTTTTCCTACAAGAACCGTTCGTGAAGATCCTGACCAGGAAGGTCTACTTTTTGCCGGAACTGAGTACGGCTTGTTCATTTCATTTAATGATGGCGCCACATGGCAATCATTTCAACAAAATTTACCCGTTACACCTATTACCGATATAAAGGTGTATAGAAAAGATTTGATTCTTTCTACTATGGGTCGCTCATTCTGGGTGATGGATAATATTTCACCAATCCATGAATTGGCGAAAGCCAAAGAAAGCAAAACTGCCTACTTGTTTCAACCGGAAGACGCTATGAGGTTGCGATACAGAGGCACCGGAAAAAATGAGATTCCCTACTATCCGGGTGCTGGTGTCACCATCGACTATACATTAAAGTCTAAGCCGAGCCAGGACATCAAATTGGAAATTCTCAATCCCGATAACAGAGTGATTAGAACATTTACCAGCGCAGCACCTCCAAAGGATACGACCAAGGTAGGTGTAGACATGGCCACTGGTTTTGAAACCAAAAAGTCAAAGGCAGACCTGAATAAGGAAGTTGGCACACATCGGTTCCGTTGGGACTTGTCCCATGAAGGGCCTTGGGATAAAGATCCGGCAAGAAGCTTACGTGGAGGGCCAACAGTACGCCCTGGAGTATACCAGGCACGGTTAACTGTGGATGGAGTTACTCAAACTCAGTCCTTTGAAGTAAAAGTAGATCCTAAACTGGATCTCACCAAAACCGGTCTGGAAGACATTCATGCTCAGGAAAATCTTTCACTTCAGGTTGTTGCTTTGGAGGATTCCAGCAAAAGAGTTGCTGAAGAAATTAAAGCGCGCAGAAAAGAATTAGCCAACCTGATAAAGGCTGGAAAAAGAGTAAAGCAGTATACGCAGGAAGATAAACGTCTGGCCCAAATCGAAGAGCAACTGGTGACGGCAGATGGCATTTATATGACGCCTATGCTGATTGATCAGGTTCGCTACCTAAGATATATGCTCAATCAAGCCGACCAGAGGCCTGGAAAAGACGCTTATGATAGGTACGAAGAACTCAAAAACAGATTCAGCACCATTATAACTCCCTACACAAAACTGGGACCTAAGATGTAAGAACAATCATTTTTAATTTTAAAAACGGCTCCTGGAAATGGGAGCCGTTTATTTTTTAAGGTAATTATCAATGGCCATTGTTAACTCCGTATAATTCTTTTGCCTAAGGTTGGCGGCCAAGCCCAAAGCAAATCCTAAAGTCCTATGTAATCTCGTAAATGAAGTTTTAGTGTTGTCTATCGCTTTTAAATCTTCTATTAAACTGGAATCAAATTCATTCAATTTTTCCTGAAGTGTATATGCCTTTTCAAGAGTAAAGGCCAAATCATAATCCATGTAGGAGAAAACATCTGTGCGGTGTGATGCAGACCATGCAACATCCGACAACTGGAATAGATCCAAATCAATTTGTACTCCTGATTTTCCCTCATTCAAATATTGCGGATACCTCTCCACTAATTCATTCCATTCTACCTCATTGACCAATATGCTCATTCCAGCATCCACTGACTGGAGATACATTGAAAGAAATGTATGCAACCTTGTATTGGACTGAATAATGGTATCTAAACTCGTACTATTTTTGTCAACTTCACTCCGGATGTTTTCTAACGCCACCTTCATCGTTGCTTCCGCCTTTTTCTCTTCCGACCAGTTGTTTAACCAAAAAGCAATAAGAACCCCAAACAAGACCGCAACAAGCCCAATTGTATGGTTCAGCCAATCAATCTTATTTTTCCTTTTTTTTGCCATCTCTATTTATTGTAGTCCAATTTATTTCATGTTCATGTAAATTGTAAAGTATTTCCGAATATTTATACTCAAATGAACATGCATAAAGCCTTTGTCTGCATCATCCTATCTTTAATCAATATCTGCTCAGCCTTTTCACAAAAGTTAAGACTAAGTACACCTTCGGACTCAGCTATTCACTATTATTTCGAAGGTTGGCGTCAGGTAATGGATGTAGGAAATTACACAGCATCGGAAGTGGCCTATCGCAAAATGATGACTTTTGATAAAAACTTCTTAGTAGGCTTAAGTCTCTTGGGACGAATCACCGGAGATTTAGAGGAAAGGCAGGGAATAGAACAAACTCTGGAAAAAAGAAAAGGTGAACTAATTGGTGATGAACGACTTTTACTGGACAACTACATCGAGTTGGTAAAACTGACCAACCTGCGTGAAACCGATCCGGAGGCGGCAGCGGTTCAACTTGAAAAAGCCTTTACCTCCGGAGAAAAAAATCTCAACGTGCTTGTTCATCGTTATCCGGATGAAATCTATTACAAAGCGGAATATATTGAAGTGTTGCATCGCAACCATGGCCCTCAACGCGCTTTGGATTCCTTATACAGCCTGGCAACAAAACAGCAACAACACGAACCCTTTTTACTTGGTTATGCGGCCAACATGGAAGCAGAAGCAGGAAATTTTAAAGAGGCGCTTAATAAAGCGGCTACATTGTCGAAACTAATGAAGGCCAAACAGTCCCCCAAACCAGACGTAGTTTACAGCGATATTTACTTTAAAATGGGTAAATTCGATAAGGCAAAAAAATATGCCCAATCCGCTTTAGAACTGGACCCCGGAAACATCGATGCACAGCGGTTAGAAAAGAAAATTACCGATCAACTTAATAAGGCAAAACCCTAGCTCATGAAAAATATATTCATCATCGCATTTATTCTTTTCCTCTGGTCTCCTACCAGCGCACAAAACCTCATAAAAGCCAGCCCAGAGCGTATGGAAGAACGCATCAAGGCACTATCACAATTTGGAGCCAACCCTGAGGGAGGTGTGAGTCGTGTAGCTTATAGCGATGCCGATATTGCCGGAAGGAAATATGTAATGGAATTGATGAAAAATGCTGGCCTTGACGTTAGCATTGATGCTGCTGGGAATATTATTGGAAAACGAAATGGTAAGAATAACAAACTTCCTTCAATTGCATTTGGTTCCCACATCGATAGCGTGCCCGGAGGCGGAAATTATGATGGCGATGTAGGTTCACTGGGAGCTATAGAGTGCATTGAACTCATGAAGGAAAACAATATTGTCACCGAGCACCCACTTGAGGTTTTCATTTTTCAAAACGAAGAAGGAGGATTGGTGGGGAGCGAAGCCATCAGCGGCATACTTACTGAAGAAGAATTATCATTGGTAAGCAGCAGTGGTAAAACCTTGCGACAAGGAATGATTGACATTGGTGGTGACCCTACACGCTATCAGGAAGCGGCAAGAAAAAAAGGCGACTTTAAGGCTTTCCTTGAACTGCACATAGAACAGGGTGGGTTTCTGGATCAGGAAGGGGTAAACATTGGCGTAGTAGAAGGTATCGTTGGCATTAAACAATGGATGGTCACCTTTACCGGAAAGGCCAACCATGCCGGGACTACTCCCATGGATCAACGGCAAGATGCCATGCTGGCTGCAGCCAAATTTGTAGTGGAGACCAATCGAATAGCGCGTTCTATTGAAGGCAGACAAGTGGCCACCAATGGAAAAATTGATGCCTTACCTGGTGCTCCCAATGTGATTCCTGGAAAAGTAGAAATGACTTTGGAAATCAGGGATCTAGATTTCGAAAAAATGCTTTCTGTTTTCAAACAGATTGAAGCGGCAGCTAAAACCATCGAAAAAGAAACAGGTGTAACTATAACCTACAGCAACTTAAATGAAGACATTCCTGCCATTACAGATAAACGCATCCAGGATATAATCGCTTCATCAGCTAAGGAGTTGGGTTTATCCCACAAGTACATGCCCAGTGGTGCTGGTCATGATACGCAAGACATGGCACGTATTGCCCCAACAGGGATGATCTTCGTACCCAGTAAGAATGGCATTAGTCATTCTCCCAAAGAATTTACATCAGCACAAGACATGGCCAATGGCGCCAGTGTATTGTTGCAAACTATTTTAAAACTGGACAAGGCTCAATTATAACCAATGGCCTATAACGAAAAGCTGGCGGATCGGGTTCGTGAACAGTTGGCCGCCTATAAAAAGGTGGCAGAAAAGAAAATGATGGGTGGGCTATGCTTTATGTACAAAAGCAAAATGTGCTGTGGTATTGTAAAAGATGATTTAATGGTAAGGGTGATTGAAAGTCGGTATGAAGAAGCACTTTCTCATCCTTATGGAAGAGAGATGGATTTTACGGGCCGGCCTTTGAAGGGTTTTGTGTTTGTAGAGCCAGATGGATTTAGAAAAGAAAAAGACCTCGTCTACTGGATACAAATGGGTGTTGAGTTTGTCGATGCCCTGCCCAAACAAAAAAGCAAGAAACCTCTTAAAAAATTTCTAAAAAAGAAATCTGTCAGGAAGAAGTCACTGCTGAAAAAATCTCCAGTCACAAATAAGGCCAAAAAGAAATAATCCATATTTTTGAACCCCCATTCGCGAAATTGTCAGCTGTGGGTATAATCGGTATCCGTTCAAACAAAATCCACTTCAGTTAACTGATTTTTTAGGGTAGTTTGAATATTCAAATGTTAATTATGGTTGGCCGTTCTTATATAATCAACTCACTCGCAATACTGCTTTTTGCCATTGCTTCGTGGTCATGTGATAAGGAGATCGACCCTATTACTTATTGTGATTGTGCCTCCTGGGAAAACTGGGAAAACGAAGAGGATGTTCAATGTGGGTTTCTCACCGTACCAGAGGATCATTCAAAACCCATGGGAAAGACAATTGAAATTGCCTTTGCCATTTTTAAATCTAAAAACGAGGATAAAGAATCCATTCCAGTCATCTATCTCCCTGGTGGCCCTGGTGGGCGAACTTTGGATACACCAGACCGCTGGAAAGATCATGAGGCACGGCTTGTAGGCGATCTTATTGTAGTGGAACAACGAGGCATTGGCTTGTCAAGCCCTCTCCCCGACATCAGCGAGACATTCATCAACATTATTGCAGCAGATGCCTCTTCTGAAGAAGAGAAGGAAATCACTTTAACGGCCATGAAAGACAAGGTGGCAGAAATTAAGTCATTGGGAATCAATCTCTCCAAGTATAATTCTACCCAAAACGCTAAGGACCTGGGCACTTTAATGGAGGTGCTACCTTACGAAAGGTATAACCTTTATGGCACCTACTACGGTACTAAATTGGGAATTATGACCATGAAGTATTTCACTCCAAAAATTCATGCTGCCATACTGGACAAACCCACTATCCTTAACAACACTGCGCTGGAGGCTCGCTTTCCCCATCTTATCAGAGCCTTTAATCGTTTGTATGAACAATGTGCCAGCGACTCAACCTGTAGTGCCGCTCATCCCGATTTGCAGGCAGAAACTATTGAAGCCATTCAATCCTTAAAAGATAATCCCTTTACGGTTAAATTACTGGACAGGGACTTTACTTTAAATCCACAGGATGCGGTGTTCTTTATCCGTTACCTATTCTATAAAGCGGATGCTTTTGAAACCGTTCCCCGTTTTGTACACGCGATCAATGTGAGAGATACCGCTGTTGTAGAGGAATTGGGTGATTTCCCGGCAAGGATGCTCAAAGGAGCTAACAACTCTACGTTTTTCAGCTTTACTGCCTATGAGGAATATTCTGATAAAACACCATCCAATGTTCAGGCCTTTATGGAGTCTAATCCAGAACTGGCCGAAGGAGTGGCCTGGTTTCAGGCTTTCATACCTGCACTGGTACAGTGGCACGATGGCCGTGTATCGCAGGAAGAGAATACTCTGGAAAATATTCCAATACCCACATTAATTATCACCAACGATTTGGACCCCCTTATGCCTCCGCATAATACCAAACTCTTTGAGGACGCCTTGCTGGATAACCAAGTGCTCCGCCTCAATCATTATGAGGACGATTATGAAGGGAATTGTGTCGCTAAAATTAGAACGGATTTCTTTCTCAACTGCGATGGCAAAATAGACACTAAGTGTCTTGAATTGATCAAAGCAGAATAGCCTATTTTATCCTGTACATCACACTCAATTGAAGACTTGAGTTGTAAAATCTATAAGTTTCAGTCTCAATAGTAACATTTGTGTTTGTCGGAATCGGGCCATCGAAGTATTCAAATTTCTCAAAAGGCAAAAAGCTATAATTATACCTAGCCGCCACTGATATCTTATCATTGACCTTAAATTTAATTCCTCCAATCATTCCAAAATCCAAATCGGTATCATAAAGGCTAACCGCAATCACTCTTCGCCCTGAAGGATTACGTCTAATGTATATCTCCTGACCAATAGAAGGGCCTAACTCCAAGGCAAAACGATCTGAGATTTGGTAATTGAATAAAACAGGTAGCTCAAGGTAATTTAACCGGAAGTAATCATCAGATAATTGCTTCTTGATGTATTGCAACTCAGGATTCAATGAAAGCTTTTTGAACAAAGGAAAACTTCCGTAGACTCCTATATGGAATCCGGTAGAGGGCCCATAACTAAAAGGGTCTTTGTCTCCTCTCACACTGTTTTGATTGACTCCGGCTTTTACGCCAAAGGAAAATTGTGCTTCTGCTACAATGGCACAAAAACACAAGATTATGGGGACGATAATTCGTTTCATAGATTTAACAAAATTAGGTTTTTCGCTAATTCTGAAACGTGCCCGGCATGAAGATATTTTAAAAATCCTCTAAAACTTCTTCAACAGACCTATGGGAAGGGAAAAATTCAAGTAATCTAAGCATTACCCTATCCACAAGGGTATCCGGGCAGGAAGCCCCGCTGGTGAGCACTACTTTAACGGGATTTTTAGAAGGTAGATAATCATTGGAAATCACCCCCTTTTTTGCCCTATAGTCAAAGTGGTGGATTTCATCCCTTGATTTTAGCTCAGTATCAGAATTAATAAAATAGGTTGGAAACTTTCGCTCACACAATTCCACAATATGAGAGGTGTTAGAACTATTGTACCCACCAACAACTACTGCCAGGTCTGCATCCGTTTTTAACAATTCATAGGTAGCATCCTGGTTATCATTGGTGGCATAGCACAAAGTATCACGTGTATCCGCAAAGTGGGTTTTGACCTGATCGGCACCATACTTTTCAACCATCAGGTTTTTAAAATAGTCTGCAATGGCCTGCGTTTCCGTTGCCAGCATAGTGGTCTGATTCACCACCCCTACTTTTTGTAAATGTTGAGACGGATCAAATCCATCGGAATACTTGCCCTCAAACTCTTTTTTAAAATCATCGATATTTTTTTTGCCTGTTACAAAGTCACCCAACAAAATGGCGTCTTCCATGTCCTTTACAATGACAGATGGAGCGCCTTGTGCACTATGCGAAAATGTAGCTCGCGTTTCTTCGTGCCTGGGTTTACCGTGAATGATAACGGTATATTCATCCTTACCCAGTTTATTGGCCCTGTTCCATACTTTTTCTACAAAAGGACAGGTCGTATTGTATTTCTGCACCTCAATTCCCATATCGTGCAACCGATGCTCAATTTCGATGGTAGTCCCAAATGCAGGGATAATAACAACATCAGAGCTCTTTAAACTTTCCCAGGGAATAAGTTGGGTCCCATCTGTATCCATGATAAATCGAATCCCTCTGCTTTGTAGATCGTTATTTACCTCCTGATTATGGATCATCTGGCTCAAAAGAAATACATCCTTATCAGGGTTCTCTTCCAGTGCCTTGTAACTTATTTCAATAGCGTTCTCCACGCCATAGCAAAAACCAAAGTGACGGGCGATATAGAAAACTACCGGTCCAAAGTCCAGCCTGGCAGGGGCAAAGTCCTGCTTTCGCAGATCTTTACTTCTTCTGGACTCTTTTATTCTACCCGTAATGGAAGAACGGTAGTAAGCAGGAATGTCGAATTTTTTGATGGTGCTTTTGTTTTAATGTAAAACCAATGCTATCGGCAGATTGTTTCAACAAAGGTAAATGTTTGGGACCGGATAGGTATAAAATTGAAAATGAAATTACCATTCAAGCACTACCACAGTGCCCCTTTCTGGTTCACTCGATACACTCAAACTTCCTTTGTGCAATTTCATGATCTGCTTAGAAAGACTTAAGCCAACTCCCGTCCCATTTTTCTTTGTTGTAAAGAAGGGAACAAAAATATTTTCCAATGTCTCCTTGTCCATTCCACCTCCATTGTCACTTATTGCTATGCAGTTACGGTTTCCTTCCTGAAAAGCAACCATTTTAATTCTGGGCTCTTCCTTGTGCTCCAGCGCATCAATGGCATTTCTAATTACATTGATAATTACTTGCTCCAGCCATGATGCATCGGCCTTAGCTGTAAAGTGCGTAACACCGGTTTTGTCAAGTTCAATTTGGCTACGCATCAGTTCCTTGTTGAGAAGCTTTAATACTTGTTTGATCAAGTCTCCAATATCGACCTGCGATAAAGTGATCTCAGGAGTTTTAGTAAAGTCCTTATACGCGTTAACAAATCTTAACAATCCTTTAGATCTCTTTTCAATGGTTTGAAGGCTGCTGAACAAATCCTCCTTATCTTCCTCGTCCAATTTCTCCAACTGCTTACGCTCACCATCCGGCTCGGTTAGCATAGTATTAACCGCTTCGGTAAGAGAGACTATAGGGGTAACAGAATTCATTATTTCATGAGTAAGCACTCTTATCAACTTTTGCCATGCATCTACCTCCTGCTCTTCCATCTCCTGATTGAGATCCTGAACAAGCATAATCCTGTAAGGAATTTCATTCATGATCAATTCTTTCATCTGAACAGAAATGTGCACCTCTTTTTTAGCAATTATCGTCCGTAACAATTGGCGTTGCCCGGGCTTCAAATCATGGATCGTCTGAAACAATCTGGCGTTAATTCTCTTTACCTCATTGATATTCCTCAATCGAAGAACCCCCAGCAATTGCAATGCAGCAGGGTTGACCAATTCTATCTCCCCGGAATTATCAAAACTTATGATTCCCGCCTGAATATTCTCAGTTAGGGTCTGTAAATATTGATAATGCTTCTCCCGCTGTAGGTTTATTTTTCGAAACTCTTCTATTACATCATTAAATGCCTCAGAAAGTTTTCTGAACGTCTTACCCTTTTTACCGGGAGGAAAGGAGGTAGTGAATCCGCTTTGTTTGATAGAGAGGATAAAGTGAGTAAGGTCTTTGTTCGTTTTTTCAATGTAGTAGATCAGGCTCCAGATAGAAATCAGCAACAAGAGAAAAATCACCAAAGGTGTAAAAAACCATTCCTTGTTGGCTAACACGTATGAAAGCAGCAATGCTAGGCCAGTGATAACCGCCACTCTCAGTACAATATTTAACCTGAATTCTTTTAGTATCAATTTCGGCCAATTAACATCTTACAACCCATACTTCTCAATTTTTCTATACAGCGTAGTTCTGCCAAGGCCAAGTTCCTTCGCTGCCTTGCTCAAGTTACCTTTATTCTTTCTGATAGCGTCCGCAATGGCTTTGCGCTCTACATCATGAAGGTTGGTCAAGTTTTCTGGAACGCTCCTTTGTCCGGGAAACTGAAAGTCGTGACTACTTATGTTTTTGCCTTCACAAAGAATCACAGCTCGTTCTACCGCATGCTGAAATTCTCTGACATTGCCCGGCCAACTGTAGTTTTCCAATGTTTGAATTACCCCGGATGCTATCCCCAATGATTTATTGTATTTCCTGTTATACATCGCACAGAAGTGCTTTAGTAATAAAGGAATGTCTTGCGTTCTTTCCCGAAGGGGAGGTACAGTAATCTCAACCGTGTTAATTCTATACAGCAGGTCTTCCCGAAATCCCTCTTCCTGTATGAGCTTTTCCATGTTTTCATTGGTAGCGGAGATCAATCGGATATCAATAGGAATTTGTTTATTGGAACCTACCGGAGTGATTATTCTGTTTTGTAACACCGTGAGCAATTTACTTTGAAGCGCCAGTGGTAAATTTCCTATTTCATCCAAAAATAAAGTTCCTCCTGAAGCCAGTTCAAATCTTCCTACGCGATCTTGTTTTGCATCCGTAAACGCGCCTTTTACATGTCCGAATAATTCCGATTCAAAAAGACTTTCTGAAATGGTCCCCACATCCACCTTTATAAATGGCCCATCTCTTCGGGATGATTGATGGTGGATAGCCTTGGCGATAAGTTCCTTTCCCGTACCGTTTTCACCCAACAACAGAACGTTGGCGTCTGTTATCGCAACACGATTAACAATTGTAAAAACATCCTTAATTGCGCTGGACTCTCCAATGATTAAACAGTCCGTTTGTGTATAGACTTCCGAAATCCTCGATTGGTGTTGCTTTAATTTTGCCACTTCCTTTTTCGAAGCTGCCAATTGAAATGCGGAGTTGACGGTAGCTATCAACTTTTCATTCTCCCATGGCTTCACCACAAAATCTACAGCCCCAATTTTCATCGCTTCTACCGCCAGTTTTACATCGCCAAATGCCGTGACCATCACCACGCTAAGCGATGGGTGATCATCCAATATTTTCTGCAGCCAAAAGAGACCCTCCCTTCCTTTAGTTACATCCGCTGTAAAATTCATGTCCAGCAAAACCACATCGGGCTGTTTTTGATTGATCAAAAACGGAAGTTGCTGAGGATTGGATTCCGTGCTCACCTGGTCAAAGTGTTGCCGCAAAACTACTCTGGCACTTTGGAGGATATCAGGATCATCATCTACAACGAGAATGTGAGCGGGGGTTTTCATGATAATAAAGATAACAATTGTTTCAAAATGGAACATTGTGTTGTTTCATTATGAATCACTTTAGCAGCAGCAAAACTTCCTATCTACCTGTTTTTCAAATGATTATAAGTATTGGCATCTTAGTAGCTTCTAGGAATGAAAAATTAATTTATGCTTAAGAGCTATTTGCTTATAACGCTGAGGAACCTCCTTAAAAACCGGCTTTACACCCTCATCAATGTCATTGGCCTCACTGTAGGTATTGCCTCGGTCATCATGATTCTGCTTTACGTACAGGATGAAATAACTTATGATCGGTACGACCCCGAAACGGCTAATATCTATCGCGTCTACTGGCAATCTGGAAATCCACAGACACGCACACCTCACCCCATGGCTCAGGCCTTGGTGAAGGATTTTCCTGAGGTCACGAGCGCAGTTACCCTGTCACCAATCTGGGGCCCCGGATTAACCCAGCAAAGTTTTTCCGTTCGCAATCTGGAAAAAGACATTCAATACAATGAAAAGAATATCCTTTCAGTAGACAGTACTTTCTTTGATGTATTTCCACTAAAAATGATCAAAGGGAATAAGCACACTGCATTACGCACTCCAGGTAAATTGTTGTTATCCCAATCAGCCGCCAAAAAATATTTTGGAGATGATGATCCTGTTGGAAAGTTTCTGGCCGTTAATGATGATAATAATCTCATTGAAATAGAAGGTGTATATGAAGACATGCCAAGGCAATCGCACTTCCATGCTATGGCACTGGTAAGTTATGTACACATGAAAGCCGATGAAGATCCCGAAAGTGCTTATTATACCTGGGCCGACTTTGGCCATTTTAATTACATCAAGCTTCGCCCCGATGCCGATCCTAAGAAGCTTGAAAGTCAGTTATTATCGTGGGCTGGGCAGTATATCAATGCAAGCGATGAAGACATAAGGAGAATAATTCAAAACAAAGAAGGTTTCCGTCTTCAAAACATAAGAGACATTCACCTCCAATCTCACCTGATGTGGGAACTGGAGCCCAACAGCAACATTGAGTACGTATACATTATGGTTGCTGCTGCTTTTCTCATCCTCATTATAGCGGTCATCAACTTTATGAACCTTACCACAGCCAAGTCTGCTGAGCGTGCCAAAGAGATTGGAGTAAGGAGAACGCTAGGCGCCTTCAAAAAACAACTGTCCATTCAGTTCATTGGTGAGTCGTTATTGGTTGCGTTGTTCTCAATGATACTCGCAGGCTTGACCGTAGAAATATCACTTCCATTTTTTAATCAAATCAGTGGAAAGGAATTAGCTATCAACTTCCTCCAAAATCCAGCGATAGTTGCCATCATTCTTGGCATTGGTGTACTAACCGGAATTCTGTCGGGGCTTTATCCTGCTGCCATTCTTTCCTCCATTAATCCTGTGCAAATTCTGAAAGGGAAATTCGTTACCAGTAAGGGTGGAAACAGATTCTCTCAATTGCTGGTCGTCTTTCAATTTACCATGGCGATCATATTGATTTCAGGAACGGTCATCATCCTGAATCAAATGAACTTTATTCAAAATAAAAATTTAGGCTTTGCCAAAGACGCCACACTCCTGATCCCAGTGCGCGATGGAGAAATGAGAAGAAATTTTGAAACCCTTCAAATTGAATTGGGAAAAGTACCGGGAGTTGTAAATGTTGGGGCCTCTTCCAACGTGCCCGGTTCACAATTCAATCAAAACCCTATTCACGCGAAGGACGATCCAGGTCATCAAATCAACGCATCGCAGATGTATGTTGATTATGATCTCATCAATACACTAAACCTGGAAATAGTAGAGGGCCGTGGATTCGATCGTTCTTTTCCTTCAGATACAGCCAGTACATACATTATCAACCAGGCTGCAGCCCGGGAGTTACAATTCACAGACCCCGTGGGCAAAGAGATAACACTGGTAATGGATGAGAATGAATTTCCTGGAACTGTTGTAGGTGTCGTCAAGGACTTCAACTATCAATCATTGCATCAGCCAGTGCGTCCTATTATTATGCAAAGGCTGCCTTACTACAATACCGTAGTGGTAAAGCTCAATTCAGAGAATGTTCCTGAGACCATTGCCAATATTGCATCTCTATGGGAAAAATTTGATGACACCTTTGGCTTTGAATACTCCTTCCTGGATGAAAACATCAAAGCTCAGTACACTTCGGAAAACAAAATGGGAATGGTCTTCGCGCTGTTTGCCGGAATCGCCATTGTAATATCATGTATGGGTTTACTCGGTTTGGCTTCACTGAACTTCGCCCAACGCAAAAAAGAAGTAGGCATAAGAAAAGTACTGGGAGCACCTGTCAGAACTTTGTTGATAAATCTTGTGAAGGGCTACTCAACACTTATCATCATCTCTACCCTGCTTGCTGTTCCTGTAGCATGGACAATTATGAACAATTGGCTCAGCAATTTTGTGTTCAAAATTGACATCAGTATTTGGATCTTTCTAATTACAGGATTGGGTACATTATTGATCTCATGGCTGACCATTGGCTATTTAACTATTCATACTGCCTCGCTTAATCCGGTTGATACTTTAAAGGAAGAATAAGAATTCTTTAAGCTAAATAAATCTCTATATGCTTACCAACTACTTCAAAATTGCGCTAAGGAATATACTCAAGCACAAATCATACTCCATCATCAACATCATTGGCCTAGCTGGCAGTGCTGCTATCACCATCCTCATAGCATTCTATGCCATCAGTGTGTTGTCATTCGATCAATTTCATGAAGATGCCGATCGGATATATTTTATGTATCGCGATAGAGCCACTGAATCCGGTACTACACCTGTATATGATACCTGGTTTCCTATGGCCGAAGCAGCACAATCAGAATTTGCTAATGTACAGAGCAGCACAAAGGGTTTGAATGCCGGGCGGACATGGATAAAACATGGCGACAAACGCTTCGAACAACGGGTGTTTTACGCAGACTCCTCCTTCTTCACTTTTTTTTCATTCCCAATAAACGCAGGTGATCGCAATACATTTTTGAATGACCCCAACGCTGTTGTTATTACTGAAGAAGTGGCTAACAAATTTTTTGGAGACCAGGATCCTATCGGAAAGGTACTCAATTTTGGTTTTGCAATGGACAGAACTGTTACTGGGGTGATCGGTGCCATCCCTGGAAATTCATCTTTTGAATTTGAAGTGGTTATTCCAATTAATACACGCCTCGCTCATCAGTTTGTAGGAGACGATCTTTGGGCCGCATCGTTTTGCAGCTCCTTTGTTAAGCTTAATCAAGCCAATGATATTGCCACCCTTCGCCAACAGGCCAATCTTATTATGGATAAGTATGTAGATGAAACGGAACGAGGCAATGTGCTTTTCTTACCCCTAAAAGACTACAATGACGAATTTACTGATCAGCAAAAATATGCGTACACATTGCTGATAGTGGCAATCGGGATATTGCTCATCGCCTCCATCAACTTTACCAATCTGGCTACCGCACAGTCGCTCATGCGAACTACCGAAGTAGGTGTGCGTAAAGTGATGGGCGCATCAAAAAAGGGGCTCATCTATCAATTCCTAAGTGAATCTCTTTTGCTCACTTTTTTTGCCTTGATACTCGGGGGCTTTTTGGCCGAACTACTCCTC
The DNA here is from genome assembly GCA_039971015.1 of Cyclobacteriaceae bacterium. GTDB lineage: Bacteria > Bacteroidota > Bacteroidia > Cytophagales > Cyclobacteriaceae > ELB16-189. The sequence goes on from JBDVKV010000027.1 coordinate 41,067, forward strand.
CCACTCTTCGGTGACCTTATCGGATTAAACATTCCCATCAATTTTATTGATAACCCTGCAATGATTGGGGTGATTGTACTCCTTGGAGTGGTAATAGGCATTCTCAGTGGCAGCTATCCATCCTTCTACATATCCAACTTTAAGCCCAGTGAGGTATTGAAAGGAGCGCAGTCCAAGGGAGGAAGCATGCTTTTGCGCAATGGGCTCGTTGTTGTCCAATTTATGTTGGCTATTATTTTGCTCAGTGCCGTTACCATCATCCGTCAGCAAGTAGATTATATGCGTAGCTACGATGTGAAGTTTGACAAAGACAATGTGGTTGTCATCCCAATTGGTATCCGGGACTTTGAAGATAGAGGTACTGCCATATCCAGATTGGTTGCCTTTAAAGAACAGTTAAAACAATTAACAGGGATAGAATCCGTAACTGCATCCAACGGCATCCCTGGAGACTACCCAGGCAGCTTTTCACTTTATCTTCCGCAAGGTAAAGAAGACATGAGTCCGCTCGACTATCAAACGGCCGTAGTAGAAGAGGATTATTTTGATACTTATAACATCAAATTAATTGCGGGAAGAAATTTCTTGTCTAATTCTCAAAACGATAGAGACAACTCCATTATTCTCAACGAGGCGGCTGTTCGTGACATTGGTTGGGAAGACCCTATCGGAAAGTACTTACTATATCCAAACTCTCGCAGACCTTTAGAGGTCATTGGCGTGGTGGAAGATTTTAATTATGCATCCTTGAAAGGTCCCATTTTACCGGTAGTACATTACTACGGTGGAGATAGCGCAAGAAATTATCGTCACATATCCATTAAGCTCGATGCGAATAGTCGACAAGCTGCCCTTGACTTGATGTCCAATACATGGGAGTCTATGAACTTTGACAAAGCATACGAATACTTCTTCCCTGCCGAGCGAATGGATAACCTTTATGAGTCTGAAGACTATCTTATCAAAATTTTAACTTACGCTACTGTTTTCGCCATTTTCGTTGCCTGCCTCGGACTGTATGCGCTTGCCTCATTTACCATCATGCTTCGCACTAAAGAAATAGCCATTCGGAAAGTACTGGGTGCCTCTCTTCCCAGTATCGTAAAATTGTTTTCAAAAGCTTATGCCTTAATGGTAGTCATGGCAATTGTTCTTGCTATACCTTTCACCTGGTATTCCATGTCGGAGTGGTTGCAAAGTTTTGCCTACCGCACACAAATTCAATTTATGGTGTTTGTTTATGCCGGATCCATTGCGCTCCTAATCTCTTTAATTACCGTAGCCATTCACAGCATCAGAGCCGGTTTAACTAACCCGGTAAAGTCTTTAAGATCTGAGTAATATAAAAAGCCCCCGATCTTTAAGGTCGGGGGCTTTTTCTTAAGCTGCTTTTGAGAGTTTATCCTCTTTTATTTTATTTATTCGAATTTCTTTCTTTTCAAGATCAAACCACTTCACTTCAACGAGGTTATTTTTAATATACTTTAATACCTCCATCACCTTTCCGTCAATTCTGCTGCGAACACGTTCGCCCTTTTTAAAAAGTCTTCTCATTTTTTTCATCTTCATTTAGGTCTTACATTCTAAGTGCATAAATATATTCCCGAGGGAAGTCTTCATAGATACCGGAAAATGTAACAAGGTCACCCTCCTTTTTCTTTTTCAATATTTCATTAACCTCTTTCACGGTTTTTACAGCCTGGTCATCAATATGAGTAATGATAAAACCTTCCCGCATTTCTGTATACCGGGCGAGTTTACCGTTATCAAGTTTACTCACTCGTACGCCATTATTCAACTCTAATCTATTTAAAATTTTCTTATCCACATCCTCCATCGAAAGCCCCAATGAAGCAACAGCATCCTTTTCTTCACGTTTAATTGTACTTAGCTCTCCATTTCTATTCTTTAGCGTTACCGGAACAGTCACTACTTTACCTTTGCGATCCACTTTTACACCAATTTTATCCCCTGGCCTCTTTCTACCTATGTATTCAATTAGGGCAGTACTGCTTTTTATTTCAGTTTCGTCCAGCTGAATCACTACATCACCTTTTTGTAAGCCAGCTTCTTTGGCGGAGCTATTCTCTGCAAAATCTACGATAAAGGCACCTTCATTTCTATCCAGCATTTCTTGCTTGGCCAGATCGCTTGTTACGTTCTGAACTGTGACACCCAACCAACCACGCTGTACGGTTCCATAGGCAATTAAATCTTCAACTACCTTGCTTACAATATTGGAGGGCACCGCAAAGCCGTAACCAGAGTAAGCTCCGGTTGGACTTGCTATGGCTGTATTGATACCAAGCAATCCGCCATCAAGTGAAACCAATGCTCCTCCACTGTTACCAGGGTTGATGGCTGCATCCGTTTGAATAAATGATTCAATAGCGGTGTTGCCTAATTGCTCACTTTCATTTCTGGAGTTCGAGTTGATAATATTAATATTTCTACCCTTCGCACTAATAATGCCAGCCGTAACTGTTGAGTTAAGATTAAAGGGATTTCCAACAGCCAATACCCATTGCCCTACTTTTGACTCATCTGAATCAACAAACGACAAGTAAGGTAATTCTTTATTGTTCACTTTTATTACCGCCAAATCCGTATCAGGATCAGTTCCAATAACCTCTGCTTTGTAGGTACTGTTGTCAGACAGCGTAACCTCTACAATATCCGCACCTTGCACCACATGATTATTTGTTACGATATACCCGTTCTTATTGATGATTACTCCAGAACCGGTGCTTTGGCTTGGGCCTCTTTGCATGGGTGAAGGGCCATTGAAAAAATCTCTCAATGGATCACGCGAGTTTCTCTGCAGGCTCACTTCCTGGGTAGAACGAATATGTACAACTGCAGGGGTAACCCTATCGGCTGTACCCGTAAAATCAAGCGGTACAGCCTCTCCATTTTCGTCAACGGTATAAGCCACAGCCGTAGCCGGAACTCCATTGACATGTTCAATTCTCACGTTAGAATTTTCATTACCATACCATTGATTCGCTACCATGGTAATACCACTACCCATAATAGCCGCAATCACAAGTTGAAAGAACTTATTCATAACTACTTACATTTTTAATTAGACAACTTTGAATAGGCAGGACACCTATCAAACCCAATTGTATTACAAAATTTTTAACTTTTTCTACACTTCTATTCAACGCCTGTTCCACTCTTTTGTTCAGTGGTATCACTAATTACGAAATTCTTCGGATTTAGGTTCAAAATTTCCCAAAAACCTCTATTTTTTCACTAATTGGCCCTTTTCATACTCGTACTCAATGGTCACATTTCCATCCTGGTCATACCATTTGGATAGACCATGTCGGGTTCCATTTTCGTAGGCGCCCTCTTCCATAATCTTACCATTGTCATAATAAATTTTTACCAACCCCTCCAACTTTCCATTTTGATAATTGCGCTCTTCTTTAACAGAAGTATATCTAAACTCCCGATACTCACCGTGCAATTGATCATTGTGATATTGAACGCGTTTTTCAAGCTGTCCATTGTTACTCAGCTCGATTGCCATCCCTTCTCTCTTACCGTTAACATAAGGAGTCACGGATCTAATAAGTCCATTGGAATAATACTCTACCCAGTTACCTACACGCTTGCCATCCTCTACCAGACCAGTTTGCAATGCGTTACCTGCACCATCGTTCAATCTAACACCTGTGAGAGAAGGTGTATCTTCAAATTGCTCCTGAATTGCACCGGCAGGTATTCCCTCTGCCATAACAGTAGAGGTCTGTTCCGAATCAGATGATGAACACGAAAACAACATAAGTACACTTGACAAAAAAATAAAAACCCCCTTCATACTTATCATACTTACTTAAGCTTTTAATTTTCTTTGTACTCAAATATAAAAATGAAATTTTATTGAAGTCAAGGTTGTGCCGAGGGCAACTCCACAATAAATTTGCTTCCCTTGTTTTTTTCACTGCTCACAGATAAAGATCCGCCATTTCTTTCCAAAAATATTTTAACCAACACAAGGCCCAATCCCGTTCCCCGCTCTCCTGACGTACCCAATTGGCTTACCGTTCCTTCTAAAGAAAAAAGTTTCTCCTTTGTCTCGTCATCCATTCCTATTCCGGTGTCCTCGATGGTAATTTTAGTGTGTCCATTTTGCTCCACCGCTGTTATAGAAATTCTATCACCTGCTTGCGTGTACTTGATGGAATTGTTAATAATATTTCTTAAGGTCAACAATAAATGATTTCTGTCCGCATATACGTTGGCCGACTCATCATTATCCCTTTGGAGGGTTACCCCCTTTTTGGCGGCTTCTTCGGCCGAAATCTTAAAGGTCTCATCAATTACTGTTCTTACATCGATTAACTCAGGATTCGTCTGCTCCTCATGCATCTGAGAACGTGCCCATGTAATAAGATTCTCAGTCATTTTTAATGTATTGGCGACAGATTCTCTCAGTTGTGATCCCATCTTTTGAATTTCATCTTTAGACATGGACTGGGAATGGTTCACAAGCAGATTGGAAAAACCATACAAAGAATTAAGAGGGCTACGAAGATCGTGAGCGACCACAGAGAAAAATTTGTCTTTGGTTTGGTTCAGTCGCTCAAGCTCGATATTCTTGTTATCGATCGCTTCACGATGTGTTGCCAATGTTCTATTCATCCGTCTTCTACTCCTGTTAGAAAGTATAAGCAATATGAGAAGCACAAAAAATAAGGCCCCCACCAGCGCAACTGCAATTAAGGTTTTTTCCTGCTGAGCGATTACCAATTCTTGTTTCTCAATATTGTCCTGTGCATTTTCAAAATCTGACTCCAACTTGGCTGAATTGATGACACTGGCAATAATGGCTGCCTCGTTCCTTCTTTGCTGACGGGTTATACTATCATCAATAACTGCGAGCGCACCTAACATTTCATTCGATTTTTCGAAATTGCGGGTACGCAAATAATACTGTGTTAACCTAAGGTAGGTTTGTTTTCTTAGATCCATATAATGGAACTCTTCAGCATACTTTTTTGCTTCATCGAGTATTTTCTTCTCTTCGTCAAATTGGTTACGTGCATTGTATATTTGCGACTTGCCAATGAGTGTTTCCACGAATGCTTCAGGATTGGAGTTATCTTTCAGCTCCTTATGAAGTTGTAGCACCTTTTCGAAATAGCTTTCAGCCTCAGACAAGTCTCCCAGCTTCGTCAATACTAGCCCAAAATTGCTGTAGCTATTGATTAAAACCGTTGTATTATTAATCGATTCATTAATCGCTATAGCCTCTGCCAAACTCTCCCTTGCTTCTTCATACCTATCCATCTGATAATAAACAAACCCGAGATTATTCAGACATACCGCCACTCTTTCAGGCATTCTGGCATTTCTAAAAATGGGTATTGCTTTTAGGTAAGAACTAATCGAGCTCTCAAAGTTGCGTTGACGATCGTAAACAATGGCCTCCGTGATGTAACAATTGCCCAATCCCACGGAATCCTGAAGATCGATAAAAAGCCTGATTGCCTTTTCCAAGTATTCCGAATAAGATAGATACCGGTCGTTGGTTCCGCTAATCGAAGCCAATATGCGATAGGAATACGCCTCTCCCCTTTTGTATCCAATACTACTTGCCAATGCTAACGCTTCATTCGCCAGGCTGGTAGATTTTTCGGGGGATCCATAAATTTGTTCCCTGCTCAATTCATTTAAAGCCCATACCTTTACCGTATCGGGAATGGGAGTTCTCAATAGATTTTCAAGACTATCTACATAGTGGGATTGACTGAAAGACTGAAATCCTCCACAAGCAATAATGATCGTAATAAATAACCTACTGATTAACCCCATAAATAGCTCCAACTGCTCGCTTTTAGCGAAAACTCAAGTTAAGGTAAACAAAATATGTATTTATGAACATTCAAGGCACTTTAGTACTTAAGAAAGGAAAGGAGGTCTCCATACAACGTTTTCATCCCTGGATATTCTCTGGTGCTATTTATTCATCGGAAGGTGATATTTATGACGGTGCCTGGGCCTGTGTAAAGAATGCTCAAGGTAAGATTCTGGGATATGGGCATTATCATGAGGGTACAATTGCACTCAGGGTTTTAATCTTTGGTGATTTTCCGCCTAATATTAAGTTTTATGAGGAAAAACTGAAACTATGCCATCACCTAAGGCTTAATGCAGGGGTTATTACAAATCAAACCAATGCCTATAGACTTGTGCATGGAGAAGGTGATGGTCTATCCGGCCTTATTATTGATATCTACAATAACGTGGCCGTAGTCCAGGCCCATTCAGTAGGTATGTACAATGACAGAGTGCTGATCACCGAGGCATTAAAAACCATTTTTAAGGATCAACTAACCGCTATCTATCTTAAAGCTCCTTCCGCCCTCAAAGCATCGCAAGAGGATGGGTACCTTTTAGGGATGGGGGTAATTCCACATATTGTTCAAGAGCACGGACATAAGTTTTATGTAGACTGGGAAACAGGTCAAAAGACCGGGTTTTTTCTCGATCAGCGCGAGAACAGGAAATTATTAGGAGAATATTCAAAAGGAAAATCCGTACTCAATACATTTTGTTATACAGGAGGGTTTTCTATTTATGCTTTACAAGCGGAAGCATCGCTTGTTCATTCCGTAGACGCATCAGAAAAGGCCATTGCATTGACCGAAAAAAATATAGAGTTGAGTGGCTTCAGCAATGAACAACACCCTTCGTTTGCCATCGATACCTTTGAATTCCTTAAAGACAAAAAAGACCAATACGATATAATCATTCTTGATCCTCCCGCTTTTGCCAAACACAAGAGCGCTAAACATCAGGCCATGAAAGGCTATCAGCGCCTCAATGCTGAGGCATTCAGGGTTATTAAGTCGGGTGGAATAATTTTCACCTTCTCGTGTTCGCAGGTAATTAACCGACAATTATTTTATGATACTATTGTATCTTCAGCTATACAATCTGGGAGACAGATAAAGGTGCTGCACCATCTCTCGCAACCAGCAGACCATCCTGTTTCCATCTATCATCCGGAAGGCTCGTATTTAAAAGGGCTGGTACTCTATGTAGAGTAACAGCCCCTTAGTATTTATATTTATAAAAATACGTTCCTTAATTCCCAGCTCCACTCAATACAGCGGGTGGCGTCTCCGGATGTTTTGCATAACGCTCAAAGAATTCGATTACTCTGATTAATCGATCCATCATCCTTAGTGGATTACCACTTCTGGACAACTCATGTCCCTCGTCTGGATAGCGGATGTATTCAACAGGTTTACCTAAAATTTTCAAACTCTTATAAAGCATTTCCGATTGAATGACACCCGTCCGCAAATCTTTGTCGCTATGCATGATGAGCAAGGGGGTATTAATCTTATCCACGAAAGTATAAGGAGAGTTTTCATCCAGTATTTTTTTAACATCCTTCTCCCATGGATAACCAAAGTAATCCGGTACAAGTCGCCATGCATTTCCCTCTCCCATAAATGTAGTCAGCTCATAAACGCCACGTTGTGCATTGGCTGCCTTGAAGCGTTGATCCTGACTTACCAGCCATGCCACCATGTACCCAGCGTAGCTTCCTCCAGTTACAAAATATTGGTCTTTATCAATCCATGCGTTTTTACTGGCTGCATCATCCAACGCAGCCAAAATATCACTGGCCGGTCCTGTTCCCCAATCCTGATAGTTGGCTCTTTTAAAATCTTCTCCATATCCTCCACTACCTCTGGGGTTGCAAAATACCAAACCGTATCCCCAGCCCACCTGCATTTGAAATTCATGCCACATGGAAAATCCTGAGGGACCCCACATGGCAGTTGGCCCACCATGTATGTTGAGTATGGTTGGATACTTGGTGCCATCTTTCCTGTTTAAGGGCTCCATTACCCAGTATTGTACCTTCGTGCCATCAGGTTGAGTGATCCAATATTCTTTTGGCAGAGTAACTTTTTTATCTTTCAACCATTCATTATTCAGCTTCGTTATCTGAGATGTCTTTTTGTCTTTAATGGTCATTTGATACACATCCCATGGGTTCGCTATTTCAGTTTGCGCATATACGATTCTATCTCCTTTCAAATCATAATCCATGACACCTTTATCATTTCCAATCACAATAGAAGGCTTTCCTCCTTTTGCCGGAATACTATACAAAGGGACATCTCCATCACTGGATGCAGTGAAATAAATCGTCTTACCATCAGGTGACCACACGGGGGAAGACACATCGCGATCAAAATCTTCTGTCAACAATGTTTGGTTAGACCCGGAAGCCGTCATCACGCCTAACTCTAACTGGCCCCGTAAAAAATCATCTCCACTTCGTGACAAATAAAGAATTGATTTTCCATCAGGTGAATAGGCTGCCCCTAACGCAGGGTACTCTTTAAATGACAAAAACTCTTTTAAATTTTTTCCGTCAGCATCCATTAACCATACAGAAGATTTTCTATTCCCATCGGGCTCAACACTGGGCAACTCAGAAGTGCTAATAATTTTTGTCCCATCAGGAGACCAGCTGGCCTGTCTGAAGCTTTGAAATCCTTTGGTCAGCTGAACGGATTCGCCACCGGGAAAGGAAGTTACAAACAGATGCGAAAATCGCTGTTCTGGCTGCAAATCATTTTCACCTTGAAACTGAAGACGTGTAAGTACTCTTGGGTTCTTTTCGCTGGCATTCTTTGCGAGCCAGGCTTTTATCTCTTCAAGCGAACCATCGGGTGATGCTGTTACTTTTTTCTTCTCTTCTTCTTTCATACCCAACCAATTGGGCTCATCATTGTAGTTACGACCAGGTCGTTCATTATTCCAGCCCGGTGCACCATCAATATCATGAAACGGAATACTTGAAGTAAACAATATTTTCTTTCCATCCTGTCAACCGCTCAGGTTTTGCCAATTCCAAACATCCCGATTTAGTTTTCAAAGAATCTACAGTTTGATAACATGGTAATTCCACAGGATTTCTCAACGAAGGATCAAAATCCATTTGCCATAAATGGGACAACGTGAACTCCTTATCGTCAGCGGCAAACCCACCGTATCGGTTTACTTCGTCTTTCTTACTCTTTTCCTCTTTCTCCTGCTTCACAAAAAATATTTTCTTCCCAGATGGCGCCCATTCCAAATCAGAAATACTTTCCTTTTCATCGGTGATGGCAAAAGCTTCCCCTCCGTCCAAGCGCATCACATAAATTTGATTTTTTCCCGCTCTGTCCGAAAGGAAAGCCAGCCACTTTCCATCTGGAGAAAATACCGGAGAAGAACTTGAACCTTTGGTTACATAAGTGGCCTGAAATGCCTGTGATCCATTTTTAGAAATCCAGATTTCGTTGTCAAATTCATTCTGCTCCCAATCTGTTGAGCGGACAGTAAAAGCCACATTTTTTCCATCCGTTGATATTACTGGATTTCCAACACTTCGAAGGGAGATGACTTCCTCAAAGGAAGGGTCTTTTTGTTGAGCAAATACTGTCTGTAAAGCGGCAACAAAAAGAAAAATGACAATCAGGTACTTCTTCATGATCATAAAGCGGTTGTAAAGTAAAGACGATAGGTATATCTTAAAATTAATGTATTTCCAACCAATCAGTAATAGTATGTGTCAAATAGTAAAAATGCATACATGAAAGGACTAATATTCTCCTTATTACTTACCCTAGGCCTCCAGAGCTGTGGAGACACTTACACAATAATTTGTGGAACAGAACCCTGTGGTACCATTGCAAAAGTGGTTGATATGACGGGTTTGGATGGATGTGGGTTAATGTTTGAACTGCCCAATGGCACCCGACTGGAACCAGAGTTACGCACCTATATTCAAGCACCAACCGTAGACCAAGATCCCCTATACCATTTTAATTTAAAGGCGGGGCAAACAGTAAAAATTGACTGGGTAGAGTCCAAGGAACTGGCCAGTATATGTATGGCTGGCCCCATTGTTTTTATTACTTGTATTAAAGAGGTGAAAGGGGCCGTAGAGTAAACAGCCCCTTTTGCACAATCTATTTCTTCATCACTATTTCTTCATCCCCGTATTGGTACTCTTCATGGGGCTATTCATATAATCCACGGTCAGGTTGAGCATGGCACGCAGGCCGGTAATCATTCCGCTTTCATCAATAAAAAAATCAGGGGTGTGATGTGATGGCACTTTGGTGGGGTCTGCATCCAAAGGCATTCCGCCAACAAAGAAAAAGAAGCCGGGCACTTTTTGAGAGAAGAAGGAAAAATCTTCTGCTCCAGTCACCGCCTTGATCACTACTGCTTTTTCCTTTCCGGCAACTCTTTCCATCACGGGCTTCGCCCAGTCTGTTAATTCAGGAGAATTATAAGTAACAGGATATCCTCTGATGATCTCTACTTCCGCAGTGGCGCCCATACTTTCAGCAATGTTCTCTGCTGTTCTCTTAATTCTTCTGTGCATCTCTTCCTGCATGGTGTTGTCCAACGTACGCAACGTACCTGTCATTTCTACTTCTTCGGGAATAATGTTATTCCGCACGCCTCCATGAATTGTTGCCACAGTTAATGTAGCTCCTGCCTGCGTTAAATCCAGTTGCCTGCTTACAACCGTCTGTAATCCGTTGATGATCTGCGCTGAAACAACGATCGGATCTATTCCCGCCCAAGGTGCAGAACCATGTGCCTGTACACCCTTCACTTTCATTTTCAACATATCGGCAGCAGCCAACATGCCTTCTGGTTTAAAAGTTACTGTGCCCACCGGAGTTTGCGAACTGATGTGCAATCCAAAAGCCACATCTACTTTCGGATCGTCCAATACACCTTCTTTGATCATCAGCGCAGCACCTCCTTCTTCACCTTCCGGTGCACCTTCTTCAGCAGGCTGAAACAAGAACACAATCGTTCCTTTCAAATCCGATTTCATTCCAGCCAAAATCTCGGCCACGCCCATCAATATGGCAATATGTGTATCATGCCCACACGCATGCATCACACCCACCTCCTGACCGAGGTAAGTTGATTTCTCTTTAGAAGCAAAAGGCAGACTATTTCTCTCTACAACAGGTAACCCATCGATATCAGCACGCAAGGCAATCGTTGGCCCTGGTTTTCCAGTTCGTAAAATACCAACTGCGCCCGTTTTGGCCACAGGATATCTTACCTCCATGCCCAACGATTTTAAATGATCAGCAATCATTTTTCCTGTTTTGAATTCACGATTGGACAACTCGGGATATTGGTGGAAATGCCTGCGCCATTCAATTACTTGGGCTTCCATTTCTTTTGCTTTCTGGTCAAGTTTGGCTTGCTGTTTTGTGTTTTGTGCAAAAGCGAAAGAACAACTTAAAACGAGTAGTAGTGTATAGTAGATTTTATTCATGGGTATGGGTAATTTTGAATCAAGTTATGAAAAACTCTATATCAGTAAAAGTTGAGGCATGCAATGGATAAAGATCTTTTCCAGTCCTGATAATGCCCTATTAAGAATACAGCCAGGCTCTACTCAACTGCTTATTGTTCACCAAAAAAGAATTTGTCTTGCACGTATAAATGATGAATTTTTTGCTGTAGCCGACAAATGCTCGCACAATGGTGAATCGTTGAGCAAGGGAAAGATCAATTATATAGGTGAGGTGGTCTGTCCCTGGCACGGTTATCGTTTTCAACTCAAGACGGGCAAAGAATCAGCGGAGCGTTCTGCGGATCTTGAAACCTTTCCCATCAAACAGGATGAAACAGGATTTTATATCGGATTATAGAGTATGCTTTTACAATACTATCTTCGCAAAGCCGTTAATTTTTTGATATTCACTTAATGAGGTTTCTTTTAGCTTTCTGTTTATTCATTCCTGCCATTGCTGTTTCTCAGCAATTGGAAAACTCGATCCCGGCAAGGTTAGAAATAACCAATCGAGTGCCGGATGATTTATTGGCCAAAAGGTCATGTGTTTTTTATAGCTCTAACTTCAATAACGAAGAATTAGAAACCATTCAAAGTTTTTTCCAACAAACAGGTATAGATGCCGTAGCCTATTTCAAATCTGCTTTAGTCTTTGCAGGGGCAGATGTCACGCCAAAAATTGCAGACTTTCTCATCCAACGTGAAATCTCATTCATTGTACTTATTTCAAAAAGGGGCAATTCATTTTCCTTTGTATTCACACCTTTTAATGGCACCATGAATTTTGTTAATGATGGTCAGCCCGGATGGGAAGTACAAAACACCAATCTTAAGGAGGCTTTACAAATTATCTACCGATCCACAGTAAATAGTCAGCCTATTAAAAACTTATTAATCAACAGTTATCCAGAAAAGAATTTTCCTGTTGATATCATTGAAGGAAGGCGTTCAGATTTTTTTGCCATCGACCTTAAGGTGGATAAACTAGCTGTTCCGTGGTTTAAGGACGCTGCAGCTGATAGTTTACTTGCTCAGTTTTTTAAAGAGAACTATCCCTTCAGCTATGGCATGACAGAGCCTGGTCTTGATGCAAAAGAATTGCGGAACAATGGTTTTCATTATGTGCTTTCTTATGTGCACACAGAAGGTATCATTGCGCGTGACATCCTGGACTATCCTACTACTACTAAGGAAAGTGCTATTACATCTGTTACTTACCCTAACGGATCACTTCAGCTAAAGACTATTCCGTCAGAAACGCTGGTTTATAAATTCTATTTTAAACATTTAGTTTCTGGGAATGTGTTTCTGGGAACCAAGTGGGATGCTGATCTTACATGGCAGGCAGCACTGCGCAATCACGTTAAAGGATTTAAAGCGGAATTAAAAATTCCCTAGCCTACTCATTTACATCCTTCTCTTTTACAGACTTTTTTCTGTTGAGCAATACCACTACGATTACAATGATGGCCGCAACTCCAAAACCATTAAGATGAAAATGGGGAAAGGATATAAAATTCCAATGATGGCCCCATCCAAAAATTCCACTAAAGATGGCCTCAAATATTCCACCGATGGCTCCAAAGATGGCACCGATTATACCAAACACAACACCAAATATGGCCCCCAAAATGCCAACGACTAAACCGAAACCTCCGGCCAACAATCCGATCCATATCGGAAACGTAAACAATACAATAAGGGCAAGAAGCAGTGTAGATCCTTTCATCGGCTTTGGGTTTTGCTGATACTTACAAAAACCGTTCACTAAACCAGGATTGTGCTAAAATCTGTTAATAAGCGCCAAAATCGTCTATTTATAACATCTGCTTACATGCCATCTGTTGAGAAATGAACACCTCAAGCGTACAAAAATGAACAGTTTTAGCTTCTTTTCTTATAGTTGATCACCGCCCAACTGTTGAAGAAAATCGCAAAGCCGGTTACAATCAACAAGTGGTAACGAATGTCGTGCAAGCTGCTCCCTTTTAAAACCACCATGCGCATCACCTCAATAAAGTAAGTAACAGGATTAAACTTGGTAAACACTTGTGCCCACTGTGGCATACTGTCGATGGAAGTATACAGCCCTCCCAACAAGATAAAAATCATGATAAGAAAAAATGAAATCAACATCGCCTGCTGTTGCGTTTCCGTGTAGGTTGAAATTAACAACCCCAACCCAAGCACAGACAATAAATACACTACCGCAAAGATGTAGATAGTGAAAAGGCTTCCATCCGGAATAATACCATAAAAGATTCTGGCCAAAAGCATTCCGATGGTAAGTACCACCAATCCCAAAATCCAAAATGGAATCAGCTTGCCCAAAATGAACTGATGCTTTCGAATGGGCGTGACGTTTATTTGTTCAATTGTGCCGATCTCTTTTTCTTTTACAATATTTAATGCCGCAAGAAAAGAGCCTACCATGGTTACCAAAATCACCAGTATACCAGGCACCATAAAAAACTGATAATTTAATAACGGGTTAAACCAATTGATAGAGGAAATCTGAATCATCGGCTGTGGGTTAAAGCGCGGTAGTTGCAGCCATTCTAATCTTACCTCTACATTGAAATCATTGATGATGCTGCGCAAGTACACTCCCCCCAGATTTGCCTTTACGCCATTGATAGCATTCAACGCCATAAACAACTGCGCTTTGTCTTCCTTCACTAAGTCCTTTTCGAAGGAAGCCGGTATCTGCAATACCACATCCGCATTATCTTTTTCAACTCCTCGAATGGCTTCGTCATAAGAATTATTGTACTCTACCAAGTTGAAATATTTCGAAGCTGCTATTTTATCCGTGAGTTGGCGTGAGTAAGTGGAGCGATCCAGATCGACAACGGCAACATTAATGTCTCTCACTTCGTAGTCTGCCGCCAGAGGAAGAACAAGCAACTGCACTATGGGCATTATAAAAATAAGCCTGAGTATTGCAGGGTTTCTGAAAATCTGCCTGAATTCTTTTTCCAGTAAAATCCGAAGCGTTCTCATTCCAATCGCACTTTAAATTTTTTAATACTGATGGCTAACAAAACCGCCAGCATAAGCAACAGCACCAGTGTTTCTTTCCATACAGTTTCCAATCCTGTTCCTTTTATCATCACGTCTTTCACGATATAATAAAACCACTTGGCGGGTACCAGGTTGGACAACACCTGAAGGGGTATCGGCATGTTTTCAATGGGAAACATAAAACCACTAAACATGATGGTGGGTAGAAATAGTCCCATCAAAGAAACCAACATCGCCACTTGTTGAGAATCAGAAATAGAGGAAATTAAAAGCCCGAGTGCCAGAGCAGTTAGTGTAAACAAAAAGCTTTCGAATAATAACAAAAGCAGACTTCCGTTGATAGGAACATCCAGCACGTAAACACTCAACAATAATATACTTGCTATGTTGACCATAGACAAAAGCAGATATGGAATCATCTTAGCTATTATCACCCGGATCGGGACAATCGGAGAAACCAAAATGATCTCCATAGTACCCAGTTCCTTTTCGCGAACTATAGAAATCGAGGTCATCATAGCGCCCACTAACATAAGCACCATGGCCATTACACCCGGAACAAAATTGTATGACCCTTTTAATTGAGGGTTATACAACATGCGCATTTCCGTATCTATGGTATAAGGAAATTCTTCCGTTTCTCTCATGCTGTTTTGGTAATCCAATATAATTGCCGAAGCATAGTTGGTCAACGTGTTGGCTACGTTGGGGTCAGTAGCATCAGCAATTAATTGAATTTGCGCTGTGTTGGTATGCAATAAGCTCTCTTGAAATTGCTCAGGAAAAACAATGGCCATTCTTATTTTCCCTTCCTGAAAAACAGGCTCCAGGTCAGTGTAGGAATTCAGGTCATTTACAATATCAAAATACCTGCTTGCCTCCAATTGATGAATAATCGCTGTTGTTGCATCATCTTTTGAATTATCAAGAACAGCGATACGGGAATTTTTTACTTCGTTGGTCAACGCAAAACCAAATATCAGGATTTGAGTAATCGGCATACCAAATAGAATAAACAGTGTGCGCCTGTCCCTTAGCAGATGGTAAAATTCTTTTCGTATAAAGTATAAAAACTGTTTCACACTCTTTAATTATCAGATCGTTTGGCTTTCCTTGCCAATTTCACAAACACCTCCTCCATTCCTTTCACATCAAATTGTTGAGTTAATGCTGCTGGAGTATCTAATGCTTCAATTTTTCCATCTACCATAATGGACACACGATCACAATACTCAGCTTCATCCATGTAGTGTGTTGTTACAAAAACTGTGGTACCGCGATGAGCTGCCTCATAGATCATGGTCCAGAACTCCCTTCGGGTAATCGGGTCCACGCCTCCTGTGGGTTCATCCAAAAACACAATTTTAGGATCATGAATCATCGACACTGAAAAGGAAAGTTTCTGTTTCCATCCCAGTGGCAGTGCTTTCACCAATGTATCCGCCTGACTCTCCAAATGGAGGTGCTTCAACATGAACTGGGTTTTTTCTTTTATCTCCTGATCTGTCAAACCATAAATACCTCCGTAGAATCTGTTATTTTCTCTTATGGTAAGATCCTCATACAAAGAGAACTTTTGACTCATATACCCAATGCTCCTTTTTATTTTTTCTGATTCTTTGTAAAGGTCAAAACCCGCTACATTGGCCATACCGCTGGTGGGAAGTGAAAGCCCACACAACATGCGCATCGCAGTAGTTTTTCCAGCTCCATTCGCACCCAGGAAACCAAATATCTCTCCCTGCTTTACATCAAAAGTGATGGCATCTACAGCAGTGAAATCTCCAAACTGCTTTGTCAAATCAGATACGGATATGGCCAGTTCGTTACTCATTGGTTCATCAATTCCATGAAACAATCTTCAATGGTGGGATCAATTTTTTGTATCGTTAGATCAGTATGGCCTTTATCTACCAAGGACTTCTCGATGCTTTGTATCTCCTGATTTACACCTGCAAAAGTGATGTGATGATACTGTCCGAAAGGATAACAGGTATCCACTCTTTCATCTGCTCTTAAGTCGTGCATCAACTGATACATATCTGCAGAAGTTACAGCCCAAAGGGGCTTCGAAAATTTTTGGGTTATTCCTTTTGGTGTATCAATGTCCATTATTTTCCCATCCTGCATCAACGCTACGCGATCGCATAAGCTGGCTTCATCCATATAAGGTGTAGAAACAACTATCGTAATCCCCTGATCTTGAAGGCTCCTCAATAGCTCCCAAAATTCCTGACGTGATACGGCATCTACCCCGGTAGTAGGTTCATCCAAAAACAAAACACTGGGCCTGTGAATCAAAGCGCAACTCAACGCGAGTTTCTGTTTCATTCCGCCCGACAATGCGCCTGCCCTTCTTTTCTTAAAGGGTTCTATCTGCACATAAATGTCTTTGACCAGTTCATAATTTTTCTCTAGTGAGGTGCCAAATAAAGTGGCAAAGAATGAAATGTTCTCCTCCACGCTCAGATCCTGATACAGTGAAAATCTGCCGGGCATGTAACCCACTCTCTTTCTTATTTCTTTGTAATCGCTCACGACTTCTAAACCATCCACCCAGGCATTGCCTTTATTGGCAATCATTAGTGTGGTGAGAATGCGAAACAATGTAGTCTTCCCTGCACCATCAGGGCCAATCAAACCAAATAACTCTCCTTTGCCCACATCGAAAGAAATATCCTTCAAGGCTTCAATCTGAGTTTTGCCTGATTGAAAATTCTTAAATACACGTTCAACTTTAACCGCGGACTCCATGATTAAAAAATCAACTCTCCATACATCCCTATCTTCAGAAAGCCATCATTTTTTACCTTCACCTTGAGGGCGTAAACAAGATTGGCCCTTTCTTCTTTTGTTTGGATGGTCTTTGGGGTAAACTCCGCCTTGTCGGCAATCCAGGTAATCTCACCTTCATAACTTTTGGATTCTGTTTCGAGATCATCCACCATCACCTTTACTTTCTGTCCCAACTTCACTGCAGAAAGTTGATCGCCAGAAATGTATGCGCGCAACGTAATCGATGAAAGGTCTGCAATCTTATACAACGCTTTGCCAGGCCCTGTCACTTCACTCTCTTCAGCATATTGTGTCAGCACCGTGCCTGATATGGGGTTGATAATGATGGACTTTTGAATTTGGTCTTCCACCTGCTCAATCTGAATGGCCAAAGGAACTGTTTCACTTTTCAGCGATCGGGTAGTTGTGCCCAAGGAAGATTGAAGTGCCGTATACTGTTTTTGCAACAGGGTCAATTGAGCATTCAGGTCGTCTACCTGTTTCTGAGTGGCAGCATCCTCTTTTAGCAAATTTTCAAAACGCGATTTCTCTCTTTTTGTGGTTTCAATTTGTTCCTGAACTGTAGCCAACTGCGCAGACACATTGGGTTGTCTGGCCATCACAGCATTCATGGAGGATTGCAATTGTTTCTTTTTAAGATGAAGCTGAAGGGTGTCCACATATCCCACGGTTTCACCCTGTTTTAATGTCTGCCCTTCATCAATATTTAATCGCAAAATTTTGCCGGCTGCTTCCGAAGAAACGATCACCTCGTCTGCTTCAAAGTTTCCCGTTGCATCGAATTCATTTTCTCCATTGCTACATGCTCCTAAAAGGGTAAGGCCGGTCAACAGTAAAGTGTATGATTTAAGTCTCATAATAAATTAGTTTCCAATTGTATTTTGATAGGCGTACAACGCCATGAGTAATTGCATTTCGTGCAACAAACGATTTTGTTTCGCCTGATCCTCAGCATTCAATTCGCGTAAGTAATCATTCGTGGTAATCACCCCGTTCTCTTGTTGTGCTTCTGCCGCTGTTTTAATACTCGTTCTCAGCGCAATAATTTTATCGTCCACTTCAATCAACTTGTTCAGCTTGTTCAATTCCTGCTTTTGTTGTGTGGTGAGTAATGTGGTGTTAAACTCAAATGTTTCTTTTTGGGCATTTACCTGCTGAAGATTAAGATCGCGCAATTGTTTATCTCGCTTCGAATTATAAAACCCTGAAAGTGACCAGTTCAAACGGATACCTCCGAGGTAGTAAGTATCGAACTCATTCTTCAATTGATTGAGTGCGGGTTTGCCATATCCGCCTTGTAAAAACAACCCTACCCGAGGGAGTGTCTTTGTTTTACCCAATTCATACTGTGCTCCAAGCAACTCTTGTTGATAATTAAACAAAGTCAATTCGGGTCGTGACAATACAGGTTGGTCATCAAAGGTTAACACCGTTGGCCTGGTAAGCATTGTATTTTCATCCAATGGCTGATTGATGAAGTAACCAAGCATGGTAATGTAGGCTTCTCGCATAGACTGTGCCTCGATAATCCGTTGTGTTGCTTTAAGGTTTTCTGCCTGTAGCAACTCAACACTCATTTTAAAAGCCGTACCATTTTTAACAGCAGCTTCTGCTCGTTTTATATTTCTTTCTAAGTCCCCTTGTAATAGTTTGATTTGTGCGGTCTGCTCATCCACCAGAAGAATTCCAAAATACAATTGATTGATGCGCTCTTTGATTTTGTACAACTCAATTTCCAGTTGCTGATCATCTACTCGCGCTTTGGTTTCGGTTAGTGACTTTTGTCCTTTGACCATACCTCCGTCATACAGCGACTGACTGACTTCACCATAAATTTTGTATTGATCTTTGGACAAGGGGTCAATATCAAAACCAGGGACTGAAATTGGGATCTGCGTTACATCCGATTGATAAGTAGCCTGCGCATTAATAGAAATTTGTGGTAATTGCCCCGACTTAATATTGGCAATAGAATACTCGGTACTTTTTTCGATCAGTTGTTTTTGATTGATCAACGGATAATTGTTACGTGCCAGCTCATGACACATTTCTATGGTCAACGGGTTTTGTGCTTGAGCAAACAAGGGAGTAATCCACATTAAAAATATAGCTATCCTCATATCACTAAGGTGTTATTGCGTTGATGATAAATTCGTAAGCTTCTTTTTTTCTCTTCTCCATGAGATCGACAAATGTGTTTTCATCCAACTGCATCATGGTTTTAATAATCGGCTTTGCCACGAAGGGGTAAATGCAAATCGAGATGATGTTCATTAACAACTGCCTTCCATCGATGGGTCTGATTTTTCCTTCCTGAACATTTTGTTGAATTTCCTTCTGAAAGTTTTGCAACATCATTCTCGGATTGAACCCCAGCTTTTGACCAAACTGAATCAGTCGGTCTGGCTGTTGTGCAATCTCCATGATAACAAATCTTGCCAGGTCAGGGTGTTTAGAAAGCACGGTGATCTCATGATCGATGATCTTCTTAATTTTTTCGGTTAAAGACGCGTTGGATTGAAACACGCCAAACATACCGGTGAAGAATTCTTTGAACTTGGTTTCAAAAATGATGTTGAACATCGTTTCCTTATCCCGGAAATAATAATGAAGCAAAGCCCGGTTGATCCCCGCTTCTTTGGCAATCTCCTCCATGCGGGCCCCGGCATACCCCTTACGGGTAAACACCTTTACCGCTGCGTTAAGGATCAGTTCTTCACTGGGCTTTGATTCCGTTTTCGGCACTTTTAACAATTTTGTTAAACAATTATGCTAAAGTACGGATTGCATTGAGTTTTGGTTCAACTTTTTAAGCAAAATTTTTAAAACTGATCAATACAGCTCAAAAACGGGGTTTTTAATAATAAAAAAGACCGCTAAAAAGCGGCCTTTTAATATTTAGTAATCCAGATGTTGATCTAAAATGGATACGCTCCCTTCTCAATCACATGATCTGCAACCTTTCTTCTGGCATTCTTAAGATTGTATGGCTCAATTTTAGTAAACCTTTTCAATCCCAGTAACATCAATCGTTGCTCATCGCCTTCTGCAAAAGCATAAATAGCTTCCCTACCCGCTGATGCTGCTTTCTGAATTGCATGATGCAAATAAATAATAGCCATCTCCTTTTGAATCTCACAAGCGGCTTCTCCCTTCATGCCTATCAATTTTTCTACGCGCAACAGAGTCGACTCTGCTACATACCCTTCGATCAACATATCTGCAAGGCTCATCAACACCTCCTGCTCATCAGAAAGTTTTTGCATGTACTTCTGCACTGCAGCACCGGCCACCATCAAGCCTGCTTTCTTCAAATTCAATAAGGCTTTCTTTTCCTTTACAAAAAGTCCTTCTTCATCGGCCGCTCCAAAATCAGGGATAGACACCAATTCTTTCTGAACCGCCATGGCCGGATTCATTAAATCCAAATGGCCCTTCATCGCACGCTTCAACAACATATCAATGGTAAGCATACGATTGATCTCGTTCGTTCCTTCGAAAATCCTATTGATCCTCGCATCGCGATAAGCCCTGTCCATAGGACCTTCTGCAGAAAATCCCATTCCTCCGTAAATCTGCACTCCTTCGTCCACTGCAAAGTCCAGTACTTCCGATCCATGGACTTTAAGAATGGCGCACTCAATCGCAAACTCTTCTGTTGATTTCAACTTTGCTTTAGCAGCATCCATTCCCTCGGCTACCATGGAGGCATAAGAGTCATCGATGTTTTGTCCAGCACGATAGTGTGCAGACTCACAAGCAAAAATATGTGTGCTCACTTCTGCAATTTTGTGCTTGATCGCTCCAAAAGTAGAAAGTGAAGTCCCAAATTGCTTGCGCTCCTTAGAATAATTGATCGCTTTGGAAATTGCCATCTTCGACCCACCAACAGCGGCTACTCCTAACTTTATTCTTCCAATGTTCAGAATATTGACAGCAATCTTAAACCCATTTTCACGCTCGCTCAATTGATTTTCAACCGGCACTTTACAATCATTAAAAAAGATCTGGCGGGTAGACGATCCCTTAATTCCCATCTTGCGCTCCTCTTCATTCATGGTAATACCACCAAATGACTTTTCTACTATAAAAGCGCTCAGGTTTTTGTCATCATCGATTTTGGCAAACACAATAAACACATCTGCAAAACCACCATTGGTGATCCACATTTTTTGTCCATTGATTAGGAAGTGCTTTCCATCAGCTGTCAACTTTGCTTTTGTCTTACCTGAGTTTGCATCAGATCCTGAGTCTGGCTCTGTTAAACAATAAGCAGCTTTCCATTCTCCGGTTGCCAGCTTGGGCAAATACTTTTTCTTCTGCTCATCATTACCATAATATAATATAGGTAGTGTACCAATACCGGTGTGGGCAGAAAGGGCAACAGCCACAGAATGGCCTGCTCCGATTTTTTCGGCCACCAACATGCTAGTGTTAAAATCCATTCCAAAACCTCCATATTCCTCTGGTACGGACGTTCCTAATAATCCTAGCTCTCCTGCCTTATCGAGAATCTCCGGCATGATCTTCGGGTTATTCTTGATGTCATCAATAGCGTCAAGTTTTGGATATACTTCTTGCTCCAAAAAGTCATCACACGTTTTAGCAATCATCAATTGCTCTTCAGTCCACTCTTCTGGGATAAAAATTTCATTGGCTGGTGTTTCCCTGATCAAGAACTCCCCACCTTTTATTGCTTTTGTTTTTGTTTCTGCTGTGCTCATTGCTATGCTATTAATTTATTGTCTCCTACTAATTATAAAAGTTGACAATTGACAAGGGTTAGTTAACAACGTTTGTCAATTGTCTTTTGTCAACTGTCAATTTAAGAACTCATAAACTCCTGCTACTCCTTGTCCTCCGCCAACACACGCTGTCACCATACCGTATTTCTTCTTTTGTCTACGCATTTCGTTAAACAACTGCACGGATAACCTTGCCCCGGAAGATCCTAATGGGTGACCCACTGCAATGGCTCCTCCATTTACATTCAACTTACTCTTATCTATCCCTAACTCTTGCACCACCGCCAATGACTGAGCTGCAAAGGCTTCGTTCAATTCAATCAAATCCATATCATCCAGCTTCATCCCAGCAATTTTTAATGCTTTTGGAATGGCCGCCACCGGACCAATACCCATGATGCGCGGATCAACTCCTGCTGTTGCATAGCTCACCATCCTTGCAATAGGTTTCACATTCAATTGCTTCACCATTTTCTCCGACATCACAACCACAAATGCAGCACCGTCAGATGTCTGAGAAGAGTTTCCTGCTGTCACGCTTCCTCCCACAGCAAATACTGGTCTCAGTTTCGCCAATCCTTCAGGTGTTGTATCAGGACGAATCCCTTCATCTTTCTCCACTACATACTCCCGTGTTTTCTTTTTCATGTCTGCATCCACGTAAGTTTCTTTGACCGTAATCGGAACGACTTCGTCTTTAAACTTACCAGCTTCCCAGGCCGCTGCTGCTTTCATGTGCGACTCATAAGAAAACTGATCCTGCGCTTCTCGTGAAATCTTAAATTGCTTGGATACCTCTTCTGCCGTCAAGCCCATACTTGTATAGTAAGTAGGATTGTTTTTGGCAATCTCATAATTCAATGCAGTCTTATATCCCATTACTGGCACCAACGACATCGATTCCGTTCCCCCCGCAATAATCACATCGGCCTGACCGGCATGAATACGGTGACTTGCAATGGCAATAGTCTCTAATCCCGATCCACAATATCTGTTCACTATCATGCCTGGTATATCAATCCCCAACGACAATAATGAAATGATCCTTCCCATTTGCATGCCCTGCTCCGCTTCCGGCACAGCATTACCTACAAGCAGATCATCTACCATTTCGTTTTCCAATCCCGGCACCGACTTCACCAAATGCTTGATCACATCAGCGGCCAAGTCATCGGGGCGCGTAAAGCGAAAGCCTCCTTTTTTGGCTTTTCCTACTGCTGTTCTGTATCCTGCTACTATATAAGAGTCCATAGTTATTAGTCTTTAGTATTGAGTATTTAGTTTCCTTTGAAATATCTTTCTTCAGTTGACAAGTGACAATATGCAGTTGACAACGTGCTATTTTTTCCTTGTGTATTTTTCAGGGTTTTCGATCATGTGATTAAGCAACTTGCCAACCTCCACAGCTTTTGATTCCAAATCATTTTTGACTTCATCAGTGATGTATTTACTAGCATGAGCAAAGTCCAACCAAATTCTGGTTTCCGTATTCTCCATATCAGCATCTGATGCCTTGCTGACAAAATGTGCCGGATACTGACGTTTTCTATAACCCTCTCCCACATTCACGCAAACAGATCTTGATGATCGTCTAATTTGATCTGTCAATGAATATCTCTCCTCCTTGGGAAAGTCCTTAGATATTTCAAATATTCGCATTGCTAAATCAAACGCCTTTTTATAAATCGTTAAATCCCGAAAAGTACCTGCTGCCATTTGTCAACTGGTTACTGTCAACTGTCAATTCCTCAGTGGCTTGCCACCCGTAAGTATCGACTGTATCCTCTCCAATGTTTTCTTCTCTCCACACAACGACACAAAAGCCTCGCGTTCCAGATCCAATAAATATTGTTCGCTTACTTCCTGTGCATAACTCAACTCTCCTCCACACATTACATTTGCAATCTTCATAGCGATCTTTTCATCGTGTTCAGAAATGTAACGCCCCATCTTCATTCCGCTTACACCGGCTGCAAATAATGCCATTCCTGTTTTTCCCTGTACTTTAATATTGGTAGCCTGCACCGGCATGGTATATCCTGCATCTGCTAATTCCAACACGGCTGACTTAGCATCTGCAATTTGTCTGTCCTTGTTCATGCTAATGCGGTCCATCTTGCGCAACACACCCATTTCTCTTGCCTCTTCTGCTGACAGTGCCACTTTCGCAGTAGCAATATTCATAAAGGCATTTTGTAAAGCATTTAACTCTACGTCTCCTTCTTGTAAAGAGTCACTTACGCGTTTAGTAAATTCTTTTGTTCCGCCTCCACCAGGGATCAAACCTACACCTACTTCTACCAAACCGATATACGTTTCTGCTGCTGCCTGTGCAAGGTCTGCATGCATGGTCATCTCACACCCACCTCCCAACGTTCTGCCATGAGGTGCTACCACCACCGGCACTGAGGAATAACGGATACGCATCACCGAATTTTGGAAAGCACGTACCATAAAATCAAGCTCATCATAGTCTTGCTCGATGGCGTACATGAACACCAATCCAAGATTGGCACCCAAAGAAAAATCTGAACCCTGATGGCCAATAACTAAACCTCTATAATCTTTTTCTGCAAGACCGATCGCGTAGTTCATTCCTTCTATCACCGCACTTCCCAAAGTATAGCTTTTACTGCTCCATGAAAAGTTGATCACCCCATCACCGATGTCTGTAATTTTTGACTCTGCATTTTTCCAAACCACATTCTCACTGAGGTTTTCAAGGATAATGAAGTCCTCTGCTCCAGGAATTTGCTTGTATGACTTTGAAGGAATATCGTAATAGGTATTCAGGCCGTCCTGTACTTTATAAAAGGAAGTGTTGCCCGCGCTCACCATATCGTACACCCACTGTGCAGGTTTGTACCCTGCCTCTTCCATGGCTTTGATTGATTTCTCTACGCCCACAGCATCCCATGTTTGGAACGGTCCGAGTTCCCAGCCAAAACCAGCACACACGGCATCATCTATTCTGAACAACTCATCGCTGATTTCTGGGATGCGATTGCTGGCATACTGGAATAAGCCATAAAACGCATCGCGGTAAAACTCTCCTGCTTTGTCTTTGCCTCCCAATAATACTTTGAATCGATCTTTCAAGTTGTCGATCGTCTTGGTGGTCTCTAATGTGGCAAACTTTGCCTTTGATTTCGGCTTGTACTCTAAGGTGTTGAGATCGAGGGTCAGGATTTCTGTCTTTCCTTTCGCGTCCTTCGTCTTCTTATAAAACCCTTGTCCCGTTTTGTCTCCCAGCCATTTGTTCTCTTCCAGCTTGGCCACCACCTCCGGCAGCTTAAACATATCACGCGCTTCATCATCGGGCAGACCCGCATAAAGATTGTTGGCAACCTTTACCAATGTATCCAATCCCACCAAATCAGAAGTTCTGAACGTGGCCGACTTTGGTCTTCCGATGACAGGGCCTGTCAACTTATCAATCTCGTCTACATTCAACCCCAGCTTCTGCATGGAGTCAATCACTTTCAGCAAGCCCCACACGCCTACTCTGTTTCCAATGAACGCTGGGGTGTCTTTACATAAGACGGTAGTCTTACCCAGGTACAAGTCGCCATAGTGAAGTAAAAACTTCGTCACCTCCGGATCGGTGGTAGGGGTAGGTATTACTTCAAATAGTTTTAAATAGCGTGGTGGATTGAAAAAGTGAGTGCCACAAAAATTCTTTTTGAAATTTTCGCTGCGGCCCTCTGCCATCAGGTGAATAGGAATTCCCGATGTGTTGGAGGTAACCAGCGTACCGGGCGTTCTGTATTTTTCTACTTCAGTATATACTTTCTTTTTGATGTCAAGGTTTTCTACAACCACTTCGATGATCCAGTCGTAGTCCTTGATCTTGGGCATATCATCGGAGAAATTGCCCAGAGAAATGCGAGACGCAAACTTTTGGCTGAACAATGGTTTTGGATTCGACTTGATGCTGCGATCAAAAGATGATTGTACGATACGATTCTTCACGCGCGGATCATCCAGGGAAAGACCCTTCGCTTTTTCTTCTTCATTCAATTCGCGTGGAGCGATATCCAGCAACAACACTGCACAACCGATGTTGGCAAAGTGACAGGCAATGGCAGAACCCATAACGCCTGATCCGAGTACGGCAACTTTTCTAATGTTTCTATTCATGTTTTAGTTTATAGTTGTTAGTTGGTCGTTGTTAGCAAACAACTTAACCTTCCTTATAATATTCAATGGGTTCAGTCACTTTTCCTTCAGACAGTTTCTGATGGTAGTTAATAAATCCGTTAAGTAATTTTTTGCATTCAATTATTCTTTCCAAAATCTGTTGCTGAGTTACAGCATCAATAAAATTCAACTGATTAGACAGCAGCGTCTGTGTTTCTATTTCATACAAGCCTCCCCTGGCGATATAAAAGAATCGCATGGAATCTTTCGGCCCGTTACGCCCACAACCTTCTGCAATATTTGATGGAACAGAAACTGAGGCTCTTCTCATTTGGCTAGTTAGTCCGAATTGTTCATCAGCAGGAAAAAGCTTGGTTGTCTCGTAAACCAACTTAGTTAGTTCACAACTTTTCTTCCACACATCCAAATCCATATATGATTTAAGCGTTGTCATAGCTAGTAAACTAATAACCATCAACTATTAACCACATCATAAATATTATTCTTTTCAATAATTCCATTCACACTTTGCAGCACTTCAAAAAATACATCCAGTTTTTTAGTTGGTATATTTTGTTGGACTGCTTCATTAAAACATAGCACGGTTTCACGAGCACGATTTTTCATGGCTATTCCTTCTTTGGTAAGAAAAATCAAAACACCTCTTTTGTCATTGGGATCAGCCGAACGATAGATCAAGCCCTTTTCTTCCATCGATTTCAAAATACGGGTAAGGCTTCTGGCTTCAAGTCCCATCTGGGGAGCAATCTTGGTGGCTGAAGCACCTTCTTCGGTGCTTATATTAAGGAGTACATATCCCACCGACATGGTGCCACCGTACTTCGCTGCCTGCTGATTGTACATGCGCGAGATAGCATGCCAGGTGGCTTTGATGTGGTGGTCGATGGTCTCCTCTTTTTTCATATTTGATCAAACGCCTGCTGTATCTTTAATCAGGCAGGGGAGACGAATATAATAAAATTTAGTATGCATGCATACTAAATGTGGTAAATTTTTTGTTAAATCCCATCCTACACAAGTTATATTTTATACCTTTAGGTATAATACCACTTAGTATAATATATGCAAAGCCCTTTTTCATTTGGTAAGCGTGTTAGCACCAAATCCTTCGTCAATCGAACAGATGAGATCAAGCGCCTTACGTTGAACCTTCGCAGTGGAATCAATACAATGATTATTTCACCCAGGCGGTGGGGCAAGTCCTCATTAGTAGTAGAAACAGCCAAACGGCTCTCCAAAGAAAAAGACCTCCGGTTTTGCTTTATTGATATGTTTTCCATTTCCTCAGAGGCTGAATTTTACCAGGTATTTAGCCAGGAGGTAATCAAAGCATCATCGACTAAGGCAGAAGAATGGTTGAAAAGCGGAAGCGAAATGCTCAAAGCAGTTATTCCCAAATTTTCATTTGGTGTTGATCCCCAGCAAGATTTTTCTGTAAGCTTCGATTGGGCTCAAGTAGAAAAACATCGAAATGAGATTCTTGATTTACCTGAAAAGCTCGCCAAAAAAAAGAAAATCAAAATTATTGTATGCATAGACGAATTTCAGAACATGGTGAGTTTTCCTAATTCAGATAAAATTGAAAAAAACTGGAGGTCAGTCTGGCAACATCAACAAAATGTAACCTACTGTCTCTATGGAAGCAGAAGGCACATGATCAGCGACATGTTTAATAAATCTGATAGAGCCTTTTATCGCTTTGGTGATATCATGTGGCTTGATAAAATAAGTCCTGATCATTGGGCAAAATTCATAACCAAAAGCTTTGAAGCAACTGGTAAAACCATATCATCAGATATTTGCTTTCAATTAGTTGATCAAATTCAAAACCATCCATATTATGTGCAACAGTTGTCTCACATTGTTTGGCACAATACTACTACACATGTTACACCAGAAATTTTAAAATCCTCCATCAATGAATTAATCACCATCAATGCACTGTTCTTCCATCAAATAATTGACAACCTTAGCCCAACACAGATTGGTTTTTTAAAAGCAGTGCGAGATGGAATAACCCAGATGACAGCCGTCAAGACAATGAATAGTTACCATATGGGTACGCCCAGAAACATTTCAAAAAATAGAAGCGCACTGGATGCAGCAGAAATCATTGATGTAAGCAACGGGAATATCACTTTTCTTGACCCAGTGTTTCAACTATGGTTTAAGAATGTATTCAAGAATTAGTCTTCTCCACCTTGCACCTATCTTGCCATCACAAGTGGTTGATACTTCCCCCTATTCGCATACGCCACAAACAAATTAGCGGCAAGAAGAAAGATGGCTACTGGCAATCCTGCAGGAACCAGAAACGCATGGAACAAAAATACATTGAGTGTAATGGGAAAGATAACCACAGCAGCCAATGGCACAAACCGTCCGCTGATTAATGCAATGGCACAAACCAACTCAAATATTTTAACCACTTGCAGCATATAACCGGAGGCAGATACCCCAATCATAAATTGGCCTACCGCACCTTCCATTTCAGGAGCTGGCATGAGGTTAAAAAAGAAAGCAAGTGATGACGCTAAATAGATCAATCCCAAAAGGATCCTGCTAATTGTGATTGCAATTTTCATATTGGTATTTTTTAATAAAAATTATCTGTTTAGAAATGCCAAAATTGCAGCATATCGGTATACAAAAGTCATCAGTATACTCTTGTATACCGGTAACACGTGGTATACCAGCACCTTGATTTGTACCTTTATTCCATGAAAAGAGAAAAGTGTTCGAAGGAGGGAATGGCCATTCGGGATACGTTGGACCTGGTAGGAGGAAAATGGAAGCTCCCCATCTTATATACTTTGATTACCCATGGTACAATGCGTTTCAAAGAATTGCAACGCGAAGTAGATGGCATCACAGCGCGTATGCTTTCGAAAGAATTGAAAGACCTTGAGTTAAACCAGATGGTAAGCCGGGAAGTCTATGACACTGCCCCGATCACCGTGGAGTACACTATTACTAAACATGGAACCTCTTTAGGACCCGTTGTCAAAGCCCTGTACGATTGGGGTTTAAAACACCGCCAACAGATTTTTGATCTGGAAGAACCACAGGAAAAACATACAAATCACTAGCTACTCCACCCGCAACGACCTGGCAGGATTAGTCCGTGCCGCCTTGAGGGTATGGAAACTCACTGTGAACATGGCAACCATAATCACCACCAAACTCGGCAACGCAAATAGCCACCACGAAAGGTCGATGCGATTGGCAAAGTCCTGAAGCCAGTTGTTCATGACCCACCAACTCAGCGGGGTTGCTGCCACGATGGCAATTCCCAAAAGCAATAAATAATCTTTACTGACTAAACTCAGAATGCTTTGTATGCTTGCTCCCAGTATCTTCCTCACTCCAATCTCCTTGGTGCGTTGCAAGGCAGTTAGTGATGACAAACCAAATAACCCTAAACAAGCAATGAATATCGCCAGGCCTGAAAATATTCCGAAAACAGTGCCAAACTGTTGATCCGACTTGTATTGTTTCTCATAATGTTCATCCAGGAAAAAATAATCGAAGGGTGTTCCAGGAAAGAACGCTTTCATGTCCTGCTCCAACTTGGCCAATGAAGTCTGCACGTTGGCCGTATTCAACTTAATAGAGAAAAACCCGCGTGGTCCTTTGTTGTAGAGAAACAATAAGGGCTCAAAATCCTTTTTCAATGATTCCTGTCGAAAGTTTTTAATAACCCCAACGATACGGAGCGTATCTCCCCAAAATATCACTTGCTCATTGAGTGCCTGCTCGGGAGTCTCAAACCCCATCGTGCCCAGTGATGTTTCATTCAGTAGCATGTTCTCTCTTTCATTCACCACATCCGGTGAAAAGTCCCTTCCGGCTATTACCTCCAATCCATAACCTGAAATAAAATCATGATCAATCACGTGTACCCTGTATTGATTGCCCTCATCTTCACCTTGTGTAATTCTGCGAATGCCCCCGGCATTGAATTCCGGAGAAGAGCCCGGTACCTCCTCAGAAGCTGCAATAGAATTTACTTCAGGATATTGTAAAATTTGGTTTTTAAATACCTGAACTGTATTCCTGTAGGTAGAATCCACCACACTTGGCGTACGCACCACCAAAGTCTGATCGATGTCAACACCCAGTTTCTGATTCCTCATAAAGTTAATCTGATTGTACACGGTATACGTTCCCACAATCAGCATAATGGAGGCTACGAACTGAAGCACCACCATTCCCTTACGAAAGGCTACTCCCTGATGGGTGTTTTTAAATCTGCCTTTCAGCACTTCCACCGGTTTGTAGGAAGATAAAACCAGGGCAGGGTAAATTCCCGACAACAACGCGCCTCCCACAATCAGCGATGCACACCCGATCCAGAAAACGGGCTGGTAAAACAATTCATACCCCAATGGCCTTCCCGTAAGGTTGGCAAAGTAAGGTGTTATCATTATGACCAATCCGATGGCTGTACCAACAGCTACGGCATTCAATAACAGCGACTCCACCAAAAATTGTTGCATCAGTTGCCAGCGCTGACTCCCCATCACTTTTCTTACGCCTACCTCCCGTGCCCTTTCGATGGATTTGGCGGTGGACAAATTAATATAGTTGATCCAGGCGATCACGATGATCAACACCGCTACTATCAACAGGAAATTGGCAGTGTCTCTGTCTCCATTGGCTTTGAATTCCATAATGAAATCTGAATCCAGATGAATATCTGTCACGGCCTGCAAATGAAAAACCATGGCCTCATCAAATTTGGCCAGCTCCTCTCCGTCCATTCGAATTACAAAATCAGGAAGTTTGCTCTCCAGTTCCTCAGGACTCGTACGCTCATCCAACAAGATATAGGTCAGGAATCCATCCCAGCCCCAATAGTTCATATCCTCCTCTTTCTCTCCTACCAGGTTGGCAAAGGTGGAAAATGAAACCATCGCATCCAGTGCCATATGCGTGTTGGGTGGAAGATCTTCATATACGCCAGTAACCAGGTACTCCGCTCTGCCATTGTTGGTGATGGTTTTTCCCAACGCGGGCTCGTTTCCAAAATATTTTTTCTTCATCGAGCGGGAGAGCACGATTTTATCAGGCCCTTTCAAAGCCGTGCTATCCACCCCTTCAATCAGCTTAAGATCAAATATGTTAAAAAACCCATCGCTGGTATAATAGATATTTTCCTCCCTGAATTGAATGTCTCCTCGTGAGAACACAGCCCCCCGTTTTGTCATGCGCACATACTCCTTCACTTCCGGAAAGTTTCTCTTCAGATCCGGACCAATCCCATTACAGCCAGCCGCCCACCGGGTGGACAGCTCCCCTTTATTGTACCTGTCCAGCTGCATCCTGAAGATGCGATCACCCTTCTTCCAGAAATTATCATAACTCAACTCGTGACTCGTGTATTGAACGATCAGCAAAAAGGCCGTCATGCCAATAACCAAACCCAATACGTTGATAGCCGTAAAAACGCTATTACGGGAGATATAGCGCCATACAGAGATGAAGTAGTTTTTAATCATGATCAATGCATTTCAAATGGTTACTCTCCCATCACCTGATGGTTACTGGAATTACCATTTAAAATCCATTATCCTGTCACCCCAATCAACTGTTGCGTAGTGAACTGACCAACGCCTGTAGTGAACTGAGCCTTAAACGCACTAATTGGCAGGCGCAAACCTTTCCACTCTATTTTCAATCGGCTCCACTGTTTTTAAATAGGAATATATAGCTGCAAGATCTTCTCTTTCCATTTGCCCGTACATCACCCACGGCATGATGGTATTAAATTCTCCCGGTGCTACATTGGGGAGCACATAAGCAGAATCTGCGTACATTTTAAATCTTGTTACAAACATCTCTTCGGTCCACGCCCCAATACCTGTTGGGTGCGGAGTAATGTTGGATGAGCGCAACACCGACCCATCGGGAAAACCAAACTCGCGGCCACCACTAAATGCCAGCTCAGGAATAATTTGTCCTTTATCCACATTGGTATGGCATTCTATGCAACCCGAAGCATTCGTAAGGTAAGCCCCGTATGCCAATTGATCATTTTTGTCCGGCCGGGGTTGTGGGTTAGCTGGCTGAGGAATGGTGTTGATAATAAAATTCATGGGAAAATCCGGTTCGGAATCCATCACCTCACTTTCGATGGGAGGCAACGAACGCAGATAGGCAATGATGCTATAGATATCTTCCTTATCCATTCTGCTATAGTAAGGATAAGGCATCACAGGAAACATAGCTCTGCCTTCCTTGCTTACTCCCGAGGTAATCACACGATACAACTCTCCGTCTGTGTAGCGGCTTATTCCTGTAGGTGTTATGTTTTTGGCATAGAACACACCCGGAAATCCCATCGACTGATCAAACCGATCGCCTCCGGCACCCATTGTACCCGGTGTGGGTGGTGCAGAAAACTTAGACCAGTCGCGAACGGAGTGACAATCCATGCACACCGTCACCGTATTGGCCAGGTACTCCCCTCGCTTTATCCGCTCTTCGGTATAATCAATGGTAATGTCTTCCACCGGCACGCTGGGCAGCCCCATTCGCACATACAACATCAGTACGGCTACGCCCAACACCAGCACTAGCAACAGGTAGCCCAGGTATTTGAATATTTTTTTCATAGGTAAGAGGTTGGTTGGTTTTACTAAGATATTAAAAAAGCCATTCTAAGATTTAGCAACCCAATGGAATATTTTGGCCCCTTTACCTCCTGAAATTGGGCAGAGCCAGTTTAAACTTCACCGCTACCAACCGAACGATGAAAATAAAGCCTGATGAGACCATCAGATTGACATCCCGATCTAATCCAAAGTGATTGAGAACAAGATACAATACCGCACCCCCCAGACAGGCGGTGGCATAGATCTCTTTGCGAAACAACACCGGTGTTTCGTTGATGAGCGTATCGCGGATCACGCCACCCATGACAGCAGAAAACATACCCATGATAGCCGCAATCTCAGGGCGCATGCCCAATGACAGCGCCTTCTCCACACCCAAAATTGTAAAAAGGGAAATACCTAGTGCATCAAAGAACAAAAACGTGCGACTGAGCTTGACCAACGGCTTGAAAAAAAGATAAGCCACCAACGCCCCCAGCATAATAGCATAAAGAAAGAGGATATCCGAGATCCAGGTGAGCGGGTAACTGCCCAACATGATATCGCGCAGAGTACCCCCGCCAATGGCCGTTACAAAACCCGTAAACGTGGCCCCAAAGAGATCGGTATTGTGATCGCGCACCGCCAGTGCCCCGCTGATGGCAAAAAATAGCGTTCCGAAAATTTCAAGTACATACTGGAGGTTGCTCATAGAGCAAAGGTAGCAGTAAGGAGGAGTTTTGTGATTAATAAATGTTTACTGTTTTGGCCACAAAAATCATCTCACAGCTTCATCCTAAATAAATACCAAATATTTCTTCTGTAAACAGGAAACATATAAAGGCTTTATCCGTAAATGCTTAAAAGCGTTGAACAATGAAAGACACCAATCTAGGAGGTTTTGAGGAACTAGTTCTACTTAGCATCGGGACGCTAACTGATGATGCCTACAGTATCTCCATTAAAAATGCTTTAGAAGACTATACCGAAAGAGCCCCAAGCATTGGAGCACTGCATTCTGCGCTTATGCGGCTAGAAGAAAAAGGATTCATCAGCTCTTATGAAGGTGGTGCCAGCAAGGAACGAGGTGGTCGAAGAAAAAGATTCTACACCATGAGCAAGAAAGGGCTGGAAGCATTGATTCACGCCAAGGAGCTGCGCCAGCAATTTTATACACAAATCCCCGTACTCAAGCTTACCTGATGGAAAAGACACCAGCAGCATTGCGTGTTGGTTTTCGGTTGCTAGAATGGTTTTGCTCCATCGACCACCTTGATATGGTAAGCGGTGATTTACTGGAACTCTACAATATTAGGGTGCACCGCAAGGGAAAATGGTCGGCCACGATAAGTTTCTACCGCGAGTGTCTTAGTCTTATTTATCAATTCCTTGCCAAAGGAAAATCCGAATACCATTTAAACAACATGGCCATGTTCAAAAATTATTTTCTCATCGGAATTCGCAACTTGTTTAAGAATAGGATGTACTCGCTCATCAACATTGCGGGGTTAGCATTGGGTATTGCAGGTGCCATTGTTATCTATCAATTCATTATTACAGAAAAGACCTACGACACTCAATTTTCTGATTCCAGTAATATAGTCCGCATTACTAGCGAGTGGTACCAGGACAATGAATTTTTGGAACACCGGGCCGCTGCTGTTCCTGCATTAGAACAAATCTTTGATGCCTCATATCCCGAAGTAAAAAACTATACTCGGTATCACAAAGGATCACCTAACGTGGTACGCTTTACCACTTCAAATAATGACGAGATTAAATTTGAAGAAAATGAAATATACTATGCCGACCCTTCTTTTCTGGACATATTCGATATTGATTTTATTGCCGGCAACCCTGCCAATGCACTGCAGGGTCCAAACAAGGTGGTGATCACTGAGGGCATTGCTTCCAAGTATTTTGGTGGTGCTAATCCTATTGGTCAAACTTTAAAGTTTGATGGTGAATTCGATTTTAGTTGTCAGGTATCCGGAGTTGTGAAAGACTTTGATCGCAATTCTCATCTGGCTGGAAATATGATTATTTCTCTGGAGACCAAAGCGAACCTGGTTCCATTTGAAATTTATGAAAACTGGATATGGCGTTCGTTTTATACCTATTTAGTAATCGATCCTTCAACTGATTTAAAAGAATTTGAAAGTAAAATTAATGAAGGTGTGCATCTCAAGATTGGAGACTACTATGAACAACGTGGCTATAAAGTGAACTTTCAAGTACAACCGCTGAAGGACATCCACTTGCACTCTGCCTTGTTTGAAGAAATGGAAGTAAATGGAAGCGCTCAAACTATTCACTATTTATCAATTGCCTGCTTGTTTCTGTTACTTATCGCTGCTTTCAACTACATCAATCTCACCACGGCCAAAAATTTGTACCGAGCAAAAGAAGTGGGCATTCGCAAGGTGGTGGGGGCCTACCAGATCAACCTGGCCGCACAATATCTGATTGAGTCACTGATGGTGTTTGGCATTGCTATTCTATTGTCCCTGGCTCTTATTTATTTTTTATATCCAATCGTTCAGGAATTTGTCGGACTGGATTTTAGTTTGGATTTTCTTTCAAACTCTTCTTTTTGGATACTACTGAATGTGGTTTGGCTAACAGGTGGAATCGTCTCAGGGCTTTATCCGGCACTGGTACTTACTACCATGAAACCTACCATAGTCCTAAAAGGGTCGTTTAAAAATTCGACAGGTAACCTGCGCTTGCGCAAAAGCCTGGTCATTTTTCAGGTGGCACTCTCTTTGATGCTGGCTATCAGTGTGCTGCTCATTTCACTTCAAATTCAGCACATGCGTCAACGCGACCTTGGGGTGCGAAAAGAAAATGTATTGGTGATCAATGGGCCGAAGGTTAAAGATGACCGCTACCTTGCACAGTTGGAAAGTTTTAAACAACAATTGGAAAGAAATCCTGCGGTGGAATATTTTTCTACCGTCTCTAGTTTGGTCGGGGAAGTCACAGGAGCGGGTCGGGATTTCAGAAACGAAGATGGATCAAGTCAGTTCTTGCGAATCATTCGTGTAGAATACGACTTTGACAAAGTGATGGAAATGGCAACTGTAGCCGGACATACATTTGCAAAACAATTACCGGCCTTGGATAGTGGGTTGGTGTTGAATGAAGCTGCAACAAAACAAATGGGGTATGCTCATCCGGAAGACGCAGTGCAGCGAACCATCACATGGCGCAACTCAGGCGATCCAATACAAAGCAAAATTGCGGGCATTGTAAACGACTATTATCCAAGTGCACAATCGGAAGCTGTGCCCACCGTGTTCATTCTTAACCGCACATTCTCGGCACCATGGGATCCTGAATACTATATCGTAAGTCTTCAACCACAGAATTTCAACAGCACACTCACTTCAATTGTTGAAATTGAAGACACCTGGAAAAATACTTTTACTGCAGATCCATTCAACTACTACTTTATGGAGAGTTTCTACAATGAACAATTTAAGTCAGAAGTGTCCTTTAGAAAAATACTTGGATTATTTGGGTCGCTTGCAATTTTACTTTCCTGCGTAGGAATTTTAGCTCTTGCTTCTTTCTCAAACTTCATGCGTCAAAAGGAAATTGGGCTACGAAAGGTATTAGGGTCATCGGAAATTAAAATTCTTATGCTTCTGTTAAAAGATTACGTTGGCCTTGTTTTAATTGGTGCTGTGATCGTATTACCACTTACTTACTATGTGTTTTCGGTATGGCTGAGTAATTTTAATTACAGAATCGAAATGCAACTTTGGCATTTCCTTTTGCCTGTGGCGGGTCTGCTATTGTTGGTCACTACCATTATCAGCATTCAAAGTTTTCGCATCATTTCCATCAATCCTATAAAGGTTCTGGGATCGGACTAGTTTCCGAATGGGGGCTGAAAACCTGCTAATTGCATTTAAGTTTATTACCCTTCATTACACTCCCGGGAGCAAGTGTAGCAGCCGTTGCTTTGTTCAAAGTATTTCCTGCGTGCCATGGCCACCGCCTTGTGGCATGAAGTGAACACGCCCAGGTACTGTGCGTGGGCCGGGGAGGGAAAATACAAACACCCTTCTTTGTGCACCTCGTGGTCGCCATTGGCTTGTGCCTTCTTGTTGAGATAGTATTTGTCCAAAGTGTATGGTTATGCTATTGAAGTTAGCGCACACAACTAAGGATTCAAAATCGAGTCTTACTGGGTAAATCAATGTTCCGGCTACTTATAAAAAAACACTGGCATCCGGGGATTTATTCTCCTATATTAATTTCATGAATAAAATCAGCCGCAGAAACTTCGCCCGTCTGGCTGCTGCCTTGTCAGTAGCTCCGTATTTTTCATCTACCACCGCGCAGGCCAGTCCGGTCGCTTCGCCTTTCCCTTCAGCCGCATGGCCGGGTTATGATAAGGCCATTGTGATCGACTTTTTGGCCAGCCCCGGTCCTTTCAATACCTCCGAGCCCTTTACCAGCCTCTCTCCTGAGATGGTAAAAAATGCGGTAGCCTCAGGTATCACAGCTGTAAATCTTACCATTGGTGGCTCTGGGGTGGAAGGCTTTTTCAGAACCATCGCCATGTGGGAACGTGAAATGAAAAAGCACCCTAAGGCGCTGATGCAAATACACAACATGGCCGATCTGGCGGAAGCCAAACGTACCAAACGCCTGGGCATCATCTACGGTTTTCAGGATTGCACTATCATGGGCGATGACTTGTCGCGGGTGGAGATGTTCAGCAGCTTTGGCGTACGCATCATGCAGCTGACCTACAACGTGCGCAACCAGTTTGCCGATGGCTGCCTGGTGCCGGATGATCAGGGAATGAACCCATTCGGACATGAACTGGTGGCCGAGCTCAACAAACAAAAAGTAATTGTGGACTTGTCGCACTGCAGCACCAAAACCACTTCCGATGGCATCAAAGCCTCCAAAGCGCCTGTGGCCATCTCCCACTCGGGCTGTAAGGCGGTGGCGGACTTCCCCCGCAGCAAGCGCGATGAAGAACTGAAAATGATGGCGGACAAAGGTGGGGTAATAGGGATTTACCTCATGCCATTTTTGGTAAAAGGAAGAGCTCCCTCTGATGAAGATATGATGATGCACATCGAGCACGCCCTCAAAGTGTGTGGTGAAGATCATGTGGGCATTGGCAGTGATCTCTCCATTACTCCTCATAACGTAACGGAAGAATACAAAAAATCACATGCGGTGTTTGTAAAGGGTCGTAAAGAAAAAGGCATTGCCGCGCCTGGTGAGGATGAAAACATTTTTATGTTCGTACCCGAACTCAACAAAACCAACCGCATGGAGTTGATCGGAGAAAAGCTACTGGCCCGCGGCCATAAGGAAGCGGTGGTAGAAAAAATAGTGGGTGGCAATTTTGCGCGGTTGATGAAGGAGGTCTGGTAGGTTAGTTGTTAGTTTCTGGTTGTTAGTTATTAGCGGTTTACCATTAACTAACAACTATCAACCAATAACTATACTACTATTCAAACTTAATGTTCATGAAATTGGTCTTGTCTTCTCCCTTCACGGGAGTCTTGGAGGCAAATTTATCTTTTACTTGTGTTGAGATGTACGTGCTCAGTCCGCTGCGTTGCTCAGCTAATTTTTTCATTACCTCCACAGATACTTGTCCCGCGCTTTCGTAAGTGAATTTGTAATCGTAAGACGCATTGTGAAAACGAATCGTGATGTAGTTGTCACCGGTTTCGTAAAGATGTACTCCGGCTTTGGCATTTTCGCTGTAGAGTTGCATGGGGTTAAAGGTAAAAAAATATGATTTTAACCTTCCTCCCTCACCCCAAATTCTTCTTTCTAGTTTGATAAATTATGCGCCCCTCTCCCAAGGGAGAGGGGAAAGACTAACGCAATGGCTTGATAAGCCATGTTCGGGTGAGGGACCGAAAACTACCTCCACTTAATATTACACCCCATACTTGGTTTTTGATCCTGCGGTATTTCTTCACCATAGAGTAAAGCATCCATCGCTTCGCGCAAGTCAGCACCTGAAACGGGTACATCATTGCCGGGACGTGCTCCATCCAGCTGACCGCGATACACCAATCTCATTTCTACATCAAACAAAAAGAAGTCGGGGGTACAGGCAGCATCGTAGGCTTTGGCTACTTCCTGCGTTTCATCATAGAGGTACGGAAACGGATATCCCATTTTCTTTGCCACCAAAGTCATCTTCTCCGGACTATCCTCCGGATACTTTTGCACATCATTGGAATTGATCGCAACTAATTTTATCCCGTTAGGCTGGTAGTCTTTGCCGAGTTGCACCAGCTGCTCGTTGACATGAATCACGTAAGGACAATGATTGCAAATAAACATTACCAATGTTCCCTTTTCCCCTTTTACATCATTCAATGAAAGTTCTTTTCCTGAAACCGTATCTGCCAAAGAAAATTCAGGTGCTCGTGTGCCAAGCGGAATCATAGTAGAAGGAGTACGCGCCATGTTTTGTTTTTAGTACGATTAGAAATATCCAAAAAGTCGAAAAGAGCTGAGCTAAGAATTCAGCTTGCGAGCCTGCCCTACCCAGTCATCGCGAAGAATGCGATCGGGAAAATATTTAAGGGCCTTACCTACCTGGTCTATCATGCTCTTGTCGAACTGACTAATTTGTTTAAAAGAATAAATACCCATTGCGTAAAGCTTGCGGGAAATGGCTGGCCCTATACCCTGAATTTGAGTAAGATCACTGATCTCATCTTCCTTGGGAACACGCAGCTCTGTTTTGCTTTGGTTTTCAAATTCAAGTTGTTTGATCTTAAACCGAAGGTGTGAAATCTCGGCCTCTAATTGTTCTGCTTTGGGTCGCAATTCACTCAATTCACTCCGCAACTGATCTTCTGCTGCCTGTTTGGTTTCCAGCGCTCTTGACGTTTCCTCTACTTTTGCATTAAGCTGTTGTGCCAGCTGACTTTTCTCCGCCAACTCGCTTTTGAATTGTAACTCCTGATTAGCCTTATCATTCAGCAAATTTTGCTTCTCTGTTCTTAACGAGCGCGAGGTGAATTGCAATTCCTTTTTCTCATGCTCTTCTGTAAAATATGCGAGCCTCCACTTTTTGATGGGTTCCTCCTGCAGGTAGTAAGCGGCCAAAAAACCAATCAGAAACGCACCCAACGTCATAAACAGGATTTCGATAATGGCTACAGCATTACTCGTTCCATTAAAGGTAGCCGGATCAGTAGTTAATCCTTTTACAGAAAAAAGATACCAGATGGCACAGGCTACACACCACACTACAAACAACACAATAGCCAGATAGACTGTCTTTCTCATATTCACAATGGTGAATTTAACGCTTTAAATAGGCAATTTATAGGAAAACAGGCAAAATGTAGGCGTTAGGTAGCATTCAACCTTAGAACTTTACGATGATTAAAGAGTGATGCAACAAAAAAGGCCTCCTAAAAGCGAGGCCTTGAAAATTTATTTTCTGAATCCCTAGATAAAAATAAAATGAGATCCTTCACCATCTGCCAGCGCATACATATCCGCCACGGTGATAATGTCCTTCACTTCCGGAAGAAAATCTTCCTTTTCCAGTTTGAACATGTCAGCTGCTAATTTACAGGCATAAATTTCTCCTCCTCCAGCGTCAATCATTTCAATGAACTCAGTGACATTGGGAATATCCAATTTATCCATCTGCTTTTTCATCATATAAGAAGCAAACTTTTCAAAGCCTGGAAGTCCTCCCACCATGGTGGGCATGGATGGCATAAAGGCAGGGTTACCTACGGTAGCAGTGTGCAAGTGATCCGCTTTAGACGTGGTGATAGCATCCAATCCGAAGAAAGTAAAAAACATTTTTGCATCACGTCCATCAGCCAACGCACCGTTGGCCATGATAAGTGCTGCATACACATCCTCTATTGTTCCTTTAGAGCAGATGATCACAACCTTCTTTACGGTATCTTCTTTTTTCTTTGCAGGGGCAGCAACATTGGATGTTACCGCTTCCTTATTCAATGTCTCATTCATGGCCTTTTGGTTTTAATAGATTAAATTTTTTTAAACGCAGCTTACGGGTTTAGGTATCCCGGCTATTTTACTAGATACCTTGAGTGGTCCTCCAGGAAAAAGCGCATAGAATTGTTTGATGTCGACAAGTCCTGATTTCCCTACTTTGCGAATGTTAAGCGCCACACCTTCAGCTTGCTTCTCTCTCAGCCAGTTCAACACTTCAAAGTGTTTGTCGGTAAGGGTGATTTCATGTTCAGCGGCTACCTGATTGGCCCACTCTTTACTCCATTGTGAAGGGTCTTTCATGTAGCCCTCTTCGTTTACTTCAATTTGTTGTCCGTTCATGGTTACAGTGCTCATAGTTTTATTGTTTTTTTGAATCCTCTACTTTCTTTTTAAGCGGTTACTTTTCCGGCCATTGACATATGTCCGCTTACCGGTAATTTTTTTCCTGTTAATAACATGTGCCAGTACACCCACCTGAACATTAGCTTACCATAGTGATTGGCGCGTGTCACTTTCAATAATCCCATTGGCCCCACTACTGGCCACGGATATACTCCGGGCAGAGGCTCAGTGTCATAATTAAAATCGATCAATGACGCTTTTCCAAAACCTGTTTCGATGAAGCAGTTAGAATGTCCGTCAAACTTGGCATCCAAGGGTTGGCCCGCTATATAACTCAGAATATTTTCGATTAATATTTCCCCTTCGAAATGCGCTACTGATCCTGCTTTGGATGCCGGCACGTTGGTGGCGTCTCCAATCACAAACACATTGTCGAAATTTTTAGACTTCAATGTTTCTTTGTCTGTGGGTACGAAGTTCAGTCCGTCCTCATCTCCCATGTTGCTCCTTTCAATCATTGCATCACCCATATTTACAGGAACAGAAACCAGCAGGTCGAAAGGCACTTCCAGCTCATCATAAGACACCAATACTTTTCTGTCTTCGTCCACCTTTTCCAAATAGAAATCTGGCACCACATTAATTTTCTTTTCTGTTAGCAACTTGCTCAGCATGGCTGTGGCCTTGGGCTTGGTAAATGCACCTGATAACGGGGTAACATAAGAAATTTCCACTTTATCGCGTATACCTTTTTCGGTAAAGTAAGCATCGGCCAGGAAAGCGAACTCAAGTGGAGCAACAGGACATTTGATAATCGTCTCTGCCAGGTTGATCACCAACCTGCCCCCTTTCCAATCTTTTAGCTTCTCCACAAGCTGTGTGGTTCCTTCGTAGGTATAAAAATCAAATATGTCTTTGTACCACAGCTTACCCTTCAAGCCCTGTGTCTCTTCCGGAACAGGAACTGTGCCTGTAGCTACAACAAGAATATCATAGGGAATCACCCGTCCATCAGTTAGTGCTACTTCGTTTCGATCGGATTTTATCTTATCAATTTCCGCAATCTGAAAATCAACTCCTTTAGGGATAAAATCTGCTTTTGGCTTTATCACATCCTCAGGCTGGTAGATACCAAAGGGTATAAATAAAAATCCTGGCTGGTAATAATGCTGCTCATCCCTGTCTACAATGGATATTTTCCATTCTTTTGGATTGAGGGCTTTGTACAATTTGTTAGCCATCATTGTTCCGGCCGTGCCCGCTCCTAAAATGAGTATGTTTTTCATGATTCTCCGCTGATTGTGTTTAACAAAACTACCTGTGGTGGTAGCCTTTTCTTATGACAACCATCAAAAGCCTTAATGATCCTCCTCAAGTTGTTTTGTGACTTGAGTTACAGAAAAAGGGTGTTTTAGGCCTTTTTAGGCACTGGTGCAACCTTTTAGCGGCAATCGCGTCTTACATGCATAATTCACTTATGTATTGATTTCTTATGCACTCTCCTGAACTATTAAAAGGTACCCTTCAAACCATTTTGCTAAAAGTGCTGAAGGACAACGGCAAAATGTATGGTTACGAAATCACACAGAAAGTGAAAGAGCTGTCTCTGGGCAGAATTCTCCTCACCGAAGGTGCCCTCTATCCTGCCCTTCACAAACTGGAAGCCGAGGGTTTGCTACAGACAGAAACTGTGCTCATGGGAAAACGTGTTCGCAAATACTACACAATCACTGTAACGGGCAAAAGCCTGGTAAAAGAAAGAGTGGTCGAATTCAGGGAATTTATTAAAACCATGTCAGCCGTGTTACAGGTACAAATTGCATAAATCATGTCTCAGCTCACCAGCGAACATATCAACTACATTATCAAAGACCTTCACTACAGGGGATTGGTATACGAGCCGTTGCAAAACGAGCTGGTGGATCACATTTGTTCCAGTGTAGAAACAGAAATGGAGCAAGGAAAAAAATTTATCGAGGCCTATCAGGAAGTTTTAAAATCATTTGGTCACACCAAAGGACTTCGTGAGACGCAACGTCAAACTATTCATTCAGAAAATTCAATTGTAAAAGCCATGCTAAAAAATTATCTCACCATTGCAATGCGCAATCTTCGCAAGCAAAGTTTCTACTCCATCATTAACATTACAGGACTTGCTGTTGGCATTGCGTCTTGTCTGGTGATCGTTTTATACATATTCAATGAATTGAGCTACGATAAGTACAATGTAAATGCAGATCGCATTTACCGCATCGATTCTGAAATTCTTTTTAATGGCAATCATTTACAGATGGCTTCCTCGTCAGCCCCAATGGGACCTGCCTTTAAAGAAACGTATCCCGAGGTAGAAAATATGGTGCGTACCCGCGATGAGGGAACCATGCTCGTTAAGCGATCCATTGACAACATCCGAGAAACGAATGTGGCGTATGCCGATAGTACCCTTTTCAATGTATTCACTATTCCTCTCATCAGCGGCAACCCAAAAACCGCTCTCGTTGAACCCAGCACCCTGGTATTGAGTGAAAGCACAGCCAAAAAGCTTTTCCCGAATAACGAAGATCCCATAGGGCAAACTATTATCCTTGATAACAGACACAACTATAAAATCACCGGTGTATACAAAGATATCCCAAAGGAAAGTCACTTTCATTTCAGCATGATACTCTCCATGGAAAGTTTGGAGGACAGTAAAAACGATGAATGGTTAAGTCACAACTATAATACTTATGTGTTGTTACGCGAAGGAGCCAGCGCACAGGAATTAGAGGCCAAGTTTCCAAAGCTTATAGATATTCATGTGACTCCAATGTTAAAACAAATGCTTGGGCCAGATGTAGACATGGATGCTTTCCTCCAGGCCGGTAACAAACTTGATTATACCTTACGTCCTTTACTGGATATCCATCTCCATTCTGATCTCTCTGCTGAGTTTGAACCCAACAGCGACATCACTTATGTATATCTCTTTGGGGCAGTTGCTCTGTTTATTTTATTGATTGCCTGCATCAACTTCATGAATCTTTCTACAGCCCGTTCTGCCAACAGGGCCAAAGAAGTAGGGATGAGAAAAGTAATGGGCTCTTTGCGTCTGCATCTCGTTAATCAATTCTTAATGGAATCTATTCTGTTGAGTATTTTTTCGTTCCTGATTGCATTATTTCTGGCTTACCTCGCTATGCCATTCTTCAATGATCTGGCCGGTAAACAGATTTCAATTCCCTGGACAAACCCTGTCTTTATTATTATTGTATTGGGCGTATCTGTTTTGATAGGAGTTTTTGCAGGAACTTATCCCGCGTTTTTTCTATCTGCCTTCAGGCCCATCAATGTGTTGAAAGGCAATATGGCATTGGGTATGAAAAGCGGTTTGATTCGCAGTGGACTTGTGGTATTTCAATTTTCAATTTCCATCATCCTGATAATCGCCACGTTTACTGTGCAGCAGCAGCTCTCTTTCATCCAGGAGAAGAAAATTGGCTTTAACAAAGACCAGGTCATCATTATTGAGGATGCGTACGCCATGGGAGATCAACTGCAATCCTTTAAAGACGAAGTGTTAAAAAATGCAGCCATTACGAATGGTTCAATCTCCAGCTTTCTTCCTGTGGCAGGTACCAGCCGGAGTGACAATGTGTATTGGCCGGAAGGAACTGACCCCTCACAGAATAATATGGTGAGCTTACAGATATGGTCCGTTGATCAGGATTATGTACCCACTTTAGGGATGGAGATATTGGAAGGACGAAATTTTTCCCGTGATTTTCCTTCGGATTCGGGTGCCGTTATTTTGAATGAGGCCGCGTTAAAGATGTTT
Organism: Cyclobacteriaceae bacterium; assembly: GCA_039971015.1. GTDB lineage: Bacteria > Bacteroidota > Bacteroidia > Cytophagales > Cyclobacteriaceae > ELB16-189. The sequence continues at coordinate 85,893 of JBDVKV010000027.1, forward strand.
AACTTTACTGAAGATCCAATCGGCAGGAAAATAGCTACTTTTGGAGGGGGCATGGGAGCCGATGGAAAACCCAATTCTGTAAGCTTTGAAGTTATAGGGTCCCTGAAGGATTTTCACTTTGAATCACTGAGACAGAGTATTACTCCAGTGGCATTGTTTCTGCGCAGAAGCGCCTTGCGAATTTCTTTTCGTTTTCAGGCAGCCGATACGCAGGATGTAATTAACACCATTCAAAATACCTGGGCACAAATGGCTCCGGGACAACCCTTCCAATACACATTTCTTGATCAGGCTTTTGGAAAGATGTATGATTCGGAACAGCGGCTGGGAAAAATATTTGCGGTTTTTGCCGGGCTAGCCATTTTGGTTGCCAGCCTTGGGTTGTTTGCGCTTACTTCTTTTACGGCAGAACAGCGAAATAAAGAAATTGGCATTCGCAAAGTATTAGGAGCCTCTGTAAGCAGTATTGTAATGCTACTCTCCAAAGAATTTGGCAAGCTGATCATTATCGCATTCATCTTATCGGTTCCCGTTGCCTGGTATGCAGTCAACTGGTGGTTGGAAGGTTATATGTACAAGGTAGAAGTGGGTGTGATTGTTTACCTGCTGGCAGGATTGGCTTCGTTCATGATTGCATGGCTCACCATGGGTTTTCAGTCCATGAAGGCTGCAAGTTCCAATCCCATTGACGCATTGAGGAGTGAGTAGCCAATTATTGGCAGAAATAATCAGCAAAATGAAACTTATGATGATATCGTTCGTCTGAGTTTTAATAGATCCATATTTGAACAAATGCGTATTTTTAAAAAGTACGCATTTATTCTTTTAGCCAGTTTGTTATGTTAAAAAGCATTCTTCTCATTGCTTTTCGGAACCTTCGAAAGCATACTTTTTATTCTGCCATTAATATTGCCGGTCTTGCCATTGGCGTCTCTGCATGTTTATTGATCACACTTTTCATCATCGATGAGCTCAGTTACGATCAGTATAATGAAAAAGCAGACCGCATATACAGAATCAATAATGAGATAAAGTTCGGTGGCAATCATATGCAACTTGCTACAAGTTCTGCGCCCACAGCCCACACGCTAATCCAGGATTATCCGGAGGTAGAGGCTGCCGTAAGGTTTCGCAGTTATGGCTCTTATCTGGTTAAAGCTGAAAACAGCACAGAGAACATTAAAGAAAATAATGTGATCTGGACGGACAGCACTTTCTTTAAAATATTCTCAGTCAAAGTACTTGAAGGCAATCCTAACACAGCGCTGACAGAACCTGCAAGCATTGCCATCAGCAAACGCACCGCTGAAAAACATTTCCCCAATGAAAGTGCACTGGGGAAGACGATGATTCTGGACAATAAGTACAATGCCAAGGTTACCGCTGTCTACGAAAACATTCCTTCCACATCACATTTTCATTTTGACATATTGATTGCTATGGTGGGTGATTGGCCCGTTGCCAGAGAGGCTCAATCCACTGCCTACCTCAGCAACAATTTCAACACTTATCTTCTTTTGAAGGAAGGCGCTGATGCAAAAGCTTTTGAAAACAAATTGCCTGAATTTTTGATCAAGTACATTGGCCCACAAATAGCCCAGGTTTTAGGTGATGAATTTACCCTTGAAAAATTCAGAGAAGCAGGGAATATGTATGAAATGACCCTGATGCCCCTGCGCGATATTCATTTGCATTCTGATGCCACCGCTGAGCTGGAGCCCAATGGCAGCATAACCTATGTCTACCTTCTTGGAATAGTTGCCTTATTTATCCTGGGAATTGCCTGCATCAATTTTATGAATCTGAGTACCGCAAGATCCAGCAACCGGGCAAAAGAGGTAGGTGTGCGCAAAGTGATGGGTTCTGCTCGTGCCTATCTGGTACGTCAGTTTTTATTAGAGTCAACATTGGTAACTATCTTGGCATTCTTTATTGCTATAATGCTGGTACAACTTGCTCTTCCGATTTTCAACGGGCTGGCATTAAAACAACTTCAAATTCCTTTTGACAATCCTGTTTTCTATCTCATAGTAGTAAGTGCTGCATTGCTGGTGGGTATGATTGCAGGCATTTATCCTTCTTTTTTCCTGTCCGCATTTAAGCCCGTAGATGTTTTGAAAGGCAAAGCTTCCAGCGGTATGAAAAGTGGATTCGTTAGAAGCGGGTTGGTTGTTTTTCAATTTGTCATTTCTATTTTTCTTATCGTTGGCGCCATCGCTATCAACCGCCAATTGGAATACATACAAAATAAAAAACTTGGTTTTAATAAAGACCGGGTGATTGTCATTCAGGATGCTTATGCCTTGCGCCCCAATAAAGTAGAGAGTTTCAAGCAAGAAGTTTTAAAAAATAGTAACATACAAAGTGGTACTATCTCTGGATACCTGCCAGTTAAAAGTGGAAATTCATCACGTAGCGATAATCCGTTCTGGAGAGAAGGTAGCGATCCCTCAACTGAAAATATGGTGAGCATGCAAAACTGGCAAGTCGACCACGACTACCTAAAAACGTTTGGAATGAATATCCTGGAAGGACGGGATTTTTCACTTGATTTTCCTTCCGACTCCTCTGCTGTGATTTTGAATGAAGCTGCGGTATATCAATTTGGTTTTGACCGGGATCCCATTGGCAGAAGGATCAGTTCCTTGGATGGTTCTCCGTCTAATGGCACTCCTGATCCAAACAATACGAAATCATGGACCATCGTAGGAGTGGTAGAAAATTTTCATTTCTCTACCATGCGCGAAAGCATCACCCCACTTGGATTTTTTATTGGAAAAAATGATGGGAGTGTTTCTTTCCGATTCAGTGCAGCAAATGCACAAGATGTCATTCAATCGATAGAAAATACCTGGACGTCCCTGGCACCCGGTCAGCCTTTTCAATATTCCTTTTTAGATGACGACTTTGGAAGCATGTATGCGGCTGAGGACAGGCTTGGAAAAATCTTCACCTTCTTTGCTGGGCTTGCCATTGTCATTGCCTGTCTTGGACTGTTTGCGCTCACCGCTTTTACCGCTGAACAACGGGCCAAAGAAATTGGTATTCGAAAGGTGCTGGGTGCCTCCGTAAGCAGTATAGTGTTGTTGCTTTCTAAAGAATTCGGCAAGCTCATCATCATTGCCTTCATCATTGCCATTCCGTTTGCCTGGTACAGTGTGGACTGGTGGCTAAAGGGATATGTCTATAAGGCTGAAATTGGTGCAATGGTGTATATCATAGCAGGCGTAGTTGCTTTTTTGATTGCATGGCTCACCATGGGCTATCAGTCCATAAAGGCCGCGAGCTCCAATCCAATCGATGCGCTGAAAAGCGAGTAGGTAAATTTATTATCTGTTAGTTCATCTCAAAACCGGTCTTTCACATAAGTGACACTGGTCTTGCCATGCGGTTTCGGTTTTCCTTTTTCATCCAGATTAACAAAAATTAATTTCTCGATGGATAAAATAGGATCGCGTGTCATTTTATTTCGTACTTCACATCTCAGCGTAATGGATGATCGTCCAAATTCAGTGGCCACAATTCCAATCTCAATAATATCTCCTTGCTTGGGCGCTGATATAAAGTTGATCTCTGAAATAAACTTCGTAACAATGTGTGTGTTGTCCAGTTGGATGATAGCATAAAGTGCTGCCTCCTCGTCTATCCATTGCAACAACCTGCCACCAAACAACGTCTGATTGGGATTGAGGTCTTCTGGCTTCACCCATTTTCGGGTGTGAAAATTCATAGAGGATCCTTCCATCATTCTATCGACTTTATTAACTGCTGATAAAACCAAATACCATCCTGAAAACCCTTTACACTAATACGTTCATCAATTCCATGAAATCCGATAGGATCATTCATTGGACTAAATTTAATAATCTGATCCGACACTTTTCCAAAATGACGCGAGTCGGTTGCTCCAACCATTAGAAAAGGAGCAACTATAACCTGATCAAAAGTTTTTCTGGCCGCGGCCTCAATAAGTTTAAATCCAAACCCATCAACGGGAGTTACCGCAGAAGGATCGTTTCCAAAACTCAATTTTGAAACATTAACACGCGGATCATCAATCACAGAAATAACGCGATCCTTTACAGACTCTTGCGTATCGCCTGGCAACAACCTAAAGTTAATTGTTGCACTGGCCAGGGTGGGAATTACATTATCTTTTACTCCAGCATTGATTACCGTAGGTGCTATTGTTGTTCGCACCATGGCATTGCCACCTGGGCTCTGTTCATAAATTCCAACTATCGTATTTTTGAAAAGCCACTGATTGGCAAACACCATTTTTTGAAGGAACGGTTGTTCGGGGCCGATGTATTCAATGAAGTCTTTTGTGGATTGTGAAAAGTCTGCCTCAAATGGATTGGCCCGAAGCCTTACAATGGCATTGGTCAAAATATCGATGGCCGTTTCTGGAGCTGGCATGGATGAGTGTCCTCCACTTAACTCCACTGAAAGTTCGAGTGACATATAACCCTTCTCTGAAGTTCCCACCAAGGCAACCGGCTGAGTAATGCCCGGAATTTTATCTACAGTAATTATCCCACCTTCATCTAAAACCAATTCCGCTTTAATATTTCGCGACTCCAACAAGCTGGCAATTGCAATGGCACCTTGCCCTCCTATTTCTTCATCATGCCCAAAAGCCAAATAGATAGTGCGCTCCGGAATAAAATTTTCAGACAATAGTTTTTCAATCGCCTCCATAATGGAAATGAGGCTCATCTTATCATCAGCAGTTCCCCTTCCCCAGATGGTATCGTTTTTTATTACTCCTTCAAAGGCATCCACCGACCACAATGATTCTGTTCCAGGTTCTACCGGCACTACATCCATGTGGGCCATTAGCACAATGGGATTCTCGCTGGAGTTTTTGCCTTCCCATTTGTAAAGTAAGCTGTAGTCCTTCACTTTTTCGAGTTCTAATTTTGCATGAACCAACGGATAGGTCGATGCGAGAAACCGATGAAAGCCATAAAATGCTGCAGTATCTGGCGGAATGCTATCTCCAAACGAAATCGTTTTAATCTGAATCGCCTTTTTGAAATTTTCTAAGGTGGACTCAGAGATGGCAGGAGATGGTTCGCCTGCAATTTCCAATTGCTTCGATTTAAACTGAAGGGTATTGACAAGAAGAACACCGACCAGTACAATCACTAAGGCGAATAAGAAAAGAAAAAATTTCTTCATGAATTATTTATACTGCTTGCCATGCTTAATTACCATATCCACATCCTGCAACAAATCGATATGCCGCAGCACATCTCCCTTTACGGCAATGATGTCTGCATATTTTCCTGCTGATACGGTTCCATAATCTTTATCTACTCCCATAAGAACGGATGGCCAATAGCTGGCTGCTCGCAGGGTATAAATCGGATCCAATCCAAATTCGTTTACCCACACATCCAATTCGTTCCAGGTACTTTGACTGTGAAATTTCAATGGTACTCCACTGTCCGTACCGATCAATAAAACAACACCAGCATCTTTCAACTGTTTCATTTTTCGCTCCAACGTTGGTTTGCGAATGGGATTCAATTGAAAATACGGAAGCTGACCCGGCTGTTGAATAGAACCTTTTATATCCTGAATAATGGAATCCGGCAAATCCAAGTGCCAGGAGTCGTTATCCAATTGTTCGGGGTTATCGCGGATGTAATTATAATTATATAGCACCTCCACTGTGGGTGTCCAAAAGAATGGACCTAAATTCATTTGAGCTGTTCGTTCCTTGATCATATTCATGATGTCTTCGGGATATTCCGGAGCGGAAGACAGTCCAGTATGTTCAAAACAATCTACACCTAATTTTAAACCCCTGCGAATTTCTTCTGGTCGATGCGAGTGGCCCACTACTTTTAAATTGTTTTTGTGCGCCTCATCTATTACAGCCGCTACTTCTTCCATTGTCATCTCATCCTGATCGATGAGTTTTATAAAGTCAACCCCCGCCTTGGCCAGTTTTTTTATTTTATTTCTTGCATCTGCTTCCCCCTTTACACCCCATCGAAAATCTTCTGTTCCCGGATAAGGCTCATGCTGAATAAACGGGCCGGACATATACATGGTCGGACCTGGAATTTCTCCTCTGTTGATTCGATCACGCACATTAATACTTGCTTCAAGTGGGGCTCCTAAATCTCGGGCACTGGTAACTCCGGCCATTAACAACTGATGGGCTGAAGAAGGCATGATTACTTTTTCCAGAATGGGTGGTTTGTATGTTTTATCCCAATGGGTGTAATCACTGTGTCCGTTGAGCATGAGGTGGGTATGCATGTCCCATAAGCCGGGCATTACACTCATTCCTTCCGTAGAAATTATTTCGGCTCCTTTTGGAATCTCTACCTCTCCCACGCGACCTACTTTTTTAATTCGTTCGCCTTCGATAATAATAACACTGTTTTGAAGGGGCGTGCTCCCGAATCCATCAATCAATGTGCCTCCTACCAGTGCTTTCACATTGGTTTGTGCCCATGAAGTATAACTCACCACCAAGCAAAGCAGTACAAAAAGTTTTCTCATTTTCAATTTTTTTAGAATTAGCCCAAAAGGTAAAATAATCGTTCTTAAAGTTAGCCTGAAATTAAGACGAACGGAGTCCCTTGTGATTTTTTACAACTACAAATAGCCTGATTAAAAATCACCCGTCTTAAAACACAAGCCATCCGGAGGTGATCCTATCGATGGAGTTTCTTTTGGAGTATCGTCACAAGTATAGGTAGTTGGAGCAAATTTATCTGCCCAGTTCTGACAAGTAGCGGCATCACAAAATGGTCCGGCCGTTCCGGTTGGTGCACCCATATTGGTTTCGCAATCTGGCGATCCGTCACAATCCCAATTGGCATACACAAAATTTTGAAAGGCCGTATTATTGACTTCTATTCCACAGGCCTCACACGATTGACCTACAGTGCCACATTCCGAAACGGTACTATAGCATTTATTGAGGTTTTTGCCATAAAACGGTAGAGAGCAACATTTTCCGGCACTAGGGCATAAATATGGAAAAAGTGGATCCGTGCAAAGAATTGCATCCGGATCTGGTGAATCCACACAATTTGAACTTAAGCTGAATAAGAGAACAAATACAGCACATTTGAGCAAAAAGCTTTTAAAGACAACCATAGCCAATTCATTTACTACTCAATGTAGTAAGAAAGGATTAGGTGCTCAAGCAAAAATATTGCTGATATATCCGAACAAATTGAATTATTGAACTGGCAGGTTATCGAAGTCACCCCGCAAATGCCTGTATCTTTTTCTTGCCTCGGCTGCGTAAACACTGCCCGGAAAGCGGTTTAAAAACTCCCGGTAGATTTCCATAGCAGGATCTTTTTCATTTTTATAATTTTCAAGGATATCACCTTGCGTGAAGAAGGCATCGTCTGCCAGGATATCATCTCCGTATTCTTCAATTATTTTTTGCAGCAATGCATATGCCTTGTCAAATTCTCCACGCTTTAACCGAAGCTGGGCTTCCAGCCAATATACATCATCCAAAATAGTTGTGTTTGCAATTTTAGCGGTGGTGCTATCTATCGGTTGCTTCGATGGAAGTATTCCACTTTTTAAACTTGCGATACGCATCAAAGCTGTATCCACTTTGTTTTGGTGCAGCAACAATTCAATGGCAGCGTATTCTTTGAGCGCAGTTCCTACACTGTCAAACGTGGTATTCTCTTTTATTCTAATACTCAGATCCATGGCATCGTTGGCAATTTCCCTGGTAGTAGCTTCTTTCAAAATATCAAGATGCTCTTGTGCCAGCGCAAAATCACCTTTATAATAAGATAATTTGGCATTGCGCAATTTCGCTTCGTAACCAATGGGCGTCTCACGCTGTGATCGTTCTACTTGTGAATACAGCAAAGTTGATTCCCACGGTTCTTCTTTCAACATATAGATATCACCCATTTCCAGTTTTGCCTTTGCTTTGATGTAAGGGGCAACACGGGGATTATCGATAAGCACATTGAGTTTGGCAATGGCCGGATCTTTTTCATCCAGCATGTAGGCATACAATAAAGACTGATTTAAAATGGCCTCGTATGAATTAGGGTTTTCCGGATAGCTTTCAGTAAAAGATTCATACTCTGCGATCAGGTACCGGACAGAATCTTTTTTTACAGGATAACTTTTTTTCACCTTCGCCTCGCGGGCTCTTATCTGACCCAGTCTTGCCGGAAGATAATTGTCAGTATTCGGATATTCCTTTACCACATAAGTAAAGCCTTTGTCTGCATTTTCAAAATCTTCATTGCTTAAGGCAATGTTTGAAATCTCCAGCGTTTTTGAAGATTCTTTTTTAAATCTTTTGTCGAAGGCTCTGGCTTGAATAAAGGCACCGTAAAAGTTTTTTTGCTGAAGGTTAACCCAAATCAGTAAATCCGCATACACTTCTGAACCTGGGCTCCTCTGCACTTTTTCGTAGAGCAACCGCTCCAGTGCTTCCATCTCCTCCGGTTTGGTAAGCAGAATTTGCAGCAGATTTTTTACATAATTAATATTTCCTGGTGTCTGGGTAACGTAATTGAGGTACTCTTCCACCATGGCATCCCGGTTTCCTTGCAGTCGGTAAAGGTTGGCCAGTTCGAGGGTAAAAAGTGAATTGTTGGAATGGACATCTCGTGCCTCCTGCATGGCCATAACCGCATAATCGGTAAGCCGCTGCGAAGCCAAATAATCAGAAATAGATTTGATCCGGTAAATATCGTTAGCATTCGCCTTGATAACATTTTTGAACTGCTTTTCCGCTTTTTGAACATCACCGCTTTTGATGTAAACCAGCCCAAGGTCAAGGTGGTAATTGACGCGATTATCAAGCTTGCGAATAAGTTTATCGACATAGTTTTCGGCTTCTTTATACTTGCCAAGATCCAACATTAGATTCAAATAATCATTGTGTATTAATGGAATGTTGACAAAATCCCGCGCCAGGTCATCGTAAACTTTTAGCGCCTTTTCTTTTTCGCCCTTTGCAACGTATTCTCCTGCAATTTGAATTTCTTGTCTGTTTTGGGCTTGAGATTCAAAGAACGGTAGTACACAAAGTAAACAGACTAATGTTATACTATTAAATATATATATATAATAAGTACTATAAGGGCTGTGCTTTTGTGGATAAGTGGTACGCAAGAATTCTTTGGGGTTAACTTGTGGATGCTTACTGTATAAAAAACGGGTTCAATTTATCTTATTACTAGGTTCTATCTATAATTCCACATTATACTCTCATGTGTATTGCGACTGTCTACAATTTAACGATGTGTGTATAAATATAGTTGGATGAGAGTTATCAACGAGAAATATTATATATGAGAGGATATTTTGGGGTAAAATATTTTCCCCTCCAGTTTGGGTGAGTAATCCACAATGGATTTAGAATATCAACATTAGGGGACCAAGCTCCCAGTTGGCCCTGATTGGGAAGTCGTACTTCTTATCCTGGGTTTGATAGAACCAGATTGGTTCTGGCTCTTCCTTTTTGAAGAAATTTCCTGGGTCCCATTTGCCATTTTTGTTTCTGTCCAGGATTACTTTGATTTTGTAATTTTTTGGTTGAAGGTACTGGAATGAATATTTTTTGATGTTCTTGATTTCTTCCATTATTGTTCCATCGGGAGTGATCAATTGGATAATGTATTCTGGTTCTTTGGTTTGTACTTCGATGAGTAGGGTTCCTGTATTCGCTACTTTTATTTCTTGTATTGAAAATTTTTGTTGCGTAAGTGTGTCCAACTCCTGGCTTATGAGGGATCCCTTTTTTAGGATGAGTTCTGGTTGTGCTTGAGTTGGAGCTGTTCTTTTAGGTAATGTACCAGGTTGTCCTTTTACTTTTGGTTTGTCATTTTCCTGTTTTTCCGCTTCTGGTTCATTCGTTATAGGTGGCACCTTCGGTTTTTGGAATAAGGTGTCTGGTTCTATTAATTTTGATAGACGTAGTTTTTTATAAATAGAGTCGTAAACCAGGTCATCGAGCGTGATCGGGATATGATGCAAAGAATCAATTTTGATGAAAATACTGTCCGTATTGAGGTACCGGATTGGTTTCGTCAGTTTGTATTCTTGCGAAAGTATGTTTGTTCTTAAGTTGTATTGAATGTTGCCGGGGGTAAGTTTGAAGTCACTTGGTATAGAATTGCTTTTTATTGACTTGATATAGAAAGTTGTATCTACTTGTGAACTTATGCTGTCTACTGCGTTGAGTAATATTTTTAAGCTGTCTGTAATTGCATCCGGATTGTAAAATGCAATTTCTGTCTGATCATCACCGAACGAATGGATAAGTTGATCTGTGGATTCTGGTTTTATTGTATAGTCGGTTATGCTTTTGTTGAACTTTATTAGTGTTTGTATCCCTGTATTTCTAATGTTGTTAATAGCGAGTGGGCGCATGTCCATGTTAATCATTGGTATTGTCAAAGAATCAATTGGACCTGTCAGGACTAATGGCGCTTTTAAAAAACCAAACTTTTCAGTTCTACTCTCTACCTTAAGGTTGTTACTCTTGTCTTGAAATGCGTAGACGTAATAGATACCACTTTTTATATTTTCCAAACTGAAGGCACCTTTAGCATTGTTGAGAGTGAAGTAATTTGGAGAATGTTCAAATATGTTGAAAGTGTCTGATTGGTAAAGTGCAACTGTAATCTTTTCCGGCACGTCCGTATTCACCGCCATTTTAATTTTTCCCTGGACCATCATTGAATCTATTAATGGACCGGTACTGAAGGCAAGTTTTAAATTCTCTGGTGCATTGTTCTCGGTAATGTCTCGAATGCCTTCCCTGAATGCGAAGGAGTATGTGGTGTTGTCATCCCAACCATTTTCTGGAGTGATGGTTACCGTATTTTTCTTGTACTTGTATTCTATTTCCTGATCAGATCGTGGGGATATAAGAATTTCATCTTTTGCATTATTTAGATTAATGGCTTCATCAAATATTAACTCAATTTCTTTTCCCTTAAAGTTTCTCTCTTTGTGTGATGGGTTTGATCTTAATAGTTTGGGTGGGGTTTCGTCTTTTGGTCCCCCAGTAGGTGTTGTTTGATTGGCACAACTCCAGAGTAGAAGAATATAAAACGTAATAAATACTGTTAGCCCATTTCTACGCATGACCCGCAATATATATAAGGCTGGAGTAATTCATTGTTTTTGCCCCTTTGGAGTTGGACTTAAGTCCGATGGCTAGTGCCTGGAAAGGTGTGATAATATTATGATGCCCCTGGTTCTTGTACTTTTCACTGAGCAATGAAACATAGTAGGCATCCAGTTTCATAGGGAGTACCTCTTTAAGTTCGAATTGTTGGTTGGTCAATAAAGTCGTCATATTGCTTTTTGCAAAATGCCAAAAATGCCTGGGTACGTCATAAGCTGCCCAGTACTTGTTGTAATGTTGTGCATCGTATGCTTCATGATTGGGCACCGCCACAAAAATTAATCCACCCGTATTCAGTTTTTGTTTGAGTTGTTGAATCAATTCGTCTGGGTTGGGTACATGTTCCAATACATGCCATAACGTAATGATGTCAAATTTCTTTTCCGGGAGCTCATCAATACTTTTGTACGTTTTAAGATTGTTGAGTTTTTGAACTTTGTTTCTTGCTTCATCAGATGGTTCAACAGCACACCCTGTCCAACCATTTTTTACCATATGTTGGATGAATTCTCCGGTACCGCAACCGTAGTCCAAAATCCTTCCCACCGGTTTTCGCGACTGTATGACTTTTTGTTTCCACCCAAGTGTATAGCTTCTTGCCCTGAGATAGATCCAATCAAAAAGAGAATTGGTCTTGCCGGTGTGTGAAATGTAATCATCCGATTTGTAATAATCACCAATTGTGTTTTGATCAGGCCGGGGATTGGTAATCATCAATTGGCAGTTCTCACATTGCTGAATGCTAAACTGTTGATGACTGTAGGTATGGTCTTCACAATTGAAGACTGAGACAAAGGAAGTACCTTGGCAAACCGGACAAATCTTTACAACCTCAGTTTGCATGAATTATTTGCCCATGTAAATGGTAAGTACTGAAATATCGGCTGGGTTTACTCCACTTATTCTTGAAGCTTGTCCCAGTGTTTCCGGTTTAATTTTTTTAAGTTTTTCCCTCGCTTCTGAGGATAGCGCCTTTACACGGTCGTAGTCAAAGTCTGGTTTTATTTTATAGTGCTCCAGGCCTTCAATCTTTTGTGCCAGTTTTTCTTCCCGGTCGATATAGGTGATGTACTTCACCTGAATCTCTGCCTGCTCTTGTACTTCGGGTTCAAATCCGGAAACATAGTCGTTGATTGTAGTGTGAACTCTTTTTAGTTCTTGAATTCCTATTTCGGGGCGCTTCAGGAAATTTACCACCGGAACTCGTTCTCTGATCACAGCTGACTTTAGTTCCGTTAAGTTTTCATTGACTGCCGTAGGGTCAAGCTTTAGTTTCTCAAGTTCATGGATGAGCTCGTTTACTTTTTCTTTTTTCTTCAAGACTTTTTGTAAACGTTGGTCATCGGCCAATCCTATCTGGTGACCTATTTCAGTCAGGCGCAGATCTGCATTGTCTTGTCTAAGCAGTATTCTGTATTCCGCTCGTGAGGTGAACATCCTGTAGGGTTCGATGGTGCCTTTATTTACCAGGTCATCGATCAGGACACCGATGTACGCCTCCGACCTTTTGAGTACAAGGGGTTCCTTCTCGTTAATTTTGTTATGAGCGTTTATACCGGCCATAAGGCCCTGGCAGGCGGCTTCTTCGTATCCTGTTGTACCGTTGATTTGACCCGCAAAGTACAGATTATCAATGAGTTGTGTCTCTAAAGAGCGCTTTAATTGCGTTGGGGGAAAATAATCGTATTCTATCGCATATCCTGGCCTGAACATCTTGGCTTTTTCGAATCCCGGTATCTTTGTCAGCGCCTGGTATTGAATATCTTCTGGTAAAGAGGTTGAAAAGCCATTAACATAGATTTCTACAGTATTCCATCCTTCTGGTTCTACGAATATTTGATGACGGTCTTTATCTGCAAATCTGTTGATTTTATCTTCGATAGAGGGGCAATAACGTGGGCCGAGTCCCTGAATGCGTCCCTGGAACATTGGGGACTTGTCAAACCCTTTGGCCAATTCTTCATGTACATCCCCGTTGGTGTAGGTGATCCAACAGCTGACTTGTTTGCTCAGGGGTTGTGTTTCAGTGAATGAAAACTTTCCTGGTTGTTCATCTCCTGCCTGTTCCTCCATTTTTGAATAGTCCAGTGATCTTCCGTCCACTCTTGGTGGTGTCCCTGTTTTCATTCTTCCGGATTCAAAGCCTAGTTGTATTAACTGTTCTGTAAGTCCAGTTGCCGCTTTTTCCCCTGTACGCCCTCCCCCAAAGTTTTTCTCTCCAATATGGATGAGCCCGTTCAGGAACGTTCCGTTCGTAAGAACTACTGCTTTTGCTTTGATTTCGAGGCCCAGGGAAGTTTTCACTCCTGTTACCTTTCCATCCTTCACCACCAGGCCAGAAACCATTTCTTGCCAGAAATCTACATTTGGAGTTTGCTCCAGCATGATTCGCCATTCTTCTGCGAACTTCATTCTATCATTTTGAGTCCTTGGGCTCCACATAGCTGGTCCCTTAGATCTGTTCAACATTCTAAACTGAATCATGGAACGATCAGACACAATTCCGGAGTATCCCCCGAGTGCATCTATTTCCCTAACTATTTGTCCTTTGGCCACCCCTCCCATTGCCGGGTTACACGACATCTGACCAATGGTGGTCATATTCATGGTAACCAGAAGAACTTTGGACCCCATATTGGCTGCTGCTGCAGCTGCTTCACAGCCGGCATGGCCTCCTCCTACTACAATTACATCGTACTCCTGAAACATATTCTTATTTGAGGTTTCACGTGAAACATGAATTAAGGATTTTAACCCCTTTTTCACATGTTCCACGTGGAACAAGTTTTTATTTCCGCAAAGATAGGTAAGCTTCTTCTTTTTTGCGCATAAGGGCCTTATCACTGGATTTTTTGTCTTTAAAGCCCAAAAGGTGCAAAACCCCGTGGATGATTACCCGGTGGAGCTCTTCATCAAAGGAAACCTCGAATTGCTTGGCGTTTTCTGTCACCCTTTCAATACTGATGTATATCTCACCTGAGATTGGGGTTCCTTTTTCAGAATGGCCAAAAGTGATGATGTCTGTAAGGGTGTTGTGGTTGAGGTATTGTTGGTTGATAGCAAGAAGGTACTGATCTGAACAAAAGATATAGTTCAACTCATCGAGCTGACCTTTTTCTTTTTCAATGGCCTCTTTGATCCAGGCACTGGTTTTTCTGGGGTGGGGTAGCTTAAAGGTGATTTCTTCTGTGAAGAACCGAACCGCCATTAATTATCTATATAAAAGCTCAATTCAACCACTTTGCCATTTTCTTTGAAATCAACCTCGTCAGAGAGGTGTTTCATTAAGAATATGCCCCGGCCGCCTGGTTTTTCAATATTTTCAGGGGCAGTGGGGTCCGGGAGGTTATGATAGTCAAAACCATTCCCTTCGTCTTCTACCTTAAATTTGATCAGCCCATCCTCCAATGAAAGGGCTAGGGTTACATTCTTTCCGGACACATTCTTGTTTCCATGCTTGATGGCATTGTTCACAGCCTCGGTTACGGCAATCATGATATTGCCATAGATATCATCATTGAGATTAAATTTTTCCTTCGCATTGTCAATAAAGCTTTCAATCATCCTTATGTTCTCAGACAGGGAGGGGATTTCAATACGAAAGTTGTTCATTTGATCATTACCAGTTTAAGTCTTCAATGCTTTTAAACGAACTCACTCAAAGTTTTCAATTCGCTTAAAATACTCATTCACCTCCTTTTTGTAATAAGGATACAATTTAGGGGGTACCGTTTTCAACAATTCTACTTCTTTTTCCTTTAATCTTAAATACTCTTCAAATGCTTTTGGGATTTGTTTTTGATATTCTTTGGCAGTTTCACCCTTGCGCTCTTCATCCATATTCTGCTCACGCATGGATTTCTCCGTTTCTAGCAATCGGGTGAGGATATCTTTCTGCCTTCTGATGGTCTGTTCTGTCAGCCGCTTATTCACCAAATCCATTTCTGTCTGTTCCATTTTACCTGGTATATCTCCTCCCGGAGCCTTTCCTCCTTGCTGCTCCAATTTCTCCTGCATCTCCTGAAGGGCTCTTCTTATTCTTTCCTGCTCCGCTGCCATCTTTGCCAGCTCTTCAGAAAGTTGTCTCCCCGACTTACCGCTGTTCTTCAGTTCTTCAATTTTGTCGTTGAGCTGCTGCTGAAGCTCACCAAGACTTTGCTTTCCCTTAGCTTTTCCCTTTCCTTTTGAGGGCATGGCATTGGCCATCATATCCATCATCATATCAAAATGATCATTGAGCATCAGGGCCAGATTATTGATACTGGTCATGGACAGTTGCATTTCGGCACCGGCATTGCCCTTCCTTCTCTCTTTAATATTCTCCACTGCCTTATCAACGTGATCATTCAGCTCTCCTACTTCCCTGGTTACGATAGAACCCATGAATGGATCGCGCTTGGCAAGGGATAACAGGCTGTCTTCCAGCACTTTAGAGTCATCTTTAATCTTTAATTGCTGCTGGCTCAGTTTCACGTATTTAGGGTCTGTTTGCTGAACCTGAACAAAATCTTTCATGAGCGACTCCTGATCGTAAGATAATTTGATCAGTCCATGGAGGATTTGACGCAGCGATTCGAGGTTCTCCATATCAATCTCCATTTGCATAGAATTCTGCATCCCTTCCATTTGCTGCTGCATTTGCTTCATCTTTTCCGCAGCCTTCTTTTGTTGTTCCGTAGCTTTTTTGGGCTCTCCCTGCTCCAGGGATTCTTTACTTTCCTGCTGAGAGTTCTTTACATCACCCATTTCATCTTCAGATGGGGTGTCGGGTTGTTTCTTAATTTCTTCTCCCATCTTATTAAGATCCTCTACAGTTTTCTCAAACTGCTCAAATTCTTTTGATAACTCTTCCTGCTCTTTGGCCAGGCTTTCATTGTCCTGAGGTGAATCGGATGATTCTTCACTGTTTTCACCGTCTTTGTTATCCTCCCCAGATTTTGATTCTTTACTGTCTTTATTCTCCCCTTTCTTTTCACCGGCAGCTTCTTGAGTTTTTTCCAGTAAGTCTTCCTGTTTCTTAGTCTGCTCTTTAATTTCCTGAATGGCCTGATCCAATTTGTAATCGTACTGGAGTTGTTTGAATAATTCCAGAGTGCGCTCCAGTTCTTTTTCAAGGTTAAGCTCCTTGCGATCCATCTTGTCCAACTGCTTCTGAATGTCAGAAACATCGGAATTTTCACGCATCAACTTTTCAAGTTCTTCAAAAAGTTTTTTGGTTTCCTCGTCAAGGAGTTCGTCCATCAGTTTTTGTAATTGTTCTGATCTCTCCTTCATTTTTTCATCCATTTCGGAGAGCCCCTCTTTCTTTTCATTCAGTGTTTCATTTTGCTTTTGCAAATCGTCAATCAACTGATCGAGGTTTTGTTTTTGCTTGATGAGGTCTTCCAGCATTTTTTGATCTTGCCATTCCAATGTCTTCTTGCCTCTTAATTTCTGCTGAGCTTCATCGATGGATTCTTTCAGGTCCTTGGCCTTTTTTAGACTTTCATCGATTTTACTTTGCGTGCTTTCTTGCGACTTGCTGATGTCGGCCTTCATCTCTTGTTCACTAGGAAGGGCAAATACATAAGAAGAAGAACGGGTGGACTTTCTGCCATTTACACCATCATTGTCCCACACTTCTAAATAATAATTGATGCGCTCGCCCGGTTGGAGTTGCAACGAGTCAAGTACCCATTGGTGAAAGAAACTTTGCTTCAGTTGATTTTTATGAACAGGAATTGAAATCACCTTATTAGGACCAGCCGCATCTTTAGTCACCTTTTGATAGTTCAGGGCCAAAGCACTTATGCCATAGTCGTCAGAGATACTACCACCGAGTAATATGGTTTTGTAAAGAATAGAATCGCGAAGGTGGTCCACTACTATTTGTGGATGTTGATCTTTGATCACATTGATGGAGTATGAGATTTGATCTTTATTTTTTGAATGATCATTTTCCAGAGCAATCCAGTATCCTTCCGAGTTATTAAAGTTCTGATTGTGTCTAAATTGTTGATTATCAACTAATTGCATTTGATTTTCTTCTCCTGAGGTGCTGAAACCAATGGAGGCTTTTGCTGCATTAGCAGCTCCTATTTGCCAGGTAACATTCGTGCCCTCAGGAATTTCCAGATTTCCTGTGTTTAAAAGCACTTCACTTTGTTTAGCAAGATAACGTGGATAAGAAAGCGTCACCTTGAGTTGGGTGAGCTCGGGTCTGTTGATCATGTTGATGGTATATCCATCAGAATAAAACCCTGATGCTTCGAACTGGAAAGGAATTTCGTTTTGAAGTTTTTCAAAAGTATAAGTATACGATGAGCTGGAAAGAGACTCCATTTTAAACCGCTGACTTCCCGACTGGATATACACGGCCTCTGGTAATGCCTGGCCTTCAAGTTTGAGGTTTAACGTAAAGTCTTCATTAATGAAAGCATTGAGATTTTGGTTTTGCACATTAAACGTGAAAGGAGCCTGTGGCGAAAACTCTCTATTGAACTGGACAATGCGCTGCGTGCTTTGTGTAAAAATTCCGTTGTTGATAAAGAAGAGCACCAGCATGATCCCGAATGGTATCAACAGGTATTTCAGGTATTTTTTGTTAGCCCCTAAATCGATGGCGCTTTCAAATGTTACGTTATCGAATTGCCGTGACTTTTGCAGGATACCGGCATCCAGTAATGCGCTTTCGTGTTGTGAAGCAGAAAGCTGAATCACATTGAGTAGGCGATCTTTAATAGTTGGGAAATAAGAACCGATCATTTGGGCGCTTTCTTCCTGCCCAAGGCCCTTGTGATAAATCCACCATGAGAGGGGTTCCCTTAAGAACCGATAAATGCAAAAACCGACCAGTCCGAAAAAGGAAAGTAAAATAGTAAAGCGCGCCCATCCGCTTAACCAAAGGTTGTATTCAATAAGACTTACGATTAGAAAATAGAGAAGAACAAGGGAGACTGTGAGGATAGTGCCCTTAATAAAAAGGTTGAGGTAGTACCTTTTCTTAAAGGAATTCAACCTGCTGTCGATCACTTTTATACCTTCTCTCATACAATCACCCTTAACCTTGAAAACGAATAGCTAGTCTAGATAGTTTAGAATTTACTAAGATAAGAATGGAGTATTCCGAATTCAAAACCATCCATCAGTTAAATGGATTATTGCCTCCTCCAAGTTGGGCGATATCTACTCGATGTTGATGACCCAGCCATATTCCATTTCGAAATATTCAAGCACATGAATCTTCAACAACTTTTCTTGCTCCAGTAAATCAAAGTGAGGTAATTTTTTGATCAGGTTCCAATGCGGCCACCCATCTTTATCAATTCCTTCCAATTCATAATACCCGGAAAGACTCAAAACCTTGCAAATGGCGATATGCAAGAGATCCTGCTTTTCTTCTTTAGAGAAATGAGCATGACCCCTGCCCAGCTCTTGCACGCCAATCAAAAACAGAACCCCATTCAGGTCTTTGGGCTTTTTTCCAAGGTTTTCATCCAATTGGGTCAACAGCCTCGCCCATCTTCTCTCCAGCTCAAGGTCGCGCTTATACATTTTGCAACTCTTCCCAGTATTCGTAGGCTCTTCTCAAGTGAGGAATTACAATGGTTCCTCCTACCAAGGTAGCCACGCCCATCGCTTCATTCACTTCAGCGGTAGAAAATCCAACCTCCTTACATTTTCCGAGGTGGTATTTGACACAATCATCGCAACGCAGCACCAAGGAACAAGTTAAGCCAATCAGCTCTTTGGATTTTACATCTAAAACCCCTTCTGCATAAGCATTGGTATCCAGATTGAATATTCGTTTGATTATTAGGCTGTCGGAGGAGAGAATCTTTTCGTTCATCTTGCTCCTATATTTATTAAATTGCTCTACCTGACTCATTGGGTGTAAAGGTTAGTGATGCAAATATGATGTCATTAACCATCAAAACAAATGGATAGTTTGCGATGGACTTATTAAAGGATTTCGTCTCGCTGTTCTTTCCCCGTTACTGCCTCGCCTGTTCCAATTCTTTGGTGGGCAATGAGGAAACACTTTGCACCCGCTGCATAGTTCATCTCCCCAAAACCCATTATGACATTGGGGACAACCCTGTTAAAGATCGGCTGGCCGGAAGATTACCACTTGTGTATGGTGTCGCCTTTTTAAAACTGAAAAAAGGTGGGGTGGTACAAAAAATGCTACACCAACTCAAGTACAAACATCATCCGGAGATCGGAGTAAAGCTGGGAAAAGTCTTTGGTCACGAATTGAAAAATAATGGCTTTTCAGAAGCCTTCGATTTGATCATTCCTGTACCGTTACATTCATCCAGAATGAGGAAAAGAGGGTACAATCAAAGTGCCAAATTTGCTGAAGGTTTAGGTTATGTACTTAATATTCCTTGGGATGAAAGCATTTCAGTAAGAAGGAGGAGCACCAAAACGCAAACCAATAAATCAAAGCTGGATCGATGGGAGAATGTGAGAGATGTATTTGCGGTTGCTCAATCAGATCAAGTATCAGGGAAAAGAATTCTTTTGGTGGATGATGTGATTACTACCGGAGCAACCTTAGAGGCCTGCGGAATGCACTTGATAAATAGTGGATGTTCACAGCTTAGTGTAGCCTGCATTGCGGAAGCACAATAGCAGTTAACGATTTGTTGAGCAATAAAAAAACCCTGACGGTATAACCATCAGGGTTTATATAATTTTTTTAGTTCTTCTTAGTAGTTTGAACCAGCACGGATCATCGCACAACGGAAACCTATAGTGGCTGTTGCAGAATCCTGATCCAGGTATCTTCTGGTACCGGGAGACATCCAGTAAGCTACATCTTTCCATGAGCCACCTTTGTAAACGCGGGCTTTGTCAGTAATCAAGGAAGTAAAGCCCTGAGGGTTTTGCTCGCTGTTACTATTGTAACCTCTTACATCATCCAGGAAACCATCTCTACGAATTGGGTTAAGGTCATCAACATCTTGATAAGACATAGGGCGATAAACGTCCATTACCCACTCGCTCACGTTACCGGCCATGTTGTACAAGCCATAATCGTTAGGAGGGAACTCATAGATATAAGAGGTAATTAATGCACCATCGTTTAGACGACCAGCTATACCGGCATAGTCACCGCGACCACGCTTGAAGTTAGCCAGGAAGAATCCCATTTGTTTTCCATAAGGATTACGCAATGCATGACCATCCCAAGGATAGACACGCTGGTGCGTTTGCATTTCTTCTAACCACTGCGTTCCGATAAGAGCTTGAGCTGCGTACTCCCACTCTGCTTCCGTAGGGAGGCGGTAAGCAGGAATTACAATACCAGATTCTAATGGAATACGACCATCAGTTTCAGCATAATCGTCACCAGACTGTTCGGCCAATTGCACGTTTACAGCACGGGTTCTCCAAACAGCATAATTATTAGCTTGGCTCCAGCTCACTCCCACCACCGGGAAGTAACGGAAACCAGGATATCTCAAATAGTGATCTACATAAGGATCATTGAATGCCAATTTACCAACCCACACAGTGGTATCAGGAAGGGCGTTTGCATAAACCTCCTGAGTAGAGTCCTTTGCGAGATAGTGCAAATACTCAAGCCAGTGAATGTTGGCAATTTCTGTTTCGTCCATATAGAAAGAAGCAACAGAAACTGTTCTTTCTATATTATCGCGGTAAGACATAACATCTTCCTCGAATGATCCCATAATGGTGCGACCGCCTTCAATGAAAACAGTGTTAGGTGCATCTGGCTGGCCTTCGAAAGGCGTCACCTCAAAACCTCCCGCGTCTTCGTCATTGTAGGCCAAGCCTGTGGCAGTACTCATTTGCCCGGGATTGGTTGCGCTGGGTTTACCACCGCCACCTCCTAAAAGTGAGCATGATGAAATAATGAGGGAGCCGCCAACTAAAAAAAGTAGACCCTTGTAGTACTTCATTTTATTCATATAGATAGTCAAAGCAACCGCTAATATATGTAGATAATTAGATGTTTTCCAAAGAGAAAGGATTTTATTGATAAATCCCTGCATTAAGTGATTTCATCTTTTTTTGTTTCCTAAGAACGGAGGAACAAGATAGCTTATTGCCTATACATATTTTCTCCTTTTGGGACAACTTATCCCTAATTGGTTCTAATTTTCGGTCAGAGGGCCTAAATTGGCTCAAAATCAACGATTTTTTCTCTGGCACTCATTTGGCCTTATTGTTTATATAATTTTAAACGATGAGCATGAAACTTTTATCCCTTACTGATTTTAAAGATTATTCTTTCGATAAAAAATGCGATGTGGTGACGATTTACTCTAACTACATCATGCACAGGGAATTCCCGAATGGGAAGGCCTATTTATACCATACCGGATCCTTCTTTATAGAGGTATTGTATTCATCCCTTCATAGAAAAATACAAACAATAAATGCTTTTGATGATGTGAGGATGTTGGCGCCTTACGCTGAAACTGTCTCCTTAGACAACTTGGACCTTTGATCGGTCAGAGGTTCAAGTATCTCCAGTGCGTTATCCACAGAATCAATGTCTTCGATGGTGAGAATCAACTTACCGGAAACATCCTTGAGGCGGCACCTTCTAGAGTGAGACTGTGCAAACGCTAAAATTTTACCGAATACATCTGACTTGAAGTACTCTTCTTTGCCTGTTATGAAGTAGGCTTTTAGCTTTCCGTTTTTCAGGTTTAGTTTCTCAAAGCCCAATTGCTCTCCAATCCATCGTAATTGTACCGTATTGATTAATTGCCCTACGGATTCAGGGATAGGGCCAAATCTGTCTTTTAAGGATTCACGGAATTTCTCCAGTGCTTTCTCATCTTTTATGTTATCAAGATTGGCATACAGCTGAATGCGCTCACTGGTATTGCTCACATAGTCATCGGGAATTAAAATCTCCAGGTCGGTTTCAATCACACAATCCTGAACAAGCACCTTCACCTTTTCGGCCAGCTCTTCGGAGAACAATTCCTTAAACTCTGTTTCTTTTAATTCTTGAATGGCATCATCCAAAATTTTGTGGTAGGTATCAAACCCAAGATCATTGATAAACCCGGTTTGTTCTGCGCCCAACAAGTTACCAGCGCCACGGATATCCAAATCGCGCATGGCTACTTTAAAGCCGTCACCCAAATCTGAAAACTCTTCCAAAGCCGAAAGCCTTTTTCGTGAATCGGAAGAAAGTACTGAAGTTGGCGGGGTGAGTAAATAACAAAATGCCTTCTTATTAGAACGACCTACCCTACCGCGCATTTGATGTAAATCACTCAACCCAAACATATGGGCCTGGTTGATCATAATGGTGTTGGCGTTGGGAATGTCTAATCCGGATTCGATGATGTTGGTAGAAACCAGTACATCGTACTCACCTTCGATAAACTTTACCATCACTTTTTCCAGACGGTTGCCTTCCATTTGCCCGTGTGCAATTCCAATTCTGCAATCAGGCACAAGCCTGAAAATAACATTGGCCACCTGCTCGATATCGCTTACACGATTGTGTACAAAAAACACCTGGCCTCCCCTTTGCAGCTCGTGGCTTACGGCATCACGTATGATAGTTTCTTCATAAGTATGCAACACGGTGGTGACGGGCTGACGATTGGGGGGAGGTGTTGCGATAATGCTAAGATCTCTCGCCCCCATTAAAGAAAAATGTAGAGTACGGGGAATAGGAGTTGCTGTAAGCGTAAGCACATCCACACTCACTTTCAATTCCTTGAGTTTGTCCTTGACCTTTACACCAAATTTTTGTTCCTCATCGATGACAAGCAGCCCCAGGTTTTTAAAGACTACATCTTTGCTCACCAGGCGGTGGGTGCCTATTACAATGTTTACTTTTCCTTCTGCCACGCCTTTTACTACTTGTTTGATTTCCTGAGTAGTTTTGAAGCGGGAGATGTATTCTATTTTTAGTGGGAAATTGCTGAGCCTTTCACAAAAAGTTCTGTGATGCTGCATGGCCAGAATAGTGGTGGGAACCAGTACAGCCACCTGTTTTCCTTCCGTTACTGCTTTGAATGCAGCTCTTATGGCAACCTCTGTTTTTCCAAATCCAACATCGCCACAAACGAGCCGATCCATGGGATGGGGCATCTCCATATCTTTCTTCACATCATCAGTTGCGCTGGCTTGATCAGGTGTGTCTTCATATAAAAACGAAGACTCCAGTTCTGCCTGAAGAAATCCGTCTCCTGCAAAAGCATAACCCGGAGCTTGTTTTCGTTTTGCATATAATTCAATAAGCTCCTTGGCAATATCCTTGACCTTCTTCTTGGCCTTGGCTTTTTTGCTTTCCCATTCTCCGCTTCCCAACTTGCTTACAAGCGGAGCGGTACCCTCTTTTCCCGAGTACTTGGAAATTTTGTGAAGCGAGTGGATGCTGGCATAAAGCAGGTCATCATCTCTGAAGACAATGCGAATGGCTTCTTGTTCCTTACCATTGACAATCTTCTTCTCCAGTCCTGCAAACTTGCCAACACCATAGTCAATGTGAGTGATAAAGTCACCGGGTTGTAAAGTGTGCAACTCACGAAAAGTCATCGCCTTCGATTTTGAAAATTTTTCTTTGCTGCGATAGCGATGAAAACGTTCAAAAATCTGATGATCCGTATAACAACCAACTTTTACAAGATGGTCGATAAAGCCCTGACGAAGCGGGAACTCCAACGGTTGAAATTCTAGTGTCGGATTGATTTCCTCGAAAATCCCCTGTAGTCGCTCTAATTGTTTGGGTTGTTCTGCAGCAATAAAATTGGAGTAGCCCTGACCCTGAGAGTCGATAAGAGAGCTTGCCATCAATTCAAAGTTTTTGTTGAATGAGGTTTGAGCAGAAGCGCTGAACTCCAAAGTGTGATCAGCAGCTAATTGGAATCGGCTACCAAACTCCAGGCAAACAAAATCATTTAGGCGAGAAGAAAAATAGTCTGGCGTTTCAAAGAGCTGTTCAGGTTGCAGCGCAATTTTTGAGTTGCCCGTATCTCGCAGAATTTTATCAAAACGCTGAGAGGCATTTTCAAAACTTTTGGTAAGCACATCTGTGACGAGCTCAGTGTCTTTTATCCAAATACGAGTGGAAGGGGAAATAAAGTCTAATAAAGAGTGCCTCTCCTCTTGCACCAATCGTGTTTGTACATTGGGCATGAGACTTACATGGTCCAGTACTTCCACCGAGAGCTGTGAGCCTGGATCAAAACTGCGTATGCTTTCGATCTCATCGCCAAAAAGTTCGATGCGATACGGATGGTCGTGTGCAAATGAGAATACATCGATGATTCCTCCGCGAATGGCAAACTGGCCGGGCTCATGCACAAAGTCAGTCTTTTCAAAATCGTAGGTGTGGAAAAAATCCTCGAGAAATTGGCTGTCAAGGTTTTCTCCTTTCTTAATGCTAAAAGTATTGCTCGCCAGTGACTTTTTATTGATCACCTTTTCAACCAGCGCTTCCGGATAAGTAACAATTAATTGTTTATCGGGCTGGCTGGTGATGAGGGTGAGCACCTCCGAGCGCATGAGCACATTGGCATTCTCAATTTCGTCATACTCGTACGGTTTTTTGTACGACATCGGGAAAAAGAGCACTTCCTTTTCGCCAAGCAGGTGCTGAAGGTCGTTAAGAAAGTATGAAGCCTCCTCTTTGTCGTGAAGAATAATCAGGTGGCTGGACTTTACCGACTTACAAATGGAGGCAAAGATGACGGCATCCAGACTGCCGCTGAGACCTTTTAGATGAATGTTTTCTGGATGGGACGTACGAATCCTCTCGGCCAGCGTTTGCACCAGGCCATCCGATGAATAAATAGACAGAAAATCTTTCGCCCTCAAACCTTCAAAAAAATCAGGAGCGCAAAGGTATTACTTCAGTTTATTTATACCATCATAAAAAGCACTTTATGCAACTGAAATACACTCTTTGAATATTAGGGATTAAACTTGAATTTTGCTTTATGCCATCTGTTCGTCTGTTCTGTCTGTTGCTTAGTTGTGCTTGTTTAATCTCGATGGTTATCGGATTGTTCAAGCCCTGGTGGCTACTGTGGTGGGAAGATGTTCAAAACCGAAAGAAGATTTTTCAGGTGTATGGCACACTTACATTGGTTTTTTTTGTGGCGTATGTGGTGATGGGCTTTTTTATTTAACCCGACTGGCCAATACAAGGTATTTTTTTGCTTTGCCTGAGAATGCAATTACAAATTGATCTCCACCGTCTTTTAGTTTGAGCTTCTTTTTTAGTTGAGCAGGACTTAAAGGATAGTTGCGCGATATGACGTTGGCTTGCCCACCTGGTAAAACCTCGAGCAGGGACTTTGCATCTGATTTAAGAAATGTTTCAATTTTAAAAATACGGCCCGGGAAATCAGCAACGATTTTGTCAGTTGTGTAGAGGTGAGTATTTGGAGCCAATTTTTTAAGGGCAAATCTTTTGGCGATGAGCTTAAACGCTCCTGCTTTTAGCATCATGGGTGTGGGCTCATAGAGAAATTCAGACGGCTCGTTAAACGAGGTCTGCGAGTGATTCTCTTCCGACAGGGTAAAAGAAAATGATTCTTCACCATCCCCAGAAAGATCAACCACTTCAATGATGGGTTCCTTTTTAGTTTGGCCAATTAAGAAGAGTACTTCCTTGCACTCGTTATTAAAACCAACAATTACAACTTTCGCAACTGAACTCAATTCATTGAGCCCTTGCTTAATATCAATAAGGGGAGATGCTTTTATTAAAATAGAATTTGATTTCTCAATTAATAGAGGAAGTAAGCTTACAACATCAGGAGTGCAATCCGAAAATTTAAAAACTTTTCTGTTCGCACTACTTCTCCTGGATGGATCGATGTACAGCAAATCAAAATGATCAGCGTTGGTGTTGAGGAAGGATTCGGCTGTAGTGCAATGGTGTTCTATATTATTTGCATTAAGGGTCTGATGATTATGTTTTGCAATTTGCGCCAGTGTTTTATCGGGCTCTACATGGATTACTTTCATAAAATTTTTGCTGAGAAAATAACTATCAACCCCAAAGCCACCGGTGAGGTCTGCTGCCAATTTTCCAGTGGTAATACCTGCTTTGAATTGAGCAGTTTTTTCGGAAGAGCATTGTTCCAGATTGAGTTTAGGAGGGTAAACAATGTTTTCACTATTGTAGTAAACAGGAAGTTTGGTTTTGGCTTTCCCCCTTCCGACTATCTGATGGGCAATTTCCGCAGTGGGGAGGCCAAGTATTTCTTTATGTTTTAAAACGAGTACCTTTTCATCATCCTTTTCATGATCTTTAATAAAGCGTTGTATGTCTTCGCGAAGTAAATGATTGAAATTAGGGGTTTCATCCATGGGTGATTTAAAAATAGTATAATTGTGTATAGCAAATAGATGAATTATTCATTTAAAAAAATAGGGTTTGGAATTTTAGTGGCATCATGTCTGATGTCCTGTGCTGCTTTAAAAGAAACTGCACGCTATGAATTCATAGATGATGAGTATTGGTACAAACAAAGGCCCAATGAATATCAAAAAGTTTATATAGACGCTGAGTTAGAAGAAGATGTCATTGATATTTATGCGTTGAGCCCTGAGTTGGAAGCAGAATTGCCAGAAGTGAAAGAGAACGTAGATCAATACTTCATCATGAAGGATTTGCATCTGAATATTCTCACCATTCCCTTTAAGCTTCGCCCCAGTGTTGCAGGGTTTCCCAGTCAACTGAACTCAAATTTTAATGGAGAAATATTTCTTGGATACAGAATAGATAAATTCAGAAGGCACTTTAAAAACACACCAGCTGGTTACAAAGATGAAATGCTTCATTGGGGAGTAAGCGGTGGAGTTTTTGGTGGTATAGGTTCTTCGGTAATTGCTCCCTGGACAACCAGTTACCAAACCATGGATGAATACAACGGCCTGGTCGTTAGTCGAGGAGTTGGTGTATTAGGAGCCGTCAATCGACTCAATGTGGGTTTTGCCATTGGGTGGGATTATTTGACCGACCGGGACAAAGACATTTGGATCCATCAGAATAAAATCTGGTATGGTTTAGCACTGGGCTTGAATCTGAATTAGCGAAACGGGTCTTTTTATTCCTCCTTATTTTTCATCATCATTAAGAGATTGTAAGCACCTTCAACGACAATATTTTTGCCCACCAGTTTTTCACCTGAAAGAATTTCAGTGAAACCATTTTCTGCAACTCCGGTTTCCACATCTTGTATAGTGAAGCGTTGACCATTTTCTTCTATAAAAATGTATTGCTTATTCTCAAAACGAACTATGGCCTGATCAGGAAGTGCATATACGTTATTGCTTTTTATTTCTATCTCCGCATTCATGTACATTCCGGGTAAGAGATTCTTGTCGTATTCTTCAAAATGAGAATGTACTTCAGCACTTCTTTCGTTGGATAGATTCTTGCCAATAAGAATTATTTCGCACTCATGTTTATTTTCAGGTTGATTGTTGGTATAAGCAAATACTTTTTGACCAATAAAAAGTTTATCGAGATCCTTTTCAAAAACTGTTAATGCAAGATGTATATCAGTGGGGTTAATTAATTCAAAGAGCTCTTCGCTGGGTTGTGTATACTTTCCAATGTTCACATTTACTTTAGAAACATATCCATCAATGGGAGAATAAATGTTAATGCTCTTGGAAATATTATTTTCATTCAATTGATCAGGATTTACTCCGATGAGTTTAAGCTTCTCTGCCAATGACCGCACATTGATTTTTGTGGTCATGAAGTCGGCTTCAGTTTGTTGAAAAACTTTATCGCTGCTGGCCTTGCTTTCATTGAGTTCTTTTTGTCGATCGTATTCACTTTCCATGAAATTCAACTGAGCTTTTGCCGTTAAATAGTCCTGCTGTAACTGAATATATTGTTGATCTTCCATCACAGCGATGGACTCCCCTTTATTGACATGCATGCCTGGCATTAGTTTGGTATTCTTAAGATAGCCACCTGTGGGCACACTTACCGAAACAATGTTTTGAGGAGGCACATCAATTTTACCATTCACTTTAAGCACATTCGAAATAGACTTTTGTTCCAACTTGCCAATACGAAGGCTAGCGTTTTGGTATTGGGCATCAGAAAGCGTAACTGAATTTTCCTGAGTTGTAGTTTCTTGATTTCCTGCTTCATTGTTTGTCGAGCAAGCGCTAAGACTTATTAAGCTGATTGCAAAGGCAGTTGTCACAGCAATGTTTGATCTTTTTATAAATTGAGAGAATATTATCTTTTTCATGTTTTAAGCTATTTATTAAGAAAGTAATTAAGCTGAATAATGCTTTCATTGAGTTGATGGACTGTTCCCAGATATTCATTGTTAATTGATATGGCCTGGTTGACTAACATTACCCACTCTATAAAATTGATGCCTCCATTGGCAAATTGTTGATTGGCAGCATCACGAATCAGCGATGCATTTTTTAAACCTGTTTGCTCATAGTAATCTAAGGATCTTGAAAAATTGACGTATTGATTGATTGCTGTTTGGTATTCGATATTAAATTTCTTTAAACCATACTGGTAATTGTCTTCACTTAATCGCTGCATGGACTTGGATGCATTGATTTTTGCTTTTTGTGATCCGTAGAACAGGGGTATTCCTATTCCAATCTGTCCGGATTGAAAACGTGTTGATCCATCGTATAAAATATTATCTGCACCCACCCCTCGCATCGTCATGTTGTTATAGGCAAATGACAAGTCAGGAAGTAATCGTGATTTTTCTAACTGCGTGTTCTTAAAAGATATTGTTTTTTGTTGCTCAAGCCACTCCATTGCAGGGTGTTGCTCAACGGAACTGGTGTCTATAAATTCGATCCGGTTCATTTTAAAGTCATCCTCGCGGGGAACCAATACGGTTGTCGTATTTAGTAAAAGTTGGAACTGTGATTGAAGCAAATCCAGGTCAGCATTGAGTTGATTCAGTTGAATAGCTATTTGGGCGCGTTGGGTTTCGGCCGTGGCCTTTTCAAGAATGTTACTTTCACCTACCTTAAACCTTAGATTGGCCTTTTCAAGAAATGAACTGTACAGACTGTCATTTTTCAACAAGAGCTTTTTCTTTTGCAACAGGTACGCCAACATATAGTAGGCTTGCGAAACTTGCTTCTTAAGTTCTATTTCTTTTACGGCAACAGTGAGCACGCTGCTTTTCCATTCTTCCTTAAGTACAGATTTTTGATTGGAGTAAACAGTCGGAAAATTTATGTTTTGATTGATGGCCAAACGGTTATCTGAGAAGCTGCTGTTGATTTGTCCATACTCTCCCATTATTGTTGTTTGAGGAATATTGACACCTGATTTAATCAGCTGTTTTTGGTACTCTGCTTTTAGCCTTTCATTCTTTACCAATTGATTATTTACCAAAGCAGTATCAATAGCTGCTTCGGCTGTAATGGGCGTCTGGGCGTTGGCGGGTTGAACTAAGAAAAAAGTAATCGCAAGCACTAAAATTGTAATTGTTGTGGAAATATTTCTTTTCCTACCACTAAGCTTAGTTTCAAACAGAATATAAAGTATGGGAAGTACGAATAGCGTTAAAAAAGTAGCAACAAGGAGTCCTCCTATGACAACCGTAGCCAAAGGTCGTTGAACTTCAGCACCAGCCCCGTTGCTCAAAGCCATCGGCAAAAACCCAAGAGAAGCGACTAAGGCAGTCATTAGCACAGGGCGCAAACGTACTTTGGTTCCGGTGAGCACAATGCTTTTCAAATCCAGAGATCCTTCTGCCTTTAGCCGGTTGAATTCTGCAATCAATACAATTCCATTAAGTACAGCGACTCCAAATAAAGCAATGAAACCCACTCCGGCACTTATACTAAACGGCATCCCGCGAAGGGCAAGCGCAAAAATTCCTCCTATAGCAGAAAGGGGTATTGCGGAATAGATCAGCAAGCCGTGTTTTACGGAATTGAAGGCAAAGTATAGCATGACAAAGATCAATAGAAGAGAAACAGGAACGGCAATACTTAGTCGTTGCTTGGCAGCATTAAGGTTTTCAAACGCTCCACCATACGTTACATAATAGCCGGGAGGAAAACTGATTTGAGTTTCTACCTTCTGCTGCAACTCATTCACAATAGACTGTACATCCCGACCTCGTACGTTAAATCCAATGATGATTCTTCTTTTAGCATCTTCGCGTTGAATCTGATTAGGGCCTTCCTTGATTTCAACAGCTGCCAATTGATACAAAGGAATTTGACTTCCCCCAGGTGTTGGGATGAGGAGGTTTTGGACATCGGTAAGTCCCTTTCTTTGTTCACCAGCCATTCGCACGACAAGATCAAACCGCCTTTCATTTTCATAAACAAGTCCAGTGCTTTGCCCGGCAAATGCAGCGTTGATTATTCTATTAACGTCAGATATATTCAATCCATACTGTGCAATAGCGGCACGATTGTAATTGATAACGATTTGCGGCATGCCCCCCACAGCTTCTACATAAAGGTTAGCACTTCCGTCCACCGTGTTTACAACATTTCCCAATTTTTGGGCATATAATGCCAGTGTGTCCAGGTTTTCACCAAATATTTTGCAAACGACATCTTGCCTGGCTCCTGTCATCAATTCATTAAAGCGCATTTGAACAGGATATTGGAACCCAAATGTGACACCTGGAATATCTTCCAATTCTTTACTCATTTTTTCTGCAAGCTCATCGAAGGTAGAGGCAGACGTCCATTCACTTTTATCCTTTAAAATGATCATCATGTCGCTGGCCTCAATGGGCATGGGGTCGGTAGGAACTTCTCCACTTCCTGTTTTTCCTACTACTTTTATTACTTCTGGAAATCTTTCAAGAAGCAGTTTTTCTCCTTTAAGCGTGGCTTCTACCGAAACATTAAGATTGCTACCAGTAAGTACTCGTGTATCTACGGCAAAATCGCCTTCTTCTAACGCGGGAATGAACTCACCGCCCAGACCATAGAGGGTAATGAGTGCGATGGCGAATAGGGTAAGTGCGGATGTAACTACCAGTTTTGGGAAACCCAACACCTTTTTTAGCATTCGTTGATATACACCTTCAATTTTTTCCATCATTTTGTCAGAAATATTTTTCTTGTGTTTGGTTTTCTTGCTCAAGAAAACGGAACTCATCATGGGGATGTAAGTAAGGGAAAGAATAAAGGCACCGATTAATGCAAAGGCAACAGTCTGTGCCATGGGCTTAAACATTTTCCCCTCAATACCCTGTAAGGAAAGTATAGGCAGGTATACAATTAAGATTACGATCTGGCCAAACACTGCACTGTTCATCATCTTTCCGGCAGATTGTTTCACTTCCATATCCATCTGAGATTGATCCAATTTGTTTAGTGATCCGAAGCGTGTGCCTAATGCAAGTTGATGCATTACAGCTTCAACAATTATTACAGCACCATCCACAATCAAACCAAAGTCAAGAGCACCTAAACTCATTAGGTTGCCGCTTACACCAAATTGATTCATCAGGATAACAGCAAAAAGCATCGACAGGGGAATTACGGAAGCAACAAGAACGCCCGCCCGTAAATTGCCAAGGAACAGCACCAATACAAAAATCACAATTAGAGCTCCTTCCATTAAGTTGGTCGTAACGGTACTGATGGCATTGTTTACCATTTTGGTTCTGTCAAGAAAAGCTTCAATTTCTACTCCTTCAGGTAGTATTTTTCTGATTTGTGTGATCCTTTCTTTTACATCCTTTATCACTTCATTGCTGTTGGCGCCTTTCAACATCATGACAACTGCTCCCGCAACTTCTCCTTCACCATTGTAGGTCATGGCTCCATACCGGATGGCACTTCCCATCTGAACCTTCGCTACATCTTTAATAAACAGCGGGGTTCCGTTTGTTGTATGCTTCACAGCAATGTTGTTGATGTCTTCTGTGTTTCCTATCAACCCTTCACTTCTGATGTACAATACCGTGGCTTGCTTTTCGATGTAAGCTCCTCCAGTATTTTGATTATTGGTTTCTAGTGCCGAGAAGACATCATTGATAGTGATTCCGTACGATTTTAATTTGTTGGGATCAACTGCTATTTCGTACTGCTTGAGTTTGCCACCAAAACTGCTCACATCAGCTACTCCAGGTACAGATAGAAGTTGTCGCCTTACGATCCAATCTTGTATGGTTCGTAGTTCAGTGATATCATATTGACTTTCATAGCCACTTTTTGCCCTTACCACATATTGATAGATTTCCCCGAGACCAGTGGTAACCGGAGCCAGTACAGGTACTCCCATTCCTTGTGGTAATTCGTCCTTTACTATTGATAGTCGTTCTGTAACTTGTTGGCGAGCCCAATACACATCTGTAGACTCATCGAAAACGATAGTAACCAGGGACAATCCGAAGCGTGAAAAACTTCTAATTTCGATTAAGCCCGGCAGGTTACTGTTTACTTGCTCGATGGGGAATGTAATCAGACGTTCGATATCTGCCGCACCCAGTGAAGGCACCGAAGTGATAACTTGTACCTGGTTGTTGGTGATATCAGGCACTGCATCAATGGGCAACTGGGTAAGGGAAAAGCTCCCGTAGCCAATCAGTGCCAATGTGAGCACGCCAACAATCAGTTTATTTCTGATAGAGAATGATATTATGCTGTTGAGCATGACGAAAAGAATAAAATGTAAATGAATTAATGCATTACAGCTTCTTACAAAGACTGTAAGCAATTTGAATTAAGAAAGAGTGACTAATTACCCTTTTCGAGGTGGTTGAAAGATAGCAGGGAGAAACTCCAGGGAGAAGTGGGCCTGATAAAAATTGGTATAGGTCACTTCAGAGGCTTCCAGTTCACACGATGAATTATGTGTTGCGGTTAGAAAAATAGTGGAATGTATCGAAGTATTATCAGGAGCTTTGAAAGGCAAGCCTTTGTGCTGTTCTTCTTCTTCTTTATCGTGTTCTTCAGCCATGCTGCCGTAATGCAAATCAAGAAACTCGGTGAAAGAAAAGGCTGTAGCTTTAGATTTATGCTGATTGAAGTGATCAATCATATAAGGAATCTTTGCAAGGTCATGCAAGTCGGCCAAACTCCCGAAAAGAATTACAAATGCGAGTATTACGGATGTTGCCCTCATTGTGCGGCTAATTAACAAACATAATACAAGTAAAGAACTAAAAATGTTCAATCACCTGTAATTTATATTTAGTCTAACTAAACAAGTTCAGGTTACCACCCTTTCTGAATTTAGTAAGATCAAGAGGAGCCAGCCTTTTGCCCGTGAAATATTTTTTCTTTGCAATCTGATAAAGCTGTTGGATGGCACTTGCAATGTTTCCATCACCTGACATGCGTCTGCCAAAAACGGAATCGTTCACGTTGCCGCCATGTAGTTCACTTATTTGGCTCCATACTTTTTCAAACCGATCCGGAAAATTCTTTCTTAACCAGTCTTCAAAGATTTTACTGATTGACCCATTTAATCTTACCACCGTCATCCCGCAGGCTGTTGCTCCATGATCAGAGGCCGCTTTTAGAATGTTAGGAATTTCATGATGGTTAAGCCCTGGTATTACAGGCGCGTTCATTACCCCGACCGGTATGCCTGCTTTTGCAAGCGCCTCAATAGTTTGAAGTCTTTTTACAGCACTAGCTGTTCTAGGTTCCATTTGCCTTCTCAATTCCTCATTAAGAGTGGTGATGGAAATCATTACGTTCACTAACCGATTGCTGGCGAGCTCTTTGAGGATGTCGATGTCTCTCTTAATTAATGCATTTTTGGTAATGATGCCAACAGGATGGCGGTACTTTAGAAGCACCTGGAGCATTTTCCGTGTAATCTCAAATTTCTTTTCTTGTGGTTGATAACAATCTGTATTGCCGGAAAGCATAATGGGCACAGCTTGCCAAGCAGGTTGAAGTAGATGTTTTTCAAGAAGGTCAGGGGCGTTTCGTTTGATGATGATTTTGGTTTCAAAATCTAGTCCCGCGCTGAAGCCATAATATTCATGCGTATTTCTGGCGTAGCAGTAGATACAGCCATGCTCACAGCCTTGATAAGGATTCATAGAGTACCCAAAATTGAGATCAGGGCTGTTTACCTTATTGACTATCTTTTTGGGGGTTTCATGAAATATTTGTGTTTGAGGCGTTTCCAATAATTCCTCATCCAATCCTTCTATGTGGTCGGTGGTGTATTGGTTTTTTAAGTATTTATTTTCGCTTTTGATTTGAGCTCCACGACCTTTAAAATAGCTTGAATCCATCCATGCAATTTACTAAATAATTTAGTTTAATAGTTAAAAATATTAGTATTTGATTTATAATCCAACGACTGCTCAAACCCTGGAAACCCCGAATACGAAGCGGGCATCAATTTCATTGCGCATTTGGCGTGAGGACTTGAATCACCCTTTTATATCAGGCAACAAGTGGTGGAAGTTGAAATATAATCTTGATCAGGCCCGTAAAGAGGGACATACTCAGTTGCTCACATTTGGTGGAGCCTACTCCAATCACTTGTATGCTACGGCTGCGGCAGCTCATGAGTTGGGCTTAAGAAGTATAGGGATTGTAAGAGGTGATGAAGTTCTCCCACTGAATGCAACCCTTTCATTTTGCCAAAGCAAAGGAATGGAGCTTCATTTTATCAGTCGTGAGCAATACAGGGAAAAGCATGATGAAAGATTCCTGGAAACACTGAAAGACAAATACGGAGCTTTTTACCTGATACCGGAAGGGGGCACCAATGCGATGGCCGTAAAAGGATGTGAAGAGTGGGCTAAGCAAATAAGTGACAGTGAAGATTTTGATTTTTTGTGCCTGCCCGTGGGGACAACGGGTACAATGGCCGGCATGGTAAATCAATTAAGGGACAAATCTATTATTGGGTTCTCTTCCCTGAAGGGGGGCGATTTTCTGCGAGGGGAGATCAGGCAATGGCTCCATCATGATATTGAAAACTGGCAAATGATAATTCAGTATCATTTTGGTGGATATGGAAAGATGAAAAACGAACTTCTTGATTTTATTATTGGATTTGAAAAGGAACATCAGGTTCCTATCGATCCGATCTACACTTCAAAAATGATGTATGGAGTTTTTGACCTCATGCAACAGGGATTTTTCCCAAGGGGATCAAAGGTATTGGTTTTGCATACCGGAGGCCTGCAAGGCAGAGCCGGTTTTAACTTCTGATGACACTACGAAGTCTAGAGAAAAAAGGCATCCGTGCTCCTGGTTCGGGCATGGATCCACTCTCTCTTGCTGCTTTTACTCCTTCTATCGTGTAGAAAGCAGAAGGCACCGTCCTTTTCAATTCACCCAGAAATTTTTCCAACCGTTCTCTTTCAAGCACACAAAAGATAATACTTTCATCCCCATCTGGACCAAAAGCTTCCAGGCAGGTGTAACGGATTTTTTCCAACTTTAAAAAAGACAGAAACTCAGTTGTTTCTTTACGTGTAATAATCCTTACTACTACTTTTCCGTAGGCAATTCGTTCTTCGATGATCATTCCCATCAGAATACCACCTGCAAACCCGGCCGGGTAAGCCACATAACACATCCAGTTGTCGAGGTGCGCAAAAATCTGACGGATAGCCATTAGCCAGATAAAGGCTTCAAAAAAACCTAAGAATGTTGAGGTCAATCTTCTACCACCCAGCATGTAGATAATTCTGACGGTATTAATAGATACGTCACAAATGCGCGCAATGAAAATAAGAAGCGGCAGTATCAGAAAACTGAAAATGGCATCAGAAAACCCGAGCGTTTCTATAAAGAAGTGATCCATAATGCAAACTAAACTAAACGAGGAATCCTACCCAAATAAATCCTGAATCACCTCCGTAAGCTTGCTGAACACTTTTACTTCAATGTTAACCTTTTTGAGGTCAATGGACTTCTGATTGTACTTAGAAACGTAGATTTCTTTGAAGCCCAATTTTTCAGCCTCCGAAATGCGTTGATCGATTCTGTTGACAGCGCGCAACTCTCCACCCAGTCCGATTTCTGCAGCAAAGCACACTTTATCATCAACAGGGATCTCTTCCATGGAGCTAATGATGGAAATACAAACAGCCAAGTCGATAGCGGGGTCCTCTACTTTGATCCCTCCTGCCATGTTTACAAATACATCTTGAGTGCCCATTCTGAAACCGCAGCGCTTTTCCAACACGGCCAACAGCATATTCAACCTTTTCTGGTCGAAACCAGTCGGAGTTCGTTGAGGCGTTCCGTAAGAAGCCGGGCTTACCAAAGATTGAATTTCAATGAGTAGTGGTCTGTTCCCCTCGATGGTGGCTCCAATTGTTGCTCCACTTACTTGTCCTTCTTTTTGGGAAATTAAAATCTCAGAGGGATTGGAAACTTCCCGCAATCCGGTTCCCAACATTTCGTAAATGCCCAGTTCAGAGGTAGAACCAAATCTGTTTTTGGTAGTACGCAAAATTCGATAAGCCAGGTGACGGTCGCCTTCAAATTGGAGTACCGTGTCAACCATGTGTTCCAGTACTTTCGGTCCAGCCAGCATGCCATCTTTTGTGATGTGTCCCACGAGAAATACAGGAGTGTTAGTTTCCTTGGCAAATTTCATGAGCTCTGCGGTACATTGTCTCACCTGCCCGATACTTCCTGCAGCCGAGTCGAGCATTTGGGTATGCAGTGTTTGGATGGAGTCGATAATGACCAATTGGGGATTCAACGATTCTATAGCCGTGAAAATATTTTTGGTACTGGTTTCGGTGAGTGTAAAGAAGTTAGTGGCTTTGGTTTCGTCTGGAGAAAGCCGCTCTGCCCTCATTTTTATTTGTTGTTCACTTTCCTCACCGGATACGTACAATACTTTATGACTTTGTAATGCCAACCCGATCTGCAGCATCAATGTGGATTTACCAATGCCGGGTTCTCCTCCGATCAATATCAGTGAACCAGGGATAATGCCGCCACCGAGCACACGATTCAATTCGTTATCCGGGGTAAGGACTCGGAACCCAGAAGTAGGTTCAATTTCCTGTAAGGTTTTTGGTTTGGCCTGTCTGGCTTTAGAAGAATCCTGGCGCCATTCTGCTTTATTTTTACTTTGCTTCTCTACGACTTCTTCTGCAAAAGTATTCCATTCATTGCATGAGGGGCATTTTCCTACCCATTTGGCAGACTCGTGGCCACAATTTTGACAAAAGAATACAGTTTTTGATTTAGACATGTAGGGAAAAAATTGATAAAAATTAAGATAAACCTTATATTTAGGGATACGCTACTATCAATGGCTCGTTTTCAGCTGTAAATATCATACCTATGAAAGCAATTACAACCCTATCTGCTTTATTACTTTCTTTTATTATTTATGCTCAAAAGCCTCCCATAAAGTTTGGTAAAATTTCAGATGAGGAACTTAAAATGACTGAGTATGAGGGGGATAAATCTGCAGCTGCGGTGGTGCTGGTGGATTTTGGAGAATCAATGATTACCTATAATCAGACGTATGGTTTTCAAATTGAATTTGAGAGAATCAGAAGGATTAAAATTCTGAATAAGGATGGATATAATTGGGCCAATTTTGAAATTCCGCTTTATCATAAGAATAGCGATGAAGAGGAGCTGATTGGACTTAAGGCCGTAACTGTGAATTTGGAGGGGAACAAAGCCATTGAAACGAAACTTGGGAAGGACGGTATTTTTGAAGAGGAGACCAGTGAAAATTGGAGAACAACTAAAATTACCTTGCCCAATGTTAGAGAAGGCTCTGTTATTGATATTACTTATAAAGTTACTTCTCCCTTTCTATTTAACTTTCAGGACTGGGAGTTTCAAACAACCATTCCTGTTGTTTGGAGCGAGTATAATGCAAGAATCCCTGAATATTTTTACTATCAAAAGTTTAGCCAAGGGTATATTCCAATGGTAGTAAATGAGGAGGATAGGCAAAGTAAATCCATCACCCTATCGAGCAAGAGTCGGGCTACAGTTAAGTATAACACTTCCACTAATTTTAGTCAAGAAAATATAGAGTACATAGAAAATCGGTTTAGGTGGGCGGCACAAAATGTCCCGGCATTCAAAGAAGAACCATTTATGACCACGTACCGAGATTATATTTCCAAAATGAATTTCGAGTTGGCACAAATAAGGATGCCCCAACAA
Organism: Cyclobacteriaceae bacterium; assembly: GCA_039971015.1. Classification (GTDB taxonomy): domain Bacteria; phylum Bacteroidota; class Bacteroidia; order Cytophagales; family Cyclobacteriaceae; genus ELB16-189. The sequence goes on from JBDVKV010000027.1 coordinate 124,108, forward strand.
CCTGTTGAGTTGGTAATGGGAACCTGGGAGAACATCAATAAAGAATTACTGGAGGCTCCAGAGTTTGGCCTTGTTGTTAAGCGATCTAATTTCTTGAATAAGACCGTAGAAGAGCTTGTAACGGGGAAATCAACTGATAATGAAAAAATAAATGCCATTTATAACTACGTAAAGTCAAACGTACAATGGGATGGGAATTATCGTAAGTATACGGATGGCAATTTTAAAAGAGTACTTGATGAGAAAAGGGGAAACTCAGCGGAAATAAACTTAATGCTGGTTTCGATGCTTCAAAAGGCTAATTTAAGAGCAGACCCTGTTGTAATCAGCACAAGAAATCATGGCTTCATAAGACAACAATTCCCACTTTCCAGTCAATTCAATTATGTTATTTGTGCTGTTGAGAGTGAGGGGAATTTGTTTCTTCTTGATGCTACAGACAGAAGCCTTCCTGCAAGCATACTCCCTGAGCGATGCCTTAATAGTGTTGGTTTTCTGATATCAGAGGATAACTCGCGTTGGGTGGAGCTCAATCCTGTGATTAAAACCAAAACGGTTGTTGAGGCAACAGTAGAATTTAAAGAGGATGCATTGATGGGCGAGTTACACATCACAAAACACGGGTATGACGGGCAACGTATGCGTAAGGATTTTCATACCAAAGGAAAAGAATCATATATAAAGACCCTGGTAGAACAGAATGAATGGACCGTTCACTCCAGTGACTTTGAAAATTTGAACAACCTGGATGAACCAATAAAGGAAAACTATGAACTCACGTTTAGTGACGATGCTGAGTTGGCAGATATTATTTACCTCAATCCAATGATGGGGAGCGGATTAAAAGAAAATCCTTTTAAAACTGAGAGTCGGGAGTATCCTGTGGACTTTGGCAGCCCCTTTGAAATTACAAGTGTGATAAAAGTTAAAATTCCTGATGGCTACGTAGCGGAAGAATTGCCAGCACCGATGGCTGTTTCTCTTCCAGAAAGAGGTGGACGGTTTTTATACAATGTGGTAAGCTTAAATGGTGAAATTTCGTTAACATGTATCTTTAATATCAATAAGGGAATTTACACTCAACTTGAATATCAGAGCCTTAAAGAATTATATGCGCAAGCCATAAGTAAGCAAGAAGAACAAATCGTACTAAAGAAATCAACCAATTGAAAATTTATAAATTATTTATTCTTCTACCCCTGGTTCTACTAGGTAATTTATCGTTTAGTCAGAGTAACTATAGTGTACAGCTGATACCAGATAAACTAAAGGAAAGGGCTAGTGTTATTGTTAGAAATAAAGAAGAGCGATTTGATATTAAGTCCAAATCCAATGCATCATTTTACTCCTTCGAGGCGATTACAATTTTAAATGCTAAAGGGAGAAATCATGCTATAAAAGCAGTTCCATATGATCAATTGACCAAAGTTGTTCAGTTAAGAGCTTCCGTATATGATGGAAACGGCAAGTTGATTAAAAAATTAAAAGCATCTGATTTTGAAGATCGAAGTGCTTTTTCTGGTTTTACTTTGTATCAGGATAACAGGATTAAAATTGCGGATCTATCTACCAACCACTACCCTTTTACAATTGAATTGGAGTACGAATTGGATTATAAATTTCTATTCTATATCCCTACGTTTTATCCTATTTGGGATGAAGACATGAGTGCTGAAAAGGCGAAGTACACTTTAGGATTTTCTAATGATACTAAACCACGAGTGGTAACCAGACAACTTGCTGAAGATGATTTTAAATTTATAGAAGGTAATGAATCAATGACCTGGTCATTTACCAATGTTGAAGCATTTAAGAGAGAAAAAAATGGGCCTCCATGGAAAGAGCTTATTCCGGCAATTGTAGCAGCACCAACTAATTTTGAGTATGATGGGTATGCTGGCAATATGTCAAGTTGGGAGAATTTTGGAGCTTGGATAATGCAGCTTAATGCTGGTCGTGATAATCTTTCTGATGCAACTAAATTGAAGGTCAAAGAGCTCACCAAAGGCCTTACAACAATAGAAGATAAGGCCCGGGTTTTATACCAATTTTTGCAAAGCAAGACAAGGTATGTAAGCATTCAACTTGGCATCGGAGGCTTTCAGCCATTTGATGCAAAAGTGGTTGACGAAGTAAGTTATGGAGATTGTAAAGCTTTATCGAACTATATGGTGGCCTTATTAAAAGAGGCAGGAGTGTACTCGAACTACACACTCATAAGGGCTGGGAGTAACCAGGCACCTATCGATCATTCATTTCCAAGCACACAGTTTAATCATGTAATTGTTTCTGTACCCAATGGAGCTGATACGCTGTGGTTAGAATGCACCAGTCAAACCAACCCCTTCAAGTATTTGGGTTCTTTTACTGGCAATCGCAAGGCCCTTGCTATTTCTGGCAAGGGAACCAAGATTGTAAATACTCCAAAAGAAGAGGGTGATAATTATATGGTGAGGAAGCTGAAGGTAAATCTTGATGAAAATGGATTTGCATCAATAGATGCTCGTCTCTCCTACGCAGGCCTTCAGCACGAAAAAGATAATCTCTGTTTTATCAACAATACAAATATTGATGAACAGAAGAAATGGATACAACAAAGCATCAGTCTTCCTTCTTTCCACATCGAAGATTTTACATTTAAAAACTTTAGTCCTGACCAGCCTAAAGTAGAAATAAATTACACGCTGTCCGCTGATCGACTCGCTTCGGTGAGTGGCAAAAGAATATTTCTCTCTCCTAACCTTTTAGGAAAAATGCCAATTAATTATTCCTCTCCAGAAGAAAGGAAAACAGACGTGCTCATATTGGAAACTATCGTTGAGATGGACTCCATTGAATTTTCAATTCCTGAAAGTATATATCCTGAATTCATTCCGGAGGGAAAATCATTCTCCAATCAATTTGGCGAATACGAGGTGAGCTATTCTTTTTCTGAAGGGAAGATGATTTATTTTAGAAAATTTATTCTAAACCAAGGAAGGTATTCAGTAGATGATTATGAGGAACTTTGCTCTTTTAACAAGGAGGTTTCAAGGTCGGATAACACCAAAATTGCGTTCCTCAACAAAACCTGATTATTTAAAAGGAGAATTCTCCTCTTTGGCCATGGTGTTATAAACAAATCGGTCCATTAAGCCGGGAACCCATTTATTGAGAAACACGGTAAGCTTTCCCTGACCGGTAAGGATAAGTGTCTTTTTACGGTTTACCGTGGCATTGTAAATATGCATGGCGCATTCTTCAGGGGTCATCATCTTACCTTCCTCTCTTGGCGAATCTCCTTGTGCTGACCCATCCTTAAGTAAGGATCGCTTTCTGATATTTGAAGTCGTAAAACCAGGACAGGCAGTAAGTACATGCACTCCAGTGTTGATAAGTTCTGTTCGAAGCGCTTCTAAAAAACCATTGAGCGCAAATTTGGATGAGCTATAACCTGTTCGGCCCGGAAGCCCCCGATATCCTGCAATAGAAGAAATGCCGACAATGGTTCCTTTACTTTTGATCAGGTGTGGGAGGCAGCTTTGTGTGGCGCTCACGGCTCCAAAGAAATTAATATCCATTACTTTTCTTATCACCTCAAGGTCAACATCTTGAAATAATGCACGCATGGAAATGCCAGCATTGTTTATAAGGACATCAATTTTTCCAAACTTACTGATGGCTAATTCCACCATTTTATCATTATCGGCTTTCGAGCTTACATCCCCTTGAAAGCCAATTATTTCGATCCCGTTGGCAGTTAACTCAGCCAAGGCAACATCCAAATCCTCTTTTTTCCTACCTGTAATCAAAATCCTGGAACCTTTTTGGCCAAAATGAGATGCCAGGGCCTTACCTATTCCGGATGATCCCCCTGTGATAATAACTACCTTGTCCTTCATGTAAACATTGGCTAGGTCTTTTAAACCATTTGTTAATGTTAACCGTTCCGAAATATACTGTAATAGTGACGAAAATTCTTCTAATATGATTTTAGTACCAAGCTTTGGTGAACAAATAAGTTATTGTCCAATACTTACGTAACTTTCGGCACGCAAAATTATAAGAATGATTTTTCTGCGCATCCTGTCAAGATTACCTTTTCCAGTATTATACCTTTTCTCAGATTTTTTATTCTTCGTTACCTATCGATTAGTAAAGTACAGAAGAAAGATTGTGGTAAAGAACTTGAAAAACTCCTTCCCTGACAGAGATGATGCCACCATTAAATCTTACGAAAAAGATTTTTACAGAAACTTATGTGATTATTCTGTAGAAACACTCAAGCTCCTTACTATTTCAGAAAAAGAACTGGAAAAGAGAATGCATTATAGCAATCCTGATGTAATTGCATCTTACAGAGATAAAAAACAATCGGTCATTTACGTTACGTCTCATCAATTTAATTGGGAGTGGCTGGTAGCAGCGGGTAGCATTTACCTACCGATACCAGTTGATTTTGTATACCAGCCACCCAGCAGTAAGTTTTTTGATCAGTTTTCATTGTTGCTCCGCACTCGGTTTGGTGGTTATCCCATTAAGAGAGCAGACGTGGCAAGGGAAATAATCAAAAGAAGAGACGTGGTAAGAGGTGTTGCTATCGTGGCGGATCAATTTCCCGGGCATGACAATGACAAAAGATATTGGACCACTTTTCTCAATCAGGATACAGCCTTTTTTCAGGGAGTCAATCAATTGTCCTACATGACGCAGTATCCTGTTTTTTTTGCCAAAATGAGTCATCCCAAAAGAGGGTATTACGAAGTGGAACTGATAAAAATAGCTGAACCACCTTACGAGAAAGGGAATTTTGATATGATAGAAAACTATATCAAAGCAACAGAGGAGGTAATTAAGAATGACCCTGCAGGATGGCTTTGGTCGCACAACAGATGGAAGAAAAAGAGAACAGAGACTTACTCTTGATTAATTCATCAGCATTTCTATATCCTCACGTGTAAGAGTTTTGATTACACTTTCTTCTGTAGTGATTAAATTCTCTGACAATCGAAGTTTGTTTTTTTGAAGGGTAAGAATTTTTTCCTCCACAGAGTTTCTTGTGATAAATTTATAAGTGAATACTTTCTTCTTCTGCCCGATACGATGAGCCCTATCCACAGCCTGTGCCTCAACGGCTGGGTTCCACCAGGGGTCAAGAATAAAGACGTAGTCGGCCTCAGTAAGATTAAGTCCTAAACCACCGGCCTTTATAGAAATTAAAAAGACTTTTACTTTTTTGTCTTTGTTGAACATGGCCACTTGTTCTTTCCTGTCGGTGCTGGACCCATCCATGTAAGCAAAAGGCACCTTGCTGTTCTTCAGTTGTTGTTTAATAATGTCAAGGTGTTTAACAAACTGACTAAAGATTAATAATTTATGCCCTTCAGTAATTGCATTCTCAATCATGTGCGACACATCGTTGAGTTTTCCTGAATCACCTTTATATTCAGGGTCTATCATTTTAGGGTGGTTGGAAAGCTGTCGCAACTTGGTGAGCCCTTCCAAAAGCGTAAATCGTGAATTATTTATTCCCTCTTTTTCAATAAGGTCTAATATTTTGTGACGATAGTGTGCTTTTACTTCCTCATACTTCTCCTCTTGTTCGGGAGTCATATCGGTATAGTAAATGTTTTCTACTTTTTCAGGAAGGTCTGTGGCCACTTGTGCCTTTAGTCTTCTTAGAATAAAGGGCTTAATGATTGCATTGAGTTTTTTAGTCTTCGCCTCATCTCCCTTCTTTTCTATAGGAATCAGATATTCGTCTTTAAAAAACTTTTGTCCACCCAATAAACCCGGGTTGATGAAGGTCATCTGTGACCAGAGATCCATAGTAGTGTTTTCCAGTGGTGTACCAGTAAGGGTAAGGCGATGCTTAGACCTTAACTTTATTACTGCTTTCGCAATATTGGAAGTGGGGTTCTTAATCACCTGCGATTCGTCCAATATCACATAGTTGAACATAAAATTCTGCAGCAGATCAGCATCAAGTCTGGTAATGCCGTACGAAGTCAGTACCAGATCATAGTTACTGAATTTTGAAACGTCTTTATTTCTATGGGTGCCTGTGTAATTGAGAATTTTAAGATTAGGAGTAAACTTGGCAGCTTCCATCTCCCAATTATAAACGAGTGAGGTAGGCATAATCAATAATGATGTTCCTGATTCCCCCTTTTCTTTTTCAGCCTGAAGCATGGCCAGGGTTTGAACGGTTTTACCCAAGCCCATGTCATCGGCAAGGCATCCGCCTAGTCTGAAATCATTTAAAAAGCGCAACCAGTTGTACCCTGCCTTTTGATATTTACGTAACGTACCCTGGAATTGACTTGGCAATGGATAGTCTTTAATGCCAGAAAAAGAGTCAAGATTGCGGAGCTTTTCGCTCATGTGCACTTTGGCCAGATTATTTTCCTGAAGTTCTTTCAGCAAAGTAATGTGATGCTTTCGAAGCACCGGCTTTTCTGTTTTGCCCTTGGTTTCGCTTAGCGCAAACAAATCGCCAAACTTGACCAACCATGCTTCTGGGATAATGGCGATCTCACCATTGGGGAGTTTGAACTCCACCTTCTTTTTCATGATGAGTTTTCGCAATTCTTTGAATGAAATTTCATACTCACCAAAGAATATTTTTGCATGAATGTCAAACCAGTCTATGGTTTCTTTTACATCCAGCTCTATCACGGCCTTTCCAACAAAATATTTTTTATCTCTGTTGTCCGGTTGACTTACTTCAAAGCCCAGATCCAAAAGATTTATCCTGTTTTCATTAAGCCATGAAAAGGCATGTGCTTTTTCCACAGCAGTTCTAAACCCACCGCGAAGTGCCAGCCCCAGTTTGGTTAAGGTATGTGCGTATTTTTTCTCAGCATCTAAGTTTCTTACAATGCGATGAAAGACGTAATCGTTTTCGTGCTTTTCAAGTTTTACACTTACTGGCCCGGGTGAGTCACCTCTAAATTGATGCTTTCCATATTTAAAGGAGAGGTCAAAAATAATTTTACCCGTCTCATCATCATTTTGTTCGGCAGTCTCATCATCCCCGAAAAGTTTGGGCGCGGTTTTATTACCTACCGGAGGTAGCTCAGAAATAGTTAATAACGGATGAGGGGAGAAATCATGTTTTGCAATTTCAAATCCCTTCACTTCCACATTGTCAAAAGAGGCAATGAGGGGAGCAACAAATCTGTTGTAGTAGGTCTCTTCCAGATTCTTTGGAATGACTACAAATTTTTTACCTAGAAAAGGAAGTAGTTTTTTTCCATCAACGTGAACATCAAAACCATACAGTTTTCCACTGAGCACCAACCACGCTGGGCTCTTGCAAACCAAATACGCAGAGGGATTGGGTAGATCAAGGGTCTTCCCCCCATATGAAATGGTGGGATAATAATTGGTGCTGTCATCGCTTCGCATGAAATGGAACTGGATAGAAGCTTTCTCGGGTTGCACTTCTAGTTTTCTCCAGGTGGGTTCGCCATCATTGCCCATTTCAAAAACCATTTTGCCCAGCAGCTTATCCATTACAGCGGCTCTTCTTTTTTCCATGTAGGCTTCAATCTGTTCCTGAAGCAGCTCATCCCCTTTTTCTTTTTTATAAATCTTGGCGAAAAACTCATTGGGTTTCATCACTTTTTTTGAGAAGTGCTTGAGCACCGCATCCTGGCTCATGGTATCCATTATCTCAATGAGCTCATAATCGCGATCGTCTAATCCTTTAGAAAATTCGCGGGCATTTTTGGAAGAAATATTCTGATGCTGATAGGTAAGCTTACCCTTTTCATCGAGGTGAACGATAAAAGACTCGAACATATACCCCAGGTACTCATGCTGATAGAGCGAGTAGATAATTTGAAAGGGCTGCGCTGCCGATACTTTCATGGGGTCTTAAAACCTTGATTTAATTAAAGTCTAACAATGCCTGCTTTTAAAAAGAGCCCGTTTTGGCGAAAAAAAGCACATTTTTGTTTAAGCAGAATTGCAAAATAGGCATTCCGGCTGAAAAAAACCGGACAATCTTATTTCTTTTCCTACATGGAAGACTTACAGGTTTTGGGTAGAATACGACCGGGAAGCCAGGATGGCCGGATAAAATGACACCAAAAATGTAATCGTGATTATAACCAGACTGGTAAGGGCGAAATCAGTCCAAATCATCTTGACAGGGTAATTGGCAACTACAGCATTTTCCATTCCCATGCCTACCAGCCCAAACTGATCTTGTGCCCAGCAGATCAATCCACCAATTAACAGTCCTGATCCTGCACCGATAAAAGAAATAATGGCTCCCTCAGAAAAGAAAACCCTCCGGATTAATTTTTGATCGGCACCTATTGCTGAGAGTATACTGATGTCTTTCTTTTTGTCAATGGCAAGCATCATTAAAGAGAAGAAAATGTTAATGGAGCCAACAGTTATTAAAAGTGACAAAGCGAGGAACGTAAAAAGTTTTTCAATTTTTAAAAGTCTGTAAAGGTCTTTTTGCTGCTCCTCATTTGTCAGCACTACAAAGGAGTCACCTATTATGGCTGACACTTCTTGCTTTAGGTTATTGAGGTTAACACCAGCGTCAGTTTTGATTTCCAATGCGGTGCGCTTGTTTTCATAATCCAATAGATCTACTACAAAATCCAGAGGAAGGAAAATATAATTTTCATCGTAGTTTTTTTCAATAGAAAAAACACCACCGGGTCTTATGCTTTTGCGGGAATACATTTGTGACGGATCCAAAGAGTTTCGTTTTAGGTCCTTAATGTAAAAGACTTGCAGCGCATGCATTTCATCCTCAACAGCTACAGAAAGTGCATACTGAATGCCCCGCCCTAAAATGGCAAAGTCCACTCCGTCTTGTTTTAGTTTTAGTTCGCCCTGTACAATGCGGTCATCAAGACGATGTTGATCAATAAAGCTATCACTCACTCCTTTGATAGTGGCCACTACATCGGCATCGCGGTAGCGAATGTAAGCGTAGTCCTCAATCACCTCGGTGACAACATCTACGCCCTCTATGGCATTGATTTGGGAAAGGAGCTCATCATTTATTTCAAAAGACTTTCCTTCCGCAGCTTCAATTTTAAGCTCTGGATCGAACGAAACATAAAGTGATCTTAATAATCCCTCCAATCCATTAAATACAGAAAGTACAATGATGAGTGCGGCTGTTGAAAAAGCAACCCCAACCATTGAAAGGATAGAAATGATATTAATGAAGTTTTGTTTTCGCTTGGAAAAAAAATAACGCTTGGCGATAAACAAAGAGAGATTCACAGAGTAGGATTCTTTTTAACTGTCTTTGTTCTCATCATCAGCGGGTGGGATATTCAGGCTGCTGATCAAAGAATCAATTTTAAACGCATTTTCTTCTACCTCGTCAATTAAAAAAATCAGCTCTGGGATTATACGCACCTGCTTGCCGATCTTGCTCCCTAACTCCTTTCGGATCTCACTTTTGCGGTTATTCAGTCGGTCCAAAGTGGCCTCCTTGCTTTTAGCAAGCATCATACTGATATAAATCTTTGCCACACTAAGGTCGGGGCTCATTTTTACCTCTGCGATGGTAATCATTTCGTTGTTGAGAATACCCTTTCTGTCGCGCTGAAAAATGTCGCTTATTTCTTTTTGAATAAGCCTGCAGTATTTCTGTTGTCTCACGGTTCCACTCATCTTGCAAAGATAAGCAAAAGTGGAGGGCGATGAGTTAGGAGAATAAAAATTGGTCTGGTGTAACAACCCTTCGGGCAAAAAATGCATTTCTAATGCATTTTTTGGGTTAATTGCGGATTCTAAACAAAACTGCCTGTGCTGCTCCGCTTCTTTCGGATCAATGACCCTTATCGCCTGCTTGGATTACTTATTATAATCACATTAATAAGCTTACCCTTTCTTATCATGCCCGTTGGGGTAATGCTGCATGAGCTCAAGAACCTGGTATTGGGCGAGGCCATTGCAGAGGGGAAATTGATGTACGTGCAAGTATTTGATGATACTCCACCATTGGCCAGTGCATTATTTGGCATCATGCATTTCGTATTCGGGAGATCCCTGTTGGCCGGTCACATTATAGCCATACTCATTATTATTTTTCAGGCGAGTTACTTTGCCATATTGCTGATCAACAATAAGGCCTATGCAGAGAACACCTATTTGCCATCATTGATTTTTGCCTTGCTTTGTTTCTTCTCTTTTGATTTGATGAGTTTTTCTGCCGAACTATTAGCTTCCACGGTTTTACTTTTTGCCCTCAATCAGCTTTTCCATGAAATTGAATTTAAGATACAACGGGACGAGATAATTTTGAAACTGGGTGTGTACCTGGGGCTGTCTACCTTTCTCGTGTTTTCCTATTGGGTGTTTTTGCTACTGACCGTATTCATCCTCATTACTTTTACCAGGGCAGGATTCAGGAAAATTGGTTTAATGGTGTTCGGATTTATTTTGCCTCATGTGATTTTATTTACTCTTTACTACTATAATGGTGAAACCAATTGGCTTTGGAGTAATTTTTACTTAAGTAATCTTACCTTTTCAGGAGAGATGCTGATAAGTATAAAGGGTATTTTTGTCTTAGCAGCTGTTCCGTTGATCTATTTTGTTTTCTCCGTATTCATGATGAACAGGGAAGCGCGTTTTACTAAGTATCAATCTCAATTGATGCAAGTGATGTTTCTGTGGTTGTTGTTTTCCTTAATACAAATTTTTGTTGCACGTCAGGTGTCACCGGCCAGTTTCATCATTTTTGTTCCGCCATTGGCTTATTTTATAAGTCATTATTTATTGCTGATCAGGCGAAAGTGGAGGGCAGAATTAATGCTTTGGTTATTCCTTGGTGGCATTGTCAGTGTTAATATGCTTTCAAGGTCGGGAAGAATTAAGGCTGTGGATTATGAGGGATTGTTTCCTCAAACGGTGTCCTTTCAGCATCAGATTACAGATAGACGTGTGATGGTGCTGGAAAAGGGCTTGAGTGTTTATCAACACAATTTTTTAGGTGGCTATTTTTTGGATTGGGATTTGTCGGCACCCCTCTTTAGTGATCTAACAGAGTATGATCATGTAGAAACTATCTCTTCCTGTTTTAAAGAAGATCCACCGGATTTGATTTTGGATAGAAATAACCTAATGGAAGGTGTGGTTCAGCGTGTCCCTGCAATTGGTATGATGTACAGAAGGGATGGTGAGGTTTATAGAAAAATCAGCAACTGATTTTATTCACCCTGCGCTCGTGGCGACCTCCTTCGAAGCTTATTGTAAAAAACTGATCAACAATTTTTTCTGCTAAATCCATCTTAATAAATCTTGCCGGAAGGCAAAGGACATTGGCATTGTTATGTTGGCGGGCAAGGGATGCCAACTCCTCATTCCAACAGATGGCGGCACGAATTCCCTGATGCTTGTTAGCGGCCATAGCGACACCATTGGCAGAGCCACAAATGAGAATGCCTAGTTCGTTTTCTCCTTTCTCTACCGCAGTAGCCACAGGATGAGCAAAGTCAGGGTAGTCTGCAGATTCTGTGCTATGGGTTCCAAAATCGGTGACTTCGTATCCTTTTTTTTGCAAGAGCGATTTTATTCCCTCTTTCATTTCGTAACCCGCGTGGTCACTCCCTATGGCAATTTTTTGTTTCATACACCTGCTTGGTCTGCACGAAGGTCATCTTCGTCTTGTTTTAGTTTTCTCTTCACCACCATTGCAGAAATCAAGATACTTATTTCGTAAAGTAAGTACAAGGGCAACGATATCAATGACTGGCTCAATGGATCCGGAGGTGTAATAATGGCGCCTAAAATAAGAATGGCTACCAACGCGTGCTTTCTGTATTGTCTCATTAGCGCAGGAGTCACGATTCCTATTTTCGAAAGGAAATAGACAACTACGGGCATTTGAAACAAGAGACCACTTCCAAAAACGAGCATGGTAATAGTAGACACGTAGGAGGTGATGTCAAACTCATTGGAAACCATATCACTGATGGAATAAGATGAAAGGAACCAAACAGCAAGTGGGCTCATAATGAAATAACCGAAGGAAATACCTACCAGGAAGAGAAAGGAGACAGCCGTAACAGCCCAACGTGAATTTTTTCTTTCAGTATTTTCAAGGCCTGGAGTGACAAATTTCCACAACTCCCAAAACACATAGGGAAAGGCAACAATAAACCCAATAACAAAAGCCGCAGTAAGGTGCATAGTAAACTGCCCGGTCATCAGTCGACTTTGTATTTTAAAAGGGATGAATTCAACGCAGAGAGATTCAACCATGTTTAAGGCATGACCGACCTTGCACAAATATTTAAAAGTGACAAAATCAACTCTCGCGGGAGCGAAAACAATATTTTCAAAAATCCATTTACCAAATACAAATGCGGCTATCATGAAAATAAAGATGGCGGAAACGGCCCGTACGATGTGCCATCTTAATTCCTCTAAATGATCGAGGAATGACATTTCTTTATCTTCACTCATCTCCGCTCCTTAAATTTGATTAGCTGTATAATGGAAATTTCTGAACAAAACGGTTCACTTTCCTTTTCATGGCCGACAAATGTTTTGAATCATCCGGCTTTGCCAGTGTTTGATCAATGAGGTCAACCACCTTTACCACATCCTTTTCTTTCATGCCCCTTGTTGTAATGGCCGGTGTGCCGATGCGCATGCCAGAAGTAACGAAAGGAGATTGTGTATCGAATGGAACCATGTTTTTATTGATGGTAATATCTGCGCGCACCAACGCCTCCTCGGCTTGCTTACCGGTGAGCTTTTTAGAGCGAAGGTCAATCAACATCAGGTGGTTGTCGGTACCTCCTGAAATAATATGGTATCCTCTGTTCACAAACTCGGTGGCCATAGCCTGTGCATTTTTAGAAACCTGCACCACATAATCCAGGTATTCATCTGATAGTGCTTCCGCAAATGAAATTGCCTTGGCCGCAATGACGTGTTCTAGCGGTCCTCCCTGAGTTCCCGGAAATACACCAGAGTCAAGGATAGAAGACATTTTTCTGATCTCACCTTTAGGCGATTTTTTGCCCCAGGGGTTATCAAAATTTTTGCCCATCATAATCATTCCACCGCGAGGGCCACGCAATGTCTTATGAGTTGTTGTAGTCACTACATGGCAATGCTCCATCGGGTCGTTGAGTAGACCACGAGCAATCAAGCCAGCAGGGTGGGCTATGTCGGCAAGCAGAATAGCACCAACAGCATCAGCAGCTTCGCGCAATTTTTTATAATCCCAATCGCGGCTGTAGGCAGAGGCTCCACAAATGATCATTTTGGGTTTCTCTTTTTTGGCGATCTTGATCACATTGTCAAAATCAATCAGGCCTGTTTCTTTTTCTACGCCATAAAATACTGGCTTATAGAGCTTTCCTGAAAAGTTAACAGGAGAGCCATGGGTAAGATGACCTCCATGGGAAAGGTCAAACCCTAAAATTTTATCGTCAGGGTTTAAGCAAGCCAACATAACGGAGGCATTGGCCTGTGCGCCAGAATGAGGTTGTACATTTACCCATTCAGCTGCGAATAATTCTTTTGCTCTGTCAATAGCCAGTTGTTCGATTTCATCTACCACTTCGCATCCACCATAATATCTTTTCCCCGGCAGCCCTTCTGCGTATTTGTTGGTAAGGACAGTGCCCATGGCTTTCATTACCTGCTGAGAAGTAAAGTTTTCTGAGGCGATAAGTTCAATGCCGTCTTGCTGACGAATTTTTTCTTTTTGAATGAGATCGAAGATGATTTTGTCGCGTTTCATCGAGTAACTGGATTAATAAGTTAAAAGCAGAATGACACCACTTTTTTTAAGGCTCCAAAAATAGGAGTTAATCCATAGATATTGCAATTAGAAACGAATTACTCTTGGCTTACCAGGACCCACTGCTGCCACCACCGCCAAAACTTCCGCCACCTCCAGAAAATCCACCGCCACCTCCTGAAGACCAACCGCCTCCACCGCTCCATCCGCCACCGCGGGAGCGGCCACTAGATGCTTCCATGTTTTTGGCAACTCGTTTTCCCCAGGCCGTATTGCCCAGAAGTAGTTTCACGATGGGAAAGCCAATTAAATAGCCATATAAAATATTAATACTTCCTCCTAATGCGAAAGTTGGAAATACTGCCCAAAAGGGAATAAGGAAGAAGTAAAGGAACCAACCGGCCTTGCCTGATACCAAGCCGATAAAAGTAAATATTCCCAGAATACCATAAATGAACAAGCCTACCATAATCAGTTCGGACCCACTAAGTTCTTCATCCAGGCTATTAATGTCTGTATCACCGGCAGTGTATTCTCCTCCAATGGCTTTGATGATTCCATTAACACCAGCTTGTATTCCAGCTTCATAGTCTCCCCTCCTGAATTCGGGGGCCATTTCATTTCTAATTATTCGATTGCTTAATGCATCAGTGAGCACTCCTTCCAATCCTTCCCCCACTTCAATTCTCATCTTGCGATCTTCAATGGCTACCAGCAATAACACACCATTGTCATTGTTTTTTTGTCCCAGTTTCCATTTCTCTGCTACTCTTAGCGAATATTCTTCCAGTACATCGCCTTCCAGAGATGAAACAATGAGAACTGCAATTTGATTAGAAGTTGAATCTTCGTAAACCCTGAGTTGAGATTCCAATTGATCAACAGCGCTTGCAGACATGACCTTCGCATCATCATGCACCCGCATGCTCCAAAGCTCAGGCACAGCCTTTTGTGTATGACCAACAAAAGGCAGGGTTACTAAAAAGAGAAAAGAAAAAATTCGGGTCATTGGATTAATCCTCGAGACGAAGGTCATCGCGTAATTCATTCACATCATCATTTGTTCTGGTAAATCCATTTTCTAATAACACTTCAGCACATCTTTGGATAGCTGTGATCATTCCTTCAGTTACTTTTCCTTTTTGAATGTTGGTTATAATGTTGGATACAATTTTATCCCATTCTTTCTGATCAACTACCTTACTTATTCCCCGGTCTGCCATTACGATTACCTCATGCTCAAAAAATGAAACGAAGATCATAATGCCGGTGCGATGTCTGGTGTTGAATATCTCTTCTTCCAGAAAGGCACTTTCGGCTCTCTTACGAGTAGATTGATCCAAATGAAATTGGCTTAAGAGCCAAAACTTAACGGGTAAAATGTAATGAGTGATTATCGCTCCCAGTACTCCTGATGTAACAACCAAAATAAATATCATCAAGGGATCATACACCGATAAAGAAGGTATATAGCGATCAAAGATCACAATCAGGCCAAATGCGATGGCAGCCATGATCATGGCCCCTCGATAATTGGCAATAGTGTAATAACCGCTCTTTTCTACAAATACAGGAACAATCTCCCCTGATATTTTACCTTCAGCTTCTTTTACAGCCGCTTTAATGCGCTCAAGGTCCTTTTCTGAGAATCGTTGTTTCAGTGACATGCGCTGGTATGTTATTTATCAAATATACAGTTCACTTATCAATTTCTTTAATGATTGACCTTTCAGATAATTATTTGGGCACACCATAAAGTTGAGGTTTGTTCTATAGAAGTCATTCGCTAGTATGAATTTAATTCAACATAACCCTGATTATGAATAGATTATACTTAAGAATTTTAGCAGTAGCAATAGTGCTGTTGCCTTTTGGGAGTTCGGCCCAAAATGTACCTACCGAACAAGCAATTAAGAAATATCAATGGAGAGCGATTGGCCCTGCCAATATGGGGGGACGTGTGACAGACATCGTGGGTGTACCTGGTGATCCATCAACTTTTTATTTTGGTGGTGCCGATGGTGGAGTATTTAAAACCACAAATGGTGGCGTGACCTTCGAAGCACAATTCACCGATCAACGTGCTTTTTCTGTTGGGGCGCTGGCACTTGCACCTTCCAATACGGATGTAGTCTGGCTGGGCTCGGGAGAAGGAGATCCAAGAAATAGTGTTGGATATGGAAACGGTGTTTACCGTTCTGTCGATGGCGGCAAAACGTGGAAGCACCTGGGGCTGGATAAAACAGAGCGCATTAAGCGAATTGTTGTCGATCCTAACGATCCTGATGTTGCATGTGTATGTGCTTTAGGTAAAGAATGGGGTTCCAATCCTGAGCGTGGTGTTTTTCTTACTAATGATGCCGGGAAGAGTTGGGAGAAAGTATTGTACCTGGATGAAACAACGGGTTGTTCTGACATTGCCATGGAGCTTTCAAACCCTAAAGTTTTGTATGCAGGAATGTGGACTTTCAACAGAAAGCCATGGAGATTTGATGATGGAGGAGGAAAGACAGCCGTGTACAGATCTTTGGATGGAGGAAAGACATGGGAAAAAATAATGAAAGGCTTGCCTAACAAGCCAATGGCAAGAATAGGTTTATCTGTTGCGCAAAGTCAGCCTAATACAGTTTATTTAATCACTGAGTTTAAGGATTTGAGTGGAACACTTTTCAGATCTGATGACAGGGGCAGTAACTGGAGAATGGTTAATGATGATCCTAACTTAAACTTTAGACCATTTTATTACAGTGATGTACGAGTTGATCCCAGTAATCCTGATCACTTGTTTACTCTATCCGGCAGACTTAGTAAGTCAACCGATGGAGGAAGGACATTCAAAGTAATTGCTCGCAATGTTCATGGAGACCATCAATCGCTTTGGATCAATCCTGCAAATGGAAAGCATGTGTTGAGCGGAAGTGATGGAGGCTACCAGGTTTCGTATGATGGAGGGGAGACATGGGATATTATCAATAATGTGGAGCTTTCTCAGTTCTATCAAATTTTTGTGGATGACAAAGTGCCCTACAATGTGTATGGAGGTCTTCAGGACAATGGAACATGGGTTGGACCAAGTAACTCATTGGTTTCAGCGGGGATCATGAAAAGGCATTGGACTGGCCTAGCAGGTGGAGATGGTTATTATGCCGTTCCAATTCCGGGAAGTGAGCACGAGATTTATACCAACCTTCAAGGTGGAGTTATCTTTCATGTGGATACAAAATTGGGCAACGTAAGAAACATTCACCCTTATCCTAAAATAACAGGGTCTGCCGGGGATGCCATTGAAAACCATAAGTATCGCTTTAATTGGGATTCTCCTATTCATATTTCTCCAAATGATGCAAACACTGTTTATCTTGGTGGCAATGTGATCTTCAGAAGCAGAGATAAAGGATATAGCTGGGAGGAGATTAGCCCTGATCTTACGACTAACGACAAATCAAAACAAGCGACATCAGGAGGTGAAATTTATCAGGACAATACCGCAGCCGAATTTCATACCACGATACTAACCATCGCTGAGTCGCCTGTACAGAAAGATGTAATATGGGCTGGAACAGATGATGGTAACATTCAGCTGACAACAGATGGTGGGAAGAACTGGACGAATGTAAAGAACAACGTAAAGGGACTTCCTGCATTTGCCTGGGTAGGTAAAATCCACGCTTCAGAACATGATGCGGGTACGGCCTTTGTGGCAGTAGATCACCATCGTTCGGATGACTTTACCCCTCACGCTTATATGACCACTAACTTTGGTAAGTCGTGGACAGATATCAGTACCGGTTTACCACAAGATGATTACGTGAAAGTAGTTCGTCAGGATCCACACAATCCTAACTTATTATTCGCAGGTATGGAGCATGGAATTTTTGCTTCATGGGATAAGGGAAAATCGTGGACGAAGATCAATGTGAACTTGCCACCTGTTTCGGTAAGAGATTTGAGAATTCAAGCACGTGAACGTGACCTGATCGTTGGCACGCACGGACGTGGCGCCTGGATATTGGATGACATTCGTCCACTGGAGGAGATGAGCAGTGCGACTTCAAAGGCAGCACATGTATTTCCAGTAAGGGATGCTATACTTTGGCATTATCAGGATCGTATGGAAGATCTGGGAGACAGAACCTATACAGCTAAAAACCCTGAATTTGGTGCCTATATTAATTTCTACGTTCAAAAAGACCCAACCGGACCAGTAGAAGTAAGCATTTCTGATAATAGTGGTGCGGTCATCCGTACGTTGAAAGATACTTTGTCTAAAGCTGGTATCAACCGGATCGTTTGGGATCTTCGTTTCAAAGGTGCAACAGCACTTAACAATCCTCCTTCAGGTGGCTGGCGTTCAGGAGCCTACAATCCATTGGTGGCACCAGGCAACTATACGGCAAAGCTGAAGGTAAATGGGCAAGAGTTACAAACTACCATTGTGGTGAAACCAGATCCGCGCGCTTCGCTTACCGATCAGGATTACAAAATGAAGATTGCCGCCA
Source organism: Cyclobacteriaceae bacterium (assembly GCA_039971015.1). GTDB lineage: Bacteria > Bacteroidota > Bacteroidia > Cytophagales > Cyclobacteriaceae > ELB16-189. The sequence continues at coordinate 142,333 of JBDVKV010000027.1, forward strand.
TGAGCAGGCTGAATGATTTACTTTCTGAAACGCATGAAATGATCAACAACAGTGAGTCTATTGTGAGGCAGCTGAAGGAGTTAAAAGAAAAATTAAAATCTGATCAGGAAATGGGATCGAATCAAGCCCTGAACGGAGAGATCGATCAGGCGATTAAAAAGATGGAGGAGTATATGGATGATGTTTTGAGAAGACCTCCACCTAACATGAACTACAGACAACGCCCAAGATTGAAGGAAGAAATTCGTTCATTGATGTATGCCGTTGATGGTGCCACGGCAAGACCTTCAACACAACAAACGAACAGGTCTACGGAATTGAACAGAGAGACACAGGATGCTTCCAATCAATTGGAGCAAATTGTTACAGAGTATGTGGATAAGATCAATGATAAACTAAAAAACATGCCTCAGATTGTTGTGAAAAAGCCAACACAGAAGGAGATGTAAATAAAATTTCAGTTTTAAATTCCAATGGAGCCACTTCTTAATCGTTGTGGCTTCATTGTTTTACACACATTTTGATTTTTAAAGAACCCCGATTTAAGAATAAACTATATTTAGGGTTGGTAATGAGCCAAGACAAGAATGAAACGCTTCCTCAAGGTTATAGTTATCCTCTTTGTGATTTACACCCTGCTGTCGATGGTGATAGGTCTTGTCAATTTGCCAAGCCCCATTGAGTATGATGGCAGTTGGGAGCAGGCCTATTGTGATGAATACTCGCGAGCAGATAGCCTTGATCATGTCAATGTCCAATTGACTCATTATCGCTCCTGGAATAAATATTCTTTTGATTCCTTGTACTGCCTTTCGTATCAATTGTCATCCGATGCTTTTGATCATTCAAAAGAACTAAGAACCAAAATCTATTCAAGGGAAAGAGTTTATGAAAATTATTGGAGAGACATTTATAACGAACTTTATCTTGCAGATAAGGAAGGCATCCTATTTCTGCAAGACTCCCTTCTACAAGTAGCCACACAATATGAATTGACCAGAAATGAATTTGCCAAGTTGATCGTTTCTTTTGTGCAGGATATTCCCTACAGCTATGTCATGACTGGACCATGTGACCGCACAGATCATCCATGCAGGGGTAATGAAAAGTTTGGCATACTTTCTCCCGTTGAATTTTTATATACGCTTACAGGGGATTGTGATACTAGATCCGTGTTATTGTATGCGCTGCTCAAACACTTTGGGTATAATTCTTTGATCATGATCAGTAACGAATACCGACATGCCATGATTGCAGTAGATTTACCAGCATCGGGTGATCACATCATTCACAAAGGAAAGCGATTCTACTTTTGGGAAACAACCAACACGGGGTGGCTACCCGGCATGTTGCCACCGGATACGAATAATATTGCTTATTGGAAAATAACCCTTGACCATGAATATCAAACTGTCGCTACTGGCTATCGTTGAGATCCTATCCGGATTAAGTATAGGTATTGTCATTATGATAATTACCTACAAAATATTAAAGTGGATAGGGCGTAAAAAATATGATATTCATGAGAAGAACCTGGCCTACAGCATCTTTATGTCCAGTGTACTTTTTGCTGTTGGATTTATGGTGAGTGGTGTCATTCAGCCGTTACTTTCATTGTTTCGTATAATGGCTGCTTCAGAAAGTTCTACTGCTGCTCTTTTGTTTTCCTTTATCGGTTATGGGGCATTTTATATTGCATCCTCCTATACAGCAGGCGTGGTAGTGAGCTTGGTAGGAATTACTATATATACGGGCCTCACACCAATTGATGAATTTGCTGAATTAAAAAATAACAACCTGGGTGTTGCTTTGATTGTGGGAACCATCATTATCGTACTTACTCTTCTTACCCGAGATGGGGTTAACTTGCTGATGGAGTCACAAATTCCTTACCCCACCCACTTTACTCAATAATTTTTGAACGGCCCATAGCCATTAGACCCAGCAATGGGCCTATGGCCAAACTTGCAAAGACAATGTTTGGATCGAAACGTTCAACTAACACCGTCATTATCTGAAGACTTGGTATAGTTATGGCAAAACCAATTGAATTAACGATGGTGAGTGCTGTACCTCTCCCCTGAACGGGAGCATGTTGGGCAATCAATGCGGAGAACTGTGGTGAGTCGGCTACTACGCTGGCTCCCCAGAGGAATAGAAATATCAGAAAAATTGGTGTTGGGACTTGATATGAAAAAATCGAGAGGATGCAACACACTCCTGATATAAGGAGGGCAAGGTACGCAGTTTTACTACTTCCTCTTTTTTCAGCCCAATAGCCCCCGAGTACACAAGCTACGCCACCACTTGCTATGGTTAGAAATGACCATAAACCCACATTGAGTTGACTAGTGTTTTGGGTATTGTAATGGATGATCAGAAAGGGAATAAAAGCCCATACCGTATACAACTCCCACATATGCCCGAAGTAGCCAAAGGCGGCAGATCGAAATTCCTTTTTCTTAAAAATTGTAAAGCATAGGCTGAGATCAAATTTGCTTCCTTGTTTACGGAAAGGCCCATCAGGAACGAACAGGTATACAATACATCCACCAAGAATAGCTAATGCAGAGGTGGAATAAATTACCATATGCCAATTAAGTGATGCACTTAATATCCTAATCAAATGCGGTAAGGCAGTTCCTACTACCAATGCGCCCACTAAATACCCCAGTGCTTTTCCCAATCCTTTTTCATGATAATCTGCTGAGATTTTCATACCAACGGGATAAATGCCAGCAAGAAAAAACCCAACGGTTCCCCTTAGTATAAACAATGAGGAGGAAGAGGACACGAGCGTACTGGAAAAGTTAACTATTGCGCCTGCTATAGCGCATACGAAAAACACTTTAGAAGGAGAGAAACGGTCGGAGATGGAGAGGAGGGCAAAGACCAGCGTTCCTAAAATAAAACCGAGTTGAACGGAGGAGGTGAGATTTCCCATTGAACTGGCCGATAGATGGAATGCCTGTTGCAGTTCGGGGAGTACTGCATTTCCGGCAAACCATAAGGAAGTGCAGGCAAATTGTGCAAAGACAATCAGGGGAAGAATTCTTTTTGCAGTTGCGGAATGATTCGCCATCCTTTTTAAATCAACCCTATAACCCAGAGTACGCAGACTACAAAGAAGGTCGCGAGCCCTCCTACTAAAGTGGCGCCTCCATAGGCAAGCATTCCTTCATGTACACTCAGTTTACTTAACGATGTGCATACCCAAAAATAACTGCTGTTGACATATTTGATGATCACAGAACCTGACGCTCCCGATAGCATGGCGGCCTCAGGGGATAGTTGTAAACTGGAAAGCATAGGTGCAACAATTGAAGCAGCGGTTATCACTCCTACGGTGGTCGATCCGGTAATCATATTTCCGATTACACCAATAATGAAAGGAAGAATAATAGCAGGCAATTTGTAGTGAACAAAGAATTCTACTATGTAACTCACCACTGGTGTCCCTTTTAAAATTTCACTCAAAGAGCCCCCCAGACCGGTAATAACCAGAATCATTGCGGACCCACGTAAAGCACTTTCTACCCATTCATTTTTTGCTTTCTTCTTATCTTCAATGCTGTACACATTGCGATAAGCTAACCAAACGCCAACAGCGAGGGCACATACCGGCCAGCCCAAGTAAGTTATTATCGGCCGAAGGAAATTTCCTTCATCTAAATAAAGTTGTGCAATACTGTGAAGGGAGATTAATACAATCGGTATTACAATGGGTGCATAAGAGGCGATGATTCCAATGTTGGGAGGGATTTCCTTTTTTGTTTCCATGGCGAACTCAGGGTTTCCCATGGTTTTTATGCGTGGACCAGCGATCCATTTGCCCCATGCCCAGCAGGTAAGCGATCCGAAAAAACAACAAACACCACCATAGACAATGGTTTTGCCAATATCTGCTCCCACCAGTGCAGCGGCTGCTAACGGACCTGGCGTGGGAGGCACTATGGCATGAGTGAGCTGAAGAGAGCCCACCAGACCAGTGGACATGGCAGCTATACCTGTATTGGTAGCAATGGCAGACGCATGTACCAATGGGTTTAGGATGACATAGGCGATATCGGAGAAGATCGCAATACCTAAAACAAAACCAGTGAAAGTGAGGGCTAGTGGTATACGTTTAGGTCCGACAAAGTTAATGAGAGACTGTGTGATTACCTTTATGGCACCCGTGTGTTTAAGCCCTTCAGCAATTACGGAACCCAACACAATCACTACACCTATTTTTCCTAGTGTTTTCCCGAACCCTTCTTCAAATGCGGCTATAAAATTTGTTTGCTGAATACCAGGAATAATACCGAATACAATAATAGGAACAAGTAAAGCCAAAAATACATGCCACCTCCATTTTGCTATCAATAGAAAGAGAACAACCACAAGCAATAAAAACGCTATTAATGTAAGTATTGGATTAGTGGATACCTCCATGTTCATCTTTTGTGATCAGTTAAGTATTTCATGGCAGCCTGCACTCCACCACTTTGAAATGGTACTTTAGCCAACTCCATTCCCATCTCTACACCTGCAAGGGTGCCCATTAACATCAATTCATTAAAATCTCCTAAATGGCCAATGCGAAAAACTTTAGACTTCAATTGTCCAAGGCCGGAACCTAAAGACATGTTGTATTCTTTTAGAATAAGTGTGCGCAACTCATCTGCGTTATGTCCTTCCGGAATAATGAGTGCCGTTGTGGAATCCGAATATTCGTTTGGATTAAGACATTGATTCTCCAGACCCCAGGCTTCGCTGGCTACTCTGCATGCAGCGGCTAATCTTCCATGGCGCTGGATGAGGACATCAAGACCTTCTTCAAAAATCATATTGAGTGACTCATCCAAACCAAAGAAAAGACCGCTAGCAGGAGTATAGGGAAAATAGCCTGTCGCATTCATTTCAATTACTTTTTCCCACTTCCAATAGGATTGGTAATTGCTAGTGTTTTTTGCCTGCTCGCGTGCTTTTTCATTGATGGCATTGAAACCCAACCCAGGCGGCATCATCAATCCTTTTTGAGAAGCACAAATGGCTACATCTACACCCCATTCTTTTTGATGGAAAGGCGTGGTGCCAAGAGAAGAAACAACATCCACAAGAAGAAGAGTTGGGTGACGTACATTATCGATGCCATTCCTTACCGCTTTCACATCGCTCGTAATTCCACTGGAAGTCTCGTTGTGCACCATCATTACACCTTTGATCTTCTTGTGTGAATCATTTTTCAATCTGTCTTCAATTGCCTGAGCATTCACTCCATGTCTCCAGTCTCCTTCAATCCACTCCACCTCAAGGCCAATTCTTTCAGCAAGGGTTTTCCACAGCAGGGCAAAGTGCCCGGTTTCGTAGGCCAATACCTTGTCTCCCGGAGAAAACAAGTTGGTTAATGCAGCCTCCCAAGCGCCTGTGCCTGAAGAGGGATAGATAATTACATGACCGTCAGTTTGAAATAATTTTTTTAGGCCATCGAGAATTCGTTTACTTAATATTCCGAACTCAGGACCACGATGATCGAGCGTGGGTTTACCCATGGCACGCAGCACCCTCTCGGGAGTATTGCTGGGCCCGGGGATTTGCAAGAAGTGCCAGCCTCGGTTGTATTTACTTTTAATTGACATTTATTAAGTCTGATGAAAAGCAATTAGTCTATTGAGGAGGATAGAAACCAATTGACAATTTTATTTCCAGCTTCTCCATACTTTGTGTCTGATGAATTAGAGAGAAGCACCAATATCAAATTTTCTTTCGGGTAAATTCTAAATGCAGTTATGCCCCCCACTGACCCGCCAGTATGTCCATATCCGCGTAGTCCGTTATGTTGAATGGTTCTCCAGCCCACTCCGTAAGAAGTGCTGTCTCCGTTATCCAAAACTTGTGATGTTGTAAACTCCCTGAGTGTGGAGGCAGATAGAAAACCTTCAGACATATGCGCTTCACCGAATTTGACAAGGTCAGTAGTGGTTGATAAAAATCCTCCCCCTGCCCATTTGTAGCTATTGTCAACCGTTGGGGCGTTTACAAGGCTTTTGTTATTATTCAGTTCGTAGAAGGAAGTACGATTATCAATAATGCTATCATTGAAGTCTGGGCAAGTGCTGCTCATATCAAGGGCAGAGAAAACCTCTCGCTGTATGAAGGGTAAGAATGGTTCATCACTCGCCTTTTCTATAACAGCGCTTAACAAATTGAAACCATAACTGGAATAGCTATAATCAGTTCCTGGCTCAAAGAGTAAAGTGTCATCTTTAAAAATGGACAAGCTTGAAGAAACTGAATTAAATCTCTCATTCATGATAAATTCCGAACCACGATAGTGCCTTATTCCCGCGATGTGACCGGAAATTTCTTTTACAGTGATAGGGTATTTTTTTTCAGGAAATTCCGGAAGGTAGGTATAGATAGATTCATCCAGATCAATTTTTCCGGCATCTATTAATTTTCCCAATGCTGCTGATGTGAGTGGTTTGGATACGCTGCCAATTCTAAATTTTGTGACTCCCGGAATTACTTTTACCTCATGTTCGAGATCAGCATATCCAAAGCCTTCGGACCAAACGATGTGACCATCAATGGCAACGGCAGCATCAATGCCTGGTATCTGTTGGGCTATCCGTATTGAATCAAGGAGTTGCTTGCTTTTTTGTATCGCACTGCGATAGTCAGATTCATTATTGTTGTTGCATCCGCTACAGCATGCTATGAATAATAGAGAGATAATTGATACATGTAACTTCATTTCGGAAACTACTGAATTCCTGTGAAAGATGTTATCTTGTTTAGATGGATATAGTTTGGACAGTGTTTGGTGGCATGCTTATGCTGGCGGGAATTATCGGATGTTTGCTTCCGTTTTTACCGGGGCCTCCTTTAAGCTTTTTGGGTTTGCTGCTCTTACAAATCAAGGAGACGGCACCATTTACTACTAAATTCCTCATTATATGGGCTGTTATTGTAATTGCCATAACTGTGATGGATTATCTCGTTCCGATTTATGGGACGAAACGTTTTGGAGGCACAAAATATGGTTTATGGGGCTGCGCCATTGGGCTTGTTGCTGGCTTTTGGTTTGGGCCTATTGGCATTATAGCCGGACCTTTTCTTGGTGCTTTATTGGGCGAATGGCTGGGAAATAGAGATTCAGATCAGGCTTTTAGAGCAGCCATTGGTTCCTTTGTAGGGTTTCTGTTTGGAACGGTGCTGAAACTGATGGCCAGCGGGGTAATGACTTACTATTTTATTGTGAGTCTTCTTTAAATCCCATCGGCCACAATCATCTGTGTGTTGGACGCACGTTGGCGGATGAGTTTTGCGGGAGCGTAACCCGGGGAGTTCCACCAGGCTTTGGCTTTTTCCATCGAAGGGAACTCAACAATGACTAACCTTTTAGGCTTCCAATCACCTTCCAGGTTTTCTACTGCCCCTCCACGGGTAAGAAATTTGCCGTCATAAGGAACAAGACTGGCGGGAGTGTGCTTTTTGTATTCTTCGTACTCTTTAGGATCAGTAATTTCTATATCTACGATAACGTATGCTGGCATATCTTTTAAATTATTTTAATACTAAATCACCCCCTGTGCCTTCATGGCATTAGCTACTTTTAAGAATCCGGCAATATTAGCGCCTACCATATAATTGCCGGGTTTTCCATATTCATTAGCCGCAGCCAAACAGGTGTCATGAATGTTTTTCATAATGCCCTGAAGCTTGGAGTCTACTTCTTCACTGGTCCAGTTTTGGCCCATGTAGTTTTGCATCATCTCCATACCGCTGGTAGCTACACCGCCTGCATTAGAAGCCTTACCAGGTGAGTACATTACGCCATTGTCGATAATGATGTTAATTCCTTCAATTGTGGTGGGCATGTTGGCGCCTTCTCCCAACAATTTAATACCGCCTTTCACGATGTTATTGGCATCTTGCTCATTAATTTCATTTTGTGTGGCGCAAGGGAAAGCACAGTCTGCTTTGATGGTCCACAATTCATTGTGATCAGCATCGGCATTTGCTTCGTGATAAGATGATCCTTTAAATTGATCTGCGTATTCTTTTATCCTTCCTCTTCGGTTATTCTTAAGGTCTTTCAAAAATTCAAGTTTGTCACCGGCAATTCCACCTTCATCATAAATGAACCCACTGGAGTCGGACGCTGTGACGGCCTTGCCTCCCATTTGATTGATTTTTTCTATGGCATATTGGGCCACGTTTCCAGACCCGGAGACCAAACAGGTTTTTCCTTTTAATGAGTCGCCTACATTTTGCAGCATGTTTTCCGCAAAATAGATCAACCCATACCCTGTTGCTTCTGTTCTGATCAAGCTTCCTCCCCATCCAATTCCTTTGCCGGTAAGAACTCCGGTAAATTCATTTTTAATCTTCTTATAGGCACCAAACATATAACCGATCTCCCGACCTCCTACGCCAATGTCTCCTGCAGGAACATCTGTTCGATGATCAATGTGTCTTGCCAGCTCTCCCATAAAGGCCTGGCAGAATTTCATGATTTCGTTTTCACTTTTTCCTTTGGGATCGAAATCAGAACCTCCTTTTCCTCCCCCCATAGGGATACCAGTTAGTGCATTTTTGAAAATTTGTTCATAGGCCAAGAATTTCAAAACACTTGGCGTAACAGAAGGGTGAAAACGAATCCCTCCCTTGTAGGGGCCAATAGCGCTATTCATCTGCACACGATAACCCCTGTTGATTTGTACTTCACCCTTATCATCCAACCATGTAATGCGAAATGAAATTAATCGCTCGGGCTCCAATGTGCGTTCCAAAATTTTCAACCTTACCAGCTCCGGGTTCTTATCCAAAACGGGGGTTAGGGATTCTATTACCTCCTGCGCAGCCTGAATAAATTCTGGCTCGTTGGGGTTTCTCTTTTTCACGTTTTCAAGAATCTGGTTTGGAGCCATAACTATTATGTTTTAGGGTGCTTTTTTTATTAAAACGGTACCAATTTAGTGGAACTGCCGGGATTGCAAATCATTTACAGTTCATTTTCGTTAATTGTGGTGATTCCAGCCAAAAAACGTTCAACAAATATGACTTTAAAGCATTTATTAATTGTCGTGTTAATACTGTTTCTTGAACAGAATGTTTATTCACAAGAACAAGAAGAAAACAGCATCAAGAAAGTGGCCGCTAAGTTTTCCGCCAGCTATGTTGAAGGCGACTATCAAACCATGGCGGATATCTATACCGATGATGCCGTACTCATGTCTCCCGGACAGGATATGATCTACGGTCGTGAAGCCATCTATAAATTTTGGTCAAGGGATACTTCCTACCATCAGGTATTTCATAGATCAGTTGCTGATCAAATAGAAGTTATCGGTAATCTCGCATTTGACAATGGCTACTGGTATTCGAAAGCTATGTACAATGGAAAAGAGCGGCCTCTGTCTTCGGGTAAGTATTTAATCATTTGGAAGAAAGACGAAGAAGGTAACTGGAAAATGTATCACGACATTTGGAACAACAGGGCCAGTGGCTGGCAAGAAAAAGAAGAAATAAAAAAGTAGATATTATAATTTCTCTTTGAGAAAGCCGGCAGTGTATCCCTTTGCCTTTTTCACCATGTCTTCCGGGGTTCCTGCAAAGAGTAAATTTCCTCCTTTCTTTTCACCGCCTTCAGGACCTAAGTCGATAATCCAATCTGCACATTTGATTACTTCCAGGTTGTGTTCTATGACAATAACGGTATGACCTTCGTCTACAAGTGCGTTTATCGCTTTCAGCAATTTGCTGATGTCGTGAAAGTGAAGACCTGTTGTTGGTTCATCAAATATAAAGAGGATATGGTCTTTGCTGTCTGAGCTTTTCTTTCCCAGGAATGAAGCCAGCTTCACACGTTGTGCCTCACCACCACTTAAAGAGTTTGAACTTTGGCCAAGCTTCACATACCCAAGGCCTACCTCATAGAGAGGAAGCACCTTATCATATACCGGCTTTTTGTCTTTAAAGAATGTCATGGCATCCTCTACTGTCATGTCCAGAATGTCAGCTATGTTTTTGCCTTCATACTCTACTTCCAGCACTTCTTGTTTGAAACGCTTGCCATGGCAGCTTTCGCATTTCAAAAAGATGTCAGCCATAAACTGCATCTCTACTTTAGTTTCTCCTTCTCCTGAGCATGTTTCACATCGGCCCCCTTCCACATTGAAAGAGTAATGAGAAGGTTTGTACCCGCGCTGTTTGCTCAAAGGCTGATCAGCGAAAAGCTGTCGAATGGCATCGTAGGCTTTTACATAACTGATAGGGTTTGAGCGGGATGATTTACCAATTGGATTCTGATCCACAAACTCCACCTGAGAAATTCTCGCGATGTCTCCTTCCAGTTTGTCGTACTTACCTGGAGTATCCGCAACCGATCCATTCACCCGCCCGATGGCTGGGTATAAAATTTTCTTTATCAACGTAGATTTTCCACTACCGCTCACTCCTGTTATTACGGTAAGTACGCCAAGCGGAAATTCAACTGTTAGGTTTTTTAAATTGTTTTCTCTTGCTCCCGATATAACGATGGCATCTTTCCATTTCCGTCTTTTTGCAGGAACTTTGATTTCTTCCTTCTTGCTCAGGTAATTGGTGGTGTGAGATTGGATTTTGCCGTTAAGATCTTTAAGCGTACCCTGGTAAACCAACTCGCCACCGTGAGCCCCGGCATCTGGACCAATGTCAATGATCTGATCAGCAGCTCTCATAATCTCTTCTTCGTGCTCCACCACTATCACCGTGTTGCCAAGGTCACGCAATGATTTTAAAACTTCAATCATGCGAGCCGTATCTCTTGGGTGCAAACCTATACTGGGTTCATCCATGATATACATAGAGCCGACCAAAGCACTACCCAGAGCTGTAGCCAGTTTGATGCGCTGAAATTCTCCACCGGAAAGTGTGGAGGTGAGTCTGTTGAGGGTGAGATAACCTAAACCCACCTTTACCATGTAGTCTACACGCGACCGAATTTCTTTTAGAATGCGATCGGAAACTTTTTTGTCGTATGCAGACAATTCAATTTGGTCAAAAAATACCGCCAACTCTTCCAGTGGCATGAGTACCAGGTCAGTGATGGAAGTGCCGTTGATTTTTACATAAGATGCATCCTTTCTCAACCGTGTTCCGCGGCAGTCAGGACAAGTAGTGCGGCCCCTATACCTGGAAAGCATTACCCGATATTGAATCTTATGCATTTTTGATCCCAGGTATTTAAAGAACTGATCGATCCCTTCGAAGTATTCATTACCACTCCATAGCACTTCTCGTTCTTTTTCGGTGAGGTCTGAGTAGCTGCGGTGAATGGGGAAATCGAATTTTATTCCATTTTTAATGAGGGGTTTTTGCCATTTACTCATGGTCGGGCTTCTCCATGGTGCTACAGCTCCTTCAAATACAGAAAGACTTTTATCCGGGATAACGAGGTCTTCATCAATACCCAATACTTTTCCAAAACCCTCACATGTCCGGCAGGCTCCGTAAGGATTATTGAAACTGAAAAGATTGGCCGATGGTTCAGTAAACGAAATGCCATCCAGTTCAAATCGATCCGAAAAATGTAGCGTGTCCTTTCCTTCGGCATAAACCGCGCAATCTCCATGACCTTCAAAGAATGCAGTCTGAACTGAATCGGAAAGCCTGAAACTCAGGTCTTCGTCATCTGCTTTTGTAACGGCCCGGTCTATCAGTATCTCAAATACAGAGGTCTTTTTGGGTTTTTTCTTGGCCTCAAGAATTTCTTCAATAAACTGACCTTCTCCATCTACCAAAACGCGGGTGAAGCCTTTGCTTAGCAGAAGGTTAAGCTCATCTACTAATTTTCTACCCCGTGCGATCTTCAACGGGCAGGCGATCATAATTTTGGTGCCATCTTTAAACTTGTGAATGGCATCCAGTACTGATGATACGGTATCTCTTTTTACAAGTTCACCACTTACAGGGGAGTAAGTCTTGCCAATTCTGGCAAACAGTAACTTGAAGTAGTCATAAATTTCAGTTGTTGTTCCAACTGTAGATCTTGGGTTGCGGGTATTTACTTTTTGTTCGATGGCAATGGCAGGAGACACCCCTCTGATGTAGTCTACATCCGGTTTCTCCATTCTACCCAAAAACTGCCGGGCATAAGAGCTTAAGCTCTCCACATACATCCGCTGGCCTTCCGCAAATAAAGTGTCGAAGGCCAGGGAAGATTTTCCAGAACCGGATAGTCCGGTGATTACGACAAGCTTGTTTCTGGGAATAGCTACACTCAGGCTCTTGAGGTTGTTGACTCTCGCTCTTTTGATGATGATATATTCCCTTGGATCTAATTGGTCAAGTTGGGATTCAGAAAATTGAGCGACTTTGGTCATGAGCCTGCAAAAATAAAGAATTAGTGGGCAATGAGGCCCTAAAAAACAAACACCATTTTAACAAGTGTAAAATGGTGTTGTTTAAGTTGGTTGGGATGAGTTAGCTAGTTGTCGAAATCCGGATCGTAGCTTGGATCCTTCGCGCCATCATCATCATCGAAGTCTCCGCCTTTACTGTAGCTGTCGTTATCAAACCCATCGTCATCATCGTCATCCTGTTCTCCGGAATCTACATCATAGCCTCCCGAGCTGTTTTTTGTTGCTGGTACTTTTACCAGATAAAGAGAATCTTCCGTTTCAAGCGGAAAAACGAAGATAGGCTCCTTTTTGGCATTCATGATGCGAGAGATGCTGCTCTCAAAGCCATTAGGATGTTGTTTTTTGATCAACTCCTTCAATTCTTCAGAGAGGGTCTCTAAACTTTTAATTACTCTTTTTTTACTATCACCCATGTAGTTGTATATATCAAAAAAATCGGCCTCAAATAGCATAAGAATTTCTTTAACAGGCAATATTTTCTTGATTTTTTTTGCAGCCCCACAGAATATTTTTACCTTTTCATTTCAAAAATTAATAAACCTAACCCACACACTATCGAGCAAGACTTCTACGTTACCTAAAAGTGAGACAGAATGATAGACAGAAGAGTGAGCGACCAGGACCTGGTAACGCTTTATCAAAATGGTAATGAAGACGCGTTCGAAATGCTGCTTCTAAGACACAAATCGCGAATTTATACGTCCATTTACTTAATTGTAAAGGATCGTTACGTGGCTGAAGACTTGCTTCAGGAAACCTTTATTAAGGCCATAAACACCATTAAGGGAGGTCGGTACAATGAAGAAGGTAAATTTCTGCCGTGGATTAGCAGAATTGCCCACAACCTTGGTATTGATCATTTTAGAAAAAATAAGAGGCACCCCGAAATTGTATTGGAGGAGGGAAGTCGCTTGTTTGATACCATGGAGTTTGCTGAGGAGTCTTTTGAATCCACCCAATTGATGAAGGACAATAAGACCCGGTTACGGAATTTTATCAAGGAGCTTCCGGTGGAACAAAAGCAGGTGCTCATCATGAGACACTATCTGCAAATGAGTTTTCAGGAAATTGCTGAGCGTACCAATGTCAGCATCAACACCGCACTGGGGCGTATGCGTTATGCCCTTATCAATCTGAGAAAGAAAATGACAAAAAATAATATTGCCTATGACCCAAACCTTTACCCAAGACGATCTGATCAGGTATATCTACCACGAGACTACGGAGAAGGAGACACGGGAGATTGATAGAGCTTTGATCTGCGACTCTGAATTGCAAAAGCAATACAAAGAGTTGGTTACAACGAAAAAGCAATTGGATACTGTCAGGATGGAACCTTCTGAAAGAACCATTAACAGTATTCTTAATTACGCCAGAGGACTTCAGGAGAAGCACTAATAAAACGTCTCCAGAGCCTTAGCAATTGCAATTTTTGCTCCGGAGACGTGTGACCAATTACCTCACTTTTTGCCAGTGTATGATGTCCGTGCTTCTGCCGGTTTCGCAAAATCCACTTTTGATGAGCACTTTCTGAGATGCCATGTGCTGTGCTGGCGTATCGGCAATAATGCTGAGCAAATTGGGATGACTAAAGCCCCATTTGCACAATGCCAGCAAAGCTTCAGTGGCAAACCCCTTACCGTGATATCGCACATCAAGCCCATAACCTACCATCGTTTTACCCTCTGCATCAGGCATACCAGCAAAACCAATTCCCCCAATAGTAATTTTCCTTTCCAATAGTATAATTAGCCAATTGGTATACCACTCAAAGTGAGTGCGGTGTAGTGCAGTATTGCTGATCCAGAATTCCAAAGCTTCTGTATGATCTGCTTCTGTAGCCGGATCATTTTGGCTTGGCTGGTAGTTTAAATTTAAGGTTTGTGCCAAAGTGGCCACGTCATTTTTATAAAGCAATAAGTGTTCATGCTCCAGGGCTATAAGCCCGAGTCTTTCAGTTTTAATCATTGGTTAGATAATAAGTTTTACAAATAGTTATGAATGGACATTAAGTCCTGATGTAAAACTCAGACCCTTCCAGGCGATAAGAATTTAGAATGTAATTGCAGAGGCGTTAATGATAAAGACTGAAAATTAGCAGAAAAAATTGATCTTCTTATGGCTCTGAAGAAATAAAAAAAACGGAAGGTTTGTATGATTTTTTGAGTCCATGCCGACAATTGCACTTTCTTTGCAACGTGAAAGTCCTGATGCTGCATCAACATTTTAAAACTCCGACAGGCGGTGGAGCCATCCGGTCTTATTATCTGGCAAAAGCACTGGCAAATAGTGGAATGGAGGTGGTGGTAATTACAGGCCATGACCAACCCTACAAAAAGGAGAATGTTGACGGAATTGAAGTGCACTACCTCTCGGTTCCATATAATAACAGCTTTGGGTTTTTTAAGAGAAGCATCTCCTTCTTACGGTTTGTTTTCAAGTCGGTGAAGCAGGCTGCGCAATTCAAGGATGCAAAGCTATGCTACGCCATATCTGTACCCCTCACGGTTGGGTTGGCAGCGAGATGGATTAAAAAACGCTACAAAATTCCTTACATTTTTGAAGTTGGTGACTTATGGCCGGATGCCCCGGTGCAAATGGGATTTGTGAATAACTATTTTTTTAAGAAGCTACTTTACAAGCTAGAGTATAATACTTACAGGGAAGCAAGATCCATTGTAGCGTTGTCGCCTGCCATTCAATCAGCCATTGAGCAGAAAATTCCAGGGAAGAAAATTGATATGATTCCCAATATGGCGGATACGGAATTCTTTACAAAAACAGGAAAGAATGCTGCGCTGGAAGAAAAGTATAACGTGCGGAGCAAATTTGTTGTCTCCTATATTGGAGCAATAGGAGTGGCCAACGGCCTTGATTATGTGGTGGAGTGTGCAAGAACTTCACGAAAAGCAGGGCTGCCCATTCAATTTATAGTTTGCGGTGAAGGCGCTTTGAAAAAGTACCTATTGGAAGAAATTAAAAAGCTGGAGTTGGAGAACTTGACGCTTCTTGACTTTACCAATCGTGAAGGAGTGAACGAAGTATTGAATGTTACAGATGCAGCATTAATCAGTTACATGCCAGTGCCTATCCTAGAGACAGGCTCTCCCAATAAATTTTTTGACGCCCTGGCAGCCGGAAAATTAGTTGTTATCAATTTTGGCGGATGGATTAAAAAGGAAATTGAAGAAAACAACTGTGGCATCTATGCCGATCCGTATCAACCTGTAGATTTAATAAAGAAGTTGAAGCCTTTTTTGAATGACAAGTTGTTGCTCGAGAACCATCAGTTCAATGCCAGGTCGTTGGCGGAAAGAAAGTACTCCAGAGAAGAGTTATCGAAAGACTTTTCTAAAATAATTAAAGAGGCAGTTAACGCTTAAATCGATTCATTTATAAGGGTCTGTACTTCGACTCTTTAAAAATGACAGCGGCACTCGGATTCTCCATGAGTTGAGGTAGCGTTACACTTTCATTTTGATCCATGTATTTTTTCACGACCTCCCAACCTACCCAGGTGGCAATTCTTCCCGGGCACTTTTCGCCCACCTCCAATGTCTTAGGTCTTTCTGCTACGTACTTCTGTTTTATCAGATGACTGGTTGAATAAAAAACCTCATCTTCCACCAGTCGCTTCCAAATTAAATCACTGTTGGATCGTGAGCCTTCCAACTCTTCCTGAGTGTAGCCGATAAAAACGCTTTCAGGTACACAGGGCAACATTTGTTTCGCAAAATAATAGGTCTTACCGTAGCTGATCATATCGGCCAAAACGGTACGGTCTTCTAAATTGGTTTTGTTGAATTGATCATCTATTCCATAAAGCAGCATAATTGAGGGGACAATGAAATTTTTTTGATACCTCCTCAACATATAATCATACATGTTGGGTTTGTATCGCGCTCCGGGCCCCAGATAATAATCTAATCCGATAATAATGAGCGAATCGGATACGTATATATCACTTTCAAGGCCTGTAATTACCGTCTTTACCTTTGGCGGCTCAAAGTTGGGATAGTAATATTTAAGGTTTGTAAAAGCTTCATTGAGTTCATTTTTCAACTCGCTTAAATCACCAAAAACCTGATGGGTATCTATCAGCAAAGAATCGAAATAGGGATTGTTAAACCTGCTGTAAAGCTCATTGATAAAAACAGAATCATCGGGATAGGCTGTGCGGTTGAAGAAAACATCCCGCAACTGAGTGTGATTGGAGAAAAAGTCTACTAATTCCTTTTTAGTAGAAAAGGATGTGACCGAATCTTGTAATTGCTCTACCTCAACAACCACTTTATTGTTGGACGTGTCTGGAATAAAAGCACACTTTTCTTCAGCATTATTTTTACATCCTGATAGAAATATACCGATAGCCAGAAGAGTCAATACAATTCGCATGGCGCAAAAGTAAGTGAATCCAATTGATCCATAAAATGATTAACGATGAGGAGCTTGGTTGATTGTATGAGAAGATTGCAATACATTAACAGACCAAACACTCCATCATGAAAGCACTTACTTTTCACGGCAAGGAAAAAATCGTATTTGAATCTATAGCGGATCCACAGATACTTCAACCCCACGATGTGATTGTGAAGGTTAAGCTCACCTGTATTTGCGGTTCTGATCTGCACGTTTATTACGAGCATGAGAAAGGATTGGACTATGGAACAGCGATGGGACATGAATTTGTAGGAGAAGTAGTGGAGGCGGGCAGGGACGTAAAAAAGTTTCATGTTGGTGACAGGGTGATGAGTCCGTTTACAACTAACTGTGGGCAGTGCTTTTATTGTAAGATCGGTTTGACTTGCAGATGCGAAAAAGGGCAACTGTTTGGATGGGTAGAGAATGGGCATGGTTTGCATGGCGGCCAGGCTGAATTTGTAAGAGTACCTATGGCGGAGGCTACTTTAGAAAAGATACCTGAGGGTGTTTCACTGGAAGAGGGGTTGCTTTTGGGAGATATTCTCTCCACAGGATTTTATTGTGCGCATCAGGCTGAAATCAATCCGAAAGGTGTGCAAGCAGTAGTTGGTTGTGGCCCTGTAGGTATGATGACGATAGTAGGAGCCAAAGAATACGGTGCAACCAAGGTATTTGCGATCGATTCTGTAGAAGAGCGATTACAAATGGCGGAAAGCTTTGGCGCTATTCCAATCAATTTTGCAAAACAGAATCCTCTGGAAGTAATCAAAGAACACAATCAGGGTCGTGGTGCGGACGCTGTGATGGAAGTGGTAGGTAATGGCAATGCTGCAAGGCTGGCGTATGATATTCTTCGACCGGGAGGGATAATTTCTACTGTGGGTGTTTGTAATGATCAGCACCTCGCCTTTTCACCCGTGGATGCTTACAACAAGAATGTTACTTTTAAAGTCGGCAGGTGTCCTGCAAGGCACTTCATGGATCAACTCATTCCAATGGTTCAGCAAAAGAAGTATAATCTTACCTCCATTCTTACCCATCGTATGCCGATAAGCGAAGGTGTTGCCGGTTATGACATCTTTGCCAATAAAAAGGATAATTGCATGAAGGTGGTGCTGGAGATTTAATAAAAAAGGCGACCAGTTCCCTGATCGCCTAGGTTTTTTTGAAGGACTAATTATTTCTTAGCCACTAATTTTACTTCTATATCAAATTCACCATCCAGCATCGCATTTTCAATAGACCATCCATACATTACTTCGAAATCGGTTCTTTTCACCCTGAACTTAGCCGATGCATCCAACGCACTTTTACTTATTGAGTTGATCTGTGTATCGAAGGTGATCTCTTTTGTAATGCCTCTGATGGTTAAGTCAGCAGTAGTTTTATAGATGTTTCCTGATTGCTTTTCCGTTTTCTTGATCACCAACTTGGCTTCAGGGTATTTTTGAACGCCAAAGAAATCATCTGATTTAAGATGACCCACCAACTTCGAATTATCCTCCTTCTTCTCCAGGTCTTTGTTAGAAATCGTATTCATGTCAATCACGAATTCACCTCCTGTTATTTTGCTTCCGTCTGTGGAAACATTTCCTGATTTTAAATTGATATGCCCCCAGTGAGAGTACGACTTGGCCAGGTGATAGCCTGTCCATTTCAATTCGCTGGCCCCTGTGTCAACACTCAGTTTTTCTTCCGGAGTGGAGAAGGACATTAAAAGAGAGGCTGTAATTGCAGCCATCATTATTGATACCGTTTTCATAAATTTTGTATTTTTTACATTTAGTTGTTTAAACACGTATTTTGGGTGCAAATAGTTCAAACAACAGATAAAATAATTTTAAAATTTTACCTTATTAAGTCTGAAACGGCTTTTTTGGGCTAAAAATGGGCTTTTTAAAATTCTTCAGTTACATCCCGCCTACAACGAAAACAGCATTTGAAAACAGCATTTTACCGTTTTCCCAGAATGAACGGAACATGGGGTTGTCTACCAGGTAGACAACCTGACCCCTGCCTTTGTCCTCCACACCAAATACCACAGTGTTGCTGAGCGTAGGGTTGGCTTTATATCCTGCAAATCCCATTAAGGGTTTTACGTTGCCTCTTAAGGTACCTACGTTCCAGGCGTCTTGCATATAATCAAATCGCATTGGGGTTGTTCGCAAGCTGTAATAATAATCACCGAGACCAAATGACAGCGGGTGGGAGCTATCTAAATTTACTTTATAGATGGCGCCAAAGATGGCACTTTCAAGTCCCTTACGTTCAGCTTCATCGTAGGGAACGAGCACATTGTCATTAGCTATTTGGGCTCTGGCTTTTTCAGCTGTCTTCCTTGCATCTTCACTGGCATATTCTTTCAATGCGAATCCTTTCTTGTCACTAAAGGAATTCAATGCTTGAGCGGTCACAATAAGCCTTCCTCCATCACCAACCCACTTTCCAAGTTTTCCAAGTAACTCATCATCAAACAGACTGTATCGTCCGGGAGGAATAATGAGCACATCATATTTTTCCAGTGAAACAGATTTAAAGTAATCTGTACCGATTACAGTTACCGGGTACATGAGCTGTCTTTCAAAAAAGTGCCATACTTCTCCAAATCCAAGAGAGGAGGTTTGCTCTCCTCCAAGCAATGCTACTTTAGGAGCCTTTAAATATTTCACATCAGCTGAGCCTATGTCTTTGCCACTGTCTACAAATCCGGTGGTAGTAGTGTAGATTTTTCTATTCATTGCTTTGGCAAGGTTCTGCAAGGCATTATCAAAATCGGCAATGGATTCATTATTTCTGCGTGTCACAATCAATGTGCCTCTGTCAAAACTATTTCCTCCTACAGTAAATGCTTTTTCGGCAGAACGGACTTTGAAATCATTTTTCAACATGGCGGCCAGAAACTTTACATCGTCCATGCTTTGATATTTGAAAATGTAGGCGTAGGGCTTGGCGGGCAAATTCGCATTTTGTGTTTTTTGCTGCTCGTAGGGTTTTGCCACGTTGATGCGTTCATTTAACGCGTAACCATCCAAACCATAAGCGTACATCAGATTCCATGCAGTGATATCATAGGTAATAGAATCACTAAGGTTGGATTGTGGTTCAAACAAAGTAGTAACAAACCTTCCCTTTGGTTGGTAAATGTTAATCACAATATCGTTGGTGTTAACAGTAGCACTGCTATTGGATTGTGTTTTGAAGTTAAATCCTTTAGTGGATTTTCCAGATGCAGGGTGTCCGTACTGGATACGATGGGTATCCATCCATGCCGCAAGCCGATTTAGTTTATCAGCATTGTTTTCAGCCTTGATTACAAAAGTCTTGTAAGGAGAAGCAGGGTTGGTAAGATTTTCTTTGAAGTACTTTTCAAATTCTGCGGTGACTTTAGCGGCATTTTGTGATGTCACTTCAACAGTTGAAAGCCCATTAGTATAATGATGAGTCAGTCTGTCTTTGAGGGTAAGCGGATCTCCTTCTTTTGTGGTAATCGTTAGCCCACCAAAACCACCACCGCCTTGTTCATAAGTCATTCCAATGGCTCCACTATAAGTAGGGTAAGTATCTCCGTAACTAGGATAGAAAAGATCATAACGCTCTTTGGTAAAGTACAACCAGCCATTTTCATCGAAGTGTTTGGCATTGTTTCTACCTACCATATTGAGAAACTCACGTTGCCATTTGGAAATCACTTCATGCAACGGCTCAGCAGCTGGGGCGAAAAAGTAAGGTGTGTTGTATCCCATTTCATGGAAGTCGACATGCACTTGCGGCATCCATTGGTTGTATAATTTTATTCTGGCCTGCGATTCGGTTTGTGACTGCCATGCCCAGTCTCTGTTCAGGTCAAATAAATAATGGTTGGCTCTTCCCCCAGGCCAGGGCTCACGATGTTCTTTGGCATCCGGGCTTGGGTCAGCAGGATAATTTCCATATTGATTATAAAAATTCGCATAACGATCGCGGCCGTCAGGATTGATACAAGGGTCAATCATCACAACAGTATTTTTCAGCCATTCTTGTGTTTTGCTATTGGCTGGATTGGCCAAGTCGTACAAAGTTTTCATCGATGCTTCTGTAGAGTTGGCTTCATTTCCGTGCACATTATAGCTTAGCCACACGATAGCTATATCTGTTGTTGGGGTACCTTGTTCAAAGCCCGTTCTTTTCAAGTTATCCAGCCTGATCTGTTCCAGGTTTTTAAAGTTCTCATCAGAGGCGATGACGGTTACCACAAGAGGTCTGTGTTCGTAAGTTTCTCCGTATTGAATGAATTTGATATTGTTGGGTCGCGCAGCAGCTACATGTTGAAAGTACTCCACTACTTTGTGATGGCGCGTGAAACGATCGCCTAACTCGTATCCAAGAAATTGTTCAGGAGTTTGAAGGGCTGGTTGTGCAAAAGCGGATAGAAATACCAGATTGAGCAGAACGACAGAAAATATCTTATTCATAATGAGGATTATTTGAATTGGAAAAGTAACAAAGACTTATCAAATCTAATCGCTACTCTGCAACAGATCGTGATTTTCTATTTCAAAAGGCGGTTAACCTGTGGCAAATGGTGATTAATATGCTCACCAAGAAATTGTAACGCTTGTAAAATGTTGAGTTTTCCTACAATCACATGTTTAAAAATCTTACGTTTTAACTGATTGTCTTTAATCTTTTCTAACAACATTTTTAATGCTGTGCGGGTATTGTCCCAATCCTTTATTAATTCTTCAAGACTGTTGTAAGTGACAGTAGAGGCAACTATTGGTTGAGGAGCATTGAACTTCAGAGGTAAACGCTGAGAAGCTTTTAATACTAACATTTTTAAGTTTTCTGCAATTCCTGTATCTCCTGACTCATCAATACCTTTGATTTTTTTTTCTAAGTATTGAATGGATAGCTTTTCCGCAGCGACAAGATGGGCCAGTATTTGGTGCAACGACCATTTGTTATTCCCGGGGCTATGGTCAAATCTATCGGCTGCTTCATCTGCGAGATTCAACAATTGATGGCGTTGGGTTTCAAGGGAATTAAATAACTTATCTAGTTGTGTATTCACGTGGCCAAGTTAACTGAATTCAGTAAAATACAGTTGAAGAAATGGGCTTGATAGGATGAAAACCTTTCCTTACCTTCATTTAACATTAAACCAACCTAAACTTCAAATTCATGGAAAATTATGATCCGTACAGTGGAGGACTAATGGCCGCTATGGGTGCATTTGCCTTTGTTTATTTTATCATTTTAATTGTAATAGTTGCTGGTTTGTGGAAGGTGTTTGAGAAGGCTGGAAAGCCAGGGTGGGCAGCTATTATTCCAATTTACAACATCATCATTCTCCTGGAGATTGTAGGCAAACCTGCCTGGTGGATTATTCTGATGTTGATTCCATTCGTCAACTTCATCATTGCTATTATTCTCTACCATCAATTATCCTTATCCTTTGGTCAAGGTGTTGGTATGACAATAATGCTTATCATAATTCCGTTTGTGGCCTTGCCACTTTTGGGATTTGGTAGCGCTACCTATAGTGGCCCTCCAGCTGCGGCTTAGAGGGATTCAAAAAAAAATATTTATCCCGGCTTTTTCTGTCATGAAAAGGCCGGGTTTTTTATTTACAATTCTTTCTGATGGCACCTTTGGCATCAGGCGACCCCAATTCATCGGCACGTTTTAAATCTAAACAACCATCATAGTTGTTGTTCATTAAAAGTTTGATCATACCACGCTGGTAATAAGTTTCCGGGTCGCTGGGGTATAACTCGATGGAGGCGGTGTAGTCATCAACCGCTCCGGCATAATCTTCTTTTTCAGTTCGGCTAAGTGCCCGATTGTCGTAATAGGTAGGATTGGTCGGATCCAACTCCAGCGCACTCGTATAATCAGCAATGGCACCATCGTAATCTTCGGTTGCATACTTGAGCACACCACGCAGGTTATAAGTTTCAGGATCTTCAGCATCCAGCTCTATGGACTTGTCATAATCTTTCAAAGCACCCTCTATATCTTCAACCGCACTTTTTGCCAGTGCTCGGTTTTCATAGGTAAGCGCATCTTCGGGGTCAAGTTTGATAGCTGCATCATAATCCTGAATAGCTTTGTCATACACATCCGTATTATAGTAAGCGACTCCCCGGTAATTATAAAGAGAGGCATCACTTTTATCCAGCTCAATGGCTTTGGTATAATCATCAATGGCGCTTATAAATTCACCCAACTCGGCTTTTACCAATCCACGGTTAAAGTATTTGTCAGCATCAGGGGGCCCCAATTCCAGTGCTTTTGAAAAGTCGAAGTATGCATCCTGCAATTCATCAATGTTGTACCTGGCAAAGCCTCTGTTGGTGTATGCGGCATCATATTTAGGATTGTAAGTGATGGCTTTGGTAAGGTCATCAATTGCATTGTAGTCGTCCCCAAGCGCAATTTTTGATTCACCCATGAAGTTGAGCGCTTCCGCAAAGGTGGAGTCCACCTCGAGTGCAAAAGTGAAATCAGCAATGGCACCGTAAAAATCCAGTAAACCCATTCTGGCTTGACCACGCAAAGACAAGGCAACTTTATTTTTGATGTTAGCGTCAATAATTTTTGAAAGAGCAGCTTTAGCACCTTTAAAATCCTTGGCTTCAAGTTTTTTTCTGGCACTTTCCAGCCCTGCATCATTCGACTGCGAAAAACTTAATAAGGATCCGAAACAAATTAGAAGGGTGGCTATTAATCTCATTGTCAAATCAAGATGAAGCGTTTGAATTGGCAAGTTAGAAAGAAAAGTGCACTTGAGGTATAACTCAACTATTGAGCTGGCGTTTTACCATGCCTTCACTAGAAATTCCACAGTGACAATATCATCAGCGTAAGAAAGATTAAAAAGGAAATCAGACGTCTCATAGCTTCATTTTCTCCTTGGACACAGAATCTGCAGATACGTTTAACCGAGATGTCGAAAATTTTATGTTTAAACCCCCTTTTGGCTAAAAATTGAGTTAAAATAGCCTAAAGGCATATTCCCGATTGGGCGCTGCGCCTACCATTTATCCTGTTTGGTCAACCTACGCACATTCAACCCGTATATATTTGTTTTAAACCTCTAACTCATGACTAAGAATTCTATTCTGTTCTTCGTGGCAATGATCACCACGATTCTGGCTTGCGCACAGGAAAAACCCCTCGACATGAAAATGGATTTCGAGGATTACGACCCTCCTTCTACGTTAGTTGTGCCCGAGCATCACATTACCAAGGCAAAATTTCCCTTCGTGGATATTCACAATCACCAGTTTGGAATGCCCACCATGGATTTGGGGAACTTGATTAGTGAAATGGATAAGATGAACATGGCCGTGATGACCAACTTGAGCGGTAGAGGAAGAGGAAGTACAGAACATCTTGAGAACGCCTTAAAAAATGTAAAAAACAACTACCCTAACCGGTTTCTGGTTTTTACCAATGTAGATTTTTCGGGTATTGATGATGCCGACTGGACAAAAAGAACAGTAAAGCAGCTGGAAGATGATGTTAAGAAAGGAGCGAGCGGGCTTAAAATTTATAAGTCCCTGGGAATGTTCAACAAGGACAGCAAAGGGAACAGAATTCATATTGATGACCCGAGGATCGATCCGGTATGGGCGAAATGTGGTGAATTGGGTATTCCCGTCCTGATACATTCCGCAGATCCAAAACAATTCTGGCAGCCTATTGACAACCAGAATGAAAGGTGGCTGGAGTTAAAAACGCGTCCCGGCAGAAGACATGACGATGACCCTGTTTCCTGGGAAACAATCATCAGTGAGCAGCATAATATCTTTAAGAAACACCCAAAAACAAATTTTATCAATGCACACATGGGCTGGTATGCCAATGATCTTAAGAAATTGGGTGAGTTGATGGATCAATATCCAAATATGTATGCAGGGATAGGTGCAATCATCGCTGAGTTAGGAAGACAACCCCGTGCTGCCTATGCGTTCATTGAAAAATACCAGGATCGTGTACTTTTTGGTAAAGACAGCTGGGTACCTGATGAATACGAAACGTACTTTAGGGTATTGGAATCAGAGGATGAGTATTTCCCGTATCACAAACGTTACCATGCATTTTGGAGAATGTACGGTATGGGTCTATCTGATGACCTTCTTAAAAAATTGTATTATAAAAATGCAATGAAACTAATTCCGAGTATTGATAAGACGTTATTCCCTGATTAAACGTTCTTACATTCCGGATAACCCTCTTTTCTTATGCGGTTCACCTTGTGCTGTTTGTTGGTAGTGATGTTGGTAGCAGGCTGCGTACCAAAAGAGCAGGTAGAACTGCGTGCAATAGAAAATGTGGAACTGACTCCTGGTAAAGGGGCGGATCCGATTTTAAAAGCCGATGCGCGTTTTTATAATCCTAATAAAATAAGGATGAAGGTAAAAGCCATCAATCTGGATGTTTTCATTGATGGGAAAAAATCTGCGAGTGTAGACCAAAAACTGAAGTCAGTTATAAAGTCTCAGGCAGAGTTTACACTTCCTTTGGAGGTGCAGCTGTCAATGAAAGAGATTGGGTTGGTGGATGCACTGCTTGGTTTGTTTGGAGGGAAAAAATATTTACTCAATTATAAGGGGCATATAAAGGTGACTGTTAATGGATTCCCCTTGAGAATTCCTGTGGATTATACCAAGGAGGTTAGGCTAAGGATTTAGCCATCCCCTTTTTTAACCAGGCAATCATTATTAATTTAATGGCAATTAACTTCAATGATCTCAATAGGAGCTTTTTTCTTAGCATCTCTATTAATCCTTGTAATTATCTTACAGGTGAGGGCCTATTATATTCTTAAGAGGCAGAACAGCATAATAACACAACAAAGCATTGAGATTCAAAAACAGAACGAAGCCTTAGCAAGACAAAATCAACAATTGAACGACTTGAATACAGAGAAACAACAGATCATAGGAGTTGTTTCGCACGATTTGAAAGGTCCCTTCAACCGAATATTCGCATTAATGCAGTTGATGAGTATGTCCGGGGATAATTTGACCGATGACCAGAAGGAGTACATAGGAAAGATTCATCAAATAGCGGTGGATGGTTTGAATATGGTGCGCAACTTGCTGGACAGCAGAAAGATTGAAGAAAAAGTTCTTGATCTTACTTTAGAACCAATTGAATTAGAGCCTTTCGTTTCTTCTTTTGTTAAGAATTACCGCAACGTAGCGCAAAGAAAAAACATTACCCTTCAATTTAAAAGCCCCAACAATGTGACTGTGGTGGCCGACCGGCTTTATCTCAATCGCATCCTCGACAATTTGCTTTCCAATGCTATTAAATTTTCTGAACCAGATAAGAAGGTTATCGTATCTATAGACGGCAGCAAAGACCATGTGGTGTTAACGGTAGCAGACGAAGGGCCGGGTATTAGTGAGGAAGATCAAAAAAAACTTTATCAAAAATTTCAAAAGCTATCAGCAAAGCCAACTGGAGGAGAAAGTTCAACTGGGCTGGGGTTGTCTATTGTAAAAACGCTTATTGAGAAAATGGAGGGAAAGATTAGCTGCAAAAGTCAATTGGGGAAGGGAGCAGCATTTAGTATTACGCTGAAAAAAGATATCTAATCAAACAAATAATAATCATCCTCTTTTCCGCCAAGAATGGCTTCCAAAGATTCAATTACGTTTTCATCTTTGATAACATAATCTCTTACACCCTTTTGAATAAAGCTTAACACCATGTTGCCATCGTCAAGGGCACTTAGCATAATTACTTTGTTCTCATCTTTTATCTGACCTTTTATTTTTTCATAAAGATCAATACCGCTCATGCCAGGCAATTTATAATCGATGATCAGCACATCGGGTAACTTACCATTCACAGCCTTCAGAGCATCTTCAGCAGTGGTAAAGGTGCTGATCTGATATTCGGAATTCTGACCCAAAGCTTTTTTTACAAACTCAGCGTAGATCTCATCGTCCTCAATCAAAAAAATTGTCATGCGCCTTATTTAATTTGGGATGCGCAATATAATACGTTTGCGTCATTCCTTGTGCCTAAAATTAGTCATAAAAGATCATTTTAGGCAATTTCATGAGCTTCTTCCCCTTAGGTTGCCGTTTAAAGGACTCCACTTTGGAATAAATGGGGTTTCCCTCTATATTCCATTACCTAACCTAATCCTATGATGAAATTACAAAACCTGTTATTGGCCATTCTGGCAGTCACTCTGGTGCAATGCACACCTGGCGATCAAAAGTCAAAACTAAAGTTTGCTATATCTTTTACTGAGCAAATGTCGGATCAGGCCCAAGATGGCCGCCTGTTAATTATGTTGGCCAACAATGATGCAAGAGAACCGAGGTTCCAGATCAACGAGGGGGTAAAAGCACAGCTTGTATTTGGGGTTGACGTTGAAGGGATGAAACCTGGAGATGAGATTGTCATCGATGAGTCGGCATTTGGCTTTCCGATTAAAAGTATGGCAGACATTCCTGCAGGAACCTATTATGCGCAAGCATTAATAAATCGTTATGAAACTTTTAATCTGAAAACGGGGCACACCGTAAAGCTTCCACCGGATCGTGGTGAAGGACAACAATGGAACAGAAAACCAGGTAATTTTTATAGTACCCCAAAGAAAGTGGAGGTAAATCCTGCTAATGGAGAGACTATCACCATCACCATGGATCAGGAGATATCCGCCTTAGAGGAGCCCGAAGACACCAAATATGTAAAGCATATAAAAATGCAAAGCGATTTGCTTACTGAGTTTTGGGGAAAGCCGATGACCTTAGGAGCTCACGTGCTTTTACCAGAAGGATTTGATGAGCATCCTGAGGCAAAATATCCGCTCATGGTTTTTCAAGGACACTTTCCAAGTGATTTTGGTGGCTTTAGAACAGACCCGCCCGATCCTAACATAGATACAACGGATTACAGTGCTCGTTTTGGAATCTATGGATATAATAAAATTCAACAGCAAGAGGCTTACAATTTCTATCAGCAATGGATAAGCAAAAATTTTCCACGGTTTATCATCATAGAGATTCAGCATCCTACTCCCTACTATGACGATTCATATGCGGTTAACTCAGCGAGCATGGGGCCTTACGGTGATGCTATTATGAAAGAGTTGATACCTGAAATTGAAGGCAGATTCAGAGGCATCGGAGAAGGCTGGGCAAGGTTTACCTACGGAGGATCTACAGGAGGCTGGGAGGCACTGGCAGTCCAAATGTTTTATCCAGATGATTTTAATGGATGTTTTGCCGCTTGTCCGGATCCAATTGATTTCAGATCATTCTGTCTTGTTGACATCTATAAGGACAAAAACGCCTACTACTACGATAGCGATTTCAAAAAACTACCTCGTCCTGCCCACCGTGATTACCTGGGTCAGATACAAAACACGATGGAGGAGTCAAACCATTACGAACTGGCGCTGGGGACTAAAACAAGATCTGGTCAGCAATGGGATATTTGGGAGGCCGTTTATTCTCCACAGGGAGAAGACGGATACCCTAAAAGAATTTTTGATAAAATGACTGGTGAAATAGATCCGGAGGTCGCAGCCTATTGGAAAGAGAACTACGATTTGCGCCATATTCTGGAAAGAGATTGGGCAACGCTTGGTCCCAAGCTGGAAGGCAAGATTCATATTTATTGTGGAGATATGGACAACTACTATTTGAATAACGCGGTGTATCAGATGGAAGAATTCCTAAAGAAAACCCAGACTCCATTTTATAAAGGAGAAGTAGATTATGGTGACAGGGCTGAGCATTGTTGGAATGGAGATCACGAAAATCCTAATTACATATCAAGACTACGCTACAATACCATGTATCTTCCGAGGATTTTGAAAAGAATCTCTGAGAGTGCACCAGCAGGTGCAGATTTAAGAAGCTGGAGGTATTAAAAATTATTTCAACTCTCTAAGATAGAGTTGAATTGTATTTTCAAGACCATAATATAGGGCATCACAAATGAGTGCATGCCCTATTGATACTTCATCCAACCAGGGAATATTGGTTTTTAAATACCGAAGATTATTAAGATCAAGATCGTGACCGGCATTGACTCCCAGGCCGGCCGCTCTTGCAGCTTCAGCAGCACCGATAAAATTTTTAACAGCAAGTTCTTTATTCACTGAGTAGTCTCTGGCATAGGGTTCGGTATAGAGTTCAATTCTATCCGCCCCGGTTTCGGTTACGGCCTGTACCATTTTTGGATCGGCCTCAACAAATAGGGACACCCGACCTGCCGACTTCTTTAATGTGGCAACCACCTCCCTTAGAAACTCCCGATGTGTTATGGCATCCCAGCCAGCGTTGGAGGTAAGCACATCGGGTGGATCGGGTACTAGGGTAGCCTGGTCGGGTTTCACTTCCTTTATCAACCGGAGGTAGCGTTCATCAGGGTAGCCTTCTATGTTGAATTCTGTTTTAACAACTTTTTTAAGTTGACGCACATCTTCATAGCGAATATGTCTTTCATCAGGGCGGGGGTGTACAGTAATGCCCTGTGCTCCGAAAGTCTCACAATCTTGTGCTACTTTCACCACGTTAGGATTATTTCCACCTCGTGCATTTCGGAGTGTGGCAATTTTATTAATATTGACGCTAAGACGTGTCATGAATTTTCTCTGGATTATTTATGTATACTATCTGGGTATAAAATTACACTATTGAATATGAGCCTAAAACAACAAATTGATAAAGACATCAAAACAGCGATGTTGAACAAGCAAAAAGAAGAACTATTGGCGCTAAGAGCGGTGAAGTCAATGATTCTTTTAGCTGAAACAGAAAAGGGTAAGCAGGGAGAGTTGGATAAAGAGGCAGAAGATAAGTTGCTGATGAAAGCAGCAAAGCAGCGCAAGGAGTCTGCAGAGATTTTTAAAAAAGAAGGAAGAGATGATTTGTTTGCTAAGGAGTCTTTTGAGTTGGAGATCATTTCAAGGTATCTCCCAAAGCAGCTCAGTGAAGAGGAGATAACTGCCGAAGTAAAAAAAGTAATTGAAAATGTAGGGGCATCTGGCCCGCAAGACATGGGTAAGGTGATGGGTGCGGCAACAAAAGCAATGGCAGGGAAAGCAGACGGAAAAGTGATCTCTGAAATTGTTAAAAAACTTCTTGCTTCTTGAACAAGCTCGACATTTTTATCGCAGTAGTTCTGCTTTTGGGCGCTTACCGCGGATATAAAAATGGATTTTTAATGGGCCTTATTTCTCTCGTAGCCATAGTGCTCGGTATTTTTGGGGGCTTCAAATTGATGGGTGAGGGAATGTTGTTGCTGCAGCGCGAGTTCAATGCAGATACCAGTGTATTACCCTACATTTCATTCCTCCTTATTTTTATCCTTATTGTGGTTGGGGTGAATATGATAGGAAAATTGCTGAAAGCCAGCATTGACAAAACCTTTTTGGGTACCCTTGATGAAACAATGGGTGCTATTTTGGGAGTTTTCAAGTGGCTATTCATGATGAGTGTTGTTTTATGGATACTGGACTCTTTGGAATTGAGCCCGGGAGCCGATTGGACAGATGGTTCAATCTTGTATCCCTATGCAACATTATTTGCAACAGAGCTTGCTGGATGGGTTTCTGGGTTTTTACCTTTTTTCAAAGAAACTTTCAAGCAGTTCTAAGGTTCGTTTTTTTTTGTTTACTTATAAGAAATTAAGCAGTAATGGCTTTGGTGGTTAAAGAAAAGAGTGGGTTTAAATACGTAGACGAGGGTCAGGGGCCGGTTTTGATGCTTCTCCATGGCCTTTTTGGTGCTTTGAGCAATTGGGAAGAAGTAATCACCAGGTTTTCACCTCAGTTTAGGGTTATCATCCCTATGTTACCCATTTATGAAATGCCTATAAAGGAGGCTGGATTGGAGGGACTGCGAAAGTTCGTGGAGGATTTTGTGGAGGAAATGCAGCTTCAGAATATGATCATCATGGGCAATTCGTTGGGTGGCCACGTGGGGATACTGTATACACTTCATAATAAAGACAAAGTAGATAAACTGGTGCTCACCGGAAGTTCTGGATTATTTGAAAATACAATGGGTGGATCTTACCCTCGCAGGGGGAGTTATGATTACATCAGGGAGAGAGTAGCCTATACGTTTTACGATCCGGATGTAGCATCCAAAGAATTGGTGGACGAAGTTTTCGAAACGACCAAAAGCATTCCCAAGTGCATGCGGATAGTTGCTATTGCAAAATCCGCTCAGAGGAATAACCTGGCAGCAGATTTACCGAATTTGACGGTTCCCACACTGCTGGTTTGGGGATTAAATGATACAATTACACCACCAATGGTGGCTCATGAATTTAATAGATTGATACCCAATTCTGAATTACGATTTATAGACAAGTGTTGCCATGCACCTATGATGGAGCACCCCAAAGTATTTAATGAAATGGTTCAGGATTTTTTAACAAATTAAAATGGTTGCTACCGATATCATCAATTTATTAATTCCGCCACTCAAGGTGTCTGACGATGCTCATAAGGCTGTGGTGTGGATGGAAGAATTTAGGTGTAACCACTTGCCGGTCATTGAGAACAATAAGCTGCTAGGATTTATCTCTGAAGAAATTATCCTTGAGGAAAATGATATTGAGAAAAAACTATCAGAGTTTGAATTGGTTGGTAAAGATTGTGTAGTTGGCAAGGACTCTCACTTTTACGATATTTTAAAAATAGCGGGTGATCATAAATTGCAACTGGTAGCTGTGCTGAATGAGGCTGGGGAATATGAAGGAGTAATTACTGTGCAAGACATTATGACTTCGTTTGCTCAGACGGCAGCGGTGCAAATTCCCGGGGGTATTCTAATTATTTCACTAGACCTTATAGATTATTCTCTGGCAGAAATAAGCAGATTGATTGAAGAGAACAATGCAAAAATACTGAGCAGTATTGTTGTAGAGGATCCACTCGACAACAGGAAAATCAAACTAACCATCAAAGTCAACCAGCTGGACCTTACACGAATTGTAGCAACGCTTGAGCGTTTTGATTATAAGATTATTGGCCGCTATCAGGAGGATAAAAAGAACTTTGAGGATAAGGACAGGATCGACATGCTGATGCGATACCTGAACATCTAGAAAAAGAAATACTTTTTATTTGATCCCCACTACTATGAGAATTGGAATTCATGGAAAGGAAGTAAAAGGGCAACAAGTAAAATTCATTGAGAATTTTCTTGAAAGGCTGATCTCAAATAAAGTTGATGTAAGGGTTTCTTCCCGATTTCTGAAATACCTCAAGTCTCCACGAATCGCTCAGTTTAAACTAAAATCCTTTGAGCTAGGAGACAATCTAAATCGATTAGATGCATTTATATCAATGGGTGGCGATGGAACATTGCTGGATTCTGTTACTTATTTAGGGAAGCATGAAACTCCGATAATGGGAATCAATACAGGAAGAATGGGTTTTCTTTCAACCATTAGCAGAGATGAAACAGAGAAGGCAATTGAGCACTTATTGAATGGTACCGTCCAAAAGGATTCACGGACCGTACTTTCTTTAGAGTCAGATAAGAAACTATTCAATGGGTTGAATTTTGCCCTGAATGATTTTACCATCATTAAGAAGGATACATCTTCCATGATCAACATCCATGTATTTGTGGATAATGAATTATTAAACTCTTACTGGGCTGACGGTATTATTGTTTCTACCCCAACGGGTTCGACAGGATATTCATTGAGTTGTGGTGGCCCGTTATTGTATCCGCGTTCCGAAAGTTTTGTAATTACACCTGTAAGTCCTCATAACCTCACTGCACGGCCGATTGTTATTTCTGATAATTCAGAAGTGAGCTTTCACATTGAAGGACGAAGTAAAAAGTTTCTTATCTCACTGGACTCTCGTGTCGAAGCAATTGATGGTTCAGTCAATTTAAAAGTGAAAAAAGCAAAGTTTAAAGTTCAACTGATTCAAATGCCAGGTCAGCATTACTTCAAAACCCTGCGTCAGAAGCTCCATTGGGGGTTAGATATAAGAAATTAATTTATAGATTTGTATTTGGCAAATTCTCTTTACTATGAGAAAATTATGGTTGGTGTTACTTTCTATATCACTACTGATAGTAGTGTCGCCTGCGGCTGAGGCCCAGATGAATAGGAAGTCGATAAAGAAGAACAATAAGCGAATTGCGAGTTATCGTGGTAGAAAGTCTTCTTTTGGAAAAGAGAAGAGATATAATTCCGTAGGCCTCTCATTGAATGCCGTTAACTACTATGGTGATCTTGCCCCCCGCCCACAGCGCGTAAGTACTGACATCTCCTTTACCCGTCCGGGTATTGGTCTTTCGTTTATTCACCGTTTTGGACCTCGATATAGCCTGAAGGGTGAATTCATGTACGCTACCATTAAAGGTTCTGATGCAGACTCTGCAGATCCAGGCGATTTGGATAATGGAATTTACAGGTACCAGCGTAATTTGTCTTTTAGAAACAGGATCAAGGAACTATCGGTAGTGGCCGTGTTTGATCTTTTTGAAAATCAATCGACTTATATAAGTAGAGTGAGGTGGACGCCCTATGCCTTTTTAGGAGTTGCGGCATTCCACCACAATCCGCAGGCACAAGCTCCGGCAACAGATCTAAATGGCAATCCATTGGCGCAAGCCGGACAATGGGTTGATTTAAGACCACTGGGTACCGAAGGACAAAATGCTACCCTACTTGACACGGATGTAAACTCGGGAATAGAGCCGTACAAACAAATACAATTTGCTATACCATTTGGAATTGGCGCTCGTTTTAGACTCAATGAGGTAATGGATTTGTGGGCGGATATTGGGTTTAGGTATACCTTCACAGATTACCTCGATGATGTTAGCCAGAACTATGTGGATCTAGGAGTATTTGGAAATGATGAATTGGCGCGTGCAATGTCTTACAGAACCAACGAACTGGGGCCTCCCCCTAATCCAAACACCTACGTTGCCCGTGATGGTCAAACTTATACCGTGCAGGCAGGTTATGGTAGCGAATTCAGGGATAACCTTAGAGGCAGCAAGTCTGACAGAGACATCTATATGGTTACCAGCATCCGGCTTTCCATTATTCTCGGAGCCACTTTCCACAAGGCAAAATTCAGATAATAGATGCTGAACAGGATAAGCGCAATCGGTGTGATCCTGATCACTGGAATGATCTTTTCTTCATCTGCGTTGGCTCAAATCTCGCAGCGTTCAGAACTGGGATTTGGAATAGGCACATTTACCTATACCGGAGATCTTTCCCGAACTTATAATTTCGTGAATTCTAGGCCCGCTGCCACAGCCTTTTACAGGGCCAACATCAGCAAAGTCATTAGTTTTAAAACAGCGCTTACAGGGGGTAAGTTAGCAGCATCCGATAAAAGTGCCCCCATTGATGCCTTTGCAACGCAAAGAGATGCTTCTTTTAATATCTTTTTGCTGGAGGGGTCGGCCACCTTTGAATATCACTTTCTGGATTGGAGGGATGATAAAAGAAGGTTGAGGTTTACACCCTATTTGTTTGCTGGAATAGGATTGTTTGGCATTTCTGGCGTGCAAACCAAACCAGCAGAATATAGCAATATGCAGGTGAGCATTCCCTTTGGGGGCGGGATGAAGTACGTGCTGAACCCCAAGTGGTACATTGCATTTGAATTGGGCATTAGAAAAACATTTTTTGATTACCTGGATAATGTTTCTGATGAAAATCCGGCCTTCAAAAATTATCAATACGGCAACAAATACGATTACGATAATTATTTTTTTACAGGCATTTCAATCACCCGCACTTTTTACGATATCCCGTGCGCAACTAACCCGTACAGATAGCCGTCTTAATGAACCAATAAGCAGCAACAGATAGCGTTTAAAGGGGATAGTGTGACCTTGTGGAAAAGTTTGAAAAATAGGCTATTTTTGCTGCCTTGTGGCCACTTTTAAAGAAGATATAGACCCTAATAATCTACCTCGTCATATTGCCGTTATCATGGATGGCAATGGGAGATGGGCAAAAGGGAAAGGAGCAGCCCGCATTTTTGGGCATCGAAACGCCATTCAGGCGGTGAAGGATGTAACTGAAGGGTGTGGGGAGTTAGGTATTAAATACCTCACTTTATATGCATTTAGTACAGAAAATTGGGGGAGACCGAAGGAAGAAGTTGATGGTTTAATGGAATTGTTAGTGAATACATTAAAAAAAGAGATTAATTCGCTACACGAAAATAAAGTTAGACTAAAAACCATTGGTGATATTGGACACTTGCCGAAGGCCTGCCAGGATAATTTAAGTGATGCCATAGAGGCGACTAAAGATAATCCAGGCTTAACGTTGATTCTCGCACTTAGCTATAGCGGCAGGTGGGAGATTACGGAAGCGACAAAGGCAATTGCCAAGGATGTAAAGGAGGGTAAAATAGAGGCGGAGGCGATTAATGAAGAATTGATTTCTTCGTATTTGAGAACTAAGGATATACCGGATCCTGAATTGTTAATAAGAACGAGTGGTGAGATGAGGGTGAGCAATTTTTTACTTTGGCAGATAGCATATACTGAGTTATTTATTACCAAAACATTGTGGCCTGATTTCCGAAGAGAAAATTTATATGAAGCAATCTGTGCGTATCAAACAAGGGACAGAAGATTTGGAAAAGTAATAGAAAGAACCGTGTAACCGATGAGAAGAATCTTACCCCTTGTGTTGTTGTTTTTTGTTTTGGCGATCCATACTGCTAAGGGGCAGTTTAGGAGGAGCCGTACTCAGGAACCTGTTCAGCTTTCTGAGAACTCTCTCAACTATGCCAATCCAGTTGAGTATACGATTGGAGGAATAGAAGTTACGGGCCTAAATATCCTTGACAAAAGTGCCATGATCTCCCTGACCGGTTTGAAGGTAGGAGATAAAATAAAAATACCTGGAGAGAAAGTGGCGGGGGCCATAAGAAAGTTATGGAAACATGGACTTGTAGGTGATGCTTCCATCCTCGTTGATAAAATTGAAGGAGATAATGTTTTTCTTACCATCGCATTGTCTGAGCGCCCCCGACTTATTGATTTTTACTTTACAGGAATAAGCGGATCAAGAGAATCAGCATTAAAACAAGAACTTACACTGATCAGAGGTAAGATTGTGAACGATGCCATGATCCGTAACACAGAGCTTTCTGTAAAAAAATTCTTTTCGAAAAAAGGATTCCTGAATACAGAGGTAAAGGTGCTGCAGGAAACAGACACCCTGAATCGTGGAGGCGTGAAAATAAGAATTGATGTTGACCTGAATGCCAAAGTCAGAATTCATGATGTAATCTTTGAAGGGAACGAAGAA
Organism: Cyclobacteriaceae bacterium; assembly: GCA_039971015.1. GTDB lineage: Bacteria > Bacteroidota > Bacteroidia > Cytophagales > Cyclobacteriaceae > ELB16-189. The sequence goes on from JBDVKV010000027.1 coordinate 178,434, forward strand.
ATCCCATCGGCCAAGCTGAAGAAGAAATTAAAGAAGACGAAAGAACACGCGCGTATCACATTGCATCGAACCCTGTTAGGAAACGTCTTAGGATTTAGACCGAGTCAAGTACAATTACGTGCTGACTCTACCAGGGAATTATCCTGGAGAGATGTAAAAGCGTTTATCAATTACAACGTCAAGTTGAATGTGTTTGCTACTTCCAAGTTTATTGCATCTGAGTTTGAAGAAGATAAACTGAAACTCATTGATTACTATAATTCACTGGGGTACAGGGATGCTGAGATCATCAGCGATACGATTGTAAAGCATTCCGATAACAGTATTGATGTTAAGATCAAGGTGAAGGAAGGAAGAAAGTATTACTTCAGAAATATCAATTGGACGGGAAATTATATCTATACCTCCAACATGCTGGATAGAATTCTTGATATCAAGAAAGGGGATGTGTACAACAAAGAGCTCATCGACAAAAAGACCAATTTCAATCCAAAAGGACCGGATATTAGTGGTTTATATATGGATGATGGGTACTTGTTCTTCCGCGTTACACCCGTGGAGGTAGCGGTAGTCGGTGATTCCATTGATATTGAGATGAGGATATTTGAAGGGGAACAAGCCACTATAAAAAATGTGTGGATAGCAGGAAATGAAAGAACCAGTGAGCACGTAATCCGAAGAGAACTAAGTACAGTACCGGGTCAGAAATTCAGAAGATCAGACATCATTCGTACGCAACAACAGTTGTCACAGATGGGATTCTTTAATCCACAGACCATTCAGCAAGACATTCAGCCTAATCCAGCCGATGCTACTGTTGATATAGGGTGGAAGTTGGAAGAGCAATCCAATGACCAGATTCAACTTTCCGGAGGATGGGGAGGAGCCTTTGGTTTTGTGGGTACCGTAGGTCTTACGTTTAATAACTTTTCCATTCGCAACGTCCCTGACTTTAAGAAGTGGAAACCATTGCCTACAGGTGATGGACAAAGACTTTCCATAAGTGCACAAGCGAATGGTGCTTCCTACCAGAGTTATAGTTTTTCTTTTACGGAGCCATGGTTAGGAGGAAGAAAACCCAATTCGTTTACAGTGGCACTGAATAAATCAGTTTCTCGTTTGGCTACTTCTACATTTGAAGTAACTGATGCGGTGTCTCTGAAACAGAGTGGAATTACCCTTGGTCTGGGTAGAAGGTTAGAGTGGCCGGATAATTATTTCTCACTGACCAATTCACTCTCCTTCCTGGAGTACAGGTACAAAGGAAATTACTTCCAATCAACAGTGCTTCCAGAGGAAGGAACTACTTATAGTTTAAAGTTAGAGACCGTTCTATCAAGAAATAGTATTGATAGTCCGATGTACCCTACGCAAGGATCTACTCTTTCATTAAGCGCATCGTTAACTCCACCATGGTCGCGATTCAGAGATGAAAGTTATTTGCAGGACATCAATAAGCAGTTTCAGTGGATTGAAATGCACAAGTGGATGTTTGACGCAAAGTTCTACATCAAACTGCTAGGCAGTTCAAAGCCGGAGGGCCGCAGTCTTGTCTTAGAAACAAAAGCACATTTTGGATTTATTGGACAGTATAATAAGAATCTCACTCCAAGTCCGTTTGAACGATTCTTGTTGGGCGGTGATGGTTTGGCAGGAGGATTTAACTCTTACGTGCTAGGTCAGGATATCATTGGATTGAGAGGTTATGAAAATAACTTGATTACACCACCGTTTTATGCTGCACGTTCTACAGGTGGATTATCAGGGAAAATTGAAGGAGGTATCGTTTACGACAAATTTGGAGTTGAATTAAGGTATCCTATTTCACTGAGTCAGGCAGCTACTATTTACCTGTTGCTGTTTGGTGAAGGCGGTAACAACTGGGACAATTATTTGGAGTTCAATCCGTTCGATATTTACAAATCGGCCGGGGTGGGTGCTAAGATATTTATGCCCGCATTTGGACTTATTGGGGTGAACTGGGCGTATGGATTTGACACTTTGCCCGGAGCTACCCAAAAGAGCGGTGCCCAATTTCACTTTACCATTGGCCAGCAAATCAGATAGAAATGCGACCAATCCTGCTAATTTTAGCGCTTTTTGTTTCCGGCCTGAATTTTGCAAATGCTCAGAAGTTCGGCTATGTAGACACGGATTTCATCCTCAGCAAAATTCCGGATTATCGGAAAGCACAGGATGAGATAGACAGATTGTCGGCAGCATGGCAGAAAGAAATTGAGGAGATGCAGAAAGGTGTAGAAGGGATGTACAATGCTTTTGAGGCAGAACAGGTGCTTTTGACGGAGGAGATGAGGCAGGAACGCATGACCGAAATTGAGAAGAAAGAGGCGGAGTTGAAGGAGTATCAAAGGAAGGTGTTTGGATTTGGAGGGTTGTTTTTTTTGAAAAAACAGGAATTGATTAAACCTTTGCAGGACAAGGTATTTGAAGCGGTAGAGAAAGTGGCCAAGTCAAACAGGCTGACAATTATTTTTGACAAGGCAGGTGAGCTGGTAATGATTTATACTGACCCGCGACACGACTACACCGACTTTGTTTTAGAAGAACTTGGATTAGGAGACCCAAATGATCAGATCAAATAAACTTAAATACAATTAATACGATGAGAAACTTTTTGATTTTATTCCTTATTGGATGCGCGAGTTTTGCGGCTCAAGCTCAAACACCCGCTCAGAAGATAGGGTATGCTGATTGGGATTATATTTTTAGCCAATTACCAGAGTATAAGCAGATAGAAACTGAAATGAAAACTCATGGAGACCAACTCCAGAATCAGCTTCAGGCGAAATACAAAGACTATGAGACTAAATTGAAAGCCTATCAGGCTGGTGCTGCTACCATGGTGGATGCCATCAGAAGAGACAAAGAAACAGAGCTGACTCAGCTACAGGAAAACATTCAGAAGTTTCAACAAGATGCACAGACATCTATTCAGAATAAACAAGAGCAATTGATGGGGCCTGTTTTTAACAAAGTTGGAAAAGCCATTGAGGATGTTGCACAGGAACAAGGCTACTCATTTATCTTGAATCCACAACTCATCGGTGGAGGTGACATTTTGCTGTACAGCGATGAAAAATATGATATCTCAGATCTGGTATTGAAGAAGATGGGAGTTACCCCTAAGCCAGTAGCTGACAAAACCAACTAATGGTATTTAGTTGACGAAATCTAAAACCCTGTCATTGACAGGGTTTTTTTATTTACTTTACTCTCCATGGTAATACATCCGCTAAGTAAAGGACAAACGATAGGCATTGTGGCTCCGGCCCGTAAGGTGGATCATGAAAAACTTAGAGAAGGGGTTAGAGTTATTGAATCATGGGGACTGCGTGTAAAGCTTGGAAAGTATTGTTTTGAAAAAGATAATGCCTACCTGGCAGCCTCCGATGAGGCAAGGCTAAGTGATTTTCAAAGCATGATAGACGACCCGACTGTCGATGCAATCTTCTGTGCAAGAGGTGGTTACGGCACCACACGCCTTCTCGATCACCTGGATTTTTCTGTCTTCACAAAACAGCCCAAATGGATTCTGGGCTTTAGCGACATCACCGCATTGCATCTAAAATTGCATCAGTTGGGAGTTCCTAGTATTCATGGGTGTATGCCTGCTCAGTTTTCCAATCCGGATTACGCAACTTCTGCTGAACATGTAAAGCAACTTTTGTTTTCAGATCGACCAATTGAGATTTCAACAATTGCCAACCATTATAACCGTGATGGAGAGGCGACTGGGATTATAATCGGAGGGAATTTATCACTGATAGTTGATTCATTGGGGACTCCTACTGAACCTGACACAACAGGAAAAATTTTAGTGCTCGAAGAAATTGATGAGCCATTGTATAAAATCGACCGGATGTTAACTCAACTGAAACGGTCAGATAAGTTGTCACGCCTTGCCGGGTTGGTCATTGGGCATATGACCGATTTAAAAGATACGGAACTTCCTTTTGGTCAAACTATCGAAGAAATTATCCTGGATAAAATTAAAGAGTACAACTATCCGGTAGGTTTTGGGTTTCCCATAGGACATGAGTCTCCCAATTTACCCTGGGTTCACTCCTCTTCGGCTCATCTTGTAGTTACAACCGAAGGATCGAAACTTAAATGTGGTTAACTATTCTCTTTTCATGGAGAGGATAACATCCTTTTTAGGCATCCGTATTCCCAGTGCATATTGAAAAACAACAGACCCATCTGGTTGAGTTTCCATTATGGGCAATGTATACAGCAAAGAATCTGTTCCTATCTTTTGAATATTGTCTGTAAGCTCTATATCAGCAGCTGAGGTATACGCCTCAATCAATTGCTGCTCAATTTCCAGTAGCAAAGAGTCACCGGGAGCCAACGGATAAATTTTCACGTGATACTCTTCCTGAAGTTTCAATGTGAGATCGGAAGCATTTGAAGCGTCCTGACTTTGTACTTTTTCAGAAATGGTTCTTCCATATTCAAAAGCCGCTTCCGTAATTTCTGCATCGGATATTTTCACGATTTCATGGGCTTTCATCCCCTCGCGCATTTCCTTTTTTTGTTCATCTGTAAGTCTCCCCTGGCAGGCAAAAATCGCTAATAATAGCAGTGGCATTAACTTTTTCATACACATTGGATTTCTTTTACAAAGGTAGCTTTGGATCCTCCACACTCAAACCTTTTGTGCAAATAGGCTGACTCAAAGTCTATTGCTAACTTTGCCCCGCATTTTTGAAATATGATTAGAAAACTAGAAGAAATAAAGGGTCGGTTTGAGGAGATAGGGCAGCTGTTGATGCAGCCTGACTTAATGAAGGATCAAAAGAAATTCATGCAATTGAGCAAGGAATATCGCGATCTGGAGAAGTTGGTAATAAAATACAAAACCTACCAAGGGGTATTGAACGATCTTAAACATGCCAAGGAGGTTTTGGAAAAAGAAAAAGATCCGGAGTTGCGTGAGCTGGCTAAAATGGAGTTGGAAGAATTGGCACCTAAGAAAGAGGCGATTGAGGAAGACCTCAAGCTACAATTGATGCCCAAGGATCCCAATGACTTCAAGAATGCGGTACTTGAAATCAGGGCGGGAACCGGTGGCGATGAGGCTGCAATTTTTGCAGGTGATCTATATAGGATGTATGAACGTTTTTGTGACGAACGAAAGTTGAAAATGACGGTGCTGGACGTAACGGAAGGTACTGCCGGAGGATACAAAGAGGTTATTGCAGCTGTTGAAGGGGAGGGTGCCTATGGGCTGCTAAAATTTGAATCAGGAGTGCATCGCGTTCAACGGGTACCTGATACGGAAACGCAAGGGCGGGTACATACTTCTGCAGCTTCTGTAGTGGTATTACCCGAAGCCGAAGAAGTGGATGTAGAGATCAACCCGGCAGACATTGAAGTGCAGACATCCCGCTCCGGAGGCGCAGGGGGTCAAAATGTGAACAAGGTGGAGACCAAAGTACAAATGACACATAAGCCTACAGGTATTGTAGTTACTTGTCAGGTGGAAAGATCTCAATTGGGAAACAAGGAAAGGGCTATGCAGATGTTGAGAACCAAGCTCTACGAAATGGAGGTGGAGAAACAAGCTTCTCAAATTGGTGCCGCAAGAAAATCTCAGGTGCGCAGTGGAGATCGTTCAGAAAAAATTCGAACTTATAACTATCCGCAGAGCAGGGTAACAGATCACCGAATAGGATATACCCAATACAACCTACCCGCGGTAATGAATGGGGAGATCGATGAATTTGTCGAAAAACTTAAAATAGCAGAGACGGCCGAGAAAATGACGGAAGCTAAATAAGCTAGTTATCCTTGTCGGCCTCGTCAGCCAACCTGATTTGCTCGTCTAATATTTCGTCAATGATTTTCATTTGGCGCTCGTCTATGGTTTGATCCACCTTAGCTTGCTTTTTCATATAACGAAACATGGCGTTCTTTTTTATTTCATACGCGATGAAGACCGTATATGAATTTGTTTTTTCATTGAAATATTTTTCTTGCCCCATTTTTCTCAGATCTGTAATCTGGGTATTCATGGTTTGGCGCACCAAACTTTGAAACTTGTCTGCTACATCGGCTCCGCTTTCATTTTCTCTTTGTCCCAGATACTGGTCCGCCACCTGTTTCATTGTGGTGTTTACCTGACCTGCCAATTGCGCTTTGGCGGCAATATCGGCTTTACCAAGGGCAATGTTGTCCTGAGAACTTTCTCCCTTACCGGTGCCCCTGAACCACCTGTTGTTCGACTCGTAAGCATTACCCCTGAAAGGCTCTCTTACCTTTTTACCAAATGGGCTGGAAGAACAAGATGCAAGCGTTGCAATGGCCCCTATTAAGATGATATGTATGTATTTCATGAATTTGAGCGTTAAAGACTAATTCAAAAGTACGAAAAATTATGCCAGACTTGCAGGGATGATCAGTTGCCACCGGAAAGCCCATTTCCAATTCAGGGAGTAGTTATTGATTCCCGCTTCTTCTAGAATCAAAATAATGTCAGATCGGTGAAAAGACCGCAGAACAGAAACAGGGGCATCAAACTGCACCATGGACGATTTTGAAAACCATTTTGTGAGCAGCCGAATAGAGTGGTAAGCAAACCAGTGTCTGTGAAGATCGTTGATGACAATTCCAATGCGACTTTGGGAAGTCAAAGATCGAAAGAGTTGGGCAAGTTCCTGATTGTTGAAGTGGTGCGTAAATAGTGTTGCTACGATGATGTCGTATTTCATTTTTTGAAACTCACCTGAAAATACGTTCTGTGTTTCGTAGTTTATTTCTTTAAAATCTTTTGAATTGTTTTTGGCAAATGAAATGATGTTGGGATTGGCATCGATGCCAGTGAGTTTCAGGTTATAATTTTTCTTCCTTCCCCATATAGCAATTTCATTGAGAACATCTCCCCCTCCACACCCCAGATCAGCAATGGTAATTGTATCCTTGTTTCTCTCTTTAATTAATTTCTTGATGCCGTTTAAGGTCACTGCATTTCCTCCCAACCATCGGTTAATGACTTCAAGCTCTCTAAGTGTTTGGTCTACAACTTCACCGGAACACTGAAGGTCGTCCATTATTTCAATGATTTCAGCACGATGAGAAAATTTTGACGCCATACCTAATGACTTTCAATGGTTAAGATGAGGCTCTCGAGTGTAAGGCCGGGACCAAAGCCAAAGCTTAAAATCTTTTTATCGTGATCTCTTGAAGTCAGGCTATTCCATATCTCTTGCAACACGAAGATTACTGTAGGAGATGACATATTTCCATACTTTTTCATTATGGCATAGGCATGTTGATTGTCTGACTTATTCAACCCCAATTCACGCTCAATGGCTTCAAGAATTTTTTTTCCTCCCGGGTGGATGGCGTAGTAATCGATGTCTGAGCTCTTGAGTTGATTGGCAGATAAAAGCGATGCTGTTAATTTTTTTATACCCTGTTGAATTACCTCTGGCACGTAGTTGGAAAGCTTCATCTCAAATCCAAAATCGCCAATTGACCATGCCATGTCATCACTTCCATGGGGAGCAATATCACAAAATGATCTTCCTATCTTCAAGTTCACCCCCTCTCTAGGCTTCGATTCTATCAATAAGGAGGCAGCTCCATCGGCAAAAAGTGCGTTGGCGAGTTTGTTATCCTCCGTGTTTTCTTTTTGAAAGTGTATGCTACACAATTCAGTGCATACAATCAGCACTTTTGCGTTGTTGTTTTTCGCACAAAACGAATCAGCAACGCGAATGGCGTTGAACGCTGCGTAACAACCCATGAAATTGATGCAGGTTCGGTGAACCGTAGTGTTGAGGTGCAAGCCATCGACCAATGCTATATCCAAGCCTGGGGCAAACATCCCTGTGCAGCTAGCCACAATCAGGTGGGTAATTTCTTTATTATTAAAATGGGGAATTTTGTTGAAACAATTTAGAGCCGCGTGTTTACTAATAGCAACAGCCGACTCACGGTACAATTCCATTCGGGATTGGGTGGTGGGAAACGGTTCAAAGTTTTCTGAATTGGAAAAGAAACTGAACTGTCTGGGGTTTCCATAATCTTCCAAAACCGTATACCGGGTTTCGATGCCCGTAGCGCGATACAGCACTTTGAGCTGTTCAGCTTCCTGGCCACTCAGCTGCATCGCTTTCACCATAAACTCAGCAATCTGACTTTGCTTGAATTGATGTGGCGGGTTTGAAGTTCCTATAGCGGTGATGTAGCTCATCTATCAATATAAACCAAAATAACCTAACTTGGTTAAAATTGATTTCAAGCATGTTTTCGCTTAGTACCTGGCTTCACCTTCGTTTCCCATTTTCTTTTTTCCTGATGCCGGTGTATTTGTTCGCATTAGGGCATTCACCCAACTTCACTGAATCAAGAATTATTTGGTCTTTCTTAATTATTCACCTGTTGCTGTATCCAGCCAGCAATGGGTACAACAGTTTTTTCGATAAGGATGAGAAAAGCATTGGTGGCCTTAAAAACCCTCCTCGTGTAAAAAGAGGGCTTTATTTCGTTGCACTGTTGATGGATGCGGCCGCTATACTTTTGGCTTTAAAAATCAGTGTACTCTTTGCTTCTATGTTGTTTGTTTACGGATTGGCTTCAAAAGCTTATAGCCATCCCACAATCAGACTTAAGAAATATCCTATTGGTGGTTGGCTTGTTACAGGATTCTTTCAGGGTTTTTTTACTTTTCTAATGTGCTATGAAGGCATTAACGCTTTTGGAGTCGATGGCCTATTGAAAACTAACGTTGTAATTCCTGCAGCGCTCACGAGTGTAATGCTTTTGGGCAATTACCCAATGACTCAAATTTATCAGCATGAAGAAGATGGTGAGCGCGGAGATAAAACACTGAGTATTTTGTTGGGCATAAAAGGAACATTTATTTTTACTGCCACCGTGTTTACTGTTGCTACCTTGTGCTTTGTGTTTTACTTTATCATTTTCTACAAAGCACAATACGCTATTGTATTTGTGGCTTCACTTGCGCCAGTATTGATCTACTTTTTTATTTGGTTCTTTCAATACCTCAAAAAACCCACTGTAGTCAATTATTCAAGAACCATGTGGCTCAATTTTATTTCCGCCATTAGCCTTAATGGTTTTTTCATCTACTTTTTCCTTGACTATACCCAGGTGATACAGGCAGTCAAAGCTGGATTTTAATTTTAGAAGGGTTTTCCGTGCGATTTTGATATGAGATATACAGCCAGGGGTTTAAAGTTTCTGGCTAGTCCAACCGCCATGTTTGAAGCAAAAGTGGATCCGAAAAGATTTTGCAATTGCCTTCCTATACGCAATCGCGTGGCGAATTGCTGCTGCCACTCTTTAGCATAGGCAGTTTCAAGTTGTTCTCTCGAACAGGATTCTTCTTTGCAAAATCTAACTATTTGTCTGGAGAGAATTTTAGAAGAATGAATAGCCATTGCCATTCCATTACCGCAAAGAGGTGTGATCATTCCTGCGGCATCGCCAGCCATTAAAACGTGATTATCAACAGGCCCTTTTGTCTCAAAAGATATTTCGTTAATCGTTTCAGGTTGAGAGAAAATGAATTCTGCAGTATTAAAAATGTTTTTTAGAAATGGATTCTTAAAAAGGATTTGTTCTTCCATGGCATTTATGCTTCCGGCTCTTTTTAGATTTCTTCTGTGGCTTAAGTAACACAGATTGGAAATGCCATTTTCAATATGGCTGATACCACAATAGCCATCTTTAAAATTATGCAATGCGATTAGGCCATCGGCATGATCAATTTTAATGTGATACTTCACACCAACATAAGGCGACCGCTTTTTTATAAACTTTCTGCCCATGTTTACATCCAGTCTGGATCTTTTTCCGAAAGAACCAACTACCAGACCAGCAGTAAATGATTTTTGATGGGATGAAACAATAAATTGATCCTCCTGAAAGTCGATTTTATCCACCTCGGTCCCTTGATGCAACTCCACTCCTTCTTGAATGGCCTTTTGACATAACCAATGGTCAAACGTGTAACGACTAATACCAAAGCCGCCAAGGTCCAGTGGCATTATTGCTGATTTGCCGTTGACCGAAGTAAGTTGAAATCTATTGATGGTAGATGGCTGAAATTCGCCTGGATATAAATCCAATGATTTTAAAAATGGAATTGTTTCGTTTGAAATGTACTCTCCGCATACTCTGTGAAAAGGATAAATTTTTTTCTCAAAAAGCTGAACCGGAATGTTTTCCCGCGCCAATTGGATGGATGTAAGTAATCCACTAAGTCCCCCCCCAATTATCGTGACTTTTTTCAAATCAAATATTCGATTTTAGCGTTAAAACAATGTTGTGGAAAATATGTTGATGGTGATGCGATACTTTTCGCTTATTTCACGTTATAAACTTAACTCAAATCGGTTACCGATAGACCGGGGGTGAGATAAAAAGGTGTCTAAAGTTGATTATGCAAGTAGAGGTAAAAGGTAAAAGGGTTTTTAAAGATCTGAACGTGCTCTTGGTTGGAAACAACCCAATAGAGTTGAGTAAAGTTTTTGATAACATACGCAACGTACCTGGAAGCAGGATATTAACAGAGATTGCTTTTGATATCCAGACTATTTTTGATCGATTGGTTAATTTCAGACCTAATTACATTCTCATAGATGATAACATTGGTAAAGTTGCATTGAAAAATGCTGTGAAAATGTTGGGTAAGGATAAGAAGACGAAAGATATTCCGATTGCAATTCTTAAAAATTCAAATTACGAAGAGGTGTTCAGCGTAGGGGTGATGGATTACATCCTGAAAGAAAATATGAACGGACAATCTTTGTATACCGCTCTCTCCAACTCCTTAAAATTTAGAAGAACCCAACTTTATTTGTATAAGGCATTAAAGAAGAGAAAACGTCAATTGAGAAAATTGACCAGTCATCAGATTTGATTCAACAGACGGAATTCTATTTTTAACCGGGACCCGTCTCTGTTTACCTCCAAAACAATCCTTTTTCCTTCTTTGGTGTTGAAAAACCCATTGAGTTGATTGAGGTCCATATGGTGGGTTTCGGTACCGTTAATGGAGGTAATGATATCACCCTCTTTTAGTCCGGCCAACTCTCCCGGAGAACCCTTTCGCAGGTGGGTAATTTCGTAGGTCCTTAACCTTGCCCCTTTGGCTTTAATGATTAAACCGCCCATGTCATGGTTAAATTTTTTCTTATAGGCGGAGTTCTTTTTTAAATAAATCTCTTCGTCAGGGAAATTGAAGATTACACTGAACCGGCTCATGATCTCACCACCAATTGCACCGTTTCTGCGTATGGATTCACTTTTAAAAAAAGCATCTGAATAGCTTTCAGGATCAGGAAAGTTGGCGATAACATCATCGATTTTATAATCACCTAATTCCAAAGCGTTGATCCTTCCAATGCGCCCCGTGATCTCCCCACCCAGACCTCTGCCAATAATACTTTTAATATTCTTTTCGGGAATGGTAATAAGCGGATCTGAGTCCGGTTCCAGGACCAGCCCATGACTGGCGCCTGTGTCCATTAACAACTTTACTTCAAGCTCTGTGTTGTCACTCAATTTTGCGTTGGCCATTACAAAAGGTTTGGTGTCCTCTATGGTAATTTTCATGGTTTGGTATCTTCTTTTTTTCTTGAAGTTTTCGGGAGAGAGCAAAACAATTCGCTTTTTATGATAATCCATACGAACTATGAACCGGCTGAAAAGTTCATAACCTAAAATGCCATGTACCTCTGTTCCCAGATAATTTCTTAGCTCCAGATAATCTTTTTCCAAAACCAACATAGAATGACCTTCGCCCCTTACGCCCGGTAAGTCCAAAGTAACGTTATCCGTTACATATGCATCCACCAGTTTTTCTCCTCCAGGACCAGAGATGAAAATTTCTTTGGAATAGGTTAGGCCTAAAATGTCGCTGTAGGTTTTTTGAGTCAGTACGGTTGTTCTCACCCCCGTATCCAGAATAAATTTGAGTGGCGCCTGATTGTTGAGAACAACCGGTATTACAACCATGTTGTTCATTATTTCAACCGGGATGATTATTTTTTTCTTACCATTTTCAACTCTAAATCCAGAATGCTGCGGAAAGCAGATAGTGGTAGTAATCAGGAAAAAACAAGACAGTATAAATCTCTGCATAGGCACGCCTAATACTCTAAACTATAGAAAAATTAAGAATTTAAACGGTGGGCGCGCCTAGTTTGGCTAGTAGATTTTGGGGTATTTTTTCAACAATAAGCATATTCATATGGCTTTGTTGTAGAAAACCCTCTTCTACCATCGTTTTCATTTGACTATGGAGGTGATCAAAAAAGGAATGCGTGTTGAGTAACCCTACAGGCTGTGAGATGAGTCCTAGTTGCTTCCAGGTGAGGATTTCAGCGAGCTCATCTAAGGTTCCCCATCCTCCCGGGATAGCAATAAATGCGTCAGAAAGATCAGCCATTCGCTTCTTTCTTTCGTGCATGCTCTGTACAATTTCTAGTTGAGTAATACCCTGGTGCCCTAACTCTCTTTGCATTAAAAAATCAGGGATTACGCCAATTACCTTGCCCGATCCGGACAAAACTTCATCGGCAACCACACCCATGAGGCCTATATTACCACCTCCGTAAACTAAAGTGCAATTAAACTCCAATAAGGCTCGGCCCAATGCACGGGCGGCCTCTGTGTAGATAGGGCTATTGCCTGAACTTGATCCGCAAAAAACACAGACGTTCATAGGGGGCGAACCTCCGTAGGGTGCCTCAATGCTTTACGTCATGCTCATTATCGCTTACCATCTTGTTGGGGAAGATCCATGGGGAAATGATGGCAAGGACAAAAAGGGCGATTACAACTGAAATTGCTGGCATATTATTCTTACTTTTCAAAAAGTAAAGTTAATGACATACTTGGAAATCCACAGAAGTAAGAGAAAAAAGTTAAGTCTGCAACCATTTCATATTACAAGGAGTTAATACCACATTGGGGCATGTGTCCTGAGTAAATAAATTGCACTGATGAAAAAGTTCTTGATCGTTACGGGTATTCTGTTTTTGATCATTTTGGGTGTTCTCGCGTATATCCGTTTCTATTACACAAAAACATTTAGCCCGGAGGCCACTGCAGAGTATAACCAGAACGGCACCCACATCTCTGTTTTTTATAATCGCCCTTATAAAAAAGGGAGGGTAATATTTGGGGAGCTTGTCCCTTATGGATCGGTATGGCGGACCGGTGCCAATGAAGCCACGGTGCTAAGAACAGATACTGATTTGATGATAAAAGGCCAGCAGTTGAAAGCGGGTACTTATTCCCTATGGACTGTGCCAGGAGAACAAACCTGGAAGGTAATATTCAATTCAGAGAGCGGTCAGTGGGGCGTTAATTTTAATGGAGAAGCCAACAAAGACCCTAAAAAAGATGTATTGTCCGTGGAGGTACCTGCACTGACGCATGACAAAGAGTTTGAACAATTCACCATATCTATCGAGCAGGTAGGCGAAGATCTTGAGCTTATTTTGTTGTGGGACAAAACGGTAGTGGTAGTACCCATCAGTCTCAACTAAAGCGGTCTATTCAGCCACAATTATTTTCACCTTAGTTCTCCTATTCTCTGCAATTGCTGCTGGTATGGCCTTGTAAGCAATACTGATATTCTGAGCCGTAGCTCCCTCTTTAAGGAGATATTCTATCACCGTTTTTGCCTGTGCCTCTGTGCGATTATTATGATACGTCTTCTTTATTCCTATAGAATCTACAAGGATGGTTTTAAATGCTATTTTTCTGATGGAGTCAACTTGGTCTTTAAAAGTAGCGTCATCGCTAAGGTCTACCCAACTGGAATCGGCTTGCGCCTGCATTTCCATTAATGAATCACGCTCGTTGATAACAGTGAGTAATGAATCTAATTTTAATGTATCAGGCACCTGCTTTGGAACAGCGTAATGAAGGGTGTCTATAATTACTTCCGTTAAATCCGAACTTGACCGCAAAGAATCAGTAACATATCCGTGGAGGGTAACGTCCAACACAAATTGGCGATCAGCATTTCCCTTTACCATTCTACTCAGTCTGCGCAAACTTTGGGTAGAGCTGGCCGACAACTTGGACGAAGCTGGCTCAAAGTCAATCCCTAGTTCCAGCTCTGTACCTCTGGCAAGTGGCTTTATTACAGCCTCCACCTGGTCATACATGGGCACTTCGGTCGTAAAGTCATACGTCTTGGAATAGAATGTATAATTATCTTTTTCAGGTTCGATAGACAAGTTGTAGATCGCTCCTTCTTTGAGGTAGAAGATAAATGAGCCGTCTTTTTCAGGGCGACCATTATAAACTCTTTTTTGATCTTTTTGATCAAACACAGCAATGTAAGGCGAGGCAGGATTTTCTAATCCAGTAACCGTTCCTTCAATTTTTACCGTTGCTTTGGGTTTGAGATCAGCTGGAAATAGCATTTCCACAATCTCACTTGTTCTTGGTCCTGGCTGATCTTTTAATAGGTACCTCCCCAAGGATGAAGCGCTTACATACTGATCATCCTTTGGGGTATTGGCAAACGCAAGTGATACTGGCTGAGACCAGGTACCACCCTCCAGTCTGGTGAGGTACAAATCCATCCCGCCCTTATTTTGTGGGAGTTGATCCGATGAAAAAATTAAGGTCTCGCCATCTCCAAGTATTCTCGGAGACTGCGAGTTTCCGGTGTTGATGTAGTAGGGCAATTCCACAGGCTCTTCCCATTTTCCGAGACGGGATTTTTTTGACACAAGTATTTTACAAGACGATGCACTTTTCTGATCCATTTTTTCACATCGCATGAAGTACAAAGCAGATTCATCAGGGGCGATGGATGGGCAAGCTTCCTGCCCTATGCTATTGATGGGGAGTCCTAGGTTTACGGGTTCGGCCCAAAATGACCCACGCAGTTGACTTACTAAAATATCAAAACCACCAAGCCCGCCAGATTTTAAACTCGACAGGTACATTGTTTTGCCATCCGGGCTTAAAGCAAACCCACGCAAAAAAGTAAGCCGGTTGTTTACCGTTTTGGGCATCATTACCGGATCTTTCCAGTTCACTGCATCTTTCTTGGTGGTGTAGAAAAGAGTCAATTGGTTTTCATCCGAGTTGTCCGAAACGAAAATGAGTGAATTACCGTCTAAACTTATATAAGGAGCGCTAACATTAATGGCCGGATGATTTATTGTTGCAGGAAGTTTTCTCAATTTTGCCTGACCAAAACATTGAGAAAACGGAAGTAATAGCAACAGGAGGTAGAGTAACTTATTCATACTCGTGAATTTTGATCATTTAAAGGTAAAAGCAAATTCATTGCCATCTGGTCAAAATCTCCAAACTTTTAATGAAACTTTGAATTGGAGGTTGTATCTTAGTTTCTTGCATTAAAAATTTTAAAACCAATATAAAGAATGATTCAAGTAATACCTTCTATTGCCATAAGAATGGGTAAGGTGGTGAAAATGAGGAAAGGTGACCCGGCCAGTGAGAAGGCATATGATGAGAATCCACTTGATTTAGCCAAACGATTTCAGGATAGCGGCATAGAAATGCTGCATCTTGTGGATTTGGACGGGGCGGAGAAAGGCTCCCCAAAAAATTATCACGTACTCGAAGCCATGTGTGCGTATACAGATCTGAAAATTGATTTTACCGGAGGGGTGTCAACGGACGGAGATATTGGGAAAGCGTTCGAGTTTGGTGCGCATCAGATTACCGTGGCGAGTATCGCAGTCACGAACCCACAGCTGTTTACATCATGGCTCGTTTCCTACGGTAGGGAAAAAGTGGCGTTGGGCGCAGATGTTACAGACATCAACACGAAGCATATCGCTTTTAGGAGCTGGTTGAAAAAATCTGACATCACTTTATACGATCACATTCAGCAGTTTTATGATGACGGACTTAAGTATGTAAAGTCAACAGACGTATCCAGGGATGGTGTGTTGGAAGGTCCTGCATTTTCTTACTATGAAGAAATCATTTCAAAATTTCCCGACCTAAAAATTCTTGCCAGTGGTGGGGTGAGAGGCATTGATGATATCAAACGGTTGAATGACCTAGGACTTTACGCAGTTATTTTTGGCAAAGCATTTTACGAAGGTGTTTTGAAACTAAAAGACCTGGAGCATTTTGTGGTAAAAAATGAGGGGTAGCAACTCTAGCTCTTTCTGAGTGCTGTCAGAGGAATCAAAAAGCTGAAATAATTTAGGGAGTATCATCCATGCAGGTATTGAACAATACCTGGAGGCATAAGTTTGATGGCTAACAATTTAAGCCAGCGCCTTTACACTTTTGTCCTCGTCCAGTGCTTTACGGATTTCTTCCATGGCCTCTTGTTTCAGCTCATAGTAGTCGCGGTTTTTGCGGGGCTTGTTCAGTAGCCCTTTGATGTAAAGCAAAACCTGCTCAGCCTGAAGTCCGTTAAGCTCATCCAAGGACGCCTGGATGGCGATTTTGGGTAAACTTTTCATTTTTACGTAGTGGTTACTGCTGCTAATAACGTAAAACAATGCGGTGTGGTTCAAGCTGTTACGCACCTATTAACCTAAAAACAACACTGGGGTAATGTTTCAAATGGAAATTTGAACTCCTTTGGGTGATTTCCTTCAAATCTCAATGAAAGACTTAAAGTTCAACTTCAAGGTAAAGGCGCTGAAGTAAGGGTTTGTTAATTCTTTAGCAACTCCAATATCTTTTCTTCACTAATTGGTTTGGTCATATAGTTATTAATGCCCAAACTCTTTGCCTTTTGCACATCATTAGGATTGATTGACGATGTAAGTACCACAATGAGGATGCTTTCCTTTTTAGGAAAGTCGAGCCTTTTAAAGGCATCAATGAATTGAAACCCATCCATTATAGGCATATTGAGATCCAAAAATATGATATCGGGCACGGCAACATCACCCTGGAAATAACTGTTCAATAAATCCAATGCTTCTTTTCCATTAAGTGCTGAATGCACTTCCTTGGCAACACCCAATTTATTTAAAGTTGTTTCTGTTATGAAATTGCAGATCTTATCATCATCAACCAACAGAACATTTTTATTCATGGATTTGAATTATGCTGCAAAGATGATTTATATTTTGATTATTTAGTAGAGCGACCTCCAAAAGGAAGGTCAATTTCTACCGTAGTGCCAGTTTCAATTTCCGAATCAATCGAAATTTTCCCACCCAATTTATCTACTGTCTCCTTTACAACATATAAACCCAGACCAGCACCATTGCTTTTGTCGGAAGCACGGTAGAACATGTCAAAGACTTTATCAACATAACTTGGAAAGATACCCACACCATTGTCTTGAATGGAGATGGAGGTTTTGTAAGGATAGCTGTGAACAGTAATACTCAGTGTTTTTTTATTTTTATTGGTATCCCGGTATTTAATAGCATTCGATATAATGTTGATCAAAATTACTTTCAAACGATCAGCGTCACAGTATATAACACTGCCGCCATCAATAGTTATTTCTTTAGTGATCTCATTGGCCCCTTCCAGGTAGGCAAGCTTATCAATGCACTCTTGTAGTGTTTCGTTTAAATCTATTTTTTCTATTTTAATTTCAGCGCGAGCGTTTTTAGAGTAGTCAACAATTTCCTTTAGTGTATGGTCAAGCTTTTCAATGCTTGTTTGCATCATGTCAAAATATTCCGGCAGTCTGGCGTTGTCTCCGTTTTGCAACTCTTTACGAGAAATATTGAGCAAGCCCAATACAGACATTAAGGGTGAGCGCAAGTTGTGTGAGGTGCTGTAAACAAACCGGTCAAGCTCTGCATTCACTTTAACCAGCATTTTGTTTTGTTTGTGAAGGGCGCGTTCTGCCAGTTTCCTGTTTTTTTCTGCCTCTTTTTGTTGTAATGCATTGATAATGGCAGAAGGCAGCCTGCTCAAATTACCCTTGAGCACGTAGTTGTCTGCACCATTTTTAAGGCAACTAACAGCAAATTCTTCTGAAACAGTACCGGTTACTAATATGAAGGGAACGTTCAGGCCAATGCGTTTTGAAATCTCCAGGGCCTCTACAGAATTGAATTGTGGTAATGAGTGATCCGATAGAATAACATTTGGCTTTACATCCACCAAACCGCTAAGGTATTCGTCTTTCTCATCTACCGGGTATAGCGTAAATGATAATTTTTCCTTGATCAATTCACGCCTGACCAACTCTACGTCTTCTTCAACGTCTTCAATGATCAGGATTTTCAAATGCTCGTTCATATCCGTGAATTATTTGTTACCTATCTCTTGCCATTTTTGGCACCGGCAAAATTAGCATCTATTATTCTAACGATAGTGCGCTACTACAAAATCATATGCATTTTCAAAACAAATTTTCCTTGCGAGATTTTCTGGTGTTAGTTGATCAAACCATTTTGGTCGTTCTCTTCTCATGGTATGAAGAATTGCTGTAAGGTCATCTTCCAATCTATTCATGTCAAGAACGGTCGAATAACTTGTTAAAGGATTATTGGCTCCGTCAAATCCTGTACCAATGCATAGGATATTCCAAATACGCATAGGATCCTTGAGATTATAGTCAAAAGGAATGTGAATGAATTGCTCAATGGTGCGCGCCAATAAATTTCTGGCCCGCTTTCTTTCAATAAGTGGGATGTTGAATAACCAGTTTTTTTGATAAACTCCCAAAAGATGCTGGTCCAAGGATACTCCTATCAGTCCTTCACTATCATGAATTTCAATAACGTCTTCATCACAAAGATTAATGTTCCATGCTTTAAAGCCATTCACCTTAAAATCATCCTCTTCTTTGCCGTCTTTGGTATTTTGAATTAATGTATCCAATCCGTCTACTCCGGAGTAACCCACCTGACTGGCAATCACAGGAATTTTTGAGATCGCGTTTTCTGGTTTACGATTGAAAGGGCGGATAATGTTTTTATAAAAATCCTGACGCGAAGCGGCACTCATGTGCTTTACGTCAATCAGAATTCGTTTTGATCCCGTAGTATTTAAATCTTCATCAAGGCCCAGCAACTCATTCATCACACTGTAAGTCGCATTTTTAAGTACGCCTTTATCCATGTTTTTGCGCTGGTCATATATGTACTTCGACATGGAAGGCAAACTATGGGCGTGGCCACACAGCCCATTGTTAAAGTGCCCCGCAAATGTGATATAGAAAGGAGTGTGTGCCCAGCTACTAAGAGATATGTCATCCAGACTCTCTTCACCTTTCAACTGTCGGATACGGCTCTTTAATTTCCCAATGCTTACATCTTTGGGTTTGTTCCCCGGAGCAAGGTTATCGTCTTCCGGATTGCCTACGCCCAATGCATGGATGCCTTCCAGTGTAAGTACGATAATTACATCATCATTATCTGGACGCAACCGATAAAGTACGTCACCTCCGTTTTTCGCAAGCTGATAAACACCCTCCCATTTTCTGGTGGGGCCATCGGGCACAAGCTGAAGTTGAGCGGTTGTTACTTTTTCTCCTGACTTGCTCAGGTAAAATTTGTATTCGCGCTTGAGTTCTTCGAAGTAATCGTAGTGCCCGTTTTGAAGGTACTTTACCCGCTCTAAAGGCAGTCGCGCATACCTGTTTTGGATAAAATCCAACTCAGATTTTTTAACCTTCTCCATACCCGGCTGTGATTTCATTAGTTTCCATAGCCATTCCATGGCAGCCGAATCTCCATGGGCATGCAGCCGGTTGAAATAGTCGCCTATTACTTCTTTACAAATTTGTCCTCCATTAATACCGTGAAAAAAACCTTTTTCAATGGGGTACAAAGCGGCAAACATCAATTTGACTCTGGCTTGCGAACTTTTAACCAAATCACACTGGCTGTAATCTCTGGTCGGTTTTCCTCTTTTCTGATCTTCAAGGTTGGATTGCGGGATTTGCCATGGATCCATGGGCGACTTGTCAACTCCATTCAGTGCCATAGCAGAGGAGTTGTAAGCCACTTTTCCGGGATAACAATTAATATCAGCGTACATCTATCAATTCAGCGCTTAAAGCCTTAAGGGTCAATCTTCATGAATTCATGAGTTGACCTGATATGACCCTGGGTATTTATTAATTCGGTAAGGTTTTCAAGGTCGCCAGTGAGCATTTTGGCTTTCAATTTCTCGAGAATGGGTTCGTAGTTTCCATCAGGTAACTGGCCGATGAAGATGACAGGGGTATTGACGTTAAATGAAAAATTACGAATACCCCTTACCATTTCTATACCTGTGATCACCGGCAAGTCGACAGCGCTGAGAATAAGACTAAAACACTCCTTGCGTGCGGTTAGCAAACCGTCTAGTCCACTTTGAGCCATATGGACTAACCAACCAGCACCATCAAATTGCCTCTTAATTTCGTTTGCCACCGTAATTTGCCGGTGGACCACAAGTACCCTCAAGTATTCACTCATCTTCACCTAAACCTAGGGTACAAGTTGGTTCTAATTAAGGTATGTTTTCCTGACAAAAAGCCGAGAGTAGATTCCCAATTTTGGAAAAGGCTGTTTTTGGCCTGATTTGGCCTATGCATAGTAGGTTGCCCTAGGGATATCTTTAGGAATTTCAGGATATCCTTAAAATGGAATTACAGTAAAAGGCCGTTTTCGTAGGCAAATTTGATCATTCCAACCGTGTTGCGCACCCCTAATTTGTGCTGAATATTGGCCTTATGGGAGTGAATAGTCTTCTCAGAAATATTGAGCCTGATGCTGATTTCTTTCAGGGAATGTTCCTCACAAATGAGCCCGAAGATCTCTTTTTCCCTTTCGCTCAGTTCTGCCATCTTGGAGAAGAGGGGCTTTTCTGATCTCATGGAAATGCTTTTGCGCATAACGTTTGAAATCAGGTCGTTGTGGTAAAAATCCTTTTCATACACCGAGAGGATGGCACGCTCCAGCTCATCCGGATTGGAGTTTTTTAATAAAAAGGAATGTACACCCATCTCCAGCATGTGTAACATGAATTTTTCGCTGTCGTGCTGGGTGAGTACAATGATTTTAATGTCCGGGTATTTGGGGATGATGTATTCTGCCGTTTCTACCCCGTTCATGATGGGCATTTCCAAATCCAGCAGCACCACATCCGGTTTGTTTTTATTAAGAATCTGAAGCAGCTCTTTGCCATGTTGTGCCTCCCACACCTGATCTACCTTTTTAAAAGTCTTGAGCAGGCGCACCATGGCCTTTCGGAAAAGGTTGTGATCGTCTACAATGCAAATATTAATGCGACTCATTGATAGCTAAAGGTAAAACCACTGAAACCACTGTGCCCGAGGGCTCATTTTTCTCAAACGATAACTCTCCACCCAGCAAAGCTACCCTATTTTCGAGGTTATAAAGACCCAATCCATGTCTGCCGGTCACTTTGTTTTTTATGCTCGCCATATCAAAGCCCAACCCATCATCAGCAATGCTAAGATGAAGGCTGGTGTCTGTCCATTGAAAGTTTACGGTAATCTTTGATGCATGAGCATGCCTAAGGGCATTGGTGGCCGACTCCTGCACTACCCTGTAAATGAGTAATTCCTGATCCTTATCCAGAGGTAACCTTTTCCCTTCCTCGCTATAGGATACCGTGGTGGAATCGCGGGAGGACAAACGCTCGCACATTTCCTGGGTAGATTGAAAGAGCCCGAAGTTGTCCAACGTAGAAGGCATCAGGTCCCATGAAATTCTGCGTATGGACTCGTGGGTTTCGTCTACCAGTTGCATGAGCTCGTCACTGTGTCCATTGGGCTGACTGTTAAGACTAACCCTCATGGTCATTAGCATCATGCCCACGTCATCGTGCAGGTCTTTGGATACACGTTTGCGTTCACTTTCCTGCGACTCCAGGGCGGCCTTCAGCATCTTTTTCTGATAATCGATTTCCATGTTTTGCCTTTTGATCTCTTCCTGCACCATTTTCTTTTGATGGAAGACTACAAACAGGATAATAGCTACTGCCATCAGCAGCATCACGGCTGTGCCTGCTATAAACAATAGAATTATTTGTGAATCACCATTCATGGATGAAAACAATTATCAGCCACAAGATAAGGTGGAATTTTTAAAATCTAAGCTTGGATGGAGCTCGTCTTTACCTCAAGCCATAGGGCATAAATAAAAAATAAGCCAACAAGAATTTGATTGATGTAAATCAAGCTAGAAAAAGCGATCATATCATTGTTCATAACGTTTACCAGATAATCACTGATAATAAAGAGAGATAGCGTGCCAGATGCTTGAATTATAAAACCAGAATTAATCCAAAATAAAGGGAATGAAATCAATCCTTTTTTAGGAGGACTAGCCAAATGAGAATAGATATAGCGTAATGCCAAGGCAAGAGTAGAGACAAGGTATACAACTACTGAATAATAATTTGGATTTTCTTTTTGGATGAAGAATAGATTTGCCACGGAAAAAAGGGAAATAAGAATGGCCGCTATCGGAAGTATTCTTATAACCCTTTTATCGCTTATTAGATAATAAAAGTAGCATACTAAAAGGGAATCTATTAGCATGCAAATGCTGGCTGTGATGTTGGGATTAATACCAACCTTAAATAGGGTAAAGGTCAGGGCATCATAAATTTCCACGTAAACTAATAGTAAGGTAAAAAACTTAAGCGCTGGAGCCAACGATCTCCAGTTGATGATCCCAATTAAACATGGGGTTAGCATTACCAAAAACGCAGCTGCTCTAATTATGACAAGATCATCTAAAGTCATGTCTTTTTTAACTATCGAAAGCTTTTAACCTCCCCTGTTTTGCCTCCAGCCATACTCCAAATAGCGTAAACCCAAAAGCTGCAATTGCGAGAATATTGCGGAACGTCCACATATTAATTAGATCCTCCTTGAGGATTGCATAAAGATAATCGTTTGTAATGTAGAGTATTAACGCTCCAGAAATTTTGATTAGTAAACCAGACGTAACCCAAAACATGGGTAATGTTCTCACCTGCAAATTGTCAATTACCAGAAGCTGATAGAGGTAGTAAAGACATAGCACCAAAAGAAATGATGCATTCACTGCTATGATAAATATGCTCTTGCTTTGGCCCCCGTCATATATCCAAAAGGAAATATCAAATAGAATTATACTCGCCAAAACAACCATTACTGACTGTTTCATTAATCCATCCTTTAGTACCAAATAAAAAATAAGGAATGTTAAAATCAATTCAGTCATGGAAGAAAAAAGACTGACATGATTTGGATTAGCTGCGTTAGCAATCAATAATTCATTAATTAAATTAAAAGCAAATGTAGTTAATCTTAGTAAGACGTAAATTCGAAAATGAATTGCTAGCCATTTCCAATGATAAAACCCAAAGCATGCAATGAATAATGAAAAATAATTTAGAATATTTAAAGAAATATTGAAATTATCCATACTTACGCAACTCAATTATGAGTCATAGAATTAACGACTAATTTCTCACTCAAATCAAGTTATTTGGCGGACAAATAGGTGGACACCACACGCCCTCATCAGCAACCAAACCACCTTCACCAGGCTCGGTAGCATTCAAATCCCAAATGTTTTTGCCTGATGCATCTACACCTACCAGTACTTTTTGTTGGGCGCCATTATCGTCATAGGCAAAGTATATCCTTATGCCTACACATCCGGGTTGCGCCAATATCTGATTGAAAATTTCACTTCCGTAGAAGCAGGCAAGTTTTTCGTCTGGTGCAGGGTGCCTATCTCTGTGGTTTGCAATCCATCTTTTTGCGGTTTGGCCACTAATGGGGTCACCGGTGTTGGGAGAAATTTCGTCAGCCATAATCTATAGGGTTTAAAAGTTAAAAATGAGTTTATAATATCTGTTCCATACTTTACTGGCACTGCACTATATTTGTGCCACCTGATTTATTCTTAAACCTTATTGCAGATGAAATCTTCTTCTAAACTAACACAAAGCGTACATGCCGGCTCTCCCGGTGATCCCCTCTATGGTGGCGTTGTGAATCCGATTTACGTCTCCTCTGCCTACGATTATGAAGAAACTGTCAGGTACCCAAGATACTACAATACGCCAAATCAATTGGCTGTAGCGGAAAAAATTACAGCACTGGAGAACGGAGAGGATGGGTTAGTGTTTAGCTCTGGTATGGCAGCCATTATGACTTCCCTATTTGCTATGGTAAAGACAGGGGATCATATTATTTTTCAAAACGATCTTTATGGTGGCACTCATCATGCGGCAGTGCATGAGCTCAATCGCTATGGTATTGCTTATACGATGGTAGACGCAACTGATCCTTCTAATTTTGAGAAGGCTATTCGCAAGGAAACCAAAGTCATATATATAGAAACACCGTCCAACCCACTGCTGAAAATTACGGACATTAAGAAAGTAGCAGCCATTGCCAAAAAGCATAAGTTGGTTACCATTATTGACAATACGTTTGCTTCGCCTGTCAACCAAAATCCTATTGATTTGGGAATAGACATTGTCACCCACAGCGGCACCAAATATATAGGTGGTCACAGCGACTTGTGTTGCGGATTGATGGTGTCATCAAAAAAATTAACTGAGAAAATAAAAGCAAGTGCCATGCACTTTGGCGGCAGCCTCGATGCGCAAACTTGTTACCTGGTAGAGCGCAGCTTAAAAACAATTGTGCTTCGGGTGAATCAGCAGAATCGCAACGCGATGGCTATTGCCCGTTTCCTGGAGACTGAAAGTAAAGTGGGTAAGGTATTTTATCCGGGACTAAAAACACATCCGCTGCATAGCATTGCCAAAAAACAAATGCCGGGTGGCTTTGGAGGCATGCTTTCATTTGAAGTGAAAGGCAGCCCTGACAAATTCATGAAGAAATTGAAGTTCATCAAAAGAGCAGTGAGTTTAGGCGGTGTTGAAAGCACCATCAACTCCCCGATGAGAACTTCTCATTCCAAGTTGACCGCTGAGGAACGCAAAGCAGCGGGCATCAGCGATAAGCTGGTAAGACTATCAGTGGGTATTGAAGACCCAACGGATTTGATCAACGATATCAAGCAGGCGTTGTAAGTTATAAACACTTGTAAAAAACGAAGTTGTCTCAAAAGTCAGGGCGTCATTGCGATCCCGACAAAGTCGGGAGAAGCAATCCCCAAATGTTATCAGAATAAGTCGAGATCGCCACGCTTTGCTCGCGATGACGGTCTATTTATACTTTTGAGACAGTCTCGAGTTATTCTACCTCAACAATGATCTCAATCTCAACAGTGATGTTGCTGGGCAAGGCATTCATGCCCACAGCCGAGCGAGCGTGCTTTCCATTTTCACCAAATACTTCTACCAATAAATCAGAGCAGCCGTTGATTACTTTGGGTTGATCTTTGAAGTCGGGAGTACAGTTGACCATACCCAACACTTTTACAACGCGCTTTACTTTGTTCAGGCTACCCAACTCTGCCTTCATAGTGGAAAGTAACGAGATACCTGCTTGTCGTGCGGCATCGTAGCCTTCTTCAATGGTCATCTCTTGTCCTACCTTGCCGGTAATGCTGGTGCCATCCGGTCGGCTTGGTCCATGCCCCGAAAGGAAAAGTAAGTTGCCTGTACGCACGGCCTTTACATAATTGGCCATCGGCTTGGTCGGTGTGATCAGTTTAATGCCCAGCTCTTCTACTTTTTTGTCATAGTCAGTTTGTGCAAAAGAGATTGATGCAATGAACATAACAGAGGCGAGTGTCAACAAGTATTTCTTCATGTATTAAAAGTTATTTTGAATGTCAAGATATAAAAAAGAAATCAACGCCAGGGGAAAACCAGCTTAAGTCCTCTTTTGTTTTTGCCCGCAATGTCGATGAATCCTTTCATGTCGCGGAGGTTGCCCTGCACATCCCAGTAATAAAAAGTACCCCACTTACCTTTGCCATAGGATTGAGAAGTGATATTGCCTGTCCAATACGTTGAGCCACTTTCCCCGGTGTAAGTAGTGGTTTGTGCCAGCCAAATGCCGGATGGTTTGCTTTTAATTTTTTTGTAGTGATAGGAATCTAACGGAAAATCCGAAAGCCCATCAGCGCTGATGGACGAGGTTTCGTGAGACGCAGGCAAAACAACGCGCAATTGCGCATGCGCCTTGAGAAAGAAGCCAATTGAAAAAAGGAGAGCAAACCAGACTTTCATTTGTATTTCTTTGTAGGAAGTTACGATTTTTACCAGAGACTTCTAATTGATTTTTGACCAATGAAAGAAAAACAACGTTGTTCGTGGTGTTTGGGGTTCGAGCAATACATCGAATACCACGATACGGAATGGGGAGTACCCGTTCACGATGACAGAACACATTTTGAATTTCTTATTCTGGAAGGCGCACAGGCGGGTTTGAGTTGGTCTACCATTCTGAAAAAGAGAGAAGGGTACAAAAAATTGTTTGCGGACTTTGACCCAAAGAAAGTCGCGCGATTTTCCGATACTAAACTGGAGAAAATCCTGCTCAACCCCGCAATTATCAGAAACAGACTCAAGGTATTTGCAGCGGTGAACAATGCAAAGCGATTTCTTGAAGTGCAAAAAGAGTTTGGCTCTTTCGATAAATACATTTGGCAGTTTGTAGGAGGGAAACCCATCGTTAACCAACGAAAGACGATGAATGAGGTGCCGGCCACCACTAAGGAGTCGGATGCTTTGAGTAAAGATCTAATCAAGCGCGGGTTTAAATTTGTAGGCAGCACCGTCATTTATGCCCACATGCAAGCGTGCGGTTTAGTGAATGATCACGTTACCGATTGTTTCAGGTATAAGGAAACCAGGAAGTTAAAATAGATATTTGATAAAGGCATAAATGCCCAATGCCAATAAGGTAAACCCAGGGATGCGTTTTACCATTTTACTGCTCTTTACATAACGCGCCAGTTTTTTGGCCAATAAGGCGAACAACGTTAATAAAATCATAGCGCCTACGGAAGTGCCTAGTATGTAACTGTGCAATAACCAGATAGAAGATAAGTCAAGCCAGCCTTGCGCTTTGAGGTAAGCAGTTACACCAATCCAAAATGGAATGGCCATGGGGTTGAGTATGCTTAAGATCAAACCCCTTCGAAATCCGCTCTCATTGAACTTTAAAGAGAAGTTGGTAGGCTTTTCGGCAGACCATAAGTTGAGCACTCCAATGGCTACCATTACGATAGCAGTGATCAGTTGAAAATTTTCTATGACCATGGGAGTAGAGGTGATCCAGCTTTCAAACTCCACACCGATCCAAGTATAGGGATATTCTATTATTGACACGGCCAACGCAAAACGAAGGGCAGTTTTTACTTTGCCCTCAAGGCCCAGTTGCAATACCGAAAGGTTGAGTGTGCCTGGAGGAATGGAACCAATAAAACTGAAAAAAGTACCGAGTAGGAAGACGGCAAGTATTTCCATCATGATGTAGTTACCGCCTTAAAGCGTTGATAAACTTCCTTTCCTTTTTTCCAGGGGAGATAGGGTACACCTCGTTTGTGGTTGGCTACACTGATATTATAAATGGTGCGCCAATGGGTAATTAAATAACCCACAGCTTTGAAGAATGAAGCTCCCGGTTGATAAATATGCGAAGGCTCCGCGCCACAGCCGTTGAGCTCCATTACCATGACGTTGCCTTCTTCCAAATCTTGTAGTGAAGCAGTTCTTAAATCGTACCGACCAAAATAAAATCCTTTTACTTGCTTGCTGATGCGATCAAAGGACGCAGAAAGTTTTTCTGTGATTAAATGATTTTGATCGAGGAAGGTGGTGCCCAGGCAATGATTGCCAATGCCAACCAATTCAATTTCTTCGCCTAAGGCTGGCACTGTTTGTAATCGATCGGCAAATGAATTTTTCAACACTTTCCATTGTAGTTTTGCCCGGTCTTTATTTAAAATCAATTCCTGTAAAGTGTGTTTTCCATCGCCTTTTACAGTTAGCATTTTCTTTTTGGTGATGGAAGTCACCTTACCGTTTTCTTCTTCGGGATGTCTGGCATAAAACACGCTGAACTCCAGCGGTAAGTCTACATAAGCTTGTACAATAAAATCCCACTTCGCCCGCGAAACATAATTCCGTAAGTCTTCTTCCGAATTTATTTTTTTTACCATCCATCCTCTCTCACCTAAATCAGGTTTACAAATGAGAGGAAAAGAAAATCTTTCTTTGTCTAAAGTGTAAATGAGGTCATCCACCTTGACGGGATAATTAATCAGGATGGATTTTGGTTGACAAGCTGCCGGCACTTTTTGAAGCACACTAAATTTCGACTCACCAAACATGCCACCGATGAGAATACTCGGATTGGATGCTGAGAAAAAGAGTAAGGATCTTGCTTTAAGCGACAGCCAAAGCCAGTAGACAATAACCGGGGCCTGAACGATCCCAAAGGGCCAGTACTCCCAGCTCTTTAGTTTAATCAAAAAATTACTTCTTAAAATTTGCTTCCCCAAACCCATCCCGACAATTAGCGAGAAGTGACAACAGTAGATGTATTGTATCGCACGGTAGAAGCAGCAATACCAAAATCCGGAGGCAGTGAAATGTAGGACGCAATTTCCCTGATGCCGATTTTCATGATGGCCATATGGTGCACGGCATGTTCGATGTTGTAGGTTAGCTCGCGGAAATAGTTGGTTTGCATTTTTACACTGTCTTCACTGTCAAGTTCGTAGCCTACTTCCAGCGTAAGCGTGAAATCTTCCACCTTACTTGAAATAAAGTCTTTAATACGGTTGATTGTTGATAACGCAATGAACTTGTCACTTTCCATTATTTTATCATGCGATCGTTTGTCATAATTCACCACTCCTTTGTTGCACCCTGATTCAAGGCAAAGAAAGAACTCAAGGGTGTGTCTGAGGTGCTGTCCTATACTAGAGTTTCCCAGGGAAGGACAGGCCAGTGAAAAGTCTTTTTCTTCAATTTGTTCTACCACAGCGGCCAACTGAGACAAAATGGAGTAAGAAGCCTTTATTAATTGCATAATCGATCGGATCAAGGGGCAAATATACTTTATGAAGTGCTTTATAATCAGCCTATTGTACTATTTTCTTCCAGTTTACATCTGCTTTTGATTTCAAGGCTGTTTCATTTTTATTCCAATCCATGAGGGTATTGTTTCCCCAGAAATTGTAGAAAAGATAAAGGCGGTTGTTAAGGATTTTATACGTTTCGGGATCAATTTTCACTTTTTCACCTGTCTCACCCATTGCATAGGCGCACCACCCACCGTATGCAGGTTCATATTGATCTGGATTGGCTTTGAATTTATCCAAATTGGATTGGCTGCTGAACCAGTAGGTAATGCTTTTGTACGTAAAGCTTAGTTGGGATTTGCCTTCTGTGGGTTTATTGGAAAAGTAGCTCACGGGATCATATCCTTCGAGGGCTACTGCCTTTTTGGTGTTGTATTGTTTGCTGCGGATGTCGTCATTCTGTCCATGCGCAACGGAAATGAGGATAATACTCGCACAGATTGCAAATACCAATTTTTTCATGAGCATAAAATGGAAGGGCTAAACAGGTCAATTTTAGTGAACTAACGTGATATTGGCACTTTTCGATTCCCTGAATTGGCCTGTTTGTCCCCTAAGCAACAGATTAGACTGATAATTCCTTAACAATCCCCCAAACGAGGTCAGGTTCAAAGCCTTTCATAATGGCATGCCGGGCCACTTTATCCTTCTTTTTGAAGAGGTTTTCTTCAGCGGTAGCCTCCCATTTTTTTTCGAGGAGTGATTTCAGCGTGTCTCTGTAATCCTGATCATCAATTTCTTTCATCCCGATATTGATGCATCGGGTGGTAAGACCATGGCTTTCGAGTTCTCTTTCAATCTTTCGCTTGCCCCATTTTTTCATCCGAAATTTTCCCCCGGCATAAGATTTGGCAAACCTCTCCTCGTTCAGAAAGTCTTCCGTGATCAACCGGGTAAGTAGGTCTTCCACTTCACTTCCCCACAAGCCATAGTCATAGAGTTTGTTGCGCACCTCCTTATGCGAGCGCTCCTGATAAGCACAGTAGTGATATATTTTTTGAAGGGCCTGCTGGGGAGTTAGTTTCTGCTTCCTTTTTTCCACAACCAAAGTTGCTAAGGTTGTGTACAGAAATCAATGAAGAATGAATGATTCTTTCTTATTGCTTGATAAGCCCCTTCGTTTTCAGAATGCTGGTAACAAACTTCCTTTCGTTCTCGCTGTTGAAAATTTTAAAAGGAAGATGAATCAACTGGGCTTTGTTTACCATCAGCAAAAAATGATCTTTTCCAATCTGTGCACTTTTGATCTGATCCCATTTCATGGGCATCCCTTCTCTGGCGCTCAGTTTGATTAAGACCTGCTGGCTGTTGATTTCATAAGACAACCTCTCGAAGAGCATTTTTCCCTGCTCCAGTTGAGTGACTCCGTAGAATTGTATCCACCAGAATAAAAGATAAAGAGCGGCACCAATAAATGCCCCGATAAACCACCAGATGCTGGGAATCCATATGTACCCCAGGCAGATGGCAATAACAATTAGACCTACCCACCATTGCTGCTTCAAAATATTGCGCATGGCCAGTTTGATATAACTCTTTTTTTCTAACCTGTAATTCTTGGTTTTGACAATCATGATAATCGTGCTCTAGAAAATGAGGGGCAAAATTAGGCTGTTTACGCGAAGCGTAAAAATTTATTCGAACACTTTAAGGCTTAAATCAAGGCTTTTGACAGAATGCGTAAGAGCACCTACTGAAATGAAATCCACACCACACTCGGCTACTGCTCTCAGTGTTAATTCAGTAATGCCCCCACTTGCTTCTGTTTTGCACTGACCGTTAATGATGGCCACAGCCTCTTTCATCAATGGAGGACTCATGTTGTCCAGCATGATAACATCAGCGCCACCCACGCGAAGCACTTCTTTCACTTCTTCCAAAGTGCGTGTCTCCACTTCAATTTTGAGTTTTTTATTTTCTTTGGCCAGATAGGCTTTTGTATTGTTAATGGCATTTTCAATTCCTCCTGCCATGTCAATATGATTGTCTTTCAGCATGATCATATCGTACAGTGCGTAGCGATGATTAAGCCCACCGCCAATGAGAACCGCCCACTTTTCAGGCAGCCTGAAATTCGGTGTTGTCTTTCGGGTATCCATTACTTGTGCAGAGGTACCTTCAATGAGTTTGCACAATCGATGCGTATAGGTGGCAATGCCGCTCATGCGCTGCATGCAATTGAGCACCAGTCGCTCGGTAGAAAGGAGAGATCGTGAAGAACCCTCTACGACAAAAGCCACTTCTCCCTTTTTCATGTTATCACCGTCCTTTTTTTCAAAAGTGATGGAGAGGTTAGGGTCGTAATGATGAAATATTTTTTCAGCCAACTCCAATCCTGCGATGATGCCATCATCTTTAACTAACAGCTTTGCTTTGTTGGTAGCGTTGGCTGGTATGGCCGCCAGGGAAGAATGGTCACCTTCGCCAATGTCTTCAGCCAGTGCAGATGAGATAAAGGTTGTAAGGGCTTCTTTGGTGAGGTACGGAGGTCGGGTCATTCCTTCACGAAGCTGATTTCATGAATCAGGTAGGTGGCACTAATTTCTTTGACCAGCATCAGCACATTATAACTGTCGTTGTTACTCACATATCTGCCGATAGCAAATTGTTGACCTCCTTTGGAAGCGCCTTTATGCACAATTGTAAAGCTACTGGCAGGATGCTTTTTAAAGAAATCGCGAAAAACGAATTCAGCCTGAGCCTTGCTGTAGGTATTCACATTACCTTCGATGTTGATCTCCACATTCTGGTTCAAATGCTTTGACATTTCCTTTGCACTTCCTGTTCTGATCACATCCCGGATGGGGTCAAAAATCGCATCCTGAGCATGCGAATGCTGTAATGCTACACAAAACGCAAGCACAAACACCAACCCAACAATTTTTACACTCCTGTACTTCATTTTCAAATGATTACCTGACCAAAATTATGCCATTAAATGACATCCTCTAAATATAAATCTATTATTCACGAACCTAACGCATGTTAAAACTGTAAATGGATTGGATAACACGGATAATCCTCATCAGAGGGTTATATTTGCCGCCAACAATCGCCATTATGAATTCGAAGGTTTTACTCATGATTTTAGATGGGTGGGGTATTGCTAAAAACAAAAAAGTTTCGGCAATAGATCATGCCCATACACCCTACATTAATGCTTTATACGATAAGTATCCTCATGGTAAGTTAGAGGCTTCTGGCCTGGCAGTGGGGCTACCAGCAGGGCAAATGGGAAATTCTGAGGTGGGCCACATGAATATTGGGGCAGGCAGGGTTGTTTATCAGGATTTGGTAAAGGTGAACAAAGCTATTGAAGATAAAGAGTTGGATAACAACCCTGTTCTTTTGGAGTCATTTAAATATGCCAAAGAGAATAATAAAAGGGTTCATCTTATGGGGCTGGTTTCTGATGGGGGAGTTCATAGTCATATCAATCATGCAAAAGCCATTTGTAGCATCGCAAAAGACAATGGGATTGAAAATTTATTCGTTCATGCGTTTACAGATGGAAGAGATACAGATCCGAAGGGTGCAGTTGGTTATTTGACGGATTTGCAGGACCATATGAATCAGTCTACAGGCAAATTGGCAAGTGTGGTGGGAAGGTATTTTGCTATGGACAGAGACCATAGGTGGGAGCGGGTGAAGTTGGCCTATGATGCGATGGTTAATGGTGAAGGAGAAAAGACAGAGGACCCAATAGCAGCCATTGAGCAGTCATATGAAAAAGGAGTTACGGATGAGTTTTTGAAACCAATCATTGCAGTTACTCCTTCTGGTGAACCGCTGGCTACTATCGGTGAAGATGATGTAGTGATTTGTTTTAATTTCAGGACAGATCGTGGAAGGCAAATTACAATGGCATTAACGCAGCAAGACTTTCCAGAACAAAATATGAAGGCCCTGCCGCTCTATTATGTTACCCTCACCAGTTATGATGATTCTTTCAAAGGGGTCAAAGTGATATTTGAAAAAGACAACCTGAGCAACACTCTTGGGGAGGTAATTTCTAAAGCAGGCAAAAAGCAAATAAGAATCGCAGAAACTGAAAAATATCCTCACGTCACTTTCTTTTTTTCGGGGGGACGTGAAGCACCCTTTGAAGGAGAGTCCAGGATTTTATGTCCCTCACCAAAAGTGGCTACCTATGACCTGCAACCAGAAATGAGTGCCAGGGATATACGAGATAAAATTATTCCTGAGTTGGAAAAAAAATCTGCAGATTTCATTTGTCTTAACTTTGCCAACCCCGATATGGTAGGTCATACGGGAGTGTTTAGTGCTGGAGTGGTTGCTTGCGAAACAGTGGATCAATGCAATGAGGCGGTCACAGAAACGGCACTTAAAAATGGATATACAACTATCATCATTGCAGATCATGGCAATGCAGATATGATGATCAATGAAGACGGTTCGCCCAATACAGCGCATACGACCAACCTCGTACCCTGTATCTTTGTGTCGTCTGATTACAAAGGGAAGGTGGAAGATGGAAAGCTGGGAGATTTAGCACCAACTATCCTTACGTTAATGGGCATACCTGTACCCCCAGAAATGACAGGAACGGTGTTAATAGAATCGTAATATGAGATTGAGTGTACTCGTTTTACTTGGCATGTTGGCCCTGGCCTCATGTAAGCATAACCCATCAGTTTCTAAAAATTACTTTGATATCGACAGCTTAATTGATAAGCAGCTGATTTACCTGAATAAAGCTGGGGCTTCGCTCTCTAAATCAGCATCGATAGACAGTGTAAGGGATAAGACCAATTTCAAACCAGACAGTGCTTCCTGGGCAAATGAACTGGAGGTGTTTCGTCATCTGGATATCATCAACAAACCCATCTACGTGGATTCGTACAATGTGACGGATGGTGAAAAAGACACGAACAGTAATCTGACGGTGAGAAGTTTTGAGGCCAATAAAGAAATCCCTGTTAAAAGCTTAAAGCTTTATTATCAGGAGAACCCACGAAAGTTGAGAAAGCTGGAGGCAGTGTTGAGTGAAAAAAATTCTCTGTACTATACTACAAGAAAATTTTCGATGGAGCTGGAAGATGTGAATGAGCTGATGATACTGTCAAAATATGATGTGCGAGGAGTTCAAAAAATGATACTTCGGGATAGTGTAAGGTTTACGATATCTTCTGAGGTAATCTATTAAAAATAACCCAATGGCGGAGCACGTGTCGAACGAAGAAGAAAAAGCTAAATTGAATCGCTCCGGACTAAAAAAGCTGATAGGGATATTTTCTTTTGTAAGGCCTTATCAATGGACCCTTCTTCTCGGAATTTTATGTTTGGTTTTGTCGAGTGGCACGCTGCTCTCATTTCCCTACTTTGCCGGAAAGTTATTGGATATCGCTTCTGGCAAGGGGGGCTTTATTCTTACTACCATCAATCAGATAGCCATTGCGCTGTTGGCCATCCTTATTGTTCAGGGGATATTTTCTTTTATAAGGGTTTACACTTTTGCCATCGTAAGTGAGAGGACCCTGGCGGATATCCGTCTGTCGGTATACGAAAAAATGCTTTGGCTTCCACTCACTTTTTTTGATAAACGAAGAGTAGGGGAATTGATCAGCAGAATTACCGCTGATGTAGGGATTTTGCAGGATGTATTTACGGTCACCCTGGCAGAATTGCTCAGGCAGGTAATGGTGCTTGTAGCTGGCACCATTGTCATTTTTGTTTTAACTCCCAAGCTTACGTTGTTTATGCTGCTGACCTTTCCTGTTTTGGTACTGGCTGCATTGTTTTTTGGCAGGTTCATCCGCAAACTTTCGAAAAAGACACAAGATCAATTGGCTTCTACCAATGTGATTGTGGAAGAGACTTTGCAGTCCATAACGGTGGTTAAATCTTTTACCAATGAATTGTTTGAAGTTGTCCGATATAAAAAGTCACTTCAGGAGGTAGTGCGTATCGCACTTCATGCGGCCAAATACAGAGGTGTCTTTATCTCATTCACTATCGTAGCATTGTTTGGGGGTATTGTAGCGGTAAGCTGGTATGGCGCTTTTCTGGTACAAGCCAATGAGGTGACTGTAGGTGAATTGTTTTCATTTGTTCTCTACACTACTTTCATAGGAGGCTCTATTGCTGGACTAGGAGATATCTATAGTCAGCTGCAAAAATCGATTGGCGCTTCGGAGCGCATCATGGAGATTCTGGCCGAGACTGATGAAAAGGATGAGGCCAGGGGGTCCATCAAGCTGGATGGCAAGATTCGATTTAAACAAGTCGCATTCTCGTACCCCACCCGCAAAGACTTGCCTGTTCTTAGAAATATTGATTTTGAAATTGATGCCGGGCAGAAAGTGGCGCTGGTAGGTCCTAGTGGTTCAGGTAAGTCAACCATTACAAGCTTACTGTTGCGTTATTATCAACCCAATGAAGGGCAGATCATCGTAGATGGTCAACCCATAAATGACTATACCCTGTTAGCCTATAGAAGTAATATTGGGGTGGTTCCTCAAGAAGTTATCCTGTTTGGAGGTACAATCAGAGAAAATATTGCGTATGGTAGGCCGGGTGCATCTGACCTGGAAATAGAAGAAGCTGCCAGAAAGGCCAATGCCCTCGATTTCATTAATACCTTTCCGGAGCAGATGAATACTTTGGTGGGGGACAGAGGGGTAAAGCTTTCCGGGGGTCAGCGGCAGCGGGTGGCCATTGCCCGTGCAATTCTTAAAAACCCTAAAATTCTTATTTTGGATGAAGCTACCTCCTCTCTGGATGCAGCGTCTGAAAAGTTGGTTCAGGATGCTTTAGAAAATTTAATGGAGGGTCGAACAACAATTATCATCGCGCATCGCCTGAGTACCATTCGAAAAGCGGACAGGATATTGGTAATCAAAGAAGGAATGGTTGCCGAATCTGGTACCCATGATGACCTGATCGATATGAGTGATGGGATATACAATAAACTTCTAAAGTTACAGTTTGAGGAGAGCTGATTAATGGATTCAAGGTTTACAAGATGGTTTTAAAGGCGCCCAGAATCCATCTTAGGGGGAGGTTTCCTTTTATTGGAGTGCGGTATTAAACACGCGTGTAAGTTTTAAGGATTAGTTTATATTTGCAGCTATAAAAATTTTGTAGGAGGTGATTATAAGCCTACTTTAGGCATTAATCACCTCTTTTTTACTCAAAAACACGAAAAGGCAAATGCTGTTATTCTCCCTGTTCAGAAATAATAATCAGGCTGAAACAATTCTGTTTGCAGTTTTTGCCGTGGTGATTATTCTGTTTTTGTTGATTGACCTGGGTGTTTTTAATAAGAAAGCCCATAAAATCTCTACAAAATCAGCGCTTTATCAGTCTATATTCTGGGTAATTGTTAGTACTGCCTTTGGTTATTTGGTCTATAGGTATGATGATAGTGGTTCTGATGCAGCACTAGAGTATTTCTCTGCTTATTTAACAGAATACGCTCTTTCTGTTGATAACATCTTCGTTATCCTACTTATTCTAAAGTATTTCAGTGTAAAGGAAGAGTACTTCCATAATATCCTGTTCTGGGGAATTTTGGGAGCGGTAGTTTTTAGAGGGATTTTCATTTTTGTTGGGGCTTTGCTAATAGCCAAGTTTCACTGGATACTTTATGTGTTTGGGGTATTCCTTATTTATTCTGGTATCAAAATTTACTTTGAGGACAGTGACGAAAAAATTGACCCTGAGAAAAATCCAATATTAAAGTTGTGTAGAAAATATCTCCCCATGACTAAAGATGACATGGGAGGAAAGTTTGTGGTGACTAAGCCGAAGCTGATGTTCACACCATTGTTTTTGGTAATTGTACTTATTGAAACTACCGACTTAATTTTTGCTGTCGATTCCATTCCTGCAGCTTTTGCAATTACTCAAAATGAGTTTTTGATTTACACCTCTAACATTTTTGCGGTACTGGGATTGAGGGCTATGTTTTTCTTACTGGCTGGTATTATTGACAAATTCTATTTGTTGCAGAAAGGGCTTTCTATTATCCTGTTTTTCATTGGAGCAAAAATGCTACTTGAGATATTCGAAATGCACATTCCAGTTACACTTTCGTTTACAGTGATACTGCTTACGCTTACGCTTTCGATTGTATTCTCAGTAATAGTGCCTAAGAAAAAGAAATCGGACGAGCTGGCTTAATCGCTCAGCGTTTCAGAAAAAATATTGGAGGGCAATACTTTCAGCAATACTGGTAATGTGAGGTAGCGCTGTGGTAAGGCTATAATTACAAACGTAGGGATGGTTTTAAGTACTACCAACATCAGCTGCTGTACGGTGATTTTCTCTTCATCAGTAAGTTCTCCCGTTTTCGCTTTTCGCAGCAGCTCCATTAATACTTTACTTTCTCTTACTTCACTAATAATGCGATTCTTATTGTTTTCAGTGAGTTTGGTCAGCCTTTTAATGAACCGTTCGCTTACCTCATTAAAGTCTTGCTTGTTTTGCAGATAACCCAATTGCTCCCAGTGCTCCAATACGAACCCTTCGATAGCAATCATGCTATTCTCAAGGTCTTCATCTTTGAAGTCAAGGTAATGGCATAGCTGGACTAAAAATTCGCTTTCTGCATCCTCAATTTTTTTATCAGCCCATATGGTAAGGATGGCCATTTCGAGGAAATACTTTTTGAGCAACCAGGAATTGTTGGTGGGTAAATTAATGTTCTCAATCTCAATTCCCTTATTAAATATCTCAACGGCTTCCTTTTTCTTGTCTGGGTTGAGCCCGGCACTTTGCAAAAAGAAGTCAAGCAGCTTTCTTTCTTCGAATTCAATTTTGCTATTGGCGTGTGCAGCAGCAGCAATTATTTTCACTACAGAAAAGCGCAACTCCTCCCTTTCATATTTGAAAAAGTCGGAGACAATGCGATCAGCGTTAGTGTGGATCCATTGGCCAAAGATGAATATATCAAGAAAGAGAAGGCTGTTATGAAAAAACTGAATCCAGAAATTGCCACTGTATTCACCAGTTCTTTCAATCCTTTTGTCTAAAATTCTTTCGGCCAGTTCCAGGGCAGACTTTCTTCGTCCAAATAAAGATTTTGATGGTGTTGCCAGTTCTGGGAATACGTTATTGTAGAAACTGGCAATACTCTCCAGGGTTTTTGTCATCAACCTGGAAAGCTCCTCAGGATCAGTAACGGGTTTATCATGAAAAAGCAGAGAACTACTGATGAGGCTTTCTGCCAGCAGTAATTTCATTTTATCTTTTTCACCCAGATCATCCAATTCCGGATGATCCAGTACATCGACTGCCTGTCCATACATCAAACCGGTGGGTTGTATAAGCCTATACAAAGAATGCTCAGGATGAGATGACCTCTTTTTTTCAGAAGTCAATTCACCTAATAAATCTTTACGGAAGTCGAGGTATTCTTTTAACCAGCCCTTTTCACTTGGCCTCATTCGGGAATAATTTGGAACGAATTTGAAAAGTTACAGAAAAAACCAATTATATCCAGTGGTCGATTATACTAAGCTTTCGGTAATCCTGCCTTTTCAAGCGCTGTAGCTGTAGCCAGTACGCGCTTTTTCAAGTTTTCTTTGTATTTATCCAATCGTTCAGCCACCGCGGTGTCGCTGGAGCCAATAATTTGAGCGGCAAGAATTCCTGCATTTTTTGAACCATCCAGCGCAACTGTGGCTACAGGCACTCCTCCCGGCATTTGAAGTATTGACAATATGGAATCCCAACCATCGATAGAGTTAGATGATTTGACAGGTACTCCGATTACAGGTAAAGATGTCATGGAGGCAACCATGCCGGGCAGATGCGCTGCCCCTCCCGCTCCTGCGATTATTACCTTTAACCCACGTGTCCTGGCGCTTGTCGCGTACTCTACCATGCGTTCTGGCGTACGATGTGCAGATACAATAGTGATTTCGTAAGGCACTTTTACTTCTTTCAGAAAATCGGCCGCCTTTCTCATTATTTTCAGATCAGATTGGCTGCCCATGATAATTCCTACTAAGGGTTTGCTCATGCTTTTACTTTAAGGTTGTCTTTTACAAAGTTGGCTTTCTTCCTTAAACTTTCCATGTTGTCATCCACAATTGTTACGTGTCCCATTTTTCGATAGGGTTTTGTGATTTTCTTGCCATACAGATGTACGTGTACGCCTTCCAGCGCCAATACCTCCTCCATGCCTTCGTATTTAGCTTCCCCTGTAAACCCATCTTCTCCCAGCAAATTAACCATGGCACTGGGGATACGCATTTTAGTGCTCCCTAATGGCTGATTTAAGATCGCTCTCAAGTGTTGCTCATATTGTGAGGTATCGTTGGCTTCAATCGTTTGATGCCCGCTGTTGTGTGGCCGGGGCGCCACTTCATTCACCAGTACTTCCCCGTCTTTGGTCACAAACATTTCAACAGCGAGAATGCCCACCAGCCCAAGCCGATCAATTACTTTACGTGCAATTTCATCCGCCTTTTGCTGAATAGTTGAAGAGAGATCGGCAGGCGCAAATAAATATTCCACCAGATTTTTTTCCGGATGGAACGCCATCTCTACGGCAGGGTAAGAAACAACATTGCCTTTTTCATTCTTAGCCACAATGATGGCTATTTCTTTTTCAAAATCGATCAGTTTCTCCAACAAACCCGGAGCATCAAAAGCTTTTTCAAGATCTTGTTCACTTCTTATCATTTGAACACCCCTTCCATCGTAGCCTTCTTTACCAAGTTTGTTTACTGCTGGCAAAAAAGAACTTTGCTTCAGTACTTCATTTTTGTTTTCTGTAAGTACAAACTCAGCAGTAGGAATACCGTTGTCAACGTAAAACTGTTTTTGTTTTCTTTTGTCTTGAATCAGTTCAATGATGGAAGGTTGTGGAAATACCTTCTTCCCACTTTTTTCCAATTCCCTCAGGGCTTCTGTGTTTACGTTCTCTATCTCGATGGTGATCAGGTCGCAAGATGAACCGAACGCAATTACAGTGTCAAAGTCTGTAAGCTTTCCGTTTGTGAATGGAGCGAGTTGACTACAGGGAGCGTTGGCATCAGGGTCTAGTATAGCGAATGAGATGTTGAAATCAATACCGGACTGGACAAGCATGCGGCCCAATTGACCTCCGCCAAGCACGCCTAGTTTAAAGTTGTTCTGATAATATTGTGGCTTCATTAGAGCCGCAAACCTATAAATAATTTACCGGACCCGAGCCATGGTGGCTAGTTGTATTTGATCTGTTTCGCCTTAGCGACTACATCATTGAATTCCATTTTTGCCTGCCTGATAGAGTAGAGCAAAAGGCGCACTTCCTTAACGTGTACACGACCATCTGCTTCAGACATCTTATAGAGATGAACAAATGCATCCAGCTTTTCGTCATCAGTGCATAAATTGATGTAATCAATTCCTGTTTGATATACCTCTTTCTCTTTCTTGTTCAGCACATCTTTTTCAAATTCGATCAAGGTAGATTGAGGAATGTTTTCATGCTTCTTTACTTTATTCAAAGCATCATTTTCGCTCATGTCAACAATACCATCTGCGTTTATAAGAAGACGCATAAGATAAAGTACTCCGAGGTGATAATTTTTGTTTTGGCTCATATGCAGTTAAACGCATAAATATAACCAGAATAAGTACTTATGAAACAAATAGAATTACGAAAAGAATTGATATACAATAAGTGCTGATATATAAGCGAGAGCGGTCATGTACACCAATTGAATCGTAGGCCACTTCCATCCGTTGGTTTCTCTTTTTACAATGGCCAATGTGCTCATGCATTGCATGGCAAATGTGTAGAACACCAGTAAGGATAGGCCGGTTGCCGTAGTAAACCTGGGGCCTCCGGTATCAGGGTTTATTTCTGCCCGTAGCCTGCTTTTTATTGTAGTTTGATCTTCAGTATTACCAACACTATAGATGGTAGCCATCGTTCCTACAAAAACTTCCCTGGCAGCAAATGAGGTGATCAAAGCGATACCAATTTTCCAGTCGTAGCCCAAAGGTGCAATTATCGGTTCGATTGACTTTCCAATAATTCCTGCATAGGAGTGTTCCAGGCGATAAGCCATAAGCAAGCTTTCGCGTTGATTTGCGGCTACTTTATTATTTTTGATCTGTGCGTCTATTACGCTTTCTGCTTTGTTCATTTGCTCTGCAGGGCCATAACTGGCCAATACCCACAGCACAATAGAAACGGCAAGAATTATCTTCCCGGCCTCAAAAACAAAAGTCCGTGTTTTGCTTACGATGGTGAGCCCCACATTGGACCACTTTGGCATTCGGTAAGTAGGTAACTCCATGATCAGGTAACTACGTTCATTGGCCTTCACAATCCATTTCATTACCATCGCGGAGGTTATGGCTGCCAGAAACCCGAGCAGGTACAGTCCCATTAAGGCAATCCCCTGAAAATTGAAGAACCCAAACAACTTATCCTCAGGGATAATCAAGGCCACTAAAATCGCATAAACGGGTAAACGAGCAGAGCAACTCATGAGTGGGGTAACAAAAATAGTAATGAGCCTGTCTTTCCAGTTTTCTATAGTACGCGTGGCCATGATGGCAGGAATAGCACACGCCCAACCAGAGATTAAAGGGACTACACTTTTTCCACTCATGCCAAATTTGCGCATGATTTTGTCCATCAAAAAGACCACCCGCGACATGTATCCTGTTTCTTCCAGCACTGCTATAAAGGCAAATAAGATGGCTATCTGAGGTACAAAAATCAATATGCCTCCAATGCCCGGAATGATTCCCTGAGTGATCAGATCAAAGAATGGACCTTCCGGAAATACATCACTCAACAGGTTGCTGAGGTTGGCAAATGTGGAATCGATAAAATCCATTGGCGCCTGTGCCCAGGCAAAAATGGATTGAAAGATTAAAAAGAGAATGAGGAAAAAAATTAGGTAGCCCCACACTTTGTGTGTCAATACCTTGTCGATGCGATACGAGAATCGCTTCCACTCTGTGCCCGCAGTAATTAAGACCACTTTACTCAACAGGTCTTGAATGTATTGATATCGGATAATGGTTTCAGCTCCTTGATATTTTCCCGGGAAAAACTCGTATTGCTGGGCAAGAGAACTTATAAAGGCTTTGTCTTCATTTTTTAGAAAAGATAGGTTTTCAACCTGCTGCAGATATTGATAGGCCTCGTAATTGGACTGAAGTTGAAAATGTAGTTTGGTGGCATCTACAGCTGGTATGATCTCCTTATCCAGCGAGTAGATTTTTTGTTTAGATACGGGAATATCAGCCGCTAGTACTTTTTTTAATTCCTGAATGCCTTGTCCCGTGCGGGCATTGACCAGTACAACGGGCAAATCAAGGTGTTGCGAGAGCTTAATAACATCAATACTTTGTCCGGATTTTGCAGCAAGGTCAAGCATGTTGAGCACAAGCACTGTAGGTAACCGAAGATCAATAAGCTGTGTGAGCAGGAGCAGGGAACTTTGAAGGTTGGTGGTGTCTGCCACCAGAACTACTTTGTTCGGGAAGTAATTATTTCGCCTATCAGAGAATATTTCTGCAACAATCTTTTCGTCCAGCGATCTTGGGTAGAGGCTATAGATACCTGGTAAATCAATAATTTCGGCCAGAGTGTTTTCATCAAGCCGCGATGTACCTGTTTTTTTGTCAACAGTTACTCCAGGAAAGTTTCCGGTTTTCTGGTTGAGGCCTGTCAGCTGATTGAAAAGTGATGACTTCCCTGAATTAGGCTTCCCTGCTAATGCGACCTTCAATCGTTTCACGCTGTGAGATTAAAGTATTGAAATTGTAGCGGCTTCTTCAAGGCGAAGCGTAATATCATAACCTGAAACAGTGACACAAATGGGGTCACCAAAAGGAGCCCTGAAATTGTATTTCACAACTGATCCTGGTAAAAAACCCATCTCCAATAATTTATTGGAAAGTTCCTGAGAAATGAACCCTGCAATCACTGCAGTTTCCCCTGGGCTCATTTGAGCGACACTTTTGGCATGATCTGCCACTTTTATTTAGATTAAATTAAAACTGCGTGAAGATAATTGTTGAGCCCGAAATAAACCATGTTTGGCAGAAGGTTGTTGCGCTATTATGAAAAAAGAAAAAAAGGCTCCAAAAACTTCTGCGCCCGATGAAGGGACTAAAGAAGTCAATACTAAAGATGTTAAAAAAGACACAGCGCCTGCAGAAGAAGAACAAGA
Source organism: Cyclobacteriaceae bacterium (assembly GCA_039971015.1). Classification (GTDB taxonomy): domain Bacteria; phylum Bacteroidota; class Bacteroidia; order Cytophagales; family Cyclobacteriaceae; genus ELB16-189. The sequence continues at coordinate 221,548 of JBDVKV010000027.1, forward strand.
GTATGTTGGGCTGCCCGATAGGGACTTGAAAAAGAACCTGGGATGCAGTTAAAACTAAATCCCTTCTGTGAAAAATATACGCTTTACCCGTTCACTGGTGTTTGTTAGAATCTCATAAGGAATCGTTTTGGCCTGAGTCGCTACTTCCTGGATGGAATTCTCATTTCCAAAAATAATAACATCATCTCCTTCCGCTATCTCAGGAATGTCAGTTACATCCACCATAGTCATGTCCATACACACGTTGCCGATCACAGCAGCTTTTTTACCCCGGATGCTTACCTGACCTGCCCCATTTCCGAATGCTCTTGAATAGCCGTCAGCGTATCCAATGGCAATTGTGGCTATGGTCATATCTTTTTCTGCAACGCCTTTCCTGCTGTACCCAATGGACTCACCAGCCTTGATGCGTTTTATTTGTGAAACGACAGTTTTAAGGGTTGCTGCCAGTTGAAGTTGGCCGTGGAAAGTGCCTGTAGGGTCGATCCCGTAAAGCCCAATACCGAGCCGTACCATATCCAGCTGGTAGGCGGGAAGCCTTAGAATACCACTGGAATTGAGGAGGTGCCTTATGGGCTTAATTTTGAGCTCCTTTTGAAGCATTTCAAGGGCTTCATTATAATTTTTTGCCTGTTGGGCAGTGAAAGAATCGTGCGCCATCTCATCTGCGCCAGCCAGGTGGGAGAAAACAGACGCTACCTTTATGTTGCGATTGTCTCCGAGGATTTGGATAACCTCACGCAGTTGTTCTGGCTCAAATCCCAATCTGTGCATTCCTGTATCTATTTTCAAATGAATAGAGCAGGCTCTTCCTTTCAGGTAATCCACCAAAGACTTTAGTAAAGACACACTATAGATCTCCGGTTCTAATTGCCGGTCAAGCATCACCTCCCAGCTGTCCTTGCTGGGGTTCATAACCATGATGGGCAGGTGGATATTATGATTTCTTAAATCAACGCCTTCATCAACGTAGGCCACCCCTAAATAATCTACCCTATGATATTGCAAGACGCTGGCGATTTCATTGCTTCCACTTCCATAAGCAAAGGCTTTCACCATCACCATTAATTTTACTTTGGGTTGAAGCAAAGACTTAAAATAGTTCAGGTTGTGCACCATAGCGCCCAAATCAATTTCCATCACGGTGCCATGGATTTTTTTCTGCAGAGCACGGATGATCCTTTCAAATTGAAATACTCTTGCCCCTTTTACAAGAATGGCTTCCTGAGCAAATGAATTCCAATCCATTGCTTTTAGAAAATCTTCTGTGGTCAGATAAAAACTGGAATCAATTTTTAGCGTGTCAAACAATTGTTGATGGGAGTGAAACCCAAATCCAATAGCGATAAATTTTTGAATTTGTTTTTCCTTAATCAATTCATAAACGTGCTGAGATAATTCATCCAATGTCAACCCCGACTGTAAGACATCTGAAAGAATCAGTGTTTTTTTAGACATGTGAATGCCTTCAAGAAAGTCTAAACTGATGCGCAAACCACCAAGATCATTGTTATAGGTATCATCAATGATCTGACATTGATTGATACCTTGTTTCAACTCCAGGCGCATTGGAACAGCCCTTAGCTGATCTATTTTTTCCTGAATCTCCTGCTCCGTGTACCCCAGGTGCAAAAGCACCATTATACAATGGATTACATTCTCTACAGAGGCTGCGTTGGTGAAGGGAAGAGTAAAGTTCAGTCTCCCGAATTTACCAGTCAATAGTATGGAATTGACATTATTGAACTCAAGTAAAACATTTGGCTCCCCGCTTTTCCCCCAGCTGATCAAGTCCTGGAATGGTTTTTTTTGTTGGAGGATTCCATCCCTTACTTCCGCATCGTCATAGCAGAAAATGATGGTTTTACAAGACTCAAATAACTTCAGCTTTTCCGCTAGTTTTTCGCCTGGGGAAGAAAATCCCTCATCGTGTGCAGAGCCCAACATGGTAAATAATCCTATAGATGGCTGAATTATTTTTTGCAACGCTTTCATTTCACCTGGCAAGGAAATGCCGGCTTCAAAAATTCCCAACTCGTGTTGATCACTCATTTGCCAAACAGAGAGTGGAACTCCTACTTGTGAGTTATAGCTGCCGGGATTTTTAACACACTTGAACTTTGATGAAAGCATTTGAAAAAGCCATTCCTTAATAATGGTTTTCCCATTGCTTCCTGTTATGCCAATGACCGCGTATTCAAACTGGTTCCGATGTGCAGTAGCTAAACCTTGAAGTGCATCAACGCTTGAACTAACTTTAAAAAAATTAGCTGATGGAAATTTTTTTATTTCCACATCCTGCTCTACTATGAATAACCTTACTCCTTGATCATAAGCGGTTGCAATATGGTTGTGTCCGTCATTGCGAATGCCTTTTATGGCAAAAAATAAACTCCTTGGGGAGGCTATTAATTTGCGACTATCTATGATAAGGTATTCAATGTTCTCATCAGCTACGAGCTGTAGCATTTTACCCTCAAGAATATCTGGGAGCTGTGAGAAGGAAAGCATCGAATTAGTATAATCGGGATCCGTTGGGAACGGGTTTGTCAATGGTGGTGAGCACTACATTTCCTTCCTCATCAGGGAAGCCTGTAACCAGCACTTCTGACATAAAAGAGGCGATCTGTTTGGGTGGGAAATTGACCACACAGGCTACCTGCTTGCCAACAAGCTCCTCCAAATCATAAACTTTTGTGATTTGGGCGCTAGATTTCTTAACACCCAATTCAGGCCCTAAATCGACCCAAACCTTGAAAGCGGGCCGTTTTGCCTCTAAAAATGCCTCTGCACGTACAATTGTACCCGATCTGATGTCAATTTTATTGAAGTCATCCCATGTAATCATAGTCAAAATTTCATAATTTAGTGCTCTTAACCTTATTTTACCGTTAGTCACAAAAAAATCACAAAAGAAGGTACAGTGAATATGAATAGCAAATTACCATATATCCTGACAGTCTTTACAGTCGGTTGCATGACCTTGCTCTCGCAAGAGGGCGTTGCTCAGGATGGTGGCTATCCTTCTCACAATTTTCAGGAGCCAAGTTATCAAGAGTTGAACTTAAATGAAGATAAATCATTGATATATGATGTCAATGAAAACAACAGACCTTCAAGAGCTACCGTAACGTATAGGGATTCTGTTGCTATCAAAGCGGCAAAAGCAAGAGTGAGTAAAAAACCTTCTGATGACAAGAAAGAAGAAGATGCGCTTTCCTTTAATTTCCTTTACTACATTATTCAGAAGTATAAGATTTCTGACATTGTAGATCAGTAGTACAATATTAGTTGTACTTCACGTAGTGTTCCCACTTTTCTATAACCGCTTTAAAATCTTCAGGGAGCTCTGAATCAAATTCCATTCTCTTTTTTGTAATGGGGTGCTCAAACCCCAGGGTTTTGGCATGCAGTGCCTGGCGTGGAATAATTTTAAAACAGTTGTCTACAAATTGTTTGTACTTTGAAAACACAGTCCCTTTCACAATTTCACTTCCACCATAGGTGGCATCATTGAATAAAGGATGGCCGATGTGTTTCATGTGCGCTCTGATCTGATGTGTCCTCCCCGTTTCAAGTTTGCATTGGATCAAACTCACGTACCGCAAGGTTTTTAAGGTTTTGTAGTGTGTAATGGCTGTACGCCCAAAGTCACCTTCTGGAAACGCTGAGGTAATTCTTCTGTCTTTTAAGCTTCGTCCGACATTCACATTGATGGTACCTTTTTCAGGTTGGGGTTCACCCCAAACCAGTGCCCAGTAGGTTCTGTCAATACTGTGATCAAAAAATTGTTTGGCGAGGCCCGTTATCGCTTTTTCAGATTTGGCAATCACGAGAAGTCCGGAGGTATCCTTATCAATGCGGTGAACAAGACCAGGTCTGCCTTCGTTGCCGGGCATCTCCGGAAGGTTTTGAAAATGATAGGTGAGTGCATTAACCAAAGTACCACTCCAGTTTTGAAAGGCAGGATGCACTACCATCCCAGCCTGTTTATTTACAATAAGCAAATGCTCATCTTCAAAAATGATATCGAGTGGAATGTTCTCTGGCTTTACCTCGGTATCGCGAGGTGGTTCTGGTAGTGAGACAGTAATCACATCGTGAGGGCGAACTTTGTAATTGGGCTTTATGGCATTGTCATTCACCTTTACAAAACCACCATGGATACCCTCTTGAAGCTTGCTTCGTGTAACATTAGGAAGGCGTGCATTCAAGAATTTATCGATGCGAATCTGCCCTTGCTTGGGGTCGGCAACTATTCGATAATGCTCGAATAACTCATCATCTTCCTCAGATTCGATATGTTCAGGTTCCATGGCTCAAAATTACACAATCGGGCCGAGGTATCATCCTTGCTCTGGAAGCGGAAATTTTGATGATGTTGATTAATTGCTTTCTATATTCAGCTTTTGAATCAAAGCTTCATAAAGCGCCTTTTGCTCAGCATTCCCGTTGCTGTAGGCAAGTGTTTCCAAAGCAAGTACATATGCTTTTGTCAACGCTTGCTCTTCACTAACTTCCAGGTGGGGAGTTACGCCAACCCCCTCCCAGTTAGTGTTGGTAATGGGGTTGATGGCCCGGCCAGTAGGAAGGGACATCTCAAAGTCATCGTTGATTTTGCGCGGCTCAACGGTATGAGCCCCGCCACCTGTAGTAGCCCCTACCAGGGTAGCCCTTTTCAGATTTTTTAAGTCGTAACAAAACTCCTCTGCTGCGGAGAAGGTTTTGGCTCCTGTGAGAATGTAAACCGGCATTTCAGGAAATCGATTGCCGTCAATTTCTTTAAGGGTGTAACTCTTATAGGTGGAGTTGGTAGGACGGTAAAAGAAATTATTGAGGTGAAGGATAGTATCTTCTGGGTATAGATAAGACACCAATAAGCTGATCATCTCAGGGCTTCCACCCACACATTTTCTGATGTCAAATATCAGGGCATCGGCCTTTGCCATTTCACTCATTATTTCTTGTACTACAACTTTTGCTTTTGACTCGGTATTAATAGGGAAGAATAATCTTAAATCAATGTATCCAATATTGCCATCTAGTATTTTCGATTCTTCAAAACCGTAGTTTTTAAAACGTTTGTGCATATCCCGAAGACTATTGATGGGTTTTTTTGAAGCATCTCTTTCAATGTGGTTAATGCGGATGTGCTTGTCATGGGCAATGCTTCTCATGTCCTCAGTCAGTTGGGAGGCAAATTCTTTTGACTCCAATCCTGTGTAGGCTTCATTTTCTAACTGTGTATACAGATGTTCGCCCATCTTCCTGGCCACTTCCGGGAATACATAACTGTCATTAAACTCCTTTACAATAATGTCAATAATTGCTTTTTGGTCTTTTACTTTCTGCTGGATGGATTGAGGTTGTGAACAACTGACAACTGCAATTATTAATGATAAATTGAAGAAACAAATTTTTGCTCTTGACATTATTTTTGAATTTTTAGGAATATTGAACCGATACTTCCTTTACGTATTTCCTATTAAGAAAAGTTGAATAAATCGCCATTATTTTCATGGCTTTAACGTTATTTAACTTTGAGTAACCCCAACAACGTTATCGAACACATGACTTCCTTTATCGCACGTGCTATTAGTCCAATACTTTTGTTAATGTTTACGTATTGTTCCAACTGGGGGCAGCGTAAATCTGACTTATTTGAGAAGGCAGAAAACAGAGGTAAGGTTTCCAATGATTTAGAAGAGGCATCTGGTCTGGTGGCGAGCTACCAAAATGCAGGTAAACTGTGGACACTCAACGACAGTGGAAATCCACCAGAGATATTTTTACTAAATGACGAGGGAGAGATTGAGATGACCTGTAAGTTGAGGAAAGCAGACAATCGTGATTGGGAGGATATTGCTATTGGCCCCGGGCCCAGCGATAGCACAAAGTATTTGTACATAGGTGAGATTGGAGACAACGATGCAAAGTATGATTACAAATATTTATACAGGGTAATAGAGCCGACCTTTAAGGGTGACAAAAATATTTCAATAGAGAAATTTGATACTATAGTAATTAGTCTACCGGATGGAAAAAGAGACATGGAGTCGATTACTATTGATCAGACCACTGGCGATTTATATTTAATCTCAAAAAGAGAAGAGAATGTAAATCTTTATCTGGCCCCTGCTTCTGCTTTGGTGCCTGGTGATACGTTAGTGCCTCAAAAAATCGGCACGTTACCTTTTCATAATGTGGTGGCTGTAAACTTTAGTCAGGATTCGAAAGAACTTCTCGTCAAAACCTACGATGAGGTTTATTATTGGAATAAACCTGATAGTGTGTCTATCCTACAGGCCTTGCTCAATACCCCAATTGAACTTAACTACAAAAGGGAACCCCAAGGTGAAGCTGTAGCGTGGTCCTTAGATGGTAGCGGATTCTACACCCTAAGTGAAACAACTAAGGATACGAGTGGGAAATTGTATTTCTATAAAAGAGCTAAATAAGGACAGGGCGTTTTCTTAATATTTCTCTTACCTCCGGTGGCCCGGTAAAATGATTTCCAATGAAGTCATCCAGTATGTCGAGGCTTTTGGCAGAGAGCAACTGCATGATTTCATCTTGTACCTCTCCACTCAACGCATAAGGGAAGTCCTGGATGGTCATGTTGGCGCCATTGCACATGGCATAAATGGAATATTCGGAAGATTCGTTCACATCACTTTCCCGGACAATGCATTGCCTAAGCAACTTGCTGACATCGGGTTTTTCTTCGGTACGGAACTGGGTTTTATTTTCCAAATGCTCTTTCATGTAGTTACCAATGCGGGTGCGGGATTCCTCAGAAAGCTCCAGGTGCATTTTACCCGCACACTCGAGACACATGGCATATTCAAAAATGGTTTCCTTGGTGCCTAGTGAAGGATAGTTTTTGATTGCCTTTTCCACCATGTATTGCTTATCAGCCAGCGACTGATTACACATCATACAAGTTTTAAAGGGCTCTTTCGTTTCCGAATTATAAAATTCTTCTGGTATAGATAAGTTGGATTCAGAATGACTCATCAGGAAATACGATCAATCAGGTTTAAGGTATACTGTTTAAGATCTGCTTTCTTCCCTTCGCTTACATTTAGTTTGTGGAGGTGAGAAAGGCCACGCTTAAAGTAAAAATTGATTTTTGATTCAGTGTGACTGCTGACCCCCAGTCGCTCATATATTGCGGTAACTGCTTTTACTTTTTTAGCATTATCAAATTGAGTGGAGGTGATCAACCGATTAAGTTCTTTTTTGTCTTTGCCTCGCGCGTTATCCAATGCATGAATAAGCAAAAATGTTTTTTTATTGGCGATAATATCACCTCCTACCTGCTTTCCAAATTTTTTGCCATCCCCAAAGACATCCAGCCAATCGTCCTTTAACTGGAATCCTATACCAATGTCAATACCGAAATTGCGGAGCGCTTTTTGATCTTTAGCGGGTGCATGTGCCAGCACTGCTCCCAACTCTAAACTAAAGCCCAGCAATACTGCGGTCTTTTGTTTGATCATCTGAACATATTGCTCTTCCGAAACGGATTTCATTGTTTCGAACTCCATGTCCCATTGTTGTCCTTCGCACACTTCAGCAGCACAAGCATTGAATTTTGAAAGCACTTCTTTTAGTAAATCCTTTTCTACTTTCAATAATTGATCATACACCTTTACCAGCATTACGTCACCGGCAAGTATGGCAGTATTGATATTCCATTTTTCGTGTACTGTTTTACTACCTCTTCGTAATGGAGCCTTGTCCATGATGTCATCATGCAAGAGGGTGAAATTGTGAAAGGCTTCAACGGCCGTTGCCAGCGGCACAATACGTTTAGTGTTATTTTTATAAAGTGAATAGGAAAGCAACGTCAACAGAGGGCGCAACCTCTTGCCTCCCAGGCTCATGATATAACGAATCGGATCATAAAGAGAAGAGGGGGCAGATCCAAATTTTTGTTTTTTGATTTCTGCTTCTATCCACGGTAGGTACTTATTGTTCATGTATAAAAAAGTAGGAGGAATTAAATTTCGATGGACAGGTCGATTAACCTTCTGTCAATGTCTGTTTTTTTAATGCGGACATTCACTTTGTCACCAAGGCGGATAATATTTTTTCTTCTCCTGCCAATGACGCGAAAGTTTTTTTCATCGAACTCATAAAAGTCATCTTCCATGTCTGCAAGGCGAGCCATGCCCTCACATTTCGTTTCAATTATCTCTACAAAGACACCAAAGTCGGTTACTCCTGTGATGATACCTTCATACACTTTGTTGGCCGCCATACTCATAAACTCTACCTGCTTGTATTTGATAGAGGCGCGCTCCGCATCGGCAGCTCTTTTTTCTCTTTCTGATGAGTGCAGGCATTTTTCTTCGTAATCTTTTTTGTTGACAGACTTTCCGCCATCTAAATAATGTTGCAGAAGTCGGTGGACCATCATATCGGGGTATCGCCTGATGGGTGACGTAAAATGCGTGTAGTGCGGAAAGGCCAGACCAAAGTGGCCTTTGGCATCTGTGGTGTACTTGGCTTTTGACATCGCACGTACGGCCAGTTGCTGCAATACGTTTTGTTCCGGCTTGCCTTCGATATCCGTCATCAGTTTGTTCAGCGATTGGGAGACGGCCGTTTCTTCTATATTGAGTTTGTGCCCAAACTGCTTCGCAAACTGAGCAAAGTCCATCACCTTTTCTGGATTGGGATGATCGTGCGTGCGATAGACAAATGTGTTTTTGTCTTCCCCTTTTTTCATTTTAAAGACGTAAGTAGCCACGGCTTTATTGGCCAGCAACATAAACTCCTCAATTAGCTTATGCGCATCTTTCCTCACTTTGGGAACCACCTCCAAAGGTTTACCATTTTCATCAAGCCTGAATTTTACTTCAGTAGTTTCAAAGTTTACAGCTCCTTTTGCGAACCGTTCTTTTCTAAGTATTAACGCAATCTTATTCAGCAATTGAAGTTCGGTAGCCAAATTACCTTCACCACTTTCAATTTGTTCTTGTGCTTCTTCATAGGCAAAACGTTGATCAGAATGAATGACGGTTCTCCCAAACCATTGATTGTATACTTTGCCCTTGTCATCCATTTCGAACAGCGCACAAAAGGTGAGCTTATCTTCATGAGGGCGTAACGAGCAAAGTTGATTGGATAATCTTTCAGGGAGCATGGGAACTGTTCTGTCTACCAAATAAACAGAAGTGGCCCGGTCAAAGGCATCCTTGTCGAGGATGCTACCGGGTTGTACATAGTGACTCACGTCTGCAATATGTACTCCGATTTCATAGTGACCGTTGTCCAACTTTTGAAAAGAAATGGCATCGTCAAAGTCTTTAGCGTCTTCAGGATCTATCGTAAAGGTGAGCACTTCCCTGAAGTCCTTTCTCTTCTTGATCTCCTCTTTCGTAATCTCCTCCTTAATGTCTTCTGATTCCTTTAGCACGTTGGGGTCAAAACGAAATGGGAGGTCAAACTCAGCCATGATAGAGTGAATCTCTGCTTCATTCTCCCCAGTTTTACCGAGTATCTCAATGACCTTAGCCTCTGGGTTACGATCACCAGATGCCCATTTTGTTACCTCGAACACAACTTTGTCGTTGGTCTCGGCTCCATTGATGTTTTCCTGGTACACAAAAAAGTCCTGATAGATTTTTTTAAAATCTGGAACGATAAACGAATAATTGGGAGACACTTCAATACGGCCCACAAATCGGGTGCGGGCCCTCTCCACTATCCTGGTTACTTTTCCTTCAGGGCTAGCCCCTTTCCGAGATGAAAAGATGCTCAGTTCTACGATGTCTCCATGCACAGCAGAGGCCATGTCACGTGACTTTACATAAATGTCTTTGTCCTCACCTTCTACAATGATATAAGCAAACCTTGGGTTGACATGATCTACTCGCCCTGTCAACGCGACAGACTCTTTAGCACTGCGATAGGTTCCGTTTCCCAGTTGCTGAATCTTTCCTTCTTCTTCCAGTTGATCTAGTATTCGGTATAAATCTGTAATTAGTGTTTTCTTTTTTATTCCCAGTTTTCTGGTAATCTGCTTGGTGCTATATGCCTTTCCCACCATCTCTTCCAGTAAGGAGAGAATGGAAGAGGATACACTGCCCCTCTCTTTTTTGTTCTTTTTATCTTTAATCTTTTTGAATTTCTTTTTACTCATTCTCTGCGTGTGTGATATTTTTTTCATGCATCAAGGGTAGCCCTTTTAGCCTGAGGTAGAGTTGAGCAACGGCAATTACATCACCCACACAATACACTGATATTTTTTTTAAATCTTTTTCTTTGTAAAAAACTTCATTTACCTGACTGCCATCCATAACACCTTTGCTGGTAGGAATGTTAAATATTGTTGCCAATAAATCCAGCGAGGTGTAATGCTTATAGTCTCCAAACTTCCATAGCTCCAATGTATCCAGGTGCGGAATTTCCCATGGCTTTTTACCACTCAGATTTAGAGGCTCTGGTAATGAGATACCGTTGATTAACATCCGCCTGCTCATGTAGGGGAAGTCAAATTCCTTTCCGTTATGAGCACACATTTTTATTGTTGGTCCTAGTTTCTCTAAAAGTTGCTTGAATTCGGTGAGTAATTGCGCTTCATCACCTGAGGTAAAGTCCTTTGTTCTCAGCCCCAGTTCTCCCGCCTCGTTTTCTGTAAACATACCCACCGCAATGGAAACAATTTTTCCAAACTCAGCATAAATACCGGCCCTGGAATTGAATAAATCTTCGTCTGTTTGGTCTTCGTCTCGTCTGAAAAATCCGGCTTTCCGTGCCCACTGTGCCTTCATTCGATCATCGAGCAGGCTGTAATTTTCAGAAATGGCTACGGTTTCAATATCGAGAAAAAGAATGTCTTTTAACTCCGCATTCATAATGCAAGTTACGCTAATCCTAGCAATCAAACTGTATTTGTGTATTCTGAAATTATTATACTTTACTTTGTCATTCAAATACGAACAACTCTTCTTCATGATTTCCTTTAAACATAAAGTATTCTTTGAAGTGGCGCAGCAGCTTAGTTTTACAAAGGCGAGCCAGACATTATTTATTAGCCAGCCTGCAATTAGTAAGCATATTCGCCTACTCGAAGAAGAGTACAAAACCAGTCTCTTCGAAAGGAAGGGAAATTCCATTACCCTTACAGAGCAGGGTGCTATACTCTATGACTTTATCCTTCGGGGTCAGCAATTGGAGCGACAATTGGAACTCGAACTGAATACTTTCCGTGACCCATCTCAAATTAAAGGAGACCTGAAGTTAGGAGCAAGCACAACCGTGGCTTTGTATATAGTGCCTCCCGTTTTGTCGGGTTTTAGAAAAAAGTATCCTGATGTTAAAATCAGTTTGTTCAACAGAAATAGTGAGAGCGTTTTGGCCGCTTTGAAAAGTCATGAGATTGATCTGGGCATAGTGGAGGGACGAAGTAAAATTGGTCAGGTGAAGAGTGAGCATTTTCTTACCGATGAAGTAGTGCCCGTGTGTGCTGCACGCAGTGGACTGACCAAGAACCCAAAGATTGATATTCAAGACCTGCCGAAGATCCAGGTTGCCCTTAGGGAACGTGGCTCGGGTACTCTTTCAGCTGTTAAACATGCGCTCAATGGCAAGGGTATTAAAATGACTGACCTGACTATCAGCATGCGTCTGGGTGGAACCGAAGCGCTTAAAAATTTCCTTTTGGCAGATGATAGTCTCGGATTTTTACCAGCAAGGGCCGTTGTGAAAGAGCTGGCTTCGGGGGAACTCGTACGGTTATACATTGATGATCTTACCATCACCAGACAATTCTATTTTGTACAACGACACGGGGATGAAAACCGTGGGCTTAATGCCTCTTTTATCAAATTCGCTAAAAATCATTATAATATTAAGTTATAACTGATAAATAAACTGTATTGGTTTTAGAATACCACCTCAACTAGTTTAGTGGCTTATTCAGAAATCAATAGAGAATGGTAGTAAAGGAAAAAAAGTCGCTCATTTCATTTTTACAATGTTCAGGATGTAACAAAACGTATTCTGCTCACGAGCTTCAGACTTTCGCTGAATGCGAGCAATGTGGTAATAGTCCTTTGATCGCTCATTATGAATTGCTTGAGGGTTACAGCAAGCAGGAAATTGATTCAAAGGAGAGATCGATGTGGCGGTATCGGGAAATGCTTCCAGTGCTGGATGAGAATAATATTGTGAGTTTGGGTGAGGGCTGGACTCCTATGCTTGTGGCAGACCGCCTTGCTTCAACATATAGTATGAAGGAATTGTTGATCAAGGATGAATCGGCCAATCCTACAGGATCATTCAAAGCCCGAGGTTTAAGCATGGCCGTTTCCAAAGCCAAGGAGCTTGGTGTAGCATGCTGCATAGTACCAACAGCCGGGAATGCCGGGGGTGCACTTAGTGCCTATTGTGCAAAGGCGGGTATGAGGGCTATAGTAGTAATGCCGAGTCATACTCCGGAAGCTTTTAAAAAGGAATGCAGGTATTTTGGCGCAGAATTGATTGAAGTAGATGGTTTGATCAGTGACTGTGCAAAAAAAGTAGCAGAGATAAAATCAACCATTCCATGCTTTGATATTTCTACCATGAAAGAACCCTACCGTCTGGAGGGAAAAAAGACCATGGGTTATGAAATTGCGGAGCAACTCAATTGGAAATTGCCCGATGTAATTCTTTATCCAACAGGTGGCGGTACGGGTTTGATTGGAATGTGGAAGGCCTTTCATGAAATGAAAGAATTGGGCTGGATAACAGGGCCACTTCCCAGAATGATAGCTGTGCAGTCTGCCAATTGTGATCCCATTGTTCAGGTGCTGGAAGGTAAATTGGATACCGTAAAAAACTATAAAGGCAGTGCCACGTTTGCCAATGGACTGGCTGTGCCTACACCTTTTGCGGAAAAAATGATTCTTAATGTGCTTCGCGAATCTGGTGGAACAGCGATCGCCATTTCAGATGATGAAATTAAAAATGCAATGAAGGAAATTGCGTCATTGGAAGGGTTGCTTGTATGTCCGGAAGGCGCTGCATTGCTGCCGGCTATGAAAAGATTGATGGAAGAAGGAGAATTAAGCAACACCGAGACGGTGCTCATGCTGAATACCGGCTCAGCTTATAAGTACTTATGAGTGCAGTACACCCTCTTTATCCAATTCTTTGATGAAGATCATGTTCTCTTCTTTGATCGCATCAGGAACGAACAAAAAGCGTTTGTCATAAATGGCAGAGCCAACGTAATAGCTTACCCAGTATTCGTTATTTAAATGAAATACGGCCGGATCGATAGGTTCCACCAGGGCTGAATTGTTGCCGGGAATGGTTTCCAAAAAATGACGCAATACTGAAGTTTCCTGTTTTTCACCTTCCGTTTCTCCATATCCCTTACTTGAGACTAAGGTATTTTCAATAGGGAATTGATTTTTGTTAATCAGGTAAACTTTCCAAGGGCTCTCTTCCTCTTCCTCCTTTACAATTGCAAGCGTGACGTTTTTTACTTCCGGAAACTCAATGTCATTAATCATAGCCGCTAAAGTTCTTTAAAATAATCTCCTCTGCCAACTTGCCTTGAGGCGTAAAGTCTATTTTCTGTAATGAGTGTTCTCCATGCGGATACCACTTCCAAAAATAAACGCCAGCTAACCAATCCTTCTTCCACACCGATTTGAAAAAAGCTTCGTAGCATTTGGCTTGTGTTTCATCGGAAGGTGCTGCTGCTCTGTTTTCTTGCGGCCATTTCCAGGGCTCAATGGCTGCATCCGCAGTACTTTTATAGCCAATTTCAGTAAAGATTACAGGCTTCTTATATTTTTTATAAACGTTTTCAACGGATTGTAAATGGGTTGACCAACTTGTGATCATTTCATCGGTGGTAGGATTGGTTGATTTTGATAATGGAAAGTAAGCTTGTATGCCAATGAAGTCCAGTGCATCCCAAAATTTTACCTGTTCATATTCTTCATTAAAATTGGCTGCATAAGTCAGTTTGCCTGAGTATACCTTACGGATTTCCTGAATTATTTTTCTCCAGGCTGTTTCATGGGTTGATGCAATGGCGAGCTCTGTACCCAGGCAGAAAATTTCAACTTTGTTTTTTTCAGCAAGCCTGGCATAGTGCAGAATAAAAGTCTGATAGTTGGCAAACCAGTCACTCCAATCTTTATCACTGTTCATTTTGATTTCACCCGGCCAGCTATTTCTTACCCACAGATGTGGTTTAAGGAGTGTCTTCACATTTGATCTCCTTGCTAATTCAGTTGTTATTGTAATCCCTTCATCGGACTCGCCCCACCAGGAGTGGTCACTTCCTGTATTCATCCTGATGTTGGGGTCGTTGGGACTGCTCTGCCAGGCAAAAGGAGTTTGTGATATCCAATCAATGTTGTTTCTCACTAGAGGCTCAAATTCTTTCGCTGTAACAATCTTGCGTCCACCGACCCAGCACACACCACGTTGTTTTGCATAGGGAGCAATGCCATTATCGTTTGTAAAAGGGACTACGAACTGGGCGAGTATTCCCAGGAGTATAATGGAGCCTGTTAAAAGTATCAGTTTGATTTTCACTGATTCAATTTACAATCTCCATTTCAAAAAGTGATACAATATTCCTCCGAAGGGAATTTTTTACATGAATTAAGTCCTGCTTTGCTCCTAATTCTACCTCCATGGATGTAACGGCTTTGTCATCAATGCCACAGGGCACGATGTGTTTGAAGTAATCCAGGTTCGTATTGACATTAAAAGCCAGGCCATGCAATGTTACCCAGCGACTGGTTTTCACCCCAAGCGCACAAACCTTTCTGCTTTTTTCAGCGTCTTCAGGATCGAGCCACGCACCGGTAAGGCCTTTTATCCTACCGGCTTCAACACCAAATTCTTTAAGTGTTAAAATCACAGCTTCTTCCAGCAGCCTCATGTATTTGTGGATATCGGTAAAGAAATTTTCCATATCGATCACCGGATATACTACGATTTGCCCTGGCCCATGGTAAGTTATATCTCCGCCTCTGTTGATATGAAAGTAGGAAGCATTGATTTCGCCTAGCTTTTCTTTAGGAATCAGCAGGTTTTTCTCGTCTCCACTTTTGCCCAGGGTGTAAACATGTGGGTGCTCACAAAAAATAAGGTAGTTGGAAGTCAGATCCTGTTCTTCTACGGGAAGATCTCTGTTCTTCTTTTTGACCTCTAAGATTTGCTCGAATAATTTTGTCTGATAATCCCAGGCTTTGGAATATTCCACTAAGCCTAAATCAATGTATCGGGTCTTTCGATTGATTTTGGGATTCACTTTATTTTTTCAAGCTCACCTTTCAAGTACATGATTACTTCCACTGGGTTTGGATCTACCTTATTCTCGATGGCGAGGTAGTAGGAAACCCAGTCAGTAAGGTGAATGAGGTGATAGTATTGCTCCAGTAAGGAAGCTCCTTCTCCAACAATGTCAATGATGGGGTTGGATTTTTTCTCAAAAATATCTCTGCAAAGTTCCATTCTTTTTTCCACACGCACGTGGTCATGATCTGTATAGAGGTAGATCACCTGGCTTTGCGCTAACACACTGGCAGGATGTTCCCAACCTACAATTTCATTGTGGTTCATTTCAGGGAATGTATTCACATGCGCCATGTGCTTTGAGTTTTCATTCAGTTGGTTTTGAAATCTTACCGCCATGGCTTCCAATCTTCCATCACAATAGATAATGGGGAGCTTACCATTGATCTTTTTAGCAATCAGTTCGGCTTGCGCCTGAATGGCTTTCTCTCCACGATCCAGATATTCAACAGCGTTTTGAGTTTCTTTAATAAAGGCCGCACCAATAAGATTGGTATGATACAATGCGTAGAGCAATGAAATCATGGAGTATCCCAACATAGCCCGTGGGCTGCTCGAACCAGCAGGCATTTGTATATAATGCAGGTTGTATTCTTTAGCGATCTCCAGCATTTTTCCGCCAGAAGTAATACAAATGATGTGTGCCCTTTTCAGTAGCGCCTTCTCAATGGCTGAAAGTGTTTCTTCCGTGTTACCACTATATGAGCAGGCAATAAAAAGGGTATGGGGGCCAACGTACTGAGGAATGTTGTATCCCTTGTTTACAGACATAGGGATGGGAACGCGACCAAAAGTCAGGGATTCAATAAGGTTGGCACCAATACCTGAACCACCCATGCCGGTTATCAGAATATTTCTAATATCACTTCCGGGTCTAACTAAGTCTACTGCTTCTCCTATCCTAAGGGCATCGGTCAATTGGCGTGTAAAACCTTCAATCAATTTTTTCATTTCTCTTCCTAACTTAAGGGCGTAAATGTAGGGGCATGACAGATAAAATCAAAAGAGGATTTGAGGGGGAAGACCTGGCCATTACCTTTTTGGAAAAAAAGGGATATCGCTTGCTGGAAAGAAACTACCGGTATAAACGGTCTGAAATTGATCTGATTGTGGAAAAGGACAAATGGCTCGTTTTTGTGGAGGTGAAAACAAGAAGTTCAACTGCCTTTGGTTTTCCTGAAGAATTTGTTGACGGAAAAAAAGCAGAGAAAATTATAGAAGGAGCAGACTACTACATGCATAAAAACAACTGGCAAGGCAACGTGCGTTACGATATTGTGTCGATCATTTTAAGAAAAGGTGGACCTGAAATTGCTCACTTCGAAGATGCCTTTTACTGACCTTTACGGTTGGAGTATACCTCTTTCCCTTTATCATTCCATTCACTGCGCACAAATGGAGTCAGCTCATGATCAAATGGGTCTTGTGGAAAGATGATGATCTTTTTTCGTTTGCCTGAAGGATAATTTTCAATCCATTCGCCTACTTTATTGTCCCAGTGATATTCACCCATTACAGCAATTGTTCCATTTTCATGAAACTGGTAATAGTATCCTTCTCGTTCTCCAAACTCTACGGGAATGATTTCTTTTATTTTGGTGCGCTCTACCGGATCGTAGTAAACGATTAATGACTCCTTGGGCCAACCCTTGTAATACTTCTCCTTGTCTACCAGTAGGTTTTCTCTATCGTATTGCATCCATCGGCCGTGCTTTGTGCCTTTGTAATAGATGCCTTCTTCAAGTAGCAGGTCTCCTTGCATTTTTTTATACGGACCATGAAGGAGTACGCCTTTGCCTGGATCAAAGGTGTTGGTCTTTCTGATTTCTCTGCGCGTAAAATCATACCAATAGATATCGCGCACAAAACGGTTGGGTTTGTCGGGCTTTTTGAGATAATAGAATAGCTCAATAGTGACTCTGTTGCCATACCCTTTGCGGGTAAAACCTTTCTTGGTTTTTATACCATAGAAGACTTTTTTCTTGGGCTTTTTCTTTTTGGTAACGATGGGTTCATCAATTTCCTCATCCAATTCCAGCAGCTTAAAAGGCTTGTCGGTATCAAAAGTAAACTGACCCTCTACAATGCGTGCTTCCTGACCAGGCTGTGCAATCAGCAGGGCTGGCAGAAACAGGAAGGACGTAAAAAGCCATGATTTCATTGTGAAACGAGGGTTTTAGGATGATATAACGAAGTTAATGAAAAATTATTTCTTTAAAGTTTTGCAGTTGAATAACCTAAAACTACATTTGATCGTTGATATATCAATTATATGAAAGACGAGAAACTGGAGGGGATTCTTTATTACCTCATTGAAAAGGTAAACAAAGTAAGCAGACGCTATGCCCAAAGAGTTTTTGACGAGCAGGGATGGGATATTACCAAGGATCAATGGTTGGTTTTAAAGAAGATTGCCGACAACAACAGGATTAGTCAGGTGGAACTGGCCAAGGCATTGTTTAAAGATACAGCTGCAATTAACAGAATAATTAATCTGATGGTTGATAAGAAACTGGTAAGGCGGGAATCGAGACCTGATGATAAGCGTCAGGTAGAGCTCTTGCTGACAAGCAAAGGGCAAAAGATGTTTGAGGTCATGCTACCCACAGTAGAGGAAATTAGAAAGAAGGGTGTGGAAGGTTTAAGCAGCAGAGAAGTAGAACAACTAAAGTTGTCACTTAGTAAAATGATACAAAATCTGGAGTAAAAAAATTTGGTCTAATAATTGATATATCAATTAAATATGAAAATGATGCTCACACTTTGCTTCGCGATTGTAACAGTCATTCAAAATGATGCCTGGAAAAAAGCAGAGCGCAACGGAATGGTTTTCGAATGGAAGATTGAGGGAACCAAACTAAGATGCAAAATGCAGGCACCCACTACCGGATGGGTTGCCATCGGGTTTAACACCCATGCTAACCTTCCAGGAACAAATCTGATTATGGGTGCAGTTGAGCAGGAGTTTTATCGTATCGATGACCGATATATTGTTGCACCCGGCAATCACAAATCAATGATTCAAATGGGTGTGGAGGATCAAATCACATTAAAAAATGGAAGCGAACAGCAAGGAAAGACGGTGCTGGAATTTGTGATTCCTCTTCAATCAAAAGACAATTATCATATTCAGTTATATGAAGGAAGTGAGTACTATCTGCTCATGGCCTTCAGTGCGGATGATGATTTCAACCATCATTCGATGATGAGAACTTCAATTAAAATAAAACTATAACATGAAAAATTTAATCGTTCTATTAACACTATTAACTATGACAATGAATGTATCGAAGGCACAAACAGAAAAGGAGGAAGTGAAAAATGTAATCACTCAATTTGTACAGGCGGCTGATCAACAGGATGCAGAACAGGTGGCGTCAATCCTTCATGAAGATTTTCGGGTGGTGATGAACCAATTGTTTGGTAGCAATGAAGTAAGCACCATGAGCAAATCTGTTTATGTGCAACTAATTCGTGATAAAAAGATGGGTGGAGAGAAGCGCACTATTGATTTTGTGTCTGTTGATGTGGTCAATCAAAATGCATCGGTTAAGGTATTACTAAAAGGGAAAACAATGGTTTTTGAGTCATTGTTGCATCTTATAAAAACGACTGATGGAAAATGGCAACTCATCAATGACTTACCGTTTGCTACTAAAATTTAGTTAACGAAAAAAGGTCTGCCGATTTCGACAGACCTTTTTTACTGGAATCTGATTAGTTTAAGAAACGAGCTCTACACTGCGTTTGATAAAGCTGGTGAGATCAGCACCTGTCAGCATATTCTGCGACAACAGTGCCAGGTCGTACGCCTGCTTGGCCAGTTTTACCTTTTGCTCCTCTGTTTCTGCTTTCAATACCTTCTGAATCACGTTGTGATTGGCATTAACGGCTACATTGTAGCTATCTGGCATGCCACCCATAAATGGCATTCCTCCACCACCGGTCTTGGCCATGTCTTTCATTCTTCTCATCCACTCACTCATGGTCACCGTTACAGGCAAGTCAGCAGGAGACATGGACTCCACGGCCAATGTCATGGCTTTGTTATTGATTGCTTTCTCAAAGATTCCTTTTACTTGTTCTTCTTCTTCCTTACTGAGTACGCTTTCAATCTTCTCATCTTTAGTGATGAGTTTGTCAATGGTGTCGCTATCTACTCTCTTCAGTTGTGTGTTCTCCAGCTTTTGCTCCAGGTTACTGATATAATGGCTGTCTAAAACGCCATCCATCAGCAATACATCGTAGGACTTATCCTTGGCCATTTGGATGTAGGTATCTTGCTTGCCAGCATCAGAGGTATAGAGATAGACCGTTTGTTTGTCCTTATCTGTTTGGTTGTCTTTTACTTTCTCTTTGTATTCTTCAAAAGTAAAGTAGGCTCCGTCCACATTTTTCAACAATGAAAAGTCTTTGGCTTTTTCGTAAAACTTCTCATCACTGATCATTCCATACTTTACGAATATGTTGATATCATCCCACTTCTTTTCAAAAGCCGGGCGATCTTTCTTAAACATATCGCTGAGTTTGTCTGCAACCTTTTTGGTAATGTGCTGACTGATTTTTTTTACGTTTGAATCTGATTGCAAATAACTTCTGGAAACGTTCAGTGGAATATCCGGAGAATCCAACACACCGTGCAGCAGCATTAGAAAATCAGGGACCACATCTTTCACCTCATCGGTAATGAATACCTGACGTGAGTAGAGTTGAATTTTGTTTTTCTGCAGTTCAAAATCATTTTTCACCTTAGGGAAATAAAGTACTCCGGTAAGGCTAAATGGATAATCCACATTCAAATGAATCCAGAAAAGCGGATCTTCTGAAAATGGATATAACTCTTTGTAGAAATTAAGATAATCTTCATCCTTTAAATCTTTGGGCGACTTGGCCCACAACGGTTCAGGATTATTGATGATGCGGTCAACTTTTACCGATTTGGTTTTTGGTTTGCCGTCTTTGTCTTCACCGTCAGGAACGCTTTCTTCCTTTGTTCCGAATTTTATTTCAACAGGTAAAAACTTACAGTACTTTTCGAGGATGCCCTTCAGCCTGAATTCATCCAGAAACTCTTCTGAGTCTTTATTAATATGAAGAATGATGTCCGTTCCTCTTTCTTTTTTCTTTGCGGGTTCTAATGAGAATTCAGTCGATCCATCACAAGTCCATTTGGCGGCCTCATCCTCTCCCACTGCGTGCGATCTGGAGATGATTTCTACATTGTCGGCTACCATGAAAGAAGAATAAAACCCAAGCCCAAACTTTCCAATGATGTCTTTGGCGTCACCTTTGTCTTTAAATTTTTCTACAAATTCGGTAGCTCCCGAAAAGGCGATTTGGTTGATGTATTTTTTTATCTCATCAGCCGTCATCCCGATTCCACGATCGCTTACGGTGATGGTTTTTTTCTTTTTGTCGAAGCTTACCTCAATGCGGGTTTCACCGAGCTCGTCTTTAAACTCGCCCATGGCTGCCAGTTTTTTGATTTTTTGTGTGGCGTCTACCGCGTTGCTTACCAGCTCTCTTAGAAAGATCTCGTGATCGGAATAGAGAAATTTCTTGATGATGGGGAAGATATTTTCGGTATGGATAGAGATTGAACCTTTTTCAGCAACAGTTGCCATATTCGTTGATTTGGTTTGAGGATTATTTTACAAAGTCAAGCCTTTCAAAAGCCGTTCCATGAAGGAAAAGGTGACAGGATGGCAGGTAATGTCTGAAATTTGACGAGTTGGAATGCCCCATGAATGGACTCAGGGGTTTATACCATGGGGTAACCGAGATGCAAAACACTGGAGGTTCTTTTGTATTATCTTTGTAATGCTCCTTAGTGGAGTACGAACTCAGAACGGAAACAACCCTTTCCGCGGAATGCATCTGATGTTGCGGTTAAACGTTTAGTTTAAATCTTAAAAGGATGATGGTAAGGCTACCAATCTTACCAAGGGTTAAACGATAAGACGTTTAACTATGCGTATCAAAATTAAATCTATTAAGGTCAGTATTAAGTGGTGGGAGTTTGCCTTGATTGTGATGCTAACCATTTTGGCTTTAACAGTTCCCAAGTAGGTGGTGCCATTATTGAAAACTTTTATAGTGGGAAATATCGAGTTCTAGGGAAAAAATCTATCCGGACATAGCTAGAAAAAACTTATAACTCTAATTTTTAGTTGAATGGAGAAAAGTGTGATCGAAAAAATTGAGAGAATTGATTCTATTTTGGTCGTAAATTATCTGAACAATTACCGTTGTTGATTGCAAAGACGCTTCGTGCCTCAGCGTTTCAGTGAAGTTTGTCCAAAAAAAACCGCAGCACTCTTGTACTGCGGTTCTCAATTAGTATTGAAGTTTTTAGACTTTTATCCCTCAGTTGGCGCTGGTGATGCTGGCTGCCCATGCACTCCCGTATCAATCTCTTCCCCTTCTTTGGTCAGAAATTTGAATTCCGTAATGGCCATAGAAGAGTCCCTTACCAAGGTTAACCATTTTTTGTATTTGAAAAATAGCTTCACACGCTTCGAGATAATCCCATTGGTATAATAGGCATATAAAAACGGGTGAAGTGCTAATGCGATTCCACTTTCGTTTTGTTTTACCAGCAAGTGATCCAGATGTTGCTCAATCTGATCAGTGATAAGGATACTGGCGGTTATACTTCCTGTGCCATTACATGTAGGGCATACTTCTTTGGTAGCAATGTCCATCTGAGGGCGAACGCGCTCTCGTGTAATTTGCATCAACCCAAACTTGGAAAGAGGAAGCACCGTATGCTTGGCACGATCAGCGCTGGCCATTTCGTCCTTCATGGTCTTATGTATGAGGCGCTTGTTTTCAGCGCTTCTCATATCAATAAAGTCCACCACTATAATTCCACCCATATCGCGGAGGCGCAACTGCCGGGCTACTTCTTTGGCGGCTTCAAGATTGACGGATAACGCTGTTGTTTCCTGATTTTCCTCGCGGTTGGATTTGTTGCCACTGTTTACATCCACTACATGGAGTGCTTCTGTGTGCTCTATGATCAGATAACCTCCACCCCTCAGGCTTACGGTTGACCCAAAGGCAGATTTGATCTGCTTCTCTACATTGTAGTGTTCAAATATTTTCGCCTTGCCGTTGTAGAACTTGACAATCTTCTCTTTATCGGGAGCAATGGTTCTGATGTAGTCCTTTGTCTCTTCAAAAATCTTTTTGTCATCCACATGGATGTTATCAAACGATTCGTTGAGTACATCACGCAGTATGGAAGATGTTTTGCTGATCTCCCCGATGATTTTATCACGGGGATTGGCAGTTACCATCCGCTTGATGCCCTCGTCCCAGGTTTTGGTAAGGTTGCGTAAGTCTTTGTCCAATTCAGCTACTTCCTTGCCTTCGGCAACGGTGCGAATAATGACCCCAAAATTTTCAGGTTTGATAGACTGGATGAGGCGCAAAAGGCGCTTTCGCTCATCGCTGCTGGTGATCTTTTTAGAGACACTCACGGTGTTGCTAAAAGGAACCAGTACCAGGTAGCGGCCTGGAATTGATAACTCGCACGAAAGTCGCGGCCCTTTGGTGGATATGGGTTCTTTTACCACCTGCACCGGAATGACCTGACCTTTGGAAAGCTGCTGGGATACTTTCCCATGCTTGTCAATGTCTTTTTCTAGTTGGAGTTTATCCAACCGGCCTCCAGTAATCTTCTTTGTACGGACTAGTTTGGTGAATTTTTGAAGTGAACCATACTGTGCTCCAAGATCCAGGTAATGAAGGAATGCATCCTTTTCATACCCGATATCTATAAACGCAGCGTTAAGTCCCTGAACCACCTTTTTTACAGTGCCCAGATAAATATCACCTACTAAAAACTTGCTTCCTTCTTTTTCGTGATGAAACTCTGCAAGATTCTTATCCTTGAGAAGTGCTATGCGACATCCGTTCTGAGTTGCGCTAATAATTAGTTCGTTACTCAAAACTTATAATTGGATGTGTTAAAAAATTACATCAATTCGGAGATGTATTTACTACTTCTTGTTCTTATGTCTGTTCTTTCTCAAACGCTTTTTGCGTTTATGAGTAGCCATCTTATGCTTTTTTCTTTTTTTACCGCTTGGCATA
This sequence comes from Cyclobacteriaceae bacterium, assembly GCA_039971015.1. GTDB lineage: Bacteria > Bacteroidota > Bacteroidia > Cytophagales > Cyclobacteriaceae > ELB16-189. Next base: position 244,969 of record JBDVKV010000027.1, read on the forward strand.
CAAATTTCTTTTTGTCCCTACACTTCGGGACGGTTTAACATTATTTTAAATCCTTCAGATAAGAATCAGCAGCAGCTTGCACTGCCGGATCATTATCTAATTTTTTTACAAGTTCAAACTGTTCTCTGGCTTTGTCCTTCTGGTTAGTATTGAGGTACGCTACTCCCAATAACAACTGACCCTGAACATGATTCGGATATATGGCGACCAAATCGGTTAACCGCTCTACCGCGCGATCATACTGATTGGACTGAATCGACAGCATACCCATATTAAACATGGCCTGCTCATTTGTCGGATCCTTTTCTAAAACCTCCCTTAGCATCATAATCCCCTGCATTGGGTTTTGTGAACTCAGGTAAGTCATTGCGATTTTTGTTTTCGCATCCAGATTATCCGGATCTGCTTCCAGCACCTGTCCAAGCCAACTTCTGGTCTTTTCGGCCATTTCGTTTTGCTTTTTAGGGTCCAGAGCAAATGTATAGGCATCATAATAACTATTTCCAGCTTTTATGATGCTTTCCTTGCTTTTAAAGAACGATGCGGCTTTCTCAGCAAACCACGCTGCGCTGTCAAATTGGCTCGCTTCCCTGTAGAGGCTCGCCAAAGAGTCGGCAAAGATAGCACTTTTTTCATTTCCCGATGCTTCTAAGTACTGGGCATTCAAGGAATTAATGGATTCTCTTAAAGCAGCAGGTGTAGTGGTATGGGGGTCATCGGCCACTTCCTGACCTTCTTCTGCCTCCATTTGGCTCTCGTTTTCCACTACTACTTTGGGCAATAAGAACAACAACCACACGATGGCGGCACTGACTACTATAAGGATGATCCGGGTTTTTAACATTTCGTCATTAATAATTGATCATTGTCATTGGCTAAAAAAGCGACTAATGACTAACGACAGATTTATTTCTCGGCAAGCTGCTTTACTTTTTCGCTGTTCTTGATTTTGTTGACAAAAATCTTGGCAGGCTTAAAGCTGGGGATATAGTGCTCGTCTATAATAATGGCAGTGTTGCGCGAAATGTTGCGTGCAATCTTCTTCTTTCTCTTTTTGTTAACAAAGCTTCCAAAACCACGGATATATATGTTCTCACCGGAAGCCATAGAAGATTTTACAATGTTGAAAAAGGCTTCAACAGAATGAGATACATCGGCTTTGTCTATTCCGGTCTTTTCAGCGATTTGTGCGATAACGTCTGCTTTGGTCACGTTGGTAACGTTTAAGATTCTCTAAATTCAAGGACGGCAAATTTAATCCAGAAAGATCAATCCCAAAATGAAATCTTTGATAATCACGCAGATGTAAATTAAAACCACGGTTTTTTTGTAATCATTCTGGTATTAAAAGTGGTTTTATGACCTTCGCGGGGCGAATAGCTGAATAGATGGGCAAAGGAGATTTTTCCAAAAAAATAGTTGATTGGTATCTGGTCAAGCCCCGGGACTTGCCTTGGCGGAAAACAACAGACCCGTATCGCATCTGGTTGTCCGAAGTAATTTTGCAGCAAACCCGAGTGGCTCAGGGGTTGCCCTACTACCTTGATTTTGTTAGGAACTTTCCTAATGTAAAGGCCCTGGCTAAGGCCAGCGAGGATACAGTGATGCGTACCTGGCAAGGGTTAGGCTACTATAGCCGTGCTCGCAATTTGCATGCTTGTGCCAAAGCAGTGGTGACTAAGTACAAGGGTCGCTTTCCCGAAACTTATACTGAACTTATCACCCTTCCGGGAATTGGGGAGTATACTGCCTCGGCTATCGCTTCGATGGCGTTTGGACAACCCGAAGCTGTGGTAGATGGAAACGTTTACCGGGTATTATCGCGCGTATTTGGCATTGATGAAGACATTTCGACTTCACAAGGAAAAAAAGTTTTTGGTTTAAAGGCCAAGGAGCTTTTGGATGTCCATCGGCCGGGGACTTATAATCAAGCAGTGATGGAATTCGGTGCACTGCAGTGTACACCTAAATCTCCAAATTGTGTGGATTGCATATTTTCTTCCGGTTGCTTTGCCAGAAAAAGACAAATGCAAAATTTGCTTCCCGTAAAAAGCAAAAAGGTAAAAGTTCGTACCCGATACTTCACCTATTTTGTGTTGATGAAAGGAAGCAAGGTGGGAATGAAAAAAAGAGAAGGCAAAGATATATGGGGTGGGCTATACGATTTTTATCTGGTGGAGGGTAAAAGACAACAACGACCGGAAGTACTTTTAAAAAGTGATGAGGCACTGGCAAAGATTGCACCTTACACTACACTCGAATTCAAAAGTGAAAGTTATAAGCATGTGCTTACCCACCAGCATATTTTGGCACGTTTTGTTATTCTCTCCTTGTCCAATGGATTTTCGGTGAAAAAACTTTCCAGTGACCTTGGGCTTGGGTTTTATACTAAAAAGGAGGTGGCATCCCTTCCAAAACCGGCTTTGGTCTCGCGTTTTTTAGCAAAAAAAGGCATATTAGAGTAGCCGGAGAAATTTGGTACTTTTGCAATTCGGCCTGTGCTCAGTATTGTAATTATATTTTTCGTGTTGAGCTGGTCATTGAAGAGAATAATTCATCAAAAAATATGTCAGGAGTAAATAAAGTGATTTTGGTAGGACGCCTCGGCAAGGATCCGGAAGTGCGTCATCTTGAAAATGGAGCTACAGTAGCCAACTTTAGCATGGCTACATCAGAAACCTACAAAGACAAAACTACTGGAGAGCGCAAGGAGATTACGGAGTGGCATAACATTGTACTATGGAGGGGTCTTGCGGACGTGGCTTCAAAATATCTTCACAAAGGGGATATGGTTTATATTGAAGGCAAGTTGCGCACCCGGTCCTGGGAAAAAGATAACGTTACCCGATATACCACAGAAGTAGTTGGTGATAATATGACTATGCTAAGCTCTAAACCATCCGGAGGAGGCTCGTCTGATTATTCACCCTCATCGGCTACCAGTACCCCCGGTGGAAATACTGATTACAAGCCATCTGATTCGTCAGATGACTTGCCGTTTTGATGTTGCACCTATTTCCTGATTTTGGAAACACCTACTTCTTTAGACGAACCTCCTAGTAGCACGCTACTGGCAGATTTATTATCGGTAACCTCCGATCCTTTTTTACTATCAGGTTTTATTGCTATTGCCGTATTGCTTTTTCTTTCGGCAATGGTGTCAGCTTCTGAGGTGGCTTTCTTTTCTTTAAAGGCTGATGATCTGGAACGCTGCAGAGAGTCGGAAGATCAGCGCGATAAAAATATTGTTTACCTTCTTAAGAACCCCCGGCTTCTGTTGGCTACGATATTGATCATGAACAATTTTGTGAATGTAGCTCTTGTTACATTATCTACTTTCATGATGTGGGAGCTGGCAGCTACACGTAATCCTACGGAAATTATTGTGGGAGCAGTAACATTCAGCGTAACGTTTGCCATTACTTTTTTTGGGGAAATTATACCCAAAGTATATGCTGCTCAGCGCAACCTGTTCTATTCAAGGTTGATGAGTCCGATCTGGAAGGTGCTTGAGCGCATATGCATTCCCATTTCGTGGTTGTTATTAAAAATGGGAAATGTGGTGGAGCGTAGGTTTGAAAAGAAAGGGTATAGCACCACCGTAGAAGAATTGAATCAAGCGTTGGAGATCACTACTGAAAATGATGAAACAACAGCGGAGGAAAAAGATATATTAAAAGGGATTGTGAACTTCGGTACACTTACAGTGAAGCAAGTGATGCAATCGCGTGTGGATGTGTCTGCAGTAGAATATGACCTCAACTTTGCCGAACTGATGGGGTTGATCAATTCTTCAGGGTTTTCAAGGGTGCCAGTGTACATGGAAACAATAGATAAGATCGAGGGGGTACTCTATATTAAAGACCTCCTTCCTTTTTTGGAGGAAGATGAGAACTTTAAATGGCAGAAGCTGATCAGGCCGGGGCTTTTTGTACCTGAAACAAAAAAACTTGATTCCTTATTGAAGGACTTTCAGAATAAGCGTGTTCATATGGCTGTAGTGGTGGACGAGTATGGAGGTACCTCAGGGGTTATTACACTCGAGGATTTGATAGAGGAAATCATTGGAGATATTAACGATGAATTTGATGAGGAAGATGCATCGTTTGTTAAAATAGACGACAACACTTTTGTGTTTGAGGGAAAAACTTCCCTTCACGACTTTTGTAAAACCATTGACGTGGAGTCAAATATTTTTGATCCCGTAAAAGGAGAAAGTGAATCATTGGGAGGGTTGATTTTAGAAATCAATTCGGCCATGCCCAAGGTGGCTGATCAGATTACTTTTGACCGGTTTGTATTTACCATTGTTTCGGTAGATAAAAGACGCATTAAGAGAGTAAGAGTATTGATTAATCAACAACCGCCAGTCAAACCATGATGCGATTTTTGTTTCTGCTAATAATTTTTGGCTTGGCATTGAGCGCTTGTCAAACGGAGTATTCGCCTAAGCCGAAAGGCTATAACCGATTGATCCTGCCTCCGCCTGCCTACCAGTCCACACCGGATACGTTGCCCTATTTTTTCAAGTACTCCACCTATGCTGATTTAAAAAAGGATACTTCGTGGGTAAGAGAAAAGCATTGGGTGGAAATATCTTATCCGGAATTAAAGGCAACCGTTCATGTCACCTATAAGCAGTTGAAAAACAGCGAGGAACTATTGAAAGAATACTTAAATGATGCCTATGTGCTTACCGCAAAGCATCAGGTTAAAGCCTATGCAATTGATGAAAGTATAACCAAAACGGAAAGCGGAAAAGTAGCGGTAATCGCTGAAATAGATGGTGAAGTGCCCAGCCAGTTTCAGTTTACCATGACCGATTCATCCAGAAATTTTTTACGGGCAGCGTTGTATTTCAATGTTAAAGTTCAAAATGATTCCCTTCGCCCGGCCATCGAATATGTGAAGAAAGATATGATGGAAATGATCAACACGCTTAACTGGAAAGATAATTAGGGGGTATTCTTTAAGGCACTCACTCTTTCACTGCCCATACTTTACTAAACCTTTAGCGTCTTTTACCAGAGAATCATTTCACGCAGAGGCCGCAAAAGAAGACGCTAAGCTCGCAAAGTACCAAGTCAAAATTCAATAGTTCAACTTTCTTTGCGCCACCGCGTCTTTGCGGTAAATTTGACTCTTGGCTACATTTTTTGACACTTCTATTGAATTCTTAAAAGGCGTTGGCCCTCAACGTGCCGTACTCTTACAGAAAGAGTTAAAAATTTTTACCTATGGTGATTTAATTCAACAGTACCCGTTTCGTTACGAGGACAGGACAAAATTTTACACCATTAGCGAGGTGAATGAAACCATGCCCCATGTTCAGATCAAAGGAAAGATTCTTCGCTTTGAGATGATTGGCGGGGGCAGAAAAAAAAGACTGGTAGGGTACTTTGAAGACCCGACAGGAGAGTTGGAGTTGGTGTGGTTTCAGGGAATCAATTGGATACTGAATAAAATCAAGCCAGGTATCGAATACATCATATTTGGAAAACCCAACCGGTACGGAAGAACGATTTCCATTGCACACCCGGAAGTAGAACCTGTAACCATCAGTAAAGAAAAGAAAGGTTTTTTACAGCCTGTTTATCCACTTACTGAAAAGCTTCGGTCGAAATACCTGGACAATAAATTTTTGGTGAAGTTGCAACGGGAGTTGCTGACGGTGGCCATCAACCATATCAGGGAGACGCTTCCCGAAGATTTGGTTAAAAAGAATCACCTGATTCCGAAGAAGGAAGCGCTCATCAACATTCACTTCCCACAGTCTCACCAATTGTTGGCGGCCGCGCAACAGCGCTTAAAATTTGAAGAACTGTTTTACATCCAGTTGCGGCTCATCAAAATGAAACTGGTGCGTCAGGAAAAGTACAAGGGGATTGTATTCAACGATGCTGCCCTTCTCACTCGATTTTATGAAGAGCATTTGCCCTTCCCGCTAACAGGAGCACAGAAAAGAGTGATAAAAGAGATTTATGCAGACATGCGATCGGGCAAGCAGATGAACCGATTGTTGCAAGGAGATGTGGGCAGCGGCAAAACCATTGTAGCTTTTATTTGCATGTTGCTGGTAATAAGTAGCGATGCACAGGTGGCATTGATGGCGCCAACAGAGATACTGGCACAACAGCATTATGCCAATTTGAAAAAATATGCCGATCTGATGGGCTTGTCGATTTCATTGCTCACAGGATCGACAAAGAAAAAAGCGAGAACGGAATTGCACTACCGGCTCGAAACGGGCGAGCTAAAAATATTAATTGGCACTCACGCACTGATCGAAGATGGCGTAAAGTTCAACAGGCTGGGATTGGCGGTGATTGATGAGCAGCACCGCTTTGGTGTAGCACAGCGCTCCAAATTGTGGCAGAAAAATAAAAACGTATACCCGCATGTGCTGGTGATGACGGCCACGCCTATTCCCCGCACATTAGCCATGACCTTGTATGGTGATTTGGAAATTTCCTCTATTGATGAGTTGCCTAAAGGAAGAAAGCCCATTAAGACCACGCATCAATACGATTCTCACCGGTTGAAAATCAATGAATTTATGCGTCAGCAGGTCGCTGCTGGCCGTCAAATTTATATTGTGTATCCATTGATTGAAGAATCTGAAAAACTGGATCTCAAACATTTGATGGATGGCTACGAAAGTGTAGCGCGTGCGTTTCCTGATGTTCCCATAAGCATACTTCATGGCAAGATGAAACCTGATGCCAAGGAGTATGAGATGAGCCGTTTTGCCAAAGGCGAAACAAAGATCATGGTGGCCACCACGGTGATAGAAGTAGGTGTAGATGTGCCCAATGCTTCCGTTATGATCATAGAAAGTGCGGAACGATTTGGACTTTCTCAACTGCATCAATTAAGGGGGCGGGTAGGGCGAGGAGCGGAACAGTCTTATTGCATTTTGGTTACGGATTATAAGCTCAGCGCTGATTCCAAAATACGATTGAATACCATGGTGAAAACCAACAATGGTTTTGAAATTGCAGAAACTGACCTGAAACTCAGAGGGCCGGGTGATCTGATGGGCACACAGCAGAGCGGAGCACTGGACTTGTTGATAGCCGATTTGAGCAAAGACGGGCTTTTACTTCAGCAGGCCAGAGATGCAGCCATTAAGCTTTTAGACACCGATCCTGCCCTCGAAAAGCCGGAAAACAAGCTGATCAGGGCTCAGATTGAGTCTTTGCGGAAGACAGCGGTGAATTGGAGCCGGATAAGCTAATACTCTTGGAGAGGCTTTGGTTTTCCTAAGAGCCTATGAATGAGGCTAATAAAGCTGTTATTTCTGGATTTAAAGGCTTTTTTTGATTAGGTTTAATGTTACCTAATACCATTACCTGTCTATTATGAGAAGGATTGCGTTCCTATTTCTGGTGGTTTCACCAATTTATTGCTTTTCCCAGAGTGTAGAGATTAAGGATGTAGAGTTGGCCGGAGAGGAAATCATTATTCACTACGATTTACAAGATTCCAACCCGACCAACGAGTACTCACTGGATTTATATGCGTCAAAGGATAATTTCTCCAGTCCTCTGCGTCAGGTAAAAGGTGATATTGGAGAGGAGATCAAGCCTGGTCAGGACAGGAAAGTCACATGGAGAGTTCGCGATGAATTCGGAGGGTATAGTGGTAAGATTTCTTTTGAGATCAGGGGTAAAGTGTTTACCCCGATTGTAAAATTCCAGGAATTCAAGGTTGACAAAAAATACAAAAGAGGGAAGTCCTATCCATTGAGCTGGAGACCAGGCAATACCAACCCAATAAACATTGAACTGTTCAAGGGGACACAAAGAATTTCTGGAGAGGTGAATCACCCCAATTCCGGGTCGTCACTATTGTCTATTCCGGCAGACGCTGTAAAAGGAGATGATTATAGGGTAAAGGTAACAGACACAAAGAACCCTTCAGGGATTGTTTATACACAGAATTTTAGGGTAGTGCCAAAAGTCCCTCTTTTGCTGAAAGTAATAGTTCCGCTTGCTGTTGTGGGAGGAGCTGTTGTAGGGCTTGGCGGAAGTGGAGGAGAAAGCGGAACTCAGTCTGATTCTGAATTGCCCTTTCCAGATTTCCCCAGTAATTAATTTCTGTAGCTAATTCAGTATGAAAAGATTGTTTTTTTTAATGGTAATTAGTTCAGCATTAATTTTTAATGCACATGGACAGGGTTTTTGGACGGGGTTGAATGGGCCCTTTGGAGGTGAGGTTGAAGATATAATCTACCTGGGGACAGGCACTATGCTATCTGCTACGAATGGGGGATTATACCGGTCAACAGATGATGGTTCATCCTGGACACGCATTAAGACAGGGTTTGACCAATTTGATTACAGCCTAAGAGATATTGAAGTTGATGGTGCCGGTAAGATTTACTGTATCTCCTACAACCACCTATATACGTCTATTAATGATGGACTTACCTGGACCAAGACCAATACAACAGGTTTTGGCGATGGCAGAAAAATAAAAATTGCAGGTGATGGAGATATTTATGTTTCCACGTACAATTCATTGTTAAAGTCGTCAAATAATGGAAGCACATTCGCGAATACCACCTATGTTACTGAAAACGAAATTACTGGTCTGGAAGTAAGTTCAAGTTCACCAGAATTGGTTTTTGTAGCGCGAAGGGGGATGACCATTAAAAAAGGGACGAACGGCACTTCGTGGTCTGACGTAAGTTCTACAGGGTTTCCTACAATCAATGGTGGACATGAGTACAGAATTGCAATGGATAAGGCAAGTCCCAATAATTTATATGCACTTACCGAAGTTGGACCATATAAGATTCCTAGTAGTGGAAGCACATGGTCATCAGTAAAAAACAACCTTACCGAAACAAATTTCTATGGCAATATATTCTATGGGGCAGACAACTTGTTTCTTTTTAACAGCGATGTGAATAAATCTTTTATTTCAACTGATGGTGGTTCTACCTGGGCAACACCAGGAAATGATTACATATTTCCGGGAATTTACATCCCGTCATTTGCTGCCAAATCTGCAACGGAAATTTTCAAAGTTGTAAGCACATATGGTGTATACAAGTCAACTAATTCTGGTGCATCCTGGGAAGGAGCCAACAATGGAATAAAATCCTTTAACCCTCGCGGAATTATTGTTACTCCCGGTCAAAACCGATTACTTATGCCTGGGAATGACAGGGGTTACCAGTTTTCCATTGATGATGGAAATTCCTGGGACCTTGTAAATACAGGTACACCAAACCGATACATCCGGGGCTTATTGGTTCTTGATGATAACTCCTTAATCGCTCATGGCGATGGGCTCATAAGGTCAACCAACGAGGGTGATAGCTGGACAGTTGAAAATACTGGTGGATTTTATGACATGATGGCTTCCAGTGGAAATGATTTGTATACCGTTGCTGGCACAAATTTGCTTAAGAGTACCGATTATGGTGCCAATTGGACAACCACTGCAATAACTGGGATTAGCGGAAATCATGACAAAATTCTGGTTGATGATTTAGGCAATGTTTATCTAAAAGATTGGAGTGATAGTAGAGTTTATAAAATTCCTAATGGTTCATCAAATGCAGTGCAATTAACCCCCAATACATACGATTATACATTGGCTGACAATACCATCCTTATCTTATCTTCACCTACAACATTGGAAATTTCCGTTGATGGCGGGACCGTATTTAACCAGACAAGTTGGGGATCAAGTTTTGCGGCCACCAAAATTTGGGCATATTCTGAGAATGACTTTTTTACCATGAGTAACCAAAATGGAAAATTAAATATCTCTTCTGATGCTGGAGTTACATGGGATTCTCAAAGCTTGCTTGATACTGATGCATTTGTAAATGATTTGACATGGCGTAAAGATGGGATTGATTTGTTCCTTTACCTTGCGCCAAATACTTCAGTAACTCATAGGAGTACAAACGGAGTAATTAAACCAAAGGCCCCATCAAATCTCGAGATAAAAGGTATAGCTTTTAATGGCGCCACAATTGCATGGGAGTATGACATTGTAAACTTTAATACAGAAACTTTCGAAATTGAAACTTCCATTGGCAATAATTTTTCGTGGGATGAATATACAAGCATAGGATTCCTATATGAGAACAATCAAGGTATTTGGGATGCAAGCATTGGAGGGGATCCTTCAACCCAGGTATATGTAAGAGTAAAGGCAACAAATAGCGCAGGTAGCTCTGCATACAGCAATGAAGTTGTTATCAATTTTCCGCCCAATTGTACATCGGACGTTCCTGACAATAGAAGTTGGACTGGAGTAGCTACAGCCGATCCAGGAAGTACCGCCCCGGGAGGAGCAGGGCCTTTCACTTCACCTAATGTTGCAATTAAGGTAGTTTCGGGAAACCCAAATACCTTTCGGGTTGAGAATTATACTTTTGGGATCAATAATGATAATATAGGCGTTACTATCGATGAAAACTGTGGGGAAACTTATTTTTCTCAAAATGGTTACCACATGGCCAACGGAAATGGAACCTGGAATCCAGGAACTGGCAAGCTTATTCTTAAATGGGAAAGTACTGGCTTTTACGACTTTTTTGAAGGGACTACAGAGTTTACCTTAAATGCAGTAGATCCGGTTCCTGATGTTCCTGAGATTCAGGTTTACCTTTATTCATCCACAGAAGCCTTCATCAATTGGAGTCAAACCAATTTTACTACCAATTTTATTTTAGAAAGATCTCCTTCCCCAGGTGGGCCGTTTATTGAGGTTGCGAACCTGGCTTACCCAACTGTATTTTATTTGGATAAAAATTTAACAACAGGCAATACTTATTACTACCGCCTTAAAGGCTCGAATGGAAGTGGAACTTCAGCACCTTCGGTTGAAAAGTCTATCACCCTTCAGCCAGTATTATTTCGTCCTGAAGAAAATGACATATCATTGAATTTTGAAAACCAACAAGGTGTCTCTTGGGGAGATTTAGACGGGGACGGGCTTGAGGATATCGCTTCTCCATCATTTACAAATAGAGAAGGGGATGCAGTTCCTCCAGTATTTTTTAAAAATCTTGGAGGAGGAGCCTTTGAGAAAAAGGTGATTACAGCCCTTGTCAATGAAAATACTGGAGTAAGCAGAGGGATAAACTTAATGGACTATAACAATGATGATAAGCTGGACATGTATATTACCAGGAGTGGTGGAGGGCTTACAGACCTACTATTATTAAATAACGGAAATTGGGATTTTACAAAGATTGTTGTTCCTACAACAGCGAATTACGCAACTGGTTTTAGAAGTTCAGCGAACATTGATTTTGATAATGACGGATTTGTAGATGTAATTGTTGGGCAGGATGGAAATCAAGTTCCTCCCAATCTTAGGGATTTACTACTCAAGAATGTACAAGGAACTGGATTTTCTGAGGTACTGACTGGAGACTTAGTGACGTTGAGTGGAAACTCAAGAAATTTAAATACCGTAGATTATAACAATGATGGGTTAACGGATATTTTCGTAGTCAATTATTCCAATGATCCTGGCGGAGCACGTCTTTTCAAGAATAATGGCGATGGTACTTTCTCAAAAGTGAATGGGTCGATATTTGATTCTCAAATTTTTTACTCCATAAGAACATCAAGTTGGGGAGATATTGATAATGACGGGGATATGGATTTGTTTATGGGGTCACTTATTGTGAATGCAATAACACCAAACAGGCTTCTTCAAAATAATGGCGATGGTACTTTTACTGAGCTGACATCGAGTGCGGTTGCGGAAACCACCGGAAGAACTTATGGGTCAGCATTTGGTGATCTCGATAATGATGGTGATTTGGATTTGATTGCGGTCAATGGGTCTGGTGTTGACAATTCTAATTCCATTTTCTTTAATAATGGCAGTGGAGTTTTCACTAAGTATGTTGAAGCTGAAATGATCAACCACCCAGAAATACAAAATATAGGAGTAGGCCTTGCAGATTATGATCAGGACGGGTTTTTAGATATTTACCCTGCAAAGGGGATAACGACTACTGTTGACATACCCAATTTATTATACCGTAATACTAATTCGAATGGAGGCTCTCGGAATTGGATTCAATTCAAACTGGTAGGAACAGAATCCAATCGTTCAGCAATTGGGGCTAGGATTACAGTTGCTACGTCAAATCCTTTAAGATCTCAAATTAGGGAAATAAGCACTCGCACTGGATATGGAAGTGCAAACAGCTTGACTGCACATTTTGGACTAGGTACTTCTCTTGTAGCTGATGAAGTCGAAATCAAATGGCCTTCTGGAAATGTAATGGTGTTAAATAATCTACCCATTAATCAAATTCACACCATTACTGAGGATGTAACGGGCCCTGCTCTTAGCCTTAACCCGACCGCTGGTAGCAATTCAGTACCTGTGGGTAATACAATCACAATCACTTTGGATGAGGAGGGCAGTGGCGTTTCAGGGAAGTTTATAAGAATAAGGAAAGGTTCTGAAACGGCTACTCCTTTTCAGTCTCTAAGTGCAACAGCCGGTGTTAAAGAAGGAATGACTTTTACGTACACTTTGGCTGCAACTACAGACTACCAAACAACCTATTTTGTAAGTATAGATGAAGGAGCATTTATCGACCAATACCAAAATGGATCTCTTGCTGTTGCTCCTATAGAGTGGACCTTTACAACCGAAGAACCACCAGACTTAACATTTCCGGTGATTACTTTCAATCCTAATGATTACATTTCTTTACCAAAGGGATTTGGGTCGGACGAGAAGTTGGTGGCTATAGCCTCTGACAATAAAGCAGTGACTTCTTTTTCTATGTTCTATCGCAAGGTTACCGCAACTCAATATTCTCAGGTATTTGGTAGCCTAACTTCTGGTTCTTCGTATGAATTTCCATTGCTGGAATCATTCTTTGATGATATGGGTATGGAATTTTATTTGGAAGCAAAAGATGCAGCAGGCAACACAACCTTATCACCTGCAAGTGGCAATCATAGAATACTTTTAGAATTTGATGACAGCAATACGACACTTTCAGTGGCAAGTGGAGCGGGAGTTAATAACTATCAAATTAGAAGTGTGCCTTTTGAAAATTTACCTTCCAATGAAATAAGCGTGTTGTTTGATGAGTTGGGCCAACCTGATGGTACACAGTATAGAATATTGCGCTACAAAAACAACCCAGAGTCATGGTTGGAATATCCAAATGGGTTCAATGCTGTGGCACGAGGCGAGGGCTATTTCATGTTGGTAAGAGATGGGGCGAATATTAAGTTTGGAAGTGCAAAAGCACCGACTAACTCACAAGAGAATTTATTCGTTATCAACCTTATAGCGGGTTGGAATCTTATTGGTAATCCCTACACAGTAACTGCAAGTTGGAATGAATCGATTACCGGGCTTAGTGGTGTCGGTGGCTTAAAAGTTTATCAAAATGGTGCATATGTCGATGGCGATGAGATGCCCATTTTTAATGGAGGATTCGTTTTCGCTGACGTAGCACAACCCGTTGCAGTAAAGTTGAAAACTTCTGCAACTGGAGGAAGGAAAAAGAGCGATTTTTCAAATGAATTAGATAAACCTTCCTGGGTTGTTCCAATTCAATTAGAACAAGGGGGATCAGTATTTTCGCTAGGTGCGGTGGGGATGCATCCCGACTCAAAAGTTTCGTATGATCAGTACGATGATCTTACACCACCAGCCCTAAGTGAACGTCTTGAATTGGCTTTTAAGCATCCTGAGCACTTCATGAAAGTTTTTAGTAAAGATATTTTGCCTACCTCTGAAAGTGGTGAATGGGAATTTTCAATAATTTCTGATAAGAAGGGGCTGGCCACCTTATCATGGGAACCTAATGTATTTGGAGAAAACTCTCGTGAATTAATGCTCTATGATCTGGAGCTTCAGAAGATTGTAGACATGAGGGGGATTAATGCGTATACTTTTGATCCAAATGTCTCCACCGGCTTTAAACTTTATTATGGAGAGAATTTGGAAAAAAAGATAATGCCCAGTGGTGTCAGTTTGGGAAATCCTGTACCGAACCCAGCAAATAGAACTTCTTCTATATCGTTTACCTTATCTGATCAGGAACCTGAATATCAGGTTGCTTTGGAAGTGTATGACATGATGGGAAAACCTATTGATCAAATTGTTGCTGGAAAGCTAAAGCCAGGATTTTATACCTATCAATGGAATTTAGATAATCAAAGCGTCTCCAATGGATTGTATACTTATAGATTAGCTGTCTCTTCTAATGGAAACAGAGTTATTAAGACCAGAAAAGTAATTGTCAATAAATAGGTTTAGTTTAACCATTTAGACCATGAAAAAAATATTATCAATAATCCTGTTTGTCTCATCGATTTATATTGGTTTTGCCCAAAACGTGAGCAGCAGAAGTGATGTGTTTGTGATCGATTATTCTGATCCTACCAAGCTGATAACATCATCGTTCCTTCCGAAGATCACCTGGATTGAGCCTTTGGTGGAGAATCTGTATTCAGAAACACAGAAAGTAAAGATTAAATTTGAAGTTACATCGAAGAAGCCCATTAAGGTAATCACCTTATCAGCCAGAGAAAATGAAGAAGCAGAAATTCGTGGCGCCTCTCAAATCATTCCTCCAGCTGGTGAAGAATTGAAGACAACGGTGGAAAGAAACCTTACCCTCCAGGATGGCAATCATTATATAGAAATTGCTATTGAAAATGTGGATGGTGCGAAAACATTAAGCCACAGAATTATCCGTATTGGCGCTGCTGCGTTGGCCGATGCGTCCAAGTTGGACAGAACGGATTATGCCATTCTTTTTACCACTAATGAATATGACAATTGGCCCGATCTTGTAAATCCCATAAACGATGGCAGGATGATCGCGGAGGAATTGAGAAAAAACTACGGGTTTAAAGTGGAGATCATGGAAAATGGATCTCAGGTAGACATTCTTACCAAGATAAGAGAATATTCTGAGCGTAAGTATAAGCCACTCGATCAGGTTTTTATTTTCTTCGCAGGTCACGGACAATATGATGAAACGTTTGGGGAAGGTTTTGTGGTGACGAAGGAATCACTCGCAAATGACATTGCTAAAACTTCTTATTTGTCCCACAACCGACTGCGTTCCATTATCAATAACATTCCTTCTGATCATATTTTTCTGGCCATGGATGTGTGCTTCGGAGGAACTTTCGATGCTGCCATTGCTCATCGCGGAATGGAAGAAGATTTTTACAAAGAAAGAGAAGCTTCTCAATCTGAAATGGTGAATAGAAAGTTGACCTATAAGACAAGAAAATACCTTACCTCCGGAGGTAAGGAATATGTGCCTGATGGCAGACCGGGTATGAATTCTCCGTTTGCGCGAAAATTTCTGGAAGCGCTGAGAACACGTGGAGGCAAGGATTTGATTTTGACTACTGGTGAGATCAATACTTTCGTTGAAATTTTAAAACCTCAACCTCGCATGGGTGCCTTTGGTGATAATGCCCCAGGCAGTGACTTTATCTTTATTGCGAGGTAGATTTTGAATATTGTTGCAAAAAAGGTGAGGTACAAATCTCACCTTTTTTTGTGCATTAAGTTGTAAATTGAACACCCGTTTAAAGTTTTATGCGCGCTATCCTGTTCACATTAGTCTTTCAGCTCATTGCTCAGTTATCGTTTGGGCAATCCGGGAATTATTTTTTGTCCCACTACAGCCCAACAGACGAAAATATAGATTACCTGAGTTTTGACATTGTCCAAAGTAAACGTGGGATCATTTACTTTGCCAATAAAAGTGGGGTTGTAGAGTTTGATGGGAGAAACTGGGATGTGATCGAATCACCAGGAGCCATTTACTCTTTGGCAATTGCGAATGGAAATGATCTCTATTATGGCGGGCTCACCGGTTTTGGTAAACTCACACTTTCTGATCAGGGCATTACTACTTTCCAGTCCTTATCATCTGATCCCAATGCGGGGAACATATTCAAAAGCAGAACCATTGGAGATAGGGTTTTCTTCTTAAACGAAGGTCATCTCTATGCTTTTAATACCAGGTCCCAATCCATCGATTTTGTCATTGATGCAGGCAAAGATGTGAGTTTTACGGGTATGTATGAGTTGGATGGTTCACTTTTCATTACAGACACAAATTCCTCATTGCATAAATTGGAGAATGAAAAACTGATACCCACCTCACTTTCATTTTTAAATGGAGAAGACCTATTATTTGTTGACAGGTTGGCGGACTCATCTCAATATTTAATTGGAACTGCATCTAATAGGTTATTTATCTATTCGACTGGCAAGGCTGTCGAAGTTGATAGTGATGATGCAGGATACCTTCAGGATAACATCGTGGTTGGAGGAAGATGGGTAAACAATAAATTGATTGCGGTGGGGACCTTGAGTGGTGGCGTATTGTTCGTCAATCCCGACACAGGGAAGACGGAGGAAATCATTAATTACTATACAGGATTACCCGACAATGAGGTGTTTGCGTTGATGACAGATTTTAATCAGGGTGTTTGGGTGGGCCATGATTATGGATTTACGAGGATTGCCCCCTATCTGCCTTTCAGAACTTTTAATCATTATCCTGGTTTGTCGGGGAACTTGCTTACCGCCTATTCGGACCAAGATCAGGTGTATGTAGGAACTTCAGTAGGACTTTTCAAACTAAACAAAGAAGAAGTCTACAGTGAAGAAACTTATTATGTCACCCGCCTGAGACAAGCTACTGCAGAGGAGAAAAAAACAGACCGCAAGAAAAGCCGCAAAGGACTTTTTGGATTCTTAAAAAGAAATAAAGATCAGGAAGAGGAAAAGGCAGATGCCGAACCTGCACAAGATAAGGGTGTTAAAAAGGTCGTAGAAAAACGAACAAGAAAAGTATTGGAGGCGCTTGATTATGGTTATAAGAAAGTAGCTGGCATAGAAGGAAAGGTCACTCAATTGATGATGGTAGAAGGTAAATTGCTGGCTGCCGGGGTGAGTGGAATTTTTGAAATTGAAAAACTGGAGGCTACTCCTGTTTTAAATACCCCGGTGAGAACGCTGTTTTACTCACCTACCCTGAAACAATTATTGGTAAGCACTTACAATGATAGAATCAGATCATTGCGAAATGCAGGGGAGTGGGAAGAAACATTTTTGTTTGATACCCTCCGTGCCTATGTGGGCAACATCTTTGAAGACCATGTTCAGAATATTTGGTTTTGTGGGCGGGCAGATGTAGTGAAGGTCGAATTGGTTGACTCCAAAATAAGTACTATCTCTTCGGTGCCGTTTGCATCTGTCGTTTTAGACGAAACCATGGGTTTCTCTCAGGGATTAGATGTCTTTGTTGCCGCCTCTGGAGCTTTTCATAGGTACGATGTTGTTAACCACCAATTTGTAAAATATGATTCTCTGCCCGGGCCCAGGAAATATTTCACTTCCATGGGAACGTTCTGGTACAACGATGGACACAAGTGGGGAACGGTAGATGCCAACCTTCAGAATAGATTAAACCTTCAGTGGCTGGGCCTTTTTCCTGATATTCGTACACTTACCCCTGCTGATAATGGCAATGGGTTATGGCTCATCACATCAGATAATGAACTTTATAAGTTCACAAGGTCAGAGTTGAAGGAGATAGCGAAAAACTATCCGTTGTTTTTAAAGGAAGTGAGAGGTTCAGAAAGCAAATTACTTCCTGGCAATTTGTTTAATATTGATCAGAGAGAGAGTGCTTTGTCCTTTGAGTTTATACAACCGGAATATACCAATGCGCTGGCCATAGAATATCAATATATGATCGAGGGAATAAATAAATCCTGGTCAGAATGGTCAACGACCAATAACATCGTCAACTTTCCTTTTCTAACACCTGGTAATTATAAGGTGAGAATAAAATCCCGGGATTTATTTGGCAAAGAGTCAGAGCTGGAGCCGATCGACTTCAGGGTAATTCCACCTTACTGGAGACAAACATGGTTTTATGCATTAGAATTTGTGTTTTTTGCCAGCCTGGTATTTCTTTCACTAAAGCTAAGTGCGGCTAACAGAAAATACAGATACATCAGTCAGTTACTTTCTATCCTGACAGTGATTATGCTCATCCAGCTGATCCAGAATGCTGCGGAGTCTTTTATTGAGGTGCAAACCACACCTGTAATCGATTTTTTCATACAGGTATTTATTGCCCTTTTAATTTTGCCTTTAGAGTACAAGATGAGGGAATTAATGACCAAGGCATCGGAAGGACAATATGACCTGAAGCGATTAAAGAGAGTAAAGCCTTAGGCTCAGTTAAATCTGGTAATTTTAATTATCTTCACTTTA
The DNA here is from genome assembly GCA_039971015.1 of Cyclobacteriaceae bacterium. GTDB lineage: Bacteria > Bacteroidota > Bacteroidia > Cytophagales > Cyclobacteriaceae > ELB16-189. The sequence goes on from JBDVKV010000027.1 coordinate 263,248, forward strand.
ATAAAATCCTACATATGAAAAATCTCTCTTTCCTATTTGTCGTGGCTTTATTCTGGTGGTCTTGTCAACCCAAAGAAGAAAACTCAGAGGATTTGTATTACAATCCTGCAGCAGAGGGATTTAATGCAGCCGAATCGGATCCTGCAGCAATTGAGTTGGCCGATAGTATTATGGTAGCTGTAGGTGGAAGAAAAAATTGGGATGCAACTCGTTTCATCTCGTGGAATTTTTTCGGAGCAAGAGATTTGGTTTGGGATAAAAATGAAGGTCGTGTGCGGATTGAGAGTAATCGGGATAGCACTATTTATCTTCTTAATCTGAATACGATGGAAGGAAAAGTGCAAGTAAAGGGGCAGGAATTGACTGAGCCTGATTCACTGAATAAGATGCTTGAGCGTGCAAAAAGCATATGGATTAATGATTCCTACTGGCTGGTAATGCCATTTAAACTTAAAGACACTGGTGTAACACTGAAATACATGGGAGAAGATACGCTAGTGAATAAAAAATATTATAACCTGTTACAATTGACATTTGAGAATGTGGGAGTAACGCCTCAAAACAAATATGATCTCTATGTTGATGTTCATGAAAAACTGATTAAGTATTGGTCTTATTACAGCGATGCAACAGCTGATACTGCCAATTGGACGCGCCCTTGGGATAATTACAAAAAATATGGAAATATTTTGCTTTCAGCTGACCGCTCGGATGATGGCGGCCCAAAAAATGTAAAGGTAGACGAGGAGATGTCTGATGATGTATTCACTAAATTTTAAAGTCATATGTTGCTAAACCTTGATTCCATTCCTCATTTCTATAAAGGTTATGTCAAACTTGTTGAAGAAACTGATCCCATTCAGGCGCTAAGAATTTCAGGACATAGGGCGCAAGAATTGATGCACAGTATTCCGGTGGAAAAACAAGATTTTAAGTATGCTGATGATAAGTGGACCGTCAGGGAGTTACTTTGTCACATGATTGATTCCGAAAGAGTGTTTGTGTACAGAGCATTACGTTTCGCAAGGAATGACAGAACACCATTGTCTGGGTTTGATGAGAAATTATACACGCCTGAATCGAATGCGCACGGAAGGGAATTGAAGAGCATCATCACAGAGATGGCGCATTTGAGAACTTCCACCATTGATTTATTTGCAAGTTTTACTCCGGAGATGTTGTCGAGGAAAGGGCTGGCCAATGAAAGTGAATTTTCTGTAGCCTCTCAAGGCTTTATCATTGCAGGGCATGAAATGCATCATTTAAATGTTTTAAAGGATAGATATTTCAGTGCCTGGAATTGATGGGGAAAATCAGTGTTTACCTGTTACTATTTTTGCTGGTTTCCTGCGCCCCAGGCTATAGGCTTCAAAAAGACCTTGTCGAAGCGGAATCTCAATTTCAGGATCACATCGGGTTGTTGGTATATGACCCTGAGGGAAGAAAGACCATTGTCGACTTTAATTCGGATAAATATTTCACGCCCGCTTCCAACACAAAAATATTTACACTACTAAGTAGTTTACACTTAATAGGAGATTCTATTCCTGCACTACGATATATTCATAAGGATGATTCTTTAATTTTTTGGGGAACAGGTGACCCTTCGTTTTTGTATTCTAAAGTATTTCAGAATGACAGAGTTTTTAATTGGTTAAAAAACCAATCATCGCCACTCTATTTTTCTACTTCCAATTTTTATCAGGATCATTTTGGGCCTGGATGGGCGTGGGATGATTATAGCTATAGCTACTCACCAGAGCGTTCTTCATTTCCTGTCTATGGTAATAATATCATGATTACTGATAGTATCGGTCAGGAATTAAAAGTGTATCCACCAATTTTTCAAGATTCAGTCAACCTAATTGATGTTGATGAAAAAGGTAGTAGGATCACTCGTGGTATCGCTGATAACCTGATCTCTTTCTATAAAGGCACAGATACCGTATCGTTTAGCCGGGAAATACCATTTCATGCAACACCTCAAGTAATTACATCGCTTTTGAGAGATACTTTGCAGCAGTCTGTATCATGGGTAAACAAAGAGATGCCGACTGATGCGCAGACGATATATAGCATACCTTCTGATAGTTTGTATAAGGTAATGATGCAGGAAAGCGATAATTTTATTGCGGAACAATTGTTGCAGATGTGTGCAGGTATCATCAGCGATTCCCTTAAGACGGATATCGCTATCGAGTATGTGAAGAATAAATTTTTATTTGACTTACCCGATGAACCGCAATGGGTGGATGGTTCGGGATTATCGAGGTATAATTTATTTACACCTAGGTCAATTGTGAAATTGTGGGAGAAAATTCTGGTGATGGTGCCAAGGGAAAGATTATTTCAGTTGCTCGCTATTGGTGGTGAGGCTGGGACAATTAAAAATTATTATAAGACCACTCCGGCTTATATTTATGGTAAAACCGGTACGCTGAGTAACAATCACTGCCTGAGTGGATACCTTATCACCAGGAAAGGACAGTTGTTGATATTTAGTTTTATGAATAATAATTACACGGCTTCATCTGTTGACGTAAAGAAAAAAATGGAAGCGGTATTACTTGGAATACATGAGCGTTATTAAAAGAATAGGATTACTGGTTTTATCACTTGGGTTACTGATGCACACGGCAAGTGCCCAACATAGAGACAGCCTCGATATTAAGATTGGGCAAATGATACTCATTGGAGTTCCGGGAACCGAGGTTGACCCAATAGTGCTCAAGGAAATTCGAGAGGGTAAGGCCGGGTCTATCATTTTCTTTGAAAAAAACATCTCGTCCAAAAATTCCTTCAAGCGATTAAGAGATATGGCCTGGGCTTATCAGCACGCTGCGCCTATTCCATTATTCATTTCAATTGATGAAGAGGGAGGTAGAGTAAATCGGTTAAAGGAAAAGTATGGATTTCCCAGATCATTATCCGCTGCGGATATGAGTACTTCTATTGACTCTGTTAGGTATTATGGAGAAACAACAGCAGCTACACTTATTGGCCTTGGAATCAATGTCAATTTTGCGCCCGTTGTAGATTTGGCCACGAATCCTAATAATCCGGTAATAGCAAAAATTGGGCGGTCATTCTCTGCGAATGAAGATTCTGTAACATTATATGCTAAAGAGTTCATTAAAGCCCACAGAAAATTAGGAGTAGTAACAACCCTTAAGCATTTTCCAGGACATGGTAGTTCGAAAGATGACACCCACTATGGTGTAGCCGATGTAACTAAAACCTGGGAAGCCAAAGAACTGAAACCCTATAAATCATTGATCAACACAGGATATGTGGATGCGATCATGACGGCTCATATTGTGAATAAAAATCTTGATAGTGAATCTTTACCGGGGACATTGTCAAAAAAAATTCTGGATTCCTTACTGAGAAAATCTTTAAAGTTCGATGGCGTGGTGTTCTCCGATGATATGCAGATGCATGCCATCACCAAACATTATGGGTTTGAAGAGGCAATTAAATTGGCGGTGAATGCAGGAGTGGACATACTCACTTTTTCAAACAACATTCAGGGAAGTGAAGATCGTACGGTGGATAGAGTCCATTCTATTATCAAAAAATTTGTAGATGATGGCACAATACCTGTTAGTCGGATTGATGAATCTTATGAGCGGATTATGAGGCTCAAGAGAAAACTAAGTTCATCCCAGGCAGACTACTACCGCAAGGAGTGGTTAAGAACACAAGAACAGCTTGAGGGTTATAAAACTGAACTTGGGCAAAGTAACAACGAGGTGGAGATACTAAAGGGTAAGCTCATGGATATAGAGAAAGTAGAGCCTAAAAAGAAAAAGAGGAAAAATTAATTGGAGCCTTTTACAATACATATTCCCAAAGCACCCAGAGTTCCTATTTTACTGAGTTCACCTCACAGTGGTGTAGCTTTTCCTGATGAACTAAGAGAAGAGTATAAGAAAGAGATGCGTAATCGCCCTGACGATACCGATTGGTTCGTTGATCAATTGTACGATTTTGCGCCTTCCATGGGTATTACGACAATCAGTGCAGTCTACAGCAGGTGGGTAGTTGACTTAAATAGAGACCCGGAGAGCAAACCACTGTACAGCGATGGGAGAATAATCACCGCTCTTTGCCCTACTACTGATTTTTTTGGGAATCCTATTTATAATGATGGCCGAAGTGAAGTGGCTCAAGGTGAAGTGAAAAGAAGGGTTGCGGAATATTACATTCCCTATCATAATAAGATTGAAGAGTTGCTGACTGATCTAAAAAATCAATTTGGTAAAGTGCTGCTTTGGGATTGTCATTCTATCAGGCAACACGTTCCAACTATCCGTAAAGAGAAATTTCCCGATTTTATACTTGGTGACGCTGATGGCACTTCCGCTTCTCCCGGATTAATTGAAGCTGCACTGGGTGGACTGGAAGATTCTAATTGTCAGGTCAGTCATAATCATCCTTTTAAGGGAGGGTATATTACACGATCTTTTGGTAAGCCATCGGAAGATCAGCATGCTTTGCAACTGGAGATGAGCAAGGTGAAATACATGAGTGATGATGAGTTGGAATATGATCCCAAAAGAGCAGAAGAGATACGAGCTGTTTTAAAAAATACTTTTGAACGACTGGCAGATGCACTTGGATAAAATGGATTCAAATCAGGGAAGTTGGTCAACGGATAAAATCCCTGATGCGGAGAGGGGTGGGGGTGAGGGTGAAAAACTTACCTTTTTCAAGTTCAAAGCCCTCCTTCAACGCGACCAATGGATAAGTCCAGCTTATGTAGGAGCTGACCACGCTGGAATAATAAAATATTTATCAAAGAATCCTCCTTCGAATGGTTTTGGAATGGATACCATCGATGGATATGCCCTGCCGGGATTTCAGAATGCTCACTCGCATGCTTTTCAATATGGAATGGCAGGGCTTGCAGAAAACCATCCCGTGGGTACCCATGATGATTTTTGGTCCTGGCGAGAAGCAATGTACCAATGTGCGTTGGCGGTGAACCCGGATCAGGTACAGGCAATTGCTACCATGCTGTATGCTGAAATGGTACGTCATGGTTATACTCATGTGGCAGAGTTTCATTACCTGCATCATGATAAAGACGGAAATCATTATGATAATCTGGCTGAATTGGGAGAGCGCATGGTGGCAGCCGCTGAAAAGGCTGGTATTAAAATCACATTGGTTCCGGTTTTTTATCAGAAGGGAACGTTTGGCAAAGAACCTCAACCCCGTCAAAAGAGATTCATTTCACCATCAGTGGATGAATACTTCAAACTTTTTGAAGCTTCCGGAAAGGTAATTAAGAATTACGATGAAGCTTCTATCGCTTTTAGTATACACTCACTAAGGGCAGTAGATTTAAATGACATCGTCAGAACAGTTGAGTCCATGCCCACCGATTTGCCTTTTCACATTCATGTGGCTGAGCAGAAAAAGGAAGTGATGGATTGTATTAATTATTGTGGAAAGAGACCGATGCATTGGGTGTTGGACAATCTTCCTGTAAATGAAAGGTTTCATCTTGTTCACTCCACACACCTTAACGATGATGAGTTAACCAGATTGGCAAAGTCTGGAGCAAGAGTAGTACTGTGCCCATCAACGGAAGGAAATCTAGGAGATGGTATTTTTAGAATGAAAGAATTTGTGAAACTGGGAGGAAGATGGTCGATAGGAACAGATAGCCATATTGGAATTAATCCTTTAGAGGAATTTAGAATGATTGACTATCGCCAAAGGTTGATAACCAATGAAAGAAATACTTTTGAAGGAGACGCAGCTCACTATATGATCAATGAAGAAATTGTTTCCGGTCGCAAGGCCATGGGAGTTGACTCACAAAATAATTTTGAAATAGGTAAACCATTAGATGCATTCGTCCTTAATGCAAAGTCCCCATTGCTTGCAACAACATCACTTCAAAATTTAGCTGCGACCATCGTTTATTCTACAGACTCCACCCACTCTTTGGGCACCCTTATTAATGGAAAATGGGTAGTTAAAAACAACCTCCATACTTCGTACAACGAAATTTCAAAGAACTTCTCGCAAGCTTTGCTGCAGATGAAGAACCGCTAGCTGATTAAAGCTGCTTTTCAAGGAAAAATTCGCATAGCCGATTAAATAATACTTTTAGGTTTCTTGAGCTTGTTTTTGCTACTTAGCTGGTTCCAAAACCTAAATTTATTATGAGAAAGTTTTATCTACTTACAGGTATCCTCATGTTATCTGTAAGTCTTGTTTATGCGCAAAGAAGGTCAAAAAAGGCTCCTGAGCCTGTGCAGAGTGCGGTTGACGCGGATTTGTACAAAGGCCTTAAGTGGCGCAATATCGGTCCTTATCGTGGAGGGCGCTCCAATGCCATTTCAGGTGTGGTCAACAATAACATGGTTTATTATACAGGCTACACCGGAGGGGGAGTTTGGAAAACTGAAAATGCGGGTGCCTCCTGGAAAAATATTTCTGATGGCTTTTTTAAATCAGGTTCGGTGGGAGAAATCGCCATTTCGGAATCTGACCCTAATGTCATATATGTAGGGATGGGAGAGCATGCCGTAAGAGGTGTAATGACCACCTATGGGGATGGTGTATATAAGTCAACCGATGCCGGTGCTACCTGGAAGAACATTGGATTGGAAAAGACACGTCATATTTCTGAAATTGCTGTTCATCCTACAAACCCTGACATCGTATTAGTGGGAGCACAGGGAGCAGTTCATGGCCCAAGTTCTGACAGAGGTGTATATAAGTCTGTTGATGGTGGTGCCACCTGGAAACGCACTTTGTATGTAGATGAAAATACAGGAGTGTCTAGTTTAAATATGGATATGAACAACCCTCGCATATTGTATGCGGCTACCTGGGATCACAGACGCCTTCCCTGGAAAGTAGTGAGTGGAGGCCCTGGATCAGCATTGTGGAAGTCTACGGATGGAGGAGATACCTGGAAAAAGATTGTTGAAGGTCTTCCAAAAGATTTGGGTAAGATGGGCGTTGCCGTATCACGTGCAAACTCCAACAGAGTGTATGCCATTGTTGAAACTGAAAAATCAAAGTCAGGGCTTTATCGTTCTGATGATGGAGGTAACAAGTGGACCTTGTTGAGTAACAACCAGGATATCAGTTCACGTTCATGGTATTACATGGAAGTGTTTCCTGATCCAATTAATGAGGACATTGTATACGTGTTGAACGCTCCAGTGATGCGCTCTATCGATGGAGGAAAAAATTTCTCCAGGGTATCGGTAGGTCATGGTGATACCCATGATTTATGGATTAATCCAAAAGACAATAACAACATGATTTTGGGTGACGATGGTGGTGGAGAAATTACATTTAATCGTGGAGAGACATGGAGCACGCAGGGCAACCAACCTACTGCTCAGTTTTACAGAGTGGCAGTTGATAACGTATTTCCCTACAATGTATATGGAGGACAACAGGATAACTCTTCCGTTGTAATTGCCAGCAGAACCAATTCAGCCGGTATTACAGAAAAAGATTGGTTCAACGGGCCGGGTTGCGAAAGTGCATTTATTGTTTTCGATCCAGAGAACCCTGAAAAGTTAATGGGTGGATGTTACCAGGGAAATATTGATGTGCTGGATATCAACACAGGGGAATCAAAAGATGTAAGAGAAGATCCTGCAACATACCTCGCGTATGAGGCGAAGGATATGAAATACAGGTTCAACTGGAACGCACCTATTGTTTCATCCATTCAGGATAAGAACACTATTTATCATGCCGGAAATGTGGTTTTCAAGTCTACAGATTGGGGCCAAAGCTGGGAAGAGATTAGCCCGGACTTAACCAGGAATGAAAAAGCCAAACAAGGCGTAGGTGGTGGACCTTTTACCAATGAAGGAGCAGGTGGTGAAAATTACAATACCATTAGTTATTTGGCGGTATCTCCTCACGAGAAGGATGTAATCTATACAGGAAGTGATTGTGGATTGGTACACGTAACCAGAGATGGAGGTAAAAATTGGGAAAATATTACACCTCCTGGAGTTCCCGAGTCATTGGTTAGTTCTATTGAAGTTTCTCCTTTTGATAAAGGCACTGCATATGTTGCCATCACTCGCTATAAGTTCAATGACTTTAGCAACATGGCTTATAAGACTACTGACTATGGTAAGACCTGGACAAAATTAGGCGGTGGTGTTGATCAGGATGATTTCATTAAAGTGATCAGAGAAGATAAAAAGGTAAAGGACTTGTTGTATGCAGGTTCGGAAAGAGGATTTTACATCTCTTATAATGGTGGAAGCTCATGGAATAAATTTCAATTGAATCTACCAGTTGTTCCAATTACTGATTTAGTAATTCATGACAATGACTTGGTAGCTGCTACACAAGGGCGTGCATTTTGGATATTGGATGATTTGGGAGCGATACAGCAATCAAAAGGAAAGTTTGGTGCGGAGAAGGTGAAATTGTATACGCCAAAACCAACGTATCGTTTGACCAGCTTTTCTCCATCATGGATGACATTGCCTCCTAACGTAGGTCAAAATCCAATGAATGGAGTGATTTTGGATTATTACCTCAAAGAGAAAGCAGATTCTAATGTAGTTACACTTCAAATTCAGGATTTGAGTGGAAACACCATCAGATCGTATACCAACATCAAAGACAAGAGTTTTAAGCCCTACCCTGGTGGCCCTCCAGCGCCTCAGGTTATTCCGGCAGAAGCAGGTGTTAACCGATTTGCCTGGGACTTTCGTCATGAAACGATTAAAGATGTTCCCAATGCATTTGTATACGGAAGCTATAACGGACACCGTGTTGGTCCTGGGAAATATAAAGCGGTAATGACTTATGGAGGAGAAACTTCCTCTGCCGAGTTTGAAATAATTCCTGATCCACGCGTAAAAGCAACAGCGGCTGATTGGGCAGCACAACAAGCATTTCTTACTGAAGTTGAGTCGACCATCGAAGATATTCACGGTTCAATTAATTCATTGAGAAGCGTGAAGAAGCAGATTGAGTTGCACAATGAAGTGCTAAAATCTAAAGGCGATGCTAAAGAAATCGTAGAGACGGGGGAGCAACTATTGAAGAAGATTGAATCATGGGAATCAAATGTAATTGAGACCAGACAGAAAAATGGACAAGATGTAATCAACTGGCCAAGTAAATTGAATGCAGAATTTTTCCAACTTCTTGGTGTAGCCGATTCACATGATCCGGCTTTAACAAAAGGTGCTAAGGATAGAAAGCAGGAAATTGATGGACAGTGGTCCAACTATAAGCAAGAGATGCAAAATATCATTGATAAGGATGTTGCCTCTTACAACGAAATGTTTAAGTCAGAAAACATTCCTGCTGTTGTAATCAAAGCGAAGGATCCGGAAAAAATGTAATGTTTTGATGTTGATCAATTTATATAATTATTAAATTAAAGAGGCTACCTGAGTAAGGTGGCCTCTTTTATAAAAACCCAACCAAAAAATTTATACCATGCGAGTTAAATTATTGACCCTATTTGTGTTAGCGATGCTCGTAATCGAGGGCGCCACAGCACAACGAAGAAAAGGAGCTGCCACTGCAAATAGCTCTGGTGCTGCACTAACATTCGATCAGCAATATTATGAAGGTATCAAGTGGCGAGAGCTTGGCCCCTTTAGAGGTGGCAGGTCAGTAACAGCAACAGGAGTGGTGGGTGACCCCAATACTTATTATTTCGGAGGAGTTGGAGGAGGTGTTTGGAAAAGTGTGGATGCTGGGCAGACATGGTTCAATATTACCGACAAATATTTCGGAGGAACGATAGGCGCAGTAGCAGTTGCTGAGAGTGATCCTAATATTATTTATGTGGGTGAAGGTGAGCAGGGCGTAAGGAGCAATGTGTCTTCAGGCTGGGGTGTTTGGAAAAGTATGGATGCCGGAACAACATGGAAGCACATCGGGCTAAAAGATTCAAAGCATATTGGAAGAATAAGGATTCATCCTAAGAATCCGGACTTGGTATATGTGGCAGCCATGGGAAATTTGTGGAAGCCGAATGATATGAGGGGTGTGTACCGCAGTAAGGATGGAGGGGCCACATGGGAAAGGGTTTTATTTATTAATGATAAAGCGGGAGCCGTTGATCTAACATTTGATCCCAACAACGCACGTATACTGTATGCCAGTACCTGGAACATAAAGCGAAATGGATATAGAATGGACAGCGGTGGGCCTGATTCTAAACTATGGAAAAGTACTGATGGAGGAGATACCTGGGATGAACTAACGGATAATCCGGGAATGCCAAAAGGGCCAAATGGTATTATCGGTGTTACTGTTTCACCAGTCAACTCTAATCGAGTTTGGTCAATTATTGAAAACGCCAATGGCGGTGTGTACAGGTCTGATGATGCGGGAGCTACCTGGAAAAAAGTAAATGAAGATCGGGCGCTGCGTCAGCGAGCATGGTACTACACCCGAATTACTGCAGACACACAAAATGAAGACAAAGTGTGGGTGATGAATGTGAGCTATGGTGTTTCAAAAGATGGAGGAGTTTCCTTTGAGTTGAAAAATGCGCCTCATGGAGATCATCATGATTTGTGGATAGATCCGAACAACAATCAGCGAATGATCATTGCGGATGATGGAGGTGCTCAAGTATCCAATGATGGAGGTGAAAACTGGACTACTTATCACAATCAGCCAACAGCGCAATTTTACCGGGTTTCGACAGACAACCATTTCCCCTATCGAATCTATGGAGCTCAACAGGATAATTCGAGTGTTAGAATCAACCATCGGGGTAATGGTGTTTCGATTACAGAAAATGATTGGCTGGCATTAGCACTGGGTGAAAGCGCACACGTAGCGCCAGATCCATTGAACAACAATATTATTTATGGAGGAGGTTATAAAGGCTACATGAATATGGAGAACCTGGAAACAGGTCAGGAAAGATCAACCAATGTTTGGCCTGATCTGCCGGCTGGCTCCGGAGCAGAGGTAATGAAATATCGTTTCAACTGGAATTATCCGGTAGTATTCAGTCATCATAATCCAAAGAAATTATATGCCGGATCGAATCACCTCCATGCAACAACTAACGGAGGGCAAAGTTGGGAAGTAATCAGCCCAGACCTTACACGCAACGATCCGGAAACCATTAAGTCTTCCGGGGGACCAATAACCCAAGATAACACAGGGGCAGAGTATTACGCCAATATTTTTGTGATTACCGAGTCTCCATTTACGGAAAATGAAATCTGGACAGGTTCGGATGATGGTTTGGTCTACCTGACAAGAGATGGAGGAAAAACCTGGAATGATGTAACGCCTCCTATGGCGCCAAAGAATAACATGATGAACAGTATTGATGTAAGTCCATTTGTAAAAGGGGGAGCATATGTAGTGGGCACTTCTTATAAGTTTGGTGATAATACCCCCTACATCTACAAAACTGATGACTATGGAAAAACCTGGTCATTGATTACCAAGGGCATACCTTCAGAAGAATATGTAAGAGTAGTGAGAGCTGATCAAAAGAGAAAAGGTTTATTGTATGCTGGTACAGAGAAAGGAATGTGGGTTTCATTTGATGATGGTGCCAGTTGGTCTTCATTCCAATTGAACCTTCCTCCTGTTCCTATTCATGATCTGGCGGTGAAGAATGATAACTTAATAGCAGCTACTCACGGAAGAAGTTTTTGGATGATTGATGACCTTACCCCACTTCAGCAATTGTCAAAGGAGATTGAGAATAAAAGCTCTCACCTTTTTAAGCCAATGCCCACATACAGAATGGCAGGAGGCTCAGGCTGGGGAAGCCCAGATAGAAGATTGGAGGGAGAGAATCATCCCAATGGTGTGATGATGCACTACTACGTGGCCGCTATGGATGAAAATAGTGAGGTGTCTATTGAGGTAATGGAAATGGATGGAAGTATCATTCAAACTTTTTCTAATAAATCGAAAGATCGTGCTACACACCTCAGTGCAAGTAAGGGTGGTAATAGATTTGTGTGGAACATGCGCTATCCCGGTTACAAAACATTCCCGGGCCTTGTGTTTTATTCGTCTCCTAATATTGGACCTAAAGCGGTGCCAGGGAAATATAAGGCAAGGCTAACAGTGAATGGACAAGTAACTGAACAAGAATTTGAAATAGTAAAGGATCCACGTGTAGCTACTACACAACAAGAGTTTCAAGATCAGTTTGATTTCTTATCTAAGGTAAGGGACAAAGTAAGTGATGCACATCAGGGTATTCTTGATATCAGGAGAATCAAAACTGATTTAGGATATGTGAAGACCAAGGTGGATGAAAAACCAGAAAATAAAACCTTGCTCGATGCCATGAAGAAATTTGAAAGTGACCTGACGGTAATTGAAAATAATATTCACCAAACAAAGAATCAGGCCCGCCAGGATCCTCTGAATTTTGGGGTCAAGCTTAACAACCGCCTCGCTTTTTTAATGTACGAACAGGGTACTGGAGACTTTCCCCCTACCCAGCAAGCTGAGCAAGTTCGTGTAGAGCTTTCAAAACAAATTGATGAAGAGTTAAATAAACTGGATGCCCTTATTGATAGCAACGTATCAACGATCAATGATATGATCAAAGAGAAAGGTATAGAAATGGTAATGATTAAGAAGGAACCAACCAAAATGTAAATTGTATTATTTGAAATGAAGAAGTTTATTATTCCCCTATTTGTATTTGTTTATTCATTCGCTCTGGCACAAAACAAAGCGGAAGCTCCTGTACTTTCTAAAACCCAACATAAGGTTGCTATAAACGGGCAAAGTATTAATTATACTGCCACCACCGGTTATATGTTGATACCCGATGAAAACGGAAACCCCAGAGGGAAGATGTTTTTCATTTATTATCAGAAGGATGGGGTTACCGATCCGACTAAACGTCCTGTGACTTTTACTTTTAACGGTGGCCCCGGAGCCCCTTCCATGTGGTTACACATGGGTGCCTTAGGACCAAGAAGAATAGCCATGACAGATTTTGGTGCACCCACTCCTCCACCGTATAACATTGTGGACAATGAGTATTCCTGGCTGGATGTGACTGACTTAATTTTTATCGACCCCATCATGACAGGCTATAGCCGTCCTTTGGATGGTGTAGATAAGAAAGAGTTTCTTGGCTATCAGGAAGATATTGAGTCAGTGGGGGCATTTATTCATTTGGCTACAAGCCGGTTTGAAAGATGGGGCTCGCCAAAATTCATCGCGGGTGAGAGCTATGGTACAATCCGAGCGTCAGGGCTGTCCAGTTATTTGGAACGTGCCTACGGTATGTACCTTAATGGGATTGTGCTTGTGTCTGCCGTGTTGAACTGGCAAACAGAAGTGTTGCATAAAGGCAATGATTTGCCAGCTGTTACGTATCTGCCCACCTATTGTGCAATTGCCTGGTACCATAAAAAAGCTGACCCTCAGTATAAAGAACTAAAACCATTTTTGGATGAGGTAGAGGAATTTGCTCTAGGAGAATATGCAACGGCTCTGATGAAGGGTGATCAGATGACGGCAGCTGAAAAACAATCGATCACTACTAAACTTCATCGTTATACGGGCTTAAGTGAGGAATATATCCGTCAAACGAATTACAGGATTAACATCAGGAGATTTGTAAAAGAATTATTACGCACAGAAGGGAAAACCGTAGGTCGTTTAGATGGACGTTTTACTGGATTTGATTATGACGATGCAGGTGAGGGTTACGAATTTGACCCAAGTAATGCTGCAATTCTTGGTCCGTATTCAATGGCTATTAACGATTACGTATGAAGAGAACTCAAGTTTGCGGAAGACAATCCGTACTACACAGGTGGAAAAGCCAGACCGTGGAACTACAACAACGTCCAGAACCAATACCTTAACGTAGCGGAAAGCTTGAGGTCAGCCATGCACCAAAACCCGCACCTCAAAGTGCACTTTTGTAATGCCTATTATGATTTGGCTACGCCTTATTTTGGAACGGAGTATACAGTGAATCATATGTTTTTGGACGAGAGCCTTAGAGGTAACATCACCATGTCCTATTACGAAGCAGGTCATATGATGTACATCCTTAAGCCGGCATTAATTCAACTGAAAAAGATGTTGCTGATTTTTACAATAAAGCTGTGATCAAGAATTAGAATAAAAAAGCTGATTCAAAAGTCTTAAACAACGTCATCGCGAGCGAAGCGTTGCGATCTCCCTTATTTGAGTAAAATTTGGAGGATTGCTTCACTTTGTTCGCAATGACGCATAACTTTTGAATCAGCTTCTTTAAGCCTCGTCAATAACTATTCATCACCCCATTTCCAATCACCTGCGATTGTTAACGGCTCTCTTAGGTTATTCTCAATCATAAATTGTTTTGTGGTCTCACTATCCATTTTCTTGGCTGGAAGTGTTGCTGCATTAGCAAGACCATACAGGATCATTGTTCCAAAGCGAGCAGTATTTACCATATGCGCTTCGTTAACCAAATCGAAATCGTCACAGTCAGAGTGATAGCATCCGTAGATAGAGCGATCTAAATTACTGATCACCCCTACGATCGGCACACCCTCTAGCATGAACGGTTGATGGTCACTATGAAGTCCTGAACGGTTTGTGAATTTGTTTTGAAAAATGGTATCAATCTTATTGATCTCCGCACCAAGTGCGGTAAAGAAATCCGGATCATCTAATTTTCCTCCAGCATTTATCCCAATAGGGTTACCACTCATGTCCAGATTCATCATGTACCTGATGCTTTCGATGGTTCCGTTCTTGATTTCCTGCTCAACCATGTAGCGTGAACCAAGCAAGCCTTGCTCCTCACCCATAAACATTACAAACTGTATCGTACGTTTTGGTGTTAAGTTGTTTGCTTTAAATGCTCTTGCAATGTCCAGCACTGAAAATGAACCGATTCCATTGTCAATGGCACCAGTAGCCAGGTCCCACGAGTCAAGGTGCCCACCGATTACAATGCGCTCCTCAGGAATTTCAGAACCTTTAATCGTAGCAACTACATCACGTGCTTTTATCATGTCGCTGTTGTTGGTCATCTTGATATGTGCTGAAACCGCTTTGGTCTTTAATTTCTCCTTTAGTGCCATACCGTTTTCCTTTCCAATACATACAGCGGGGATAGGAATTAATTCACCTGTCACAGAAGCTGTTCCGGTAAGCAACACACCATTAGCCACCTGATTGATGATAACAATTCCTTTGGCACCATACTTTATAGCCAATGCGGTTTTCTCACTTCTGTGCAAGTTGTTTAACCCTTCAGGGCTTCCATCCAGAATGCCAATGTAAACGACTGCTATTTTGTCTTTAACAGCACCAGGTTTGGCGGTATAATCAACCTCCAAACCGTTGCCCATATCTACCAGATCACCGGTAACGTCTGCCTCTAGCGGGGCATGACCCAGAGTTACGGCAGGCACGGGTGCTCCATCGATTTCAACTGCGATATCTCCCCTTGACCAGGCTTTCACCTCAAACTCAAGATATTTCACATCATCAAATCCATATTCTTTGAATTTATTGTAGGTATATTCTTCGGCTTTAAATCCATTTTCTGATCCGGTAAGACGATGGCCTATTGTTGATGTTGCTTCTCCCAGTGTAGCGTATGCCTTGGAATTTTGCAGCACTTCGTCATTGATACGTTTAAAAGTATCTGATAGGGTCTCTTCTTTCTCCTGACCGCAAGAGAATAGGAAAAGGCCAACTAACAGCAACAGAGAATTATTAAATAATCTTTTCATAGTGTTGGTTAAAATTTGATGTGCAAGTTATCAAAGAATCTAAGCGACACATAAACATTTATGCAGATGGTGTCTAAAAATTGATCTTTGAAAGAAAATTGCTGTCAGTTAGGTAGTTTGTGTTGCTGTATCACGTGACCAGTAGGTAGCAATCGCCAGTCCTGATATGATGTGCCAAATTCCCCACCATGCAGCAACAATAGCCATTCCCCCAAGACCCTGGAAGAAACCAAAAATGAGAATGAGGCCCAATCCGGAGTTTTGTATCCCCGTCTCAATGGCCAGTGTTTTTCTATTTTCAATGTCTAATTTGAAAAGCCTTGCCACATTGTATCCAAGTGAAAGTGCAACCAGGTTATGGATAAACACAAAAATGATAACAAGGTGAATGAACTCAAGAAATGTATCCAGATTATTGGCAAAAGCAACGATAACGAACATGGCAAAAATAAAAATCGAAATGGGTTTTACGCGCTTGGAAATAGCTGCGGCAATGATTGGATACTTATTGCTGATGGCCATTCCTAAAAGTAAGGGAATGCCAATCAGTACAGCTATTGTTTCGAACATTTCCCATGGATTCAAACTTACTTCGTTTAAAATGGCCGCTGTCGGTGGATACAGGCTTGCCCAGACCTGTAAATTTAAGGGGGTCATAATGATAGCGAGCAACGTTCCTATAGATGTTAAACTAACAGATAGCGCAGTATTCCCTTTGGAAAGGTGAGTCATGAAGTTGGAAATGTTTCCACCCGGGCAGGCAGCCACAAGTATCATCCCCAGGGCAATGCTTGCCTTGGGTTGAAGCACCCATACCAATAAGAAGGTAGTGGCAGGGAGAAGAATAAATTGCAAAAGCAATCCTACAAAAGTGGCTTTGGGTGACCTGAAAACTTTTTTGAAGTCTTCCCATTTTATATCAAGCGCAATGCCAAACATTATAATGGCAAGGCATAGGTTGAGCACCCATAAAGAGTCCTCGCTAAAATTGAGATGAGCGCTGTCTATCGACAAATTTCTGAGTGATTATAAAATTTGTGATGTTGCCACTTTGTTGTCCGCCTTTTTCAACGCTTCGTCCAGCAGGGTTTGAATTTCATTTTCTAGCGCAGTATTTCCCAAAGCTTTAGCAACGGCAAGCTTGCCTTTTAAAGATAATATCCGTTTGGGTGCCCGTTGCAGGCTATAGTCAAATTGAACAAGTGCTTCTTCAAAACGCTCGTTTTCAACCAGCCACTCTCCATATAATTCAAATGATGGCTTAACTACTGTCGGTGGCCCGTAAGAGTAACTGATGTTTTGCTCAAGTTCTGCGGCTTTCTTTAACCAATCATTAGCTTCATCTTTATTGCCTTTCAAGTCAGCAGCCAGGCCACGTAGTTCCATTTCCATAACACTAGCCTGATCTACATCCAGTTGGTTGGCCTTTTGCGATTCCCAACCTACTCCACTGCAAAGTGCAATTCCTTTGTTTTCAATTTGAATGGTAACTTTTAATCTTTCTTTTTCAAGCGTATTGATTTCTTCGTCCAATAATTCGGCATTTTGCTGTTGGTAGGATTTCATGCCATCAAGAAACTTATTGGTGGCTACTATACTAATATTGAGCCCAGTTTGATCAACCTCAATGTTTGATTCTTCACCTGTCCAATCTTCTGATTCCACCAGATAGGCGCCTTTAATAATACTCATATGCACTCTGGCTCTCGCAGAAGGGAGTTCAGAAGTATACTGAGCCATGTCATGTACAATTTGTCGGGCTTCTTCCATTCTACCTTGTTGCAAGTAGCCATACACAAGCCATTGCAAGGCGTGATAGCCTCTAGCATCGTTATTAAGTTTTTTTTCTTTCATTCTTACCACGCTCGCCTCATAGGATTGTTCATTAGACCTTACCACATCATCCCACATGCCCATGGCTACATAAATATGAGAAGGCATATGTAATGCGTGGCCCGCAGCAGAGGCCACCTGCATATACCTATTGGCAGCATCAACAGCAGCACTTGCATGCTGAGGGTCATCGTAGGAATGGATCAAATAGTGCAAGGCACCGGGATGGTTGGGGTTTTCTTCTAAAATCCCTTTAGCGATCACGGCACCCTTTTCGTAAATCTCTTCATCACGGCCCACCGGAACAGAGCCTAGCAGCGAAAGTGCATAAAAGGCCGCGGCTTCCTGGCTCTTAGGGTATTTATTATATACCTCAGCCATAAATTCTGAATAGGCTATATCCCGGTCATATTTACTTCCTTCTCCGTAAAGAATGTTAACCGCCTTCATAAAATCTTTTTCTATTTCAGTAGCAGATTTCTCTACCCGTTCTTCGGGAGAGTCGCTTAATTTATTCAATGCAGCCGTAGCTTCTTCGTAAGATTGTTCGGCCCACAGTGGATGATTGTAAGTCATGGCCTCACCCCAATAAGCCATTGCCATGGTAGAATCTGTTTTTTGTGCTTCAATAAAAGCGGTTGCTGCATCGTCAAACTCGAAACTATGAAGTAAAAGAAGACCCTCTTCAAAATGCTTGACAGCCTCTTCTGAACCCGTTACATCAAAGTATATGCTACCTAGTTTGTCATTATCCTTTGGTGCAGAGCAGGCCGCCAGAAACAAAACACACAATAAGTAGACAGTAGACTGGGTTAACTTCTTGAATTGCATAATTGGGAGGTTTTAGGGTATCCTAAAGGTACTAAATTATTGAGGCCTTAAAAAACAAAAAAGGCCCATACATTAAGTATGAGCCTTTTCAAAAAACATGAAAGCCGACTATTCGCTTCGCAAAGTCTGTGTCGGATTGGATCGTGCCGCATTAAACGATTGGTACCCAACAGTAATAAATGCAATGACAGTTAGCAAAGCCAAAGCCATTATAAACACCAATGGGTTGATTTGTATCCTATAGGCAAAACTGTCAAGCCAACCATCAAACAAATAGTAGGACAATGGGCTGGCGAGTACTGCGGCCACCACAACCAGAATTAAAAACTCTTTGTACATGAGTAACACCAGACTGGGTTCTGTTGCACCAAGTACTTTTCTTACTCCAATTTCTTTCAACCTCCGCTGCGCGCTGAACGATGCAAGAGCAAACAAACCAAGGCAAGCTACAAAGATGGCTAACCCACAAAATGTCTTGAATATTTTAGCCAGCCTCTCCTCTTCGGCATAGGTTTGGTTAAGCGCTTCATCCAGAAAATAAAAGGAAAAAGGATTATCCTGAATGATTTCACCCCACGTGTTTTCAATATGTGCAATAGTGGATTTGTAATCCCCTGCTTTAATTTTAATGGCGATATTGCTAAAGGCCGGACCAAAACTCATGATGACCGGATTTACTTTATTTCTGAGAGGATCAAAATTAAAGTCTTCAATAACTCCAATTACTGTGATGTTGGGATTTCCTCCTTCTCCAAAAGTAATTTTCCTTCCGATCGGATCTTTCCAGTTAAATGCCCTCGCTGTAGCTTCATTGATAACTACCGCCAGTGTGCTATCAGAAGGGTGCTCGATATCAAAAAAACGACCCTCTTTCATTTCCAATCCAAATGTTTCCAAAAAATCGAAACCCACTGACATGATGGGAAGCATTTGCTCATCTTCTATCCCTTCAATAATCATTGGGAAGTAAGGAAGATTTTTCTGTCCCATATCATGAGAGAGATTGGTAACAGAAATAACTCCCGATTCATTTAAGAGTCTTTCTTTGAAAGTAGCATAATTGTGAGGCATTCCTGTGCCTATTGCGCGCACTACAATAACTTCGTCCTTGTCAAAGCCCATGTCCTTGTTACGCATGAAATCCAGTTGATCGGAGATGATGAGCGTACCAATGAGTAGAATCAGAGAAACAGTAAACTGCCCCACCACCAACGCTTTTCTTAAATCAATTTTTTTGTTGACAGCCTTATGGAGTCCTTTTAAAACCTTTGCAGGTTGGAATGAAGCCATTACAAAAGAAGGATAGATCCCCGCAATTAGCCCGGCAAACAAAGTGACTACTAATGCAGCGATTATGTTGGAAGGGTCAAGTAACTCTTTGGAATCAAGTTGTGTGGAGGCCAAATCATTGAATACAGGAAGTACAAGCCAGATAATAAAGAATGAGATCATTCCGGAAATGATGGCGATGAGAAGAGACTCTCCTAAAAATTGAAAGACCAGATTTTTCTTTTGTGCACCCATCACTTTGCGTATACCCACTTCTTTACCTCTGTTGGAGTAGCGGGCGATGGACAGGTTCATAAAATTAATGCAGGCAATAATCAAGACAAGAATCGCGATAGAGGATAGTATGTATACGTATTGTATGTTGCCATTCACCGACATATCCGCATTGCTGAAATTAGATTTGAGATGAATATCCTGTATGGATTGCAATTGAAGTGCTGCGT
The DNA here is from genome assembly GCA_039971015.1 of Cyclobacteriaceae bacterium. Lineage (GTDB taxonomy): Bacteria > Bacteroidota > Bacteroidia > Cytophagales > Cyclobacteriaceae > ELB16-189. The sequence goes on from JBDVKV010000027.1 coordinate 283,361, forward strand.
TGTTTTCAGTATAACGAGGAAGGTAGTGGCTGGCTACGAAGGCGGGTAATTTGGCATTCGTTTGGTTCGGATCAGATCCTGGCTTTAAAACTACATAACTGTAATACCACATGCCTCTGTAGTCGTGGTCAATTCTAAAACCGACCAGTTGATTGATGAGCAGTTTGGAATGGGCCAGAAAATCGAAGTCAAGGTGCGTTTTACCGCGGAATGGCTCTAAAACACCTGTTACTTTAAAGGAAACGGTGTCCTGAAAGGTGATGAGTTTACCTAATGGGTTGGTTTCTCCAAAATATTTTTTAGCGGCTTCGTGACTAAGAACAACAGAGTTACTATTCTCAAAGGCCTTTTCTCGATTGCCATATTTGAAATCGAAATCAAAAATTGAAAACAGACTTGAGTCGGCCAGGTAAAATTTTCTTTCCTGGTATTCATTGTCCTCATACTTTATAGTGGGCAATAGATTGGAAAAGAAAAAAGGTTTGAAAATAGTGGCAGCTGCCTCTACTTCTGGGAATTCTTCAACCATATCAAAAGACGCAGGGTAGTGTGCCATGCTGTATCGGTTTTGAACCCCGTTAACATCTACATGCGTGTTAAGTCTATAGATGTTGTCTGCATTGGTATAAAAGCGATCATAGCCTGTTTCGTTCTTTACATAAATGGCTATGAGTACAAAACATGCAAGGCCGATGGCAAGACCAATAATGTTAATCAGACTGTATAAGGAATTTCTGGTTAAATTCCTGAACGCAATTTTTATGTAATTTTTCAGCATGTGTTAGGGGTTGAGATTATCTTCAAAGAGTTTTAAAATTCGTTTGTACTCATCGGTCCAACTACTGGGTTCCACAAAGCCATGATTTTCTACGGGATACACGGCAAGCTCCCAGTTGTCTTTGCCCAATTCAATCAAACGTTGAGAAAGTCTTACTACATCTTGAAAGTGTACATTGGTATCCACCATTCCATGGCACATCAACAATGCTCCTTTCAAGCCCTCTGCATGATAGATGGGTGAACTCTTTACGTACGCAATACTATCAGCATAAGGCACATTGAGAATGTTTGAAGTATAACGATGGTTATAGTGTGCCCAATCAGTAACAGGTCTCAATGCTGCACCAGCTGCAAAAACATCAGGCGTGGTGAACATGCCCATCAAAGTGATAAAACCACCATACGACCCACCATATATACCGATACGTTTGGGGTCAACGTTGTATTTGTCTACCAACAGCTTGGCAGCATCTACGTTATCGGTCAAATCTTTTCCACCCATGAACCTATAGATACCTGTACGCCAATCACGACCATAGCCTGCGCTGCCGCGATAGTCAATATCGATTACGGTATATCCTTTGTCGACTAACAAGTTGTGAAACATATACTCACGGAAGTAGCTGCTCCACCATTTGTGTGCGTTTTGTAAGTAACCAGCACCATGCACAAAAATCACCGCTGGGCCTTTGGTGGTTTGTTGCTTTGCCTGATAGAGTCTGGCATGAACATCAGCACCGTCTCTTGCTTTAAAAGTGATCACCTCAGGATCTCTCCATGAATAGGAATTAAACTCTGAAGAGGTAGATTTTGTGATTTGTTCTGGTGTTGCCTTCGCTTTATTCGCTGAGAGATACAGCTCCCATGGTTTGTTACTATAAGAGTATAAATCCGCTATCCACTTTTCATCTGGAGATAAAACGACCTGGTGTGATCCGGTAGTTTGGGTTAGTCTTTCTGACTTTTTGCCATCAATTGAGATTTTGTAAAAATGCTTTTCGCCAGGATGCACTTCATTGGTGGTGATGTAAAAAAACTTTTTATCTCTGGAGAGTTGTGCATTTTGTACTTCGAATTGGCCAGAGGTAATGGCTTGTTTCTTTCCCGTGGTAACGTCTACAGTGTATATGTGAGAGTAACCAGTTTCTTCAGAATGAAACCAGATGCTTTTATTGTCACCCATCCACCCCGCGTTACCTGCATTAAAGAAATAACCAATCCCGGGACCACCTATCCACGCTTCATCTCTTTGTCTGTCCAACAGTTTTAGTTGACGGGTTGCGAGATTCACAGACATGATCCATCGATCTTTATTGTCAACAGAACGAATGACAACAAAATTATTTCTGCCATCACCCGACCAATAAGGACCGTTGATCACAACAGGCCGGATGGCTTTTTCTTTAGGTTGCTGATCAGGATAATCTTTTGAAAAATCCGTCTCATCCATAATGCCCGGTAGGGTTTGGGTATCTACTTGAAAGGTAGTGTCTCCTTTGATATCATAGACCCAAAATTCGTAGGTATCAAGGTCTACTCCTACCTTGGCACGCGCTGGTATATCTTCCGTAAAACCGGATTCTGTTACGTAGTTGGGAACTATGGTAGACTTTGAGCTGGATGCCTCCTTCGTTATCCGGTAAGTAACAAAGTTTTCATCCGGACTGACCATCAGGTTGTCAATACTCTGGCCATTCAGATAAACAGTATAAGGTCGATCAGGCCGGTTGGTTTTGTTATTTTTTTCGGTGGCTTTTTTGTTGTCACTTCTTTCTTTGAGTATTTGCAGGTAGGCGAGTTGATCTTGTTTCAGCCATTCTTCATGAGCACTCAATTTGCTTTCAGATGTTTTCTTCCCTTTTCTAAAGTCAGTGAGCTGACTGAACGATCCTGTGCTTATACTCCAGGAATACAAGTTGCTCCCAGATGTAAATATTATTTTGGATTCGTCTTGAGAAAAAGAAGGAGCATATTCCCTTTCAATCGTATTGGTAATTTTTATGGTTGTGTTAGAAGGAATATCCAGAAGAAAAAGATCGCCATACTTTTCGTAAACTTTTTTAGTGGACCCCCTATTATAAGCTCCATTATCAGTGGGCAATGTTTTTCTTAATGATGGGCTTACCTTGACAGGGACTTTATTAGATAGTGTGATGGCATATAAGGAGTCCTCCGCTGCGTTGTCAGGGTTCCAATTGAAATAGATGGTTTTACTATCTTCTGACCAAAATACGTTTGAAGGAGATACACCCACCCATTTTGGGTTACGCATTATCTTTTCAACGGACAGTTCATTCAATTGCTGGCCCCAGGCAGAGGAGGTCACAAAGAGGAGCAGGAGTAATTTGTACATAGGATTTTTCTGGGTATAGGGTAAACGGTATCTCATGGCAAAAGGCCATAGAATTTTTATGAATGGGAAATACCGAGGCTTCGCGGAAAATTAGCGGTTTCTAGGCTTCGACATCTCCGAAAACATGCTATTGAAGATGGACAAAATAAGACTAAATGCCAAGGCCCACCAGAACCCGTCTACATCAAATTTGGGGACAAAATAATCTACCATCAGGATGATCAGGGCGTTGATGACCAGTAAAAACAAGCCAAGGGTAAATACGGTAATAGGGATAGTAAGCACAACCAATATGGGCCTTACAATGGCATTGGCAAAAGACAAAACTGCTGCAACGAGCAAGGCATAGCCATAATGCTCTACATGTACACCTGGTAGCAGGTATGCGGTAAGCAACACCGCAAGGCCTGAGAGAAGAAAACGTGCAATTCCGTTCATGCTATAAAATTTGATTCAAGTTCCGCTTTTAACTGCAATTGTCAAACTCTAATTTTGAACAATAAGTATGTACGCCATAGTTGATATAGAAACCACAGGGGGTTATGCGAATAGTCATCGCATCACGGAGATAGCTATCTATCATCACGATGGCATGCAGATTACCAATCATTACCATACGCTGATCAATCCGGGCAGGAGTATTCCTCAATTTATCACTGGCCTTACGGGAATCAATTACGAAATGGTGAAGGAGTCTCCTTCTTTTTCAGAAGTGGCCAACGAAATTCACGAGCAATTGAAGGATAGAGTTTTTGTAGCGCACAATGCTCACTTTGATTATAGTTTTTTAAAGAAAGAGTTTGAGGAAGCCGGAATCAGCTGGAACTCAAAAAAACTCTGTACTGTAAGATTAAGTCGAAAAATTATTCCTGGACTTAGCTCTTATAGTCTTGGGAGACTGGCAGAAAGTCTTGGGGTAGTGATTAAGGACAGGCATCGAGCTGGTGGAGATGCTGAAGCAACATCAAAAGTTTTTGATCTTCTTCTTAAAAGAGATACTGGTGGGGTAATTGTTAAAGCCCTTAAAAGGAATTCTGGAGAAACCACACTGCCCCCCAATCTCCCGAAAGAAGACTTTGACAAATTGCCAGCTAAAGCCGGGGTCTATTATTTTATGGATGCGCGTGGCAATGTTATTTATGTAGGGAAAGCAGTCAATATTAAAAAGAGAATTGCAGGTCATTTTACGGGTGCAGCCCGGGAGTGGAACCGATCCAATATCAGAAACGAGATTCATCATATTACGTACGAACTCACAGGAAGCGAATTAATTGCTTTGATTTTAGAATCTCAGGAGATCAGGAGGTTGTGGCCAAAGTATAATCTCGCACAGAAGCAAAAGGCAGATGAGTGGGGAATTTATGATTATGAAGATAGAGGTGGCTATTTGAGGTTTTGTGTTAATGTGGTAAAGCGTGGTACAAGGCCTTTGATAAGCTTCAGTTCCAAAGGAGATGCCTGGAACTTTATGTGGGAAAAAGTCAGAGAATTTAATTTGTGTCCCAAATTATCAGGATTGCAGGTGGCTAAAGGTTTGTGCTTTAGTTATCAAACCGGGGAATGTAAAGGTGGATGCATGGGTGTGGAGACAGCCACGAAATACAACAAAAGAATTACCGCTGCCATTGAATCGTTTTTTGAGGAGGGGAATTCTCTCGCCATTATAGGGAAGGGGAGAAAAAATAACGAACGCTCTCTCGTCCTGGTAGAAAATGGAGCTTATCTGGGATTTGGATTTATTGACAAGCAGGAAACGCTGGCAGATTTTGAAACAGCTAAAGACTTTATAAAGATTGGAAAAGAAAACAGGATCGTCCAAAATCTGGTGAACTCTTATTTGGTGAATCCAAGAGGCGCAGAAGTTATTGCGTTTTAACCCAGAATATGCATTAACCTGACAATGAAAATCACCAAATGTGTTTGCTCCTTTTAATTTAGTTTGATTTTCATTCGATAGTTCTGCAATAGATAAATTCTATTGCAGAATACGGGGTTAAAATTTTCTCCTTCCTTCAATGCCAGGGTACAGTTGGGGTACCGGATCGCTTACAAAACATTCTTGTGTTTCAATGTTCATCATCGAAAGCCGGCCAGACCAACCCGCCCCGGTATCCATCATCCATACTTCACCATATTGAATGGGCTTATCCTCATTAATAGGAGTATGTCCAATAAATACTGAGTGATAGGCAGTGAGCTTTTGTGGATGTTTCTTTTTGGCGAGTTGTGCAAAACTTCTATCCCACAAAAAAGTTTGAATGCCCTGTCTCTCAATGGGGCTTTCAATGCTAATGCCCGCATGAACAAATAATTCATTGCGATGGATATAATAAGGCAAAGCACTTTTTAATAACTGAATGTGATTCGCGGGCACGTTATCCTCATAAGAGTCGATAGTTGCCTGCCCACCCTGAATTAGCCACATGTCGTTGGCATATCCGGTTTCCATCCAGTCTACAGCCCAGAAGTCATGATTGCCCATCACGTAAATCAAGTTTTCTATTCGCAGCAATTCTTCAATAGCTTGACTTGTTTCAGGCCATCCATCCGCTACATCTCCCAGGCAGATGAGCGTATCATTTTGGTAATTGAACCTTGATTTTTCTAAACATTGCAACAATGCGCGATAAGAACCGTGAATATCACCTATGACGAAAGTGTTGGGCATAGAATGGTTTTTCTAGTGGATTGAAGCCTGGATAACAGCGTGAAACGACCTTTAAATCCGATTCCATCCATTTGTAACTAATTTTGAACCTAATTCTTTATTATTGCGCTAAAATTAAGGGTAAAAGCATAGAAATATGGCGTTTGAGATGGCAACTGAAGTACAGCAAGAGCATACAGAAAAGGTAAAACAGGTATATGCCGAAGTGGCAAAAGTAGTAGTAGGCCAGGAATACATGGTCAACCGGCTGATGATAGGCTTGTTTACCAACGGGCATATCCTTTTGGAGGGTGTACCCGGTCTTGCCAAAACACTTACCATAAGTACACTGGCTCAGGTATTGCATCTCGATTTTTCAAGGATACAGTTTACACCAGATTTATTGCCTGCTGATTTGGTAGGTACCATGATCTACAACCAGAAGCAGGGAAACTTTGAGGTGAAGAAGGGACCTATTTTTGCCAATATTATTTTGGCAGATGAGATCAACAGGTCACCAGCAAAAGTTCAATCCGCTTTGCTGGAGGCGATGCAGGAGAAGCAAGTAACAATTGGAGAAACTTCTTTTAACCTCGATCGACCTTTCCTGGTGATGGCGACTCAAAACCCTGTAGAGAACGAGGGTACCTATCCCCTGCCAGAGGCACAGATTGACCGATTCATGATGAAGGTGTTTGTCAACTATCCTTCCAAAGAGGATGAATTGGAAATCATGAGGCGTATTTCCAACATGCAGTTTGACTATACCGTGAATCAGGTGCTGACCAAGGAGGATATTTTTGCCATTCGCAAAGAAGTAAACAAGGTTAAAATTTCGGAGTCGTTGGAGAAGTACATTATAGAGTTGGTGTCTGCTTCGCGTAATCCTAAGGAATATAAATTAGATCATGAGGCGCAATACATACAATTTGGCGCTTCACCTCGTGCAAGTATCAATCTCAATTTGGCAGCCAGGGCAATGGCCTATCTTGAAGGTCGAGATTATGTGTTGCCAGAAGACATCAAAGAGGTAGCGCTGGATGTGCTCAATCATCGCATCATATTGAACTATGAAGCTGAGGCAGACAATGTGCGCACTGCCGACATCATTAAAGTGCTGCTCTCCAAAGTGCCCATCAATAAGTAGGCTTGATTAATGCTTTTCGAAGGTCATTCTTAAGCTTTCGAAACGGAATCAACTTTGAATGCCCTGGGGCTTCACAATTTTTTAATATTGAAAATGCTGTTTTTAATTTTTTTAAAATCAGGCATTTAGCAAAACCAATTCACTTTTTCATTTTGAAGTTGGTAACAATCCAGTAAAGATTCCTTCATCTTCTTTAACAATTTGGTAAACCACCATTGTACTTCATGTAACATTGGATGCTCACCTTTGCGCTGAATCAAAAATGAAAAAATCTTAAAAAATTACTCATGAAAAAAATTATTTCCATGCTTGCTATCGCCACATTGGTAGGAGCATTTTGGTCTTGTTCAGAAGATGATCCAGCGGTAGACAATGGCGTTACCATTTCTGGCGTTCCTGCAACTGCTGAAATTGAAAACTTAGGAACAGTAGGACCTGTAACAGCAACTATCGAGGCAGCTGATGGTTTGGCTAGCTTGGTGGTAACAAAAGGAACTGCATCATTTGCATCTGAAACGTATGCTGGTGAGACATCTGCTACTTATGAGTTCTCTTATACAGCTACAGCAGAAGATGAAGATAAATTGGTGACTTTCACGTTCACAGCTACTGATAAAGATGGCGATGTGGAAACAGTTACTCACGTTCTTTCAGTTGGTGCTGCACCAGAAGTGCCAACAACAATCATTGTTGATGCTAATATTACTGAAAATACTACATGGGAAACAGGTAAGACGTATGTGTTAGCTGGTAGAGTAACAGTGCTTGATGGTAAGACGTTGACCATTCAACCGGGTGTTGTTGTTAAGGGTCAGGCAGGTACAGGAGCTAACGCGACTGCACTTTTAGTGGCTAGAGGCGCGAAATTAATGGCAGAGGGAACTGCAGCCCTACCGATTATATTTACTTCTGTAGCTGATGAGCTTACTCCAGCGGATGTTGCTGCTGGTAATTTTGCAAGTCCAAACTTAGATCCAGATGTAAATGGTTTATGGGGAGGTGTGATAGTTTTGGGTAAGGCCAAGATATCAACCCAAACAAAGGATATAGACGGAAACTTCACTGGTGTTGACATAGAAGAAGTACAGATTGAAGGTATACCAACTAGTGATGCGAATGGTCTTTACGGTGGGTCTGATGATGAAGATAACTCTGGTGTAATTAAGTACATCTCTATCCGTCATGGTGGAGCAAACATTGGAGCTGGTAATGAGATCAATGGTCTTACATTAGGAGGTGTTGGTCGAGGTACAGAAATCGAAAATGTGGAGGTTGTTGCCAATCAGGATGATGGAATCGAATGGTTCGGTGGAACTGTAGATGTGAAAAACATTGTGGTTTGGAACGTAGGAGATGATGGATTGGATACAGATCAGGCATGGTCAGGAACTGCAGAGAACTTTGTTATTGTAACTGTAAGTGGTCACTCATTTGAATTAGATGGACCAGAGGGTACTTATGGTACAACTGCTGGTTCTACTACTACCTTCCATACTTTTAAGAATGGAACTGTTGTGGCAAGCAGTGCTGACATAGCAAGCGAAAACTTAATCAATACAGATAACAATTCAGGAGTGAAGTTTGATGGATTGTTCATCACTGGATTGGAAAATTCAACAGCTAACAATATCATCAGCAGACTTTCAGTTTCAAGTGGAATCCAGGAATTCTTGGATGTAATTATCAACGTACCCGCTGGAAAAACGATTAACGACTTCATGAAAGATGGTGGAGCACCTCCAACAGGAGTTTCTGCAGCAGCTACCGCAACTAAGAAAGCTGATGTTTCAGTGCTAGGCTGGACATGGGCATCTAAAGCTGGTGAGTTAACAGGACTTTAATACTTACAAGTAATCAGTTTTAAAAAGGCCGCTGAGTTCAACTCAGCGGCTTTTTTTTGTCTTGAATGGCGGCCAAATTTAAGAACGTGTTAAGCTCATAATCTTGCGGTAACATTGGCATAACAAAAGTATAATTAATCAGAGAACGGAACTTTAGTAATTTTGCGGAAACATTTAACTCGCTGAAATATAATATGTTAAGAATCTGTCTAATTGGTGCTATTTGTATATTTCTAATATCATCGGCTACCGCACAAAATGGAATAATCAGAGGAGAAGTCATAGAGGATGCAACAGGAGAAGGACTGTACGGTGTAACCGTTGCCGTGAAGGGAACGACTAAAGGCACGATTACAGATTTTGACGGAAAATTTGAGCTGAGCCTACCCATTGGTACTTATGACTTTCAAGTATCATTTGTCTCTTTCGAGACCATAACCATTACAGGTATTGAAATTTCAGAAGATAAAGTCAATGTGCTGAATGGGATCAGATTGAAAGAATCTGTAGAAATGCTTGAGGATATTGTGGTTACTGCTCAGGTGATAAAAACTTCTGAAGAGGCCATGCTCACTGTAAAAAGAAAATCGCCCAGTTTGATGGACGGAATTTCTTCAGCCAATTTTAGAAAGATCGGAGATTCAGATGCGGCAGATGCCGCAAAAAGAGTAACCGGTGTTTCTGTGGAAGGAGGAAAATATGTTTATGTAAGAGGATTAGGAGATCGTTATACAAAAACTACTCTTAACAGTGTTGACATACCGGGTCTTGATCCCGACAGGAATAGTTTGCAGATCGATATCTTCCCTACCAACCTTATTGATAATATGATGGTGTTGAAATCTTCTGTTGCTGAAATGCCAGCAGATTTTACCGGAGGTGTGGTAAATATTGAAACCAAAGACTTTCCTGATGAAAAAGTGTTGGATGTTTCGCTAGGAATGAGCGTAACTCCAGGAATGCATTTTAATCAGGACTATTTAACCTATGAAGGAGGGAGCAAAGATTTTCTAGGTTATGATGATGGTGCAAGGGCTTTGCCTTTGGAGGCAAGAAAAGAAATTATTCCTTCACCTATTAGTGGAAATTCTGACGGAGATGTGAATAATTTTTTGAAAAAGTTTAATCCAACACTGGGGGCTAAGAATCAAACGAGTTTTATGGATTACAGTTTGGGGGTTTCTATGGCCAACCAGATTTCACTTGGAGGAAATAAAAAACTAGGATACATTTTTTCAGGTACTTATAAAAACACTACCAAATATTATGATGACGTAGTGTATGGGGAATATCAGCGTCAGATCAGTTCATCGGATTACGAAATGAGATATGCAACGATCCAAAACGGTCAACTTGGGGAAAGTAATGTACTACTTGGTGGACTTGGTGGGTTGGCATTCAAAACCAGTAAAACAAAATTGATGCTTACTCTCATGCATTTACAAAATGGTGAGAGCAAAACGGGTCAATTCAATATTGATAATGATGGTGAAGCAGTTGGTCAGTCAGGATACTATGCAATATCTGACAACCTTGATTACAGCCAACGCGGGTTAACCAATGTTATGCTCAATGGACAACACCATAATAGTGATGGCAAGTGGAAACTGGATTGGAGACTGTCACCAACAATCTCTAGTTTAAATGATCCTGATGTGCGCAAAACAGCATTTACAACTCGCCTGGCGGATACATTGTTTGTAGCGGGTGCCGGTGGAAATCCAAGCAGAATATGGAGAGAGTTGGATGAAATCAATATGGTGGGTAGGGTTGATGTAACAAGAGAGCACAATTTGTTTGGGTCTGAGGCGAAATTGAAATTTGGTGCCAGTTATGTTTATAAGGAAAGGGATTATGAAATTAGGAGTTATGATCTTCAGTTTTTTGGAGCGCAACCAAAATTTGGTGGCAACCCAAATAATGTACTGATGGATGAATTCCTTTACCCAAATGGTAGTGTATACTATTCTTCTGGAAATGGGGTGCCAAATCCCAACCAGTACAATGGAAATGTTAATAATCAGGCGTTGTATATCTCCAGTGAGTTTTCTCCATTTTCGAATCTCAAAGCGATTATTGGATTAAGAGGAGAAAATTTTGTTATGAGACACACTGGACGCGATGTGGAGTTTGCGAGTTTTGGAACTGGGAATAATTTAGTAAATGAGAAGGTACTTGACTCATTTGACCTTTTCCCATCAGCAAATTTTATTTATGCATTGGATGAAACTCAAAACTTGAGATTGTCCTATTCAAGGACAATTGCAAGGCCATCATTTAAGGAATTGTCTTTTGCGCAAATATTGGATCCGATTACAAATAGAATTTTTAATGGTGCTTTGTTCCCTTATTCTAATTGGGATGGGAAGTTAACGGAAACCAGAATTGATAATTTTGATTTGAGATGGGAGATGTTTATGCGGGGAGGACAATTACTCTCAATCAGTGCATTCTATAAGAAATTTGATGACCCGATTGAATTGGTAAGAATACCTGAACAGCAAACATCAACAGAATATCAACCTCGTAATGTTGGAGATGGCCAATTATTTGGAGCTGAGATTGAGGCAAGAAAAAATTTAGAATTTATTAGTCCTGCCCTGGAAAAATTCAGCGTTAATGCCAACTTCACGGTTGTAAAGTCTCAAATTGACATGTTTGACAGTGAGTTCAGTGCTCGTAAGGCTTTTGAGAAGGATGGTGAAACCATTGAGGGTACTCGTGAAATGGCAGGTCAGTCACCTTATATAATTAACGGTGGGTTTACCTATGAAAATAATTCAATTGGACTGGATGCAGGTTTATTCTACAACGTTAAAGGGTCTACCTTGCTGATAGTGGGTGGTGCTCTCTTCCCTGATGTTTATTCTGAGCCATTCCATAGTTTAAATTTCAATTTGAATAAGTCTTTTGGCGAGAGCAGGAGAGCCTCTGTGAACCTGAACGTTTCCAATATTTTGAATGATGTGAGAGAAGAGGTTTACAAAGGATTTAATGCATCTGATCAATACTTCACAAAGTTTAGCCCTTTAACTTCTATAAGTTTGGGAATCAAGTATTCTTTTTAATCAGAAACTTTGATCAATAAAAAAGCCACCTTGAAGGTGGCTTTTTTTATTATGTGGTACTTTTATCAATTCACTTTGCCTTGTCTTTCTTTGTGAACCTCAATTACTTTTTTAATCTGATCTCCTGCTTGTACTACAGAATCTTGCGCAAGCTTGTTGTTCTCCAGCTTCTGAAGCAGTACAGCGTGTTCAAGTGAATTGGCCTCAAGACGTTCTTCTAATTTTACTTTTTCTTGTTCGTTGTTGCCCAACTGAATGGTGAGGTCTTTGTTTTGATTAACCAGTCTTTGTGATTGTCGGGTGGTGGCATCAAAGGCGCGCTGGGCCTCGTCAATCTGTGCTTGTATCTTGTCTTTGTAATATTTGATGCCGAAGCGATATACTTCCTTCTCCAACTCCTTTTTTACTATTTCAATATCGTTTACTGTCCATTCATCGGCCTTAATGCCTAGCCAAACTTGAGTGGTTTCTCCTTTGTCTTTGATGTCTGAATAAATAACTCCTTGACTGTACGCAGTACCTCCCAACGCAGGTTCGCTAATGCTCATGAACCCTCCGGCCTGTTTGGGTTTGCCAAATTCTTTTAAGAATTTGTTCCAGGACATGGCAACGTGGTCCTTCTTGCCTTCCAAAGTGGTTGCAAAACCTTCACTTTCCCCACCATTTATTTTCTGTCCCTGCTTTTCTGTAGTTACCTTTTGCCCATAGACAGCGACACTAAAAAGTAGGCAAAGAATGACATATTCAAACTTATTTCGATTCATGCTGTTTATATTATTGATCAAAGCTAGTAATTATCCAAATGCATAAAAATGTTCTCATAACTGGAGCCTCAGGGCTCGTTGGCACAAGACTAACTGCCATGCTAATGCAAAAAGACTACCAGATTTCTCATTTGTCTCGTAGCAGCAGCAAAGGGCCCATTCCTACCTTCCAATGGGATGTGAACGCAGGAACGATAGAAAATGGAGCCTTAGATGAGGTGGATACTATTGTTCACCTGGCAGGTGCAGGTATTGCGGATAAACGTTGGTCTGCTTCCAGGAAAAAGGAGATTTTGGAAAGCCGGACGAAATCGAGTGAACTGCTTTTCCAAAACCTGAAACAAAATAATCATAAGGTGAAAACTTTTGTTTCCGCATCGGCCATTGGTATTTATGGTGAGGGCGCCCCTGAACAAACATTTACAGAAGAAGATCAGCCTGCAGATGATTTTCTTGCTGATGTGGTAAAGCAATGGGAGGATAGTGTATCTAAAATTGAATCATTAGGTATTAGGGTGAATAAAATCCGAATTGGCATTTTGCTAAGCGAGAAAGGAGGAGCCTTGGCTGAGATGGTAAAACCCATAAAGTGGGGAGTCGGCTCACCTTTGGGCTCTGGTAAACAACTAATAAGTTGGATTCATATTGATGATGTGTGTCGGATATTTATGAAAGCAATAGAAGATGAATCAATGGCTGGAGCTTATAATGCTGTAAGTCCTAATGCGGTTACTAATAAAGAAATGACAGAAGCTATTGCCAAAGTGCTTGACAAGCCACTATGGGCTCCCCATGTTCCAGGTTTCGTTCTCAGGTTAATCCTTGGAGAAATGTCGGACTTGGTTTTGAAAGGAAGTAAGGTTTCTTCGGAGAAAATTCAATCTTCAAATTTTGATTTCCAATTCTTAGACTTGAAAGAAGCTCTGGAAGACCTGTTGAAGAAATAGCCTTTTAGCCAGGTGTTCCTTGTCCTTTGACAGGAGCCTTCACCTTTCTAACGGTCTTTACCTTTTTTACAGCCTTTACCTTCTTCACAGCTTTTTTGGGGTGCACTGTTTTCTTAGCCATTTTCTTTTCTTTATCCTTGGCTTTGGCTTTAGTGATTTTTTCTTCCTTCTTAATTTTTTTATAAAGCTTTTTTAAATCCTTCTGCAAAGCATCAGTTAGTTTTTTAGAAGTTTGTTTAATCAGCTTCTGTGTCTTTTTCGAAGGCTTCACAATACCAAGTTTTTCTAAAGTCTGCGAAGCAGACTCCCCAACTTTTAAACGAATTTCCTTTTTCGACAATTGATCCATAATGATTTCATGTTTACCCAAATGTAAATTTTGTTGTGCGAAACTCACGGGCCTTCAATAAAACATAACATTAACCTAACATTGAAGTTTATGACGTTTTGATAATGAGACCTTTACATGAAATTTGAGGGCATAGAATCATTTTATTAAATGTTGAAATTGGACATGAAAAGTAATAGACCCTTAATGGATCGGATTGCCTTAATGATTGACCAACCCAATACATTTGAATCATCAAACTATCTTCTTCTTCTGGGTAAGGGCAGGCGTTCCAGTCTGCCTTTTTTCATTCTCTCCACTTCCAAAAAGCCTTTACTCCTTTAATCCTATTGCAAAGGCTCCATTCACGTTATATTAGCAGATCAAAAGAAACTGGATATGGCGATAGAAAACGAGAAGGTATCTTCCTCAGAAGAGGAACATAAGATAAGGAAAGCTTTTAGAGATAAGAATTGGGCTGAGATTAAGAGCTCAGACTCCTGGGTGATTTTTAAAGTTATGTCTGAGTTTGTAGAAGGATTTGAGAAACTCGCTAAAATTGGCCCATGCGTTACCATTTTTGGATCAGCGCGTACACAACCTGAACATCCCTACTACAAGATAGCTGAAGCAATTGCCTTTGAGCTGGTACATCACGGGTATGGAGTAATTACGGGCGGAGGGCCTGGTATTATGGAGGCAGGAAATAAGGGAGCGCATAAAGCGGGAGGCAAAAGTGTTGGGTTAAATATTTTTTTGCCTCACGAGCAAAAGGGCAACATATATATAGATCCAGAAAAATTAATTTCCTTCGATTATTTTTTCGTACGAAAAGTAATGTTTGTAAAATATTCTCAAGGGTTCATCGTAATGCCTGGAGGATTTGGCACGCTTGATGAACTAACGGAGGCGCTTACCTTGATTCAGACAAAAAAGATTGGCCGGTTTCCAATAGTATTAGTTGGGCGCGAATACTGGGCAGGAATAGTTGACTGGTTCAAAAAAGTTCTTGTAGAAGAAAATATGATTGATGCAGAAGACCTTCACTTAATCAATTTGGTGGACACACCAGATGAGGCGGTAAAGGTGATTAATGAGTTTTATTCTAAATATTTGCTTTCACCTAATTTCTAATTTAAAAGTGTGATGAAAGATTTGTTGAAGAAATACCGTATTGAATTGCTGGTGATCATTGGGTTGGTCGTGCTTTTGTTCCTGGTGGTTTTTATTAACACTCGGATTGAGCGATTGGAGAAAATCGTAGGGTTGGAGAATAATCCTGATATAGTGTACGAAAAATTACCACAAGAGGATGGCCCGCTGCCAGCTATCTCTTACGATCTTCCTAAAGAGTTGAATTTTGCCGGAGAAAAAGTGCCATTGGATCGTTCTGATCTGCGGGAGCAAATTGATAAGGAACTTCAAATCAATATTTACTTTCACAGCAATACTATTTTCTTGATAAAAAGAGCTAACGAATGGCTTCCGCAATTTGAACCGATTTTAAAGCAAAATGGTATTCCTGATGATTTCAAGTACCTGCCCTTGATTGAAAGCGGATTACTCAACGCCATCTCACCTGCCAATGCAGTAGGGTTTTGGCAAATTGTGAAAAGTGCTGGCAAAGAAAACGGGCTAGAGATATCCAGAGAAGTAGACCAACGCTATGATCCTATCAAAGCGGCAGAAGCGGCTTGCAAGTACTTTAAAAAAGCGTATGAAAGATTTGGTAACTGGACGCTGGTTGCTGCCTCCTACAACAGAGGCATGAGTGGTTTGGATAGAGCGATCAAAAAACAAAAGGTAGACAACTACTACGACTTGTTCTTGAATGAAGAGACAGCTCGCTACGTTTTTAGGATATTGGCCATAAAAGAAATAATTGAAAACCCGGAGCGCTATGGATTTAAAATCAATCCAAAGCATCTCTACCAGCAAGATTCGTTGCGCTTAGTAGAAGTGACCGAGACCATCCCTGACTTGGTAGAATTTGCCCTGGAGCAAGGATCAAATTATAAGTTGCTCAAACGACACAATCCATGGCTGCGTGATGATAGATTGACAGTGAGAAGAAACGAAACCTATACCATCGCGCTCCCTGCTATATAAAGAATGAGACCTTATCTGTTGATAGAGAATAATTGGAAATACATTAAAGACACTTCCTTTGATTTAGCTGTACTTCCATGGGGAGCTACGGAAGCTCATAATTACCATTTGCCCTATGGTACTGATATCATTGAAGCGGAAGCCATTGCCGCTGAAGCAGCTCGTATTGCATGGGAAAAAGGCAGCAAAGTTATTGTGCTGCCTGCTGTTCCGTTTGGTGTGAATACAGGGCAGCATGATGTGACGCTTGATATGAATATGAACCCAAGTACACAATTCGTTGTATTAAAGGATGTCATTGAAGTACTGAACCGTCAGGGAATTTTTAAATTGATCATATTGAACAGCCACGGGGGTAATGACTTTAAACCGATGATCAGAGAATTAGGGCTTCTATTCCCCAAAATGTTTATAAGCAGTTGTGATTGGTTTAAATCTTTGGATCAAAAATTATTTTTTGAAAATAAAGATGATCATGCAGGGGAGATGGAAACAAGTCTGATGCTTCACCTAAGGCCTGACCTGGTATTGCCATTAAGCGAAGTAGGAGATGGCAAGGCAAAGAAATTTAAATTCGATGCCATCAAGGAAGGATGGGCATGGGCCGAACGCCAATGGACAAAAGTAACAAAGGATACAGGTGTGGGTGATCCGCGAAAAGCAACGGCAGAAAAGGGTGAAAAGTATTTTAAAGCGGTAACGGAAAAAGTAGCCAAATACTTTATTGGGTTGGCTCAGACGGATAGTACTGATTATTATGAATAATTTTTATTTAACCACGAGGTCACAAAGGGTCACAGAGATGCTTTGCGCTCTTTGTGAAGTCTCTGTGTGCTTTGTGGTTAAACGATAACTCACTATGATAAAAAAAATAAATGAAGCAGTTGAGTTTATTAAATCTCAAGGTGTACAAAACCCTGAGATTGGAATAATCCTTGGCACAGGTTTGGGAAATCTTTTTACGAAAAAGATAGAAAACCCAATTGAGATAGAGTACAGTGCTATTCCACACTTTCCGGTGTCAACCGTAGAGTTTCATAAGGGGAAGTTGATCAGTGGAGAAATCAACGGGAAGCGCGTATTGGCCATGCATGGCCGCTTTCATTATTACGAAGGTTATTCTGCCGAGCAGATCACTTTACCCGTTCGGGTTATGAAAGAGTTGGGAGTAAAGCATTTGTTGATCTCAAATGCGGCTGGCAACATGAATTTGAATTGGAACAAAGGTGAGCTAATGCTTATCGATGATCATATTAATTTACAGCCTGACAATCCATTGCGCGGTGCTAATGTAGATTCACAAGGCCCACGTTTCCCGGATATGAGCCAGCCTTACAATAGGGCACTGAACGATAAATTAAAAGTTATTGCAAGTCAAAAAGGCATCCGATTGAATGAAGGCGTGTACGTATGTGTTACCGGGCCAAATCTTGAAACGCGGGCCGAGTATCGCTTTTTGAGCAGAATTGGTGCGGATGCAGTCGGTATGTCTACTGTTCCCGAAGTAATCGTAGCCAATCATGTCTCATTGCCCTGTTGTGCTATATCAGTTCTTACCGATGATTGTGATCCGGATAATTTGCAGCCAGCCAACATTGACGAAATCATTGAAATAGCCGGAAAAGCGGAAGTAGCCCTTACTGATCTGTATGTTGATTTGATAGGTTCATTATAATAGTGCAACCCCTCAGGGGTTTTCAGCGTCATACATGAGAAAACCACCCAGTATGAAAACATTACTTACACTGACTGCTTTTCTGTTTAGCATTACTCTTTGGGCGCAAAAGGAGGGAGATTATCATTTGGATAAGGAGTTTGATATAAGCCCTACAGGAAATATAGAGCTAACTTCTTCTGATGCCAAGGTGACCATTACCGGCTCAAGCAGAAAAAGTGTGCATTTGAAAATTGACAGAACAGTAGTTACCAAAGGACTTTTTTTTGGTAGCGATGAGTTTGCAGTTGAAATAGACAACTCCGATGGTAATTTGAAAATCAGAGAGCGATCAAGTTCTTCGAGTCACGGCATTGTAGGATACTACAATGAAGATTATGAGATAAAAATTGAAGCGCCAGAAGGCGTGAGTATTTTGGTAAAGGGAGATGATGGTGATTATTGGATAAGAAATATCAATGGATCAATTGTGATGGGTGTTGATGATGGAGATATTGATTTGATAGGATGCAAAGGAAGTAAGTTTCGCTTTCAAATGGATGATGGCAACCTCACTATGGATCAGGGAAGAGGCGCTATTGATATTGATATTGATGACGGAGATGTTAGAATTAAGAATGGAAATTTTTCCAAGGTAGTAGCTGATATTGATGATGGTGATTTTATGATTGAGACTTCGTTGTCAGATAGTGGAGAATATGATATTAGGGCAGAGGATGGTTCTGTCTCAATGGTAGTAACCAAAGGAGGAGGTCAGTTTGATGTACGCCATGATGATGCAAGAGTAATTGCAGAAGGGGCATTTGACGTGTACGAGAAGTCAGAAACTTTTACCAGTTTGAAATTGGCCAATGGAACTGCCAAGGTGAATATAAGAGCGGATGATGCTAGGATAAGGCTTTCTAAGCTTAATTAGATTTTACTTCTTGTAAGAATAGTGTCCTATGATCTTGAACTGAAATAGGCAATCAGAGATTTCCTGACCGTTACCAATATTATGAACAACCAGATATCGCTCGTTGTCTTTTGATTTTTGGTTGATCAAAATTCCAATGTGGTTTATGCCCCCTCCTAAATTCCAGGCCACAATGTCTCCGGGGGCATAGTCATAAGGGTTGGTGCTTTTCTTTTTTACCGTACCGTGTCTTTTGAAGAATGTCATCAGGTTGGGAACTCTTCGGTGATCAATGTTTTTGTCTGTCGTTTTTAAGCCCCAGTCTTTTGGGTAAAGGGAAAAATTACTCGCCATATCTTCATGTACTTCTTTTTGTAAGTCAATACCAAGCTTACGGTAAGCGCGAATAACTACATCCGTACAAACTCCTTTATCAGAAGGCACGTCTCCATTGGGATAAGGTATGCTGAAGTAGGTGGGGTCGTACTGCACTTTATGTGTGGTAAGTTCAAGAGCAGCATCTGACAATTTATTAAAAAATGTATCCTGTGCCCTGCCAAGAAAGGATACTAATGAGAGTAGCATGATTACTGCATACTTCATTTGATGATATATGTTATTCTTGTTTATAAATGATTCCATCTTTCATTACAAACGATACGTTTTTTAGATCTGATATATTTTTAGTTGGATTTCCTTTTACGGCTACCAGATCGGCTAGAAACCCTGACTTGATCTCACCCAGGTTTTCTAAATGAAAGATTTTTGCATTCACTGAAGTCACCGATTTTAAAATAGCCATGTTGTCCATCCCATAGTCTTTCATCAACTCCAGCTCAATTACATTTTCTCCGTGAGGAAACACACCCACATCTCCACCTGCTGCAATCACCACGCCAGCTTTTAGCGCACTGCTGAAACTTGCTTTTTTGTCCACTATTCTTTCCGGATCCGGATCGGTTCCTTTTTTCCAACCATTGTACTGAAGGATAGCATCGCCCGCAGCCAGCGTTGGACAAAAGGCAACCCCATTTTCCTTCATGAGTTTAAATATTTCATCATCACCCTGATCACCATGTTCAATGGTTTCCACTCCTGCCAATATGGCCCTGCGCATTCCTTCTTTGCTGGAAGCGTGTGCCACTGTGGGCCTTCCGCTGCTCTTGGCAGTTTCTACAATCAATTTTAGCTCTTCAATAGAGAAGGTAGGTGCTGCTTCTCCATTGGCTCCCCAACGGTAATCAGCATACACTTTAATGATGTCAGCTCCTTTGCCAATTTGATCACGCGTAACGCGAATCAGGTCATTGCCATCGGCAGGTTCAGCACCCAGCATTACCTCAAAATCAGTGTCAAACCCTTTTGGTCCATAACTTCCGGTAGCCACAATAGCTCTTCCTGCCACCAGCATCCGTGGCCCGGGAATCACACCATCGTCAATTGATTTTTTTAACCCTACATCGGCATATCCGGCTCCCTCTGAGCCAAGATCTCTTACAGTTGTAAACCCCGCCATCAACGTATTTTTAGCGTGCACCGTTCCTCTTGCCACTCTGTAGGCATCCGATTCTTTCAATACCTGGTCATTCCAACTGGTTTGATTGTAAGGATACAATAATAAATGAGAATGCCCTTCAATCATCCCGGGCATTAGTGTAGTGCCAGTTAATGAAATGGTGGTTGCCCCTCTTGGTTTGGTTATTTTGTTTGTGGGGCCTGCCTCCAGAATTTTATTTTCTTCCACCACTACTACCCATCCTTCATGCAATTCGTTTCCATCAAATACCCGGTCGGGCTGGAGGTAGTAAGTTTGTGCAGCCGTTATTTGAATGGAGAAAAATAAAATCAGGCTTGAGACTGTAAGCAATTTCATGGTTTGAGGTATAGAATGATGGATAGGAAAGGTAGAAATAATTGAAACGGCTACAAAGCAAAACTCCCCAACTGAAAAGAAGGGGAGTTAATATTTTAAGATGTGTGAAACTTAGAGTGCGCTCAATGCAGCATCATAGTTGGGCTCCTGGCCTACTGCCGGAACTACCTCGGTGTGCTTTACTTTTCCCTGATCATCCAACACAACAATGGATCTGGCAAAGAATCCTTTCATCCCTCCATCTGTCATTTCCATTCCATAGTCTTTCGAAAAACCTGAATTTCTGAAATCAGAGAGTGTGACTACTTTGTCGATTCCTTCTGCGCCACAAAAGCGTTTGAACGCGAATGGCAGGTCTTTAGAAATAGATACTACAACAGTGTTGTCTAATGAGGCGGCCTTCTTGTTAAATTCTCTAACGGAAGTAGCACAAACGCCCGTGTCAATGCTTGGGAAGATATTGAGGACAACATTTTTGCCTTTGAAATCAGCAAGGCTTACGTCTTTCAATGCATTGTCTACTAAAGTGAAGTTGGGTGCTGTTGAACCAACTGAAGGAAGATCTCCAATTGTGTTCACTGTGTTTTCGCCTAATTTAGTTTGAGCCATGGTTCAATTTGATTTATAGATTGAATAATAAGAACAATTTCTTTTAGATAAAGTTTAGCGAAGTCGATCGGAGTCCCTTACTAATTTTTCATCTTTTCTGATAAAGCGATTCGCAATCATGTTGCTTATCATGGCGATCACGGGAAGGAACATGGCAAACCCATACTCTCCGGCTTCTTGATGAGTTTTAATCAGGTCAGTGGCAAAATAAACCGCAGACCCGATACTGCCTGCCATAAAGAAAGAGTTAAGCGCGCCTAACTTTATTTGCAGCATTCGGTTATTAAATTTTCCGATTTCAAAGAAGGCCACCGTGGCAGCAGCAATGGCAAAGATGGCACTTAAACTAAAGGGAAAGTAAATAGTTGTTTTTACATCACCTTCCGTAACGGAATAATGCAATGGGAATAATACTTTCTGTACACCATCGCTATTGGATTGCCATACAGGAAAGAAAATACTGATCAGCATACAAGCGCCAACAATCACCAGAAATACAGTTTGTTTCCTTTGCCACATAGGGGGGTTGATTTAACCGCAATTATACAATAGAAATTCTATTGTATAATTTGACGAATGAATAATCACCTGATTGCATATTAGTTAGTAAGAGCTTCAATGATTTTCATTGTCAAGGTTAAACCCTGACAATCCTGACCGATCGGTCGGGATTCTTCAATAAATCAAAGCAGAATCTATCCTAATACCCAATCTGGGTTTAACTTGCAGCAAAAGTAATGAATTCGAGGCTTTTTGGCCTAATTCCAACCCCTAATCAAAATGAATAACACTTTTATTGTAGACATACTGCGTACACCTATCGGTAAATATGGAGGCACGCTGGCATCTGTAAGGCCGGATGACATGGCCGCTCATGTGATTAAAAAATTATTGGAAAGAAACCCTCAGGTAGATCAAAAACTGGTGGAGGATGTAATTTTTGGGGCCGCCAATCAGGCAGGTGAGGACAACAGGAATGTGGCGCGAATGGCACTGCTGCTGGCTTGTCTTCCCGTTGAAGTGGCTGGAACTACAGTGAATAGACTTTGCGCTTCCGGGTTGCAGGCGATCATGGATGCTTCACGAGCGATCGCCCATGGAGATGGTGAAGTGTATATAGCGGGTGGTGTGGAGAGTATGAGCCGGGCACCATTTGTAATGCCCAAGTCTGGTGATGCCTATTCAAGAAAGGCAGAAATATTTGATACGACCATTGGGTGGAGATTTATAAACTCCAGGCTATCCAAACTTTACCATCCTTATAGTATGGGAGAGACTGCAGAAAACGTGGCTGATCAGTGGAATGTTTCCAGAGAAGAGCAGGATGCTTTCGGGCTTCAGTCTCAGCAACGGTATTTTAAAGCAGCCGAGGCAGGCAAGTTCAACGAAGAGATTGTGCCCATTCAAATACCTCAAAGAAAAGGCGACCCGATTGAGTTCAGTAAGGATGAATATCCACGTGAAACTTCAATGGAGAAATTGGGATCGCTGAAGCCAGCATTTAAAGCCGATGGTACAGTGACTGCAGGGAACTCATCAGGTATAAATGACGGTGCTGCGGCAGCTTTGCTCGTTAATGAGAAGCTGGTAGAGAAATTGAATTTAAAACCATTGGTACGGGTGGTTTCCATGGGTGTTGCTGGAGTAGATCCTTCCATTATGGGTGTTGGGCCAATTACCGCTTCTCAAAAAGCAATGAAGCGTGCAGGACTTACATCAAAAGATATTGGATTGGTGGAGTTGAATGAAGCTTTCGCTTCTCAGTCCATTGTTTGCACACGCGAGTTAGGCTTTGATCCTGAAATTGTGAATGTAAATGGTGGAGCAATAGCCATTGGCCATCCATTAGGCTGCAGTGGGGTGCGAATAAGTGCCACGTTGATTCACGAAATGCAAAAGAGAAAAGTGAAGTACGGATTGGCCACCATGTGCATCGGTGTGGGACAAGGGGCAGCAATCATTTATGAGAATGTGAATCTAGAATAGAGGAGTGAGTAGATGAGAATCTTAGAAGTTTGACTTAAAAATGGAATGCTTCAAAGTTTATTGTTATGGAGTCATCAAAAAAATTCACTGACGTAATTGCTTGGCAAAAAGCACATCAGTTTGTTCTTGCCACTTATAAACTCACTTCGCAATTTCCCAAAGAAGAGATTTATGGATTGACTTCACAGTTTAGGCGAGCTGCTGTTTCTATAGCGGCAAACATTGCTGAAGGCTTCGGAAAAACTGGAAAGAAAGATAAGGTCAGGTACTTTAACATTTCACAGGGTTCAATTGAGGAATGCAGATACTATTTGATTTTGGGTAGAGACCTCGGCTACCCATTTGAAGAACAAATGGAAATTCTTCTAGAAGAGGTAAGTAAACTGACAAATAACTATTCAAGAGCAATTAGTAAATCTATTTAGCATGTCATCTACTCAACTTCTCTAAATGCGCTTCTTCTTCGAAATCAGTTACAACGGCACCAACTATCACGGATGGCAATCTCAAAAAAATGCTGTTGGTGTGCAGCAGGTAGTAGAAGAGGTTTTTGATAAATTATTTAGAAAAAAAATTGAGATAGTAGCAAGTGGAAGAACCGATACAGGTGTTCATTGCATAAAACAGTTTTTCCATGCTGACTTTGAACAGGAGCTGGATTACCCTCTTACCATTCAGAAACTGAATTCCTTTTTACCGAAAGCAATTTCAATCAATGCCATTAGAAAAGTGAAGCCAGAGGCTCATGCACGTTACAGCGCAGTAGAGCGTGTTTATGAATACAAGATTACGCGTGTCAAAAATCCTTTTTATCAAGATTACGCTTATCACTATTTTAAAGAGATAAATATCCAAACCATGAATAAGGCTGCTGCGTTATTAGTCGGAGAGCAGGATTTTCAGTGTTTTAGTAAGGTAAAAACAGATGTAAATCATTTTATTTGCGACCTGAAAACAGCCCGTTGGAATCAAAAAGGGGATTTGTTGGTTTTTACCATCGTGGCCAACCGATTTCTCAGAGGGATGGTAAGGGCAATTGTAGGCACCTTACTGGATGTGGGAAGTGGTAAAACCACGATTAAAGAGTTTCAGCGCATAATTGAGAGTAAAGACAGAAAAAAAGCCGGGATGAATGTGCCTCCATGTGGCCTGTATCTTTTCAATGTTAAATACCCAAAAAGAATTTTTTTAGACCAGTAGTGGAGAAAGAAAAGATCAGCAGCGGCAATATCATCGACTTTAATGTATTAAAGCGAATACTACAGTTTGTAAAACCTTACAAGGGAAGGTTTTATTTTTTAATTCTACTAACGGTGGTTTTGGGTGTGCTCACCCCTATCAGACCTTTACTCATTCAGTATACGCTTGATCGTCACGTTGCCAATGGCGACTATTATGGCATGGTGCAGATCATGGTGCTTATCTTTGGTTTGCTCATTGTTCATTCAGTTTTTCAATATGTGCACACCTACTTGTCGGGTAGAATTGGGCAATATGTAATCCGGGACATCAGGATAAAATTATATAAGCATCTCGTTGGGTTCAGGTTAAAGTTTTTCGATCGCACTCCTATCGGTAGGTTGGTAACTCGGACCATCTCTGATGTTGAAGCCTTGGCGGATGTTTTCAGTGAAGGACTTGCTGCCCTGGCTGGTGATCTTTTACAGATCGTTTTCATTCTCGCATTTATGTTTTACACAGATTGGAGGTTGGCCCTGGTCAGCTTATCAACCATTCCGTTGATGCTTTTGTCTACCTACGTTTTTAAAGAGAAAATAAAGGTCACTTTTAATGATGTGCGCAACGCTGTGGCCAATCTCAATTCATTTGTGCAGGAGCATTTAACAGGGATCAACGTTGTACAGATTTTTGGAAGCGAGAAAAGAGAGTTTGAAAAATTCAAGGATATCAACAAGGAGCACAAGGCGGCACACTTGAAGTCTGTATTGTATTATTCAGTTTATTTTCCTGTGGCAGAGATCATTGCGGCTATGGGTGTAGGTCTATTGGTGTGGTATGGCGCTCGGAGTGTGATTGGTGGAGACACAGGCGTTACTATTGGAACACTTACAGCTTTCATCATGTACATTCAAATGTTCTTCAGACCGATACGGATGATTGCGGATCGCTACAATACATTACAAATGGGAATTGTAAGTTCCTCAAGAATAATGGACTTGCTGGACAGTGATGAACATTTGGTAAACGATGGCACAAAATCACTTTCAGAAATAAAAGGTAAAGTAGAGTTTGAGCATGTTTGGTTTGCCTACAATGAAGCTGATTATGTTTTAAAAGATATTAATCTTAAAATAAACCCTGGAGAAACAGTAGCCCTTGTAGGGGCCACCGGAGCAGGAAAATCTTCTATCATTAATTTACTTAATCGCTTTTATGAAATAAACAGGGGAAGTATAAGGGTAGATGATATTGATATTGCTGACATAGAACTATCCTCTTTGCGCAAAGGCATTGGTGTGGTTTTGCAGGATGTTTTTCTCTTTAGTGATACGATTAGATATAACATTACGCTCGGAGCTCCGGAAGTTACCGATGATATGATTATGCTGGCGGCTGATCTGGTTGGAGCAAGGAAATTCATAGAACGCTTGCCGGGTGGTTTAGATTATAACGTTATGGAGCGTGGTGCAACATTGTCTGTAGGGCAAAGACAGTTGTTGTCATTTATCAGGGCCATGGTTTATGATCCAAAAATTCTTGTTTTGGATGAAGCAACAAGTTCTGTGGATCATGAAACGGAGGAAATGATACAGGTGGCAATAGAAAAGATGATGAGCAATCGAACATCAATAGTTATTGCACACCGGCTTTCTACCATCCAAAAGGCCAATACGATCATTGTTTTGGATAAAGGAGAAATTAAGGAGGTTGGCCGCCACGAAACTCTGTTGACTCAGGATGGTTACTACGCTCATCTCCACAGGATGCAGTACAAAGAGGTAGTTTAACGTTCAACCTTCAAATTTTACCCTTCATCCGGCCATAATCCCAAAAGAGTTATATTTGCCTTAATGCCCCTAAAAAAGACATTTATAGTACTATTTGCTTTGGTGCTTGCTACCGGATATACGCATGCGCAGGTAAGAAAAAGTGTAAAGAGCGCCAAGTTTAGGGTACCAACCGTTTCGCGCAGTAAAATGCGGATCATGTGCCCTATTTTTGAGACCAGTGCGTATCCTTATCAAGGCATTGGGGTGAAGATGGGTGACCCATTTGCACTTACCTATAAGTTTTATCCTAACAAAAACTGGTCTTTTACAGCTGACGCAGGAAAAGCAGCCAGCGGATTGTACAATAAATACTACCGAGGGTTATATGAAGGCTACTTGCCAGACTCATTGTCAGAGGGTCAAACTCTGTCCTATTTGGCGCACAAGGCCAACACAGATTGGTTTATTCAAGCCAAGTTCCTCTACCAATGGAACATGGACAAAATATCTGAGGGATTGCAATTTTATACCGGATTGGGGTGGCAATGGAGAAGTTCTACATTAACCTATGATTACGCCTATAGTGAAGTAGATACAAATGGCAATGAGCTCGATAGCCGCTTTGGTAAGTTTGAGAGAAATCGCTTTACCTATGGCCCGGTTGCTGTTATCGGATTCGAATATTCTTATTTCACATTGCCAATCTCAGCCTTCATAGAGATTGAATGGTTTACCGACACTTTACTAGACCCCGGTTACCAACGTTTCCAGGGAGGAGTTGGTCTGCGATACGTATTTTAACTCTCCACCTCACTCGATTGCATTTGCTTTTCGTACAAGTCTCTGTAGGTTCCTCCTTTAGCAAATAAACTTTCATGGGTTCCTTCCTCTACAATCTGAGCATCATGGAGGACAATAATTTTATTGGCAAGTTTAGCTGAGGATACACGGTGCGAAATGATAATACTCGTCCGTCCTTTCATGATTTTTTTCATGCTGTTAAGGATGGTATTCTCAGTTTTGGTATCAACAGCAGAGAGCGAATCGTCCAAAACTAAAATCTTAGGCTCTCTCGCAATCGCTCTTGCAATAGAAACACGTTGCTTTTGCCCACCTGAAAGTGTTATCCCTCTCTCCCCTACCCGGGTCTGGAAACCCAGCGGAAAGCTCATAATGTTGTCATATACGTCCGCATCGATAGCTGCTTTCTTTACCTTTTCTTCATCAGAGTCAGAAATACCAAATCCAATGTTGTTGTAGATAGTGTCACTAAAGAGAAAAACATCTTGAGGAACAAAACCCATTTGGCTTCGGATCGATGTAAGGTGATACTTTTTTATGGAGATGTCATCAATCAGTACTTCACCAGCGGTAGCATCGTATAATCTGCCAATAAGATTGGCGATAGTACTCTTTCCAGATCCTGTAGTGCCTATAATGGCAAGTGATTCACCCGGGTTGATGCTAAAGGAAATATTTTTCAAAGCTACGATTCCAGTATCAGGGTATTCAAAGCTTACGTTTTTAAATTCTATTTTCCCTTGAATTTCGCGTTCCAGATTTTCTTCAGAAACGATATCTGTTTTTGTTTTCAAAAACTCATTAATCCTTTTTTGTGATGCCTCTGCTCTTTGTACAAGGCTGCTGGTCCAACCCAGGGAGGCAACAGGCCAGGTGAGCAAATTCACATAGATGATAAACTCAGCGATATTACCAAAACTCAGTGCTCCTCCTATTACTTCTACACTACCTGCATATACGGCCAGTATAGTACTTAACCCGATGAGTCCTGTGATCAAAGGAAAGAATAGTGCCTGTACTCGTGTAAGTTTTAGTGACTGCTCTTTGTATTCGTCACTTTCCTTAGAAAAATTATTGATGGACTCATTTTCGCGTGTAAAAGATTTAAGAACACGAATGCCAGAGAATGCTTCTTGTACAAATGTGCTTAGCCGGGATTGGCTTTTTTGAATTTGTTCTGATCTTCTTTCGATAATGTTATTGACATAATAAATAGAAAAAGACAAAATAGGAAGAGGAATCAATGCATACCAGGTAAGCATGGGGCTTATGCTGAACATGATAGGGATAAGCATGGCAAACAATGTGAAGAGTTGCATACCGTACATAATGGATGGCCCAAGATACATGCGTACACGTCCTACATCTTCAGAGATTCTGTTCATCAAATCCCCGGTATTGTTTCTTCTGTAAAAGCTTAACGGAAGTGTTTGGTAGTGCTCAAAGATTTCATTCTTCAGATCATACTCAATGAGGCGGCTCATTACGATAAGCGTTTGCCTCACAAAATAGAGGAAGATACCTCTCAACAATGCCATGAGTAAAATGAGTGCAGCATATACCAGGATTCCGAAAGCAAAAACCTCAAAAAAATCATTTTGAACACTGAGTTGGTCAAAAGCTTCGTAAACTCTGATGTTATCAATTACCAAATCAATGGCATGACGCACCATTTGTGCGGGGAGAATCTGAAAAATGTTGGAAATAATTACAAAAACACCTCCCCAGATGATATGCCATTTATATTTTATCAGGTATTTATTGAGGTAACGGAGTTCCTTCATGGAATAAAATTAGCTTGATCTCCTAAAAACGAAAGAATATTGCAATAGTTCAATTTGCCGGCAGAACAGTCTTTGATATAAAACCAGAAAAAAGATAGTTTTGCCCACCCACTTTACGAATTTCGTTTAACGCGAGAGGGGCAAAAGTAGCCAATCAATAATTTAAATAATAAGTCGATGGAGATTAAAGAAGTTCAATCGGTGAAACAAGAAGGTCTGTTTGCTAAAGTTGCAGAACTAGGCCATGAGCAGGTAGTACATTGTTATGATGAAGCTACGGGGCTTAAAGCATTAATCGCCATCCATAATACAGCGCTGGGTCCATCCCTTGGTGGTACAAGGATGTGGAACTATGCTTCAGAGCAAGAAGCGCTTACCGATGTACTTCGTTTGTCCAGAGGAATGACTTTTAAAGCAGCCATCAGCGGTTTGAATTTGGGTGGAGGAAAAGCGGTGCTTATTGGGGACGCGAAAACAATGAAAACCGAAGCGTACCTGAGAAGATTCGGAAAGTTTATTCAAAGCCTCAGCGGAAAGTACATTACTGCCGAGGATGTAAATATGAATACGGCTGATATGGAATACATCAGCATGGAAACGAAATATGTTACCGGACTTCCTGAATCGATGGGAGGAGGTGGAGATCCATCACCAGTAACTGCCTATGGTGTATATATGGGTATAAAGGCCACGGCAAAAAAAGTTTTTGGAAGCGATGACCTGGGAGGGAAGAAAATTGCGGTTCAGGGTGTAGGGCAAGTAGGTTCTTACCTGGTGGAGCGTTTGGTAAAAGAAAATGCCAAAGTGACGATAACAGATATCTCAGAAGAGAAAATGAAGGATATTGCCAAACGTTTTGGTGTAGACACTATCGATCAGGATGGTATTTATGATCTGGACATGGACATCTACGCGCCATGTGCCCTTGGAGCCTCTTTAAATGACGATACTATACCCAGACTAAAATGCGCAGTTGTAGCAGGAGGTGCCAATAACCAATTGAAGGACGAGCTTAAACACGGGAATATGTTACTGGACAAAGGCATTGTTTACGCTCCTGATTTTCTGATCAATGCTGGTGGTGTAATCAATGTAGGGAATGAATTCTATGGCAATTACAACAGGGACAGGGTTTATCATCATACAGAAAAGATTTATGACACTTGCCTCAATATTTTAAATCTGGCGGAGAAAGAAAAAATTACCAGCCAGGAGGCTGCTATTAAAATGGCAGAAAAAAGAATAGCTGAGGTGGGAAGAGTAAGGATTCCAAGGTAGTACCTGTGCCCAATTCATTTTTTCGTTTATTAATACATTCGTTGTAATTTTGCAGATACAACGTTCATTGAATCATGCTTAACAGACGTACGCTTCGGATAAAGATCATGCAAACCTTGTTTGCCTACGAACAATGCATGGAAGCAAATAATACGCTTGCGCAGGATTTAATTGATGAGCGTTTTGCCCCCGACCTCAATTCTATGGAGGTGCAGGATAAGCCACTTCTTAAGGAGAAGAAAAAGGAATCCCTTTCGTTGTACAAGAAACTTTCTGCATCTGAAAAGGTAACAGAAAGTGAAGACCAGAAAGTAAAAGATGTAGCAGAGGAGGCGCTTAAGCTGTGTCTTAGCAACAACAAAAAGGATTTCAGTTTCTTAAAAAAGAACCTCGTAGCAGAAGTTGAAAGAATAAGCCATCGTTACTACGAAGTACTGGGATTGCTGATTGCTTTTGCAGATGCAGGGAAATCTGACAAAAAAGTAGATCATTCTCATTTTCTGAAGAATAAGTTTATTGCTGCTCTTGAAAAAGATGAGTTGCTAAAGAGTTTGCTGGTGAAAACGAACTCAACATGGGACAACAACAGAACCCTGGTTCAAGGTTGGTTTCGTGATGTGATTAAAACTGATAAAGTTTATTTGGAGCATGTAAAAGGTGAGGCTCCTGATGTGACTGAGCAAAAGAATATAATCAAGCACATTGTTCGCAAGCTCATATTAGGCGAAACCGTGATCAACGATTTTTTTGCAGAAAGAGACATCCGCTGGACGGAGGATCATGACATCGTAAAGAGTCTCGCAGATAAAACACTCAAGTCGTTAGATGCGGATGAGGAATCGATTCAGTTACAAAAGTTATCTATGGATTGGGAGGATGACCTGATATTCATGAACACACTATTTGAAAAAACCACTCAAATAGAAAAGTCGAATAAAGACCTGATTGCGAACAACACTAAAAATTGGGAAGTGGACAGGCTGCCACTGACAGATCGGGTAATTCTTGAAATGGCCATTACAGAGTTAATTAACTTTCCGGCAATTCCTGTAAAAGTGACGATCAACGAATACATCGAGCTGACCAAAAACTACAGCACCCCCAAAAGCGCTAAATTTGTTAATGGTATCCTGGATGTGATCGCCAAGGAGCTCGTAACCTCCGGAGTAGTAAAGAAAAGCGGAAGGGGACTGATCGATAACAAATAGGGCTTCAAAGGCAAAAATGGCGTAAAAAGCCTCAGAAGTGGACTTCTTACAATTTCGTTGTATCTTTACGATCCCAAAATTGATTTTGATATGAGTAAAAAGAGTGGTGCTTTAATGGCATTTTTATCTGGCGCAGCCCTTGGCGGTATATTGGGTATATTATACGCACCTGACAAGGGTTCAAATACGCGTGAGAAACTCACCTATAAACTGGATAAGTACAAAGAGGTGTTGGAGCAGTTTCTGGATGATTTGGTAAAAGGAAAAGAAACTCCGTTAACTACTGAGGCCAAATCTCAAGGTGCAAAGGTTGTTTCTGAGGCCAAAAACAAGGCAGAACGCCTTTTAGAGGATGTAGATGACTTATTGTCGCAAATCCGAGGAACTGAAAAAAGTTAAAGAATTGTTAATTGATGAGTCCAGTTGGCTTTCGCTGGAAGAAGAATTTATTTTTGTTAAATCGTAATTATAAAAGAAGAAATATGAAAATCTTAAATCGTGTAATCCTGGTTCTATTGGTTGGGGCGGCTTTTGCAAGTTGCAAAGACCGTGCTGCTGAGAAAAGAATTGCTGAACTGGAGAGCAGGCTGGTTCAATTAGAGGGTAACGGTGCTACCCCATCAAGTGCAGCTACACCGGCAGCTACGCCAGTGGCAGAAACTAAGCCTGAAGGACCTCTTCCTGCATTTGAGTTTGCTGCAACCGATCATGATTTTGGTACCATTAAAGAAGGAGAGAAAGTATCTTATACTTATTCTTTTAAGAATACCGGAGAGGCTCCGCTCATTATTCAAAATGCGCAACCTTCATGTGGATGTACTGTACCTGAATGGTCTAAAGAACCTATTCCGGTAGGAGGAACTGGATTCATTAAGGCAGAGTTTGACAGCAACGGAAAGCCAAACATTCAGAATAAGACCATAACAGTGACCGCTAACACATGGCCAAAAGTTACCACCTTAAGATTTAAGGCAATGGTAACACCAAAAGCTACTGGAGCAAACGGTCCCACTCGCTAATAACATTACCAATGAATTAAGAAACATCCCACTCCCGTAAGGGTTTGGGATGTTTGCTTTTAATAGGATAACTTTGCCGCCTAAATTTTTATCAAAATGATGTATACAATTTTATTACAAGCACAAGGTGGAAGCGGTTGGACTTCCATGGTGTTTATGCTCGCGATAGTGGTTGTTTTTTACTTTTTCATGATTCGCCCACAACAGAAAAAAGCGAAGGATCAGAAGAAGTTTACAGAAGAAGTAGCAAAGGGTGATTATATCGTTACCATTGGCGGAATGCATGGAAGAGTAGCTGAAATAGATGGCGATACATTTATATTGGAAGTAGAAAAAGGAGGACGTATTAAGTTCAGTAAGTCATCTATTTCTATGGAATCGACAAAGGCATTGGCAGGCAAAAAATAAAAACCAGATGTGAATTTTTTTCGCGTCATTAATAATCTCTTTCATTTCAATCGCACCAATTGGAAGGCCGTAACCTTGTGCTTACTTACTGCGCTGGTGTTTTGGTTTTTCAATGCGCTCAACAAAGATTACTCTACAAATCTTCGATTCACTGTAAACTTTCAGTTTGACGAAGAGCGGTATGTTCCGGTAGAGCCTCTTCCTCAAGCAGTTTTTATGAATGTGAGTGGAAATGGTTGGGATTTGCTGAGAAAAAGTATGGGTGTTAATCTTCCTGATATGAACATCCCGTTGGAGCGACCAACAGAAGTAAAGAAAATAGTGGGGAGCACCTTGCCGGCACTGTTGGCAGGGCAATTAGGAAATCTCCAGATCAACCATGTAGTGACAGATACCCTGTACCTGACGCTGGACCCAAGAGAAAAGCGGAAAATAAAGGTGGCTGTAGATCCGGATCAATTCACATTTGAAGAAGGTTTTGGCAGGCTGAGCCCAATCGTGGTACTTCCGGATTCTATATCGTTGGAAGGGCCAAAAAGCGTGCTCGATCAGCTCCCCGATTCGATACTGTTGGAAATTAATGAAGAGGGAATCAGAAATAATTTCAGAGAAGAGATAGAAGTATCTCTCTCGAGCGGGGCAGTGTTGAATCGTACGCCAGAGAAGGTAGAAGTAATTTTTGAAGTGGTGGAATGGGTGGATGTGAACAAGAGGATAAAACTTGTGGTTGAAAATGCACCTAATAACATGAGATTGAATTTGGAACAGGATAGCGTACAATGTCTTGTGCGGGTACCGAAAAATCAACTGGAAGACCTGGATGAAACTGTGGCGCAACAGGTAGCTGTACTGGACTTAAAAGGGGCAAAAAAGGGAGATAAGAAGCTGATTCCCAAGGTACAAGGCTTGCCGATCAACACACGGCTGATACAGGTAGATTCGGTATCAGTTAAATTATATTAATCACCCAATAAGGGTTATGAATAGGCCATTCCAGGTGGGTATTACGGGAGGCATAGGATCAGGCAAAAGTCTGATTTGTAGGATATTTGGTTGTCTCGGAATTCCCTTATACGATGCTGACAGCCGAGCGAAAATGCTAATGACCACTGACAGAATACTGGTCGACCAAATCCAAAAAGAATTCGGAAAATTGTCATACCATGCGAATGGTACTTTGAATAAAGAGCATTTAAGAAAGGCTTTTGCCGATCCTGTAGAATTGAAGAAATTAAACGCAATAGTACACCCTCGTGTAGCACACGATTACAGGAATTGGGTCGATCAGCAAAAAGAGAGCAAATATGTAATCAAAGAAGCTGCTCTGCTTATCGAATCAGGATCTTCTGAACAATTGGACCATTTGATCGTTGTCTCAGCACCTGAAAGCCTCCGTATTCAAAGAGTACTAAAGCGAGATCCTCATCGAAGCCAACTTGAAGTGGAAAATATTATCAAGAATCAGATGAGTGAAAAAGAGAAAATGGCAAAAGCCGATGATGTAATTGTGAATGACGAAACAAAGTTGGTAATTCCTCAAGTGCTGGAATTACATGAGCGGCTTAATTCAATGAACTAATTTTTCGATTCCCTTATTCTACTGTTGATGAAAAAATGGATTTTTTCTGTATTGATCTTTTTAGCTGTCGTAGCCTTACTGGTCCTCCCAAAGCTCGATTTATGGGGCGGTGAGGATGAACCTGCTGCCGATGGTGCTCAAGGAGCAAGAAGAGGCCCTGGCTCCCTTCAGGTGGAGGCAATGGTTATTACACCTTCAAAGCTGGATAATATAGTGGTAATAACCGGATCTGTTCAGGCCAATGAATCACTGGAGCTAAAGAGTGAAACTGCGGGAAAGATTACAAAAATCTATTTTCAAGAGGGGAAGGCTGTAAAGAAAGGAGATTTACTGGTACAGGTAAATGATGAAGAGATTAAGGCTGAATTAACTAAGCAACGGTTTAACAAGAAGTTAAACGAAGGCATCGAATTCAGACAGCGTAAGCTTTTAGAGAAAGATGCCATTAGCCAGGAAGAGTATGACAATGCGCTCAACAAACTGAACACTTCACTCGCAGATATTGCTGTGCTGGAGGCTCAGTTGGAAAAAACCAAGATCAGGGCTCCGTTTGATGGAATAATTGGATTACGATATGTAAGTGAAGGCGCTTTGATTGCTACTAGTACGGCCATTGCAAACCTTTATAATATTAGCCCGGCTAAAATCGAATTTGCCATCCCAGGCAGATACAGTATGCAGGTAAAGCCTAAGCAAAAAATCAATTTCGCAGTAGAGAGTGATACAAGTGTTTTTGTGGGTGAAGTTTATGCTATTGAGCCTCAAATAGACGCTAACACGAGAACGCTAAAAATCAGGGCTATGGCAGAAAATACAAAAGGGCTTCTGCTTCCGGGGCAATTTGTAAGAGTTGAGTTGATCCTTGGCTCTACCAATAATGCCATTCTAGTTCCCACTGAAGCGGTTATTCCTGAATTGAACGGGCACAAAGTTTTTATTAGTGAAAATGGAAAGGCAAAGGAAGTAGTCGTTCAAACCGGCATAAGAGATAACCTTAGGTTAGAAATAGTTTCAGGGCTGCATCCACAAGACACACTGATTACAACAGGTATTCTACAGTTAAGAAATGGGTTGGACATTCAGATTACTAAAATGAATTAGTTATGGCTAGCTTATCGAATATTAGTATTAACCGACCAGTATTAGCGATGGTATTTTCGCTGGTGATTATACTGTTTGGTTTTATCGGGTTTAGTTATCTGGGTGTACGGGAATTCCCCAGTGTAGACCCTCCGGTGATTTCTGTCTCTACTTCCTACACAGGTGCCAATTCCGATGTGGTGGAATCTCAGATCACAGAGCCGCTGGAAGATGCTATTAACGGCATTGCTGGTATACGTACTATTAGTTCATCCAGTAGAGAAGGTCGCAGCAACATTTCTATAGAATTTGAATTGGGTGTTGATCTTGAGGCGGCAGCCAACGATGTGAGAGATAAGGTATCAGGAGCCGTTAGAAACCTTCCCCCAGATGTAGATCCGCCAGTAGTTTCGAAAGCGGATGCAGACTCTCAGCCTATCATTTACCTTACGGTGATGAGTAACAAGAGAAACCTACTCGAACTCTCCAGAATTGCAGGAATCTATTTTAAAGAAAGACTTCAAACCATCCCAGGTATCAGTACGGTAAACGTTTGGGGCGAGCAGAAATATTCTATGCGTCTGTGGATGGATCCAATACGCCTTGCAGGCCTTAAATTGACGCCAACCGATGTTTATCAGGCGGTTAACAGAGAAAATGTGGAGTTGCCAAGCGGTCGAATCGAAGGCCAAAACACAGAGTTAACCGTGCGAACTATGGGGCGGTTAAATTCTGTGGAGGATTTTAATAAGCTAATTGTAAAGGAAGATGGAGACCAGGTAGTACGCTTTCAGGACATAGGATATGCACAGCTTTATGCAGAGAATGACAGGACACTAATGAGACGTGATGGTGTTCCCGGTGTGGCTATCGCTATTGTAGCTCAGCCGGGTGCCAATAACATTGAAATTGCTGACAACCTCTATAAAAAATTAGCACAGATCGAGAAAGACCTTCCGGAGGATGTATCCTGGGTAGTGAGCCATGACTCAACGGACTTTATCAGGGCTTCTATCAGTGAAGTACAGGAAACTATTCTTATAGCATTTATCCTAGTATTGTTTATAATTTTCATGTTCCTGCGAGATTGGAGGACGACACTTATTCCGGTGGTTACTATCCCTATCTCGTTGATCGGTTGTTTCTTTATCATGTACCTGTTGGGCTTTACCATCAATGTACTCACCATGCTGGGCATTGTACTGGCCATTGGTTTGGTGGTGGATGATGCCATTGTGGTATTGGAAAATATTTACACCAAAGTAGAAGCGGGTAGCAATCCTAAGGAGGCTGCAAGAGCAGGAGCTACAGAAATTTATTTTGCGGTGATTTCCACCACAATTGCAGTGGTAGCTGTGTTCTTACCAGTTATTTTTCTTGATGGATTAACAGGAAGGCTGTTTAGGGAATTTGGTTTGGTGGTGGCCAGTGCGGTAGCCATTTCATCATTTGTTTCTCTTACCCTTACACCCATGATGAGCTCAAAACTCTTAAAGAGAAGAGCTGTTCAGCCGTGGCTATACCGAAAGACAGAGCCATTTTTTAATAGACTTTCAGCGTCCTATGCCAGAGCCCTTGAAGGGTTTATGAAAAGAAGATGGTTGGCATTCGTCATCATTTTTGTGTCAGGAGTTTTAATCTACTTCTTAATGGGAACGATTCCTTCCGAATTGGCACCCATGGAAGACAGGAGCGAATTCAGATTTCAAGCCCAGGCCCCGGAGGGAGCTACTTTTGATTACATGGATACCTATGTAAATGGTATGTATGAATTGGTGTCGGAGGAAGTGCCTGAAGTGCTCGGGGTTTTAAGTATTACCTCTCCAAGTTTTGGAGGAGGAGGATCTGCCAACAGTGGGTTTCTAAAAGTGATGCTCAAAGATCCCTCTCAAAGAGACAGGACACAACAAGAAATTGTTGATGATTTGACTCCAAAAGCCAGAAAATTTACCGGAGTAAGGACTTTTATTTCTCAATCTCAAACTATTGGTGATAGAAGAGGTGGCTTTCCTGTTCAGATTGTAGTGCAGGCCGCAGACATTGACAAGTTGAAAGCAGTACTTCCTCAGTTTTTAGAAAGAGCCAACGAAAGCCCAAAATTCACTTTCGTAGATCTTGATTTGAAATTCAATAAGCCTGAGATCAATATTATCATCAATCGTGAGAAGGCGAGAAACCTGGGGGTTAACGTTATCGATATATCTCAAACCCTGCAGCTCGGGCTGAGTGGTTCACGGTTTGGTAACTTTATCATGGACGGTAAGCAGTACCAGATCATTGGCCAGGTAGAGAAGAAAAACAGAAATGAGCCTTTGGATTTGAAGACGCTTTATGTGAGGAACAGAAGAGGTGAAATTATTCAGTTGGATAACCTGGTTACAGTGGAAGAACAAAGCAGCCCGCCACAATTGTATCGTTTCAACAGATATTCATCAGCTAAAGTGAGTGCTCAACCGGCACCAGGGGTAGCATTGGCGGAGGGTATTGCGGAAATGGAGCGTATCGCCAGCGAGGTATTGGATGAAACTTACAGTACCAGTCTTTCTGGAGCTTCACGGGAGTTTTCGGAAAGTTCTTCCAGCATCTATCTGGCCTTCTTACTGGCCTTGG
Organism: Cyclobacteriaceae bacterium; assembly: GCA_039971015.1. Lineage (GTDB taxonomy): Bacteria > Bacteroidota > Bacteroidia > Cytophagales > Cyclobacteriaceae > ELB16-189. Next base: position 321,101 of record JBDVKV010000027.1, read on the forward strand.
CTATTATTTATCTGGTATTGGCAGGTCAGTTTGAAAGTTTTAAAGACCCATTAATAATCATGTTTACTGTACCACTGGCTCTTTCTGGGGCACTTATTTCACTTTGGTATACCAATCAAACCATGAATATTTTCAGCCAGATTGGAATCATTATGTTGATCGGTTTGGTAACGAAGAATGGAATTTTAATCGTGGAATTTGCCAACCAGCGCAAAGAGCAGGGACTAAAAGTGATGGATGCAGTAGTGGGTGCAGCAGAGTCTCGTTTTCGCCCCATTATCATGACCAGCCTTTCAACAATTTTAGGGATTTTACCAATTGCATTGGCTTTGGGTGCAGGCTCTGAGAGCCGTGTGTCCATGGGTATAGCAATTATCGGAGGTATGTTATTTGCTACCATGCTTACACTATTTGTAATCCCTGCCATTTATAGTTATTTCAGTGGCAAAGAAGCCAGAGTATCTATCGACTAAATTTTTTATGAACCGACTTCTCGGGATATTAATTGCCCTTCTTCTTACAACAACAATCCAGGCTCAGGATACCCTGAGTCTTGCACGCGCTATTTCCATAGGCCTGAAGAACAATTTTGATGTGCAAATTGAACAGCTCAATGTAGAGGTTGCCAGAAATAATAATACCTGGGGACAGGCGGGTAGATTTCCTACAATTTCTTTTTCTGGTAATCAAAACAATACTGTATTGCAAAGAAAGCCAGCTAACCCTTTTGCGGTAGCGGGTAGGAATATTTCAAATAATCTGAATGGCCAGTTGGATGTACAGTTTGTATTGTTTGATGGTTTTGCCGTAAAAATTAATAAACAGCGGTTGGCGCAATTGGAACAATTGAGCTATGGGAATGCTGCCTTTGTGATGGAAACTACGCTTCAATCGATCATTTTGGGCTATTATCAAGCTTTATTGGAAAAGGAAAGGCTGCATATCCTGGAGAATAACATGACCTTTTCCAAAGAGAGATATGATTATGTAAAATTGAGAAAGGAATTAGGAGGCGCAATTACTTTTGATGTTTTGCAAGAACAAAACAATTACCTCACAGACTCTGCCAACGTGCTTTTGCAAGGTATAGTTTATAAGAATTCCCTAAGACAGCTCAATCTTTTATTAAATGAAGATTTACAAACCGATTTTGAATTGGTGGACTCATTGGAGTACCAACATGAATTATACGATTTTGAAAGCCTGAGGACAAAGATGGTAAGTTCTAATACCAATCTGAGGAATCAATACCTAAATCAGGAAATACTAAGAAGTAATACCAAGCTTCAACAAGCGAATATGTCTCCAACAGTGGCTTTGAACGTAGGAGGAAACGGAAGTTTGGATCAGTTGAACGCCAACTTTAGAACCAATACAGGAAACACGGTTGATAACACAGTTGGTTATCTTAATAACGATCCCTCCATGCCCGTTATTAATACTGTTAACGAAACGGCTTTGGTAGCTCAGACCCAAAATGGTAATTCGTATGGTGGCTACGCTAACCTTTCCCTGAGGTTTACCCTGTTCAATGGAGGTCAAATTAAAAGGGCCATTGAAAATGCCAAGGTGCAGGAGAAAATTGCCGAACTCAGTACCGACCAACTAAAGCTTTCCTTGGAAAACGATCTCTTGGCTAACTACGATATGTATAATCTGCGCAGTCAGTTGGTATCCATTGCCTTAACAAAATTAGAGGCCGCAGATCTCAATCTGGACCTCGCCAACGAACGTTACAGAAATGGTGCGTTAAGTGCCATCGACTTAAGGATTGTGCAGGAGAACGCGCGCAATGCAGCATTAGAAGCCTACCTTGCTATTTTCAATAGCATTTCATCAAAGGTTGGATTAATCAGAATTACCGGGGGCCTAATCGATCAGACTCCTACAAATTAATCTTCTGAAACAGTTTCTTCTTCAGGTTTCTTTACCCAAAAATTATTGAATCCTTCTCCAACTTGGATGCCTAATTGGCCGTTGGCCAACATTTCAAGAATGGCAAGGAAGTTAAATATCAATGCAATTCGGGTAGGGGCTCCTTGAAACAAATCTGTGAAAGCAATTCTTGATTTAGTTGCCAGCTCAGAGGTGATATATTGTTTTTGCCCGTCAATTGTAAATGGGTATTGGATGACCTGGTGAACAGGTTTGTTCTTTTCTTCTTCTTGCCTTTTTAAAACCTTTTCAAAAACTGTCAATAACTTGAACAAGTCGACATCCTGAAGTTCGGCTTCCACGTTGGTACTCTCAGCCAAAGAGCGGAGTTCCTTCATGATATTGCCTCGCTTTTCCTTCATCAGCTCAGACTCCTCCATTTTATGGAAATCGTCAATTACCGACTTGTATTTTTTGTACTCCAGCAGGTGCTTAATGAGCTCTTCTCTTGGATCTACTTCGTTGCCTTGCTCATCAATCTGAGGGCGCGGCAGTAGCATTTTTGACTTAATTCTCATCAAAGTGGCCGCTACCAGTATAAATTCACTTGCTACCTCCACATTCAACGTTTCCAAATGATGCATATAATCCAGGAAATCGTTGGTGATGGTGGCTATTGGAATGTCGTAGATATCCAGTTCATCGCGCTCAATAAAGAACAGGAGAAGGTCAAAAGGGCCTTCAAAAAGGGGTAATCGTACTTCGAAATTCTCTTTAGTTGTCATTGGCTGCAAAAGTATTCAAAAGTGCCCAGAAAACCTTTTAGGAACTAATGCTTAAATTTGTCACGCAAACTGTTCAAATTAGCCTAAACACTTACCTTAAGTAGCTGTTAGAGGATAAATACCCGTTCTAAAGGAATGCTAATTAAACCCGGAAAACTTTTAAGTCGCATTGAGAGCCCTGAGGACCTCAAAAAGTTGGATCAGGCACAACTGGTGAAGCTTTGCGAAGAATTAAGACAATTTATTGTTGATAATGTCTCCGTATATGGTGGCCATTTTGGAGCCAGTTTGGGTGTTATTGAGCTTACAGTTGCCTTGCATTATGTGTTTAACACTCCAAAAGATCAGCTTGTATGGGATGTGGGGCATCAGGCCTATGGCCACAAAATCCTCACTGGACGAAAAGATGTTTTTCACACCAACAGGATGTACGGAGGTATTTCCGGTTTTCCCAAGAGAAAAGAAAGCGATTACGATACCTTTGGGGTAGGCCATTCTTCTACTTCCGTTTCTGCGGCTTTGGGTATGGCTATGGCCTCCAAGTATAAAGGTGATCAGGAGAAGCAACACATCGCTGTAATTGGTGATGGAGCGCTTACTGGGGGTATTGCATTTGAGGGGTTAAATCATGCCGGAGTTTCTGACTCCAACATTCTGATTATCCTCAACGACAACTGCATGTCCATAGACCCGAATGTGGGTGCGCTGAAAGATTATTTAACTGATATTACTACTTCCCAAACTTATAATAAGATCAAGGATGAGGTTTGGAATTTGTTAGGCAAGCTTTCTCATTTTGGTAAAAATGCTCAGGAAATAGTTTCAAAAGTTGAGAATGGCATTAAGTCAACATTACTTAGCCAAAGCAACTTTTTTGAGTCATTGAACCTGCGCTACTTTGGTCCAGTAGATGGCCATGATGTTGACCATATGGTAGCAGTGTTGAAAGACCTTAAACAAATCAAAGGACCGAAAATTCTTCATTGCGTAACAACAAAAGGAAAAGGATTTGGGCCAGCCGAAAGTGGAAACAAGACGACATGGCACGCACCGGGCACTTTTGACAAGATAACTGGTGAAATTTTCAAGAAAACGCACGACAAGCCACAGCCTCCAAAGTATCAGGATGTTTTTGGAAATACCTTAGTGGAGTTGGCCAGAGACAACGAGAAGATAATTGGCATTACTCCTGCCATGCCATCAGGTTCGTCCATGAATATCATGATGAAAGAGATGCCTCATCGTGCATTTGATGTGGGTATTGCAGAACAGCATGCCGTAACGTTTTCCGCAGGTCTTGCCACACAGGGTTTGATCCCCTTTTGTAATATATACAGCTCGTTCATGCAGCGTGCCTACGATCAGGTGGTCCATGATGTTTGTATCCAAAATCTTCCCGTTAATTTCTGTTTAGACAGGGCGGGGTTTGCGGGTGCAGATGGCCCCACGCATCACGGAGCCTATGATTTGGCCTATTTCAGGTGCTTGCCCAATATGATCATTGCCAGCCCAATGAATGAGAGCGAATTGCGTAATCTGATGTATACGGCTTCCTTGCCACGCGAAGAACAGGCATTTTCTATTAGATACCCCAGAGGTCAGGGTGTATTACCGAACTGGAAAACCCCGATGGAGGAAATTGAGATTGGTACAGGCAGAGTGATTAAGGAAGGTGAAGAATTGGCGATCCTTACCATTGGCCATATTGGTAATTATGCCGTTGAAGTGTGTGAGGAACTTTCAAAAGAAGGTATTGAAATTGCGCATTATGATATGAGGTTTGCAAAACCTTTAGACGAAGAATTACTTCATGAGGTTTTTGCAAATTTTAAGAGGATAGTCACCGTAGAGGATGGTTGTATTCAAGGAGGAATGGGAAGTGCCATTTTAGAATTCATGGCAGATCATAATTACCATTCAAGTGTTACTCGATTAGGAATTCCTGATCGTATTGTGGAGCATGGAGAGCAAATTGAGTTGCACAGGGAATGTGGGTTTGATCCTGAGGGAATCAAGAAGGTGGTCATGCAGATGCTGGAGCCTGCCTCAAAGTCTGTTTAACTTCTAAATGCCGTCCATTAATTATAAGATTAGGGGGGAGGGACAACCCATTATTTTTATTCACGGTTTCTGTGAGACGGGAGCAATCTGGGAATCATTTTCAGAAGAGTTATCCAATACCAATCAGGTCATCACTATCGATCTACCTGGCTTTGGCTCCAGTAAACTGACTAAAACAAACATCACATTACAAGAAATTGCCGCTGATCTCAACGAATGGGTGTTAGGAGAAGGGTTAAAAAAGCCCATTGTAATCGGACATTCGTTAGGTGGATATATTTCTTTGGCGATGATGGAACAAATGCCCACACTCTATTCTGGCTTTGGTTTAGTACATTCTACTTCCAAAGCTGATACGGAGGAAAAAAGAATAAATAGGACAAAGGTGATGGCCTTCGTAAAGGAACATGGAGTAAAAGCTTTCGTGGATTCATTTGTACCAAGTCTCTACCACCAAAAAGAGCACCCATCCATAGATTTTGTACATAAAATTGCCCTTACAACAGCAGAATCAACATTTTTGGCATATACAGCAGCCATGAGGGACAGACCTTCCTATGAGAATTTATTGGCCGATTTTCCAAAACCGATACTTATTGTCGGTGGTGAAAATGACCCGGTAATACCCATTGACACACTACAAGAACAGGCATTGCTAAACCCCTTGGTATCGTTTTACTCTCTTTCGCAGGTAGGTCATATGGGTATGTTTGAAGCCACACAGAAGTTGGCGGAAGCAGTACGTGCCTTCATTTCTCTTGTTAGGAACGGTTACGTGGTATAACAAGAAGATTGGATTTTACCTTAAAACTGTGCTAAATTGAATTGTTTTCTCATATATTTGAGTTACCAGTTGGCAGTTGTGAGGTATAGATTATATATATTTGTTATCCTGAATAAAGAAACGATAAAAAAATAGCAAAATGGAAGTAGACGTTTTACCCTCTTATGATTCGTGGAACACTCTAGCTGCGAACATTGCGATGGCGTGTTGGGCAGCGGGGCTGCTCATAATTTTGGGTTATTTCCTGAAATTACTCACAACTTCTGACAGCAAGACGAAGTACGATTTCATCAATAAGTATGAAATCAAAGTGCTGTGGATCGCAGGTTTAATAATGGTAATTGGTGCATGTTTCTTTGCTAATGCAAACATTATCGAGCTTAATGCATTGTGGATTTTTGTAAGGGTGTTCACAACCGTATCAATGGGTATGATTGTGGCGTTGATCATTCAAAATCTGCTTAAGTTCTATTATCCATTCTTTATTGAAAAAAGACTTAAGGTATTACGTTATAAGCCACGGATTTCTCCTAAAACAGGCAAGCCAATGAAGTTGCTTAGTGAAGAGGAAGAGGATGCTTACCTGGATGAGGGTATGCAGGCAGAGGAGAACTTGTTCTCAATGGACTACGATGTGTGGAAGGACGATGAGACTGGCTATATTAAAATTGAAAAATACTCTGGTCACTTGCATGCTATCCAGTGCCCTGAGTGTAACTATCAAACTTTCAAAGTGGTGCGCGAGGAGATTGTACGTGAGCCAACAGCTACTGAAGAAGGTGAATTACTGAAGCACTACCAGTGCGGATACTGCGGTAATAAAGCTCGGAAAACAGTTAACTTGAGAGTATCTTCTAAGCTACAGGAAGAATCTCAGGCAGCAACAGCATAAATAGTTCATTATTAGATTTAATAAAAAAGCCCCTATAGGGGCTTTTTTATTGGCTCAAAACAGGCAGCTTTATTTGATCATAATAAAACTTCATGCGGCTGTGCGTGGTATCCAGTCTTGTTATCTTTTCAATTCTTCCTCTCTTGTGATTAAAAAATACTTCCACATAAAAACTACCCAGTAAGTACAAATTAACCTTGAATTCGTAATAGCGAATCGCCATGACAAAATTCCCATTTGCATATAGTGCATTGATTTTCCGATCCAACGAATAGTTGTTAAAATCTTTCCACGCGATCATGATTCTAACATACTCAAAAAATAGTTGGGGTTCAATGGCGGAGATAGGGTCAGGTTTTATAGTCTTATCCGGGTTATTAAAATTGTTTTGCAAATTGTCTTGACCTGCCTACCTTTGCGGCTCTCTAAAATGGTGGATGTAGCTCAGTTGGTTAGAGCACCAGATTGTGATTCTGGGGGTCGCGGGTTCGAGCCCCGTCTTTCACCCAAAGTAAAAACAGAGCCCCTTTCAGGGGCTTTTTTTATGAGCTACCACGTTTATATCCTGAAATCACTTAGTGATGGTTCTTTTTATATTGGTCAAACCAATAATCTAGAAAGCAGGCTTCAAAGACACAATGCTGGTCTGGAGAAGTACACTAAGACAAAAAGGCCTTGGGAGATACTTTGGTCAATCGAAGTTGAAACCAGATCAGAAGCCATGCGCCTGGAGAAAAAGCTTAAGAATATGAAATCACGAAAGAGAATTATTGCATTTATCGAGGCGAATGGTTAGTAACACACTTAAAACGGAGGGTGAGTTATACGAGTGCCGTGCGCAACGCGCACGAGCATGCACGCAAGCAGAGCTTGCGGCACCCCGTCTTTCACCCAAAAGTAAAAACAGAGCCCCTTTCAGGGGCTTTTTTTATGGGCTACCACGTTTATATCCTGAAATCACTTGGTGATGGTTCTTTTTATATTGGTCAAACCAATAATTTAGAAAGCAGGCTTCAAAGACATAATGCTGGTCTGGAGAAGTACACTAAGACTAAAAGGCCTTGGGAGATACTTTGGTCAATCGAAGTTGAAACCAGATCAGAAGCCATGCGCTTGGAGAAAAAGCTTAAGAATATGAAATCACGAAAGAGAATTATTGCATTTATCGAGGCGAATGGTTATTAACACACTTAAAAACTGAGAGTGAGTTATACGAGTGCCGTGCGCAATGCGCACGAGCAGGGCTTTTTTTATCTGTTAAAGGTCATTCGCTGCCCCATCTGACTTTCATCAAATTTTCCCCGATGGTAGACTTGGTGACCTGATACCCAGGTTGTGTCAATGGAGGAAGAAAATACCTGGCCTTCAAAAGGAGACCATCCGCATTTGGCGATGATGTTTTCCTTGTTGACGATCCATTCAGAATTTGGGTCCACCAACACTAAATCCGCAAAGTAGCCCTCGCGTATGTAGCCTCTCTTTTCAATCCTAAAAAGTATAGCAGGGTTGTGACACATCTTTTCCACCACCCTTTCGATCGAAATTTTCCCTTGTTTATAAAACTCCATCATCGCCACCACACTATGTTGAATCAAAGGGCCACCAGAAGGAGCATTGAAATAGTTATTTTGTTTTTCTTCCCAAGTGTGCGGTGCATGGTCAGTTGCGACTACATCAATTCTGTCATCCAGTAATGCCTTCAAAATCCCTTCCTGATCTGCACGAGCTTTTACAGCCGGATTCCATTTGATTAGCATTCCCAATCGATCGTAGTCTGCATCATTGAACCACATATGATGTATGCAGGCTTCCGCAGTAATTTTTTTGTCTTTTAGGGGAATTGAATTATCGAATAAATGAGTCTCTTTTTCTGTAGAGATGTGAAGGATATGGAGCTGAGTACCGTGTTGTTTTGCCAAACTAACGGCAGCTGAGGAGGAAAGAAAACAGGCTTCGTGGCTTCTTATTTCGGGGTGCATTTTCGCAGTAACTGCATCACCGTATTTCTCTTTGTACAATTCAGTGTTCCTAAGGATAGTAGGTTCATCTTCGCAATGGGTAGCAATCAGTGAAGGAAACTTTGAGTAGAAACCTTCCAATGTTTTTGAGTCATCCACCAGGAGATTGCCCGTAGAGGAGCCCATGAAAATTTTCAACCCACAGACTCTGGATACGTCTGTCTTAAGTACTTCCTCCAGATTGTCGTTAGAAGCACCCATGTAGAAGGAATAATTTCCAAGAGATGTTTTAGCTGCAATCTGATATTTGTCTTCTAACAGAGACTGTGTAAATACTGGAGGTATGGTATTGGGCATTTCCATAAAGGAAGTGACTCCCCCTGCGACAGCAGCACGAGACTCTGATTGAATCGTTGCTTTGTGGGTAAGCCCGGGCTCTCGGAAGTGAACCTGATCATCGATAGCGCCAGGAAGAAGGAACTTTCCTCTGGCATCTACTACTTTATCAGCAGCTATCGACTGAAGGTCAGCGTCAATTTTTTCTATATGTTGTCCCTTTATGAGGACATCATTTTCTTTTACTGCTCCTTCGTTTACAACTTTGGCGTTAAGAATAAGGGTTGAATTCATACCTTGCAAAGATAAGATAGAATCGTGGAACAACCGGATCAATCAAACGAGTGGCTGAACTTTAAGCTCAATAAGCAATTGCTAACAGCAATTGATGAGGTTGGTTATTTGAAGCCAACTGAGATTCAGAAGAAATGTATTCCGCTGATTCTGGGCGGACAGCAGGTAATTGGCATTGCACAAACAGGTACGGGAAAAACAGCCGCTTATTTGCTGCCTATTTTAATGAAAATTAAATATGCACAGGAAAACGGCCCCAGAGCGTTAATTCTAGCCCCTACAAAGGAGTTAGTGGTGCAGGTGACCCAGAATGCTCAGACACTCTCAGAAAGGACTGATTTACGCATTGTATCGCTTTATGGGGGCATTGGCCCAACGGGGCAAATAAATGCCATAAAAGAGGGCGCAGATATTCTGGTGGCTACACCGGGTAGGTTTATGGATCTTTATCTTAAGAATGAGATACCGGTAAAAAATATCAAGACTTTAGTCATTGATGAGGCAGACAGGATGATGGATATGGGGTTCATCCACCAACTCAGGAAGATTTTTGAGGTACTGCCCACCAAGAAACAAAACCTGCTTTTTTCAGCCACCTTCCCCGAGAAGGTAGAGAAGCTTTCAGAAGACTTTCTGGAGTTCCCTCATAAGGTAGAGGTGACGCCACAGGCAACACCCGCAAAGCAGGTAAAACAACAGTATTTCTCTGTGCCCAATCTGAAAACGAAAATTAATTTTTTGGAGTACTTATTGTCCAAGCCAGGTGACTTCAAAAGAGTTATCATTTTTACCAGAACAAAGGAATCAGCCAATAATGTTTTCAAGTTTATTGAGAGGAAGGGGATGGGCCCGGCCCGGGTTATCCATTCCAATAAGGGACAGAACAGCCGCTTGAATGCACTAAAAGAATTTGGAGAAGGAGAAGCTCGGGTATTGGTTGCTACGGATGTAAGCTCTCGAGGTATTGACATTACAAAGGTGTCGCATGTTATCAACTTTGAAGTTCCCAATCGGTATGAAGATTATGTGCATCGGATAGGAAGAACGGGAAGAGCAGCAGAGAAAGGAAAAGCCATAACTATGGTGACGGAAGCTGAGCAGTTTCATCTTGAAAAGATTCAGGAACTGATACGCGAAAAAATTCCGTTAAAAAACCTGCCCCAACAAGTTAAAGTAGAGGATACGTCATTTGAGGAAGCACAGATGATCGCAAAGACACTTGACAATCAAAGAAGAAGAGCCGACCCTACATTCAAGGGAGCTTTTCACGAGAAAAAGGAGATAAAAAAGAAGGACACAAAAAAGTTGAATAAAAAAAGGCGTAAGTAGTTACGCCTTTTTAATTTTCTAATCTTCTTAGAACTTATCCGTTCATCGAAACCAAAAACTCTTCGTTGTTTCTTGTTCCCTTCATCTTTTGAAGTAAGAAGTCCATGGCTTCGTTGGAGTTCATGTCGCTCATAAATTTGCGCAATATCCATACCCGCTGAAGTTCTTCCTCTTTCATCAACAGGTCTTCTCTTCGGGTGCCAGATGCCGGTACATCGATAGCAGGGTAAACGCGCTTGTTGGAAAGCTTACGATCAAGTACCAATTCCATGTTACCCGTACCTTTAAATTCTTCAAAGATTACTTCATCCATTTTAGATCCTGTGTCGATAAGGGCTGTAGCAATGATGGTCAAAGAACCCCCATTTTCAACGTTTCGGGCGGCTCCAAAGAATCTTTTTGGTTTGTGTAATGCATTGGCATCAACACCACCTGAAAGTATTTTTCCAGAGGAAGGAACTACTGTATTGTAGGCTCGTGCAAGACGCGTAATAGAATCCAAAAGGATAACGACATCATGACCGCACTCTACCATTCTCTTTGCTTTCTCTAATACGATGCTAGCAACCTTTACATGGCGCTCAGCTTGCTCGTCAAAAGTAGAAGCAATTACTTCAGCCTTTACGCTTCGGGCCATATCTGTTACCTCTTCCGGCCGCTCATCAATGAGCAATACAAGAAGATATACTTCAGGGTGATTTTCTGCAATGGCGTTGGCAATTTGTTGTAGCAATACGGTCTTACCAGTCTTAGGTTGGGCCACTATCATACCCCGTTGACCTTTACCGATAGGAGCAAACAAATCCAGAATACGTGTAGACATATTGTCTGGCTTGGTACTCAGCTTTAACTTTTCTTCAGGGAAAAGTGGAGTAAGGTATTCGAAGGCAACGCGATCACGAATTTCGTCTGTTGTCTTTCCGTTTACGCTTTCAACTTTCAGTAGTGCGAAATATTTTTCTCCCTCTTTTGGAGGGCGAATTAAGCCTTTAGTAGTATCACCAGTTTTTAAACCAAATAATTTAATTTGTGATGGAGATACATAAATATCATCCGGACTTGCCAGGTAGTTGTAGTCGGATGAACGAAGGAAACCATACCCATCCTGCATAATTTCAAGAACACCTTCGTTGGCAATTACACCATCAAAATCTTTTATTGAGTTCTCTTTTTTTGCTCCCTGATTTCTATCTTCTCTGGGCTCCCTTGGTTCCCTTTGTTCTCTCGGTCCTTTGTTGCCCTCGTGTCTGTTCTGAGTGTTTTGTTTTGCAGGTTCAGGCTTCTTTTTATCGAAGGAAGTCACTGTACTTTCTAACTCTGCGTCAATTGATTCCAGGAGTTCTTCTGAGGAAAGCTCTTTTTCAGGTTTTTCAGCTTTTGCTGTTGGCGCCACATTCTCTCTTCTCCTTGGGCGTGGTTTGGGTTTGTCACCATTACCATTGGAGGAGGCTTTCTTTGGTGTGGGGGCAGGTTCTGTTATGGCTTGCTGATCTAATATTTTGTAAACAAGATCTTGCTTGGCTAATTTCTTGGCGTTCTTCACACCTAATTGTTCTGCAATTTCTTTCAGCTCGGAAAGTAATCTGACATTCAAGTCGTCAATGGTATACATGAGGGATAAAAAATGATGGGTTTAAAAAATAATTGGGTATAGGTAATGGGTTCTTATGCTTGCAAAATCAGAACTATAATTCTGAATCATTCAGTTGTTAGAATAAGGTATAGCTTGCAGGAATCGGGTTATCTATAAATCAAATAGCCTGGGTAGGCTGTGATGACAGTGCAAGTATACCCCAAAATTGAATATAATCAAATCCAGACCAAAAAATTTTGACAAAGGATGACTAATTTTGAGCATACAAAAAATCACACATGCTGCAGATCAATGTCATTCGCGAAGAAAGAGAAAAGGTAATCGCGGGCCTTCTTAAACGTAACTTTAATGAAGCCGAGGAATTGGTGGATAAGGCTGTCGCTCTTGATAAAAGTCGCAGAGAGAAGCAACTGAAAAATGATGAAATTCTTGCCGAGGGTAACAAACTGGCCAAGGAGATCGGCAATCTGATGAAGTCAGGCAAACGTGAGGAGGCTGAGCAGATCAAAGTAAGAACTGCTGAGCTTAAAAAGGCTTCAGCCGTGCTTTCTGCTGAGCTTGAAAGTGTTGAAGACGGATTAAAAAATATTTTATATCAAATACCCAATGTGCCTCATGAAAGTGTGCCTGCAGGTAAGGGTGCTGATGATAATATTACTGTATTCGAAAAGGGGGAGTTACCTACGCTACCACCCGAAGCGGTTCCTCACTGGGATCTTATAAAAAAATATGACATCATAGATTTTGATTTAGGCAACAAAATTAGTGGTGCAGGATTTCCTGTGTATAAAGGAAAGGGCGCCAGACTTCAACGTGCCTTGATCAACTTCTTCTTGGATAAAGCCATAGCAAAAGGATACCTGGAGATACAGCCACCCATTGTTGTGAATGAAGCTTCAGGGTATGGCACAGGGCAATTGCCGGACAAGGAAGGGCAGATGTATCACATGCAAGCCGACAATCTATATATGATTCCTACGGCTGAGGTGCCTATTACCAATTTGTACCGTGACGTTATCTTGATTGAACAAGACTTACCTATCAAAAATGTAGGATATACGCCATGCTTTAGACGTGAGGCCGGAAGTTGGGGAGCTCACGTAAGGGGATTGAATCGACTTCATCAATTTGATAAAGTCGAGATAGTGCGTATAAGTATGCCAGAGGATTCTTATGCAACCCTTGACGAAATGTGTGAGTATGTTCAGGGACTACTTGAGGATCTGGAATTGCCCTACAGAAAGCTCTTGCTGTGTGGTGGAGATATTGGAGTTAATGCTGCACTGACCTACGATATGGAAGTGTTTGCAGGAGCCCAGAAGAGATGGTTGGAGGTAAGCTCTGTAAGCAATTTTGAAACCTTTCAGGCCAATCGATTAAAGCTGAGGTATAAAAACAAGGAGGGTAAAACAAATTTGCTTCATACCCTCAATGGAAGTGCACTTGCTTTGCCTAGAATTGTTGCGGCCATTTTGGAGAACAATCAAACGAAAGAAGGCATACACATTCCAAAAGTATTATGGGATTACACAGGCTTTGAGATCATAGCGTGACATCATTAATCCAAAAAGTATGGATGACGTAGTAATTAGAGCTGGAACGGAAGAAGACCTTCCGGCAGTGCTTGGATTAATTCATGAACTGGCTGCCTACACGGGCTTCTCGGATCAGGTGGAGAATACCGTAGAAAGGATGAAGGAAGATGGTTTTGGGGTAAATCCGATTTATGGATTGCTCGTAGCCGAACAAGACGGTGCTATCCTTGGTACTTCGATTTACTACTATAGGTATTCAACCTGGAAAGGCAAAAGACTTTACCTGGAGGACCTGGTGGTAAAAGAGGAGATGAGAAAAAAGGGAATCGGGAAACTGCTGTTCGAAGCTACCATGAAAAAATCTCTGGCTGAAAACTGTTCCGGCTTGATGTGGCAGGTGCTGGATGAAAATACAAATGCTATTGCTTTTTATAAGAAATACAATGCCAACTTTGACCGTAAGTTTATCAATTGCAGTCTGGAAAGTAAGAGTATACAGCAAATCCTAAAAGAGAATTAAACTTCTTCCAGCAATGTGCGGAAGGCGACATGCTTACCATCAAATTGTGAACGATGTTGCTCCAGTAGGTTGGGGGCGTGGTCTTTAAGATAAATATTGAACTGTTCAATAGAAGGGGTGAAGTACTGGACGCAATAGGAAACGGTCCCCTCATCATCATGGGATAGCACTTTATAAAATTTGTGATTGACAAAAATACCGGTATTGAGCACTTCCGGGATATGGGTCACTTTCATCCACTCTACCCATATATCTTCGATTTCCTTGTCAATTCCTATCGTTACGTTGTACAAAATCATTGTTAAAAATAGTAGTCCTTTTACTCTTAACAAACTGCTAACAACTCAATATTGTTTATTGCAGGGTTAATGAATAAATTAAGAAGATTAAACTTTAATAAGATGAGTTACTACACAACAATTAACGGAAAGAAGCTGGACAAACGTCTGCTTGAAATGGCAGAAAAAGTGGTTGCCGGTCAAGGTGATGGCCGGATATCTAATGACGATGCACAGAAATTATTAGATGCTGTAAAAGATGGCGGAGTCTATACAGATGTTGAAAAGGATACCATGGAATATATCCGCGAGAATTTCAAATGGACGGAAAGTGCAGACGATTGGTTTCGTGGGCAAATTGCCAGTTGGGCTTCAAGCAAATAAAAATTAATTGTAAGCGTAGTCAGATAAATAAAGGAAATTCTCAGTTAGTTTCCCCCCTTTTGTAATACTCGCTCTTTTAAGAACACCGTCTTTGTCGGCAATTACAAGGGCTGGAATTATTTTGTCTATTAAATCCCGACCAAATTCTTCTGATGCGCTTCGGGGGAGTTCGCAAGGAAGATTATCTACAGCCATAACGGTAACGTAGTCTGGATTGCTCAATGGTGGCTCCACGCTATCCGCAGCTGGATTGTAATCATAGATAGGATCTACTATAGTGCTTGGCTTTTTTGTTGCTGGAATTGAACCTTCAATATCGCAGGTTACGTCAGCAATTATTTTAATTCTGAAATCTGATTTGGTCATTTGTTCTTTGGTGAACAATACGGGCGCTTTTGGATTCCAGAAGGCTCCGGCTATAAGTACATCCGCTACCTGTGCAAATTGGATAAATGTAGAGTTATAGTTTTCCGGATGTTGGTGAAATTCCTCCCGGTTGAATAATCCCCCCTCCTTTCTTACGTGATAATCGGCACTGCTGATTTGCACATATACCGCATCTTCATAGGTGTTGGTTAGGAAATCTTTGGGACTCACTTTTCTTATACCTGCGGTATCAAGTGTTTCCATAGCCCCACGCGCTACTCGTCCACCACCAGTTAGAATGATTTTTATAGGTGGGAGTTTGACTTTTCTAAGCTCAATCTTTAAGTCATTCAAATCGAAACACTCGCTGGCTTTTCTCATTTCAAATAATTGATAGCGCTTGCCATAAGTGAGAAGCCCATTATAAGCACCCACTATCCCTGCAAACCGACCAAATGCGACAAGGCGGTTATTGAGCTTGTCCTTGAGTCCTTCATAATCAACCAACCGTATTTTAGCTTCAAGGATTGCCTGAAGCAACTTCTTGTTATAGGGTTGTTTCTTTGTAGTGTGAGAAAAGAACAGGTATGTCTTTTTTGGTATTAAGTCCGGAATGGGAACTTCTTTTATCCCCATTAGGATCTCACAGTCACTTACATCTGACTTCACTTCTATCCCTTTTTCTCTGTATTCGTCATCTGTAAATGCTCTTACAGGGCTCTCCTGCACAATGACTTTTACATGGGGATAACGTTGTTCAATTTCAACAACTTGAAGGGGACTGAATGGAACACGCTTGTCCGGTGGTGTTTTGCCTTCTCTGATAATTCCAATTCGTACGATTTCCATATTTTCCGTTAGAACTCAAATGTAGATACCTTTACGAAATTTACTATTTTCTGGTAACTGAATGAATAAAAAATGAACTTCTTGCCATTGTTGAGAAAACCGAATATAGACATATCATGAGTAACTCTACCACGTGGCTGCCTATTGTGTTGCTTGTTTTGGGGTGGTTTATTTATTTCTTCTTACACAGTTTGCTGGCTGCAGATAGTGTTAAAGAATTATTTAGGAAATTTCTGGGTAAGAGTTTTAGGTTTTACCGGCTAGGCTATGTCGTATTTTCATCACTTGGTCTTTTATTCTTACTCTTTTGGAATGCAAATATTTCAACGGATTACCTGTTTAATCATGAGGGCGCAGCTCGTTACTTAAGTTTGGTGTTTGCTGCTTTTGGAGTAATCGTAATAAAGGTATCGTTTCGATCGTATCGGCTATCTGAATTTTTGGGGATGAGCACATCCGGTGAGCCTTTTACAACAAAAGGAATCCTGCGCAGCATTAGACATCCTATTTATTCCGGTACAATACTTATCATTGTTGGCTATTGGCTTTTTAACCCAACTATCCCTACATCTGCTTCGGTTATCTGTATACTGGCTTATTTACCGATCGGTATTTATCTGGAAGAAAAGAAGCTTATTAAACAATTTGGAGAGCGGTACGCGCAATACAAGCGTGATGTTCCAGCTCTGATTCCAAAGTTCTTTTAGGAGTTATTTCTTCTTCTTTTTCTTTTTTAAGGTTTCCTCTCGCTCAGTCAGCTTTTTGTCTTCAACGTTCTTATCCAGAAATTCATTTACCTTTTCGATATCCATGTTGGATTTGATTTCACCGAACTGGTTAATTGAAATTTCCAGACCCGATAAATCCTTATGAACTCTCGGTTTACCTTGTTTTTTGCTGGGTTTGTCGCTCTTTTTGCTCATAGCGTAAGATAAGACTTTTAGGTCATTTCCCCCCAAGCGTAGCTATTGCATATGCTAGTCTAGAATGCACTTCGCTACCCCCAAGTATCGCCATAGTAATCATTAGATCCGGGCCGGATGCGCCTCCTGTTAATGCCAGTCTGAGCGCTTGCATTATTTTCCCTTGAGGAATGTTTAGCCGAGTTGTAATATTCTCAAGAAGTGCCGCAATAGATTGAGCTGTGATGGCATCTGAATGATTAACCTCTTCTTTTAAAGCAGTAATGACCGCGATAGATTCATCGTTCCATTTTTTAGAAGCGATTTTCTCATCAAAAGATGTTGGTGCGATAAAAAAAACCTTTCCAAGTTCAGCAATGTCTTTTGGGAAGGTGATACGTTCACGGAGTGCGTTGGCGATGGTTTTCGCTTTTTCTAATTCGCAATCAATACCATCATCTTTTAAGTCAGTCATTAAAATTTGACCCAGCTCCTCATCTGTTTTGGTGCGAAGGTATTGTTGATTAAACCAATTGGCTTTTTGGATATCAAATTTTGCTCCCGCTTTTCCAATCCTTTCAATTTCAAAGGCCGTGCAAAGCTCATCAAGTGTGAACAGCTCTTGCTCAGTTCCAGGATTCCAGCCTAAGAATGCCAGGAAATTAGTCAACGCCTCAGGCAAATAACCTCTTTCCTTAAAGCCTTCTGCTAGTTCATTCGTTTTTGGATCTACCCAATTCAAAGGGAAAATGGGAAAGCCCATCTGGTCTGCATCTCTTTTGCTGAGCTTCCCTTTTCCATCTGGCTTTAGAAGCAATGGGAGATGAGCAAAGGCAGGCATTTCATTTTCCCACCCCAGAAATTTGTAAGTAAGTACGTGCAAAGGGGCAGAAGGAAGCCACTCTTCTCCACGGATCACGTGCGATATTTTCATCAAATAATCATCTACCACGTTGGCCAGATGGTAAGTAGGCATGCCATCAGATTTCATCAATACTTTATCATCGATTTGCGCAGTACTTACTTTAACTGTTCCTCTGATCAGGTCATTGAGTTCTACAATTTCTGATGACGGAACTTTTAATCTGATTACATAAGGATCTCCATTTTTTATTTTTTCATCGACTACTTCTTTTGAAAGAGTCAAAGAATTTTTCATGTCCATCCTAGTGCTGCTATCATACTGCGGATTGGAACCTTTCTGTGTTTTCAGTCGGTTACGCATTTCCTCCAGTTCATCTGAACTATCAAAAGCGTAATAAGCGTGTCCCTCTTTAAGTAATTGCTGTGCGTATTTTTGATAGATATCCTTACGCTCAGATTGACGGTAAGGTGCATGAGGGCCGCCCATATCTGGTCCTTCGTCAATCTCAATACCAACCCACTGAAGTGCATCCTTAATGTATTCTTCCGCTCCCGGCACATAACGGTTTTGGTCTGTATCTTCAATCCGAAGGATCATTTTACCATTGTACTTACGTGCCAGCAGGTAGTTATACAGGGCAGTGCGCACGCCTCCTATATGAAGCGCACCCGTAGGGCTTGGCGCAAATCGAACTCTTACTTCACTCATTAATGCTCATCAATTTAGAATTTCAAAGGTAAGAAATCCGATGAGTGATTAAGTGAGAACTTCTAAAAGGGTTTGTCGGGTAAGCTGGAGTTGAATATTAAAATTTGACCAGGTGACCCAATAAATGATACCTAAAATGATAATAGAGATGCCCAGGTAAAAGGGAGACTGATATTGGTAGCTCGCGATAAAACCGGCCAGCACAATAAATAAACTCCAGAAAAGGAGGAACATCTTCGTTACTGGAAATAATTTGTAGTTTACAAAAACGATACACCCTGAAGAAGTAGTTTCAACCCTTCCTACTACAAGGGGAATGTAATTATTTGGTCTTGATATTTTAAGTGAAATCCGAAATGCATTTTCTCTCGCCCATCCCGAGAAACGGAACTCTTCTCCTTCCTGATTTTGTAAAAGCATTTTTGTGGTAGTGAGTTTATGGATCTTTTGTATCACGTCCAGCGATGACTGTGTCAGTACAAAAGTTTCATAATGATGGGGAAGAAAGGTCACTTCACTGCGATGCAGGAGATTTCAACATTTACATCTTTTGGTAGTCGGCTTACTTCTACCGTTTCCCTTGCAGGAGGGTTTGATTGGAAATATTGACCGTAGGCTTCATTCACTTTTGGAAAGTTGTTCATGTCGCTGAGAAATATTGAACATTTTACTACATGCGAGAAATCCATTCCTGCTTCTTTTAAAACAGCCTCAAGGTTTTTCATTACCTGATTGGTTTCTGCAATGATGTCACCTTCAATTATTTTACCACTGGTTGTATCGATTGGAATCTGACCTGAAACAAAAAGGGTATTACCTGCCATAATGGCCTGGCTATATGGGCCAATTGGTTCTGGAGCGTTGGATGAATAGACTACTTCTTTTGCCATAGCTAATGCGTTTATTACTTTTGGCCAAATATCTTAATTTTTGACCCAACTGCCTTAGCCTGATGAATATTCTTGTAATTGGAGAAGCCCAACATGCGGAGGAGTGCAAAGCTAAATTTGGGAATAAACACACCTACCAACATATCCACGGCCACCAGGAGGCAGAAAGTATTTTTTCTAAGAACGATGTCATTTTTGATTTTATCATCGATGAATCACCTGAGCAGATGGAGGTTTATCGGGATCACCCGGGAATAGTCGCTTTTCTTAACACGACCAAAATAAGCCTGTTGGAATTGGTAACAGCATTTGGTGGTGCCATTCAGTGTACACTGTTTGGGTTCAATGGCCTGCCTACTTTTGTCAATAGGGATGTTCTTGAGGTAGCCTTGTTGGTTGGCAAAAACTCAAAAACGCTTGGAGAAGTTTGCGATCAACTTCAAACTAAATATTTGATGGTTGATGATAGGGTGGGTATGGTGACCCCAAGGGTGATCTGCATGATAATTAATGAAGCCTATTTTACTTTTCAGGAAGGGACGGCAACCAAGGAAGATATAGATATGGGTATGAAGTTGGGCACTAATTATCCCTTTGGTCCTTTTGAATGGTGCGATCGCATAGGCATAAAGCATGTGTATGAACTACTCGATGCAGTATATGAAGACACAAAAGACGAACGATACAAAATATGCCCGTTGATGAAAAAGGACTATCTAAAGAGTTTTACTCCACAGTAACTGACTTGGCCAGATTTCTGGGCTGGTCCACGTTGCATCCCCTCAATACGGCCATATGGTAGGATAACAGTTGTAAAGGAACAACAGAAATCAATGGCATTAAGGGTTCAAGAGTCGCGGGTATTTCGATGACATACTCCGACATTTTCGGAATCAAAGTATCACCTTCTGTAACTACAGAAATTATCTTTCCTTTACGTGCCTTTACTTCCTGAATATTGGATACAATTTTCTCGTAAGAACTGTCTTTTGTGGCAATGAAAACCACAGGCATTTCTTCATCAATTAATGCGATAGGCCCGTGTTTCATTTCAGCAGCCGGATAACCTTCTGCATGGATGTATGAAATCTCCTTGAGTTTTAAAGCCCCCTCTAGAGCTACCGGAAAATTATAACCTCTTCCCAGGTACAAGAAGTTGGTAGCGTCTTTAAAAGTTTCAGCTATTTCTAAAATCTGCGGATCATGGGTCAAAACTTGCTCTACCTTGTCTGGAATATTCTCCATCTCAACCATTAGTTGCTGATATTTTTGTTCAGTGATAGAGCCTTTTTTGTGAGCTACTATCAACGCAATCATATAGAGCACCGTAAGCTGAGCGGTAAATGCCTTTGTACTAGCAACGCCAATTTCCGGGCCAGCGTGTGTATAGGCACCAGCATGTGTAGCTCTTGGAATAGATGAGCCTACTACATTGCAAACTCCAAAAATAATAGCGCCTTTTGATTTTGCCAGTTCAATGGCAGCCAATGTATCTGCAGTTTCTCCTGATTGGGAAATGGCAATTACTACATCTCCTTCTTTTATTACAGGGTTTCTGTATCTGAATTCAGAAGCATACTCTACCTCAACAGGTATACGGCAAGTTTCTTCAAAGAAATACTCAGCCACCAAACCGGCATGCCATGAAGTACCGCAAGCAATGATCACAACCCTATCTGCATTCACCAATGCGTTTACATACTCTCGCAAGCCTCCAAGGACTAATCGTCCGGTGGATGAATCCAACCTTCCTCTCATACAGTCCATGATAGAACGTGGTTGCTCAAATATTTCTTTTAACATGAAGTGTTCAAAGCCACCTTTCTCAATGGCTTCCAATTCCATATCCACTATTTGAACATAAGGAGTGAGGGGCAGATTGGATGTGTCCTTAATTTCAAGTTTGCCATTTTTAATTATGGCAATCTCCTGATCGTTGAGATAAACAACCTCATTGGTATATTCAATAATCGGGGTGGCATCCGAGGCCATAAAAAACTCATCCTTACCTACACCAATTACAAGCGGGCTGCCCTTTCTTGCAGCAATAAGTAAGTTGGGGTCTTCCAATGACATCACCACAATCGCGTAAGCACCTACTACTTTTGTCAATGCCAGTCTAACCGCTTCATCCAAAGAGCAGTTTTCATTTTCCTTAATGTCCTCAATAAAATGAATAAAAACCTCAGTGTCAGTATCACTCTGAAAGGTGTGCCCTTTGTTAATCAAATCTTGTTTGAGCGCACTGTAGTTTTCAATGATACCGTTATGAATTATGGCAAGTTTTTTAGTTGCTGAATAGTGTGGATGCGCATTTCCATCGTTAGGTTCCCCATGAGTTGCCCAGCGGGTATGCCCCATGCCTATATGGCTTTCCAGATTTAACCCTTTGAGTGTGTTCTCTAACTCGGATACTTTGCCCTTCTTCTTGTAAACATTAAGTCCACCGTTCATAAGGGCTATTCCCGCGCTGTCATAGCCACGGTACTCCAGTCTTTTTAGGCCTTTGATAATAACTTCCTGGGCTTGTCTATGACCGAGGTATGCTACAATTCCACACATGTTTTTTTAGATTATTGTGTTACAGCAGGTACTGTGTAAAAAATCTTCAACTTGATATTGTCTTTATTGAAAACAGTCCTGTTTACTGATTTTCCGATTTGAGGAGCTGATCCGATGGCTTGTTCGGCAAATCCAACCAGAGCAAAATTGGTATATCTGAATTCAGCATCTTTCACTTCATACATCGTTTGAAAGAAATCGGTCAGGTCTGCGGTATATCTTTTGTTTTCAGCATTATAGATGAGATCAAAAAACGAACCTGTTATTGAATTGTTGATTTTTTGACCAACTACATACCAGCCGTCTTCATCCGCAGTCATAGAAGGGTAAAGGGGAAAAGTTGCGTCCGCATCATTGGCACTATAGAAGTTAACAAACTCATTAGATTCGTTCAGATACCGAAGTCTAAGCGATGGAGGGGGTGTGTGCGGAGTTGCATCATCTACATCAATGGACAACTGAACTGAATTGAAAACCAGATTAGGAATAGTATCTGCAAATTCCAGAAACTTGTCAAAATTTACTTTTGTAGTTACGGGGTCTCCGGATTGGTAGTATCGCATTCCGCCCAGGTCAACTTCAACCCCTGGTGAAGGTAACGTTGCAAGCGGAGTTGCAGCTCTGTCAGCAGTAACTTTGCTAAAGCCGATCAACCCAGATTTGAATAGGGTATAATCCAATGTCTTTCTTACAGTTCCTCCGTTAGTGGCATCGGGCTCATCGTAGGTAAGAATTAATCTGGATTTGGAAAATGTTGTTGAGTCTATGTCAGGATTAAAACCAAGAACTTTGGTATCACTCACACCAGGTCGAATGACAAGGCCTTTGAAAATCCTTCTAAACCTACCCAGGGTAGTATAATCAGAAGTTTGATTTCTTGCCAGTGCAAATAATTTACTGGAAAAGGTAGAATTCAACTGAATCCTAAGCGTATCAATAGATTTGTGGTCAAGTTTATCCTGATCATTGATAATATCATCAGCCTTTTGATCAAAACTTGAAGGGTCGATGGTAAACACGGTCGATCCTATTGGGTTCGGGTCATACGGGACACCAGAATTAAAGTAATAGGGCTGATAGCCTGGTACGGATCTTATACTTCTTGGAAGCTCAGTGGTCGCTGAGGTAATGTGCGGTATACTATCCAATAGTTCGTGCACAGTAAAAGTATTAGTAGATGTTACCCCATCACCATATTGATAAAAATCAGGACTCAGTACCAAATACCCAGAAACAAGAGTAGCTGATGAAGAGATGGTAACCACCGGAGTGACAGGCCCAAATTGAGTATATGCCTCGGCTGTAATTTCACCAAACGTATTGTCTACATATCTTCCTACCAGTAATCTGGGGTTGGCCAGATGGGTAAGGTTGTTGTAGGTCACTACAGAGTCAATCCGCATTACAGAGGAGGTAACAGGCACCTCCTTATAAGCTACCTTAAACTTATCCGATGTGCTTTTGAACCCGAGAAGACCGGTTTCATCTTCTTTACAAGAAATTAAAAAAATAAGAGCAAGGAATGTTGACCCCGCGAATCTACCCCACAAGTTCATTATATAAGTTATAATAGGATTCAGTGTAATTATCGTCCTTTTCAATAGTCTCAATCTTCTTTTCTTTAATCTTCTTAACCAGCCCTTCCAGCTTTTTATTATCACCTCCCACAGAAACAATATCTGAGAATTGTGCGCCAAGCTTGATGAAGCCTTCGTAATCACCAGTTTTTAGATGGCCAAGCATATTGTCTTCAATATCCATCATTTTCACTTTACCCATAAGGTCGCCTTTAAACTTATGGTTAAAACTGTTATTGTATATCGTAAATACAGTTTTGGTAAGCTTAAATAACGGATCATTCTTGTAAGTTGTTTTAAGATACAACGGAATAAAGCTAGTGATCCAATCATTACAGTGAACAATGTCAGGAGCCCACCCCAGTTTACGCACGGTTTCAATTACCCCTTTGCAGAAGAAAATTGCTCTTTCGTCATTGTCCTCGTAAAAATTGTTTTCCTTATCGTGAAAAACGGACTTTCTATGGAAATAATCTTCATTGTCGATGAAATAAACCTGAAGCTTGGCATTGGGTATGGAGGCTACTTTTATAATTAGTGGCTTTTCTTCATCCCCTACAGCTATATTAATACCAGAAAGACGCACCACCTCATGCAGGCGGTTTTTTCTTTCATTGATCAGTCCAAATCTTGGCACCAGTATTCTTATCTCCATTCCTTTCTCTTGCATGGCCTGAGGGAGTTTCCGCACGAAATCAGAAACTTCACAGGTTTGAAGAAAAGGATTGATCTCACTGGCTACATATAGAATACGAAGTTTTGACATATTTTTGGGTTTTTACAACAGAATGGAAAATCGAGCCACAAAAATACGCAAATTTTGCCCCTTATTCAACTTATATAAATTCAAAGGCCTACCTTTGCGCCCCATTAAAATGGCCCTAAATGGAGATTTTCGAAGAAATTGAGCCTTTAAGGGCCTTTCTAAAGGGTAAGCGGGATGCTTTAAAATCCATCGGACTGGTTCCTACCATGGGAGCCCTCCATGAGGGGCATTTGGCCCTAATTCGTGCATCCAAGGCTGAAAACGAAGTTACCGTCAGCTCTATTTACATCAACCCTACTCAATTCAATAACCAGGCGGATTTGGATAAATACCCTCGTACACGGGAGGCTGATATCAAATTGCTACGAGCGGAAGGATGTGATGTATTATTTGCTCCGCAGAATGCAGAAATGTATTCAGCGGATCAATCGATGACTTTCGATTTTGGTCCATTGGACAAGGTTCTTGAAGGTAAATTCAGGCCCGGCCACTTCAGCGGTGTGGCTTTGGTGGTGTCTAAGTTTTTCAATATTGTTCAACCCGACCGGGCCTATTTTGGGCAAAAGGACTACCAGCAGTTTCAGGTGATCAGCAGGCTAAGGGATGAATTAAAATTTTCAATAGAACTTCTCAGTGTTCCCATCGTAAGAGAGGAATCAGGTTTAGCCCTCTCTTCACGCAATCAGCGTTTGAGCGAAAAGGATAAAAAGAATGCTTTATTTCTTTATGATACGTTAAAGGATGCTAAGGATCGGCTTTTGAAAGGTGTCCCTTTTTCTACAATCAAAACTGAGGCTGAAAGCAGGGCAGAACAATATCAAGGGCTAAAACTAGAATACTTTGAACTGGCCAATAAAAAAACTTTACAGCAACTAGAAAGGGAGAATGATTATCAAAATGGAATTCTTTTGATTGCTGTATTTGTTAATGATGTCAGGTTGATTGATAACATGTTGTTAAGTGATTGAGTAAATGAGAGTAGAGGTTTTAAAATCAAAAATTCATAGGGCCAAAGTAACACAGGCTGAATTGCATTATGTAGGCAGTATTACCATCGATGGGAAGCTGATGGAAGAATCCAATTTGATAGAGGGAGAAAAGGTGCAGGTGGTGAATATCAACAATGGAGAGCGTTTGGAAACCTACGTGATAAAGGGAGAAAGAGATAGCGGAATAATTTGTTTAAATGGCCCGGCAGCGCGCAAGGCAATGGTGGGCGATTTGGTTGTAATCATATCTTATGCTTCTATGGAATGGGAGGAGGCCAAATCATTTAAGCCGTCTGTTATATTTCCAGACGAAGCGAACAGGCTTAACTGATTAATGTGAATTCAAAATTAAAAAGTACTCTTCAGTACATTGGCATGTTTGCACTAGCAGCAGGTTTATTGTGGCTGTCCCTTAAAAGCATTCCTGATGTAGAGGGTGAAAGCAAAGGGGAGTTTATATGGAAAACCTGGGAACAATCCAACAAGTGGTATTTGATCGTAATGGGTGTAGTGGCAATATTAAGTCATTTGCTCCGTGCCTATCGATGGAAAATGCTATTGGTGCCAACTGGAAATAAGGTGAGTCTTGGCAATAGTTTTCTTTCATTGATGATCGGATACCTTGTGAATCTGGCTGTCCCAAGAGGTGGGGAAATTTCTCGTTGTTATAATTTACTAAAGCTCGAAAAGACTCCTGTAGAAGTTTCTTTTGGAACTGTAGTAGCTGAGCGGGTAGTGGATGTGCTTTGTCTAATTATTCTTATAGGCCTATCGTTTATTGTAGAGTGGGACAAGCTGATGGCTTTCATGAATACGTTGCCTTTTTCTTCTGGCGGTGGCATTTACAAATGGCTTATTATTGGCGGAATTGGATTAGGAGGGTTGATTGCAGCTATTTATTTCTTTCGTAGAAATGAAAAGCTAAAGAAGATTGTGCTCGGGTTTAAGGAAGGTTTGCTGGCTGTTTTTAAACTGGAGAATAGTTTCGCTTTCGTCATTATTTCTATCCTCATCTGGGTGCTTTATTTTGTAATGAGCTATTTCGTGATTATTGCATTTCCGGAAACCCAGGTCCTTGAATTTAGTGCGGTATTGACCCTGTTTACCATGGGTGCAATAGCAATGGCGGCTCCCCTGCCTGGCGGTGCTGGCTCTTACCATACCATCGTTCCCCTTGGATTAGTTATGCTTTATAATTTGCCCAAAGGCGAAGCCATAGCATTCGTATTTATTTTTCATGCCTGGCAAACTTTTATTATGATTGTCGGGGGTGTAGTATCTTTGATAGTAAGCTATTGGATAGTACGATGGAGAAAATGATTAACAAGATTAAAAGTTTAGCTCAAGCCAAAGCCCAGGTGGAAGAATGGCGCAATCAAGGTCTAAAGGTCGTTTTCACAAATGGATGTTTTGATATTCTTCACTTGGGTCATGTCGACTATCTGGAAAAAGCAGCGGGTTTGGGGGATCGGTTAGTGATAGGCTTAAACACGGACGATTCGGTGAGTCGTTTTAAAGGACCAGAAAGACCTATACAGGATCAAAATTCCCGAGCGAGGATTTTATCCTCACTTCAATTTGTGGATATGGTGGTTTTGTTTGACGAAGACACTCCTTTAGAATTGATTTCCAGCCTGATTCCTGATGTTCTTGTGAAAGGCAGTGACTATTTGGCAGAAAATATCGTTGGCGCGGAAGTTGTGAAAAAAAATGGAGGTGAAGTAAAAACCATTGATTTTGTATCTGGTTATTCAACTTCACGTATAATAGAGAAGATTAAAAAAAGTAACTGATAAGATTATGATGCTATACTATGTGATCATAGGGTTCTTTATGTTGTTGAGTTGGATCGTGAGTTCCAGACTCAAGAATAAATTCAAAAAGTATTCACAAATACAGTTGGCCAAAGATTTGACCGGTGCTGACGTGGCCCGACTGATGTTGGCCGACAGCGGTATTCAAGATGTTAAGGTGACTTGCGTAAGCGGAGAACTTACAGATCATTACAATCCTGCCAACAAAACGGTGAACTTAAGTGAAGGTGTTTATGCCGGAAGGAACGCAGCAGCTACAGCTGTTGCTGCCCATGAATGCGGCCACGCAGTGCAGCATGCTACAGCCTATAGTATGCTTGGGTTTAGATCCGCTATGGTTCCGCTACAAAATATCAGCGGTACCATTCAACAGTTTGTAATGTTGGCTTTATTTTTTGGAGGTGCTTTTGTTTACAATGCGCTGCCAACTGCTATTTTATTAATTGTAGGTTGTAATCTTGTTTTCACCGCATTTGCTTTTGTAACGTTACCGGTAGAATATGATGCAAGTAAAAGGGCTTTGGCGTGGATTGAGCAACGCGGCATTGTTAATTCCAGTGAGCACGCCATGGCAAAAGATGCTCTTGATACAGCTGCCCAAACCTATCTGGTAGCTGCTATTGGAGCACTGGCAAGTTTACTTTTCTGGGTAATGATGTTTTTGGGCGGTAGCAGAGATTAATGTGTTTAAGCTAAAATCGATTAAATTGCAGGCCTGAGTTAAACTCAGGCCTGTTTTTTTTGTTAAGGCTTTATAAACCACAACTAATGAATTTTGAACTGACCGAAGAGCAAATTGCAGTAAGGGATGCAGCCCGCGAATTTGCTAATACAGAACTGCTGCCAGGAGTAATAGAGAGAGATTCTGAGGCGAAATTCCCAGCGGAGCAAATAAAGAAAATGGGTGAGCTTGGTTTTATGGGAATGATGGTGGATCCAAAGTATAACGGAGGAGGTATGGACAGCATATCCTACGTATTGGCGATGGAAGAAATCTCAAAAATAGATGCTTCTGTTTCAGTCTGTATGTCAGTAAACAACTCGTTGGTATGTTGGGGAATAGAGCAGTTTGGCACAGAGGAACAAAAGGAAAAATATTTAAAAAAGCTGGCGGCTGGTGAAAAAATAGGAGCCTTTTGTTTGTCAGAACCTGAGGCGGGTTCTGATGCCACAAGTCAAAGAACAACTGCAGAAGACAAGGGAGATTATTACTTGCTCAACGGAACGAAGAACTGGATTACCAATGGTAATAGTGCCAGCGTATACATAGTCATTGCACAAACAGACGCAGCTAAAAAGCATAAAGGCATCAATGCCTTGATTGTGGAGCGGGACATGGAAGGCTTTGTAGTGGGTAAGAAAGAGGACAAGATGGGAATCCGGGGGTCAGATACACACTCACTTATGTTCACAGATGTAAAGGTGCCAAAGGCAAACAGAATAGGTGAAGATGGGTTTGGATTTACATTTGCGATGACCACATTGAATGGTGGTAGAATTGGAATTGCATCACAAGCATTAGGAATCGCTACCGGAGCTTATGAATTGGCTTTGAAATATTCTAAAGAACGCAAAGCATTTAATAAACATCTTTCTGAGCATCAGGCCATTCAATTTAAACTGGCGGATATGGCTACAAAAATTGATGCAGCAAGGCTGTTGATTTGGCAAGCAGCGTTTTTGAAAGATCAGAAAAAGAATTTTGTGAAGGCTGCTGCTATGGCAAAATTGTTTGCCTCATCAATTGCTCAGGAAGTAACCAGCGAAGCTGTGCAAATACACGGTGGGTATGGGTATGTAAAAGAGTATCATGTGGAGAGATTAATGCGCGATGCCAAGATTACTCAGATTTATGAGGGAACCTCGGAGATTCAGCGCATGGTAATTTCAAGGGAGATACTGAGGTAAATTACTGATTGGTCTCGATGGCCTGATTCCAATCGTAGACCTTTTCTGAAATCTCAATAAGTAGATTGGGCTCTTTTTCAAGGGCGTTGCCAATAACAATCATGTCTGCT
The DNA here is from genome assembly GCA_039971015.1 of Cyclobacteriaceae bacterium. Taxonomy (GTDB): domain Bacteria; phylum Bacteroidota; class Bacteroidia; order Cytophagales; family Cyclobacteriaceae; genus ELB16-189. The sequence continues at coordinate 350,032 of JBDVKV010000027.1, forward strand.
CCGGCCTCTAAAGCATTAAGGGCCTTGCGGGGGGTGTCAATTCCGCCACCCACTACTAACGGTGCTTTTACTGACTTGCGAATAGCGCTTATCATTCTCGAACTGATTTCCTTTTCGGCCCCACTTCCGGCATCTAAATACATCAGTTTTAAACCCAACATTTCACCGGCAAGGGCAGTGCATGCTGCAAGTGAATATTTGTCGTCTGGAATAGGTGTAGTGTTACTAATGTAGGCTACTGACGTTGTCTTGCCCGAGTTGATAAGTAAGTACCCGGTAGGGATAATTTCAAGTTGAGTATTTTTTAAAATGGGCGCAGCCACCACATGTTGACCGATTAATAGATCAGGGTTTCTACCCGAAATTAGAGATAAAAATAAAATAGCATCTGCGCCTGGATCAATCTGTATAGAACTTCCCGGAAAAATAAGTACAGGAATAGTTACAGATTCTTTTATGTGAGCGATAACCTCAGATAAATTTGTGGAAGTAATAAGACTGCCGCCAACTAAAAAATAATCAACACAGTTTTCGTTGGCTAAATTGATAAGGTGCCTGAGCTTGGTGCTGTCTTCAATTTTGTCAGGATCAATTAATACGCCAATTGATTTTTTCCCAAGTTTACTTTTCTCGGTCAGTGAATCAAGAATTCTCATCTGTATCCTTTCTGCTATGCAAATACTCTGAAAGCTTTTCTTTGGCGAACTCCAATAAAACCATGGTTGCCTGCGTGATTATTATATCTCCAACTTGTGAGAGTACTGTTGGAGAGGAAGATTCATAGCTTTCATTTACTTCTTCGCCATTTTCCTCTTTGCGGTGTTTAGATTTCTTTTTTTTCGACTTTGATCCTGCGAATTGTGATACCGCCAAATAAGTCAAGGCTAAAGCACCCCCTATAAACAAAGCGTTAGTAACTACCTTTTCCGTGCTTTTAGAAATGGATTTGATCTCGTTTTCGAGTTCGCTTTTATACATAGCCGAAGCTTTCTTCAGCTTTTGTTTTTCGATATCAGATTTTTCCAGAAGGCTCATAACAATTACTCCTCGTTCTTATTGATCAAATCAGAAAAGTAGGCTTCAAATATTCTATGTAATGGCTTTCTAAAAACCAGAAATAACAAAAAGCAAATCAGGTAAAAGCCAGATACAATTAAATACCCTTCAAAGGAGTTGGTAAACAAAGTGTTGAGATACTGTGCTATTCCTATACTAAAGAAAATAAGAAAGAGGAACCCAAAGAAAATAATGGTTGCCTGTGCAAGACCTTTAGAGAGCACTTTCGCCACATCATCTTTAATTTCAAGCTTAAGCAGTTTGACTCTGGTCTCCACATAGCCTGTCACATTGGTGGCGAGGTTATCTATTCTTAAGAATTTTAATATAGTGTCTTTAATTCCTTCCATCTTTCAAATGGCAATATAGCAATTTAACGACTTTTTAGATTAGATATTCTTTTCGTAATAGAAGTCTATAAAGCAGACTTTATTCCATTATACTTTCAAAATACCTATGGATTTAACTCAAACCTTTGTAAAAATAGATGAGAAGAAACGGGATTACGAAGAATATCAAAAGAATATATAGAAACCCGGCCAACCTGTATTTTCTTGTTAGTTTACCCAATCCCAATGAAAGGAATAATGGTAATTCCCTCAGATAAGGTGGAAACAAGAACATGGCCACTCCAAAGAAATTTATTAGGAAGTGGGTTATAGCGATGTCAATTGCTCCGTTGGGATTAAAAATGGCAGCTATAAAAGCCGTTATGGTTGTTCCTATGTTGGCTCCGAGTATAAAGGGTGCTGTACTTCGCAAAGTGACAACCTTTTTTGCAACCAATGGAACTACCAGAGAGGTAGTAATAGTGCTGGAGCGAATGGTGGCTGTGGTGACGAGCCCCCACCCAAAAGATTTCAATCGGTTGTTAAATAAAAACCTCTGAACATTATTTTCAGAGTCTAATCCCAATAAATCGGTGAGTACTTTTCTAAAAAAAAGAACGGAGCCAAATAAAAGACCAAAAGAAAGAATGATCAAAACAAATCCGTTACTGATTAATTCGATTAAATGTTGTACTAAAAATGAAGGCTTAACGTCCAGCCCTGAGAATTCTTGTGCTGCAGAGCCGGAAGCTTCGATGGTAAAAAGTAGTGCAATTTGATGAGACAAACTTGACAGGAATCCAAAGTAATATTCAAAGGGAAAAAGGAGGCTTACGGTAAGAATATTGAAAAAATCGTGGTAAGTACCTGCCGATACAGCTCTCATAAATTCATTCTTCCTGGCTATGAAACCTAAAGAAATCAATGTGCTGGTGATGGTCGTGCCAATATTGGCGCCCATTATCATCGGGACAGCACTTTCAGGAGTGATGGCACCAGAGGCGACAAGAGCCACTATCATTGATGTAGCTGCTGAGCTACTTTGTATGATAGCCGTAACAAGGAGACCAATGAACAGTGCTGTAAAAGGGTTTGAAGTGGCTATTAGAATCGTTTCTACGGCAGTCTTGCTTAGCTGGTGAAGAGACGAGATCATGAGATCCAAAGCAAAAAGGAAAATGACCAGAGCGAGGAGAATATAACCCGCGTTTTTGAGGTAATGGCTCCACTTTGCTTTTTTTAAATTTTTGTGTCCCTCTTGTTGAGTCATACCCTGTAAAGATAATCAAGCGCGCGGCCCACCAAATAAAATTGAATAAATTGAAATCTAGAGCGATAGCTCCTGAATGGCCATCCAAGCCATTATGCCGGGGGCAATTTTTAGCGCATCTTCATCAATGTCAAAGGTAGGCGTGTGCACATAGGAAGTGATTCCTTTGGCTTCGTTTCTGGTGCCTAACCGATAGAAGGAGGCAGGGATTACCTGGGAGTAATAAGAAAAATCTTCAGCACCCATTGTAATATCAATATCCACAACATTTTCTTCCCCTACATACTGAGCAGCTGCAGATTTAATCCTCTTTGTAAGTTCTGGGTTATTCTCCAGATAGGGATAACCCTTTGATATTTCCACCTCACATTTGCCACCCATTCCTTCTGCAATGCTTTCCGCCATTTTCTTTATTTTGGCTAATGCAGATGCTCTCCACTCTTCATCCATCGCCCTGAAGGTACCTGCTATTTTTACTTCATTGGGAATAATGTTAGTCGCCCCTTTTCCAATAATATTTCCGAAAGTGAGTACAGTAGGTTGCTTAGGACTGGCATTTCTGCTGATGATTTGTTGCAGGGCAATGATAATATGGGAAGCAATAACGATAGGATCTATGGCCAGTTCAGGTGCAGCACCGTGACCTCCCTTCCCGATTACTGTAAGATAGATTTCGTCACAACTGGCCATGTACATCCCTTCACGGAATCCAATCTTGCCAACGGGGATAAGTGGCATAACATGTTGCCCAATGATGTTGGCAGGTTTTGGGTTTTCTAAAACGCCATCCTTAATCATTAAAGATGCGCCACCTGGATTTTTTTCTTCTCCAGGTTGAAAAATAAGTTTTACAGTTCCTTCAAACTGGTCTTTTAATTCAAACAAAATTCTGGAGGCAGTAAGCAAGGATGAAGTGTGCACATCATGCCCGCAAGCGTGCATGACGCCCGGTATTGTTGATTTGTACGCAACTTCATTGGTTTCCTGGATAGGCAAAGCGTCCATATCTGCACGGAGAGCGATGATTTTACTGGAGGGGTTTTTCCCCTCGATCAATGCAATCACTCCTGTTTCTGCAATGCCTTCTGTAGGAGTGAGACCATACTCAGTCAATTTTTTTGCGACAAATTTTGCGGTGTTAAATTCCTTGTATGAGAGTTCAGGGTTGGCGTGCAAATGTCTTCTGATGGCTTGTGTGTCATCAAAGTAAGTTGAAGAAAGTTGCTTGATTGAATTGAGTAAAGGCATCAGGCAAGTTACGTCAAAATATTAACCAGAGAAAAATTACGAATTGATCTATTTGATTGGAATTTTTTCGGGGATGAGTATAGCGTTAGAGAAATATTCCCTCAAGGTCATCAGGTCTTTTTGGGCTTCCAGTTTTGTAAAGTACTTGCCCACGGTAACCCTGAATTTTGGTTGAGTATATTGAATATCTGCTATAAGGTCATCACCTAATGCTTTTACCATTTTTGCCTTAGCGCCAAGCGCATCTTCTCGTTTTGGGCCAGAATAAATTTGTATGGTGAACCCGTCAACAAACCGCCTTATTTGATTCAGTTTGTCAAGGCTGTCTAATACCATATCTACTTTGGTATTAACAGTGTGGGTTGCAGCAATAACTGGTGTATGCTCAGGTTCCGGAGTCTGCATCTCAATAGTGTCATTATCCTCTGCTTCATATACAGGCCGTACCAAAGTAAGGTCCTCGGCATAAGCATCATCCGTTGAGTTCATGCCTGATTGTTGTGCAATACATGAAACTTGCAGGATCAACAGGGCAAGGCTGAGATTCATAGCATATTTTTTCATACCAATAATTAACTTATGTGGTGCCATCACTATTGTTCTATTACTATACATTTTCCATTCTTCACATCATCCTCCACTTTTTTGAACTTCACGTCTTTCAACACTTTTCCATCTGTATACTGAACACTCACTTTGTCATTTCTTCCAGCAATCTTTTCAGATTTTACCGGCTGCACCTTTTCTTCAACGGCTCGTTGTCCGCCCTGAGGCTGGCCTTGTTGTTGTCCGCCCTGAAGCAAGGACCTGGATTCATCCTTTTGTTCTTTGAGTCTTTCTCTGCGTTGAGATCTGGCCTCTTGCACTTGCTCAGGTTCTCGCACAGGAATTTCAGCTTTCATCAGGAATGAAATGGTCTCCTCATTTACCTTGGCTATAAAGCGTTTAAAGGCCTCGAATCCTTCAAATTTATAAATAAGCAATGGATCCTTTTGCTCGTATACGGCATTCTGTACCGACTGTTTTAGGTCATCCATATCGCGGAGATGCTCTTTCCACTGCTGGTCGATGATTGCCAGTGTAATCATTTTTTCCATGGCCTGAATCAACTCAGCGTTATTCGTTGCCACACACTTTTTTAAATCTGCAGCAACCCCAATTTGTTTCACACCATCGGTGAAGGGTACTAAAATATTCTCAATCGTAGCCCCTCGTGTTTTATTGATTTCAGTGATAACCGGAAGGGCTTTTTCAGCAACACTTTTATTTTTCTGCTCGTAATGTTTTAGGGCTTCATCATATAGTTTCTCCGACAACTGACTTACATCCGTTTTCTTAAACTCTTCTTCATTAACTGTAAAATCAAACCCAAGCAGACTCACTATATTAAGTTTGAATTCATCTAAGTTGTTGCCAGCTTTTCCATTGACCACAATATCTTCACAGGTATCATAAAGCATGGTAAGAATATCCAGCTTCAGGCGTTCACCAAACAAAGCGTTCTTTCTTCGTTTATAGATTACTTCACGTTGCGAGTTCATCACGTTGTCATACTCCAACAAACGCTTACGAATACCGAAGTTGTTCTCCTCTACCTTTTTTTGCGCTCTTTCAATGGAGTTGGTTACCATCGAGTGGGAGATTACCTCGCCTTCTTTAAGGCCAAGTCTATCCATTATTCTGGCAATACGCTCCGGCATAAACAAACGCATCAAATTATCTTCCAGCGAGACAAAAAACTTAGACGATCCTGGATCTCCTTGTCTACCTGCTCTACCTCGAAGCTGTCTATCTACCCTTCTTGATTCATGGCGTTCCGTTCCAAGAATAGCCAATCCACCAGCGTCCTTAGATTCGGGAGAAAGTTTTATATCTGTTCCTCTACCCGCCATGTTGGTGGCAATGGTTACGCTCCCTGGTTTTCCGGCTTCAGCAACTACCTCGGCTTCCTTTTGATGTTGTTTTGCATTCAATACCTGATGCTTGATCTTTTTTAATTGGAGCATTCGGCTGATCAGCTCAGAGATCTCAACAGATGTGGTACCTACCAGTACAGGTCTTCCTGCATCTGTGAGTTTCACAATTTCATCTACTACTGCATTAAATTTTTCTCTTACAGTTTTGAAAACCAAATCATCCATATCATCTCTGACGATGGGCCTGTTGGTAGGGATTACCACCACATCCAGTTTATAGATATCCCAAAGCTCACCTGCTTCTGTCTCGGCAGTACCTGTCATACCGGCCAGCTTGTGATACATTCTGAAGTAGTTTTGAAGGGTAATGGTGGCATACGTTTGGGTTGCATCTTCCACCTTCACATTTTCTTTTGCTTCGATCGCCTGATGCAAACCATCAGAATATCTTCTACCATCTAATACACGGCCTGTTTGCTCGTCTACGATTTTAACCTTTCCATCAACAATGATGTATTCCGTATCTCGCTCAAACAAAGTATAGGCTTTTAGTAACTGATTGATACTGTGAATGCGTTGTGCCTTGGCTGTATAATCCCTTATTAATTCTTCTTTTTTCTGAAAACGCTCTTCGCTGGTAGTACTTTCATTCTTTTCAATTTTGTCCAGCTCAATACCAATTTCAGGAAGAATAAAAAACTTTGGATCCTCGCCTTCACCTGTGATCAGATCTAATCCTTTGTCAGTAAGATCAATGGTATTGTCCTTTTCATCTATGGTAAAGAACAGAGGTTTGTCTGCCTCTGGCATCATCTTCTTGTTGTCTTGAAGATAAAAGTTCTCCGTTTTTTGGAGAATATTTCTGATGCCGGTTTCACTAAGGTATTTTATAACTGGCTTGTGCTTAGGCATACCACGAAAGGCACGGAATAACGCTTGTCCTCCGTCTTTGTCATTCCCTTCAGCGATGGCTTTTTTGGCCTCATTTAAAAGTTGTGTTACTAATTTTTTCTGAGCTTCAACAATTTTGTGAACACGAGGTTTCAAATCGTAAAACTCATGCTCGTCTCCTTTGGGGATAGGACCAGAAATAATTAATGGAGTTCTTGCTTCGTCTACCAGAACGCTATCCACCTCATCCACCATGGCATAGTGATGGCCTCTTCGTTGTACCAGCTCTTCAGGGTCGCGAGCCATGTTGTCGCGGAGGTAGTCAAAACCAAATTCGTTATTGGTGCCGTAGGTAATATCAGCTTCATAGGCCCTTCTTCTTTCGGGAGAGTTGGGCTGGTGCTTATCAATACAGTCTACCGTAAGTCCATGAAATTGAAACAGTGGCGCCATCCACTCGCTGTCTCGTTGTGCCAGATAATTGTTTACCGTTACAATATGGACTCCTCTTCTGGCAAGTGCATTTAAAAACGTAGGAAAGGTAGCTACCAGGGTCTTTCCTTCACCTGTAGCCATCTCAGCGATTTTTCCTTGATGAAGTACGATGCCCCCGATGATTTGGACATCGTAATGTAGCATATCCCATTTGATTACGTTTCCTGCAGCCAACCAATGGTTTTTCCAAAGTGCTTTTTCTCCCTTTATAGTTACGTTTTCATGTGTGGCGGCCATTACCCTATCAAAATCCTGGGCAGTCACTTCCAACTCTTCGTTTTCTTTAAAGCGCCTGGCGGTCTCTTTCACAATCGCAAAAGCCTCAGGGAGTACTTCCATCAAAACCACTTCCAGCTCAGTATTTCTTTCTTTCTCAATTCTGTCAATATCCGCGAAAATGGACTCCTTTTCGTTGAGGTCGAGTTCGGGGTGATCAGATATTCGCTGATGCAATTCAGCCAACTTATCGTCAATGTGTTTTAGCTTTTGATCAATTCGGTTTTGGAGTTCTTCCGTCTTACCTCGTAGCTCGTCATTTGAAATAGAAAGTAGTTTTTCGCCTTCTGCCTTGGTTTTCTCTACCAGCGGCATGGTGCTTTTGACGTCTTTTTGAGACTTTGAGCCTAAGATCTTTGCAATAAATTTCAGCATAGAAAAAATGATAAATAAACATTCCCGGATGGATGGGGCATTAGAAGAGCCAAATCACCATCAAAAGGAGTGCAAAGTTAAGGATTTCAGGGGTGCAATTATAGTTCCAAGTCGCCTTCAAATACCATTTTGGCAGGCCCGATAAGGAAAATATCGACAAAAGTGGCCGAGATATTGCCATCAGCTGCCAAACCTGTATCCGGAGGGCCAGCCTTGAATTCTACTGCTAAATTTCCCCCCTTTACTTTGATCATAACGGGAGATGAATAGCCCGAAAGGGAGGCAGCAATGGCAGCGGCAGTCACACCCGTGCCACAAGAAAGGGTCTCATCCTCTACGCCCCTTTCATAAGTTCTTACAGCGATGGTGTTGTCGGGAAGTAATTCAACAAAATTGGCATTGGTGCCGCCTGGCATAAACATATCACTGTTTCTGACCTTACGTCCGTCATCTACCACGTTAAACTTGTCCAATTCCTTTACAAACCTCACATAATGAGGAGAACCAGTATCCATAAAGTAGGCATCGTTTAATTTTTTGATGCCGCTAACATCATTCATCTTCAAACGTACGGTTCCATTTTCTAAAATGGATGCCTGATGTAAACCGTCAAAAGCGTTAAAGGAAGTGTTTTTGTCAATAAGACCAAGTGAAGAGGCGAACTCCACAGCTGACCTGCAGCCATTTCCACACAAGCTTTGAGTGCCGTCACTGTTGTAGTAGACCATATTAAAGTCGCCTTCATCAGCATGTTCCAGCAGAATAAGACCATCAGCTCCTACGCCAAACCTGCGATCGCAAACTTTTTTGATTTCTTCCTCTGAAAAAGATTTTTTTACAGACCGGTTATCGATCAACACAAAATCATTACCAGTGGCTTGATATTTATGAAAGTGAATTCGCATCAATGCTTATTTCACTTCCTCGTAGTCCACGTACTCACCACCCTTGATATCGGATTTATTTCTGCTTTTATGGGAAGTGCTATTAACATTTACATTGCCATCAGAGGGTCTTTGATAAGTTCGTCTTTGGGAAGAGGGCGTGCCCAATCCAAAAAATAACCTACTAAACTTTGATAGCACATAAATCGAAATCGCAATAATTAATAAGAATTTCAACATTTTTCTTCTCCTCTATGATGTTAAAACTGATAATCAAAGGTAATGGTTTCAAGGGAAAAAGTGTTTTTTCGCCAAAACCTTATAATTTGGCTCAGGCTTAATGTCAAAGTGGTGCAGATGAATTTGAGTGAATCTTTGAAACCGATAAAATCCGTTCCCGCAAAGTGGGTATGGTGGGCCTGGCCATTGCTGCTGGCATTTTTAGTTTCTATCTCCTATGGTTCTTACTTTTTAAGAAATTTTACCGATTCGGTACTGCTTTACCTACCTACACCCTTTGCAATAATTCTATTGTATTGGTATGGCCCAAGAATGCTTTCTATCATTTTTATCAATGAGATAGTTACACTTCTTCTTTGGGGAGCTTCTGGTAGTTGGTTAAGGATAGCATTAATTGCCTCTCATGCTCCCATAATGACTTATGCTTCCTGGTTTCTTTATAAAAGAACCAATAATGAGGGGTTGAGGGATATGCTAAGTTCAACGGATTCTTTTATCCGGTTTGTTCTTTTGGGTGTTTTTGTTCCCGTATTAATCAATTCTCTTTTTACCTATCACTATACTTTCGTGAATAGGGACTTCTATGTTGTCTCTCTGATTTTTCTTGCCGATTTTCTTACTATCATTACTATTGCTACACCTTTGCTTTACTTCTTTGCACCCAAAGAAGAGAGCTTCAAGTTCATTATTGCAAAACCATTCGCTTCAGTTTCGCTGGAGCAACGCAATCCCAAAGCAGTACAGTTTTGGGTAATTGTATCTGGATTTGTGGCCATGATTTTTTTCGTAGACTTTGATGCCTACTGGTATATCTATGGAGTTATTTCAATCATTGTCGGTATTCAACGTGGGTTTGCAACAGTCATTTTGATTAACTGTATCATTTTCATTCTGAATTATATTCTCCCTGTTCTGGATTTTGCCGATATCATTTTGGCTTCCAAAGGATCAACGAAATCGGTGAGTGTACACCTCGGTATGCTTGCAATGATAATTTCATCTTCGTTGATTGGGAGGGTGATATCAGATCTTTGGAAGATTGAGTATAAGTTGACGGAGCAAAAAAAGGAATTGGAGAGGACTAATATTCAATTGACTAAAACCAATTCTGAACTTGATCGCTTTGTTTATAGTCTGTCTCATGATATCAGCGCACCTTTAAAATCGATAAAGGGTCTGGTGAACCTAAGTCGCATGGAAAACTCTCCAGAGCAAAGCATTATTTATTTGTCTAAAATAGATATGAGTATTAATAAACTTGAATCTTTTATTGCTGAGGTGCTGGACTATTCAAGGACTAACAGGAAGGAATTACAATCGGAGGAAATCCATCTGGAGGTAGTGGTGAAAGAGTTGATTGAGGATTTTAAATACCTTGACAATTTCGAAAAAATAGAATTCAGGTTTGATTTTGCTTCTGAGTCAGTTTTAACTGACAAGTTTCTTCTGAAAGTCATTCTGAGTAATTTGATATCAAATGCTATTAAATACCAGAAGTTGGATGCGGAACATAAGCCATTTATCAGCATATCTTCAATTGAAATGGGCGAATACACTCAAATTAAAATAGAGGATAATGGAGAGGGGATAGCTCCTCAAGCTCAGGGGAGAATATTCGAAATGTTTTACCGCGGCTCAAACAACTCAACAGGGTCGGGCCTTGGCCTTTATATTTTAAAAGAGGCCATAGAGAAACTCAATGGGAAAATAGAAATGAATTCAGAGTTAGAGAAAGGATCTTTGTTCACGATCTCTATTCCATCATCGGCTAAGGTATAGGTTTCTCTCTGCGTAAATGTTCAAGAAATAGTCATCCAACAAGTCATCGATAAAGTAAATCGCTTCACCAGTTGACTTCATTTCGGGCCCCAGTTCTTTATTGACATCCGGAAATTTGTTGAAAGAAAATACCGGAACCTTAATGGCATACCCATTTTTTGTAGGGTTGTATTCAAAATCCGTTACTTTATTCTCGCCAAGCATAATTTTAGTGGCATAGTTGACGTACGGCTCATCGTATGCCTTGCAAATGAATGGCACTGTTCGTGATGCTCTCGGGTTAGCCTCAATAACATACACCTTATCATCCTTAATGGCGTACTGAATATTGATAAGACCAACCGTTTTCAGTGCGACAGCAATTTTTTGCGTGTAGTTTTCAATTTGCTTGATGACAAAATCTCCCAGATTGTAAGGAGGTAAAACCGCATAAGAATCGCCAGAGTGAATCCCTGCCGGCTCAATGTGCTGCATGATGCCTATGATGTAAACGTTTTCTCCATCACACAATGCGTCAGCTTCTGCTTCAATGGCACCATCAAGAAAGTGATCCAGCAATACTTTGTTTTCGGGAAGATGTTTCCAGATGTCAAGAATGTGATTCTCCAATTCTTTTTCATTGATCACAATCTTCATGCTTTGGCCTCCCAGTACATACGATGGTCTTACCAGAAGCGGGAAGCCGATTCCCTTCGAAACTTCCAACGCTTCATCAGCATTGGTGGCCACACCAAATTCAGGGTAAGGGATATTCATTTCCTTAAGTAAGGAAGAAAAACTTCCGCGATCTTCTGCTAGATCCAAGGCCTCAAAAGAAGTACCCATTATCTTAATACCGTACTTTTCTAGCTTTTCAGCAAGTTTCAATGCGGTTTGCCCACCTAACTGTACTATTACTCCCTCAGGTTTTTCATGCTCTATGATGTCGTAGATGTGTTCCCAGAAAACAGGTTCGAAATAAAGTTTATCGGCAATATCAAAGTCAGTAGAAACAGTTTCGGGATTACAATTGATCATGATGGTCTCATAACCACACTCCTTAGCTGCCAGCACGCCATGCACGCAAGAGTAATCAAATTCTATACCCTGGCCAATGCGATTCGGCCCGGACCCTAGTACGATCACCTTCTTTTTGTTGGATGAAACAGATTCGTTTTCCTTATCAAAGGTTGAATAGTAGTAAGGGGTTTGTGCTTCAAACTCCGCAGCACAAGTATCAACGAGTTTGTAAACCCTGTTGATGTTCATTTCCTTGCGCTTCTTGTGCACTTCACTTTCCAGACACTGGAGCAGGTGTGCTATCTGTCTGTCAGCATATCCTTTTTCTTTTGCAGTGCGCATAAGAGAGACTGGCAGCGTATCGATCTCAAACTTTTCAATTTCCTTTTCCAGTTCAATCAACTCTTCGATTTGCTGCAAAAACCATTTGTCAATTTTGGTAAGTGATAGGATGGTCTTCATGGAGATGCCGAGTTTCATGGCATCATAGATATGAAACAATCTGTTCCAGCTTGGGTTTTCAAGGCTATAGAGTAACTCTTCCTGTTTGTTGAGTTCCTTGCCGTCTGCACCCAATCCATTTCTTCTGATCTCCAGTGATTGACACGCTTTTTGAAGTGCTTCCTGAAAGTTGCGGCCTATCCCCATTACTTCTCCTACAGATTTCATCTGCAACCCCAGTCTGCGATCCGTACCCTGGAATTTATCGAAGTTCCAGCGAGGTATTTTTACGATAACATAGTCAAGCGTAGGCTCAAAATAAGCAGTAGTGCTTCCTGTAATAGCGTTGCTAAGCTCATCCAGATTATAACCTATGGAGAGTTTGGCAGCGATTTTTGCAATAGGGTATCCAGTGGCTTTGGAGGCCAATGCTGATGAACGCGATACCCGCGGATTGATTTCAATACCAATAATGTCGTCATTATCCGGGTTGACGGAGAACTGCACGTTGCAACCTCCTGCAAATTGCCCGATGCCGTTCATCATTTTGATGGCCAGGTCACGCATGTTTTGATACACCGTGTCTGGAAGTGTCATGGCCGGAGCTACAGTAATGCTGTCTCCGGTATGAATACCCATTGGATCAAAGTTTTCTATGGAGCATATGATAATGATGTTACCAGCTCCATCTCTGAGCAGTTCCAGCTCATATTCTTTCCACCCTAGAATGCTTTGCTCTACCAATACCTCATGTATAGGAGAGGCGTGAAGACCGCGGTTTAGAGCAGCATCAAAGTCTTCGGCTTTTTTTACAAAACCACCACCAGACCCTCCCAGGGTAAATGAAGGGCGGATAACCAATGGGAATCCAATTTCCTGGGCAATCTCTTTACCCTCGAGAAAGGAGGTTGCTGTTGCGCCTTCACACACACCTACACCCAACTCTTTCATCTTCAGGCGAAACTTCTCCCTGTCTTCCGTAGTCTCAATGGCGTTGATGTCCACACCAATGATTTTCACACCATAGTGCTCCCAAATACCAGCATTCTCGCAGTCGATGCACAGATTGAGGGCAGTTTGGCCTCCCATCGTGGGAAGGACAGCATCAACGTGATGCTTTTCAAGAATTTCTTTTATGTATTTTTTTTCCAGTGGCTTTAGATACACATGATCTGCAGTCACCTTATCCGTCATGATGGTGGCCGGATTGGAATTGATAAGTATTACTTCGATGCCTTCTTCCCTTAATGATCTGGAAGCCTGGGATCCAGCGTAATCAAATTCACATGCTTGACCGATAATAATGGGCCCACTTCCTATTATGAGCACGGACCGAATACTTCTATCTCTTGGCATTGAGGGGAGGATTAGATAAATCGGGTGCAAAAATAATGATGATTTGCAGGATATTGGGGTCAATCCAAATAAAATCTCTCAATTTTTAAAAACTATTTTCTGCTCCTTAGATTTGGGTCAAATCAGGTTTCTTGCTTTCAATTCGAGGTACTTGTTGATGGTGTTAACAGTGAGGTTTTCTGGCGGGGTGAGTAAAGCTTGAATGCCATGCCTCAACAGCTCTTTTACAATAAGCTTCTTTTCGAGATAAAGTCTTTCGGCAATGGTTTTGTGATAAATCTCTTTTAGTCCCTCTGCATCCCGATTGGTGATTTCACTCAATTCCGTATTCTCAAAAAAGATAACAACTACTAAATGTTGTCTGGCCAGGCTGATGAGGTAAGGCAGTTGGCGCTGTAGCGCAAAGACAGTTTCAAAGTTGGTGAAAAGCAAAAGTAAGCTTCGCTGCGAAATTTTTCTTTTAATAATGGTATGCAAGTTGGAATAGTCAGATTCAACGTAAGCTGTCTTCTGATTATATAAACCTTCAAGGATGTTGTTCATCTGCTTGCTAAGACGATTGGCAGGGAGTATGGTATTTACCTTGTCCTGAAAAGTGATAAGTCCTGCTTTATCACTCTTTCTAATGGCAATATTCGAGATCACCAGACTGGCATTAATGGCATAGTCGAGCAAACTGAGACCATTGAATGGCATTTGCATTACTCTTCCCTTGTCAATCAAAGAATATACCTGTTGAGATCGCTCATCCTGAAAGTGATTGACCATCAACCTCGACCTTCTGCTGGTTGCTTTCCAGTTGATGGTTCTGAAATCATCACCAGACACATAATCCTTGATGAGTTCAAATTCCTGGTTATGCCCAATCCTTCTTATTTTTTTAATACCGGTTTCAGTAAGCCTGTTGCTGATGGCCAGTAGTTCGTATTTTCTCATTTGGATAAATGAAGGATAAACAGGCACTGTTTTATCCTGAGAAAATGAAAATTTTCGTGAAAGAAATCCCAGAGGTGAACTGACCAAAGTGTTGACAGCCCCAAATGAATACTCTCCACGCTTTACGGGTCTCAGAAAGTATGGAATTGTTTTATTCTCACCAGGTGCTAGTGCAATTTGAAACTCCAGATCCCTGCGCTGAAATTGGTGAGGTATTTCGTCAAATATTTTAAGGGTGACTTTAAATGCATAAAAATTTTCCAGGTAAATTCTGATTTCATTCTCATCTCCATTTGAAAGTTTGTCTGGTGTAAAACGAATCCCATACATTCCTTTCTTTACGCGGTAGAGTAAAACAAAATCAGTGACAACAAAACCGAGAAAACAAAAGAAAAGAATCTTGGGAACCCAAAGGGTAGCTGGCACCACAAAACTGATCACGAAAAGTATAACCAGCGAAATGGCCATCTGGAAGAATCGATGGGTCAGAAAGATACTTTTAATGAGTTTCATCGGGGAACCTCAATCTTGTCTATAATCTGTTGTACAATTACATCAGGTGATATGCCTTCCATTTCCTTTTCAGGACTTAATGCAATGCGATGCCTGAGTACGGGCATGGCAATTTTTTTGATATCTTCCGGACTGATGAAATCACGTCCTTGTGTTAATGCAAAAGCCTTGGCTCCGTTTAGAATGGCAACTGATGCTCTGGGTGAAGCACCAAGAAAGAGCATAGGATTGTTTCTTGTCTCCTGAACAATTTGTGCAATATATTTTATCAAGTGTTCTTCTACATGCACTTTTTGCGTGAATGCTTTTATGCTGGCAATATCTTCTGCAGAAATTACTGGAGTCACTTCTTCTACGGCAAGAGATCCTTCCCTCTGGTGTTGTTTAGTGATGATGTTTACTTCCTCATCAAGGTTGGGGTAGTTCACAACAATTTTAAATAGAAATCGATCAAGCTGGGCTTCCGGAAGTCGATAGGTGCCTTCATGTTCTATCGGGTTCTGTGTAGCCAAAACCATATAAGGTTTTTTCATAGGGTGAGTTGTGCCATCAACGGTGACTTGTCTTTCCTCCATTACTTCGAATAGCGCAGCCTGCGTTTTAGCGGGGGCACGATTGATCTCATCAATCAACACAATGTTGGAAAAGATGGGGCCGGGATGAAATTCAAAGTCTGAATTTTTCATGTTGAATACAGATGTACCCACAACATCAGAGGGCATCAGGTCAGGGGTAAACTGTATGCGGGAAAAATCAACTGAAATAATTTTTGAGAATAATTTGGCGGTCAATGTTTTGGCTACCCCGGGTACACCTTCAATCAATACATGCCCATTGGCAAGAAGGGCTGTTATCAACAAATCAATCATGTCCTCCTGGCCCACAATTACCTTCCCTATCTCTTTCTTTATTTTGCCTACCTGCTCGCTAAGATTTGTCAAGTCGACACGGCTTTGAAAAACTGGTTCTTCCATATTATTTTCTTATAAAGTCTTCAATTTGTTTATTGAGTGTGATAAGTTCTTCAGCAGAAATCTCCTGCTTCTTCTGAATGTCCTGAATGTTCTTCAACAGCGTTGAAGTAGATTTTTCATCATTACCTGTTTTTCGCGCTATGTACCTAAGGTCATCGAGTGCAGTAGTATCAAGATGATAGCGGCTTCTTAAAGTGTCAAAGAAAAACACAATTTTTTTCTCTGCTATATTCTTATGATCTCCACGCTGGAAATATAAGTTTCCTATGGTGGATGCGAATTCCAACGTTGTATTTTCAACAGGGGGAATGATAGGGATAACGCGTTGTTTTCTTTTTGATTCAAATAATATGAGCAGGAGAATAGATATAATGGTAATATAATAGGCCCAGGTGAGCGGTTCCTGGGTAAGAATAAAACGTAGCGGAGTCCCAGCCTCCATTCGTCCAAGGTGATAGAATTCTGTCCAGATTAACTTTTTCTCTGTGAGGTAAGAAAGTGAGTGAGATACAAAACGATAGTTCTCTTTGTGCAACATATTGATGTTGGTAAAGGCAAGCGGAGTGCTGTTAAGGATCAACGAACCTTTCCCGATAGACAAATGTAGCGTTACGGGCTCGTCTAAATCATTTCTTCCTATTACCGTGGTTCGTAAGGAATCGTATGTATCGAAGTAATTATGGATATTGTCTCTTCTGTACTTATAAGAGACCAGGGTATCAAAAGATAAATTAGAGAAGCGCAGGGTCATAGAATCTCTTTGATCAATTATTCCGTTACTGTCAAACAGATAATCGTTGGTACTAAGGTTGAGTGTATCAGCCAGTTTTCCATTAAAGTAATGAGCAGATAGCAAAACGGTGTTTCCGTCAGCTACAAATTGAAGTAACGATTCGGTATCTTCCTTTGCCATGTTCAATGATGTTGATAAGCTTAGCAGTGCAGCGTTTTCTGTTTTTGTGTCAAATAGTTCATAAGTTGTTTTATTTGTGATTTCAATGGAGTCAAACAATTCGGGTATCAACTCATTCAGCACAAACGTACCATAAGGATCCTTATCTATGTGTGAAAGCGAGATGGACCAATCATGATTTTTTGGGCTAAGAAGTTGAACCACAACATAGATGCCGATAAATACAGATAAATAAACAATATACTTCCAGTCCTTTTTCATTGATTAGACGTTTTCTGTTTCAATGAATGGAAAAGATGTTGAGTTTTGGCAAAGGCTTCTTCCTTAATTGGAAAATTGCCATACCAGGCATAATCAAAGTAAAAACTAAGTTCGTTGAAATTGGTTTTTAACTCACTGGAGTTCAATTCTTCAACGTAATCGTGATTAGTCTTGCCGGCTTGCCAATGGATGAACTGTTTGTCGGTCAGCAATTTTAAAGATTGAAGAAAGACTAACCGGATACCTTCGCGGTATTTTTTTTGAGCGAGCGCATCTTGAATCAATTTATCAAAATCCATTTCATGGATATTTTCATGAAATACATTGGTAGTAATGGTGCCGCGGTCAGCTCCGGAATACAAAATGCGGAATGCGTTTACCCTTAAGATCATCAACAGAATAATCATAAAGCCAACAAATGCGGCAACATATACCAGCACCCGACCCCAATTGGTGCTGGTGGCTCCTTCAAAAAAAGCACTGATTAATCTTCCTACCCATTGCCAAAAGCGATCCCAGATACTTTCAGCCATGGTGGGAGGTTCTCTATAATGAAAATCCTGATTTGCCTTTAGACTGGTAATTTTCTGTGTTACAAATTCTTTTACTTCAACCTTTGTGGAGTCATTGGAAGCGCGATAGATAATTTCATCTTCTTCGGCATAGTCATAGTATTCTATTGAGTCATAATCGACATAGGTATCTTGCGCAATTGTGCGGTCAGGTAGAAATACCAGCAACAAAATACATATTGAAAAGGCAACCTTCATTAATAGTCTTCTTCTCTTTGTGGTGACTGGTTTGAGGTATCACCCAGGTTTTGAATTTCATCCATGAGACCTTTTGCTTCCTTTAATTCAACGAGGTTGAAGTACTGCAAAGCGATGCCCACATTAGGTATCGAATAAAGCACCATCTGCGCAAGGTAGTATAGGGTAAAAGAAACCAGGGTAAGGATCTTCCAGTTGAAGGAAGGCTCTTGAAAGGTTTCTGTTGATACACTGTGCAAACTTGATACTATAGTTGCAATGTACCAAGGCATAATAAATAGGTAAGACATTGTAGAGACAATCATGCTAAGGATAAAAATCAATCCGAAAGTGCTCCACCATTTTCCGCTTACCAAATAAAAGGAACGCCTTAGTGCCTCAAAGAAACCAGCTTTTTCATAAGCACGGATGAAAAAAGTAAGTGAAGCTCCGAACAGGAGATAAATAAGGCCAACAAACAAACCTATTACACCAAAGAATACAAGAAAGGGAGAGACGCTGCTTAATACAAAAATAGGCACCAACATTACTATATAAGCGAGCATAAAAAGTAGTCCAAAGAAAAACATTGTTCCCAGGTACATCCAGAATGTTTCCTTCACGCGCGCCCAAACCTCACTGACTTCTATTTGGTTCGACTTTTTCTCTCCATATAAAAGAATGTAATTGTTAATCGATGAAAGCGAAGCCACTCCACTTACAATTAAAAAAATCATTGCCAAGACAATCTGAAGCCAGAAATTGACGGAGAGAAAATATTTTTCTGCCATTTCACTGCTACCGGGATTGGTGTAGGAGTCCTGTGAGAGGTTGAGGAAGTCTCCAATAAATGATCCCATCATCAAACTGCCCATAAGTACTGGTGGCCCTGCTATAAAGAGCACGCTCTTAATAAGGGGCACGAAGTTTTGTTTGAGAAACTCGAAGGTGTCGTTAATCTTTTTGCTAAAATCCCGTGCTTTATGAAACTCTATCGGTGTGAAAACTTTCATTGCGTTTTAGTTGGATGGGATAAATGATGAAATAATAGATCATAAGTAATGCAGAGGCACCGATTATTATTGCTTTGAGGCTCCAGTGCATAAAGGCATACCGGGTGATAAAGGATTCAATGAATCCTGCAAGGATAAAGAAGGGGACTAGGCCAACAACAATTTTAAGTCCTTTTAGTGCTCCCATCTTAAATGATGCAAGGCGAGAGTAGGTTCCGGGAAATAGCAAACTGTTTCCCATGGTAAACCCTGCCGCGGCCGCGATAACGATAGAAGTTAACTCAACGGTGCCATGTAGCATAATGACAGGTAAAGCTTGTGCTAGCTCGCTTTCCTGATAAAAAAACATAAGAAATGTACCCACCATCAGCCCATTGTAGAACAAATAGAAGCCGGTGCCTATGGATGCAAAGAAACCATATACGAACACCCTAAAGGAAACCATGATATTGTTGAGTGTAATTTGGTAGAACATTTCCATTTGGCCTGAGCCCGAATAAACCTGCGTAGGGTTGCCTTTTTTAATATTCTCCAGGGTCATGTTTACATACCCATCACCAAGTATCAGCCTGACAAAAGTGTCATCGTAGGCGGTAGAGACGCCCCCAATAATTCCTGCTATTAAGAAAATTAAAAATGCATAGAAAAATGGTTTCCTTACCTCATACATAATGTGAGGCAACTCTATTTTCCAGAAGGTAATAAAACGGTTTTTATCCTCCCTTTTGTTTTTGTAGATCTCAAGATGAATTTTACTTGCGAGTGCGTTAAGGTATTGGGTGGTTCTGCTTTTTGGGTATTGCGTATGTGAAAAGGAAAGGTCGTCCGTAATCTGAATAAAAAGCTCAGCCAATTTATCAGGAGACGCCTCTTTTTGCTGGGATACGATTTTCTCAAATTCCTCCCACCTCGGTTTATTTTGCTTGATAAAACTTGCTTCTCGCATGTTCAGAAACAATTAAGGCTGGAAGTTAGAGGTAAAGATCTTTACCTCCAACTTCCAGCCTTTTGGAAACTTTTTTATAAGATGATTCTTACCCGTTGGTTTGAAGTTGCTGGGCTACTTCTGCTACTTTATTCCATACTCGAAATACATTTTTGTAGCATATCTTTTCGATGTCTTCTTCGGAATATCCTCTTTTCAATAACTCAAAAATCAAGTTTGGATACGAGGAAACATCTTTAAGTCCCGTAGGCAAGCTATCTCCCACACCATCGTAGTCAGTTCCAATACCAACGTGATCTACACCTGCTAGTTGCACTACATGGTCGATATGATCAACTACTTTCTCCAGTGTGGCGTAGTGTTTAGGGTTGTCATTCCTGAATTGCTCAATGATGGGTTGCGCATCAGCGTCATCCTCCGTCAATCCAGCATCTGCTAATAAAGCTTGTAGTTTTTCATCATTTGCATTGTTGGCCTGCACCACGGCAGAGTCAAGGAACGATGAACCATAATTGATTTGGATTACCCCGCCTTTGGCGCCTAGTTCTTTGATCATATCATCATTCATGTTTCTTTCGAACCCAGGGGTGAAAAAGCGGCATGAAGAGTGAGAGGCTATTGCAGGTGCTTTGGACAGCTCCATTACCTGATAGAAAGTGTCATCGTCTACATGGGAGATATCCACCATGATTCCCACTTTATTCATTTCGGCAACAACTTCACGACCAAATTCACTTAGCCCGCCATGAGTACCAGTAGGATCATAGGAGGAGTCGCATATTTGATTGTCTTTACCATGGGTTAAAGTCGCATAGCGGATTCCGCGGTCATAGAAATATTTGATATTGGCCAGATCGTTACCAAATGGTGCAGCATTTTCCATGCCCATAGGCAGGGAGATTTTGCCTGCTTTAAAATTGGCTTCTACATCCTGTGGTGAGTTGGCCAGAGCGTATTGGTCTGGTAGATTGCTGGCAATTGCCATCACATTATTGATCAAAGAGTCAGCCAGCATTTTGCCCATGTCAGGTTTTTGCTGATAATCTGATGGTATATAAATGGACATGAATGGTGCATCTAAACCACCCTTCTTGGCCCTTTCATAATCGAAATCACCTTCATCGGTACTGATTAAAATATTGGCATTTTCTGCAGTGATGGTGATGTTTGCTTCTTTTAGCCGGTAGGGCACATCAATGTGCCCATCTGTAATGATAAAACGGTGAGCCAGTTCATCGGCCAAAGAACGCATTTCTTCATCGGTCATTTTCTCTTCAGTCTTTTTTTGCTCACATCCACTCAGGGCAATAGCAAAAATGCATAGTAGGGAATAGATTAATTTCATTTTGAGTAATTGTTTTAATGATCAATTAACTGCCCACCATGTGATGGTCAGATTTTGGAACGCCCAATCTACTTTATTGTGGTGAAAAAGTCATTAGAAAGCTGGCATTTCATCGATTGAATTAACTTTACGTCCGGTTTTGTGCTTTTCTTAAAAGGGATAAGCAAACCTCTAAGCCCATAAAAAGGTACTATGCAGTCAATAAAGGTCAGAACAACGCAAAACGTATTTATAGAATATCCTATAGCAAGTGTTGGAGACCGGATACTCGCATTTTTGCTTGATCGCCTTATTTTAATTGCTTACACCATTTTCATAGTCGCACTTTTCGTTAATGCCAATATGGAAGTGGCGTGGATATGGATGATGACCCTTGGTATTCCCTGGTTGTTTTACCATTTGCTATTTGAAATTTTCATGAACGGGCAAAGTCCAGGAAAAAGAGTAATGAAAATTAAAGTTGTAAGGTTGGATGGAACGCCACCAACGATTGGTAACTATATTATGCGCTGGGTTTTCAGCTTCATCGATTATTATTTTTTGTCTGGAGTAATAGCTGTGGTAGTTGTAGCCATGGGAGGTAAAGGGCAGAGACTGGGAGATGTGGTTGCGGGAACATCGGTTGTAAAGCTGATACAACAAAAGGAGATAACTTCCAGTGAAATTTTTGTTGCGCCTGAAGAAACATATGTGCCCACATTTACTCAGGTTATTCAGCTAACGGAAAATGATATTGAACTTATACAAAGGGCACTGGAAGTAAATCGGGATCATGGGAATTCACAACCACTGATGGTGGTTACGGAAAGAATAAAATCTTTACTGGGTATTCAGACGGATCTGCCCCCAATTAAATTTTTGTATACCATAATCAAAGATTTTAACCATATCACCTCCAAGTGAACGATACGCTCCCTACAGTTACAGTGCAGCAATTGGCTTTGAGAAACGGTCAGGATAAACCTGAGGTATGGATTGCTTATAAGGGGTTGGTGTATGACGTAACCTACTCAAGACTGTGGAAAACTGGTACACACTATGAACATTGGTCCGGTCAGGACTTAACAGATGAGCTGGATGATGCTCCCCACACCGATGAGGTTTTTAGTAAATTTGAACCCATAGCCAATTTATTGAAAGGATGATATTGATTGCAGATAGTGGAGGTTCGAAAATTGATTGGAGGATTTTGCATGATAACGGTAAAATTGACCAGGCGAATGGGGCGGGGTTTAATCCTTACTATCAACCAGCGTCCGATTTGAAAAAATCAATGGAAGAAAACCTGCTGCCGCAATTATCAGGGCAGGTTAAAGAAGTTTATTTTTATGGTGCAGGGGTGTCATCTCCGAACAATCAGCAAATAGTTAGAAGTATAATTGCGCAGTACTTTAATGAAGCACGCATTGAAATTAATTTGGACTTATTGGGAGCGGCACGTTCGCTCTGTGGAGATGAAGAAGGGATTGCATGCATACTTGGAACTGGATCCAATTCCTGTAGTTATGATGGAAATCAAATTACTAGGAATGTCGCAAGCCTTGGCTGGATTCTTGGAGACGAAGGTTCAGGGGCGTATATGGGTAAGCGTTTTATTCAAGATTATATACGCAAGGAAATGCCTGAAAAATTAGCGGAGCAGTTTAAGGCAAGACTCCCTCTCAATCGTGAAGAAATTTTAAGTGAAGTATATCAAAAAGATAAACCAGCAGCTTTTTTGGGGAGTTTTACAAGGTTTATTTTTCAGCACTTGAAAGATCCTTATTGTTATCAACTGGTCTATTCAGGC
Source organism: Cyclobacteriaceae bacterium (assembly GCA_039971015.1). Taxonomy (GTDB): domain Bacteria; phylum Bacteroidota; class Bacteroidia; order Cytophagales; family Cyclobacteriaceae; genus ELB16-189. Next base: position 373,026 of record JBDVKV010000027.1, read on the forward strand.
TTTAAGGAATTTATTGAAAAGAATATCATGCAATACGAAAATTATAACAATGTCAAAGTTCACTTTACCGGAGGAGTTGCCTTTTACTTTAGTAATGTTCTTCGACAGGTGGCCAATGACATGGGTATTAGCTTGAAAAACATTTCAGAGACTCCAATAGCGGGCCTTACTTTGTATCATAAAAAGGATTTAAATACCTAGCTCGTGTCTACAACAGAATCTTCTTCTCATTACGATGATCTGGAAAAAATGAGTATTGGCGATTTACTCGCTAGTATGAATAAGGAGGATCAGTCTGTTCCTGTGGCGGTGCAAAAGGTAATTCCCTCTATTGAAATTTTGGTAAAGGCAATTGTTGGGAAAATGCAAAAAGGAGGAAGGCTTTTTTACATTGGGGCGGGTACAAGTGGAAGACTTGGTATTCTGGATGCATCAGAGATACCGCCAACATATGGTATGGCCCATGGAAAAGTGATTGGTTTGATAGCGGGAGGCGATCAAGCCATTCGCAAATCGGTGGAACATGCAGAAGATGATATGAACCAGGCATGGAAAGATTTGCTTGTTCATGAGATTTCTGAAAATGATGTATTGGTTGGCATTGCTGCATCGGGAAGAACACCATATGTGATAGGTGGCGTACGCGATGCAAAAAGCAATGGAGTGTTAACAGGATGCATCACCTGCAATGAAGGAAGTCAGTTGGCCAGTTTGGTGGACTATCCCATAGAGGTTGTTGTTGGTCCTGAATTCGTAACTGGTAGCACCAGAATGAAATCAGGCACAGCCCAAAAGCTGGTGCTCAATATGATTTCGACTTCTGCTATGATTCAATTGGGACGAATCAAAGGCAATAAAATGGTTGACATGCAGCTGAGTAACAATAAGCTGGTGGATAGGGGAACAAAAATGATTATGAATGAGTTGGGAGTGAGTGAAGAGCATGCTTCAGCTTTGTTAAAAAAACATGGGAGTGTGCGAGCGGCCATAGAAGCAGAAAACAATGCATGAGATTGAACCCCATTACAACTGGTTGCAGTATTACGATTCCTCTCAGGATGAGCAATCTCCCTTTTACGAGAAGGAGTATAACTACGATCAATACAGTGATACTATCTATGGTTATTACATAGACCCCGCCTGGGATTCGTTCGGTTCAGAAACGTTGTATGTAAAAATTCTTTTCGCTGATTATGACCTCGGGTTTGTTGTGCTTGAGTTTATCGGAGAGTGGAATGATACATTGTACAATGACATTATGATGCTGAAGCGAAATCTCATTGAACCTTTATCCGCGGAAGGAATCAATAAATTTATTTTGATTGGAGAAAACATTTTCAACTTCCACGGGTCCGATGACTTGTATTACGAAGAATGGTTTGAGGAGGTAGAAGATGGTTGGATTGCTGCAGTCAACTTTCCGGATTTTATCCAGCGAGAGTTCGAGCGTTATAAATTGGATGTTTACATTAATATGGGAGGCACCTTGCAAATCCCGCAGTGGAGAACATTGGTTCCAACACGTTTTTTTGATTTGGTAAAAGCCCTTATTCAGAGAAGGCTCAATTGACCGATAAGGATAGGCACATCGGCAGGTACCAGGTAGCTTAATTTCGTCTTGATCTCTTTACATTCTACCCTGGTTCTTCTGAGTTTACCCTTCTTAAACCACTTACCCTGAAAGCCAAAAACGGTGCCTTCAGGCACTTGTGAAAGCAGCACTACGTGCTTTTGACGTTCATCATAGGTGCGCAAAAGCTGGGTAAATTTGCTGTCGGAAAAAGTAGAGGCTTTTGGGTTTTTCATGTGCTTCTGTAATCCGCTAAGTAGTTTAGCGGGAAACACTTCTTCATTCATAACGGGAATCATCATTTGTTGGAAGGATTTTTTCCACTCTTTCCCATGGGAAGCTATCCTGTTGCCATAGCCGAGGTGTACTTCAAGATGTGCCACCTCATGAATGTAGGTAATCAAAAAGAGATAAGGATCAAGGTCGTGATTGACGGTGATACGTGCCACCTTGCCAGGATAGCAGGTGAAATCACCAACTTTGGTTACCCTGCTTTTTCTTAGTTTAAATTCGAACTGAAATTTTTTCCACAGTTGAAAACAATAACCGTAGGAGGCCTGTGGAACATGATCAGATAGTATACGAGAAACGGAAGTAGCGTTCATAGAAAAAATAAAAGGCTTTAGTTTTACCTAAAGCCTTTATCCAATCGTTTAGATTGAATGATTCATCTTACTGCATGCTGGTTGTGTCAGACGCAACACTATCCATAGCTGGTTCTTCCATTGCTGGCTCTTCAGTCATCTCAGTGTCCTCAGTCATCTCAGTTTCAGTGGATTCAGTTTTACCACCACCGCAAGCGACAAAGGCAAATGCGAAACCGCACACCATTAATAATGCGATTAATTTTTTCATAGTTTACAGGTTTTAAATTCGGGTGCAAATATACCATGATCGGTATAGTAATATGAAGGGAGGTAAGAAAAATTTATTTTTTCCGGAAAAACAGCCTTATGGGTGTCCCTTCGAAGTCAAATTTCGCTCTCAGCTTGTTTTCCAGAAACCTCATGTAAGGTGTCTGGATATATTGGGGAAGATTGCAAAAGAAGGCAAATGAGGGAGTTTTGGCCTTCACCTGAGTGATATATTTGATTTGAATCATCTTTCCCTTGAGCGCAGGTGGTGGATATCTTGCGATTTCTGGTAATAATGCATCGTTTAGCTTTGATGTGGAAATCTTCTTGGTTTTGTTCTCATATACGTGCACTGCCTTTTCAATCACCTGAAAAATGCGCTGTTTGGTTAAAACAGAAGCAAAAATGATGGGAATGTAGGTGGAGGGCGCCAGTTTTTCCATCATGCGTTTTTTGATCTCATCGGCTGTTTTGGTGTCCTTATCAATGAGGTCCCACTTGTTTACCATGATGACAATGCCCTTGCCTTGCTTTTGTGCAAGACTGATAATGGTAATGTCCTGATGTTCCAATCCTCTTTCTGCATCAACGAGTATGATACAAACATCACTTTCCTCCAGTGCCTTCAACGACCGGAGAACTGAATAGAACTCAATGTCTTCGGTGACTTTGCTTTTCTTCCGGATACCCGCAGTGTCGATAAGAATAAAATCATTGCCATACATTTTGTACCTGCTGTGCACCGCATCTCTGGTAGTGCCGGCTTCATCGGTTACAATACTTCTTTCTTCGCCTAATAGCACATTCAAAAACGAAGACTTTCCTACATTGGGTCTTCCTACTATGGCTATTTTGGGAATGCCTTCATCAGGATCTTCAATTCCTTCGGTCTCAAAAGTTTTAATCACCTCGTCCAACAGCTCTCCTGTGCCGCTTCCGTTTTCGGCAGAGACTGGATACACTTCTCCCAAGCCGAGTTCATAGAATTCGGTGGCCAGAGTAGCTTTATCTGGGGTGTCGGCTTTGTTGACGGCCACAAAAATAGGTCGCTTGGACCTGCGCACAAGATTGGCAAATTCAGTGTCATACCCTGTCAATCCGGCTCTGCCATCCACCATAAAAATAATGGCGGTGCAATCTTCGATCGCGGCTTCAACTTGTTTTCTTATTTGAGATTCGAATTTGTCATCCGAACCCGTAACATAACCACCCGTATCGATGATGGTGAAAAACTTTCCTGACCATTCGGCATAGCCATAGTGGCGGTCTCGGGTTACTCCAGAAACATCATCCATTATCGCTTCTCTTTCCTCCACCAGTCGGTTAAAGAAAGTTGATTTGCCCACATTGGGTCTGCCCACTATTGCTACGATGTTCGTCATTACTTAGTCTGTATAGCCAAATTGTTTTAAGCTGTTCTTTTGCTTTCTCCAGTTATCAGCCACTTTCACATGTGTTTCCAGAAAAACCTTTTTACTAAAAAAATCTTCCAAATCCTTTCTGGCTTCTGTTCCCACTTTCTTAAGTGAAGCCCCAGCTTTTCCAATAATTATTCCTTTTTGTGAGTCTCTCTCCACGTAAATGATGGCCCTTATTTTAATGATCTTTTCTGAGTCCTTAAACTCTTCAATGCTCACTTCAGTGCTGTAGGGTATCTCTTGCTCATAATTGAGAAATATCTTTTCCCGGATAATCTCGGAAGCAAAAAACCTTTCATTTTTATCCGTTATATCATCCTTGGGATAAAAGGCGGGATGCTCAGGCAATTGTTTAATAATTTCCTGCAACAGATGATCAACGTTTTCTCCTGACAAGGAGGATACAGGAATTATGGCCTTTGGGTCAAGCTGCGTTTTCCAATAAGTGATTTTGTCATCCAACTGAGAGCCTTTGGCCAGGTCAATTTTATTAATGACCAAAAAAATAGGCGCTTTTGTGCTTTTCAGTCTGTCGAATATTTCTGGATCATATTTTTCGCCCAGTTCTACAACTAGAAGAACCAAATCAGCATCTTCAAGAGAAACCTGCACATAAGTCATCATCTTTTTGTGCAGCTCGTATTTGGGTTCCAGCAGGCCGGGTGTATCGGAATACACGATTTGAAAGTCATCTCCGGAAAGAATGCCCATGATACGGTGCCTAGTAGTTTGCGCCTTGAAGGTAATAATGGACAGGTTTTCGCCCACCAGTTTATTCATAAGGGTAGACTTACCCACATTGGGCTTCCCTACTATACTTACGAATCCGGCTTTATGTGCTTTGGACATGATGCTGCCTCTATTCTATTATGGAGTTACTCTAAGATTGCAAAAGTAAGTCAAAATTGACTAAGAGTAGTTATTCTCAGAAAGTGCCTCTGTGTTCGTATGATACGGAATGACTGGTTTTACGCCTGAGCAGGTATACCCGCGCATAAAAAAATGTTAAATTTGCATGTCTCGATTTCATTGCTATGCTCATTTTTCGAAACACCTTATTTACAAACTGGATGGCTCTTGCATTAGCTATTCTTCTGTCTAATGTGAGTGTTGACCCTCCCGATCCTGATAGATCAAAAATGAAAGAAGACCTTACCGTCAATGAGATTGAGAGTTTAATAGAATTGACGTTTGAAACACTCTTTGGTATTGATGATTTTGTTCCTGAAGGAGACGATGCAGATCAAAAGTCGAACATTCAATTTGGAAGCTATGTTTTCAGGTCAGAGAGAGTAGAACTAATTTCTTCACAAGCCTATCTTCAAATAAAGGAAATCACCAATTGTTGCTTTCAACAAGGTGATCTGGCGGAAGGTGTACAAGGTATACTTAGCCCTCCGCCTAAGTGGGTATAGTGCCAATACTATACTATCCACTTTTCTAAAAATCCTATTATGAAATTGTTTAACCAACCCAGGTATTGGGTGAACGTGTTGTTGCTTACTTTTTTGGTGCTACTCTACATTATAAGCTTGTTGCTTTGTTAACCCTTCCAGGTTGATGGGTAATTATCGCCTAATGTGAATAAATAAAAAGGTGATCCAATTAGATCACCTTTTACTAGTAGCGGGGTCATCCCGATTGTTATCGGGACGAACTTGCGACCACCTTGATTTGGATCAAAGCTCAACGGATTTGTAGCTAAAAAAGAAATGGGAGTTTAATGGAGGCTAGGATGTGATAAAATAAAAAAGGGTGATCATTAGGATCACCCTTTACTAGTAGCAGGGGCATCCCGATTATTATCGGGACGAACTTGCGACCACCTTGATTGGGATCAAAGCTCAACGGATTTGTAGCTAAAAAAGAAATGGGAGTTTAATGGAGGCTAGGATGTGATAAAATAAAAAGGGTGATCATTTAGATCACCCTTTACTAGTAGCGGGGGCATCCCGATTATTATCGGGACGAACTTGCGACCACCTTGATTTGGATCAAAGCTCAACGGATTTGTAGCTATAAAAAGAAATGGGGAGTTAATATAGAGGCTCGGAAGCGATTAAATAAAAAGGGTGATCATTAGGATCGCCCTTTACTAGTAGCGGGGTCATCCCGATTGTTATCGGGACGAACTTGCGACCGCCTTACATTGGGATCAAAGCTCAAACGGATTTGTAGCTATAAAAAGAAATGGGAGTTTAATGGAGGCTAGGATGTGATAAAATAAAAAAGGGTGATCATTAGGATCACCCTTTACTAGTAGCAGGGGCATCCCGATTATTATCGGGACGAACTTGCGACCACC
>JBDVKV010000028.1:0-201519 GCA_039971015.1 Cyclobacteriaceae bacterium
CGATATAACGAGTACTTATCCAACCACTTATACACCGCAGTCGCTGAAACTTCGTACTCTCGACTTACTTCCAATACACTAACCAAGTTACGTTCTATTTCCCGAACCTTCTTCATCTTGAAACTCTCACTAAAGTACCGGCTAATGCTCTTGGTTGGCTTTATTCTAAATGTTTCTGGTTTTGCCATTTTTTAAAGTTATAAACCTCCAAAAACGGTCAACTTATTTCAGTACCCTACAGTTTCAAGTTACCAGTTACCAGTTGCCAGTTGCTGGTTGATTTGAAATTTATGATTTATGATTGGGGGCTTTGAGTGTTCACGATCCAAGGTTCCAAGTTTATGGTTTTTCATGGGTTATAAGTTGGGAATACCTGAAAAAGGGGGAGGATAATTTAAACTATAAATTTTGAATTTTGAATTACTTCCTGAAGAACACCAGGAAGATGGTTTGACCGATGATTTTGAGGTCGGTGAGGAAGGACTGGTTGGCGATGTATTGAAGGTTGAGGTCTAATTTTAATGGCATTATTTCCTTAATGTAATAATCCACCGGGTATGGTTTTCCTGCCAGCATTTTGTTTTCGTTGCGGAACTGGATGGAGGCGCGCTTTTCAATACCAAGCTTAGCCTCAACCTTTGGCTAGCTTCGCTCCGAGGGTGTACAAATCGGCATAATCCAAGCTCGAAGGCCTTCCCAAACTCACTTCCTCTAATTTACGAACAATTATAATGAATGGGCTATACGCTGTTCTAATGTGTGACGCACATATAAATATATTACTACGTATAAACAAACTACAAAAATAGCTAACCAGAGTGTAGAAGTCAAATAAGAATATATGATTATAGTATTAATGATCACTTGCAAGCATGCTATCATTAAGGAAATTGTACGATGATCCCAATTCCACTCATTGGCAAGATATTGATACGCATGTGTTCGGTGAGGTGAAAAAATATTTTCCTTTCTTAGTATACGATATACGATGGTAACAATAGAATCAACACCAAATAAAAGAAACAAAAATACCCACAATAACGAGCGTGTATTTTGTATTAGTTGAAGCAGAAAAAAGATTTGAATAAAGGCCAAAGCGACACTTCCAATATCTCCAGCAAAACATTTAGCCTTTTTTCTAAAATTATAAAAGAGAAAAATTACAACCCCAACCAAATTCGTTAAGATAAGATCTTCATTGGTAAATGAAAAAATCATTTGATCTATATAACAAAAGGTGCCTAACCCCACAGCTGCGTAAAGACCAGTTATGCCATTTATACCATCCATAAAGTTAAATGCACTCAAAGTACCAACGCATACGATGAACGAACCTATAAGGAACCATATATGCCAATCAAAAAAATTAACTTGGTGAAATAGTAACAAAATCGAAACAGCATGAATTAGCAATCTAGCAATAATGGGTTGCGAATGAATATCATCAAGGAAGCTTATGCCTGAAATGACAATTAAACCAATAATAAACCAAGTTAATTCAAAATCTGATTGTTGGAACCAGTAAAGTGATGCAAGGGGTATTAAAACACCTGCGCCTCTAATGATTGCAGTTTGATGCGAACTGCGTTCATTCGGGCGATCAATAATATTATATTTCATGGCAACCATAAAATAGAGGTACAAGCTTATTAAGAGAAATATAATTAATCCGCTATAGTAGTATAATGTAATTAAATACATTCCGCTAGGTTACTCAATACCGGCCTAGGTTTCCATCCCAGATTTTGTCGTGCCTTGGAATCACAATATGTAAGTGTATTGGTTAGTTTTTCAAGCTTTGAGGAATTTATTGGAAAGTTTTCTCCCAGAACATCACCAAGGTTCGTAAATAACTTTATCCCAGAATAGGGTAGACGTTTGGGAATAGGCTTACCCAACGTTTTGGCCAATGTTCTTTCAAAGTCAATCATTGTTGGATGAACACCATCACTTAGATTATATATGCCTTCCCGGCCTAAAATTGTCGGAATAAACTGAGCAACATCTTGGGCTAATACCATGCTTTTTTGGGCTTCACCCTTACCAATCCCAAAGTAAAGCCCCATTTTCATCCATTTAATCATAGCTCCTAAATTACCAGGTGGATTTCTTCCTACAATCAATGGTAGCCGTAAAATTAGCAAGGGGACGCCATGTCTTTTGCTCCAATCCAATATTACTTTCTCTGCTTCAATTTTACTTTTGGCATATGGCGAATCCCCAAGCAACAAACAGGACTCATCTAGCTCCTCCCCAATTTTCTTACCATAAACAGATACTGACGAAATAAAAGTAAAACTTTGTGGCATCTTACCAGACCTATTTAAACTCTCTATAAGGTTAATAGAACCTCGAAGATTTATTTTAAAGAATTCTTGGGCACCAAATTTGTCTTTAGGCATTACATGAGCTTTACCAGCAACATGAATTACGTGTTCAAATTTTTTATTATACTGTTTTACACCGCGTGACAGATCATGAATTATATCATTTTCGGATGAGCGACCCAGCAGTGAAACATTGAATTCATTGCTTAATGATTTACAAATATATTTGCCTAAAAATCCAGTCCCTCCGGTAATTAATATATCAGCCATTAATTCGTGTCAATAAACTTTTCGCGAGCTTCGCGTACGAATGTGAAGCTTCGAGATATTTCTTTCCATTGTTACCAAGTGCCAACCTTTCATCAAATGATAACTCTTTTAATTGCAGAATAGCCTGAGTCATTAGTTTTGGGTTTTCAGGTTCAATCACTAAACCACAATTTCCAAGCCGAACCGGATCATCAGCAATTCTACCTGCTGAAATAATTGGTATCTCAGCATTCATATAATCAAATAATTTATTGGCCGAAACCCCGTAATCATAAAGTGGAGAATCATTCCAACTAATTATTCCAACATTAAACTTTGCTACAACTTTGTGAACTAACCCCTTCTTAATTTTAGGAAGGAAAGTAATGTTATTAATTTTTCCGGCCTGCTCGATTAAGGCATCTTTCAAATAGCCATCCCCAATAATTAGAAAATGTATATCATCCAGATCTCGTAAAATCTTTGCAGCTTCAATTACAACAGACATTGCATTTGCAATACCAAGGCTACCCGCATAACCTACAATAAATTTTTCTGTTGGGATCTTATTAGTTAGTTCATCAGGAATAATTCCATCCTCATTTACATGATCACTAAACCCATTTGGTAAATAGAAAAACTTCCCAGCGTTTCTAGAAATTGTATTTACGTAACTATTTGCTTTGGGTAGCAATGAAATTATCAAATCTGAACTCCTGTATGCTTTCTTTTCAATGATTTTCATCAGGATGATCATCGGATTCCATTTTGAAATATGGCCCAATAATATCGGAGTTAGCGGCCACAAATCTCTAATCTCAAATGCCAAATAATTTGATTTAAGCTTCATTTTGATCCACAAAGCGGGTAGGATTGGGAACATGGGCATAGAAGAAACCCAGATCAAATCAATCTTACCTATCCGGTCTAGTGGCAGAAAAAAAAGCTTGAATGTGAATACAATCATACTCCAAAACCTCAAAACACTTTGTGATCTATAAGGTGGCACTTCCACCCAGCAAAATTTAACACCTTCGTAACTTCGGAACGTGAAAATACCATCAGTTATCACCTGATTAGTAAAAACATGTGTTTTGGAGGCTGAAATAATGGTTACATCGTTACCAATTTTGATTAGCTCCTTCGCCAAAAAAAAGTGTCGTTCTCCCCAACCTGATGTTCTGTTACCTGCAAAAAAATTAATAATTAGTACTCTCACAATTTACCTTCTACTAAGCAACAATGAAACATTTAAGGCTTTGCGTACTAGTTTTGAATTCCCACATAATCTTTCAATATCTTTCTTATGTTTACTCAAAGAGGCTCGTTGAATAATTTTACTATTAGGAAACAAGAAGTATAATGGAAACATCCAAACTGAAGATCCAAAATAGCCTTGAGAGGCCACCAGCTTAAATTTTCGCAAAATCACTTCGAAAGTTTGATTGGTAAACGGAAATTCCCAATCTGCATCGGGCTGAAAAGGTCGATAAAAGCCGCGAACAATTTTGGTTATAAGGCGTGTGTTTGTTGGGTCATAAGTAATTATAATCCCGTCATTGGATAAACATTCTTGGAGTCTCTCCATTAAAACATCTAAGTCCTTGAAATGGTGAATAACTCCAAATGCATAAATGACATCAAACTTACCTGAATCGAACGGGTATGTTAAAAAATCATCGGTTATGAACTCGCCCCTGTTGATTCCTTGCCTCCTCAACTTTTCTCTTACATGATTAATGAGTGGTTCACTTAAGTCTATTGCCACATACTCCTTGGCATGCTCGGCTAGATATGGGCTCAATAAATTACCTCCACCACATCCTAAATCCAAGACAGTTTTGTTTTTAATTCCATCAAGCCACTTTGTATGTAAACCTTCCACATGCTGATCAATTCCTAAAAATTTTCGAAATTTCCAGAAGCCATTTTTGCGCAATCGATCCCAAGCCCAGTAAATCAAATTTCTTTTGGCTTTTATTTTTTTTGAATAAAAATCTGCCTGCTCTTTATTTACTTCAATCATTTTTGATTTCGACTCTATCATCTTCCGTATTTGAATTTCTTAATAATTCTACTGATCAACCACTTGGCGCTAAGGATTCGTAAATACTTGCTACTTGCAACCAATTCTTCGGTAGTCTTGCACTCTAGCAGAAGTTCCAAAACATTATGAGCAGGCACAAACCATCCATTTTGTTTAGAGAGTTCAGTCATTTGTTTCCGAAATGTGGGATCAACATCTCCATGAGGAGTAACAAACCCACTGGCGAAGTGCGTATAAATAATTGAACATCCTCTTTCCTCTCTTAATCTTTGAATGTTTTTTGGACTGGTCAAATCATTAAACTCTTTAACGGTATGGCCATCCGATGAACTAAACCAATAGTTAGAATACCTATCTTTATTAGCTTCACGATATGGCATGAGCGGATCACACCGCAGCGTATTGATTTCTGAAAAAACCAAATTACGAGTAAATTTAACTTTCTCTTTGAAAATATCTCCCCAAAAAAAATCACTATTGGGGTTTTCCCCAAAAAATTCGGATTTGGCAAAGTGCATGATCCAGGACACAGGTGGATAAAAACGTTTCTTGCCCCAATAAATATTACTGCTATTTTGAGCATGATTAATATGCATGGAAGCAGGTAGATCGAGTTTTTTTTCGAATATTTCAATTCCCCTTTTAATCTCATCCCGTACAAAATCTCCTGAACCCACTCCATGAAGTGCCAATCCAAAACCTTGTTCCTTCAACTTTAAGATTAATTCCACATAATCATCCTCACTTAAGGATTGTCCTTTAAAATGATCTCTTGGCGGATAAACCCAAACCGTTTTAGTTGTACGAAATCCTAGTTCAAATAATAAGTCGTAAACAGGTTTAATATTTCTAATGGTGGCATTATCAGTATCATCTATTATTGTAAATGCAAAGTCTTTGTTTTGAGGCCAATTCATTTAGAATTTCTCCTGCAATAGAGCATCAAATCTTTATTAAATCCATATTCGCCAAATTTAGAATGGGGTAGTTGAGTTGCATAGTCTACAAGTTCAACGGCAAATCCTGTTTCTTCAAGCCTATCAATTATGTCATGTCCGTAAATCCTGCAGAGATCCTCCTGACCATAGAATTCTAACTTTTCTTCCTTAGTCAAAGGCCCTGGTTGTTCAAAAGTTTGAATTGATAAATTTATGGTCGTGGTAATTAAAGCCCAACCTCCGACTTTTAAAATCCTGTATAATTCTCGCATTGCCTTCCTATCATCCTCTACATGCGCCAATACATGGTTGCATAAGATTGAATCATATGTAGAATCATTAATAGGCAAATCCATAATATCCATTCTTTGCATCGCCAATGGAGAAAATAAATCAACACTTAAATATTTAATGTTTTGCATTTTAATAAATCTCCTTTGGAGCGTATCTTCTGGAGCAAAGTGAAGCAAATTCACTTTCTCTCTAAAGACTTCTGTTTTTTCCTGTAAAAAAGCCATCATTAATCTATGACGTTCCAGTGAGCCACAACCTGGGCACTGCGCATTCTGTCGGGTATGATGCCCGTAGGTTCGATAGGGTAAGAATTTGCTATATTTTTTTTGACAGCAAAAACAATATACTTTATCACCTGTATAGAGTAAACCTGCAAAGTTGAAATAAATTCGGTTTACAAAAGGTCGAAGTGACGGGCCAATTACCTTTTTTACCAAAGGACGAAGTGCGTTTACAAGTTTGTTAATCATATTTCACGTCAAATACTTCTAACCATAAATCAAGCATGTGAATCCTTACAAAAAGTTCATGGCTTCCAGTCTGTCCTTTAACGATACGGGCTAACATGTCTGCAACTCGCTCCCGTGAAATAATATCCCAAATGGGGCGATCGCTTTTTAACCATTGTGTGAAATATCCATTTAGACTGGAAACCCATTGATCCTGAGGGACCGGATAACCCCATTTTGACTTTCTTTTCACCAGCTTTTCTGGAAGGACTGATGCCAGACCCTTTCGTAAAGGAAGCTTTGTCCAACCATTTCTATACATGAATTCAGGTTGCAATTGAAGGCAAAAATCCACTAATGCAGAATCAAGAAAAGGATACCTTCCTTCAACAGAAAAAGCCATAGTATTACGATCGTCATATTTCAACAACTTTGGTAGGATCAAATAACGAAGATCATACTCACGTCTCTTTTCAGGTTCCAGAGAAAGGTAATTAGATAAAAAATTGGAAGAACTCTGAGTAAATTGATCTCCTTTGATCCAGGGAACAACATCACTTTTTTTTCTTCTTATTCGAAGTAAATAAATAAACATTTGGTGAACCAATTGAGGATTCCCACCCGGCATTATACTTCCCAAAGTATGTTTAAGAAATACTCCAACATTTCCATTTAGCGAGACAGATCTCAAGTGTGCTAAATAATTTTGCCAGTAACCACCCATTAATTCATCCCCGCCCTGACCATTTAAGGTAACTTTAATGCCGTTTTGTTGAATATTTTTGGCCAACATAAAACTAGCAAAAGGTGAAAAAGCAACAGGCGGTTCATCATTGTGCCAGATAAATTGCTTTCCATAAGTGACAAAATCTTTTGGCTCTGGGGTATTAAAATGAGGAACTGCGTTGATCCGTTTTAAAACTTCGTCTATGTAGGGACGTTCATTTAGCGGGTGACCTGGAAAGATTGTGCTGAAACTGTGAAAGGCTTCTGGGTTATGATAATTCATCAACAATGCGACCGAACTGGAATCTAAGCCTCCACTCAGCGCACAGGCAACCGGAACGTCACTTCTTAGGTGAATGCTAATACTTTTTTCAAATTTTTGCCGAAATATGTCGTAAACATCCTTACCATCCATTTGAATTGGTGTTGCACTGGGATTCCAATATGGAATTGGACCGGACAAGGAAGTGTTTTTTAAATCAATCAGTTGATACGTCCCTGGTTCCACAACTTTAACACCTTTGAAAAAGGATGCATTAAAATTTTCATATCCGGTTTGCACCCATTCCGTAACTACTCCAGTATTGATTGTGGCCTTAAATCCAGGGACGCTAAGAAATTGCTTTATCTCAGACGCGATCGAGAAGCAATCATTGCTTTCGAAAATATAAAGTGGCTTAATTCCTAATCGATCTCTTGATAGTACAATTTGCTTTTTCGTAAGATCAAAAATCACGATCCCCCACATGCCGTTAAATGACTTAAAGCAATCAACTCCCCATGCTTTATATGCCGCCAGTATAACTTCAGTATCAGAGTTCGTTTGAAAGTGATAACCAAGCTTAATGAGTTCAGCACGTAACTCAATGTAATTGTAAATCTCTCCATTAAAAATAATCCAGGAATCTCTCTCATAACACATCGGTTGGTGGCCCAACTTTGAAAGTTCGATAATTGAAAGTCTTCTGTGACCAAAGCCTACCTTCCAGTTCTCGCCTTCTTGAGAATAGGCCCCACTGGAATTCTCTGAAAAATATTCATAGCCACTATCATCCGGGCCACGGTGGGAAATAGTCTCCGTCATTTCCAGAATAACTGATTTCGGAACTTGAATTCCGTCTTTCGCTACAATACAACTAATTCCACACAATAGTAGATAATTAAAATAATAAGCAAAACTACTTTGGTTATGGGATGGCTAATTCAATCCCCAATATAAAGAGAGAGCGCACTCAAATAAATAGATTCAATTCTTTTACTAACCTGATCCGTACTTAGACCTTGCATAATTACATTGTTACGGCCATTAGACATTCCCTTTCTATTCAAAAGCTCAATGAGCTTTTTGGTAAGTATCTCTGCATCATAAGGACAAACATAGCCAATAGAAGAATCTATTATTCTAGCCCTAACATCACCACAATCCACACTTACAATGGGGATATTGCAAGCCATAGCTTCCTTAATAATATTTGGTGACCCTTCATGGATAGATGTTAGAAGAACGGCATTACTGGCATTAATATATATAGGTACTTGCTGATGTGGTATTTTTCCAATTACTAGCAATTCAATATCAGCAGAATGTATTTTTTTTATTCGCCTAATCACTTCGATTGCTAATTCCTTATTCTTCCTGATCAAATTATTACCGGTGCTTTGATTAAAAAGGACATAAGTTTTGGTTTGCGAAAGGCCTAAAATATTTCTTGATTCAGATTTAGAGGTTGGCTTAAAAAAATTAATATCAACACCATTTGGAAGCACAGAAGCCTTGTACTGCAATTTACTGGGCAGCGCATTCAATATGTTATTACTTTTGACAATTATATGATCAGCATGGGAAGATGAGTATAAACTCAATTTTTTGGCTATAAATTCTCTTATCCTCCACCCTATGCCTGGTTGAATGGTTCCCAATACATCATCCCCACAAAGCGATACAATAAATGGTTTGTTTCTTGAAATTAATAGACCTATAAAAGAATAAATTGAACCATACTGAGCATGAATTATATCAATATTATGATTCCTCACAACCTGGCGTAACTTAATAATATTAGATATAACAGAAAGTATGCTTGTGCTTTTCCAGCCGCAAAGCCCCCAAACAACTTCCCATCTATTAGACAACGATTTAGCTTGAGATAAAACAAATGTGGAAGTACTCAATTTACCGTCAATTATCCCACCCGAATTAACCATTAAAACCTTCCGCACCTAAATTTTGGTTTTTAGAAGTCTTCTATATGTCTCTTTATGCAACTCTACCATAATATCTACACCGCAATCGAGGGAAATAAGAAAATTACGTGCCTCTTCCCCTAACTTTAATAGATCATCAGATGTATATGTTGCAATTTGATTAAAAGTGTCTTTTAATTGCTCAACATTCCCGACATCCAATATCCAACCAAAGCGATTATTAATATAATAGCTTACATCCCCAACATTACTTGATACGACCGTTCTCGCTGAAGCCATAGCCTCCATTACAACATTGGGGGAACCCTCGTAGTCTGAGAACATTACGATTAAATCTGAAGCTTTGTAATATTCAACAATATTGTGCTTTGCATTAATAATTAACACGCGATCTGACAATTTATTCGTTCTTATGTAATTAGATATGGATTGAGCATAATTACTATTATTTTCTCCCACAAATAAAAGGTTAAATTGATCCTTGATTCTTGATTTGTTATAGGCTTCTAGTACACCCATTTGATTCTTCAATTTGGCAATTCTTCCAACCATTAAAATAATTCTTGCCCTTGGTAGAAAATTAATAGGCAAATCGGTGCCATGTGAATCATTTCCATTTTCTCCAAATCGACTTAGATTGATCCCATTCCTAATCAGAATTGTTTTCTTATTATTTACTCCAAGTTTTTCTAAATATTTTATACCGGCATTGCTATTTGCAATTACTATATCAGAAATAGCATGCACAACTGGTTTATATACACGTTGAAGTAGCGTCAACTTTTTAAACGAACTTCGCTCAGTTGAAACAAATATTAAATTCCTGTAGAATATTTTGCAAATAGCCCCGTAAAAGCAAGCAGCATCAAGATAAGTATGTATAATGTTAATTTTATTTTTCTTTATTAAGGAAATTGCTTGAAACAGGGGACTGATATCTAATTTCGACCGTCTATGCAGCTCTACCAGTTCAACGTATTCCATAACCTTCAACTCATCATAAAAATTGCCGGGAGACCATGTTATTACATATATTTTGAAAAGGTCTTTGTTTAAACCTTTTATTAGTTCGAGCAGCTGCTGTTGGGCGCCCCCAGGTTTCAGACTATCAATTAGAAATAAAATCTGAACCCTTTTCAAATGAAATTAATTTTCTGGATTGGAAATAATAACTTATTCCAATAAAAATAAAAAGTGTTTTTTCGTAATGTTCATGCTTTGTCATACCCCCAATCAGAAGTAGGGAAAATGAAAGTAACCATACCGTAGCTATACCGACAGTTTTCTCGCTAAAAGCTGCATTAAAATAAGCTGCGAATGACCTTATTATAATCCAAATAAAGATTATAAATCCAAATATTCCTGTTTCATAAAGGATACTAAGGTAGGTATTATGCACCCCAATGCCTGTACTTACAAAAGGTAAATATGAAGAAATTAGCTCCTTGTATTTTCCGATACCAATACCTAAAAATATATTTGACTCTGTCCATAATTCATAACCAGTGGTCCAGAGATATAATCTAATATTATTGTCAATCGTTCCATAATCTATCCTACCACGAGATTCTGAGTTTTGGGCTACAAAATCTGATTGAATTGAGAAAGTAATTGTTTCAGGGATTACATACAAAACTAATGCCCCAATAATCAATACCGCGCCTAGGCTGCGAGCTGAAAATTTATAGTCTTTATATAGGACAATTATTAATCCAATAATCAATAAAATAATTCCTGTACGTGATTGTGTTAAAGTGACCCCTATGCACTGCATTAGTATTAGAATTCTATATAAGTATCGATATTGTTTCGACTTCTTAGACAAGTAATAACTGAAAAGCGCTGCGATAATAAAGGCACGAGTATAAAGATTTGCCCCCTCAATCAAACCAATATTCTGAGGTTCAGTTAAGGTGATTACTATATTTAAGAAATATAATATTGATCCAAAAGAAAAGAGCTTCATTAAGTTTTCAATATCAGAATCACTATTAATTATATTTTCAATTAAAATGACAAGGATTGCTAGCTGCATATAAGTAAAGAGCCAATTCCTTTCTGAGGAATTAATAGCTATGTCATAATCAGAAATCGCTAGGAACAATGTAAACGCGAATATCAAAATCGGGTTTAAACTAATTATCAGACTGAATTTTTTCGAGTATATTGTATTAGTTAAATAGCCTACTACGGTTATTAAAGCCAGTATCAAGAAATACAGATCACTTGAATCGAGATAATCTCCAATTATACCCTGAACAAACGCTGAAATGAAAAGCAGTGCAACACCTATATAAGGTCGATACAAAACCAAAATAAACACTATAAATAGTGTGCTATATAGAATTATTGGATTCAATTAATTATCTCCCACAATTTTCGTAGCTACAATAATATGATCTTCAATATTTCCTGAACCAATTGACTGTCCGGGTACACCTCCGATAGCAATATTACCAGTCTCAAAAGATTTATTTATTACAGCGTTGGCTCCTATAATAGTATTGCTTCCAATTATAATATCGCCAAATATCTTTGCACCCGGGCCAATATAAACATTGTCACCAATCACAGGAGCCTTATTTGATTTACCAGATGCACCAATATTAACGCAAACATGCAATCTACAATTGGCTCCTATTTTAGCATTTCCGTTTATTACTATTGTTCCTCTATGTGCAATTGACAAACCTGGCCCAACAACATTTACAGGAATAGTATACCCTAACTTAACAGATAAGGTCTGATATCGATATTTTACGATAAAATTTAAGATATAATTCAAAAACCCATGTTTGCAATTTTTGAAATATTCTAGTAACCTCAATGTTTTTTGGAATGTCCAGATTAGGTCTTTTGCTAAAAACAAATAAAGATGGAATTTATCAAAATAAAATTTCTTGCGTTTAAGTGCTACTCTATCACACTCTACGTAATATTTATAATCTCTATGACTATTTATCATGTTTCTTAAATAAGCTAAAAGCCCAAAAGTACATAGCAACAGCAGGAGAAAATAACAGTGCTAAAATATTAATGTAGAACATGCGCAACTTTATTGCGGTTTCAGGGAATGAAGCTAAAGCAAAGAAAAAAGCTTTCACTGCACTTTTAAATCTCCCTCTCTTGATACCGCTCAAAGAAAAAGCAAAACAAAATCTCTTTAAGTAGTTTCTTATTAACTGCTCTTTATCAATTCCTAACTGATCCTGAAATAAATCAGCAAATTCTAAAACATTCAGGTAATCATCCACTTGTTGCTTAATTGTTGAATAGTAAGCCTTAATGTTACTTGATTGATGAAATCTGTAGCTATATAATGGTTGGTTTACATAGATAACCTGAGGTTGTTGCAACAACAACTTGTAGTTAAAGTATTTATCAGGCCCAATGGATCTTACAGCATTGTATCCTCCTACTTTGTCCCAAAGCTTACGAGAATAAACGATACTTAGGAACCCAGCTAAAGTATTCAATTCAGGTGCCAATAGTTTTAACAAGTCAATTCCATTATAAATCCCTTGATTTGAACGCAGTGTTTCTAGGTAGCGTTCATATTCTCCATCATACGACCAATAAGCTTTAGCATTGGTTTGATCAAAATATCTAAAACCAGTGATTTTGTTATTACCATCAATTACTTCATTATCGCTTGCTAGAATTAAGCTATCGAAATGTTCTTCATTGTCATGAATAATTTTAGCATATACTTCAAGAGCATTTGGTTTCATGATGTCATCAGATGAAAGAAGATTGATAAAATCATTCCTTGCATATGAAGTAGCTATTTGAAGATTTGGTGCGAATCCAATATTGTAATTATTTCGATATACCCGAACTCTCGGATCATTGTATGAAGATGCCACTTCAAATGATTTATCCGTTGAGGAATTATCTACGACTATAATTTCAAAATGGGGATACGTTTGAGCCAGAACAGATTCAATGGTTTTTCCAACAAACCCTTCATAGTTATAGTTTGGAATACATATTGAAAAAGTCGGTTGTTTCATTTTAATTACTAATGAATAAAGACTCCAGGTTCGCTATATTAATGAGGTGAATATTTCAAGCATTTTTTGATTGTGAAATTCTTGACTAAAATCACCTTGAGAAACGGCTCTTTTTGCATTATCACCTAAACGAATTCTCTCATTTGAATTATTGATCAAGATTTCTATAACTGATGCAAATGATTGAGCTGATCCAGCCTTAGCTAGTAATCCAGTTTCTCCATCAAGTATTGTTTCGGCCACCCCTCCCCTGTCAGGTCCTACAATCGCCTTGCCAGCAGCCATTCCTTCAATAATTATGCGACCAAATGGTTCAGAATCACATGTATGTACTAATATATCTATGCCACCCATTAATTCCGGAACATTATCATAAAAGCCACCCCATAACAATGAATTCTCTAAGTTCAAATCCATTGCCTTCAATTTGAGTGATTGATAATAATACCACGGAGTATTATAAATTTCATTGCCGTATTTTTTTGGCACCGGTCCAAAAATGGCAAATTTTACATTGGGGTATTTTTCCTTTAGAATTGCGACTGCTCTAATAAATATTTCGTGCTGTTTCCAAATTGAAGAAAGGCTGGCAACCATTGCCACCAAGAGATCATTCTCATCAATCGCCAAATGCTTGCGTAGTTTTTTACAGTTAGTACCGAATTTTTCAGGAGAAATTGCATCGTGTATTACTACCACTTTATTGTTATTCAAAGACTCACCAAAAAAACCACGAATATAGTTTGTCATTACAATGACCTTATTTGATAGTGACAGAAACACTAACGGAACAAATCGATCAGGAACAAAAAACTTAACTCTACCCCCAACTCCAAAAGTTTCCTTTAGATGCCATATATGAGGCTTGCCCGTCATTTTTGAAATGAGAGCTCCTTCCAAATTAAGTGAAGTAGCAGTATATACTATATTTATTTTCCAATTCCGAATTAATAAATTCAGTGTGATTAGGCTTCTTAATCGAAATACCGACTTCAAATTTGACAAAGTTGACTTGATAATTCTAAGGTAGATCGGGATTTGCAAATTTCGGTTCCACCAATCCAATTTCAAGCATTTGTATCCCGAAACATTTTTTATTAACCATTCCTCTTGATTTGTATCTGGCTGCTCAGGGAATATCAGGTAAAACTTTACCCTCTTTTTTGGCATTGTCATTATCATTTCCTTTATGCCTTGAGTTGCTCCTCCTGCGATGGAATTGACAAGCACCATGATATGAAGTGGTTTAGCCTCCACGTCTATTCATATTGAACTCTGCAAGTGCTTCGGGTGTGCCTAAATCAATTATTCTCTGCGCAATTGAAATACCAATATAATCCCCTCGGTTAATCATTTCTTGATAAATAGGTATAATAAAGTATTCTCCTTTCTGCTTTTGTTTTTGTTGAACTATTTTTTTCCCGATTGTTATAAAATCACATGAAGCTCTAAAGTAATATAACCCAGTGCTAGCATAATCCGATATTCGGATTTTCTCAGCAACCTCTGTTACTTTCCCCATCCCATCAGTTTTCGCAAACGACCATCGGTCTCCTTGCAAATTGGCCACCGAGATTAATCCCTTCGACTTAGATTTTTGATTCAAAATAGCAGTTCCTATGTCAGACTCAACGTAGGTATCTGAGCTAATTATTAGCAGATCATCATTCCCGCTTAAATATTCTTTGGAGGCAAGAACAGTGCACAGTTGGCCCTCTGTTGGTTCATCTAGCAATATCAATTGCGTCCTCTCCCTTATTTTTTTTGGGACATGTTCAATAATATTAAATTGATCAGCGTGCTCCTTCAAAGCAATAAGTATCAATTTTGTAAAATTAAGATCAAGAATACTATCCAGTGCCCATCCATAAATAGGTTTTCCGGAAACTAAAATAAATGGCTTGGGAACTATAAAGCCCTTTTGAGAAAATCTGGTTCCTCGGCCAGCCATTGGCATTACAATAGTCATCGCTCTTTAGCAACTGTAGTTAAGGACTCTGTTGACACTTGAGTCCAATCTATAAACCTGAAACTACGATCGTCAACATAAACATCTGCATTTGGTTTTCCAAAATAAATTTCATCATATGCAACATTGTATCGATCAAGCCAATCAAGGGTAATTTTTCCGATGTTCTTCAATACTTTTCCCATATTTGAATTTTGAGTGGCCATATTTCGAGCTGTTTGTATGATAATATAATGCCCATCAGCCTTTAGCTTTGCAATTGTGTCAATGGCTCCAGGCATTGGTTTTAATTGATCATACGTTTCATTTTCTTTCTTAATGTGACAAATTGTTCCGTCTAAGTCTATAACTATTCGCATACCATAATTTCATTAAGTCTTAAAATTCCAGTTAAATACATTGCTTTCTGTCTTGATGGTTTCTCCTTGTGAAGTGGTAGCATGGAGAGAAAAAGTAAAGCCTCTATAAACATGATATCAGATTTATTGAAGCCTTCCTCGATTACTAAATCATCAAAGGACTTTTGAACATGATGAGGTACGCCATTTGTAAAAAAATGGATTTGGAAATCAAGACTTGACCTTGTGTTTAGTTCAAATAAATCAGCCATAATGTAATCGTATAGGCCAACGATACTATGTCTTAATTTTGCCAAGTCATAGCGAGGATCACCAAAAATACCAGGTTGCCCAAATCTACCTCTTGGATCGATCAGTCGAATGATTTGACTGTGATAATCAAATAGAATGTTAGAAAAACAATAATCGCCATGAATAATCGAGCCATTTGATGCATCTTCTATTAATTTATTAATTCTACTATCTAACCATGGCTTTAATTTTACAAAGTTGATGTACGTCTTATCATTGATAACTATTTCAGGAGATTCTAGGACAACCTTCCATTCTTGACTTTGATTGTGCATTGTGGCTAATCGATCAAACGTCTTATTTGAATACATAAGTTGCATATCCTTCTTTTCCAAGGCACCACTGAATTTTCGAAATTCACGAGTTAATACAATCAGTTTCTTAAGAATTGAATTCCAATTCTCAACCGTTAAGTCAGAGAATAAATAAAGCTCGGCCAAAGTTGGGTAACCGTAATACTCCTGAACCAATTGGAGTTTACCTTCCACTACCTCCTTACTAATTATTCTCGGACTAAGTACCTTTAATTTTTCAGGAACCAGTTCATACCACTTCAATTCCTCTCGAAGTTTCTCATCCATCTCACTGACCTTTGTAATAGTATTCAATACTGGATCAATTTTAAGGCTGTTAAAAAATCGACTTTGTAGTAGTTCCCTGCGTGCCTTAACTAAGTTGTCAATGTTCCCAAAATCGAACCAATTGTCCGCCTTTACAACTCGAATAGGATGTTCCTTTTGATATTCCCCCAGCAAATGGCTTATTTGGGTATTCCCTTCACTTATAACCTTTTTAAGGCATTTTTTTAAGCTAGTGCTGTGCTTAAATTGGTAATAACCACATACAGCTAGATTTAAATTTTGCACTCCAGGAGATTTATCCATATAAGAAACAGCCATTAGATTTTGATCTGTCTCCACAAGACACCAACGTTCTGAACCATCAACTTGCTGGACATAAATAAAATCCTCCGGCCTATCAAATGAATCTGTTATTAACGTATCGCCAAGAATAACCCTGACTCCATTGCTGGCAGTTTCAGAGATTCCTTCAGCCAGGGAGTGAAGAATTGATTTTGATTCGCTTATTACCTTTAAAATTAGACCTATTCTCTTGGCATAAACGCGTGACAAGAATTCATTTAAATGTTGATCATCAAACCGCAATACCACAATAACCTCTCTAATTTCTTTTTGTATCAAATCCTCTAATATCCACCCAATTACTGGTTTTCCATTAACCGGCACCATTGCGTTACTGGTATTCGTGCTAATGGGAAGGTGGACATAATCTATTTTGCCTCCGCATAAAATAATTGTATTCATTCCAACATCAACCATTTACATATCAATCGTTAAAATTTAATCCAATTTTTTCATTTAACTCATTGTTATATGGAGTATAAAACTTCTTTAAGTCTCCTTTAACTTTTTCCGGAATTGGTGGATAGCCACTCACCTTGCGTTGGTTCAAGAGCTGTAATTGTTTAAATAAATAGTGACCACCTTTGAATTTATTCATTGCTCTCCTTAATGCGAATTGTAGATTTTTACTAAACGGAAGCTTAGTCACATTCTTTTTCGCGGCAGATACATTGAATTTATAATTTGGATCTACATTCAAAAAAAGACATATTTCTCTCAAAGTCTCCGGAGTGCTTCTAATGTATTTACTGTAATCAATAAAGCACATTTGTTCTATGGGAAAGTATTGCAAATACCGATTGATTTGGTTTATATAAATACTTCTATCCAAATAATTCAAGAAGTATTTACTGTTAAGTCCATTTGTTTCTCTCTTAATTGCCTTTTCAAAAGGAGATTTTTCTATCCCTTTTTGCACGAAAAATTGGTAATGAGAGTAGGCCCTCTCAATGGGATCCCTTAGTATCCAAATCAGCCTAATTTTAGGAAAATGCTGAGCAATTCTTTCTGGAACTAATGGATGATAAGAATAGGATGGAGTCTTTTCACCTATTGCTTTCTCTGAGCAATAGCTAAAGTGCTTTAAATATTCACTTATTCCTTTATTATAATTACCATCAGAATTAAAAAAATGTAACTCATTGGGGGCAACATATATTTCGGGATGCCTTCCAAGATCGACTCCTAATGACGAAGTACCTGCCTTCATAGCACCAACTATTAAAAAATTAGGATTGAGGCTCACTGCCTACACTTTCATCAAATAAAACTTTAGTCTCCTTAACGATTCTCTTCAATGAATTACCATCACCGTATTTAATGTACTGGTTAACAATATTCCTTCTTTCTACCGAAAAGAAACTTGGATCAGAAAGATATTTATTAATACATTCTTTCAATTGAATTGAATTCCGGATAACAGGAACTAATTTTCCTTCAATTAGTCTACTAAAATGCATAGCTAAACAAAATCTAGAATAATAATCTTCCCAAACTTCAGGTTGGTAATTATTGTAGATAGGGACAATTGTAGGAGTATCAAAAATAGCTGCCTCTAACACCATAGTAGAGCCTGGACTAATACAAATACTTGAATGCTTTAGAAGATTAGCAGAAAATATCATCTCATCAAAAGTAGGAGCCCAGTTTAATGTTGGAACATAATTTTCAAATCCACTGAAAACAATATCAGGGTGATCAAGGTACGCCTTGAATATTTCTTTTTTCGACCAAGGGTGCAATCTGCAAATAATTTGCGGTCGGTTCTCCACGGGAAAATCTTCAATTAATTTTGCTAGCTCATCCAATATAAAGGTTTCCTCAATGAAAGGAACAAACTGACCAATGGAGGCATACAATAAAATTGGTCTTGATGGATCTAATTTAATTCGATCGCAAAAATCCTTGCGACTCCATTGATGCTCTTTAATAAAATAGGGGTCAAATGAAGGTGAACCAGTCGGGATTACATTTTTATCAATATATCCCTCCATGGTGATCATTTCAGATTTATTTTGATCACCCCATACGAAAACCCTATCAGTATGTGTATGAATACCTTTATGGACATTGTCCCAGCTGTTCACAATTCCGACAACAGGAATTTGGTGCTTCTTTGCATAATTTGAAAGCTGGGCTTCAAAAGGTAGATGGATGTGGGAGCAGATGACAATTGTTTCATCCTTCTTTTCTAATAAAAGTTGTTCATATTCAAGTGCCTCATTCAATAAAACACTCCTTTCAGCATTTAATAAAATATTTGCAATCCAATTTTGTCGTAGCCTAACGGCTCTTTTTCGTACCCGGGATAATAAAGACTGCCTCCTAGTGAGGCGGATAGGTAAGAGTCTATACCATTTAACTCCCTGCCATTTTTCTGTAAAAGATTTAATTCTATAGGCAGGTGTAATTATAATTACTTCTGGATGATCAAAAACAATGTTAAGCTCTGACAAAATACCATTCTCTAATAAGTTTCTTACATTTTGTCCCTCGGGTATTGAAAGAATTATTCTCATTTACTTACTTTCTCAAGAATTAGAGCTAAACTAATCCACTGCCAGATAAAGAAACTATTGTCAAATTGTCCTTTTTGATACTGACTCCACAATTGCTTAATAGCTCCCTCTTTGAACCAGACCCCACCATAATTTGTATCTACTAAGGTTAAACAATCCTCAACCCAATGCCGCAGATCTCCCTTAAGCCATTCACGTTGTGGAGTCTGAACAGGGCGCTTTGGGGCTTGTGATACAGTTGATGGCATCAGTTGATCCCCTAATTTTCTTAATAAATATTTATGTACCCCATTTTTTATTTTCAATTCATTAGGCACTCGAAAAGAAAACTCAAATAGCCGATGGTCCAAAAATGGCTCACGCAATTCAGTACTGTAATTCATGGATATTCGGTCATTAAATCGTAGCGCTCGAGGGATTTTTGTAACAAAGGCATCTTGATGCATAGCATTTCGAAGAGAATCTCCATAATGATTAGCTTTGTATGCTTTTTTAGAAAGGCCATTAAAATCTTCCATTAAAAAGTCACTGCTATTAACAAAATTGGAACTTGCCTGAACAGGGCCCTTAACGATTTCATTTTTCACTTCGATTCCCAAATGATTTTGGTAATAATCATATCCTGCCCATTGTTCATCCAATCCCTGTCCATCCAGCAAAACAATAACATCCAAAGATCTGGCCAGTTTAAATATTTTTGAGTAAGCAAGTGTCGGAACACCACCAAATGGCTCATCCTGAGCAAAAGTTATTTCGCGCGCCAATTGCGGAACTTCCTTTGGAGTCAAAGAACAGATATGCAATGGGTGATTTGTTTTCCCAAGCATTGTCTTCACCCAGGGAATTTCATCGTATAAGGGATTTCCGGTAGCAAAAGTAAAAGCCTTCAAATCATTACCGGATCCTTTAAACCCGTCTACCAAGCTTAATAAAATACTTGAATCTAATCCTCCACTTAAATTAAAACCAACCGGAACATCTGAACGAAATCTCAAACGAATCGAGTCTCTTAAAAGAGAAATGTACTCTTCGATTAGATCACTTTCCTTCCTCTCATCCCATCCATATTTTAGTTGCTCATGTAGCTTATACCACTTGAATATTTCAATTTTACTTTCCTTCCATAATAAGTACGAGCCTGAGGGAAGCGCCATAATGTTATTCCAGAATGTATTTTCACTATGTTCATACAATCCACTACTTAAGTAGGTTGACCAAATCTCTTCATTAACCGATTTCTCAATTCCTACAGCATGCAGACCTTTAATCTCGCTAGCAAAATAAAATGTTTCGTTATCGAAGTAATAATAAAAAGGTTTAACTCCAAATCTATCCCTTGCGCAAAAGAGCTCCCTCTTGCTCTTATCCCAGATAGCAAAAGCAAACATTCCGATAAATTTATCAAGGCATTGAGTACCCCATTTCTGATAAGCAGCCAATATCACCTCTGTATCGGAATGAGTTTTAAACGGATAGTCGCTTAACTGATTTATTAACTCTTTGTAGTTGTAAATTTCTCCATTGAAAACAATAACAAGCGATTCATCAGCAGTTTTCATTGGTTGATTCGCGGCCGTAGTAAGATCAATAATGCTCAATCGATTATGACCTAATGCAACCTTGGCATCTTCACTAATCCACACTGAGCTATTGTCTGGTCCACGATGATGCTGCGATAAAACAATTTTTTCAAGCTGATGTTCGTTAACTGAATTACCCAGGATACCCGCTATGCCACACATTTCAAAAAAAATTCACTTTAATGTTAACTACCCTCAATTATTGCTAAGAAACATTAATTGAAGTCTTTAATTTTTGCGCAATAAAAATTTCCGTCAATTCCATTGACTCAAACGTTGCCCCTGCGATGTGAGGGGTAATAAGTACGTTTTGGTTGGAGGCCATCAATTTAAGGAGGGGGCTGCTTGGTCGTTTCGTATCTTCTAATTCAAATTCCAAGACATCCGTTGCCACACCTGTCAAATATCCACTTTTAACAAGAGCGCTAACTTCAGATTCATCCCAAACTCCTCCACGAGAAGTGTTAATTAAAATACTTCCTTTATTAAAAGAACTTAACAACTCTTTCCCAATAAAATGATGTGTTTCAATAGAGTACGGAATATGTAACGTTACAATTTCAGCCCATCTTACCAGCTCTTTTAGTGAAGAGAATTGCTGAACGAAATCCAGCCATCGATTTTGATAAGGATCATAACTTCCAACTTCACACTTAAACGCCTTTGCAAAGTGAGCTACTTGCTTTCCTACTCTTCCAAGTCCGATTATTCCCAATCGTTTACCTGATAGATTATTTCCCTTAAATTGATCACGATCCCAATTTCCCTGTTGGACAGAATTAACAGCCGATGGCAAATTGCGCATCAATGCCAATAAAAGGGCCCATGTATGCTCAGCAGTAGATGGTATTGAATCCAAGAATGCATACTCTCCTTTCAAACTAATTACCTTAACATTATTCTTTCGTGCACATTCAAGATCTATATGATCCAATCCTGTTGTTGCACTTAAGATGAATTTCAATTTTTTCCCTCGATTAATTATTTCGCTTGTAACTCGAAGGCCTAGTCTTACAATTAAGACGTCACAATGCTGAATCTCATCCGCTAACTGTTCTTGAGTTAACGGTTTATCAGTAACAGTTCCAATCTCACTTAAAATTTGGTGGGCTCTTTTGCTGTAATGATGTGGCTCTGCATTTAATATTCTTAAACTCATAGGTTGCCTGCTTTCCATGCTCCTACCAACACATCTGCAATCAAAAGATCTCTCTCATCATCAATATTCGCCAGATGTTCACGCCTCATTATATAAGCCTTCTTTTTCTTAACCATGAGTGTTTTCTCGTTAAGAAACGTTCGTGTTCTAACCGCATAAATACATCCGTTTCTATAATAGACTACAGGCAATTCCTGACGTTGAAGAGTTTCTCCTGCTTCAAGGTAAGAACTCATCCACCTAGTTTCATCTGTAGTATACATTCGTGCGGGATGAACATCATCCATAGGAATTACCGATATTACCCCATCTACTTCATCATCTGCAAACATGTCAATCACATCGTCAATGTTCTGGCCGGTTCGAATAGGTGAAGTTGGTTGCAATAAAACAATCAAATCAAATTCTATTGAATGGCCAGATTTTAGGACGCCTAATACATGTTCTATTACTTGGGTGATAGGTGAGTTGTCTTCCGCCAGGTAGGAAGGCCTCATCAAAATTTCCACTCCAGTTTGCTTTGCAATTGAAGCAATTTTTTCACTATCGGTGCTGACTATTGTCCGGGTTATTTTTTCACTTTGTCGGGCCGCTTCCACCGCATAGACAATCAGTGGTTTTCCCGCAACATCGCGAATATTCTTTTCCTCAACTCCTTTTGATCCACCTCGGGCGGGAATAATTGCTAAAACCTTCATTCAGGTATTAATACGTAATCGTTTTATGAAATCTTAGAGGAACTTTTGCCAATACATCAGCTATCTTTTGCCCAGCCATCGAATCGCCATAGACAAAATCAGATGTGTACTTGCCATGCAATAGTTGCTTTTCAAGTGCGGTAATTATCTCTTTCTTATCGTACTTAACATCAATTACGTTTTTACCTCTTTCCCTTCTGTTTTGACGAGATCCTATATTAACAACAGGAACCCCAAGGTATGCACATTCACGGATTCCTGTGCTAGAGTTGCCAATCAGGCATTGGGCGTTGTATAGCAATCGAAGGAAATCTTCTGGTTCCATATTCTTAAAAAAATGAATATTGTTATTGGGGTTGTACTCCCGAAACGATCTAATCCCGGATGATGTGCCATCAGCGCCAGCATCCACATTTGGCCAAAACCAAAGTGCTGTAGTTCCAAAATCATGAACAGCCTCTAAAGTTTTAGTAACCTGACTCCTCGATTCACGGTGTTCGTTGGTTACAGGATGTTGCATAACCACAATATATTTTCCATCCAATTTTGGGTGGCTACCAACGCCACCATATTTCACATATGGGTCGAAATCCATTGTAGGGTTCTTCTGAATAATGGCAGCCAAGTCAATCGAAGGACAACCAGTGTTGAAGACATATTCTGGATCTTCGCCCATTTTTATAACCCGGTCGCGGGCATTTTCAGATGCGACTAAATGAATATCGGCAAGCTTAGTTACAGCATGTCTTACTTTTTCATCTATGTTGCCTGTTACTTCACCTCCTTGAATGTGGGCAAGGGGAATATTTTGATAAGATGAGGCAATGGCAGTGGCCAGGGTTTCATACCGATCGGCTATGGAAATCACTACGTCCGGTTTTAAATTGAAAAATACATTTGAAAGTTCTAAAACGCCTAAACCTGTGGTTTTGGCCATCGCCATCGGATTCTCTCCTTCCAAGACCATGAATACCTGTTCATTGATTTGGAACCCGTCATTAATAATGTAGTCAATTGCAGATCCATACCTGCCAAGAAGTGCGGATCCTGCCACCACTAGCTGAAGTTCCAGGTCATTATGGTTCCGGACAGCCTCCAAAGCAGACTTTACTCGGCTATAACTAGGCCGCGCAGTAATCACAATACAAATTTTTCTTTTATTCATTCAAGATCGCTTTCATTTAAAAAGTCCCACTTCTTTAAATCCCTGATTAGCGTACGCCCTAGTACCTTTTCAAATTCGGTCGCAGGGATTCCAAAGTCTGCAGGCTTTTTACTTTCCAATACATTAAACTCAATTTGGGTGCCAGCTGAAAGATTTCTATTCACCGCCAACGATTTTCCAAATATCTTTCTCATTTCCGTAAATCGATTCAAGCTATTCTTTTGATAATCTGCCTCTAAACTTTTCTCGATAAACCGAACCCCTCGCACCATCTCTGCTAGTTGATCTATAGTTAGGGACGACTTTGCATCAGGGCCAAACATCCTTTTATCGAAAACAGTATGGACTTCAACCATTTCTGCGCCTAGGGTAGCTGCTGCCAAGGCTGGAAAAATTTCACCACTATGATCTGACAAGCCAACCGGAACTTGATATCGATCACGCATTAGGGGAATCATTCCTAATCCTATATCCTCTGCTGAGGTGGGGTATTGAGTTGTGCATTGGAACAAACTAACCTGAGTTTGCCTTGCTTTTAAGAATTGAATTGCCGCATCCAATTCATTCCAATCGCTCATACCCGATGAAAGCATAACTGGTTTATTAGTTCGAGCTATTTTTTCAAGCATTAGTAAGTTAGAAACCTCACCAGAACCAATTTTATAACGTTTAACGCCTAAAGATTCAAGCAAATCAACTGCTTGCAAAGAAAATGGTGAAGAAATAAACTCAAGCCCCACTTCTTCACAGTGTTTTTTGATTTCACCCCACTGCTCAGTAGAAAATTCCATGCGCTTCCAATATTCAAACCGAGAAGCATCCTGAGCACTAAATTTTACTCTGAATGGTTCATGTTTACTGCTCTCTGCTTCCGCAATATGCGTTTGGAATTTAATGGCATCAACACCAGTGGTTTTTACTGCATCAATATACGAATGTAGTATTCCCAGGCTACCGTCATGTGCTTGAGCAAGCTCTGCTGTTATGTATGTCGCTTTCATCCTATATCTAAATGTTCAGCCAGATCCAAAGTACTTGCATGGTCATCAAAGTCAGAGCCCGGATAACAAACTTTCCCTAAAATAATAGAACGAATAAAAAAATTTGCTTGTGAAAGTAAACCTTTCTTAACATCCTTGTCCGAACTACCAAGTATTCTAATACTTCCGGTAGAATTTGTGACTACACCTCGCTCCAGCGGCTTTAGTCTCACTTCTACACCTTCTCCATGAATAATAAGTTCCCAATGGTTCATTCCTCCAATTGAATTTACTGAAGTAAATGAACCGGCTATTCCCGATTTAAATTTTAATAATCCTACTCGAGAACTTTCACGTCCCCTTTTTGTCAATAAACATTTAACATCAGTTACATCTCCACCAACTAACCTCATTAAGTCAACAATATGAATTGTATTCATCTTGAACCACTCATCATAAACCTTTTTATCATATTTAGCTTCAGCACGATAGCTACTTACAGGATCTGGCGCAATGACAGTCAATCCTAAGACATCTCCATAAAATTTAGTTATAAGAATTCCATCAATAACTGTTGAATAAAATCTTCTATTCATGGCTACCATGGCAATAACGCCTTTTTTTCTTGCCATTGAACCTAAAGCTTTAATTGTAGTGCTATTCAAAGAAACAGGCTTCTCAACTAGGATATGAAGTCCATATTCTAAAACTTCACTTGTAAGCTGCTCAGTTAATAAATGGGGTACTGCAATTATTGCAGCTGTAGCTTTGCTTCTTATAGCTTCAAGCTTCCACTCTGTGCCAAAAATCTGAACACCAAATTTATCAGCCAAACGCTTTGCTGATTCCAGAGTTCGACTTGTTATAGCTACAATATCAACTCCATCCGTTTTTTTAAATGCCTGAGAATGGGCTAATCCCATTTTGCCAGCACCAATAATTATTAATCGAACAGTAGGAGAGTTTATCACTAAGCGAATTGAAATTTTTTGTTTGTTATATCTCCCTTTAATGGCAATTCAATCCAAGAACCTTGCCGCTTATCCGATTCATGAATAGCAATCACGGCTTCAAGTGCTGATTTACCATCCACCAAACTACATTTCGGTGGGATTCCCTTCGCCAATTCAAACAAAGCAACAGCAATGCCATGTTTTAACATTTCAGACCATGGGTAAACTGCTTGCCACTCAAAACCTGATAATCCGATCAATTTTATTCGACCATTTTTTTGATCTACCTCCAACCTCCCCCGTTCGCAAAAAACAATAAAGAAGTCCTGTTGACTTTCTAGATCATCAGATAAGTCAATAGTTACCCTAACACCATTTTTCATTCTTGCTTCACATGTGCCTGATGGATCAACGAACTCTAAGCCACGCCATGATGGCCTGTTAACTTTATCAAGAGAGCCGCGAACATTTTTTATTTCGCTTTTTGTAATCATTCTAAAATAATCAAAGATATGAGATCCAATCATAGCAAATCCCGCTCTCCCAAAAACATAGTGTATCGAAACCATTTTACCGATACTACCCGATTGTATCAATCTATTAATGCTTTCAGCCGTTGGCGTCCATCTGCGTAAATGATCAACATACACTAACGCTGATCTTTCCTTCTGAAGTTTAATTAAAGTATTAGCATCATTAATAGAAACACACACAGGCTTCTCTAGAAATATTTTTTTTATCCCTAATTTCAATGCAGCTTCAGTAATTTCAAAATGTGAATTAGCAGTTGTTGCAATAATTAACAGATCGTCATTCCCAATTCCCTTTAGGAATGATTCAATGCTAATAACCTCAAATTGCTTATTAAGTTGATTAGCGATCCTGCTAACCATTTCAGAGTCCTTATCAAAGACAGAAACAATCTCCCAACCCTCGACTGAAGTGATCACTTGCGCGATATGTCGTCCCATTGATCCACATCCAATAATATGCGCTTTTACTTTTACTTGGTCAAGTTTTACTGATTCAATAAACTTTAACTGCTTAAATCGAAAATATTCGCTTTGTTCTCTTACCAATACTTTGAGTCGTACTAAAATTAGTTTTATGATTTGTCTAATCTTTGACATTTGAAACTGCTAGGTGACTTTTAAATTTTGCAATAGCTTCTAAAGAAACATTTTCATATCGCTCTTGAACTTCCTTACTTAAATTAAGGTAATGATTTTCAAATGTTTTCCTTCCATTTTCAGCTAACCTTGTCCTAAACTCATCTGATTCGATAATCTTATAGGAATTCACGACAAACTCGTTTGGACTACTTGCAATAAGACAATTCTCACCATCCTTAGCTTCGGGTAAACCAGTTTGAGATGAAGAGTCCATAATAACAGGAACACCATGCGCCCATGCTTCCAAGACTCTTGTTCGAAACCCTAACTTTATTGGTACAGCAACCAACACCGCAAGCGCATTTTCATACTCTTCAAGTATTGAGTCTGCAAAACCTACAAATTCCAATCCTACTTGATTTGCAGGTGGAGGTCCTAATCTTTTCTCAGGATACTTCCCGCCTCCTACCATACGAATTATACTTTTTTCAACTAGTGAACTCATTTTCCAAATCGGCCAAACTCTGCTTAAGAAGAAATCGATTCCATATCGAGTGTGAATAGTATTGAAATTACCCAGAATCAAAAAATTCTTTTTTCCACTATACCGTACCTTATT
Organism: Cyclobacteriaceae bacterium; assembly: GCA_039971015.1. GTDB lineage: Bacteria > Bacteroidota > Bacteroidia > Cytophagales > Cyclobacteriaceae > ELB16-189. The sequence continues at coordinate 27,576 of JBDVKV010000028.1, forward strand.
AATATAATTCGGAAAGGCTAATTCACACAACTTAACATCGTACTTCAATTGTTTTTTCCGATATCCGATATCCCCAACTCCATACGCTGCAACAATTCCTTTCTCAAAACAATGTCTAATAAATTTACGTTCGGTAAAATAAAGTTGTCTTGCATTAAATTGATTGGTAACATATAACTTAGCCCTCCTCAATAGATTTGGTTCTGTAGCTCCATCATATTTAAACCTGTATTTCTTTATTAGATCCAAAGGGTCACCAGCTACAATAACATGTGGGTAAATAGAATTAAGAGGTTCAAAATATTTCCACTCCAAGATTGGGTGAACCCAAACTACATCTGGTTTAACTTTCTCCAGATAGGACCTCACTAAGACTTTTTTTTGCGCTTTATCTTCTGTATGACAACTTGTCACATCAAAAGAAAAGGAATCTTGATCACCTATTTTATCAATTCCGGTATAACAGACACTAACCGAGAATCCCGAAGCTTGAATTGAACTTGCAATACCAAAAGCTCCAATATTGCCGCCCGAACCAGTTGATTTTGGTATGAAAGATGTTAACAGAACTGCATTCATTCCGGGATGGCTATTCCAATCTCAATTCTATTTCTTGCAACCTCAACTACCCGAGTCATTCCTTCTCGTAACCCTATTGTTGGATAAAATCCTAGTGTTTTTCTTGTGTACGCTGGATCACAATACCTATTTGCTACTCCTACAGGCATCCCCATTTTCCCAGTAACATTGGGTTTGTATCCAGCAATGTCACCCATCAATTTGGCCAATTCCAAAAAAGAGGTAGGCACGCCACTACCAATATTCACTGCCGAACCATCAGATATTTTTTCTATCGCCAGGATCATGCAGGTAACACAATCATCAATATGAACAAAGTCACGACTTTGCTCACCCGTACCCCATACATACAATGGATCATACTTTGCGGCCGCCCGCATTGCTATAGCAGGCACAGGATACACTGGTTCTTGCCATTCGCCATAGCCACTGAAGGGTCTAATCACAGCAACGGACAACCCATAATTGCGATGAGCTATCTTGCTTAAATATTCACCTGTTAGTTTACTCCATCCATAAGTGAAATCAGGAACTGCAAACCCGCTCTCAAAATCAATCATCGATTCGGAAAGAGCGATGTCTTTGCCTGCCTCCTGTAGTGAAATTGGGTAGGCAGCACTGGAGGAAGCATATAAAATCCTAAGAGGCCGGTTTATCTTTGCCGCCCAAAGAAAAAAAATCGAATCGATGGCAAGATCTGTTCCAACTGAAAGAGGGTCACCATCAATCTTTACGCGACCACCCACAATAGAGGCCAGATGATAAACAGCATCCATTTGTGGCAGCTTGAAATTTTGAACCGCCTCAATATTGCCCAATTCAGCCAAAAAGATTGGTAGCACATCAGACTTTATAAATTTTATTACTGTATCTGAACCTTGCGCTTTAAATAGCTCCAACTTATTTTCAAACCCAGCTTCACCTAAATTGATTTCAGGCCATTTTGATGGTGATATGCCGGTTGACAAATCATCGATCAGCCAGATCGAAGCAGCAACCTTATCACAAATTAACCGGGCGATTAGGTTTCTACCTACAAACCCAGCACCCCCTGTAACTAAAACATTCTTAAGCATATTGTCTTTAGCTCATATTCAAATTAGAATAAATCATATTCTGTACTACTTACAAACCATTCACTCAATTTTTTCACCGAAGTGCTGCTCATAAACTCCTCAAGAGATTCAGAATTGATAGTTATATTGTTATGCAATTCACTTTGGGCTTCATGGAATTTCTTTAGTTCCATGGGTATAATATCCTCCAGATTAGTTTGTTTATATTTCATCAAAAAATAATAGTGCTTCTTAGCCAGCAAGACCTGCTCATTGGTCAGAGGCTCCGTTGTATGAAGCTGGTCTAGGATTGAAAAGTATTCCTTTATGGATTCGGCATCAATCGTAAAACCACGGCCATTATAGCGCCCCGTTCCCGCTAAAACTGACGTAATACCGTGACAAGGAAATTCCATCCCCACTGTACCATTAACAGTTAACACATAGTTTACGACTGGAAACAATGATTGTGTATTAATATCAGTATCAGCTCTCATTATAATAACATGGGACGGCAGTGGCTGCAACTCGCGCAGCAATCTCATTTCCGACTCTTCACTTTTCTCCTCCCGTTGCAACTTAAAAGCATTGAAAGGATGCAGTTTTACAATCCAATTCATGTCTGGGCAATTAATAGCTACATATTTTACTGTTTCAAATAACCAACGTTCATAATCACCAAAAATGCACGTTCCATAAAAGAACGCAGCATCCCAGGCAATATGTGAAAATATAACAGCCGTTTTTTTTGACGGATCAAGGTTTAATTGTTGTTGAACTTCAGCAGGGGTCTTATACTTTTTCCCAAATTGAAGTCTTCTTGTATCGTAAAGCGATTCAGGTTTATATCGACCTTTAAATTCTTGTTGCAATAGGTGTTCTTCTTGATCAGTCCATTCCAATTGTCTAATCTTTTTCCATGCAGCATCAGATAGAGAAAAATAATGCTCATTTTTATTCGCAACCGTGTGTCTTTTAAATACCCACGTTCCTTTCTGCTGACCAAACTCATGCACTACACAATCAACCTTCTTAGACAGAGCGTATTCAAATATTCCTCCATTGGGTATATAACCAGAATCCCGTACCAGCATCTTATTTATCTGAAATTCATTCAACAAACATTTTGTCGCCAAAACACTAGTGATTGCTTTACCCATGTACTCTCGCAACGCAGTTACAATATGCGAATCAGTTAAATCAAGCTGGCCTTCAAGTCTCTTTCGGCAAACCATTGATAAGGCATGCTTACCAATATCCACCGTCTCATACTGTAGAGAAATCAAAGAATCAATTGTGAGAGGCTGAGGGAAATGAAGATCAACGAGTTCCTGAACCACAGACTGATTCACACGCGCTTCCTCGTATTCAGTCCAATAAATAAAATCGTTAATCCCAAAATATCGATAGTAGTCAAATGCCATTGCATTTCCTCGGTTGGTAATAATCAATGGGGTGTAACCAGAAAGTTGTAAAATTTTACCAACAACAGCATGAAACTTAGCATAGATAGGGACTCGAGTGAAACTTAGAATCGCAAAATATCCCTTGACATTATTGGGACCAATTTCATCTTTGCCCCATTTACCAATCTTGCGTTTGGTAATTCTTAAGTCTTCTTGAATTTCACGGAGATAGTTTCTATAGCGAGTATCTTTGAAGTACCTGACTTTTCTGGTTATGAATTTATAAAGTTTTAGTTTCAACTCCATATAGTGCCCACTACCAAATGTCTATAACCGTTTTTCGCTGCATTGGATCCTGTTCAGAGATTTTTGTGTCCGTGTAAAATGAATCATTCCGATAATGCGTGGTAGATACTTCTTCAATTATCGCCCCATTTTTACTGCCGAAGGCGTGTTTTACACCCCGCTCAATGACAATTATTTCACCCTGCCTCGCTGTTTGTTCAATGCCATTTAGCTTAACCAACATTTCTCCTTGTAGAATATGAAAGGTTTCCTCTTTTTTGATATGGTATTGCTCCGGATGATACTGACCCGGGAAAACAACAATTATTTTCTTACAATACTCTCTATTTACTAAATTGACTATTAAACATCCCACTTCTCTAAACTTCTTCAAACCATAGTGGTGAGAAAGTTCAATTTCAGCATCTTCATTCAAAGTAATTCCGGCTTCCGACATCATTCCTTTTGCATCATGAATAATCTCCCTAATACTGTAATAGGTGTCTTTCTCATAAGTTTCATGAATAGGTTCGTTCAGCTTGTAATTTTTGGAGGCCGTATAGGAAGCCCTAACTCTTCCAAATTCCCCACTTGTAAGCTGATCCGGTTGGCATGGCATTGCAAAAAAAACATTGTTTGGACCAATCACTTCTCCCTTTTTTATTTCATGCTTAGCAAAAACACCACGTTTCAGAGAGGTTAATGAATCAATTTCAACGTTTGAGATAGACTTCAAAGCACTTCCAAGAATCGATTGTGTAGTCAACACGGACTCTATCCATGAATCAGTTTGCGCGGGGTTCATCGAATACCCATTTAGCGTAATTTTCTCCGTTGGAAGACCGATATGTCTTTCAAATATTTTTGCGCCTAAAGAAACAGCTACCTTTGAAACATCATAGTTGTCTGGAGCTTCATGTCCGGAATATCCGATAACCAAACCCGGATACCTTATTTTAAGCTTTGAAATAAACTGCAAATTTAATACTTCATTGGGGCTGGGATAAATTCCAACGCAATGCAGTATTGCAAAATCACGTTCTTTATGCTTTAAAAAGCTGACCAGATTATCAATGGCCTTTATATCCAGTCCCCCAGTGGAGGCAATAACAGGCTTGTTGACGCTAGCAATCTTGCTCAGCAATGGCCAATCATCGGCACTACAGCTAGCCACTTTGATTGCGTCTATTCCGTGTTCAACTATCACATCGACTGACGCTTCATCAAAAGGAGTACAGACACATACCATCTCTTCTTTTTTAATCTGCTCAACTAATTGAAGAAATTGATTGGCATTCAGTTCAGTCGATAGGAACCTACCAATATGTTTTGCACTCTTGTCCTCTCGGTAATGTGGATGAATAAATGTGTTCAACTGTCGATACTGTAATTTCACAGCAGCCTTTATCTTATGTTTGCGAGCCAGTAAGCCCATTTCTTTTATTATTGAAATACCATGGGCAACATCACCTTGATGATTATTGGCCATTTCAAATATGAATAAATTGTTAAATAGCTCCATAGGTTTATTTATACTAAAGTTTTAACATATCCAGACTCCTGTCATCAATGTAGTAGTCAGCTGCTGGTTTTCCGAAAAGAAGTTCATGATGTTTTACTCCCCACTTTTTCATTTGATCGCTGGTAATTTCTTGCCAATCAATTCCCGTTTTGCTACCCCTAGCAGTAAAAAGTATGATTTTGTGTCCATGGTCATACAACTGATTAACCTTATCAATTAGATCCTGGTTGGGTTGAGCCATGGCATAATCGTTATTGGGTGATAATTGCGCCACCACTCCATCAATATCAAAACAGTAGGTTTTTTTATCTGTATTAATGTCTTTATTGGCTGACATAACATCAGACACCGCTAACAATTCATCTACATAATCTATATCAAACATTTCATCCATTTTATAACCGAGAATCTTATCTCCTGTCATCGAATTCTTCTGGAGTATCGTGGATGTTTTTATAACATCAATCGCAGCGTTTTGAATAAATACCTCAGGCAATGCCTGGCGTGGCGTATTATATGCTTCCTGATAATTTACGTCATTCATAATGGGAGCCAATTCTCCAGATTGATGGTGAAACCACATTTTGTATGGGGTTTCCTTGGATTTAGTAACTGATCTTATTGAATCCGCTCCATCATCTTTAACAAGAAGGTCAATCATTTTTGAAATGTCATCTATTCTACGGACAGGGTATGTGGGACGTAAATGAACACAGATGTCTGGAACATAACCTTCATTATCTTTAAGCCATTTAAGTGTGTGATGAAAAGTTTCCAAATCAGTCGAAAAATCTCCTGAAATAGATTCTGGTCTCAGAAATGGAACTTCCGCTCCAAACTGTTTAGCAATCTCGGTATAGTAGGAACTATCTGTACTAACAATCACACGGGAAATTTCAGTGCATTGCAAGGCATGTTCGATTGAGTAAGCCAGCAAAGGCTTACCGTGAATAGAAGCAATGTTCTTATTCTTAACACTTTTTGATCCACTTCTGGCAGGAATAAGGGCTAAAATTTTCACAGTAAATTAAATTATTATTTCACTTGATCAATTCCTTTGCAAGAATTTTAATCGTTGTGATTATATCTTCTTTTTTTGACCCTCTTCGTCTCAAAAATTTCGTGATTAAGTAGTTGGCCTTTTTAACTTTACTAATTGACTCATATTTTGAAGAATAGCCAATAGCAAGTAGATATAATTCCAAATCTCTTTTTGATTGAGTTATATTATGAGTAATTATTTCAATTTGATCTAATCCCGATAATTGCATCGTCTCCTTCAAAGTCTTTTTAGTAAAGCATATTGGATGAGCAATTTCAAATGCTCCATGCCCTCCCAGAGTATTCGGTACTTCAATTAATATAACCCCATTATCATTAAGCAATTCCTTTCGTAAGTACCTTAAATACTCAACAGGGTTATGAATATGCTCAAGTACATGAGAAATTGAAATGGCATCAAACTTTAAATCTAACTTTAAAAGTTCTTCCAAATTCTTAAAGGCCTTAATACCCATTTTATTGCAATGTTCTCGATAAGCCGTGCCAGGTTCAATGCCATATAAATCTACTTGAGGAATAAGTTCGCCAATAGATATTAAATGCGACCCAGCCGAACAGCCTATATCTAGATACCTATTAATCTCAATCTTCTTAGCCTTTACTTCAGAAGCAATTAGAAGTGCTTGGTTTCTTCCACGTACAAATTGAAAATTTATTTCCTTCTCCGTTGGTGCTTCATTTCCTTTATAAAGTTTTCTATACTCATTGTCGTAAAACGCATCCAAAATTCCTTCATTCATTTGAGGATTCATAAATATCATAGCACAGTAATCGCAAATGTTATAGGTAATCCTATATCCAAAATGGTCTCTACCTCCAAAAGAATGGAATTTTGTTCTATTACAAAGCGGACAATTTTCTACTACCTTATCGAAAATAAGTTCCATATTTCAGGTTGGCAGTGATTTACAATATGACCGCTGCAACTGAGCCAATTTGCTTACAAGCTTAAAACGATGAAGACGAGTATCATCATTCTCTGAATAATATTTTTCAAGCACTTTTGAAGTGAGGGCTTCTGCAGTTATTGAACTGGGATCAATAAGACAATATGAGTCCTCTGATTCATTCTCTATTAAACTAAAACTATCTTTAAACTTAATGCGCCCGTCAAGTTCAAAAGGAAACACTCCCATAGCAAGAGCAAATATGCCGGGATGCATTCTCATACTTACAAGCAACCTGGCCTTGGAAAGTAGGTCTACATATTTTTGGAAGTCATCGTTATATTCAATGTACTCAATTGGACCACGTATGCTCTTGACCCATGCTTTAACAACCTTATAATCATCTATTGATACCGCATTCACAATAACCCTGATACCTTTATTAATAAGTTGTTCAATTAGGAATTTGAGTTTCTTTCGGGTCTCAAAATCCTCCTCATAATATTCATAAACAGTTGGGCGAATAGACCTAGGAGTGATGACTACATAGTTTTCAAAATTACTTGGTTTTTCGAAATCAAGATTTAATAGGTATCCCAAATCACCACAAAGCTGGCCATCAATACCAATCTTCTTAAGTGCACGGATAGTAAATTCACCTCTTACTCCAAGGAATGGACTCTTAGAAAGTACTTCTTTCCAGTCAAGTGCAACCGTTTCAACATCTAATATTACTTCTCCCGATCCGGTGCCCATGAAAATCGGAACTAACCCCAAGTTTGTAAGGATTAAACATTCATCTAAAATTTGACGCGAAAACATTAAGGTTCCGCCTCCTACAATAAAGTATTTATTTCTCCCAACAGCCAGACGAACATAGCGCCCCCTCTTGCCAACATTGTAGGCGTATCGCTTATAAGGAAGATGTTTTTTTGCAATATTTAATAATTCAACATCCCCTAAATTTTTATTCTCTGGATAACCAACATAAGGAATGGCTCCAGTAAATAAGTCATAAACTGATTGAAAAAATAAAGGAACGTGTTGATTGAAGTTTTTGAACAACTTCATCAATTAAGTTGTTGAAGTTTAACATATTGATGAAACAAGGTTTCTTGGCTCATCAGAATGTCATAGGAGCCCTTCTCTCTAATCCTACCCTGCATAAGCACATAGATTAAATCCGCATTTCTAATCGTTGATAACCTGTGAGCTACAATTACAATTGTTATTCGACCTTTAAGGTTTTCTATACTTCGCTGAATAATTCTTTCTGATTCTGAATCCAAAGCGCTTGTTGCTTCATCCATAATTAGCAATGAAGGCATTTTGTATAACTCACGTGCAATTGCTATTCGCTGTCTTTGTCCTCCCGACAATTTAAGACCTCGTTCACCTAGTTGTGTGTTGAGTCCGTTCGGTAATTGCCTTACAAATTCATCGCAACATGCCCACGTTAAAGCATTATTTAAAGCCTGGTCATTTACCTCATGCTGCTGACCCATGGTAATGTTCGCAATTACGGAACCATCAAAGACCATTGTCTCTTGGGTAATGTAAGCTACCTGCCTTCTCCATTGGTCAATCGCCAAGTTTTTATATTCAACCTGATCTACAAATAGCTTTCCTGAATCAGGTTTTAACACTCCACTTAGAATGTCAATCAGTGTGGTCTTACCCGCTCCAGAACTACCAATAATGGCGATAATCTTATTTATAGGAATTTCTAAATCAACTGCACTTATCACATTTTGCTTATTATAGCTTAATGATATATTCTCGAATATTATCGACTCCCTAAAAGATACTTGATCAGTCGAGAATACTTCCTGATGCCTACCAAATTCATCAATTAACTTAGTGATCGATTCAATACTCCCTATTCCAGAGTAAAAAACTTGTTTACGAGACTGAAACTGAGTGAGCGTACCTGATGCTCGATAAGAAATAGCCAGAATGATTAGAATAACACTGAGGGGCTCATTTACAAATGAGTAGTTAATAAAATAAAGTGAGGCAATTATGGCAATAATAACAACTTCCTGAATCAAATTCGGAATTCCAGTGATTGTGAAATTCAAAAACTGATTTCTTGTAAACTTTTTTGTAAGAGATGTAAGTTTGGAACCAAAAAAACTGAATCGTGAGGTTGCTTTTAAGTATTTGAAATGTGTAATCGCCTCGATTAACCGACCGTTGAATTCACGGTTGTACTCTATCAAATTTCTGGAAAGCCCCCTAGTTAATTTATGTAAATACTTATAAAGTAAATTTGCGACCAACCCAAGTATAAGAAGGGCAAAGCTTAATTTCCAACTGGTAAGAAAAATTAGCAATGCGTAACCGAATAAAATGGACAAGAAACTTATTGACTCCACATATGCCTTTTGGGATGTTGCATACTTTGTTGCCTCCCCTGTTGCAGAATTAACCAAATGTCCAGTTTTAACGGTGACATAATGGCGGTAATCTAAGTGGCTAATTAGGTCAACTATTATTGTCCGTAGTTTTAGTGTAAAGGCTGAATTCGTACTTGCCATTAACGATAGATGTATTCCGCGCAGAAGGAATTTAAAAAACACAATCGCCAGTATAAGAAAAACAAAAGCTATAGTAGTTGTAGGGAAACCCCACTTAACGATTAATTCAATGAAATTGTTGTCAGGAGTGATGTCGGACTTGGCACCAGATATTTGGTCAATTAAAAAAGGCACCAAGATCGTAAGACCTAAAGCATCTAAAATTCCAACCAAAGGTGATAAGATTAAGATTACCCAAAGGTTTTTTCCTGAGTAAGAATAGAATGATTTCCAGTACCTAAATATGTACACTCCTAGCTTCTCCCAAAGAATTTCCTAATTCTCTGAGCCACACCCAATTTCTCATCTGAGTTTGGCTCCTCATAATAATAACTGGATCCCTTTCCATACGAATATCCATAGTGGTATGCATAACCCTGGCCGTAGCCGTAGCCTAACCCAGACTTATATATGTCATTCAGCAGAATGCTAATGTTCTGTATTTTACCACTTCTATGGTATTCATCTATATTGCCTACAAAAAGCTTATGTGAGTAGTTTTGGCGCAAAACAAAAACTGTATGATCTACAAATTTCGAAATCACAAATGCATCGGTAACTAAAGCCAAAGGTGGCGTGTCAATTATTACAAAATCAAAAGATTCAAGCGATTTCTTAAGGAACAATTCAAACTGATCTGTTAGGAGTAACTCTGATGGGTTTGGGGGGACTGGCCCACCACTTACCATGAACAAATTTTCAATTTCTGTATCCTGAACGACCGAATTAAAATCATCAAGTCCTGAAAGAAAAGTACTCAGTCCTGTGTTATTGCTTCTACTGAAATCTTCAAATATTTTTGGCCTTCTCATGTCAGCTCCAACAATTAAGGTTCGCTTACCTGATAACGCAAAAACTGTTGCCAGATTAATAGTTGTAAAGGTCTTTCCCTCACCACTAATCGAGCTGCTCACCATAAATATTTGCTTTGTTTTATTGGCAGTAAAATAATTGAGGTTTGATCGAAGTGCTCTAAATGATTCGGCTACACCTGATTTGGGACTTTGTTTAATTGTTAAATTTCCAGTGGAGGAATTATGACCAATCCCTCCAATAAAGGGGATTGAAGTCGATTTGTCTATGTCTTCTTTGGATTGAACTTTATTGTCTAATATCTCAAATAGTACAAAAAAAATAAATGGTATCGCTAACCCCATCAAAACCGCTACAATATAGTTTTGGCTGGGCTTAGGAGAAATTGCAACTCCTTTGAGCGGAGGGTTTACTTGTATAATGTCAGATGTATTAGCAACTTTTGAAATGCTGGCTTCTGATAACTTTTGCATTAGGAAGACATACATGTTTTCCATCAATGAATAATTCCTTTGTATTGAAATGAGCTGTCTTTCAGATGCTGGAATTCGGCTTAACTGTACTTCAATATCATGAATTTGTTTTATCAGAAAATCCATCTTGATTTTGTCAGTCGATTTAAGAGTTTCAACCGCCTCTTTAATATCTCCATTCAATTGATTTACCCTTTTCATTTTGTCATTTATCAAAGGGTTTTGAGTTTTTTTGGTTCCAAGGACCGATTTAATTTCCAATTGTAACTCGACCATACTTTTAAGCAATGAGGAGAGCACAGGGTCAGAAATACCCATCGTAGATGGGAGAATAATTTGGTCTAAATGGATATTACTTTCATCTAGGTAATTCTCCAAATAGCCATAATAATTATTCTTAATGCGCAAGTCTGCACGTTGAACTTCAAATGTTTCAAGCTTTGTAAATAATCGTTGTGCCTCCAGACTCATATCACTGATTCTGCTATTATTACCAAATCGCTCCAGCTGGAACTCAACAGCACTTAATGAGTCCTTAATATTTTTTAACTGATCCTGAATGAATTCAATTGTTCTTTCGGCTGCCTCGTTCTTATTCTCCAGATCGCGAGCACCATAAGTTAAGGCTAACTCGTTCAAGAAATCAATTTCCTTCTCAGGGTTAGATCCAATTAGCGTCAAATTAATTATTCCAGCGCCTTCTTCCGCCCATTCTACTTTTAAACGTTGAACATAAGAGCTTGTAACTGAAAAAGGACTTTGTATAGTAAGTAAAAACGGCACTCCAATAAAATCCTTAAATTTTCTATCTTTTATTTTTTTAATACATAAGGAATAATCATCAATTTGAATAGAATCTCCTAATAAAAACTTGAGCGGGGATTCGACCTCAGTACTTTTATCATCTTCAAATGCTCCTAGCGTATAATGTTCATCATCAACAATAGTAAAGATAAATCGGCCCGGTTTTACATCATCTAGATTACACCATTGTGCTGAAACTGGAATATATGAGTAAGCCTCTGATGTCAGAAAGTACCCTTCTCTATAAAATGATACTTGAAAATCCAACTTCTTTATCACCTCTTCTATCAAAGGATAAGACCTAATTAAATAGGGTTCATTCAGATAGTTCCTATATTGATCTACCAAAACATTTTTATATAAAAATTCAGCGCCACCAACCTCCTGCACCTCTCGAATTAAAATTGAAGATTGTACAGGATAAACACGAAGACTATAACGAGATTGATAGAACGCTATCAATAATGAGGCCCCTAAAACCAACACCATCACATACCAATACCTAATAGCTCTCGCAACTATTCTTTTAAAATCAAGCGTCAATCCCTGAGGTTCTCGTTGACTAGTCGTTTCAGTCATGTAAATTCTAGTTACTTAGCTAAATTTATTGTCAAAAGAAGTAGAGATAATGTAGAGATGACAAGAGAGAGGTTTTGTCCAAAATATCTTCTGTAGGGTCTTTGTTTCAAAGCAGGCGCTATAATTACGTCATTCTGGTTGATGTAATAAAATGGAGAGTTAACAAACTCTTCATCTAGAATATTAACATAAGCGACAGTGGTTTCACCATCGTATTGACGAATTATTTTTAAAATCGATTTATCTGCAAGATCAGTTAGGCCACCTGCCAAACCTAGTGCTTCAAGAACATTTATTCGGTTGTTTGAAATCGTTATAGTCCCTTCCCGATTAACTTCTCCTAGAATTGTAAACCTGTAATTTAACAACCGAACCTTCACGACAGGTGAATCCAAATAATTAGATGCTATCTCTTGAAGATTTTCTTGTATTTGAAACACCGTGAATCCAGCCACTTTAATTTTGCCAATAAATGGAAATGGAATTTCTCCATTTTCATCTACAAGATCTCCTATTAATAGAGCGTTTCCCTGAATTGCATTATTTACTTGCCCCGATTGAGTTCTCTGGCCTAAAAAATCATATTCCTGAGGAGTAATGCTTTCAAAACGAACAGATAATAAATCTTGTGGTTGAATTTTGTAGTTGAAGTCTATAGGCTTGTAAGAGCGTACCACACTATCCAAAGGCAAATCCTTTTTATTTACGTCCTCCTTTTGCAGATACACATATTTCTTGTTAGTTACACAGGAAGCCGCTAGGGCAGCCATTAATACCAGCAAGAGTATTCCTTTCTTCATAAACAAAAAAATAAGTGTCAAACCTACCTAAAATCACTCTAATGCCCAATTTTTCATAGCTTCGCCTCCTCAGTCCCATGTGAGTTTAAAATTTCAGGTTTCAGGTTTAAAGTTCAAGGTTTCAGGTTAACCCCTCACCTATCCCTTTACTCTATATTACTTCCTCTCTCCAGAGCAAAAGGGCGCGGTCGGCATGAAGGCTTTCCTTATTCACTTTAAACTCCTTCTCAGAAAGCACCAAAGTGCGGACTTTTCTGTGGATGAGTTTTTCTGCTTTTTCAACACAATTCCGCAGGTACTCTTTATCTATATCACCTACCATTACCAGATCAATAATGCCTGTATCACGACCTGCTGCGTAATCGCCTGTAATCAGGGCCAGTTTTAGATTTCCCAGACGAGCCAGCACCTTGTTCACCACATTGTCCATGATCTTGTCAAAACCTAAATACTTGTGTATCAGTGTTTTAATCTCAGGATACAAGGGGTGGTTGGTATTGGCGCTGTAATAGATATTGCGGCCCTCCTCGCGGCTCAGCAGATAGCCTGCTTCACTTAAGTTGTTGAGTTCGTGGCGGATAGAGTTGGTGGATTCCCCAAATTCCTTGGCCATTTCCCTCAAATAGGCCGTTGCCTGGCTGTTCGAGAAGAACTTGAGCAGCATCTTGAGGCGGGTCTTGGATGTGATGATGGTGTCCAGCACAGGGTAAATCTAGAGAAAACTATTTAATGAGTAAAGATTTTACTCGAGAGTTATTCGATGATTTATAATTTAAGATTTATGATTTATGATTGGTTGGTCAAGTTTTGAATTATAAGTTTTGAGTCAGAATTCAATTATAAATTTTGAATGATGAATTATAAATAGTTTCCGGTTGCCAGTTACCGGTTTCCAGTGTGTAGAGTGTAGAGTCCTAAATAGGGTTGCCGGGTTTGAGGTTTCAAGTTCCAGGTTACCAGTTACCATTTGCCGGTCACCAGTTTCAGGTTTCAGGTTAAAAATTTAATATTTATAGTTTATGATTTATGATTGGTCGGTTTTAGAGTTATAAGTTTTGAATTATGAGTTTTGAGTCAGAATTCAATTATAAATTTTGAATTTTAAATTATAAATAGCCGGGTTCGAGGTTTAAAGTTCAAGGTTTCAGGTTTGGTTAAATTTTCTTTAGAAGGGCGGGGTCGAGTTCTACGCGCATGACATTGCCCAGTAAGTCGAGGGAGACCATGAATTTGTTGGGGGCGGCCTTGGTCACCTGGCCAAAAGCTCCTTTTAGTGGGCCGTCCATTACTTTTACCTTGTCGCCTGTCTCGATAAGATCGGCACTCATTACTTCTATTGTTAATCCTGTGGCCAGAAAGCGATTGATCAGATCATACTCCTTTGGATGGAGCATAGCGGGCTTGTCGTTGTGGCGGATGGACCAGGAGATGCCGGGGATCTGCAATACTTCTGGGATAAGATGTTCTTGGGTGTGGACGAATATATACGAGTTGAACAGGGGAACCTCTACTTTCTTTTTGCGGTCGCTCCACTGGCGCATGACCTTTTGCATAGGAAGGAATACTTCGTAACCTCTTCGCAATAGCAGATCGCTCACTTTTTTTTCGTGTCGGCTTTTGGTGTAGAAGGCGTACCAGTTCTTATTCATTTGTTGCGAGTTGCCGGTTTCCGGTTGCTAGTGGCGGGTTGCAAGTTACGGGTTTCGGGTTTCAAGTTGAAGGTTTCAGGTTGCCAGTTACCAGTTGCCGGTTGCCAGTTTCAGGTTTCAGGTTTCAAGTTAACCGCAATTCCGATAGCCATCGGAACGCTGAGGCGCAAGCGAAATTGGTTACCAGTTACCGGTCACCAGTTGCCGGTTCCTAGTTTCGGGTTGAACCAGCGATAAAATATGGGTTTAATAAATTGGGTTTGTTGTAAGTGAGTTCGTCACCGCTATCCGTTTTATGAACACTGTAGCCAAGTTCAAGTAAAATCCCGTGTGCTGCGGCCGTATCCCACTCCATCGTAGGTCCAAAGCGGGGGTAGATGTCGGCTTTGCCATCAGCTAAGAGCATGAACTTCAGGCTGCTGCCGGCTGAGACTACCTCTGTATTACCCAACTTTTCAATGAAGTCTTTGGTTTCATCATTCATGTGGGAGCGGGAGGCGACTACTTTGGTTACCAGTTGCCGGTTGCCAGTTATCAATGGTTGCTGGTTACCGGTTACCGGTTGTTCCTGGTTGCCAGTTGCCAGTTGCAGGTTGCCGGTTGCGAGTTGTTGTGAGTTACCAGTTGCCGGTTGCTGGTGACCGGTGACTGGTGACTGGTGACCGGGAACTTTTTTAAACGCTCCCAATCCTTTCGCAGCATAATACACGACTCCGGTGACGGGAACGGCAAGTACACCCAGAATGGGTTGTTGATTTTCGATCAGGGCGATGTTGACCGTAAACTCATCGTTGCGCTTGATGAACTCTTTCGTGCCATCCAATGGATCCACCATCCAGAATCGTTTCCAGTTTTTTCGCTCTTCGTAAGGAATGTCTTTTCCCTCTTCGCTGAGAATAGGAAGTCCTGTTTCTTCCAGATGTTTTACAATGCAGAGATGAGCGCGCTTGTCTGCCACTGTCAGTGGAGAGTTGTCGCCTTTTAACTCCGTTTCAAAATCGGCTGAGTGATACACAGCAAGGATTTCTTGGCTGGCGGTTTCGGAAGCAGCGATTGCAACATTAAGAAGATCAGATAGTATTTTAGTTTCCTTATTCAACACTTTATAATTTAAGTTACCGGTTGCCGGTCTCCAGTTGCCGGTTTCAAGTTAACCTCAAAGGCGCAAAGTTAGTCATTAAAATTTTCAGAAAGATCAATTTTCAGGATTTACTGATTGCCGTCCTCTGAGGATTTGGTGCCAAAAATCAAGAAATTTATCCAGGCACATCTTAAACTATAACCCATTATAACTAAGGGTTTAATCCATTTTGTTTTAACCAAGGTGGAATCATTTGCAATCCAAGCTGTTGCGAATGGTCGTTGTCAATAGAGTGATCATTATTTGGGTAATCTTCCCTCTCAATTTGCTTTTTTCTACTGAGATCAAGTTTCCAAATATGTGTCATTTCAGAATTATATTGTTTCATTTTTGACTTCACAACATCCACAATCTCCTCCTTTTTTTCCTTCAAATAAATTAGAGCACTAATATTTAAAGTTAATTTTCCAAGATCATCATTTGATGATACATGATTAGTTTCTATCAAAGAAGATGTAAAATCATTTAATAAATTATTATACATTTTAAGCGCATCGTCTTCTTTCAGCCACCTATAAGGCTTCTTTTTAACATCCCAATTATTATTCAAACCATTAACCTTTTCGAGGACATTTTCTTTTGCCGTCTTATTAGTTAGTTTAATACTTTGGCTTTCGGAAGAGTCACTGAAAAGTGAGTCTACACGAATCAGAATATTTCGGACCTCTTTCAAAGACTCACAATCAATAGAATTTTTATTATTGAATATCCTTAATAAATTTTGTTCCATCTTTTTACCCACTAACTCACTGCTTTGTGTTTTATTTTTATTTTCAAGAAGCTCTCTCTTGTGCAAAATCTTTTCTAATTCGCTGTTGATTATATCCTTTTTAATAATCAACCGTTCAATGTCTTTAATTGCGGCAATTTGAATAATTTGAATACTACTTTTCCGTAGTTTTTGCATTTCAATAAGTTTTTTATTGAGTGTAGCTCTTTTCCTTAGTTTTCTCAACTCCATTTCCCTTTCCTTTTCAGTTTTTATGAGCATGCGTTGGAGCATTAGTTGATTATTTAATTTTTCATCCAAGATTGCGGCCTGGAGCTTTTTGAGGTATTCTTTATAAAGTCTAATTCTTTTAAGATTTTCCTCTTCTATTAACTCAATATTCCTGCAACGAGACCTATTGTTTTCTTCAGTAGATTTTATCAACTCCATCCTTAATTCATATTTCTCATCATTTTCGATTTGGTTAACATCTCTCAATGCAGCCAATTCTTCATTTATGTTCTTATTTAATGCCTCACATTTTAGAACCAAACAGTTTTCATTGTGATCACTTTTATCAATTAGTCTTTCGTAAACACTAAATTCCAAATTTAGTTTGGTTTCATATAATCCGTGACCTTCCCAACTCCAATGATTAAAATTGATTCTTTCATTATTGAATTCCAGAGCATGAGACTCCCAAGAATCCTTTATTGCTTCTAAAATATCGGACTCTTGTTGAGTTTCATTATTGTTTTCGTGATCACAAGCAAATGGTATTCTTAGCTCCTTATTATATCGGTCTAGCTCAATTTTTTGCGAATCATTGTACATCTCATTACTTTTATCAACTTCCTGTTTTGTAGAATTATTGATAATTCTTTCTAGAATTCTTTCTTTTGTATATTCCGGACCAAGTAGACTCCCCCTGCACTTAAAGTCACCTATTTTAAATACGTTTTCATAATTACACCATTGTTTTGGTTCAAAAGTCATTACTGTTGCATCAAAGATCCGATTCAAGTAATTATACTTTTTATTTTCAATTAATGTGGCTTTGAATTTAGGAATGCCAATACTTGAAATCTCTTGCAGCCTCTTTTCATATTCATTCAATGTTTTTGCAGAATCAATCGACTCGTCAATTATACTTCTCATTAAATCCTTAAATCGAAATTTAGCAGGGATATAATACTCTCTTGTATAGTGGATTGAAAGTGATAAAGCTGGCAATTGGTGCTTCGCTTCCAGCTTTCTAGCGAGCTCAAAAAGCTTAGCTGAAAGTTTCCTTTTATTTTTTTTATAAATTGCATCATTGGCTTTGTTTGGGACTTTAGATATAAAATCCTCATCAGATAAATATTGATTGAGCCTAAATTGTGCAAGCAATCCATGGCAATGATCTTGTGACCCATCAATATGTTTTCCTACAACATATTTGGGATCAGTAACCTTCAACTCCAGAAACAAATCATTCCATATTTCTGCCCATTTTTTATCAGTGACCTTATGCCCACAATGTTGCGCTATTATGAAGCTTGATATTGAATTTTTTCCATGTTTTTTTTGCTGAGCTTTAAAGTAAGAGATAATTAATTCTTTACAAGACCCCACATTCGACATCAACAAATAACCACCCTGATCTTCCTTAAGCGCATACTCAACAATTTGAGAAATTGTCGAGTTAACTTTGCTCATTATCACTCTCATAAAAATTGTGTGTTTTTTTATGAAAAATAGACATGTGCTATAAATTCACCAAAAACCCAAAAATTAGCCTCAAAACACATCTTATTTAAGCGAACAAATCCCTAAATGAATATCCAAATAAAGTTACCGGTTGCCGGTCTCCAGTTACCAGTAGTGAGTCGTTGGTTTTGAATTGTGTGTTATGGGGTTGAGTTGTTCATACAGTTACCGGTTGCCAGTTACCTGTTGCCAGTTTGCCAGTAGTGAGTCTTTAGTTTTGAATTTTGTGTTATGGGGTTGAGCTGTTAATAAAGTTACCGGTTGCCGGTCGCCAGTTGCCGGTTGCTAGTTCCTGGCCCCGGAAACCTGTAACTGGAAACTGGTAACCGATTCAAACGATCATCCCCGCTCCTACGGTTTCGTTGGTTCCTTCTTCCACCAAAATCACAGAACCGGTAATTCGGTTGCGTCTGTAGATGTCCGGGAACAAGGGTTGTGACACACGCAGGTTGACTTTTCCAATTTCATTGACCATGAGCTGTTCGCCATCGGGTATTCTTTTTAAGCTGCTGATGTCCAACTTGTACTGTATGGCTTTGAGAATCCCTTTTACTTCTTTGGTCGTGTGCCTCACCACATATTTTGAATTCACATTCAGGGGCTTCTGGCTCATCCAGCACACCATCATCTCCAAATCCTGACTGGCCTCCGGCTGGTTGCCCGGTTTCGCAATGATGTCACCCCGGCTAATATCAAATTCATCTTCCAGCGTCATCGTTACCGACATCGGTGCGAATGCTTCTTCCAACACCTCATCCCCCAGCCTGATTTCTTTGATCTTTGAACTGAATCCAGACGGCAAAATAACTACCTCATCACCCGGTCTGAAAATTCCTCCTCCTACTCTTCCTGCATATCCACGGAAGTCTTGATTCTCTTTGGTCTGAGGACGAATGACATACTGTATCGGAAAACGGGCATCAATATGGTTGTGATCACTCTCAATGTGAACGTTTTCTAAAATGTGCAACAAGGTAGCACCTCCATACCAGTTCATCTTTTCAGAACGGTTGACCACATTGTCGCCATTTAATGCACTGATGGGTACAAATTGAATATCGTGCACTTCCAATTTGGATGAAAAGGCCTTGTACTCCTCCTCAATCTTGTCAAACACTTTTTGATCATAGTCCACCAAATCCATCTTATTGATGCACACAATGATGTGGGGGATCTTCAGCAAGGAAGCGATATAAGAATGTCGATATGTTTGCTCTACCAGTCCTTTGCGCGCATCGATCAAAATTATAGCCAGGTTGGCCGTAGACGCTCCTGTCACCATATTGCGTGTGTACTGGATATGTCCGGGGGTATCTGCTATGATGAATTTTCTTTTCGGTGTATTAAAATACCGGTAGGCCACATCGATGGTAATTCCCTGCTCGCGCTCGGACTTCAATCCATCGGTAAGCATGGATAAGTCCACGTAGTCAAACCCCTTTTTTGTACTTGATGCCTGCACCGCTTCCAGTTGATCTTCGAAAATAGATTTGCTGTCGTACAACAATCTTCCGATCAAAGTACTTTTGCCGTCATCGACACTGCCTGCGGTGGTGAATCTTAGTAGTTGGTTCATTCCTTGTTCGTTTCAGGTTTCAAGTCTCAGGTTCAAAGTTCAAAGTTCAAGGTTCAAGGTTCAAAGTTCAAGGTTTCAAGTTCAAGGTTTCAGGTTTCAGGTTCGCCATACTCTATATCTGGCTCTTCCATATATTTTGTTCCTTTTAGTCCACTCCCATTTAGGTATTTCATCAAGCTCGAAAGCTGTTTGCTTATTTGCAGTGTTTCCTCTTTTAATTGTTGAAACTGCTCTTTTGAAATATGCTTTCGATCAAAAGCTCTGTACAGTTGTGATCTGGTTTCACCTGCCGATCCTTTTGAAATAGAAAGGAATTGAATGAATTCCCTTGTCCCACCCCGTTCGTATCCCTCCGCAATGTTATCCATAATTGATCCTGAAGATCCATTTATCTGATCCCTTAGTTTATAATCTCTGGCAAAGGTTCCCTCCAGTGTTAAATTATAAATTTTATCAGCAAGAGTTCTTGCATTTTGCCATGCTTGTATCTCCTCGAAGGATTTAAATGTTCCCATAACTTTAAACCTTGAACCTAAAACCTTTAACTTATTAAAAGTATCCTGATTTCTTCCTATCCTCCATCGCGGTTTCGCCACGCTTATCATCGGCACGGGTACCGCGTTCTGTTTTGCGGGAGGCAGCCACTTCAAGGATGACTTTGTCAATGGTGTCTGCGTCAGATTCAACAGCTCCTGTAATGGGCATATCACCGCACGTTCTGAAGCGAACGCGTTTCATCACGGGTTTGTCATTTGGTTTTAGTTGCAAATAAGGTGATGTCGACAGCCAGGTGCCGTTGCGCTCAATCACTTCGCGGTCGTGTGCATAGTATAATTTGGGAATAGCTATGTTCTCCATCTGTATGTATTGCCACACATCCATCTCGGTCCAGTTGGAAATCGGAAACACTCTGAAGTGCTCACCCATGTTCTTTTTTCCGTTGAATAAATTCCACAGCTCAGGTCGTTGGTTCTTAGGATCCCACTGACCGAATTCATCGCGATGGGAAAAAAATCTTTCCTTGGCACGTGCCTTCTCTTCATCCCTTCGCGCGCCTCCCATGGCAGCATCAAACTTATTCTTCTCTATGGTATCGAGCAGCGTTACTGTTTGCAGTGCATTCCTGCTGGCATTGATCCCCGTTTCTTCCACCGCCATACCTTTATCAATAGATTCCTGTACGGAGCCTACAATCAGGCGAACGCCCAATTCCCCGATCAGCCAATCCCTGTACTCCATGGTCTCCGGGAAATTGTGGCCAGTATCGATGTGCACCAATGGAAATGGAATGCGAGCGGGATAAAAAGCTTTGCGTGAGAGATAAGCCAATACGATAGAATCCTTGCCTCCTGAAAATAGTAAGGCAGGGTTTTCAAACTGCGCCACTACTTCACGTATCACATAGATCGCTTCTGCTTCCAGTTCCTTCAGGTGGGACAAATAGTATGAACTCATTTTTTAGAAATCCTCGGTAATACTTTTTTGAGCAGCAAATCTAAGGAATCCTGTAAACTCGACTCGTCCGTTTTGATGATTAAATCCGGATGGGACGGTTTTTCGTACGGAGAATCAATACCTGTAAAATTTTTTATCGCTCCATCGCGTGCTTTTTGATATAATCCCTTCACATCACGCTGTTCACATACTTCCAGCGGGCAATCCACAAATACTTCCATAAAGGAGTCTGCGCCTACCACTTCCCTTACTAATGTTCGGTCAGATTCAAATGGAGAAATGAATGCAGATAATACAATGGTGCCCGCATCCAACATTAAGTTAGCCACCTCTCCGATCCTTCTAATGTTCTCGATTCTTCCTGCATCGTCAAATGAGAGGTCTTTGTTCAATCCCTGACGGATATTGTCGCCATCCAATAAGTACGTCTTGAAACCTTTGTCAAAAAGTTTTTTTTCCAAAGCAACTGCTAGTGTAGATTTTCCCGATCCAGAAAGTCCTGTAAACCAAATGAGTTGTGATCTTTGGTTCAGTAACTGTTCGCGATCGTGTTTACTTACTTTGGTTTGTTGGGTGTGGAGGTTTGAGGGTTTCAAGTTTCAAGTTTAAGGTTGCCAGTTACCGGTTGCCGGTTTATTAGTTATTAGTTATTAGTTATTAGTTTCCAGTTTCCAGTGTTGGGGTTGATTTGTAATTTACAATTGGTAGTACCATGCAATAAAGGCAATGCAAGTTATCATATAAATAATAGTCAGAGGTAAGCCTACTTTAAAAAAATCTTTAAATGAATAACCACCCGGGCCGTAGACCATCAGATTAGTTTGATAGCCGATGGGTGTGATGAAATCACCCGATGCGGCAAAGGCAATGGCAATAAAAAAGGGTGTGGATGGAACTCCTGTTAATTGTGAAAGCGACATGGCAATGGGAAACATAATGGAGACTGCTGCAGCGTTGGTAATGAGCGCTGTAAGCAGTGTAGTAACAATAAACAGCGCAGCAATGATTGGGATGATTCCAAAACCACGGATATAAGTTAAAATAAAATTGGCGATACTGTCCGCTGCGCCTGATTTTACCAAGGCCACTCCAATCGCCAATGAACACACCAGCACCAACAGGAGATTTAAATCCAACTGCCTCCTGATCTCCGTGAGGTTGAGCACTTTGCTTACTACTAACGTCAGCAAAATAAGAAGACAAGCTGTGAACAAGGGTACCACTCCCGTTATTCCCAATCCCAGCGCGGCAAAACTCAACAATCCGATTGTGTTCACCCACCAAGGTCTTTTCTTGAATACTTTTAATGATTTGGAAATCAAAAACAGATTGCGTTCCTGAATGGTGCTTCTGGGGTTGTCACCGGCCAGCAACAACAAAAAGTCCCCACCTGATAACGTCATCTCTCCCACTTTTCCCGACACCCGTTTTCCATTTCTATGCAGCGCCACGATACTGGCGTTGTATCTTTTTCTGAAGTCAGAATCTTTAATGCGCATACCAATCAAATCTGAATTGGCGGGAATAACTGCTTCTGTGAAATTGAATTGTCCACGAGACTCCATCCGATCTTCTTTGGGTATCTTCAGTCCGTTGTCTTCATTGATCAAATTGAAAATCGACTGGGTGTTGCCGGAGAAAAATAAGTAGTCGTTGGCTTTTAGAATTTCATTAGGTGCTACCGGGGAAATTACCCGATCACCACGAATAATTTCTACCAGGAAAAGGTCTTTCAAATTGCGCAAGCCAGCATCTGCCACTGACTTACCCACCAATGGAGAGTTATCAAACACCACCGTTTCCACAATGTATTCTTTGATGTGACTTTTAACATTATCGATTCTTGGCGAATTGGAGGGAAGCAAGTTGAATCCGAAAAAATAAAAGTACACCCATGTGAAGAGGGTGACGATAATGCCCAAATAAATAAAGTCGCTGTACAGCAAACTTTGTTGGTCGTATTCATTAATAAGGCCTAATAAAATCAGGTTGGTGGAAGTACCAATAACTGTCACCATTCCACCGGTGATGGTAGCAAACGAGAGGGGAATTAAAAACTTAGAGCTTGGGTGGTTATTCCTGTCGGCCCAATCCTTTACATAAGGGATCATAAAGGCCACGATAGGTGTGTTGTTCAGGAAGGCGCTGAGTGTTGACACCGACACCATCATGCGCAACATGAATCTTTTAGGAGAAAGCGTGTCGCTGAATAATCTCAGAAAGAATTCACCACCAAAAATAGATCGCACCCCTGCTGTAATCAGCATCAGCAGAAAAATTACTGCCACCTGTTGATTGGCTAATCCTTTTAGTGCTTCATCGGGAGAGAGCACTCCACTCAACAACAAAATAATTACGGCACCAAAAAAAGATAAAGCAGGATTGATCCACTCTTTGTAAAGAGATATTACAAGCAGGATAATAACGACAAATACAATGAGCTGATGGAAATCCAAGTGGATTATAAGATTTATGATTTAAGATTTATGATTTATGAATTTAATTAGTTTCCAGTTGCTAGTTTCCAGTTACCTGTTACCAGTTGCTAGTTGCCAGTACTTCTTGATCATTTTCAAAAACTCTTCCATCTCGTTGAGTGGGACCATATTGGGGCCATCGCTGAGGGCTTTGGATGGGTTGGGATGGGTTTCGATAAAAAAGCCATCCACTCCTACTGATGCGGCTGCGCGGGTAAGATAAGGTGCGAACTCACGTTGTCCTCCTGACTTGCCGCCCAACCCACCGGGTTGCTGGATGCTGTGAGTAACATCAAAAATCACCGGGGAATATTGTCTCATCACCGGGAGTGATCTGAAGTCGACCACTAGATTGTGATAACCAAAACTTGTACCGCGCTCTGTTAAAAATACATTGGCATTTCCTGCCTCACGCACTTTATCCACCGCGTATTTCATGTCTTCCGGAGCCATGAATTGACCTTTCTTTACCTTCACTGCTTTGCCCGTTTTGGCAGCAGCTATCAATAGATCTGTTTGCCTGCAAAGGAAGGCGGGTATCTGCAGCACATCTACTACCTCCGCCACTTCAGCGCACTGATAGGACTCATGCACATCGGTAACTGCAGGCACATTCAAATCTTTTTTTACCCTGGATATGATTTCAAGACCACCTTCCATAGAAGGACCTCTGTACGAAGAGGCAGATGTTCTGTTCGCTTTGTCAAACGAGGCTTTGAACACATAATCTATACCCAACTCTTCGCAGATACGCTTTACCTCCGTGCCCGTCTCCATACAGATGTCGTAACTCTCTGCAGCACAAGGCCCTGCAAACAACACCATGCGGTCTCCGCCCAAAGTAATCTTATCGGTTATCCGAACCTTCTCTTTAAATATGTCCATTATTTCCCTTTCAAAATTTTCGCCAAAATGCCTTTGGCCGCCAGTACCAAATCCGCGACTTCTCTCAACACCCCTTCACCACCTTTTGCCTTAGTGCTCATGTCTACTATTTCTTTGAGATAAACAGGGGCATCTGCGGGGCAAATGGCCAATCCACATAGTTTGAGTGGTCCGAGATCATTAATATCATCACCTATATATATTATGTCTTTCTTTTTTAGTTTGTGATAGGCCGCCAGTTTTTTAAAAACAGCCGCTTTGTCCAATATGCCCTGATGACAGAAGTCCATTTTCAACTCTGCACATCTTTTAGCTACCGCAGTAGAATCCCTTCCTGAAATAGCACCTACTACCACTCCTGCGTTCTTTAAGTGGCTGATAATCTGGCCATCCTTGACATTAAAGTGTTTCAGTTCCCTTCCCTCAGAGTCATAGATTATCTTACCATCGGTGAGTACGCCATCTACATCAAAAAAGATAGCTTTTACATCTGCAGCCCTTTTAATCAGTGTTTTTGTGTATTTATTCAAAACTTCCTGGGCTGGCATCTAATTAATTGGTTGAATAGGCTCGAAAATTAGGAAAAGCTTTTTACTTTAACCCTAAATAGGCACTGAGAGATACACATTTTACCAGTGTGATTGACGAATACTGATATTCTAAGACCCTGACAACAATGGAAACAATCAATGCCTCAAATTTCAAAACCCTTTGATAATTTTATTGGGTTTAAGTCACAAAAATAAGGCTAAGTGAAAGGAATCAAATTTGTCATCTCATTATTACTCACCGTTACACTTGTTTGGGCACTTAACAGAAGCTGGGATTTTGGTGATCCCATCCCTCCTCTGGGAAAATTTCTGGATCCCTTCCATGGCTTTTGGGCGAATGCAGAACTTTCTGGCTCCCCTGACCAGCAACTTGACCTGCCGGGACTGAAGGGCGAAGTTTCCGTTGTGTATGACAGCCTGCTGATTCCTCATTTATTTGCCGAACATGATGATGACCTGTATCGCGTGATGGGTTACGTAACCGCTCAACATCGCCTGTGGCAAATGGAGTTTCAGACCCATGCGGCTGCGGGCAGGGTGTCGGAAATAATAGGTGACGTGGCGTTAGACTTTGACCGCAACCAAAGAAGAAAAGGGATGGTCTTTGCTGCTGAGAACTCAGCTAAAGCACACAGTGAAGATTCGATCGTTAGTAAAGTCTACCAACAATATACAGAGGGAGTGAATGCCTATATCTCCTCCCTTTCCTATGGGGATTATCCCATAGAATACAAATTGCTGGACTACGAACCCGAATTATGGAATGACCTGAAAATGGGTCTGCTTCTTAAAACCATGTCTAACACGTTGAATGTAGGTGAAGATGATTTTGAGATGACCAATGCCCTCAATCTTTTTGGTAAAGAAATGCTGGATGTGCTTTATCCTGACTGGGAAGGTGTAGGCGATCCCATCGTTGATAACCCGGGAGGCTGGAAGTTTGATCCCATCACGTTGGATTCTGTACCAATGGCATTGCCTGATCAGTTGATTAACATTGAACCCACCACCAAAGTGGTAAAGGGTGTAGGCAGTAACAACTGGGCCGTGAGTGGTATCAAAACAGCAACCGGGTCGCCTATATTGGCCAACGACCCGCATCTTTCTTTGAGCATGCCCTCCATTTGGTTTGCTGCCCATATGAAGAGTCCTAATGTGAACGTGATGGGTGCAACATTAACGGGATCGCCAGTTATTATTATTGGTTTCAACGACTCCATCAGCTGGGGCGTCACCAATGCACAACGCGACCTGGTAGACTGGTATAAAATAGAATTCAAAGACGACACTAACAATGAATACCTCAGTGATGGCAAGTGGCTGCCCACGAGAAAGGTGATAGAAGAAATTCAGATTAAAGGAAAGGATTCTTTTTATGATACGGTAGTTTACACGCATCACGGGCCGGTTGTTTACGACAAGTCTTTCCATGGTGAGTCCGAGAAAAATCATTACGCTTTCCGATGGATTGCCCATGATGAATCGTTGGATTTGAAAACGTTTTATTTATTGAACCGTGCAAAGAACCATGGCGATTATATGGCCGCGCTGGAATACTATTCGGGCCCGGCACAAAATTTTGCCTTCGCCTCCACAGAAGGAGATATTGCCATGCGCATACAAGGCAAGTATCCGGTACGCAGAAAGGATGAAGGACGATTTGTATTGGATGGCACAAAAACTTCCAATGAATGGCAGGCCTACATCCCCAATGCACAAAACGTAATGATTAAAAATCCACCCCGAGGATTTGTCAGTTCGGCCAATCAACGCCCTGTGGATCCCACTTACCCCTACTACGTTCATAGCAATAACTATGAAGCTTACCGCAACAGAAGGATTAATCAGCAGTTGAGTGTGATGGATGAAATTACTCCTGCTGATATCATGAAGTTGCAAAATGATAATTACAGTATTCAAGCTGAAGAAAGTTTACCATTTATGCTTTTCTCGCTTGATTCCGCATCCCTCACCAGTGCTGAACAAAGCGTAGCTGAACTCCTTCGGTCATGGGATTTTGTTTACCGGCCTGAATCTGTGGCGGCCACCTACTACGAAGTGTGGTATAACAGCCTCTATCGCAATATTTGGGATGAGATGACATCGAGTACAGCTTCCCTGAGCAGACCCAGCGACTATGTTACCATCAACCTGATGAAGACCGACTCTACTTTGTCTTTTTATGATGTACAGTCCACACCAGAGAAAGAAGATCTGCGCACATTGATCCGACAAAACTTTACCAAAAGCATAGACATGATCGCTGTATGGGAGGATGAAAATGACAGCAAAGCGCAGTGGGGCACATTTAAAAACACTAAAATTGGCCATCTCCTCAGAATTGAGCCTTTCAGTTATCATGCACTAAACGGAGGGAATGGTAGTGCCATCAATGCCACTACGGGTACACATGGCCCAAGCTGGCGTATGATAACCAGTATGGAAAAGACGGGAGTCAAAGCCTGGGGTGTTTACCCTGGCGGACAAAGTGGTAATCCTGGTAGCCGGTTTTACAACAACCTCATTGATCCATGGGCCAATGGCCGATACTTCCGTTTAAAATTCCCTCATTCATTGAAGGAGACTACAACCTATCGATATTATACCACCACTTTTAATACAACAACCCAGTGAGATTCATTGTCCAAATCATTATCACCGCTATAGTTTGTTTCATGTTTCAGAAATTATTTCCCTGGTGGACCATGGCCATCGGTGCATTTCTGGTTGGCTTTGTGTTTAGCAACACAGGATTCAAGTCTTTCCTGTCCGGGTTTATATCCATAGGTTTGTTGTGGTTAGGGCTTGCGCTGTACGTGGACAATGCCACGCAGTCCATCCTCACTGAGAAGATCAGCCAGCTATTCCCGCTTAATCTATTTGTATTGACAAGTCTTATCGGTGGTTTGGTGGGTGGATTCGCCTCCATGACGGGAGCATTATTAAAACCCTGAAGCATGAAGTTTTTTATTCCTTTGCTGCTGACTTTGATCCTAGCGAGTGAAATACTTGCGCAAACTAAGGAAGGGCTAACGGAATTGAATGGCACTCAACTTTTTGTAAAAACCACAGGGCAAGGTGAACCCATTATAGTTGTACATGGAGGGCCGGGCATGAACCACACGTACTTTCTTCCTCACCTGAACAAGCTCTCCAAAAAATTTCAGGTCACCTATTACGATCAGCGCGCCAGTGGTCAATCTGCCACCCCAGACCCCAGCACTATCTCTCTTCAAACATTTGCTGAAGATATTGACGCCATAAGAAAACATTTAGGTCATGACCAAATTTACCTTTTGGCCCATTCGTGGGGAGCGCTGCCTGCGGTTAGCTATGGTCTCCGGTATCCGGACAATGTGAAGGGCATTATATTTTGCAACCCCATTCCCTTCAACAAGGAATACGATGAGGAAATGAAGGAGATGCAACAAAGTAAGTTGGTGGGATCTGATAGTACGGACAGGTCCATCATCATTGGTTCTCCCAACTTCAAGGCCGGGAAATCTTCTGCCTACAAAAAATTATTGCTCCTCTCCTTTCGCCATTCGTTTTACAAGAAGTCCAATTACCCTCAACTTAGCTTTGAAATACCTGCTAACTATAAGGTAGCGAGTCAGGCGTTGTATACGGGGTTGGGCTCAGAATTAAGGAGTTATGATTATTACGCGGAGGTAAAGAAGTTTTCATTTCCTGTGTTGATTCTACACGGAAGTGCAGATGCCATACCCCTTCGTGCCAGCCAGCAGGCGATGGAAAACTTACCGAATGCTACTCTGGCAGCGTTTAAAAAAAGCGGTCATTTCATCTTTATTGAGGAGCCCAGAAAGTTCACGCAGGTGGTAAGCAAGTTTATAGGCAGGTAAATTGAGGCTAGTTGTCGACTGAGCACGCGTTATAAACGCGTGCTATTTATGAAGGTGCTAGTATGTGGCAGTAGGAAGCGTTACAAACGCGCGCTATTTATGTTATCAATGCGCATGGGTTAGGTAGCGTTCCGAATCTTCTTAAAAAGTTTAAAAAAAAAGGTATAATCCACTCATTGAACAAAATGACGGTTTATATTTGCAACTCTTTTCAGGAAAAAGGCCATACGGGCTGATTTTGAAAAGGATTTAAGCTTAAGTCTCCCTTCAATTCAATTTGGAGAGGTGGGTGAGTGGCTGAAACCAACAGTTTGCTAAACTGTCGTACGGGTTAAACTGTACCGGGGGTTCGAATCCCCCCCTCTCCGCTCGAGAGTCTGTAAGGCTTGGATTGGGGTCCGGTAGCTCAACTGGATAGAGCATCAGCCTTCTAAGCTGAGGGTTCGGGGTTCGAGTCCCTGCCGGATCACAGAAACAACTGGGTGTGAGTCCCCAGTCAAAATAAGGACAAGGAAGTTTCGGGGCGTGGCGCAGTCCGGTAGCGTACCTGGTTTGGGACCAGGGGGCCGCAGGTTCGAATCCTGCCGCCCCGACTTGACAGGACAAGTTTGAATTTTTCAGATTTGTCCTGTTTTTATTTTGCCCTAACTCACTGTTGATCATATAAATAAAACGTACCGCCTCGTTGATGCGAGGAGTTCGAAGTACGAATCCGTCAAAAGTCATTTTTTCGGGATACATCGAACTAATTACTTCACGTTTCTTTTCGATGCCTCCGGCTTCGTAGATCTTATCGAGCTTAAGGAGATTACTCACTCCTTTATCAAGCAGATGGTCGATGCTTATGTTATCAGTTTCGCTAGCACTTAACTTAGCTTCCAGCTTCTCCAATTTGGCGGTATACTCTGCCTTCATTTCCCGGAAGTCTTCTGGTGGGAGCTGCCTGGATGAAAGTAGATCGCGGATATAAGAAAGTTTGTCTTCCAGTTCTCTGATCTGCGATAACAATTGCTTGTGACCATTTCGCAAATGACTGGTCTGGTTTTTCCACGCCTCCAATAGTGTGAGTTTATAAACATCTGTCATTTCAGGACGCGGAATATATTTCTTCAGCTCATAGACGAAGGTAGCATTCACCTTATCGGCACGGAACCGGCATGTGCATCCATCGAAGCAATGGTAGTAAGAATAATATTTTGTGTTGCCTTTGGATTTGCTCCCCGTCAGAAGCTTCCCACAATGTGGGCAAATCAAAAATCCACGTAGCGGCATAGTTTCATTAGATGCTACCTTAAGTCGGTACTGTCCCCTCTTCCTGCCATCCAAAATATCCTGCACTTGGTAGTATAGCGCCTCCGATATAAGTGGCTCGTGTTGTCCTCTGATCAAGCGCCCTTCTTCTTCTTTGTATTTGGGGAGTTCTATTTTGCCACAATACACCGGATTGCGGATAGCTGTCCAAAACAAGCTTTTTGTGCCCTTAAAGCCCTTTTCTTTTGCCTTTTTGAAGATCTGTTCGGTATTAAGGACTCCTTCGGCAATCTTCTCAAATGACCAGCGGATTACGCCTGCCATCGGCTCTATTGGTGCGATAAATTTTCTCCCCGATTCATCCATTCTGTTGGCATACCCTACCGGGGCATGTCCCATGTAACGTCCTTCTTTCTTGGCCCTGCGCATACCATGAATTACATTCAATGCGCGCCTGTCATTTTCCACCTCTGGTGTTGCCAGATAAAATGCCAGCATGAGTTTATTTTCAGGAATGGACAAGTCAAGGGGTTGTTCAATGGCCTGTGGCTCCACGCCAAGCTTGCGCAGGATATTGATCATCTGATAGGCATCACCGGCATTCCGACTGAACCGGTCCCACTTCAAAAAGAGTACAAGGTCACTCTGTCCTTTATGTTTACGAAGGTCGGTCAAGTACTTTTGCCACTCAGGACGATCAAACGTTTTGGCGGAATGATCCTCATAGATCACCTTTCGTACGGTCAGTTTATTGATGTCGCAATACCTGCGAAGCAGCTCCTCCTGACCTCGCTGGGAGTACCCTTTGTCGGCCTGTTCATCGGTGCTTACCCTTATGTAGAGATCGGCTGTTTTCATAGCAGATGAATTAAGTTACCAGTTTGATTTATGCTTATTGCTTTCCACCTTTCAGGTATTGAGCAACCACAATATTTGCCAGTTTTCGGAGAAATTTGAGAATCGAAGCGGCCTGCTCGACTGACACTTCCACTCCTTTTTCTTTGAGCATGGCCATTACTTTCTCGTGATTCAATTTCTCCATCTGGTACCTCCTGGTTCTCCCGTCACCAGTAAGCGCGGCAAGGGGTACCTTATTAAACGCTAATATAAAAATATTTGTTTTGATAACATAATAAATGTCTAAACTTTGTATAATTTAGCGCAATTATGGGCATTCACATCCAATTTGGATGAACGAAATGCTTCAATTTGATACCAATTGAATTCCTTCAAGGACGGAGCAAAACCAAAGAGAGCTAAATGAGCAGAACTTATAAGGTGACCTACAAAACGTACTTCAACGAGCGGCTCAAGGAAGTTTCTTTTCATGGCAAACTGACGCACCCCCTATACATACAAGTGACCTTTGACCGGAAGACAACCTTCTACAAAAGTTATTATTTTGAGTTATTCTCCAAGCCTAAATATCACCTATTGGCTGCCGGAAAAAAAGGAGGTCCAACACTTGAACAGGTCATTGCCAAGGAAAATGAACTGATTGACTTTGTGATCGATAAAACGGTAGATGACTTCTCCCTCAAACGATTCAGAGAACAATACCTCTATTATTGTCGCGACCTCTGTGACGTGACCGAAGACGGCTTCCGCGAATACCTATTAACATTCTTCCACGACAAGGGGATGCCCGTTCTTGCCGAAACGTTAAGCGAAGGAAGCAGAATTAAAATCCTTTACGATGTTGTACGGGATTTAAAGACGGCCTTAAAACCGGCCCTGCATGATGAACTTATCGAAAACTCTTTCCATTATGCCCCCCCGTATCTTCCGTTGTTCGGGTTTATGATGCGGTTTAAAAAATGGCCGCTATTGAGTTTGTCCGTTATGGAATTGAATCTTCCTGACGTGATAACTAATTTTGAAGAGTTTGTTGATAAGTTTTATTCAGATCGTGATATCTTGAAATCTGTTAATAAAGCTCTTTAAGTAAATTAAGTTGCTATGTGCGTTTTAGATGCTTATTTGTTTGATAATATCGATGAACTGCGAATGGAAACTGAAAAGTGGCTGGAGGATTATAATAACTACAGGCTCCATGAAAGTCTTAACGGAAAAACCCCGGCCATGTTGAAATATGGACAACTCCCCAACCCAAAAATCCATTCAAGTTGACCACATTTCAACATTGATAACTATTGCAATAATGAAAATGAATTCTACTTTTGAATTGTATAAACGGGGATGCTTACAAAACCTGCCACAGATAGCTGCACTCGAACGATCCTCATTGTTGAGCGTATTAGTGTCAATAACGAACTGCCCACCGGTAATTACGTCCTTAGAAATATTCAGGCCCGGATTTGATCGCTACTAAACAGTTATGTGAACTCGCTGGGTAGCGTTCCAATTTCGGAATGGCGGTGATTTGTATATCAGCCCGATATGTGGTTCGTTTGTATTACTCGAGGGAAATAACATCATTCCGACTTTACCAAAAACCGTTCCCATAGAATCCGTTCAATTCAAGACCTTTGACAGATGCTCTATTGATCCAGAAACGCCAGTCGGGTTCTTCTACTGGGGACTACTGATAAGGTTCACCATACTGGCAAATCGCTCCACCATCATAGAGCGGTGATGAAGATATTTTTATTACCTCATCCTATTTAAGATCAAGGATTGTCGTTTGGAAACAGTCCTAATCCATCGGAAAATCTGGCATGCAATTAAAATCCTTCTTTCAAATCTGCGAATACCTGCCATTCAATCCCTGGATGAGAATCGAGGGATTGGCTGAGGGACTGAGTTTGAGTGCCAGTGCTCATGAGAACAACATGCCTATATCACAGGCGTTTCATGTTTCCTTTCTCTTCCAAATTCTTCTCCTTCAATCAGATTAATGAATGTTGGAATGACTGCTCTGTTTCATTAAGTGCTTTAGCTAAACCTGACAAACCAAATGTTCCTGCACCAAGTGTTACCATACCTAATAGCTTTATAAAAGATGGACGGTTCATTTATCCCTAATCTTATCCAGCAATTCGTTCAATAGTTTTACTTCTTTTTTATTCAGGTTGGATAGAATAGCATCTTCCTGTTTTTCACAAACTGCCATTTTCTCAAGTAGTTCTAGACCCATTTTTGTAATCAACACATTTTTCTGCCTTCGGTCAGATTTACCTTCTTTTCGTTCAACAAGTTTCTTTTTAAACAATCGATCTACAATGCGGCTTACATCCGAATTCCTATCCAGCATTCGCTCCTTAATCAACCCTATTGAAGCTGCATTGGGATGTTGCCCTCTTAGTATTCTAAGCACATTGAATTGAGGAACTGCCAACCCATACGCCTTTAGCATTTTAAAGAACTGCTCACCAATTACATTGTTGGTGTAATACAGGTTTACCACAGCCTTGTGGTATTCATTTCTGAATTTGCTTTTTATTTCATTTTCAATGCCCATTTATCAATCGTTGGAAATGCTAGGCGTTGTCTTGTAATATTTTACATTATCAAGTATATCCAACATAAATATAGCCACATCCATTCTACTAATTGACATTTTTAGCTTAGTAGATCCATTTTGACTAACTCTTGTCGGGCAATGCTTAGTGTTATTGGTCAGCCCGACAGGGCGCACGGCTGTCCAATCGAGGTTGCTTTCTTTCAACACTTTCTCCTGTTGCTCATGCCCCGCATAGGCCGTCCCAACATTGGTTTTGTTGATAAGGAATCGGAATATTCCATTGGCTTCAGCGTAGCTATCGCCCACTCCCCACGCAGAAACCGTGATGATCCGCTTAGCTCCTGTCTCACCCATAGCCTTCACGATGTTAGTCATGCTTACCTCAAGCAAATCCGGGGGAGATACGAGTTTAGCCCATGGCCAATCACTCTTCCGGGCCACATTCAGTGCGACTAGCACCGCATCACAATCGGTCAAGGCGCGCTTCACGTCATCATATACCAATGGAGAGCCCTCCACGAGAACTGCTGACTTATGCACCGGCTTCTCTTTTGACTCTTTTCTGACCAAGCAAACAGGGGTCATGCCTCGTTCTGCCACCACATTGACAAGATGTTTGCCAGTCCGGCCTGTGGCTCCAAAAATGCAGATTCTCCTCATCGCTAACTATTTGAATTTGGCCAGCAGTTCGGGATTGCGAACAAATGCTACGGCCCATACCAAAATGAGTAGTATAGATTGCACCATAAATGATTCGTAATGACTCATGTGCACGACAATAGCTCCCCCCATATGAGCGCTAAGTAAGAATGAACCAAAAACATTGGTCTTTGGAAAAAGGAAAAGCAGTGCGGAGATAATCTCTCCAATTGCCACGATTGTTATCCAGTCTCCCAATCCCCACTTAGCAAAGTTTTCTACCATTTCTGGCGTAGTAAACTTGCCCATGGCACTAAACAGCAACATTGCAGTGACTAATCCAGCGATCACCCATCCGGTGATTTTTCTTCCTTTACTCATTTCTTTTGTTTCCATAGTTTTATCCTTGATTTTTAGTTATTGTCCATTGATTTTAAAATACTTAGCGCCTCCTCAATATGCCCTTCAAAATTCAATTGTGAGTTGAAAATATGACAAACTACTCCTTGCTTGTCAATTATGTAAGTAACTCTACCTGGTAAAATCCCCAATGTTTTAGGTACACCATAGAGTTTTCTCACAGTACCGCCCTTATCACTCAACAGCGTATAAGGCAGATTATGCTTATCTGCAAAATGTTGGTGTGAATCTTCACTATCAGAGCTTATCCCTACTACCTCCGCTCCGACTTCTTTAAACACTTCGTAACTATCTCGGAAAGCCCAGGCCTCCCGAGTACAGCCCGGGCTGTCATCTTTAGGATAAAAGAACAGAACAACGTTCCTGCTCATTATTAAGTCACTCAATCTAATTTTTGAACCAAGTTGATTTGTAAGTTCAAAATCAGGAGCCTTATCACCAATTCGCATGCACAAAACATTTATTTTACATAGATGAATAATAAAACCGCTCATTAATAATTTGTCCGTCAGCCCATCGTTGCACGGCTACCTGAGCCATTTTTGCCCTAGGGGCACCCTTGTAAGTAACATCCATTTCCCATTCTACCATGGATAGGTCATCACCAACTGCCACACCTTTGACTTCTGCTCCGTGTAACTCCTCAATCATTCCCATCGATTTGATTTCCCTCTCTCTATTCGCATCTTTCCCGACAGTGGGTGGTGCATTGTTCTCTTGCATTGACACTTCTTTGTGATAATACTTTTCAAAAGCCTCCATCGTTTGTCCGCTTAGGATCATGTTATTCATGTCTTCGACTTTTTCTTTGAGATTCATAACTTTGGTTTGTTTAAGTGCATAAAATTTTTAAATGGTTATTATAAAGGACGGGCGAACCCAACCTTTCTAATCTGACACAAGATATATATTATATGTTTAAACATAAAGCGGTTAAACAAATTAATTATAATGCTCCATTTTTTGCTCTGCCCGCCAAACAATAAACCATTATGTGCTTGAATCTTTTCCTTTATCATCAGTGTAAAAAATAAACCGTTACCGCTACAAGCAATCTTATTGCTAACGCATAACCAAGTAACTGCCATCCCTTTGCCCTGTCCTTCTTTTCTGTATTCAGCTTGTTCCAGACTGGCCGTTTTCCCCACCTTTGAAATTGAAAATTTAGGCAAATCCAAATAGACGCAAAATTTGCTCTACGCCTTAGTTTTGAGTCATGAAGCAAAATATATGGTGTCTCGAAGCGCTTAAATGTTTATGAACGATTGTGAAGTATTATGAAGGAATTTGAAGGAATATGTTCAATTCTGCATGACACTGTCGGACGACAGAAAACTGTTGTAAATGGGTTGAACAAAAGTTGAAAATAGTTTGTAGGGAGTTAATAGGCTTTTTAGTCAATTGTCTGAAATTGTTACAGCGTTTGTTAGCTAAGGAATGCTCGCGACATCAAATGGGCGATTCAACCAGCAAAATATCAGGTATATTCCCCAGAAAATGAGCAGTTGCTAAAATATAGAATCTTGCTTTATTGCTGTCGGAGTGAGATTGAAACATAACCTACTTACTAAAAAAGCCACAAATAACGCCCCCGATCATTCCAAGCCCCAAAATTGGTGTATACTGTTTAGTCACCAAGGCATCAGGCAAACTAAGGACTAGCCCGATTAGACCACCTTTTATCCAGCCTGGCATTGGAAGTTCCATATTAAAAGTTATAAATCCTATGGCGAACCGGCTGATAAAGGACGCTGTCATGGCCAATGCCTTATTCTCAAAAGTCATTGAAACCATTG
This sequence comes from Cyclobacteriaceae bacterium, assembly GCA_039971015.1. GTDB lineage: Bacteria > Bacteroidota > Bacteroidia > Cytophagales > Cyclobacteriaceae > ELB16-189. Next base: position 64,005 of record JBDVKV010000028.1, read on the forward strand.
GAATAATGGAGACTACGCCAAAAACTGTTCCGGCAATTAACCCTTTTACAATGTTTGTCATGGTTTGATATTTAGGTTTTCTTCCAGAATTTTTTGAACATTAATTTATGTAATTATTTTATCCTTTAAGTTGGTTGAGATTTTTTAATTTTTGCTCTCCCCACATTCTTTGTGCATAGTCTGTGAAATACCTATGAGAATTGAAAAAAGAAATATTCGTGTGGTTCCATTCTTTATCAGAAAGTTCCTGGTTATTTTTTAGTTGAAACTCTTCTTTGAGGAGCATCGACCATTTGAAATAATCTTCTGCCCCAAGATGCTGAGTATCAGCATCGCAAATAATTTGTTCCGCAAGAGTTGATGGTTCTTCTAATCTTTTTGTAGCGAAAATCAAATTTTTTACTGAGGGCATGTACTTTTCAGACACGTTGTGTGAATCAAGAAATTTCGATACAATGGTAACGCTTTCATTTTCATGATTGTCAATATCCAAACAATATCCGGTGTCGTGGAACCAGGCGGCCACCAGAAGCTTTTCCATATCAGTTCTTGTCAACCGATAATGTTCGCCAAGCTCATGGCAAAATTGAACTACATGAAGGGTATGTTGAATAGTGTGAAACTTGCAGATTACAGGAAGGTAGTTGTTGAACAACCCAGTTACATAAAATCTGGATTCAAAAATTAGCGGATTACTATCAAATTCAAATATTGGCATAAGTATTTCTTTGACAATTAGCTGACAAAGTAGCAAATGAATACGAATCTTAAAATAATACGTTTGACCAATGAAAGTTCATCCTGTGAGCGCGGGCAGTAAAGCATAATAAAGTTTAACAGAACCTCTTTTAGAAAAGCCAACGGATGGAATTCACCCCATCCTTTTAAAACAATTTCCTTAGCGTCTTTCATCGGAAGAAACAAATGTAAACTACAATCAGGGTACGGATGAATATGCCCAAATTCCCGTTCCACTAATGCATGAGGATTCATTAGTTTAACCATTTCGGAAATAAACGACCCATGCGCTGGGGACTTTAATATTATTGATAGCTTTATCTCGCGGTGGTTAGTGGGGCACAATCCTTACGATTCGAAAGTTCGAATTTTTTATTGATTTTTTAGCAATTGGATCAATAAATTGCTGATTTTTTCAGGATATCCTGTCATTAGCTCATCATACTCTTTCGGAGAAATTCGCAGCCTATACAAGAAAATAATTCTATTCATCAAACGTAAAGGAGCAAAGTGAATGAATTATTATATATATAATACTTGGAATCCATATCAGAACGAATCAGTCGCTCCACTACTTGAATACCTGTCAAAGCTTTGAATTCTTGAGAGTTACAAAAATAGCTTTATGAAACAAGTAATTCGTATTGGGTCAGCCAATTTTTAAATACCCTGATCCGCTCGGTAAGGATGTTGAAAAAATAGATTCCAACTAAAGCGCATATAATCCCAGCCAGTACATCTAATACGTAGTGATGACTGGAGTAAACAGCTGCAAACCAAATCCCGAGAGTTACGATGCCAAAGAAAATATTTACTCTGCCTAATTTATATTTTAGTCCATAAAAAATAACAATAAGAGGATACGCAGAATGCAACGAAGGCATAGCGGCAAATACATTTGAGCTTTTCGAATAAAGTGAAGTAAAAATGTCTATACCAAAAAAATTATCAAAAGCAATCAACCCAGCTGTATTGCCATTGGTATTTGCAATAAAATCAAATCCATAGTATTCCACATACCAGGGAGGGGCAGCAGGATATAAGTAATAAATTACAAAGCCCAGCAAGTTCACCAGCAGAAAAGTAAGCGAGAACTGGAGAAATACCTTTCGGTACTTAAAAAATAAATAAGCTGCAAAACCCATCGGAACGGGCATCCAGCACAAATAAAACAATCCTGACATTACATCCAGAAAAGTATGGCTGTGTTCTTTAAAAAACTCGTTGGGTGTAACTAATACACCATTGGAATCAATACCAAATAATGTCTTTTCTGCATAATATAAGCTTTCAATATGTACAGAATTAAAAGTGTAGTTGGGGAAAGCCTTCATAAAATCGAAAAGGATCCAAAACACGATAAAAACAGAAAAACCAACGATAAACTTTCTCGTCCCAGGGGTGGCGAAATAAAATGCATTAAACAACCCTACTAAAAAAAGTTGATCGGTTTTAAATCCAATCAGCAAGTAGGCCAACAAAAGATAACCCGATGACAGCGAGCCGGCTGTAAGAAGGCTTTTAGCGTTGATCGTTGAGCGCAAAGTAGCTGGCAAAGTTTGGCCCACCTAGAAAATTAAAAATTAGAGCGAAATATAGTATCCCAAAGTGATGAGCTAACCCCATAACCCCTATCAGGATTTGAATAATGGTGCTGCATGTGGCAGTGTTTCAAACGCTTCCAGAACGCACCTTTTAAAGAGGCATGATGCAAAGCATAATGGGTGATGTCGTAAAACAAATAACCAAACATAAAGACAGCAAAAAATGCGTAAAGAAAACGAATAGGTAAGATTACTGAAAAAAGGAAGTAAAATACAACTGCCAATGGTATACTTACTGAAGGTGGCATGACCAATCTACGGGCGTCATTTGGATAATCGTGGTGAACGCCATGAAAAATAAAGTGAATGCGTTTTCCAAATTTGGATTTTGGCTCAAAATGAAAAACAAACCGGTGCAAAATATATTCTGTTAATGTCCAAAAGAACAGCCCACTCACGAGGCTAATTGAAATTTCCAAGGCTGAAGATCCTATCCAGCCTTTCCAACCATAATATGAAATGACAGGAACGTAAATAATAATAGGAATTGAAAAGTGTACTTTTGACAACTTTTCAAGGAAGTCATTTTTAAACATTCTTTGGGATTCAACCGCATTAGATACGAAATTCTTCTTCATCTTCATTGCCCAATTCCGTCTACCTTTAGTATAAAACATTCAACAAAAAAAAACTTAAAGAAATTCAATGTACGGTTAAAGTATTTTAAGGCTTAAACCGGGTAAATATTTCCTTACCAGTGGTCAAATCCATCCCTCGAAACTCAACGTATACCACGTGAGGAAACCAAAAAGTGCCCCCCTCGATTTTGAGAAAAATGCGATTCAGCACATTCAGTTTTCCATTGATTTCAGTATAAACTTTAAATTTTCTGTCCTTTGTATCCCGGATCAGATAGAATGTATACTTTTTGTAAGACACAAAGCGTATTTCATATTTGTCTTCATTAATCCTGTCATATTTTAACCCATAGGCATAATTCCTTTGAATGAAGGACAATTCCTGCCTAGAGCTATCCTCCGCATACCGAATCCAAAATACCTTTATCGGAAATTCTTCATTCATTTTTCCTTTCTCATCGAGATTCAAGGCATATATAATGGTATTAATATTAGGTGTGCGCTGAATGTAGAACAGTTGATGGTCAATTCCTGAGGGAATGGGAAAGGAATCCGTTTCTTCTGGTGCATGTGAGGGTACTGACCAAACATTCCAAGATGATGCAGTGGTTACCAGACAAATTATAAAAGCAGTTAACACAAAAGTTTTTTTCATGTTCACTACTTCATTAACTCCAATGCTTTTTTTGAATCCCTCATCCGGTTAATAGCCGTAATATTGGTCAGCACGGCAAGAATAGTAATGGGGATGGTAAAAATGGAAATAGATTCAAATACTTGAAAAGGGATTCCGGGGATATAAAGTTTATAGTCACCTCCTATGTAGTTCCCTATCACTCCACAAAGCAATGCAGACACGCCAAGCAAAACCACACGCTCAGGTCGTTGCATCAACCCTCCCTTGCATTCGATACCCAATCCCTCCGCCCTGGCTCGCACATAACTCACCATCATGGAACCAATCAATCCGATAAAAGCAAAAAGAGAACTTAAAAAATAGTGATGACCGATCAAGTAATAGCAAATTCCTAAAAACATCACCAGTTCGCTGTAACGATCCAGAACAGAATCGAAAAGGGCACCGTATTTTGAGCTCATGTTTCCTAACCGTGCTACTTGTCCATCAAGCATATCAAAAATGCCGGCAAATAAAATCATCGCCCCTGCCCAACCTACATAAGACAAGTCACCTCTATTTCCATCCTCTGCTCCCAGTATAAATATTATGGCTACTACAATATTTAGCAGAAAGCCAATTGTCGTTACCATGTTGGGTGTGAGCCCGAGTTTGATAAATACCTTTACAACGGGATTGATGATTTTGTATATCACCAACTGAAGTGTAGCCCTTAGTGAAGCTTTTCTATTGGCCATAAACAATTAATTAAAAATCAAATTTAAATCTTCCCCTTATTCCCCATTCAGACACCGATGGATTGTCCAGATAATTCAATCGTTTAACCACATCAATCCTGAAAAACTTAAAAATGTTTGCAATGCCAACACTGGCTTCCACATATGGTTCACGCTCAAGGGAGTAAGTAACTGGAAGTCCATCAGGAGTATTAGGGAATACTATTAGTCCATTTGTATTGGTAGGTAAATTCTCATCACGGATTCCTCCATACAATACTTTAACTGTGGCCACCTCTCTTAATTTTAGTTTCTTTAACAATGGAATTTTATTAAAGAAAAAGCCATTGAAGTAATGATCAAAATGAATGCTCACGTATTCATCACTAACAAATTCCAGGAAGTTCATCAGATTATAAGCCTGTAACTGGTAAGAGTAAGTTTGATTTGCCCGGTGTATGGCCAGCAGCGGATAGGGGACCTTTCCAAAAATATAACCACCCTCCGCTACAATGTCTGTATATCCCAACTGCGAAAGATAAAATCTTTTGTAAAAATTGAGCGTCACATTTTGATAATTATATTGACCATCAAATAAATCTTTCACTCCGGTGATTAAACGAGCCGTGACAATGGGATATTTGTTAGGGATAGGTATACGATAAAGCTTTCCCTGATAAAACTGTTCGTTGGGTGCCCAGCGCAACTCCAACGACAATTCAGAGGTGGTCAAATCTTTCAGAGGTTTCTGACCATCCGGTTCATCAATCACATAGCTTAAACCTCCTGCTGGCTCCTGGATCCAGTTCTTGACACCAACCCGATACGAAAAATGGTTCTTGAATTCATGTAAATAGCTTACCGTTGAAATTTTGTTGTATAGCCATTTGTCATTTACTCCTCTCTTAAAGGATAGCAGGAAATTATCTTCCTGAACAAACTGTAATTCCTGACCCGGTATTTTTGTTTCTCGCTGGTAACTTAAACTGAATGATCGAACAGGAAACTCGAGTGGTGACTTTCCGGTAAATGAGTAAGTTCCGCCAAAATAGTACTTCCAGTGTTCATCCTTGAAACCATAAGCCACATACGATTCCAGGTACATGTGTTCGTTAAACTTGGGCGTGGTACGCCCGCCAGCTCGCAAGCGAAACCCCTCTACGGGGTTGAAACTGTAAAAGGTATTCACTGGCCCCAGTTCCCAGGGGCCAAAACCTTTGTAACCTGCCAATAGTAGGGTGGCGATATCCATTGTTCGTCTAAAGGAAGGTATCTTCTGCAAACTGTCGATGTTGGCATAAACTTTCGACTCGGCTTTGGTGAGGGAATCATGTCTGTTCTCCGCCCAGTATTGCTCATCTTTCTTATTTTCAATATCTTCAGGGAGAACTACCGAGACATTATTATATAAACTGTCTGGTTGCGGCTTGTCCAAAATAAAATCTTTAACTGAAACTGTGCGTTCCCCGAATATTCCTCCACCTTCTTTGGTAAAGGAAAAATCTGCCATCATTGTGCTTTTCACCAGGTGATAACGCTCATCGCTACTTCTTTCAAAATTCTGCTGGATATGAAGGTCGCGAACCCAGTTGAGGTTAATGTTTTTGTTTACACCCATGTCCAGGCCTTGCACTGCGTAGCGATCGTCCATGGTAATGTACATCATTCCTTGAAACAGGAAATCCGTGTCATTGCGAGGCACAAACATTAGTTCGTACAACATCACATTATCAACAATGAGGGTATCGTTGAGATAAAATTTATAGAATAAAGGTGCTACTTCAGAAATGGGGCTAAGGAACTGATTGGTTAATACAGTAATATTATTGTCATAAATATCAATGTTCTGGTACAAGTGATTGAGATAGGTACTAAGTCCCTGGTTATCGATGTAGTCATCAAAACTTACTTTCTTGTGCGCCTTAATGATTTCCCGTTTGCCTTCTGGGTTCTTGCGGTAGTAATTTTGTGAGATGGTTTCCTGCAAGTAAATCGGCAGTAGTGATTTACCTTCCAGTTTGGTGGTGTCAATGTTATCAAAGAAGAACTTGTACTTTTTGTATAACTTCTTATTCTTCAGTTTTTCCACCAGGCTACTCAGCGAAAATTCCAATTTTTCATACTGCTCAAATTCAACGAAGTCATGACTTTCAATCTGATTTTTAGATTTGTTGTCAATTACCTTTCGAATTAAATTTACTGCTGGATTGTTTTTGTTTCGGTATCGTTCTTTTCTACTGCTACGAACCACTACTTCTTCAAGTATCATTGCCTCAGACTCTAAATTCACGTTGATTACCTGTCGTTCCCCCCTTCGCAGTGCCTTTATTTCTGTCTTGTAACCTACAAATGAGAATTGAAGTTGGGTGTAAGGCTTATCTGTTTCTATGGTGAAACGTCCATAGATATCCGAAGTGACACCCACTGTAGTTCCTACAAAGAAAATATTAACAAAGGGTAACGTCTCCTTATTTTCGCTGTCCCTGACAACTCCCGTAATCACTGTGTGTTGGGCTAACGCAGGTGCAATCGCCAACCAACTTACAATTAAAAAATAAATACCCTCTTTCAACGATTTCACACTAATTATTTAAAAACAAAATTCCGCTGCATAATGTAGCTGTAGGTCAAACCCATCAACACCGAAACGATGATCTTTGAGAGTGCATAATTAACGAGCGCATAACTTGTAAGTAAGTATATTCCTAAAGTCGTTAACAAAATGTGTCCATTCCAAAGGACCAAATACTTCAATGCCTGCATTGGTATTTTCTTTCCTGCTCCATCAAATACCCATCCCCGGCCAAGCGTAAAATGGGTAATCGCACCGGCCACACTACCCACCATGCTTGCCGCCAAATACCAAACTTGAAATAATTCAGTAAAGGCGATGGTCACTACAAAATCTACCCCAAAGGCAATGACAGATGAGAACTGTGCTTTGATATAGGTACGCATACTCACTAAAACAGTTTAAAGAAAACTATACCTTGCATCATTAAGTTCGCATAAATACCTGCCTGCACATCGTCAAGCATTACGCCCCATCCACCTGGCAGTTGCTCCGCCTTTTTGATATAGAGTGGTTTTACAATATCAAAAAAGCGAAACAGCACAAAGGCAGCGATGATGTAGCTGATGGCAAACGGTATAAAAAGTAAACTTAACATCATACCGGCTATCTCGTCTATAACTACTTTGCTGCTGTCTATTCCCCATTCTTGTTCAACTACATTGGCCGACCAAATACCTACCACCAACACTAGCATTGTAGCCAGCAGGGTCGAAGTGGCATATCCATCAATCCTTAGCAAATACCAAATCACACAACAAACCAGCGCGGCAATGGTTCCACCCCCTTTGCTGACATACCCTATGCCAAACACCGTGCTTATAAGTTTATGAATACGCATTTACATCGATTCAACTACTTCCTGATAATAGTCAAGGCCAAGGTGAGTAATTAAATCCTCACCCATCAAGTGACGTAATGTGTTTTGCAGTTTCATCAACTGCTTAAAGATGTCGTGAACAGGGGCTAAACCCGGTAGGGTTTGAGGCGACTTGAAATAGAATGACAACCATTCCTGAATACCGCTCATCCTGGCTCTTTTCGCCAGATCCATGAACAAAGCAAGGTCAAGAACAATTGGTGCAGCCAAAATAGAATCCCTACACAAAAAATTAATTTTAATTTGCATATGGTATCCCATCCAACCAAAAATATCAATGTTGTCCCAACTCTCTTTATTATCTCCGTGTGGAGGATAGTAATTGATCCTTACCTTGTGGTATAAATCTCCGTACAATTCAGGGTTATGCTCTGGTTGTAAAATTTGCTCCAATACACTCAGCTTGGAAATTTCTTTTGTTTTAAAGTTTTCAGGATCATCCAATACCAACCCATCGCGATTACCAAGGATGTTCGTAGAGAACCAACCATTTACACCCAAAGCGCGAGCCTGCAAGCCAGGTGCAACGATGGTTTTCATTAAAGTCTGTCCTGTTTTAAAATCTTTACCTGCAATCGGAGTCTCTGTTTCTTTTGCCAGTTCCATCAACGCTGGTATGTCGCACGTAAGATTAGGCGCACCATTGGCATAGGGAATGCCCATTTTAATAGCAGCATAAGCATAAATCATACTCGGTGAAATGGCAGGATTATTGTCCTTCATCCCCTCTTCAAAAGACCGAACGGTTGCATGAACCGCTGACTTTTCGATGTACTTTTCTGTTGATCCACACCAAACCATCACCAAACGGTTACAGTTATTGGTCTTCTGAAACGTCTTAATGTCTTCCACCACAGCCAAAGCCAATTCATACTTTGTCTTTTCTGTTTTAACGTTCTCTCCATCAAGGTTCTTCACGTATGATTTGTCAAATACCGCCTTCATAGGTATCAGTTTTTCCAATTCCGGCTTAATGGACAGCAGCATGCTCGTATCTATCACTTTTGCTTTCATGGCTGCTTCAAACACGTTGTCTTCATAAACATCCCAGCCACCAAAAACAATATTGTTTAAGTCGGCCAACGGAACAAAATCTTTTATTTTCGGATATCGGTTTTCGGTCCTTTTACCAAGTCGGATATTTCCCATTTGAGTCAACGACCCAATAGGTTGTGCCAATCCCTTCTTTACAGCCTCTACTCCCGCTATCAATGTGGTGGCTACCGCGCCCAGTCCTGGTATGAGTATCCCTAACTTTCCTTCGGCATTGCGTATTTGTTCTTTCATATTAGTCTATTTATAAAATTTAGCACTTGTTTATATCCATTTGTGTTTTTGATACCATTGCAATGTTTGCTTCAATCCCCGATGAAGGTCATAAGTGGGGCTGAAATCAATATCCCTCTTGATATCTTCTGTATTATAAAGCCAGCTTGCTGCAGTTAACTCCTTCAGTTTTTCCTTATTAACGGTAGGAATTTTACCGTTAATACCGTAAACCATTTCTAACATGCCGGCTGTCAGCTTCATTAAGCTTAACGGGACATGAAGTTTTAGCGTTTTTTTTCCCAGCACCTCTTTTGTGATATTCCCCAATGCATAACGATCATAGGCATTTCCGTCCGTGAGATTATATGTTTTTTTAACATGCAGTGATTTCAGCAAGTCAATAGTTACATTGGCCAAATCAGTTACATGAATAAAGCTTAACTGTTGATCTTTTCGGCCAATATAAAATTCCAGCCCTTGACTAATCAACTTAAACATGAGCAGAATATCACGCTCGCGCGGTCCATACACAGCCGTTGGTCTCAGTATCAAGGAAGGAAGATCAAAATCAGCAAGGTAACTTTCAGCCAACAATTTGCTTTTGCCATAAGAACTTATTGGGTTGGGTAATTGTTCTTCTTCAAGTGTTCCTAACGCAGGGCCTATTGCCGCAAGGCTACTGATGAACAAAAACTTTTGAAGTCGAATACCTGAGTTTACTACTGCCAGCGCCAGATTTCGGGTATAGCCTGCATTGACCACGTCATAATCTTCCTTTCTATTCGCTTTGGTGGTACCCGCAGCATGAATAATATAATCGTATTGTTTCTCTTTGAAATCATTTTCCAACTCAATAGGGTTTCCCAGATTTGGAAATGTAAAAATCACCGGAAGCGATTTTAAGTGATCAATTTTACTGCCAGTCCTCACAGCGGCATAAACTTCCAAGTCACGCTCAAGGGCCACCTGAATGAGGTGATAGCCAACAAAGCCACTCGCTCCCGTTATTAGAACTTTTTTCTTCATATGGCTTTTTCAAATATCCGGTAGCGCTTATAAGGAACGCCATTGATTTGTAACAATGCTTTGTTCATCAGGTAATTGTCCTCCAGTATCCACGAAGCCTCCGCCTTTTTAAAACCTTTTGCCCTATAGGACTTAATTATACAACCATAGAAACAAGCTTCTATTCCCAGTTTTCTGTATTCCGATGTCACGCCAAGCGCTATAATTCGCAATCCATTAATCTTCTTTTTATTGAAGAGCAATTTGAATATCCCCAACGGCAACAGCCTGCCCTTTCTGATGTTAATAAGAATCTGGTTGATGTCTGGTACGGCCAATGCAAATCCAATGATCTTCTCCTCCTTCTCGGCCACAAGACAAAAATCAGGATCCAACAACATTTTCATATCCTTTGCCAGGTAATCAAATTCATTGTTGGTCATGGGCACGAAGCCTAAATTTTTATCCCATGCAGAATTGTACACCTCACGAATATTTTTTGCCTCTTCACTGAAGTTTTTCAAACTCACTTTACGGATCGAAATATTTCTTTGTTTCAATCGCTCCATCAGCATATCCATCAATCTAAAGGGTTTGTCATCATAACCTTGTTCGCCAAAAGCGTAAGCAATCAGATCCGTTTTCTTTTGAAAACCATAACCTTCTATCAATTTAAGATAGTAGGAAGGATTGTAGGTCATCATAATCACCGGGGCACTATCATGACCTTCAACTAATAAACCGCATGTTTCATTGGTGGAAAAATTTACTGGTCCGATAAGGGTGTTGGCACCTTGCTCCTTCAAACATTTTTTTACTTCATCAAAAAGTAGTTTAGCCACCACCTCATCTTCTTCGCAGTCAAAAAAACCAAAGAAGCCGTCCGATTTTTTATTAAAACTGTTGTGGTTGTTATTTAATATGGCTGCTATCCGACCGACCATTTTACCATTTCGATGAGCAAAAAATAGTTGTATTTTGGAATGCTCGTGAAAGGGATGCTTACCGGGCGTCAATAAGTCGCGCTGTGCAATAAAAAGTTCCGGCACATAGTTTATATCATTCTTAAATAAAGCATGGGGAAAATCAATAAATGATTGCATCTCCTTTTTGGAGCAAACCTTGGACACCAGCGCACTGTTCATTGCCATGCCTTAACAAACGTATACAACGAAACCTGATTAAAGGCCTTGCTAATTTTCTCAACGGCCTCATCAATTTGACCGAAAGTGTGAGTAGCCATTAATGAAAACCGTATTAATGATGAATCAGAAGGAACTGCAGGCGACACTACAGGATTCACAAATACTCCTTCATCATGCAATATTCTGGTCATAAGGAATGTACGGTCACTATCACGAACATAAATAGGGATAATAGGACTTTCCGACTCACCTATATCAAACCCCGCTTGCTTCAACAATCGCTTGGCATAGTAGGTATTGGCCCACAATTTTTCCATATGTTCCGGTTCGGATTCGATGATGTCCAAAGCAGCAATCACACTGGCTGTTGAAGCTGGTGTCATACTAGCGCTAAAAATCAGTGAGCGTGCATGGTGTTTCAGGTACTCAATGGTCTCGGTTTCCCCAGCTACAAAGCCACCCAGCGAAGCCAATGATTTACTAAAAGTGCCGGTAATCAAGTCCACCTCATTAGTAATATTGAAATGGGAGGCTGTTCCTGCCCCGTGATGTCCAATAACGCCTAAGCTGTGCGCATCATCAACAACCACCGATCCATGATAATCTTTCGCAAGTGCTGCTATCTCGGGTAACTTTGCTATGTCACCTTCCATACTGAATATACCGTCAATCGCAATTAGTTTTATGGACCGCTCTGGAAGTTTGCTTAGCTTTTGCTCAAGGTCCTGCATATCATTATGAGCATATTTGATTACCCTAGAAAAAGATAATCGGGAGCCATCAATTATGGATGCATGATCATATTCATCCAGTAGCAAATAGTCATTTCTTCCCGTGAGGCAAGACAAAACACCAAGGTTTACCTGGAATCCAGTGCTGAAGATGACCACTGCTTCTTTTCCTAAAAAAGAGGCGAGTCTTTCTTCGAGTTCAATATGAATATCAAGGGTACCGTTGAGGAACCGAGAACCTGCACAACCACTTCCATATTTATCGACAGCTTTTTTTGCTGCCTCTTTTATCTTTGGATGATTGGTAAGGCCCAGGTAAGAGTTGGAACCAAACATCAGCACTCTCTTACTATCGATGTATACCTCAGTATCTTGTGCTGATTCAATAGGCCTGAAATAGGGGTAAATCCCTTTTTTTTTGGCAATTGCAGCGGTTTTAAAAGCTGCAATTCTTTGGTGTAAATATTTACTCATATGCAGTGAGTTGGATAAAATGGTGCATAAACGATCAAACTAAAATTAATTTCATTTGGTTCCTCGGGATGTTCCCAACTAATGCAACCAAGAGTTTATTTCTAGCCCGTGGAACTCCTCAATCATTCCCATTGATTCGATTTCCCTCTCTCTATACGCATCTTTCCCGACAGTGGGTGGCGCAATATCCTCATGAATTGACAGTTCTTTGTGATTATACTTTTTAAATGCCTTCATCATTTGTCCGCTTAGTATCATGTTATTCATGTCTTCTATCTTTTCTTTGAGTGTCATAATTTTGGATTGTTTAAGTGCCTTAAATTTTTGAATGGCTACAATAAATGACTGGCGAACCTAACCTTCTAATCTCATACAAGATACATATTATATGTCCAAACATAATACGGTTAAACAAATTAATATGGTAAAACTCCACTTTTTGCTTTGCCCGCCAACCAATAAACCATTGCGTTCCTTAAACCTTTTTCCTTTTTCATCAGGGTAAAGAATGAATTAAGTTTTTGTAAACCGGTAATGCTCGCCAAGCTAAAGGCAAAATTGAACACATTAAGGGTATCATGAATATTTTGAAACTTGCAGATTAAAGGAAGGTAATTGTTGAACAACCCTGTGACGTAAAATCTGGATTCAAAAATTAGTGGATTACTATCAAATTCAAATATTGACATGAGTATTTCTTTGACCATTAGCTGACGTAGTAGCAAATGAATACGATCGTAAAATAATGCGTTTGACCAATGACAGTTCATCCTGAGAGCGCGGGCTGTAAAGCATAATAAAGTTTGACGGAACCTCTTTTAGAAAAGCCAACGGATGGAATTCTCCCCATCCTTTCACAACAATTTCCTTCGCGTCTTTCATCGGAAGAAACAAATGTAAGCTACCATCGGGGTAGGGATGAATATGACCAAATTCCCGTTCCACTAACGCATGTGGATTCATAAGTTTAACCATTTCGGAAAGAAACAACCCATGTGCCGGGGACTTTGATATTATTGAGGGCTTTATCTCTACAAAGCTTATGGTCTACGTCCAAAGCACAAGTTGGCGATGAATATGAAGGGCTCCGTTTTGAGACAATTGCTTGTGAGGGCTGGTCGCGGTGGTTAATGGGGCACAGTCCTCACGATCCGAAAGTTCGAACTCTTTCATTGATTTTTCAGTTTTTTTGATACTTCAGCAATTGGATCAATAAATCGCTGATTATTTCCGGGTATCCTGCCATTAGCTCATCATACTCTTTCGAAGAAATTCGGAGGCTATACGAAAAAACAATTCCATTCATCAACGGGAAGGAGCAAAGTGAATGAATTATTATATAGATATACTTAGAATCCACATCAGAACGAATTAGTCGCTCCTGTTTCAATCTATCGAAGTAGCGCACAAATTTGTTGAGTCTCTTTCTATGCTTTTCAGTTTTTGATGCCAGTAATTCAGGCTTGCGAATGATTTCCCGCAGCAGGAATAGCATCGAATTCGTTTTGAGAAAAGTAATGAACTTGATGATAAATCTTTTCAGTTTCAATTCCCAACTTTCTTCGAGATCCTGATCCCATGTGGATAAAAGAGGCAAAAAGCGCTCGAGCGCTTCATCGAAAATCCGCTCAAACATTTTCGCCTTTGTCCTAAAATAATAATGTAGCAGTGCCCGGTTGATTCTGGCACGATCCGATATCTCCTGCATCCTGGCCCCATCAAATCCTTTCGACTCAAACACCTTTCTTGCGGCCTCCAAAATTGCTTCTTCCGTGGAAAGGCTCGTTTCTACGTTCATTTCAATGTTTTTGATTTTAACTATGTATTTTAACAATTCTGTTAAAAATAGAATTTTTCTATTAATTTTACAACGTCAAAGATCAAGATATTAGAAGTGATTTGTGTATGAAGTGAAAATCATGATTGCAAGTGATTTTAGTTAAAATTCTTTGCCCATGATGGAGCTAGGATCTAGCTGGCGCTACTACTCTATGGAGCTGTCTGTATTATCCATGTAGTGGATCATACATCACAGTATTCCAATTATGTTCCCGCGCAGCCTAAAGTTTGGAACTGGGAAGAACCTAAAGTTTGGAACTGGGAAGAAGTTGAACAGTACGCAATAGGATTTCTCACCATTGGAACGCAAAAGTATAGGGACATTGACAAAGAGATTGTGATCAGAATCGGAGACCCAAAAAAGGAAATAATTGAGCAGGCAGCAAAGCTTGACATTTCTTACTTGGTCATTGGAACACATGGTAAGACAGGACTATCCCATTGGGTTATGGGGAGTAATGCAGAGTATTTGATACGGCACGCTACTGTGCCGGTTATTGTTATACCGTATAGAAGAGAAACTCACTAAAACAAAATATATAAAGAATGATGGAAGTAAAGCCACAGAATGCCGGAACACGCAAACTATTTGAGAGCGTGGTGCTTGAACGATTAACACGAACGCATATCGCTGTCCCAACTTCAATGCTTGTTTTGTATTCGATAACCCTATTTTATTGGAGTTTGACAAACACTGTAACGACAAGGGGCATGGCGACCGTTCTTTTCTTTGCAGGATGGTTTGTATATACATGGGTTGAATACAATACACACAGATATATTTTTCACATGGCCACGTACTCGAAGCTGAAATCAAAGATTCAATACGCAATACATGGTATCCATCATGAGTATCCAAGAGACAAAGAAAGGCTGGCCATGCCTCCAATACTAAGCGTAACCATTTCCACAATTTTGCTATTGGTTTTAAGATTAGTGATGGGTGACTATGTTTTTGCATTTTTACCCGGATTTTTAGTGGGGTACTCAATTTATCTTGGCATCCATTATATCCTTCACGCCTTTCCACCGCCTCGAAACTTTTTTAAAGTACTTTGGGTAAACCATAGCATTCACCATTACAGGGACAGTGAATCAGTCTTTGGCGTTTCTTCTCCTTTGTGGGATTACATTTACGGAACAATGCCTCGTAATACCAGAAATGGTTGACGTTCGGTTTAAATAGACAAAATTGTTTTGAAGGCATTACTTCTGTACTCAAATAGCAATGTACAATTCTGAAAACAGGGAGAAAATACTTACGTGTGCCGAGAATCTATTTAGAAAATACGGCACCAGGAGCATTTCTATGGATGACATTGCTCATCACCTGAACATGTCAAAGAAAACCATTTATGAGTCATTTGCAGACAAAAATGAAATCGTTTATCAGATCATGACCGTCCTTCGAAAAAGACTGGAAGGATTAGTTGATGCCATTTTTGACAAACCCGCCAACCCTGTTGAACGGTTGATAAAAATTTTCATCTTCATCACATCCATGATGAGAGAAATCAGCCCTTCATTGATTTACGATTTACAAAAGTATCACGAGAATGGCTGGAAAATTCTACTGGAGTTCAGAGACGATTTTTTGGCCAGCAAGATTAAAGACGTTGTAATTGCTGGAATCAGGAAACACTACTTAAACTCAACACTCGATGTAAATTTCTATGTCATTTTTTTTCTTGAAGTGGCTCGGTTGTCCGCCAATGAAAAACTTTTACCACGGGCAAAATATTCAGAACAGGCATTAACAATCTATTTAATTGATTGCCTGATCAGCGGGATTGCTACAGAAAAAGGGAGGCGTGTTTGCAAGAATCTGAAATTAAACAATCTTCAAAATCTCGATTAAACCATATATAATAATAATCAGCTAATGAGTATCAAAAATCTAAAGTCAGTACTTATCCTTTTTAATCTCTTCCCAGCAATACTCTTTGCACAAGAGGTTCAACACTATTCTCTCAGGCAGTGTATTCAACAGGCCATGACCGAGAATGTTTCCATTCTCAAAGCTCAAATGGATGAGGAGGAAGGAAGGCAAAAAACAAAGGAAGTGAAAGCAACAGCCTTTCCTCAGATTAATGCAACTGGGGAACTGATTGATAATGTGCTGCGGCAAGCGTTCGTTTTTCCGGCAGCATTGGGCGATCCGAATGCCGGTCCAGATGATTACATTGTGCTACGTGGTGGGCTACAATATTCAACATCAATTAATGTGCAGGCAAATCAGCAGCTCTATAACCAAAGCCTGTTTACAGGTATCAAGGCTGCAAAAGTAGGCGAAGATTATTACAAGTTTAACCGTGAACGAATTGAAGAAGAAACGATCTACCAAGTTGCATCCTTGTTTTACCGCGTGGCCACTTTGAAGACGCAACAAATTGTTTTGGAGACTAATCAAGAAGAATTGCAAAAGAGCCTTGCCATCTCCAAGGATCGGTTTAACAATGGCTTAGCCCGCAAGCTTGATGTCGACAGGTTACAGATAGGCGTCACCAATATCGAAACTCAATTGGCCAGCATACGGGACAGTTATAGTGTGTTGATAAGCCATTTAAAATTACTAATTGGCCTTAACCAGGATTCTGCTTTCGACATTGATTTCCAGTTGCTTGCTGATTTGGACTCTGCGTTCTTAAATTATACACCGAGCTCATTACCAACAGAATTCGTATGGGAAGGCAAGATTGAGTACAAGCAATTAACCACCCAGCTCTCCTTGTATAAACTGGAGAGAAAAAATTATTCAGCAGGTTATTACCCGACTTTATCTGCATTTGCGAATTACACTTACCAGGGGCAATCTAATTCGTTTTTGTTGGCGAGTGATGCGAATCCACTTTGGTTTGATGTCGCATCAATTGGCTTACGCTTAAATATCCCCATCTTTGATGGTTTTCGAAGGCATGCACAAATGCAGCAATCCCGAATCCGGCAATTGAAAACAGAGAAAGATTTGACTTTCGTTAAGCAACAGTCCTCAACCGCTAGTGAAAATGCTGCCAGGTCACTTGAAGTGAATTACAAAAATTTCCAGGCTCAACAACAAAATGTTCTGCTAGCCAACAGTGTTTATGATGCAACCGAGCAGAATTATAACGAAGGGATCAGCCCTCTGACTGACTTATTGCAAGCAGAGACTGCCAGAATCCAGGCACAAAGCCAGCTGATCGAGGCGTTGTTAAAAGTAAAACAATCGGAAATAGACTTGCTTAGGGCCAACGGTAACATCAAATCTTTATTAAACTAAATTCTAATTAATCTAATTCAGGAATTATAATATGAAAAAAACCATAATCGCCATAATTATCATCATTGCCCTTGTATTGATTAGTGCTTATGTGCTCAAGAACAACAAGGAAAGGATGAAGGAAAAAACAGAGCTTGCAAAGGTTGTTAATGCAACAATTCCCGTACAGGTAGCCGTAACAATGCGGGAAGCGTTGGGTGGTAGTTTTACAGCTACCGGCAGTTTTTCCCCATCCAGACAAGTCATTGTTTCCACGGAAGCGGCTGGCAAGATTGTAAACATATCCGTTGACGAAGGACGATTCGTTCAGCTGGGACAATTACTGGCAAGAATGGAATATGAGACGCTTGAGGCGGATGTCAAGTCAGCAACTGCTAACCTAAAGAAGCTGGAAACCGATAAAGAGCGCTATGAGAATCTGGTCAAAACAGGGGGAGTTACGCAGGCTCAGCTTGATGAGATCAACCTGAACTACATTAATGCGGAAGCAAGGTTAATAAATGCGAGGGAACGATTGAAAGACTCTTACCTGACCGCGCCCTTTGCCGGTTATGTGAATAAGCGCTTTATAGAAAATGGCCAGTACATCGCATCCGGCAAAGAGGCTTTTGAAATTGTCGACATGACGAAGATGAAAATGGCGGTAAACGTAACAGAGGATCAGGTGTTGAAAGTAAATCAAGCCCGGCAAATTAAGGTGTCCGCAGATGTTTATCCTGATGTTGATTACAAGGCCCGTCTAAAGTTTGTGGGTGGGACTGCCGATGTCAACCTGAACTTTCCGGTAGAACTCGAGATCACCAATGTAAAAGACAAACCGCTTCGGGGTGGAATGTATGGTCGCGCTACATTTGAATTGCCTGTGGCTGAAACTTCCCTGGTGATTCCACGGGCTACACTCCTGGGGAGCATTGAAAATGCTCAGGTGTATGTCGTTTCAGGAGACTCTGTTATGTTAAGGCCGATCATCATCGGGAGGCTTTTCTCCAATAATGTCGAAGTACTTGATGGTATAAAGGAAGGTGAGAAGGTAGTTACGAGCGGTCAAATCAACCTGAGTGATGGTGCCAAAGTAACAATCCTGAATGAAAATTAATTGATGTCCTTAGCACAACACTGATATGAAAATAACTGAAGTTTCGATAAAAAGGCCATCGCTTATATTGGTTCTTTTTATAACACTGACATTTCTTGGCCTTAACAGCTATCAAAAACTAGGGTATGAATTGATGCCCAAATTCAGTGCACCTATCATAACAATTTCCGCAATCTACCCGGGAGCTTCACCCAATGAAGTGGAAAACTCCGTAACAAAGGAAATTGAAAATGCCATATCCTCCATGGAAAATGTGGATAAAATCACCGCCAGTTCTTATGAGGGCCTATCGGTTATTGTTATCGAACTCCGCACGGAGGCAAATGTTGATTTGGCGTTGCAAGATGCTCAGCGAAAAGTGAACGCTATTTTATCCGAGCTTCCGGACGATGTAAAGACACCTTCATTAGGTAAGTTCTCATTCGATGATCTGCCTATAATTAATCTTGGCATTTCCGCTAAAATGAACGCGACTGATTTGTATGATTTAGTCACGCAACGTCTTCAGCCAAACCTGGCAAAAATTCCGGGTGTTGCGCATACAAACATAATCGGTGGCGAAGAACGTGAGATTCGCATAAACGTCAATAAAGATAAACTGCAGGCTTATAGACTCTCCCTTCCCCAACTCGTTCAATTGATTCAAACTTCCAATATTGATTTTCCTACGGGAAAAATAATATCCGAGGAGGAACAAATCCTGGTAAGATTGGCCGGTAAATACAAAACGTTGGAAGAAATAAAAAACCTGGTGGTTGCTTCAACACCTCAGGGAGGACCTGTTTATTTAAAAGATGTTGCAGAAGTTCAGGATACCAAGAAGGAGGTCAAACTCATTAACCGCATTGATTTATTGAATTCCATCGGGCTGAGCATTCAAAAGCAAACTGACGCCAATGCCGTAGCGGTGAGTGAATTGGTACACAAGGAATTAGCCAAACTTGAGAACTTGTATTCTAATATTGATCTTAAGTTTACCATTGCCAGGGACTCTACCGAATACACCCTGGAGGCAGCCGATGCCGTAATACATGATCTTATTCTCGCTATCATCCTTGTAGCAGCTATTATGTTAATATTCCTGCATTCCATAAGGAATTCAATTATTGTCATGGTAGCCATACCCCTCTCTCTGGTAGCTACTTTTATCGGTATGTCTCTGTTCGGATTTACACTGAACCTGATGTCGCTCCTTGGTCTTTCGTTGGTAGTGGGCATATTAGTGGATGATGCCATTGTGGTAATTGAAAATATTTATCGCCATATGGAGATGGGTAAAGATAAAATTCAGGCTGCCTATGATGGCGTGAAAGAAATCGGATTCACGGTTACCTCGATCACCATGGTAATCGTTGTTGTGTTCTTGCCCATTGCCCTGACAACCGGTATTATTTCTAATATCATGCGCCAGTTTTCTATCGTGATTGTGATCGCAACCTTGTTGTCATTACTGGTGTCATTCACGATGGTTCCTTTTCTATATTCAAGATTTGGAAAATTGGAGCGCTTAACCAATAAAACATTCTTTGGAAGATTTGTTTTGCGATTTGAGGAAACATTAGACAGATTTATTCATTGGGTTCAGAACATATTGAGATGGTCATT
The DNA here is from genome assembly GCA_039971015.1 of Cyclobacteriaceae bacterium. Taxonomy (GTDB): domain Bacteria; phylum Bacteroidota; class Bacteroidia; order Cytophagales; family Cyclobacteriaceae; genus ELB16-189. The sequence goes on from JBDVKV010000028.1 coordinate 84,153, forward strand.
GAAACACCGGTTTATCACCCTTAGCATTGCTGCCCTGCTCTTTTTTGGATCGGTTAGCTTAATTGTAGCAGGCTTTATTGGATCAGAATTTATTGCCCAGGGAGATCGTGGCGAATTCGTCCTGGTTCTTGAGTATCCAAAGAGAACTTCAGTTGCCCAGAATAATATTCAGTCGCGAAAAATTGAGGAGTTTGTTTCATCCAAAAAAGAGGTTGTATCAACCATCACTACCATCGGACAAACCAGTGAAGGTGGCTTCTTTGGATCCGCTACCGGAACACCCTACAAATCCGAGATTACAGTTAAACTTGTTTCGGAAGATCAGCGCGAAAAGAGTTCAGATATCTATGGTGTTCTTTTAAAGAATGAGATCATGGATAAATTTCCTGGTGTAAAAGTAAAATCGACACCCATATCAATACTGGGTACTGCCGAGCAGGCACCGATTCAACTTATCGTTACCGGCCCGTCTTTTGACACGGTAATGGTAGCGGCCAATAAACTCATGCAGAAGGTAAAGAAAGTGGAGGGAACACAGGAGGTAAAGCTTACGGTAGAGGCGGGAAGTCCCGAGGTTGTTGTGACTACAGACAGACAAAAGATGGCCGAGTTGGGCCTGGATCTCCAAACTGTAGGAGCCACTATGCAATATGCTTTCAACGGCAATAATGATGCGAGTTTCAGACAAGGCGAGTATGAGTATGATATAAATATACTATTTGATGAGTTTAACCGTAAAAGCATTGAGGATGTGCGTGCGCTGACCTTTCTAAGTAAATACGGAAAGCTGGTTAGGCTTGACCAATTTGCCGAAGTAAAGGAAAGTTTTGGGCCATCTAAACTTGAACGGTTTAATCGGATAACTTCCGTCAATATTAATTCTCAATTACTTGGACGTCCATCGGGATCGGTTGCTGCAGAAATAAAGGGAATTATTGATGGCATGACTTTACCCGCTGGAGTAAGTGTGATTTTTGGTGGAAACCAGGAGAGACAAGAGGAATCTTTTGGGCAGTTAGGATTTGCCTTTATTACATCTATTATATTAGTATATCTTATCATGGTTGCACTCTATGACAACTTTGTTTACCCTTTTGTTGTATTGTTTTCGATACCACTGGCAATCATTGGAGCCTTGGTTGCATTGGCTCTTTCCGCCCAAACCCTGAGCTTGTTTACGCTCCTTGGTATTATTATGCTTATCGGACTGGTTGCAAAAAATGCCATATTGGTTGTTGATTTTACAAATCACCTCAAAGAGGGAGGGATGACTACAGAAGAGGCATTGTTGGAAGCAACTAAGGAACGCCTTCGCCCGATCCTGATGACAACAATTGCCATGGTGGCGGGGATGATGCCAGTGGCGTTGGCCACTGGACCGGGAGCGGACTGGAAAAATGGCCTTGCCTGGTCAATAATTGGTGGCTTGACCAGTTCCATGTTTTTAACGTTAGTGGTTGTTCCTGTAGTTTATCAGCTTGTTGACAGAGCTTTGATAAAAACCGGGCTGTTAAATGAAGCAAGAAAAGCCAGGTACAAAGAGTTTGAGACTTAAGATTTTGCGAAGACGATCTTCAGAAGACTTGGTGAGCTTATTCAAAAATGGAAAAGCAGTGATCTAAGCCAAAAGGAATTTTGCGCTCAATAATACATCGCCTATGTAGGGGGTTTCATTATTGGGGCTAAAAAGTTCAGGGAAGAAAAGGCATTATCAAATTCCGATTCCGGGTTTATTGCGGTTTAGGTTACATCTTCGGTTTCAAAAAGGTAGTGAGTAGTGCATAGAGGCATTCATAAACTGCATAAAAAATAGTTTAACCTTATTGGCGTAATTAGTAACGCATGAAAAAGAAGATTGAATTTGGCATTTCCACATTTGCCGATGTTATGCCCGACCCACATACGGGCGTAACTATTTCACAAGCAGAACGCATTCGGCAAGTAGTTGATGATATTGTGTTAGCTGACGAGTTGGGAGTTGATTTTTATGGCGTGGGCGAACATCACCGACCTGATTTTGCGGCTTCATCGCCAGCGATAGTGTTGGCTGGGGCTGCGGGAAACACCAACCACATTACATTGGGTAGTACCGTCACAGTTTTATCGACTAGCGACCCTATTCGTGTTTATCAAAACTTTGCTACTATTGATGCAATCAGTAATGGACGCGCAGAGTTGTTGGTTGGGCGTGGAGCGTTTACAGAATCATTTCCTTTGTTTGGTTTCGACCTTAATCAATACGATTTACTGTTTGATGAACGACTTGAATTGTTACTTAAAGCAAGAGACAACGAGTTTGTTACGTGGAGCGGAAAGACAAGAAGCCCAATTGATAACTTAGGTATTTATCCACGCACCGAAAAACCATTGAACATATCTATGGCGTTGGGCGGTTCGCGGACTACAGTTATTAAAGCAGCAAAACTTGGACTTCCCGTAGTTTTGGCTATGTTGGGTGGCAACATTGTTGATTTCAGTAATTACGAAAAATTGTATCGCGCAGTAGCACAAGAAAGCGGACACGATTCGGATAAATTAAAATTTAGTGTTCATGCACATGGTTTTGTGCTTAGCGACAACAAAGAAACTGCCGACACATTTTTTCCATACTTACAGTATTACAGAAATCACTTATTAGGAGAACGTGGTTTTCCGCCTTACACCAGAAGCGACTTTGATTACGCTCGTTCCTCAGGACAAGGATTATTTGTTGGTGGACCCGAAGAAGTAGCTAATAAAATTTTATTGCTGCGCAAACATTTGAACATTGATAGATTTATCATTCAAATGCCATTGGCGACTATGCCACACGATATTGTTAAAGAAGCAATCAGCGTTTATGCGACAAAAGTAATTCCGCTTGTCAGAGAGAAAATTGAAGCGAAAGACTAATTTAAAACGACAGACAACGTACAACAAGAACCACAGCCGCTACAACCGATTAAATGAAAAGAAGTGAATTTATAAAAAACAACAACTATTCCGGCTTTTAGTGAACATAGTTTTATTTGCTAGTCCGTAAAGATACCCAAACTTGACATAGGTTGTCTTAGTGGATTAAGACCTTGGTTTAAAAATCAAGGGATATGAATTTACTCAGTTTTATAAAGCAATTTCCTTCCGAGGATTCGTGCAGGAATCATTTTAGAGATCATCGCTTTTCAAAGGGGGTTGTTTGTAAGAAATGCCAAGGTATTGAGCACTATTAGCTTTCTGGCAAGGAGCAATTTCAGTGTAAGACATGTGGTTTTCGTACAACACTTCGCAGCGGTACTATCTTAGAGAGTAGTAAATTAAGCTATCGTTATTGGTACATTACCCTACATTTAATGAGTTCAACCAAAAAGGGTTTTTCGGCTCATGAAGTTAGAAGACAACGGTTCGTATAAGAATAGTAGCCGATTGCGGCATTTACCTGTCAAGTTACAAGAAAGTTGAAGCGGGCTACAACCCTTGTATTTACTACCGTTTCGGCTATTATTTTTATACATTGTTATGTGCTGGCATTATTTATTAGTTACAGTTTTTTGTTCACTATTTTTTTAATAATACTTCTGTTTTGAAAATTTGAAATACTTCTGGAACATCGGACAATATGATTTGAGGAAACAAAATACCTCCATTGGTATTTTGCTCATCATAATCGCTTTCTCCCGCATTCGCTCCCTCATTCTTGTCGGATTTTATATGGTTATAGATTTTTAGTTTTCCATTTTCTCTTTTCAGCCCACCATTTGGCAGGTTTTCAAATTTGAAAATATATGTGCCGAAACTTTCTTCGCCATTTTTAGGTGCTGCAAACAGATACAAATATTCGCTTGCTCGAACAATGCTTGAATGATCAAAACTATCGAAACCTAGCATATTGGCATCACCAGCACTGATAAGGGTTTCGACATAATTCCATGTTTCTCCGTGGTCTTCTGAAGCGAGAAGAATGACATCCTTTAGTACACTTCCGAATACGTTAAGGCTAACATAAATACTACCATTCTGTGCATACGCTCCGGACTCTGTAACTATTATTGCATCCGCAGTCTCAGAGCAAGATTATCAATATGGATATCGACCAAGTCAGGAACTTCACTTTTTGATGTTCCAAATAAGAATCTTTCTTCGGACCAAGGCCCAGTTGGTTCGGGGGCAGTCATATATGAAATAAAAGAATAAAATGGCAAATTACCAGCTCCGGGTTCATCTCCTTCATTTGGACTGAAAATACGATGTGCAAAGAGTTTCCATCTTTTCTGTCCGTCTGGGTCTTCATTGTCGTAAAGCAATGATGAGGTTTCTTTGTTCCAATGTCCTTCAGTTTCCTCACCATGTATTGTGAATGTTTCGTAGTCTGCTTCGTTGACCGTTTGAACTTTTGTCCATGTCGTCCCTCTGTTAGCGCTCTTTGCCAGTTCGGTCTGAACAACCCATTTATGATCCATGGTCGGACTACTCACCGATGAATAAGTCATCCATCCAATGCCATTGTCATCATATTCGAGGCTTGGATCAAAGATACCGAAAGGAGCGTCTTCCCCATTAATAGTGAGTTTTTTGTACGGGGGTTCAATAACATCATAAGTGTCCGAAGTTTCAACCATTTCGCCATCCTTGGAACATGCTGTAAATAGCATAATAAGTGTAAAAAATATAATTGAATTCATTCTATTCATGGTTTTTAAAATTTTAATTTGAGTGCTGTTGGGTTTATTCATTAGTTCAACTCCTATGACCTTTTGTTCATAATATGGCTTAATCTTGCTTTTATACTACACATAAAGTTCATATTACCCTTATCTTATTTTCTTGGGCTTGCACATAACTTGGGCATAAGCGCTATGAACCTATTTGGGCCATGATGAAAAAAATTCGTGCTGCTATGGGCAAAGCCGATGATGATCAGGTGCTTACAGGTATGATTGAGTGGGATGACGCTTATTTTTCTACCAGCACACCTAAGCGATTACGAAAGAAACTTAAGCGAGGTAAAGGCAGTCAGAAAAAGTCGAAAGTGACTGTAATGGTAGAATCATTTCCATTAGAGATTGACGGGATAGCTCAAAGATATTGTGGGCAGCTTAAAATGAAAGTGGGCCAATCTGAGCAGAAAACATTTACTCAACAGTTGGTTAAATCTTCGATCGATAAGGACAGCGTTGTGTTTACCGATCAATCGTCAAGCTATGTCGATTTAAAAAATCTTGTGAACCTACATGTCAGCTTTAAGTCGACTAGGGAAAGTGTAGATGAACTTAAATGTGTACATATTGCCATTGCCAACGCTAAGAGAAATCTGCTAGGGATTTACCACGTAATCAAGGAAAAATACCTTCAACACTACCTGGATGAGTTCTGCTTTAAACTCAACAGGCGATACAACACAAATCTGTTTGATAATCTTATCGTTAGCTTAATTTAGTGGTATGATTACGGACTAGCAGATAATTTTATGATGCTCAGTTTATCGCCCAAACCGTCCAACCACTTTTGTTTTTCACAACCATAAACATTGTATTCATAAAGAATCGTTTTCACTGCTGTTGGTTGAGTTAATAGCTAATTCCTTTAATATCCATTATCTTTAAAAAAATAATTGCAATGGATTTGCTCAAAATATCAAAAGCACTGGCTGATGCCACGCGGTTCAAAATTATGAAGACACTCATGGCAAAAGGAGAAATCAGTTGCAGTGAACTGGAAGGCCACTTTACACTTTCTCAACCTACCATATCACACCACTCTAAAATACTGTATGATTGCGGACTTATCCATGCAAAAAAGAATGGACAACATTCTCTTCTTTCGGTAAATAAGAAACTACTTGAAAAGTATCTTGAATCCCTTAAAGGAGAATTGGTGAAGTAATTTTTTTCACTCTAATATATAGATGTATTTCAATATATCTTTCTATCTTGCATGTAGTTAAACCTAAAGCTATTTATCATGAATATCAAAGAAAAAATCGAAGACCTAATCAAGCTAATGCTGTCAGGTAAACAAATGGATGCTTTTGAAAAGTATTATCATGAAGATGTGGTAATGTAGGAAAACTCCAAACCCCCAATGGTTGGTAAATCAGCAAACAGGGAGAGAGAAATTCAAGGGATGCAGATGATTGAAACCTTTCATGGCGCTCAAGTCCATGCAGTAACCGTTGGAGACAATGTTACCATGGTTGAATGGGAATTTGACGTTACCTACAAAGGCGCACCCCGCATGAAAATGTGCCAGGTAGCCGTTCAAAGATGGGCTGATGGACAAATTATTAATGAGCGGTTTTATTATTCAACTAACTAAAATCAAAATGAAAACAAGCACGATTTCACTTAATCATCCCATCGTTCTTATGTCCGGGTTTAATAGAAATAATGACAGCAACTCTTCGAATGAAAAATATATTCCCGGAACCTGCAATATGGGGAGAGAGGAAATCAAAAGGCGGAAAGCAAGTGGATGGACAGGGTTGGTACTTACCGTAATTGCCATTACACTCTTACTATGGTTTAACGCCCCCCATTGGATGCGACTGGCTGTTTTCATTCCGGCAGTAATGGGAGCAACTGGGTTCATCCAGGCGTACAATAAGTTCTGCGTGTACTTCGGATTTGGGCACATGTTCAATTTAGGAGAGGTGGGAAAAACCGACACCATCGATCAAAAAGAATTCCGGGCGAAAGACAGAGCAAGAGCCTGGCAATTGCTTGCCTATGCTTTTGGTATCGGATTAATTATAACTGTAATCGTTTATCTCCTGCCCTGATTTTGATCGGATATAACCAGGTAAGTGAACTACTTGGCAGTTCTTGCGTGAGCATCATACTTAGTAGTGCATTTATGGACAAAAAGAAAAATCATTAAACAACAAAAACATGGAAAAACAATCAAAGGGTAAAATAAGAAAGATTGCAGCATGGGTATTAATTGGATTGGTGGGTGCGTTGGTTATTATGAGCGCCACCATGAAACTGATGCACGCTGAAGAATTGGTAACCAATTTCGCTAAATGGGGATTGGAAGATAACCTTACCTTTATAGGAGCTGGCGAATTGATTTTCATCATTCTATTTATTATTCCAAGAACATCCTCTCTTGGTTTTCTTTTGTTAACCGCCCACTTTGGTGGAGCCATCGCAACTCATCTACAACATCAGGAATCGTTTGTAATGCCTGCCATTATTTTGACTGTAATCTGGATTGGTAATTACCTGCGCAATCCCGAAATGCTTGCAAGTTTTACAAAAAAATAAGTGAGCATGAAAACAATAGCTGTATTAGGCGCCAATGGCAGAACAGGAATTGAAATTGTAAAACAAGCCCTGGAAAAGGGTTGGGTTGTAAAAGCACTGGTTCGGGACAAACAAAAAATTAAACTGGCAAATCCCAATCTGCATGTCGTTGAAGGAAATCCAATGCGTATTGATGAGGTGACAAAGGTGGTTGAAGAAACAGATGCTGTTTATGTTGCACTGAACATTGGAAGAAAAACTGATATGCCCTGGTCTAAGGTGGTTTCACCGCTGGATTTATTACGTGTGAGTATTGATAATACGATAAATGCCATGCAAGAAAATGGTGTAAAGCGTGTGATAACTGTTTCAGCCTGGGGAACAGGTGATAGTTACAAAGAAACAAATTGGATATTTAAATTTCTCATCAAAAAAACCAACGTTGGTGTAGCCTATGCAGGTCACGAAGATCAGGAGAGACTGCTCCGAAAAAGCGGACTGGATTGGACATCTGTTCGACCGGTTGGGCTTAGCAACAGTGAAAAGCAGAAGTCAGTTCGGGTAAGCATTAAAGGCGATAAAAAACTAAACATGACCATCAGCCGAAAAGATGTTGCCCGCTTTATGCTGGACATTGTTGATGATGAAAAGTATTACCAGCAAGAACCTTCTATTTCATCGGAATGATTTTATCCGGTAGCTGAGTAATGTGCGTCCGATTTAAATTCATTTTTGAATTGCAAAATGAACCGATCAGACTTTATAAAGATAATGGGAGCAGCAACAATAGGTTTTGGAACTTCAGGTGTAAAAAGCTGGGCCAATGCGATAACGGACTTACCCGAACAGGAAGTAACCCTTCCAGTTATTTTTACTTCGCACGGAAACCCAATGGACATTCCCCTTCCTCATAAAGCGAATCCTTTTTTAACTTATGTTTTTGATTTAGGTGTTGACTTGCGGAAAAAATATCCAAAAGAAATTAAAGCCATATTGGTAGTATCAGCACATTGGTGTACCAAAGGCACGTACGTGAATGTTTCTCCGTGGCCTGAAACGATTTACGATTTTTATGGTTTCCCACCTGAATATTACACTATTAAATATCCTGCACCAGGTGCGCCAGAATTTGCCAAAGAGGTAGCGCATTCCATTCCTACTATTAAAACTACCACCGACTGGGGTTTCGATCACGGCAACTGGCCCATGCTTCGCCATCTTTTTCCGGATGCCAACACTCCGGTTTTTCAGATGAGCATTGATTATTATCAATCTCCTCAATACCACTATGAGTTAGCAGTTCAACTGAAGAAATTAAGAACGAAGGGTGTTTTGATTATCGGCAGCGGTTCCGTTGTTCATAATCTTCAATTGGCAAGTTCCAGACTTTTCAAAGGCGATAAAACCTTGTATGGATGGGATAAGGAATTTGATGAATGGATAAAACAGAGAGTGGTGGACCGTGACATAAAAAGTTTGATGAATTATGAAAAAACAAAATTTGGAAAAATGGCTGCCCCGACTCCTGATCATTATGTGCCACTAATTTATTCTATGGCTATGCTGAATACCAACGATACAATAAAGCACACCTATGAAAATCTTTTACCTGCATTTAGCGACCGCAGTTTTATTATGGAGCCAACCCATTAAACAATATCAGAACATGGCATTGCAATTTGATTTTGAGATTCCAAAAAGAACAGGGAACAAACCAACTACTACACCGAGCAATCCGCACATGCAACTGGACCAGCAACCATCTGACAGAAAGCTGGTGGATGAACTTATGGGTTGGGCATTCTCGCTTCCTGATATTTCAAAGGAGCATAGCAAAATATCTGTACATGGAGCACAGGCCATGTGTATGTCAGAAGAAAAAATGTGTACACATTGTAATGCTTTTATGGTTGAGACGGAATTTGCACATTTTCATCCTGCTCCGGATGGCAGTATGCACTTAGGCCTCCCGCAACGTGATGTTAAGAAAGTAATTGAGCTGGGTTGGGGCGAATTTCATCCTGTAGTACATAAAGGATGGTTGCCGCCAAACTTCATAATGGTTTATGCCCCCAGAAATGATGAGGAGGCTGAAGTAATTAAAAAAATTGTTTTTCGTTCCTATCAATTTGCAATGGGTGAAATAAGAGATAAGTGAGACGAAGTTGGAGTGAGCAAAAATAAATTTTAACAAAAAAGATTAGCCATGCACGAAAATAATTTTCAACTATTGAAGCACGCCATCGAAAACATGATGCCTGCTAACAAAATACTCTGTTTAAAAATAGTTGAGATTACAGCAGGCTCGGTTCATATTCTTGTTCCATTCAAAGAAGAGTTTATTGGTGATTTTATACAAGGCCGCTGGCATGGAGGTATTCTTGCCGCCATTGCCGATACGGCCGGAGGGGTGGCCGGGGCAACAGCTTTACATTCACCCAATGACAGGCTGAACACCATTGATATGCGCATAGATTATTTACATGCAGCCGTTAAGGCGGATGTGCAAGCAAAAGCACGAATAATTAAACAAGGGAAGACAATCATTAAGGTGGATGTAGAATTGTTTCAACCGGGCAATGAAGAGCCGGTTGCTCTGGCAAGATGTGTGTATAGTGTGTTAAGATTTGAATCTTAACTTGAGCCGGTCAAATTTGCGCAAAAATCAGCTTGCTTGAGCTAAACTCCCCAACCGAAAGAATTCTTAAAGAGTAAGTAGGTTGTAAAAAAACTATACCTTTGCGTTCGACCGAAAAACCAATTTGGTCGATTATTAGTTTAATAAGAAGCAATGGAAACAACCATCGACATTAAAGACGATGTAAGTGAAATCATCCTGAATTCTGCTAAAACCATCTTTGCCAGGTATGGTTTTAAGAAAACCACAATGGATGAAATAGCTCAGGCTGCAAGAAAAGGCAAAAGTTCCATCTATCATTACTTCAAAAGCAAGGAGGATATTTTCAAGGCAATTGTTGAGAAGGAAGCGGATGAACTAAGTGCTGCCATAGCAAAAGCAATCAATGCTGAAACTACATCTGAAAAAAAAATACGTGCTTATGTGTTAGCAAGAATGAAAGGCATTAACAATCTAACCAATCTGTATAGCGCCCTAAAAGATGAATATCTGGAGCACTATAGTTTTATTGAAAATGTCAGAGTGAAGTATGACACCGAAGAGGTTAACACCATCAAAGGAATATTGAAGACGGGTGTTGAAGATGGGGAATTTAAAATAGAAGACATCAACCTCACCGCCTTCGCCCTGGTAACAGCACTAAAGGGTTTAGAATATCCTTTATTCATTAAAAACAATAACGCAAAAACAGAAAAGCGGTTTGAAGGATTGCTAAATGTGCTTTTTTATGGAATCATAGCGAGGTAATTTTTTTAACCCATTATCGACCAAAAAACTAAAATAGTCTAATTGTAATTATAGAAATAACAATGAATATGAAAGTCAATAAACTGTACATCGCTCTTTTGTTTTCCGTCATCCTGACTGGATGCTCGTCAGGAGAGAATACATCATTGGAAAGTGAGAAGCGCACTTCCCTCAATGTTAAAACAGAAGAAGTAATTCAATATAAAGGAAGCCATACAGTTGGGTATTCCGGGGTCGTGGTGCCAAAGAAAAATACACCACTCAGTTTCTCGGTGCCAGGAACCGTTTCGAAAATAGCAGTAGAAGAAGGACAGCAGGTAAACAAAGGACAGTTGTTGGCACAACTAAATCCATCGACTATGGAGAATACCTACCAGATGGCATTTCAAAAATTACAACAGGCCCAGGATGCGTATGACCGCTTAAAGCCGATGCATGAAAATGGTACCCTGCCTGAAATAAAATGGGTGGAGGTAGAAACCGGATTAAGTCAGGCAAAATCGGCTACAGCCATTGCAAAAAAAGGACTTGACGATACAAAACTATATGCTGTTACAGCGGGTGTGATAGGCAAAAAATCTATTCAGGAGGGAGAAAATGTATTTCCAAATATTACAGTTTTTGAATTATTTGACATCAGTAAAGTGCATGTAAAAATTCCCGTACCCGAAGATGAAATCAGTTCGTTCAAAAAGGGAGATCAGGCCACCATTACGGTTGGAGCTATCTCAAAAACAATCAACGGTATTGTAAGAGAAATTGGTGTTTCGGCTGATATATTTTCACACTCCTATCCGGTAAGACTTGAAGTTGACAATTCTGATTTAGCCATTAAGCCAGGCATGGTTTGTACGGTCAAGTTTACAACCCAAAACAAGACGACCGGTGTTCTTATCTCTAACAAAGCAATGCAGCAGGATTTACAAGGGTCGCAGTTTGTATATGTGATAGAAAATAACACGGCTCAAAAGCGAGCGGTGAAAACCATTGCTTTAATTGACCAAAAAATTCTGGTCAGCGGAAGTTTGAAAGAAGGAGATAAAATCATTGTGGCAGGGCAAGACAAACTTCGTCAGGGTTCACAGGTAAACATTATAAAATAGCATCATGACGACACATAAGTTTAATGTCATAGAATTGGCTATGAAGTATAAGCAAATAGCCATTACCATAACAGGTCTGTTGGTGTTGTTTGGTGTATTTTCTCTTTGGGTAATGCCCCGGAATGAATTTCCTGAATTCATCATTCGACAGGGATTGATCATTGGTGTATTTCCGGGGGCTACTTCCGAACAGGTGGAAGACCAATTAGCCACCAAAGTGGAAAGTTTTCTTTACGGTTTTAAAGAAGTAAACCGGGAGAAAACCTATTCCATATCCAGGGAAGGAATGTTGGTTGTGTTTGTGGAGGTAAACAACAACGTAAAAGACCCTGATGGTTTTTGGGATAAAATAAAATTCGGCCTCAGTGAATTAAAATTACAGTTGCCACCGCAGGTACTTGCGCTGATTGCCAACAATGATTTTGGCGATACAGCCGCTTTGCTACTTACCATACAATCAGAAAGCAAAACCTATAAAGAGCTGGAGAAAGAATTGAAAATTATCGAAACGGAATTTCGAAAAATAAAGGCTGTTTCTAAAGTAAAACACTACGGACTTCAACAGGAACAGATAGCCATTTATCTCGATAATGCAAAACTGGCTTATTACGGTGTGCGTCCTATTACGGTGCTTGCCGCCATGCAATTAGAGGGTGCTGTGTATTACGGTGGCGAACTCAATAATTCAGAACTGATTACACCGATACATATTCCTGCAAATTTCAAATCGGAAGAAGACATTAAAAACCAAATTGTGTATGCCGATCCTACGGGCAATATCATCCGTGTGAAGGATATAGCTACGGTAGTTAGAAAATATAAGGAACCCGACTCCTTCATAAAAAACAATGGGGCAAAAAGTCTGCTGGTATCACTGGAAATGCAACCTGGCAACAACATTGTCGATTTTGGAAAACAGGTGGATCAATCACTCGTTTCTATCCGGAAAAAAATTTCTTCTGATGTAAACATGGATAAGATTGCTGATATGCCTACAGCCGTAGATCGTTCCATTATTCATTTCCTGCAAGAATTTTTCATTGCTATTATTGCTGTGATCATCGTTACGATGTTCTTACTGCCTTTACGGGTAGCTGCGGTTGCCGGAGTAACGATACCCATTACCATTTTTATAACCGTAGGCATTTTATATTTATTAGGTGTTGAACTACACACCGTTTCCCTGGCAGGATTGATAGTAGTGTTAGGCATGGTGGTGGATAATGCCATTGTTGTTATTGACAGTCACGTAGAAAAATTAGATCATGGTGCTACACCCTGGGATGCTGCCTGGAAAAGTGCCTCAGAACTTTTCGTTCCTGTATTTTCTGCTACCCTCGCCATTATCGCCACCTATATTCCATTAGTGTTTTTTCTATCGGGAATGACTGGTGATTTTGTTGGTTCTTTGCCTGTTACCATTGGTGTGGCCTTGTTTACATCTATGCTGGTGGCTTACTTTCTTGTCCCTTACATGAGCTATGTATTTATCAAAAAAGGAGTCAGGAAAGGAGAATCGGAAGAAGCAAAAGCCAGCAAAAAATCACTACTCGACTGGGTGCAACAGTTTTATAACAGTACACTCGAAAGTGCCTTCAGAAACCCAAAGCTGACCATGCTGGTTGGCTTGATTTCCATTGTGTTAGGCGGAGCAATCATGGCGCTGCTGCCACGACAGTTATTTCCAAAAGTGGAGAGGAATCAGTTTGCCGTAGAAATTTATCTACCGGAAGGATACACCCTTGCCCAAACAGTTGCTGTTGCCGATAGTATGGAGGTATTGCTCATGAGCGATAGTCGGGTGATTAATGTGGCCTCCTTCATGGGTACCAGTTCACCACGTTTCCACACCACCTACGCACCTAATTTTCCATCAAAAAATTACGCACAACTTGTTGTGAATACTAAAACAGCCGAGGATGCCTTGGCCTTACTCAGTGAGTATGAGAAAACCAAGCGCAATGCTTTTCCAAATGCCTATGTACGTATGAAACAATTGGATATGCTTAGTACGACCGCTCCGATTGAAGTACGGATTTCCGGTAACAACATTGATTCCATAAAAGCCATAGCTGAAAATGTAAAAAGTATAATGCAACAAAACGATGCTGTAATATGGGCACGTACGGATTATCTTAATAAAAGACAGGGTGTGCGTGTAGATGTGAATGATGAACTCGCCAACCGCTTAGGGTTAACCCGAGGGGTAATCGCATCATCCATCGCTTCCGGTTTCTCTGGAATTCCAATCGGCACTGTTTGGGAAGGCGATTATCCGGTGGATGTGAAAGTCATTAATCCAACCGATAAAAGAGACGGCTTTGATGATATTGAAAACCAAAATGTAACATCGCTGTTTTTGAACACTACTGTTCCTGTGCGACAGGTAACTACCACCACCAATGACTGGAGCGAGGGACAAATCATTCGTAGGAATGGTGTACGCACCATTACCGTGCGGGCAGATGTAAAAAGAGAGATGCTACCGTATAAAATATTAGCTGAACTAAAACCGGAAATCAATAAAATAAAAACAGGGTCCGCTGTTCAACTCACGTATGGCGGTGAGGAGGAAAGTGAATTGGAAAATTATACACCGTTGAGCAAAGCCATGCTGGCGGGTGTTATACTGATTTATTTTATTCTGTTGTTTCAGTTTAAGCGATCGAGGTTGGTTTTTTTAGTGATGCTGACCATGCCTTTAAGTTTTCTGGGTGCGGCTATGGGTTTAGTACTTACTGGTTATCCTTTTGGGCTTACCTCCTTCCTGGGAATAATGAGCCTCATGGGTATCGTGGTGCGCAATGGCATTATCCTGATTGATTATGCTGAAGAGTTACGCAACAAGAACAGTATGCCGTTAGCGGAAGCAGCCCTGGCTGCCGGTAAGCGTAGAATGCGCCCGATTTTTCTCACTTCATTTGCGGCTGCCGTTGGCGTGGTGCCGATGATTGTGAGTGGCTCTTCGCTTTGGGGGCCTTTAGGTGCTGTAGTTTGCTTTGGCCTGCTGATATCCATGATACTTACCTTGTATGTACTGCCTGCGCTGTATCATCTATCACTTAAGAAATCAACTGTTTAAAATTCTTTAGAATGAAAAAGACAATCATCATAGCTGCCGCTTTATTTCTCATAACAGAAGGATACAGTCAGACAACGCTGAGCTTACAAGAAAGTAAAGAGTTGGCGATTAAAAATAATGTGCACATTAAAAACAGCGCATTGGAAATGGAGGCGGCACTGGAGGTAAAGAAAAATGCCTTTACCAACTACTTTCCTAAAGTAAGTGCAACAGCGTTTGGTATGCGTGCAATGGACCCCATCATTAAATTCAATATGCCGGGAGGAAATTTGCCAGTATATGATGGTAATCCGGCTAACCTCGCAACGGCTACGGAGTTTGCTTATTTTCCGGGTTTAAACCTACAGCTTTTAGATAGGGCAACGGTTGGATTACTCAATATAACCCAACCCATTTTTGTTGGCGGAAAAATCATCAACGGAAATAAACTCGCCCAATTGGGAGTTGACGTAAAAGAGAAGCAACAACAATTAAGTCAACAGGAAACCCTTTTAAAAACGGAACAACAATACTGGCAGATTGTAGTGCTTCAGGAAAAAGAAAAGACCATCGCACAATATGAAGCGTTGTTAAATGATATTAGCAAGCAAGTAAATGATGCTTACAAATCAGGGTTAATTATTAAAAACGATGCGTTGAAAGTACAGATAAAGCAAAGTGAACTTCGAACCAATAAAAGTAAACTGCAAAGCGGCAAACAGTTAGCGATCAGGCAGTTCTGTCAAACCATCGGTATAGTGTATGACTCAGCCCTGGTAGTGCTGGAAGATTTGCAAAACATACAATTGCCAAGCACTTTTTATACCGATATCGAAACTGCATTACCAAACCGGACAGAATATCAGTTGTTGCAGCAATCGGTAAAAGCAGAGCAGTTACAAACTAAAATGAAAAGAGGTGATTATATGCCACAGGTAGCTGTAGGCGCTGCTGGTTATTCCTTCAATAGCTATTACGAAGGAACCAATACTACTACCAATGGTTTGATTTATGGCACGGTATCTATACCTATTTCCGATTGGTGGGGAGGCTCGCACGCCATCAAAGAAGGTAAAATCAAGGAACAAATAGCCGAGAACACTTTCAATGACACCAAAGGTTTATTAAAGCTTCAGATGGAAAAAGCCTGGACAGATGTAAACGAATCGTATCGTCAAATTATAATGATGGAAGAAACTGTACAGCAAACTGATGAGAATCTGAAAGTAATGCAAACCAGTTATAACAGTGGTATTGTAACCCTTTCCGACTTACTGGAAGCACAAGCACTAAAAACAGAAACTGCTGATAAATTGATTGAAGCAAAAACTCAATATCAACTGGCAATATCAACCTATTTACAAGTTACCGGTATCAGTAGAGAGGATAAGAACATGCGTTAAAGCAATGCTATTTTTACTCAAAAGTAGAATTGACTAAACATCTGGATTAATTATAGAATAGAAATTAAATAATGAATTTTAAAAGATGAAAAGGAAAGTATCATTAGTATTATCAAGTGGCGGCTCAAGAGGGCTGGCTCATATTGGTGCTATTAATGAATTGGAGAAACAAGGGTTTGAAATATATTCTATTTCGGGATCTTCTATAGGTGCTGTTGTTGGCGGACTTCACGCGATGGGTAAATTGCCCGAATACACCTATTGGGTAAAAACAATAAACCGACCGGTAATCTGGGGACTTTTGGATTTTGCTTTCTCAACCTCCGGGTTACTGAAAGGGGATAAAGTATTTGACAAGATGAAAACATTTATCCCCGACATGAACATTGAGGAGATGAGTATTCCTTTTGCGGCTGTCGCTACTGATCTGCTGAACGAACGCGAAATGATTTTTAAATCGGGTAGTTTTTATGAGGCTATTCGGGCATCGGTAGCAATTCCAACCGTTTTTACACCTGTTATGTATAAGAACTTATTGCTGGTAGATGGGGGGTATTAAATCCGGTTCCCATTGAGTATGTAGAACGTAAACAGGATGATATTCTTGTTGTGGTAAATCTATATGGAGATAAAACAATTGAATTAAACAAAAATGTTTTGCCAAATAACAATTCGAACGATAACCAGCTTAATGGCCTCATGAAAAATATGGCCAAACTGGTTTCATCAGGAGATAAAGGAAGTTTAGGTTATTATTCTATGTTAACCGCAACCACTTCTGCTATGATACATAAAATTGCCAGACAGCAGATTGAAAGATACCAACCAGATATCTTAATTAATATCCCTAATGATTCGGCCATTACCTTCGACTTTCATAAAGCAGATGAACTGATAAAAATAGGGGAAATGGTTGCCAGTGAACAAATAACAAAGTATTTGAAATTATAATGAAGCGATGGAACGCTATTCTAAACTCCGTAAAATCATAGGTGTTTTTCACCTCTATAAGATCACTTTATTGGGGCGAAGAAAATATGATAACTTCTACAAAGACCTAAAAGTGGATCAGGTATTTGTATTGGGGCTAATCTTCGATTTGGAACTTGTTACCAAAAATCAACTTAATGATGAAGATGCATATTCAGCCCAGGTTCCAGCTTATATCATAGAAAAATTGATTAAATAATTAAAACGCATTGACATGAGTACACAAAAGAAATACAAAATGTATGAAAACCCGATAATGGGATTTCTATTGATCAGCCGTCCAAAAATGATGATAACTTATCATCTAATTATTATCTCGGCTCTTTTAATAATTGGTATTCGAACGTTGTACCGGTCAAAAATGACGAAGGAATGGAAGGGGGAAACCGTTTATGCCGGCAAGCTTTTGGGCTCACTCCTTTAGTGTGCCACCCTAAGCATCTTTGCGAGAGAATTAATTTTGGGATTGTGAAAAATTTGATCAAGATATTTCAGAAGTGAAATCTAGCGTCTCAAACCTCTCCTGCCCTTTTTCTTTTTTCTCAGTTTCAAAGCCCTTTCAATATTAATTTCCGGTTGGGAATCTGCACGGATAAGATCTTCAAGGTAGTGGCCATCTGATAGAGATGTCGGAATGAGGTTCTTTGACGATTCCGGAGTCTTGCACAACCGTCTGTCGTCTTGTTGAGCGGATAGCCCTTTGCCAAATTTTGATTTAGCATTTATTTGCTGAATCACTTCCCGATCTCTTTCCTGATCATAGTTGATTTTATTCTTGATTGAACCCCACTTAAAATCATCTCCAAGCTTGGCTCCCTTAATAATCACTCCCTTGTATTGATACGATATGCCACTAACATAGCCGGTCGATGCCTGGTTGAACAGAACATCGACCATATTGCGATGAAGTGCTTTGATAAATTCCTCCGTGGTTAGCCTCGGTTTGTCCTGAAGAATTTTCCGAACAATGCCTTGAAGTTTCACCTTATGCGAGGGAGTATTAGTGCGCTTAATCATTTCCAGTTCATCCTTCGTGATGGCTCGCATCTTTGCCTCTTTACTTGATGGGACTTGGGTAAGATTATATTTGCTCTCCAATTCACGAAGTATTTTTTCGCTACGAGCGAAATCATTGCTATCACTTACCACTGATCCATCATAGCCAATCCGGTTAACAAGGATGTGAAGATGTGGATGATCCGCATCATAGTGCCGGAACATGATGAATTGATGCTGCGTAAATCCATTTGCTTCAAGATAGTCGAGTCCGATTTGTTTCATCTTATCGTTTGGTAAATCCTCTCCGGGCGGGAAGTTGATCGATGTATGATAGAAATACTTTTGAAGGTTCGGGCGTAGCACTTTCACCATCTGTATTTCCTTCATGATTGTTCTTTCAAACGTGGAAGCAAAGGAATGGTCGAGAATTTCAGCTACGTCTTTATTGACTTTCTCCAAGTTATATCTTAGCGCCCCGCGAAATCCCTTACCCTTGATCTGGTTGCCGGTCATGAGTCAATAGGTTAATGATATTCCTTAGCAGTTCAGCTAACTCAAGTTGTCGCACTAGGTATTCCTTTGGAAACTCTCCAGCATTGATTTTGTGGGTTACCTGGTTCAAGTTAACACCAATCTTTTTGAGCTCCAGGTATAAAGAAGTATCTAACGGAGACATCTTTACGACAGGGAATTTTCCTGTAAAGATTTTAGCACGTATCCAGTTGGCTGAGCTTAATCCGCAGGCTGATGCAAACTCATTCACTTTGTTATTTTCATCAGTTGTCAGCCGGATATTCACCTGTACCTGTCTTTTTTCACGATCGTTTATTCTCGGTCTTCCCATAACTTTTCAAAATCGAACGCAGTGGATCAAGGAGCAAGCCGTTTTCGCGTAGCGAAAACATGGCTTGCTCCGAGCTTACTAAGCATTTCTGTCCATTGATCTTTTCTGCATTTCATTGTATTTGTCATGAATAATCTTGAATACTATTGAACATTATTTGATGATGCTCAATCATCCTTGCTTTATTTTGAATCTCCCTGGACTTGATTGAACATCATCTGTTTCGTGTGCATCCTTAAACTGAATTTGCTTTCGAGTGGCCGCCTGTGGGTTCTTCTTTTTGAATCTTGCAACAGCCCTGGCCATGCTGAAATAGTTGAGTTTAATTCGCTCTCCAGTATCTTTCTGCAAGTCCTCCTGAATGATTTCTATCGCCATCACAATGGGCATTGAAGCAATCAGTTCCTGATATGCTTGCACGAGGACACTGTAAGACCCTTTCTTACTTTGCTTCAAAAACCTAATTAGATGCCTCTTTTCCATTTTTATATTCCTCTTTGGATTCTCTTCCTACGTAAACGCGAACTGCTTTTCGGTCCAGCTTTTCATACTCGACAAAGTGTCTGACCGAATCTCCCGTGCTGGCTGTGAAATCGATAAAGTAGATTCCATCATCACTTTTCTGCACTCGATGGAATAGCTTATCAATGTTCCCTGAACGTTCGATTATTGCCCTCGCTGCCTCTACGTCATTTACCCGAGACCAATGCCATGCACCAAACAACAACAGAGCAAGAACAGCCAAACCGCTGAGCAACCATTTGAAAAGACCTGCCATTCGAAATTTCCAAGCCTCTCCGGGATAGTGGAAATGGAATTCTTTTGGCTTGGTCTTCGACATTGATTCTTTGATCTGTGAAGCAAGTGCCTCGTTACTTTCGTTATTGGATTTCATGTGCATGTAAATGATGTACAAAGCCGGTATGACCGGATCATCCGGTGGAAAATGAAACCCATACTTATTTAATAGCAAAGCACAGTATGATCGAAGATCCTTCTGTTCCTGGGTAGTCATGGTCGCGGGGTTAGAGACTTAATTGTTCAATTGGCTTTTTGAAATAGATTGAACTGAACGGGCTTAAACCGGAAATTCCTCTTCCAGCCTTCAATACATTCTCCACGGTTCGCATGGCAGTTTCGCCTTTGTCCTTCACCAAGTCGAAATGAATCACCTGCAGATTGTTCTGACCAGCGTAACGCTGTAATGTATTTTGTTGTTCATCCGAACAGGGATAGAATCCATTGTGTGCAATTACGATTTCAAGGGCTCCACTGGTGGCAGCCACAAGCTCAACAAGATATTCCATCGTTGCCTTGAATATATTTCCACCGCCAATCACGCAGATAATCTGTAATTGGATCTCACTTGCATTAAGGAGATCGGTAATTACTTCGATCCCATTCATCGACAGATATTTTGGCAATTGTTCTGCAACGCTGGCCCCCAGGTCAGCAATGAACAAATCCTCTTTAGCGTCAATTACGCTTTCGAAAAGGCCGTTGAAAGCGCCCCGGTCTATGCGCTTAGTCTCGCGATCAAGAAATGAAACTTTAATAGGATCACGATAGGCCAATTGTTTCATGGTCGTTGTGGTTGCATCATCAAGATCAAGAAGCATCGCGTTCTTGTACTTCTCTGCGAGCATGAACGTCAGCACTGATTTTCCAGAGCCTCCTTTGGCCTGTGTGATAAAATGGATTTTCTTTTTCATGGTCTATATTGTTTTAGTGATTTGAAATTCTTGACTCTACATTCTCATTCCTCTTGATTTTCTATGTGGTCGAAGTGTTTGTTCTTCATCCTTGGATTGTCCGAGTCTTTTGGTAGATACCAGGTGCTCGTTCAAATCCTTGGAGTTGTCATATAGAGGCGAAGCGTCCCGATACAGGATGCCGTTTGCCTTCAAAGTGTCCTTGACGTGATTGGCAGCAAGGTCATTATCCAGGAATAGGTTAACCCGACCGTAAGGATGGATGATTGGCAATGCCCGGTTTACCATCCTCAACGAGTTAAGGACAAGGAAATCGGAATGATGGGTTAGCTGGCGTATTGTCCTGTTTTCAATCTGCAAGGCCGATAAAAAATCAATGAACCCTTCCAGTACACTAACTTTGTCCTGGCCGGTGGATATTAGAGAAATGTCCTTCGGTGAGGATGAGCCTTTGAACCAGCTGTTACGGAGTTCATAACCACCGGAGCGGTTGACAAATCCAACGGCTATGTAGCTGCGGCTTCCAATCCGGAATTCAACTTCATGACAGTATCGTTTGGCCAGCTCTGGGTTGATAGCCCTTTCCTTTAAATACCGGACTAGCTCAGAGTTGGACAGTTCGCAGACCCTTATGATCTCTAGCTTGTTTGCTTCCGGCCGATCCGCTGATGGTTTTGGCGTGGCTTTAGGCAGGTCTGGGAAATTACCCTTTGTTAACTTTTCAATGAACTCATGGTAAGTGCACTGAAATAGCTTTGCTCCAAAGTCAATGATTGTCCCGCCTTCACCCGATCCGTGATCAAACCATACATTTTGATTCCGATTGATCTTAAATGATGGTGTTTTCTCCTGGCGGAAAGGCGAGAGATACCAATAGTCGTTGTTTCGTATTTTTTGAGGTCGAATCCCTAGCGTGTCCAAATAGTCCACCAGATCGATCCTCTTAACCTCATCCCAAATTGATTTCCTTGTGCCCTCCATAAATTTTCAGCAGATAAAAGCCAAAAAGGCCAGCAAACGGGCGGTTTTTAAGCCGCTAGGTTTGCCAGCCTTTTCAGGTCATCTAAAAATAAGTTCGAGAATTGTACAGGGAGGGCGACTTTTAACAAAGCCTCTTCATTCCTGAAGAGGCTTTTTTTGTGATTTATGTATTACACCTATATCATAGAATCGGAGGCGACAAAGAAGCTCTACATTGGACAGACCAATGATATCAATGACAGATTGTACAGGCACAATGCCAATCAAAATTTAGCCACAAAGAATAAGGGGCCCTGGAAACTGCTGTACTTTAAGGAATTTCAATCCAGAGCCGAAGCGGTTCAACTGGAAAGAAAACTGAAAGCTTGGAAAAATCCTGCCAAAGTCAGGCAGTGGATTCTAACAAATCCCTAGCGTATCCCGACCTCGGGTCGGGAGGGCCGCAGGTTCGAATCCTGCCGCCCCGACAATCAAAAGACCTCAGGCGAAAGCCCGGGGTTTTGTGTTTTATAGCCTAGCCAAGCGTAGCTTGTGCGAGGATAGAAAATACAAAACGAAGCGAATGAAATGAGCGAGGGGCTTTTGATTGAGTTTCCCTTAACAGGATCAACGAAGTTCATCCTAACAAGACATTGCACGCGTTGCAAACGCGCGCTAGGATGATGGCCTCTTCGTTCCTGAAGAGGCTTTTTTTTGATTAGAACTATGTAATCAAGAAGTTGTACTTCCAATAGCTTTCCACCTTCCTTAACCTTCTTAGTGAGGGAAAAATCAGACTGGCTTGGTTGCAAAAAACCTGAAGAGTACAGCAAAACACTTCATCTGCCCCTGAAATTGGGATCCAGGGTATTGAAAATGGCTTTACAGATGATTAATAAGCTCAATCAGCTAATTATTTTAACTCCATTTTCGTCCATTTAACAGCCTAATAAGACGATTTGTCGTATTACGATCTTGTTAATTTTTAGTAATTTAGATTGGTGAGAATACGTACTTTAATCATTTTTGTTTTTCTTATCGGCTTTACCTTGCCCTTATGCGCTCAACGTGGAAAGATTACTAAGCCCACCATTGGTACTGCCGTGCTCGACCCCAATCAGGATGGCTTCGTTTCCAAAACAACTGCTGGCTTTTCGAATGACGGGTATTATGTTGATGAATTTGAAACAACCATGTTCGGCATTCCCATATTTGAAGATGGTGAAACATTAAATGATATACAGGCAGGTGCAGCCTGCGGAACTACTGAACTTACGGTTGACTCCAGGGGGTTTACAGCCTATGGCGTTCTGACCACATCTGGCGACCTTGTTTTTCGTTTCAGGGTAGCCAAGGACAGGCCTAGTGTTGAGGCCTACACCATCTTGATTGATACCGATAAGAAGGTAGGTGCTGATGACCCCAATTCGAATTCTATCAACCCAGGTTTTGAAATCGATATTACATTGATCAAAAATAAGTCCAAGGGGGTTTACGTTTATGATGTTGACGGCATTGACAATTGTCCTACAGAGGATTTATTTTATGATTATGACTCCCATTTTCAGATCGCAATAGCCGATATAGTAAGCTGCGGAGATCCGGACTATTTCTACGATTATTATGTTCCATTTTCGGATTTGGTTGCACGCTATGGACTGACCGATCTCACTGAACTGCGCTTTGTTGCCTTAACCAACGTTTCAGCTACTTGTGCTCTGGCTGGAAAAATATCAGATATCGGTGGAGTAAATGATGCTGATTATGCCGATTGTAATTCCTGTGCATTCCTTGAATTAGCCACCAACCAGTGCCCCACTTCCCTATCTAATTTGTGTCCTACCTGTGAAGGTTTTCTAACTGGAGTTACTCCCAAGCCGGGGTTAAATGATCCGTTAAAAGGGGGTGAGCAAGAGGTATCGGGTACTTCAGTGGCTGGAAATGTTTTTGTAGATGTGTTCAATGCGGCAAAGGTTCTCGTTGATCAAAAAACAACAACAGTCAATCCCGATTTTACCTGGGAGGTGACACTGGATAATGTTCTTCAATTGGGTGACTCTGTAACTGCTAGGGCTCAGGGAATTGGTCTATGTGAATCGGGATCACTAAGTTCCGGTGCTTCATTTACCATAGTCGTTCAGAACATTCCCCCAGAAGTTACAGGAACTACACCCACTGTACTGACCTATACAGAGAACGATCCACGACTTCCGATAGACAATGCCTTTAGTGTCTCAGATGCAGATGATATTGAATTAGAATCTGCAGTGGCTTCTATCATCGGAAATTTTACCTCTGGAGAGGATATTTTGTCTTCCGCCATTCCACCTGTTGGACTTAGCACCAATTACGATGCAGGAAGCGGAGTATTCACAATAACAGGTACAGCTACATTAGCGACTTATCAGACCTTATTACGAAGCATTGGTTATAGTAATTCAAGTGACAATCCAAGTACACTGCAACGCAACATAAGAATTGTAGTCAACGATGGGCTAGACAACAGCAACACCTATGAGCGAGCTGTAAATGTGTTGGCCGTAAACGACAGACCTGTAATTACAGGTACGCTGGTACCTTTGCCTTTTCCTGGAGGCACCATTACGATTGACAACACGATAGCTGTTTCGGATGTGGATAATGTGCAGCTCACAGGAGCAACCATTTCTATTTCTGGCAACTACTTAAGTTCAGAGGATGCCCTTCAATTCACCAATCAAAATGGAATCACAGGTCTATTCGATTCGGGTACAGGAATTCTCACGTTATCAGGTACATCGTCTGTAGCCAACTATACTGCAGCTATTGCAAGCATTGAGTTTGTCAATAACAACGCAACACCCTCTCCCCTCACCCGCAGAATTTCTTATGTAGCCAATGATGGTACGGACAACAGTGCAACATATAATGTATTCATTGATTTTCCAGGTGTAAATGGCCCACCCGTGATCGTGGATGGTGGTGGTAATCCTATTGATGATTTATTTTTTATAATCGATGAAGATAATGTATTGGATGCTTGCATCAATGCCATTGATCCTGATGGCGATCCGGTTGCAATAAGCACATTTAGCGGAAGCACCGGCAATGGTGCATATGTAAAAACTGAAGATTTGTGTTTTTCCTTTACACCCACACTAAACTTCCATGGGCTTGAAACTGCTGATGTTGTGGTGTGTGATCAATCAGGTCTTTGTGATCAGGTGACTGTACACATTACTGTGAATCCAGTCAATGATGCACCAACTGTGGATGTAAGCACCATGGATGTAAACGGAAACCAAACCACAGAAATATGTATATCAGTATCTGATGTAGAGGGTGATCCGGCCGTTGTGTCCTCAGGTTCAGCCAGTATCGGTATCATTGGAGATCCGATAATCGGGGATTTGTGTTTAGACTACACCCCGCCAAACGGATTTGATGGGCCAGATGAAATTTCTGTTACGGTGTGCGATGTGAGTGACCCAACAATATGTTCAACTGCCGTTATTCCAATTAATGTAATAGCCCCCCCTAACAATCCCCCTGAGACATTTATAAATGGTGTCCCGGGAGCCGTATTGCACCTAAGCACATTGGAAGATACTCCAGTTTTAGCGTGTTTCGAATCTGTAGATCCTGATGGTGACGATATAAGTCTTTCCTCCACCACCAACCTGGAAGGTGGCGGTTCACTATCCCTTTACAACGACATTGAGTTTTGCTTTGAATTTATTCCAGAATCAAACTTTAATGGAAAGGTAACCTGGGAAGTGGTGGTATGTGATGATCGTACCCCCAGCCTTTGCGGTACAGTTACTATTGAAATCGATGTGCTTCCCGTGAATGATCCGCCTACCGCTGCTAGAGACAGTCTTCATGTAATCCGAAATGTAATTTCCGGAGGAAACGTACTGGATAATGATTTTGATATTGATGGTGATCCCATTCACATAGAGGGCAATCTGGTGAAAGGTCCGGATCACGGCACTGCCCTCGTAAATTCAGATGGAAGCTTTAGTTATCAATCCGATAAAACATTCAGAGGAATAGATTCTCTTGTTTATCAAGTTTGTGACACGAGCAACCCTCCTGCCTGTGATGAAGGAACGTTAGTGATAGTAGTAGATGATTTGCCCTTACGTGTGTATGAAGGCTTTACACCAAATGGAGATAACTCCAACGAATATTGGCGAATTGAAGGAATCGATTATTACACAGGCAATGAAGTAAAAATCTTCGACCGATTCAATAATCTGATTTTCGAGATGAAGGGATATGATAATGAGACTAAAGTATGGAAAGGAGATGCCAATCGTGGAATAGTAGTGAGGGGCCTTCCTGACGGAATATATTTCTATACTATAGACTTAGGGGAGCAAGGAAGCAAGAAGCTAAGTGGGTTTGTTGTACTTAAAAGGAAATGATGGTCAGGTTATTTGTGCTTCTGACAGTATACATTACTTTTTGTGGCACCATTCAGGCGCAGCAGCAGGCCACGTTTTCCCAATATATGTTTAATGGGGTAGCCATTAATCCGGCTTATGCGGGAACTCACGAAGCATTGAGTGTCAGTTTACTTACGAGGTTTCAAAATGTTGGGCTAGAAGGCGCTCCCACCACCCAAACACTTTCTATTCATTCACCATTAGTCAACCAGCGAATGGCTGTTGGTTTAATGGTGGTTCATGATAAGATAGGCATAATCGGGCAAACAGGGGTTAGTGGCATATATGCATACCGGATACCTATGAGCAATGATGCCACCTTATCGTTTGGGCTTCAGGCGGGTCTTGGAATGTACAACGCCCAATATTCACAGCTTGATGTGTACCAGCCTGATTTTTTATTTTCGGATGACATCCGACAAACACGGCCCAATTTTGGTGCAGGCGTTTTTTACAATCACACCAACTGGTTTGTTGGTTTCTCCATGCCCCATATGATGAACAATGTATTTTCCCGTGGCGCCAACCTCAACACCATTAAGCAATCCACTCCTATTATACTGTCTGGCGGTTATGTCTACACCATCAACCCAATGCTAAGTATCAAACCCAACTTCCTATTCAAGGTAGTAGATAACAGACCTGTAGAATTTGACCTGAATGCCAATATTTTATTCGATGAGGTGATTTGGTTTGGCCTATCCTATAAATTTTCAAATGCACTTACCATGATTTCGGAGTTACAGATAACGGATCAGTTACGTTTCGGGTATTCCTATTCAGTTACTATGGGGCCTATTAGATCGGCCGAATTGGGTTCTCACGAAATCTTATTGAATTACCGGTTTAAGTTTAACATGAAAGGAATCGTAACTCCCCGCTATTTCTAAAAATGAAGAAGCTTCTTATTATAGGATTAGTTTTAGCAACGTTGAGTTCTCGCTCACAGAGCACAAATATTACAACGCTCTTTTTGAGTCCTTTTGAAAAAGCAGAAAAACTTTATCAGCAACTCGCTTATCGAAATGCACTTGAAATTTATCTTTTTGAAATCGGTAAGAGGCCTGATAATTATCAAGCCAGACAGCGTGTAGCAGAATGCTATTTTAGATTGGGGGAAATAGAAAAAGCAGAGACGGCTTATGCAACATTGGCTTCCTTGCCACAAGGGGAACCATTGTATAAATACCAATACGCACAGGTTCTAAGTATACAAGGAAAGTATGGAGAAGCCGAAAAATGGTTTGCAGCCTATGAGCAAACACAAACGAAGGATACACGAAGCAAATCGAAACTCGACTTCCTATACTCCCTCAGCTACTATTTCCGCGATTCCGTCCTCTACACCATTGCTAATGAACCTTACAATAGTGATCAATCAGATTTTGCACCCCATTATCATGGAGACAGGATTGTCTTTGTGTCCGCACGTGACCGAGACCTTTTTATCAAAAGAAAATCACTCTCCTCTATCAATAAAAATGAATCTCACCTTAATGTTTATAGCGCTCCGAAAAGTAACATAATACATGAGGAAGATATCGTTCCCTTTTACAAGGATGGCCTAAAGTCAATTTTACATGATGGGCCAATTGCTTTCTTTGACTCAGAAAAGCAGATTGCCTTCACCCGTAACAATACACGAAATGGGAAACCCCATGTAAACAAATTTGGCCGGGTCAACCTCAAACTTTACTTTGCCAGGTTGGATGAGGATGGCGTATTAAATCGGTTGACAGAATTTCCATTCAATAATGACGACTACTCGGTAGGACACCCCTGGGTTTCTGGTGACGGGCAAGTTCTCTACTTTGCTTCGGATATGCCTGGGGGAATTGGTGGCGTTGACCTATATCGTTCAGAACAAGAGAACGGGAAATGGTCTAAGCCTATTAATCTGGGACCCAATGTAAATACCCTTGGGGATGAAGTCTATCCTTTCGTGCTTGGGGATTCGGTCATGTATTATTCATCAAATGGCCATGGTGGATTGGGGGGGTTGGATATTTTTATTACCTATAAGAATAAATTGGATCAATTTAGCCACCCGGTCAATCTTGGTTTTCCTCTCAATACATCTAGTGATGACTTTTCATTGGTACTGGATCAATCAGGAAGAGAAGGTTTGTTTGCATCCAACCGAGAAGGAGGTATTGGGTATGACGACATCTATAGGTTCAAGATAAACTCATTTTCTCTTATAGGAAAGGTGGTGGAGCAAGCAGACTCCATAAACCCCATTCCTCACGCTACGGTAGCATTGTTTGATGACCAGGGGGTTGTCATTGGTTCGCAAACCAGCGATGCCAATGGATTTGTGTATTTCGATCTTGATTTTGATCGTAATTATTCCTTGAGTGCCGACAAAGAAGACTATTCCTGGGTGAATGAATTGCTTTATACAACTGAAACTCGTTTTATGGGAAGTGATAGTGTTTTAATCCCTCTCTGGGGACACTCACTGTTAGCTAAGGGAACTGTGTACAGTAATGAATCGCAAGCAATTTTACCTGATGCCACTGTGATAATTGAAAATATTTTATCAGGTGAAATACAACAGTTAAGAGTGGACAGTACAGGCATTTATAACTTCAAGATTGAACCAAACCGGCAATACATTGTTAAAGCGATGCGGGAAGGTTTTTTGGAAGAAGAGTTTACATTGAACACAAAAGGAATCTACAAGGGAGTTTTGATCAATGACTTGTTACTAGAGGAAGTCTTTGTAGAAAAGGCAGTGGTTCAATTTGACTTTGATAATGCAAAGCTTTCTGACGCTGGGACAAATCTCCTCGAACCCATTCTAAAAGCTCTGAAACGTGATAATAAGGCTACTCTTAATATTGGAGCACATGCCGACTCGTATGGAACTGAGCAGTATAACAAAAGTCTTTCCGAGCGAAGGGCTCAATCAGTAAAGGGGTATTTTGTGAGCCGTGGAATTGCTCCTCAACGAATTGAAGCCATTGGCTTTGGTGAAGAGTTGTTGCTTAACCGATGCAGTAACGGTACGGAGTGCTCCGAAGAAGAACACTCCAAAAACCGCAGAGCTGAGATTAAAGTACAGCTTCAATAGCTATCCTTTAAGGAAACAATTCTACTTCTTTAGGGAATATTTACGCTCCCCATGTCTGTAACTGACCCAAGAGTTACTGTTATATCTGTTTTTAAAGCAGGAGAATATCCCTCCTTTGGATTAAAAGAAACAGAATACGTTCCCGCAGGTAACCCTCTCAACAAAAATGCCCCTGCTTCAGAGGCCTTGGTAGACGCAATTGTATCAATACCTATGATGGCGAATACCATAGGGTTAGCTTCCATTGGCTCTACTACCCCTTTGATAGCACCACTTTCCGCACTGGTGATGGTACGTATAACCGGCTTGAGTTTGTACGTTGAATTTCCAGTCTGGAGAATAGATTTAGCAGCATCAAAATCAATTAAAACCTGATATACAACACCTTCAGTAAGGTCTGTTTGAATATTGAATTTCAAGCCAGATTGTTGTCCACTAGGAGTAGTTAAAGGCATCTCCTGACCAGCCACCTTAATGGTATTATTATCACCAAGGATCAGCCTCATCTGCGAGATACGCCCTGCTGGTAGCTCTGCAGTGGCAAGCAAGGTATCAATGCCATTGGTTAATTTAAGAAGGTCATAAATTCCAGCTTCGACATTAAGTTCCATCCAACCTGATTCCGGACTTCCATCATCCATATGTACCTCCACTCCTGTTATATTAATATTAACAGCTTCATAATCTCCCGGGGCATCCGTTAGGCGCACTTCCAGTCGAGTTGTTTGCTGTTCATTCGAATCACAAGCCAATGTAATAATAGACAGTACAAAAAATACAATAAATTTTTTCATGTAAGTATTTGTTATTTAGTAACTATTCTATCTCATTAGACAGCAATATCATGCCAAGGTTTAATCAGTTCCAGATAATATTTAATCACCCCAAAACAGGTTAAAACAACATATTAAAAGGGCAGACTTTGCCCCATTAGGTGTTTATTTTCTACACTCTAATCTTACCAATACGAGGGGCAAAGCAATCCTTGGTGAAAACGGGCAATCTTCACCCGATAATTAATCATTATTTCATGAGACCCAGCTGAGAATTGATTCAACGCAGATGTGGTAAAGTCATAAGCGTAACCCACATGAAAATTTTCATTGATTTGAAGTTCAAAGAGCCCGACTACACCCTCATTTAATCGATATGAAGCACCTAACCCTACCACCTCGTGAAAAATAAATGTGGTGTTCATATCGAAACTCACGGGAGCTTCTTCCTGTATCCTTATCAAAGAAGACGGCATAATCTTTACGTTATGGCTTAGGTTCCTGGTAAACCCGCCTTGCAAGTAAAAATACCTCAACTGCTTTGAGAGGCTTCCATTTCCCTCCAAATCGAAGACACTATTATTAATGATTTGAGGAACCGAAAATCCTACGTATAAATCTTTTTGATGGTAGAATAAACCTCCACCAACATTTGGGTTAAATTTTGTAAGCTGTCCAGAAAGGTTCGGATCATTCTGCGACTTTAAATTTAGTTTGGTATAGTCCGATTTGATGTTGTTAAAACCTCCCTGGATACCCATTGAAAGGGTACCCTTTCGCGAAACCTTAATCTTGTATGAATATACTCCGTAAAAAGAAAGATCGTTATGAATACCTATCTGATCGTTTCCAATAATCACCCCCAATCCCATTTTTGTATCCAGAAAACCAGAGTGCATTGTGGCTGTAAATGTTTTGGGTGCCCCGTCCAGGTTCACCCATTGGTTTCTATAAATACCAGTTGCACTGAGCTGTACCTGCGTACCTGCGTAGGCAGGATTTACAAGCAGTGGATCAAACATATAAAGCGATTGCAGTGGGCGCTGTTGTGCCAATACTGCCCCAGTTACTCCAAATAAAAAAATTATAACGAAGTACTTTTTTCTCATCGGTCAAGCTCTAAATACCCTGCGACTGGTTTCGAACCATCTCTCTTATCAATAACGTAAAAATAAGTGCCTACGGGTAATTCTTTTCCGGACAGGTATAAACCATCCAGCCCTACACCGCTGAATGCCACATCCGCATTATTATATCCGTCTACCTCATATACTTTAATCCCATTCCGGTTAAATATCTTCACGTTATTATTAGGGAACAAGGAGATGCAGTCTACAATAAACACATCATTTTGTCCGTCACTGTTAGTAGAAACTCCATTATATGGGCTGATTTCTGTTTTCACTTCAGCGATACCTTCATTGGTGCATCCTTCATTAGTGATCGCTTCTGCGCGGTAAAAACCAGGAAACAGGTCGTATATTGCTGTTCCATTACCAACCAATTGGTTATTCATTGTTTCTACCCACTGCACATCTGACAAACTGATGTTTGTTTCATCGGTATTGGTTAGAGTAAGAATAATCGATCCTGTTCCTTGCGGTCTGCCTGTATCCTGACAGAAGGAAGGAGTCGTGGTGAATATGAATTCTGGTATTAAGCGTTCATCAAGTACAGAAGTTGTGGCAGGAGGAGAAATACATTGTGTAACTTGATCTGTAGCTGTAACCGTATAATCTCCTATGTCTACATTTCGGTAGTCAACTCCATTAAAGTCTATCCCACCGGACGCGGCTGCCCCATCATACCAATTAAAATCGTAATTGAATATGGTACCATCTACTGTGGCTGTCACCCATCCATTTGGAATAATGCAATTTGTACGATTCTGTACTGTAGTGGCTGTGGGTATCGGAGGTGTTACAGTCATGTCTTCAATAAGTCCAACCATGTCTGCAAAGCAGCCGGTGACTTTATTAGTAACCCGTACTACATAATCCCCTGCCCCTTCGGCAATGAGCTTATTCAAAGAACTCAGCACAACTCCTGGGGGTGAAGCCACTGCAGTGCCTGCATACCAGTCAAAAGAGTAGCCTCCTACTTTTCCGCCATTTGCAGTCGTAGAAAGTTGACCATTTGCAATTGTTGGATCGCAATTCGTAAGTGGATTTTCCTGTACTATGGCAATGGCTGGTGGAGTACGTTGATCCAATACTTCGGCAACCGCCAGACTTGTACAGCCCGTATTATTATCAGTTAGCCGAACGGTATAAAATCCTTCAGGAAGTCCTTCCTCTACAAAATTGACATTGAACCCTGGCACAAGACCCATATTTGGTACATCTGGTGGCCCTGCAGGATTGGACTGCGAACCAAAGTATAAATCAGAAGTATAGTTAAGCGGGAAAGGATAATCTGGATTTATGTCTATTACCCGTGCTAAAACACTACCATCCTGCCCAACACATAGCGTGCGTGGCTGCCCACCAACAGAGACAACTGGTGTGAACTGTGGGGCCTCTTCAGGAACAATGTAGGGCACGAAAGAAGAACAGCCTGTAATAATGTTAAGGGCACTTACCGAATAATCTCCAGCCAACTGATTAATAATAGTTGAAGTATTTGTAAAGGAGAGCCCGGTAGCATCAAGGGTATTGAACCAGGAGAAGTTATAATTTGGATCGGCATCTGTTTGACCATCTGCTGTTGCAGCAAGAGCTGCTGTTCCTGTAGCTGCCATACAACTAATTTGACGGGCAGTTTGTGTAATCCGTACATCAGGATACACGATTTGGTCATCACTAATAATTACCTCTTTAGGCCCTGATTCACATTTTGTAGTGCCATCGATTACAGTGACAAAATATTTGTCCGGAAGTTGGTTAACAATGTTGTGATTTATCTCACCACCTAATTGGTTGCTTAAATCCCCCTTAAACCACTTATAATCGAAATTCAGATCAAGATCATCAGGAGGATCATTGTAGAATGTAACTCCTCCTATACCTACGCGGGTAACCGTAGCGCTTCCACTCGCCAGACAGTCTAATGGATCAACTGCTGTTGCGTCTATGATATTGGGAAGACTCATCGTCAAGTCCAGGTTCACATCCAGGTCAGATGTAAAAGAACACCCTGTTGTAGTTGTGTTTACAATTGTAAGTACATAATTGCCTTCAAATGCAGGATCAAGTAAGCTGGAGTTAGCAGTATTTGCTGGCACTGTTACACCAGGTAATCCTCCACCATTATAAGTCCATGCAAATGAATAGGTATCCGTATTCACCCCATTTTGTTCAGCCGCATCAGCCAATACTGATCCATTAGGGTTAAGTAAATCACAACTTGAGTTGGGTGTGAACGCAAACTGCAGCCTAGGGTCTTTATGCAGATCAAGTAAGTCTACTCGAAATGGTGGTGTCTTGCACCCTGATCCTGGAGTGGCACCTGCATTTTTCGTAGCTACTACATAATAGGTGTCTGCCCCAATGGTGGGATAATTTGCTACATCCAAGATTGGTGTAGTAATCACTGCAGACCCAGCGTCCTCAAGGGGCGCACCAGTAGGGTCATTTCTAAACCACTCATACGTGTAATTTCCAACAGCACCAGAGTTGAGTGTGGATACGGTAGCACTACCATCCGGAAAGCAGATGTTTTGATCTGTTTTGTTTACAGTTAATATATCCAGTGGTTGTGGAGTGGTAATCATAATCACTGATCCATTCGCAAGGCACTGCGTAGTAAGGTTAGTTGCCTGAATTTCAAATGTGCCAGGACCCACCCTATCTGCTCCTCCCGTTGAATAGGGACTTCCTGTATTTAAAGCATCTGCCACAGCAGACCCTGCAGGAACTGCAGTCCAAACCAGATCATAATTGGATGCTGCGCCCGGTCCTGATGCGGTAGACGCGCTCACAGTTATCTGTCCATCGAAGTTGGCATCACATGAGGTATTCGCTAAAGTACTAAAAGACAAGATGGGATCAACACTTATATCCTTTATCTCCACACGCAATGGTGCCGACTCACACCCTGATCCGGGAACAATTCCATTTCCTCTTTTTGCTTTTACATAATAAGTACCCACTCCAATTGTTGCAAAATCGGTTATATCAAAGAAATCATTGTTAAAACCTGTAGCAAGAGAAGGATTAGCCGGACTGTCTTTATACCAGGTAAAATCAAAATTATTATGGTTTGGGTCAATCACACCGTTTACTGTAATATCGTTGACAAGTATCGATCCATCAGGAGAACAAAGCTGCTGATCGGTGGGTGTTGCACTGGCCACAACAATTGGAGTAAGGCTTTTAATTATTGAGGCAGTTGCCGCTGCCTGGCATTGAGTAATATTATTCGTAATTGTAAGGGTGTAATCACCATCCTCCAGGTTCAGAAACGATTCGTTCCCCACCGCAGCTGGATTTGCAACCGGGGTTGTGGTGGTTGTTGACACCCAATTGTAAAGGTATGAAGCTAACTCACCTGGTGTTCCAGCCTGCGTTGAAGCCGTTGTATTAATACGGCCTTCAAATCCAGTATCACAAGCCGTATTAAAGAAAGGAGTCATTGCGATAACGGGGTCAACAGAAGTATTATCAATCTTCACTTGAACAGGAGCTGAGGAACACCCTGAACCAGGATCGGTATTTGGTCTACGGGTTGCCACCACATAATAAGTGTCATCACCAATTGTGAGATAATTGGTATTATCAATTTGATCAGCAGTAATGGTTGCTGCTCCCCCGTCAACTAACGCTACGGTGTTAGGAGCCCCCCGGAACCAATTAAAATCAAAATTGGCCGTTCCATCCGATACACCACTTACCAGCACATCATTCACAATGGCTGTACCGTCAGGTGAACACAGTTGCTGAGGGGTGGATGAAACATTCATGGTAAACACAGGAGGGCTTACTTTTAATACTTTCGTCATAGCTACCGTTGAACAACCTGTAACTTCATTCACTGCAGTAAGTGTGTAATCACCATCCTGCAAATTTGTTGGTGTGCTGTTTGCAATTCCTGATTCTCCAACTGTATTGGCAGGGGGTACAACTGACGAAGCCCAATTGTATGTATAGGTAGCACCATTTCCCGGAGATAAATCCGGAGGCCCGAAAACTACTGGCGTTACCGCATCAACAACAATACGACCTTCAAAGTTACCATCGCAGGCAGTATTTGAGAACGGAGTGAGTGTCACTTGCGGATTCACAAAATGATTTACGATATCCACTTTTATAGGGGCACTAATACATCCTATTCCACCTGTACCACTCGCATCAGCTGTCTTCGTGACTTTCACCCAGTATGATCCCTGCTTCACAGTACCAGCAGGAACGGTTCCAAATCCCAGAGGCACATTATTTATAAATTCATCACCACCGGACACTGCAACCGGATCACCCTGTCCTCCTGCAAAAACATTTGTTGTAAGGCCGATATCCGTAAACCAATCAAACTGATAATCTGCAATATCCTCGACCCCACCACCAATTACGCGAACATCGTTCACTACTACTTTGGCGGATTGCTCTAACAAGGGATCACAATACTCAGCATTACTAACCAGTATATCAGAATTAAGCAATTCCGAGGTTGTAGGTTGGTCAGGAATCGACACAAATCGTTCATTTACGCAATTGTTG
Source organism: Cyclobacteriaceae bacterium (assembly GCA_039971015.1). Classification (GTDB taxonomy): domain Bacteria; phylum Bacteroidota; class Bacteroidia; order Cytophagales; family Cyclobacteriaceae; genus ELB16-189. The sequence continues at coordinate 119,763 of JBDVKV010000028.1, forward strand.
GATGAAGTAACGGTCAGTGTATATTGTGGCACACTACCTGAAGGTTTAAGTCCCGTTATTATAGGATTAGCAAATGGCAAAGCTCCAAGTGCCCCTGTAAATGTTTCCGTTCCAGTAGCTGGTAACACCCCTAGTGTATAGGTAGAGCCTACCGTATTATCATCTGGGTCTTTTGCTATGGATATTTCCGCAGCACCATCAGGAGAAAAAGCCACATCACAAGCCGTGTTGGGGGTAAAGCTTACAAGATCGAGCAACGGAGGCAACGCATCACGTCCGATTTCAATTACCTTGCTTACTTTACAATTAGATCCGGAAATATTTTCTTGTACCTCAACAGTATAAAATCCCGGAGCCAGATTTAATTTATCTACTCGGTTGGTACAATCAGGATCAGCACCATCTATTAATCCATCACCATCATTGTCAATACCATCATCACAAACTTCCGTTGACAGCGGATAGTTAAATGGATTAGCTGGAGGAGGCGAGAGTAGGTTTGCCGGATTAGCCACCCCTCCGGCATAAAAGCTATAAGTAAACTGAGTTTGGTTAGCCCCTGTAGTTGTAGGTGGAGCAATCGTTTGAACAGAAATAGAACCATCCCCTATAGTGTAAGGACATATTTGTGAGTTACCAACCACAACATCCACATCATGCGCATCCTGAAATGGCAAGAAGAAAGTTTCAAAATTTTTGCAGCCAGATGCATCTGTTGCTATAACTGAATAAGTAGAAGAAAATAGTGATCCTTGACTTGCAATAACATTGTTGGCTACGGGTCCTAAAGTTGGAAAAGGCGAAGTTGTACCAGTGGGTGGATTAAGTCCTGTATCAAACACGGGTGGGTTATCCGGGAATGATATAGGTGATATCGGGTTCGTAGGCCCTTCAATGAATACTTCAAATGTGAACTGAGTAGCTAACCCATCCACACGTTGCGCCTGGATATCAAGTGATCCATTGCTCAATGCACAGCTTGTAGGCAAGGCTCCTATTCCAAAAGTGATGTCACTTGCTGTTTGATCGAGTACGGTTGCTGTTTGAGGCTGAGAAACACACTGAGTAACTTCATCTACCACTACCATTGTATAATCTCCAAAGGTGAGTTGGTTATGGGTGTCGGTATTCACTCCAGCGCCTGCTGTAAATCTGCGATTAGGGGCAGCTGTGTTCCCATTCACGTCTGCAATTAATACGGTAGCATCATTGGTAAACTGATTGGGTTGTTCCTTCAACCAATAAAAAGTATAATCTTGAACAGGAGCCGGGTTAACTAACGCATCTATCTGTCCATCCGGTGGTATACAAGCCGTCTGCTGTGAAGCCACGTTTAAGGTAACTGTGGGTATTGTTATTATTTCCTGTAGAAATGTTGTTTTTGTGTTGGTACAGCCTGTGGCAGGACGTGTAACTTCAACCGTGTAGAAAACATTTCCATCTAACGTTACAATTTCTCCTGGGATGCCAGAGTATTTTCCTGCTGCAGTCGGGGTAGTCAAGTCACTGCCATTATGCCATACAAAGTTATAACCAGCTGTCGTTCCCGGTCCTCCTCCAATCAGTGTTTCATCAATAGTAGCCGCTAGTTCACCATTCTTAGGATTCACACAGGACGTTTGAGTTACAGCAGCAACATTTATTACCGGGATGAACAAATTATCATTTACATCAATGGAAACCGGGTTGGATATACAATTCACATCATCTTTTGTAATGGTCAGGGAATAATTACCCTGAGCAAGTGCACCGATAGTTGGGGTGCTGGCACCATTGGACCATGCCAGTGTATAGCCTGTATAAGGAGAGGCAACAGCTCCGCGATAATCCACCGTACCGATAAGTGCTTGTCCGTTGCTTCCCACACATAAAGTATTATCAACTTTACTTAACGGACCCAGCACAGGAACTTCGCTAATGTCTGGAATGAGGACTCCTTCTGTGTTTGTACAACCGGAACTTTGCAGCTTTACTTCCACAATATAATTCTCAGCCGCACCCCCTTGCAATCCACTGATCGTGGGATTTGCTATTGGGTTCAATTCTGCTCCAGGATTTACCACTACTCCCTGATACCATCGATATTCATAAGTGTCTGCTGGCAGAACACCTGCTACCGTGGCAATACCATCAGGCGCCCCACCCGCACAATTTGATGATCCTGTAATACTGGTCGTAATAGTCGGAAATACCTGATTATTCTGAATCTCTGTAGTTACCGGTGAGGATGTACAATTCAGTGTTACGTTTGTAACTGTTGCGGTGTAAAAATCACCATTTTGATTAGCCAATGCCGGACCCGTCTGGCCTCCAATGGGACTTGTCAAATCAGTACCTGTAGACCACACATAAGTGTAAGTATGACCCGGCAGACCATTTGTATCCGTAAGACCAGTCGCAATGGATCCATTAAAGCCAATCAGGGGATCACAAACAGAGTTTGGACTTGGTGTTAAAGTAAGAACAGGGAGTTCCTTATTATCCGGCAAGGTGATTGACTTTGTATTTGTACAACCGGACGCATCATTTCGTACTTCCACCGTAAAGTTCTGCCCACCTTGTAACTGAATAGGATTAAACGTATTACCATTGTTTGGCGAAGCCGGTACAGGGGGATCTGAAGTTAAATTTCCAGTGAACCAATTGAAAGTATAACCACCTGTTGTCGGTGTACCCCCTACATCCACTGATGAATCAATCGATCCGTTGGGTGTACCACCCACACAGTTGGTAGATGGTACCAGAGCGGTGTTTATAACGGGGAGTATCTGTTCGTTCTTAATCTCCGTGGTCATTGGTGCTGATGTACAGTTCAGTGTTACATTGGTTACAGTCGCTGTATAAAAATCTCCATCTCGTCCATTCAAACTGGCGGCATTTTGTCCGGCAATCGGACTTGTAAGATCAGTACCTGTAGACCAGACAAAATTATAGTTATGAGCCGGTATGCTATTTACATCATTTACTGAAGTGGCTATTGACCCATTGAAGCCTATCAAGGGATCGCAAATCGAATTTGGAGAAGGAGTAAGTGTAAGAACTGGTGGAGCACTATTATCGGGTAATAATAGGGTTAATGTATTTGAACAGCCTGTTGCACTATTTACGACTTCAACTGTAAAATTACTGCCACCTTGTTGATTAAGGATAGTTGGTGTATTCCCCACAACTGCTCCTCCTGTGCCATTGCCCTGATACCAGGTGAAAGTGTAACCGGTAGTAGTCATCGAACCACCACCTAAATCGACCTGCGCATCCAGAGTTCCATTAGGTGCCCCACCCACACAATTTGTAGAGGGAATACTTATGTTGGAAATAGTAGATGGCAGAGGCATATTTATGACTTCTTCCACCTCCGGCACGGAAGTGCACAATAAATCCAGTCGCTGGACTGTAACGGTGTAGTAACCTCCATTGATTTGATTTAATGTGGGAGACTTGTCATCCGCAACCGGAATCACCGGGTCAGAAGTAAGCGGCCCCTGATGCCATGTGAATTTATAGTTACTAAAATCCACTACTGGATTTCCCGCAAATGTTACCGTGGCCGTTACTGATCCGTTGTAATTACTTGATGCTTTTGATGGATCACAAATAGAGTTTGGAGATACAGAAAGCGTCACTATGGGGACATTCACATCTTCCGTGATAATAAGTTTCTCCGTATCAAAACAGTTATTGGCAGTTGTGATTTTTACCGTGTAGTACTCCCCTCCACCGGAAACTTTATTTGCTTGTTGTCCATTTATTCCTGAAACGGTAGTGTGCAGATTACCTGGCAATGTGTTATCACCCTTAAACCACTCGAAAGTAAAGTCTGCCGGATTCTGTAAAACACCACCGATATAGGCATCTGCTTTCAGAATTCCATTTGGATTAGCCGAATCACAAGAAGTTTGTGGAGCTAATTCAGTAATAACTGCAGTAGGAATAACTCTCAAATCCAATACCTCTACAATGGGACTTTGAGTAGACACACACTGCGTACCTATTTGCTTGATCACGGCTTGATAAAACCCAACAGCTAAACCTGTTCGCGTTTGCCCTGTGCCATTGGCTGGAGGCAGGATGCTTCCGCGTGTACTGGTTGCATTATCGTAGAAGTACCAATCAAACTGATAAAGAGACGGATCTTGCACTACTCCATTAAAGAGTGCATCTGCTTGTATGATCCCGCTATTAAGGTTGTCACAATCCACCACATGCTGTACAACCGTAGCTTGTGCATCAGGGATTTGGGGACCATTGACAGTTACAGGGTCAGAAATTTTGATGCAACCGTCTTTAGAAACACGAACAAGGTAGTTTCCAGCTACCAGATTATTTGCGATTGGTCCGGTTATCCCGAGAGGATTAAGTGAAATATCAAACCATTCAAATGTAAAACCGGTATTACCTCCTGCAATTACTGCTTCCAATTTTCCATTGGCCGGACTACATTGTGTTTGATCAGATAATACGTTGATTGTTATATCCGGATCATTCCCGAGTCGTACGAGATTCTGACTCACAAGATCACTCATACAACCTTTTTGAGTGTTGGTTACAATCAAAGAGTAGTCACCTTCCGGGATATCCGTTAAATTATACGCAGTACCAGCAGGACCGGCTATTGGTGAACTATCATCCAATCCATTATACCATTGGAATGAATAAGGGCTATAATCAAAAACCTCTACCCCCCCTTTGAATATATGCGCCTGAAGTTCTCCGTTATCCGGAGCTGAGTTATCGCACTTAAAATTATCACTTACCTTGTCTATGGTTACGGTAAAAGGATCGGGAGTAATTAGTACAGCATAGGTATTATTCGAAATGCTACATTCCTTGGTATTATTAATTACCAGAGGAAGGCTACCATCACTGTACAGCACAATGTATAGGGTAAATATTGTCCCTGGTCCATTGAACGTAATATCGGGTGTATGTAAAGTTTGCCCTACCTGAAGATTATTGATATTCAGCGTAGCGTTATGAAGATAGGTTCCTCCATTAAGCGGGTCGCCATTAAAAAAAGCTACAGGTGTAGTATCTGATATGGGTAAGTCTCCACTATTTACAATATTGAAAGCAACCTTTATGTCAAGGTTTCCGCATATCGGTGGTGTCACCTCGACAGCAGGTGTATAAACACCATCACCATCAATATCTACTCCAGGGTTAGCAGGGTCATCACCAAAGTAAGCAAGATCTGGTGCAGGAAACACAGGACACCCATCAGCACTTAAGTTCGGAACTTGATTCAAGAATACATTAAAAGGTTGATTAGGGCCAGGGATTCCGTTTGGGCAGGGTGTATTGCCAAATGAAAGGGTTTGATCGATCTGAGGAGTTGGTAAAGTCAGGTTATCATTAATATTCACTACAAAATAACCCGGCTGATTCCAGACTTTGCGTGTTGGAAGCCATTCATTGCCTGTGGAGTACCAGAGTCGAACTTCACCACGTGCTTGTTCTTGAAGTGTTCCATTAATATTGAATGCGCCAGGACCACGAAAGCAAGGGACACAAATATCAGTACCTCCATCTCCGTTGACGTCTGCAATTATTGGTCCTTCTGTAAAAGTATGTGATTGACATGTTGATGACCATAATTTTGTCTGGCCGGTAGCACCGTCCACTATTACAACTTCTTGTGAGTCACGATAAACCATTTCAGGCTGACCATCATTGTTAAAGTCATAAATAGTAACTGCTACTATCCCACTATTGGAATCGTTTATTGTTCTTGGAGAAGCCCATAAGGGCACCAGGTTATCACTTGCATCCGTTGTCAGACAAAATAATCGGTTACCCGCCACAAACGAAGCATTCAATTTACCATCTCCATTGGCGTCTCCCAGGTTAATTCTACTGGTACCCCATGTCCATCCATTGGTTAAAGTAGCATCAGGAGGAAAAAATACTGAAACTTTGTTTTTCTGAACATTCCAGTAAAATACTGCAGTCTTTTGTGCGGTTCCACTGGCAGTTGTAGAGCCTGATAAAATGACATCCAAAAATCCGTCTTCATCCATGTCTGCAACACTGGTACTACTCGCGTTATCAATACCATACTCAGTAAGATCGTTGTAGGTTTTGGGAAAGTAGGGTTGAATGGAACTCATATCAGCGGCTATTGTCAGCGGCTGAAGAATACGTGAGGATAAATTAGGAACTGTATAGATGTATTTTCCCGTAACCAATTCCATATTTGGTGTGGCTGGGAAAAAATTGACCGCCACAGGTGCAGCATTTACTTCCGTATCCCAGTTACCTCCCCCATCTGCTAATTTCACACCGCTTTCTGCCGCATAAATTTCATCTTTAAGATAGATCTCAGCTTTTCCATCACCATCAAAATCGGCAATACCGGGAATACCTGGCCGATCAGGGCCAAGATCGATTGCATTAAAAAGCGGGGTCAACGTATTGGGCGTATACTTAAAACCAACCAGATAAAAACGAGTGGCTGCAACAGATCCACCCTGTGGTGGCCTCAGGCTAAGAATTCCGAAAATTTCCGCTTTACCATCTTTATCAATATCTGCGATGAGTACATCGTGCTCATACATGTATTTACCATTGGAAACTATTGGACTTCCGTTGATATTATATTCAGATTTAATATCTCCAGCTTTTGAGCCATCCGGTTGTGGGTTGGCGTTTGTTCCAGAAGTGGCTACTATTCTTAGATTACTATTGAACTTTGAAGTTATTGCTGCATCGGGTATCCCGTCACCATCAATATCTCCAATTGCTATTTTAGATTGCGTGTCTGAAGTATTCTGACCAGAGACAGCAGAAGGAGCACTCACTAAATCAAATGGTGTATTCGCCCCTGGAGGGGTAATAGTACAGGTAGAACCTTCACCAACAAAGGTCAGACCATAGTATGTAGCGCAGTTGGGGTCGGCTTTATCAATTAAACCATCACCATCATTATCCAGATTATCAAAACAATGGCAACCTTTTTCAATATTAGCAGCAAAATTGCAAAACGAGTCATCACAATCTATTTGTCCGTTTCCATCATTGTCAATTCCATCATTACAAACTTCTACCGTTTGTCCGATCGAAACAGTGATGGAAAAAGTAAATAGTATTAAAGCCAGACAACATTGAAAATGACTACTATTTAGCGGCATGGGTTAAAAAAACATATCTTAAAATTCTTTTAGATCAACTATTTGATAAAAGGTTTAATTTAAAACCTTTTATTCTTAGCGTGCCACCAACAAACTTCCGCTAAGTGGCTGTTTATCAGCGCAATTGATTATAAAAAAATAAGTTCCATCTGGCACATTTTTACTATTTATAGTACCATCCCAATTGTTTTGATATCCCCTCTGCTCAAAAATTCGACTTCCCGATTTATCAAAAATACTCAGTGTGCATTCGGAGAAAGCATCGATGCCTGGTATTACCCAAAGATCATTAAATCCGTCTCCATTTGGGGAGAAAACATTTGGAACATTGAGTGAGCTTAACTCATCATTCACTTCAATGGTAATTGAAGCCTGTGCGGAACAGCCACCTGTAATCATTCCATCTACTAAATAAGTAGTGGTTTGACTGGGAGTTGCTATTGGATTTGAAATGTTCGGGTCGCTCAAAGTTTCAATTGGTTGCCATGAATAGGTGTCCGCCCCTGTTATTTCCAATTGAACTGATTGACCAGTAACAATCGAAGTCTTTTCAGCTGCAATAATAAGGGTGGGAACCGGACTGCTATTAATACTTATCGTTCCATTCCCTGTACATCCATTTCCATCAGTGGTAGTAACCGTGTAGGTACCCGGTTGGTTAACTGTTATACTTGATGATGTTTCCAAAGTACTCCAATTTATACTGGAGAATGTCCCCGTAATAGAAAGTATTACCTCCTCTCCAGGGCAACTGGACAGGATCGAAGAAGTTATGGCAGGAAGTACGGTTGCCACCACATTTACCGGCTTTGACGTGTTGCTTGAACACCCTGAAACCCCTGAATATGAGACGGTAAGTGATGGATTATAGTTTTGAGCAGTGGTATAGGTATGTGTAGGACTAGCCGTTGCATCTGTTGTTCCATCGCCAAAAGCCCAGGCATAAACGGGTGTTGCCCTGCTGTCAAGAGTCGATTGATCAGTAAAAGTTACATCTGTACCTGAACATGCCGTTGGATTTACTATAAAGTCAACTACTGGCGCGGTCAATACTGTGATTGCTATTTCGTTTGTTTCAACAGAACACCCCAATGCGATATTCTGAACCCTTACCTTATAAGTTCCTTCTTGAGTGACATTTAGAGTAGTTCCTATTTGGCCTCCAATATCCGCTCCATCTTTTATCCACTGATATTGATGGCCAGTTACAGCGTTGATGGATAAAATTACGGAGGTGCCAGAGCAAATCGTGGTTGTTGGACTGGTAATGGTAAAGTTCTGTAAATCTGCCACGTCAACTCGCGTCAAAACTTCATTGCTTCTGCAACCACCTGGTGTTGTTACCGTAAGAGAATAAATACCTGCATTAAGTATACTTACATTTGGGATTGTTGGATTCTGCACAGTTGAGGTAAATCCACTGGGTCCGCTCCAATCATAAGTTACACCTGTAGTTGTTGTACCTAAAGACAATGTCTGCGTAGTGCATACTGGTGAATTGGAAGTAATTGCTGGATCAACTGGTGCTCCTCCTCCACCGGAGGTAACATTTAACACGGGCGAAGTCACTACACAATTACCTGATTCACTTGTAGCCGTTACTGAATAATCACCAGCGGCTGAAATGTCAAAAGTTGGACTCGAAGGTGCACCCAGAGTAGTCCCTGACTCCTTCCAGTCATAGGTTACTCCTATTCCTGGAATAGTTGAAAGGGTAATTGTTTGTCCTGCACAAATAGCAAGTGGCGCTTCATTTAGTATTGCAGGAGAATAACAGTTTTTATTGCGAAGTATTTCTACTTTGTAGGTTGAGGTGCCACTATTAAAAGATGAATACGCTATGTCAGGTTTAGCATCACCATCCAAATCGCCTACAATAACATTGCGTGTTGCATTGGAAGACACTAAATCAGAACGAGTAAAAGAGACGTTTGCATTATTTCCATCATTCAAAAATACATTTACCTCTGCTTGGTTTCTATTCGCTACAATTATGTCTGTATCCTGATCACCGTCTATATCTGCTACATCGACACCCCAGGGTCCATTAGACGCATTGAGTATAAGCGGTGCGGCAAATGAGATTGATCCGGAACTGCTTGTATTCAATAATACCAATACTTGATTGGTAAGAGTGCTAGTTGCAATCAAATCCAACTTACCATCTTCGTTTACATCCGCGGAAGTAATAGCGTTCAAATTGCCAGGTGCTGTGACAGCTACCGGAGCGGCAAAGCTAATAGTAGATGTGCTTTGATTCCTTAAAACAAAAATAGTGTTAGTTTGGAATTGGTTTACAATCAAATCGGCCTTGCCATCATTGTCCACATCCTGTACATCCAATCCATAAGTTGTGCTTGCCCCTGTCACTGTCACCTTTATGGGAGTTGGGTTAATATTCAGCACCCCCCCAACGCTTTGATTCTGAAAAACGTAGAGTTGGTTATTAACAGCGCCATTTGAATTTGTAACTATAATTTCCGGCTTACCATCGCCATTCAAATCCCTTATTGAAACAAAACGTGCAAGGGTCCCCACATCTAAAAGCAGAGAAACTGGAGTGTCAAATGAAACAGCACCTGCACTTGTATTTGGCAATACAAAAACCACATTTTTTGTTGCTCCATCTCGTGAAAATACCAATTCGGGTTTGCCATCTCCATTAAGATCGCCACATGTAATTTTCTCCGTAGGAGCTCCTACGTTGTAAGGAGTTAAATTCGTAAATGACAAACTACCTGGTGTACTTGTATTCTCCAGCAGCATAATATCTGTTTGCAGGCCAAATTTGGTTGCTGCGATATCTGGTTTTCCATCTGCATTTAAATCACACGAGCACAAATCAAAAAGCTCATTCGTTGCTCCTGAAAAGGTTAGAGGTGCATCCATTAAAGCAGGATCGAAAGTTGTACCCCCGAAAAAGGGTGAAAATTTATAAGTACTCTTTGCTGACAAGCGCGTGTTCAGATTAATAACCTCTAGCACGCCAGTGCGGGCAGAGGCCGGTACAGTAACCTCAATGGCATACTCAGATGATGCCGTGATTGTACCCCTGACATGATTAAACCAAACCTGAAGCTGAGCTGAAGTTGCGCTAAAACCAGAACCAGTGATTACAACTTTTTCGCTGGGAAAGGTTGTCACCGGGGCAATAGAACTTATCACGGGCGCCTGACTATGAGCCGATATCACTATAGTTAAAGTTAGTATACTAAGTATTACTACTTGTTTCATAGTTCAATAATTTTAGCGCTCAATTGTTAATAGCCAGGCATCTTTGAACCTTGGTATCTTTCTATACTCATCACGTTCACTCCTTGTAGCATTAATGTCGTTAGATTGAAAAACGTGAACATACCAGTAGCCTTTATTCGTTAAATAACCATAATTAGCCTGTGAAAAGCCATTTTTCCTTATTTGATCGCTCAATGCCTTTGCATTGGATTCCGAGCCAAAGACCCCGACTATCACATAGTTTCCCTCTTCTAATTCAGATCGGTGATCTGCCCTCTTAACGATCTCATGCCTTTCCGGTATTACTGGCTTATTGTCAATAACAGGTGAAACAGGGTCTACCGGTTGTTGCACTTGCTCCATTTGTTGTTGTTGTTGTTGTTGTTGTGCTTCTCTTTCGATTCGTTCCTGCTCACGCTGCATTTCTTCTTCAGCCTTTTGTGCTGCTGCTTTTGCTTTCTTCTCTTCCTCAAGTTTCGCTTCTTCGTCCGCTTTCTTTTTTGCCAGTTCCGCTTCTTTTTTCAATGCCAGCTCCTCTCTTTTTTTCTTTTCCTCCATCGCTTTTTTACTCATGGGTGGCTTCACCTTCTCTGTATTTATGAATGAGTAGACTGGAATATTTTTCTTTCTCTCTCCGAACAAAAGAGCAAGATGAATTTCGTGAGAAGGATGATTCAACTCATTTTGTCCCGTATTCTTTAGTGTATAGGAATAGCCAACACCCAATTGTTTATTGATATTGAACCCACCGAGCCCTGATATTCCAAAATCTTGTTTGTACGACCCCCCCATCCATATCTTGTCCTGCAGGTGAAGCACCCCGGCTGCTTCCAGCTGAGAGGGCAGGGTTTGATTGTATCTGTACATAATATAAGGCTCAAATGCATTTTTATCATTTCCGAAATATATCCTATAGCTTGAATGAAAGATGATGGATTCAAAAGGAGCTATTTCTGTTACCTTAAATGGATCTTTAGTCAGATAAACCGGTTGCAGCATATTTGGAATTGAAGCTCCTACGTGAAAACCTTTTGAATGGAAAGACACACCCGCATTACCTAACAACTGGAAGTTATTATCCAATAAATCCACCTGAATGGGGTCTCCCGGTGTCCCAAAATTAAGCGCGTTGATATCTACTTGATTCCAGGTAGCACCCAATGAAAAACCAAACCGCACCGTACTTTCCTTGTTGATGGGGATTGTGTACCCACCTGTAAACAATAATGACGATGTATTAATTATCCCTCTTTCTTCGTTGTTGATATGAAAACCAAGGTTCACCTTGTTTTGCAATGGAGATTGAATACTTACATTAGCAACAGAAGGAGCACCTTCAATTCCTGCCCATTGCTTTTTATACGAAAAGAAGAGTGCCGGCTGGCCATCGCTCCCTGTGAGGGAGGGATTAATTAAGGCAGGATTGATATAGAATTGGACAAAGTTATGATAGTCCTGAGCATGCAGTGGTGCCGCCAGAGAGAAAACAAATAAGATATTGACACATGCAAGATAAAATCGAATTTTTTTCAATAGATTAATCTATATAAAAATTCAAATTAAAACCCTTTATTTTGTTTTCCAAACCAATATAATCAAAATCAAAACTCTAATCCACTAATGCCATCTCGCTTAAGTGTTGTAGCTGTCCTCTTTTTGCTCCTTAATTTCTTCCCTACTCAAAAAGGATGGAGTCAGAAATTCTCTTTAGGCGTTAAGGCAGGGCCTTCTGTTACGCTTGGTCGCTTTCGCGATTCCGACCTTAGAGATATTTATACAACAAAACCAGTTTTTGGATATATGGTCGGAGGCCTAGTAATTTTCCCTCTAGAAAAAGATTACTCTTTTATTTCCGAAATTGGTTATTCACAAAAAGGAAAGAAGGTTTTATTCAACGATAACACATGGACAAACAAAACAACATTTAATTTTATTGATATCTCCATGGCGTTGCGCAAGTCTTACGAGTTCAGACTGCGGGATAATATAAAATCTAAAATATTCTTTAACATAGGTCCCAGCATTGAGTATTGGCTAAACGGAAAAGGTGTAATAGAAGCCGGTGGTCCTTCTGCAGAATATACTATTGTGTTTAATCAGGTAGCAGAAGGCGGAAACTTTAATACCAATTATTATAATGATATCAACCGATGGTTATTTGGCATCAATCTTAGTGTAGGTGCGGATGCTCCCATTACATCGACTCAAAGGATTTACACGGAGCTAAGATTTTCTCTGGGACAGACCAATTTGGGTAAAAAAGACAGTTCGAGCAGTATTGATATTTTAGGGTTTCAAGATGACCTTAAAATGAATCTAAAAACCATTATCCTTTCTGTCGCCTATACTTTCGAATTTGATCTTAAGGAATCAAAAATGGGAAAGAGCACGAAGGATAAAATGATTAAAAGGAAAAGGATAAAGCGTTAGGTTATTGTTATATCTGCAATGCAATTTCAGGGAAACAATATTGTCAAAAAAATTATTCAAGCAAGGGTATTTCTTCTTAATAAGCAACGATCCACTCATTATATATTGATCCACTCAGCCCCCTATTATTAACATATTTTTTTTTAAAAATATTGAACTCTAAGATAGATTTTATACTCCCTTTGACGCAGGCAAATGACTCAAAATAAACCAGTGTTTACAAGTCATTACTTCTAACTTAAATATATCTTTCGTCAGCAAATGAAAAATTAAGATTCTGGCGTTACAATGATATGATCCAACCGTTGGATATCAAGTAATTTTCCATCTCCTTTACCTTCTTCGTCAGTAAAATATCAGACTGGCTTGGTTGCAACCTAAAGGTGATTATGAGCAAGAATTATTTCACATGCATTAGCCTTAATAGCAGCAACAAAGATTAACTTAGGATCAGCAACGGTTCCACTTACTCCTCCTGTTGATACTTCCAAGATTCCAAGCACTGTATTTGCCCTATTGGTTAGCATCACTTTGAACTGCTCCACAAATTCAATCTTTTGAATCATCCCAGCTTTCAAGCAACACATTGTTTGCGTCACTAGAGTTATTAATCTTGAGTCAAGATTGAGTACCCCCCTTAACAGGATCAACGAAGTTCATCCTGCTAATTCTAAATTTTGAATTCGTTCATCCCCTTGTACTTCTCCATGATCTGGGGGTAGCTTTCTGTGAAGTTGCGAATGATAAAATCGAAAGGTACATCCTCGAAATGGCCATAGTCATCCAGGTATTCCATGAACGTGTTGCCTTCCTTGTCATATTCCTGAAAGAGAGAATCATTGTCGCCATCAAATTCCAAAGTTGCCACGTTGCATTTATTGCACAACTCCTTATTAAAAGCGGGAGATACCTTCAGCCACTTGCCTTCGATGAATAAGTTTGCCATTCCATGAGGGGTTAATTCGTCAGTACCGAACTTTTCAATTATTCTCTCCACCCCGATGTGGTTTTTCACCTTAGCGAGATGTATTCTTGCCGGAATTCCCAAACCCCGCGCACAGGCTACCAGTAGTATGGCTTTATCAATGCAATGGCCTTCCGTTTTTGCTGCGATGAAACTGGCTCTATAGTTTTCTTTGATGAAGCTAAAATGGTAGGGGTTGTAACGCCAACCGTCTCTTATTTTCATGTATAACCCTATTGCCTTTTCTTTGACCGAATTCATGGTCTTGAACTCCTGAATAATGCTTTGCACCAAGGGGTGATCATAATCCAAAAAATAAGTGGATGCAAGGTATTTTAAATGCAGGTCGTTGCTCATGGGAATGATGGGAGTTTCAATTTGAAAGAAACCTTAAAAGCATTGAAAAGACAAGCTAAGGCTAAACGGTGAATGAAACAAACTAGAAACAGCCCGCGTTACAAACGCGCGCCAGGCAATTGATCACGTTTCAAATCCCAGCCATCACCTTAAAGGAAGAAGTAATAGTACAGCACCAAACCTACTATTATAAGCATCAAGTATTCTAATGCTACCCTAATCGAACCTTTTAGATTTGATAAAACTTTACGAGGATTCATAAACATTAAACTTACCAATATGTGACCAACTCAAACTTTTAAAACTGTTAGACAAGTTTCGAGGGTTCAGGGTTGGAACATTTATAAAAAAAATCCACTGCTTACTTATTTACGGAATTAGCAATTTTCAATAACGCTGCTTTTTAGTGGGTTGCGACCTTTGGTTGAAATAACCAGAGAAAAAATGTATTCAAAAGACTTTGAAATTCGTTGGGCAGATATTGATGCCAATCGCCATGTTGCCAACTCCTCGTATGTTGACTTACTTACAGAAGCCAGGATGAGTTTTTTAAGAGAAAATGGGTTTAGTCAAAGCCATTTTGAGTCACTAGGAATTGGCCCCGTCATATTTACTGAGGAGTTCTACTACATCAAAGAAATAAGACACAATGAAAAAATTAAAATAACTATCGAGTTATTAGCCAACGACAAGGATTATAAATACATAAAATTTGCACACTGTATCTTTAATACAAAGAAAGAATTAAGTGCTTATAGTGAAACATTTTTTGGTTGGTTCAATCTCAAGGACAGAAAACTAATTCAGCCACCAGACGAAATCATCCAAATGCTGATGCTGCTTAACAAAGCGGATCGCTATGAGTTACTGGGTGAGCAGGTCAATCTAAAGCATCCCAAGATTCCATTTTCAAAATCAGTTATTAACTAATCCCTATCACCTGCCCTAACAGGCTCATTTTCAGTAATGTTCACAGCATAATCTACAAGCGTTATGATTTCCGTAGCCTTTTCAAAATGCAATCTCAACCAACCAAAGTAATCTTTACCTTCGTTTTTCAATTGGATACCCACCATACCGGAATTGCTATCCGCCCAAAATCCTTCGTAACCAATTGATCCATCATTGTTAGTGTGCCTAATTACCAAAGCATTATAATGTCTACTCCAATGTTGATTTGTCTCTAATTCCTGACCAATAATTCCATCAAGGGGTTCCTCAACCAGTAGCCCCATATTTAAAAACCGGCTGTCATCTGGCAGTTCCGCTTTAATTGAATTCTCTCTTAAGGGGTTGATCCCCGCATACAAGTGATCTCCATCCTTATTGGCTGTTAGTTCAATGAACACGGTAAAATCTACTACTTCGTCATTATTCAAATCCACAGCGATGGGTGACGGATCACCCAATTTAACTGTACTCCCATCCAGGGTATAAAAAATACTCCTTAACGGTATAGATTCCAGGGTTTCATCACCACAAGCCACTAAGCATGCGGCTTGCGCCAGCATGATCACCCACAGTTTTTTAATTTCAAACAGGTCTTTCACCACCATAAGTGTTTAAGATGATATTGATAATTTGCTGATCCACATCCTTGCCATTACAGGGTCCGTAAAATACTGTTCTGTTTTATTCCCAAACATGGATTGGTATTTTTCAATTTTAGTAGCATCATGGTGAACGTGTGCCGCCCCGAAGCACTTAATACCTCTTTTTGATGTAAGTGTTAAATCATTTGCCTCCTCAAATAAATTAAGGTATCCCACTCGCCAACCATATTGTGATAAAACGAGAGGGATTATTGATCTGAACCTTTTGTGTGCCTCAATATCCACCGCTTTAAACCCAAACAGATCGACAAAAATTTTAAAGTTTGATTTATTGGGTATCTCTTCTGTAGCATTTAATAAAGATTTCTCCCACTTCACAATCTCTGCAATGTTTACATCCCCAGTGAGCCTGGTTATTAATAGGTTTTCAGCACCCACCCATTGACTGGTATAAATTTTAATTTCCATTCTATATCCATGATTCCATTTCCGTCCTTTTTGCAAAGGTGGAATCCAGGGCAGAAAACTCATTATTAAAAATTGCTAATTTATCAGCGACCGATAGCCTCTTAAGAGTGAGTAAATAGAGTTGGGTTCCCGAAATCCTACACTGAACGCGATTTCCGATAATGGCATTTCTTTTTGTTCCAGATATTCTAAAGCTTTTTTAATTCTAATTTGCTGAATAAGCTTATAGGGCGTGTAGGAGTATACTTGTTTAAAAACTCTTATGAAATGAAACTTTGACATTGCAACTTCATCGCATAAGGAATCTACGGTGAGGTTAGGGTCATCATAATTACTGTAAATTATATCTCTTCCCTTTGCTACTCTTTTCAAAAGTTCCGATCGCGTGGACTTCTTTTGAGATGACATGCGACTGGACACAAATTGGCTCTCATCACGAAGGTGAGATAACACCTCCAACACTTCAAGCAAATATTCCTCATGGCTCAACTGCGCGAACAACAGCAACTTTTTTCGTAAGATACTTTTATAGAAGTATAACTGATTAAGGAATGGATAATCCTCTGCACATTCTGTTGGGTCATCCAACAACTGTATATCGCTTCGCATCAAGTTTTTTGTCAATTCCCTGTAGGTCTCAACATCAAGATGCACATTAAGGATTTCGGTTTGGGAGGAAGCATTCAGATTATACTTAATTGACGCATAGGGATGAATGACAGCGACAGATTGCTCACACAATTTAAGTCTATGGCCACCAACGGTTAACTCCACCTCTCCAGGAGCATTGAGGGTAAATATCGAAAAGGCACTTTCAGGAATGGTTTTTTGAAGACTTTTGTAGCTAGCATTAATTATTACGGAAGGCCAAGGGATTAAGTCATTTCCGGGCAGCCCTCCATTTGGATTATTTCTTAATCTGGCCAGTGTGCCCTGATCCGGACATTGATTTGTAATAATCATCGGTAATCTTCGAATTTATTGAAACGATAAGTTATTTCCGAAAGTTTCCCGTTCACTGGAATTTTAATCTGACCCTGTTCGCACCTGCTTTCCCTATTCATTATATCATTTCAATAACCCCATGGCTTATTTCATACAAAATTCAGAATTTTACAGCAAGCCCATTTCGAACAGGCCTTTAAGTATCAACACCCATGACAAATTTCAAAAAAAACCATCCCGCTTTAGTTTTAATAGACATTCAAAAAGCATTTGATGACATTCCTTATTGGGGAGGGGAGCGCAACAATCCCCAGGCGGAAAATAATGCCGGTGCGCTTTTGGAACTCTGGAGGGAGTACCAATTGCCTATTTATCATATTCAACATTGCTCATCCACCCCTACTTCTCCCCTTCACGAGAAAAATCCAGGTAATGACTTCAAAGACATTGTAAGGCCACTTGATGGTGAGCCAATCATCAGGAAAAATGTAAATAGCGCATTTATCGGGACCGACCTCAAGGAGCGGCTTGAGAATAGGCATATTTCACAACTTGTCATTGTAGGATTGACCACCGACCATTGCGTATCCACAACAACAAGAATGGCCGGCAATTATGGGTTCGATACTTATGTTGTTTCAGATGCCACTGCCACCTTTAACAAAGAAGGTATTGGTGGAGAAAATTTTTCAGCCCACCTCATTCATGAAACTGCCCTAGCGAGCTTGAGCAAGGAATTTGCGACCATCATTACTACAGAAGAAGCAAAGAGGGTGATCGAAGGGTGAGTTAAAATCGAACGCGTTGCAAACGCTAGGTGCCGGAACGCGTAGGTGTCGGCACGCGTTGCAAACGCGCGCCATGTGTAAGTATTCTTACTTGTTCTTAGCCAAGAAGCCGTCAGCAATTTGGGCAACTAAAGAATGATTTGAACTCCAGGCATGATACACTTCGAACGCCCACTTTCTTATCAACTCAACACATTCGATGGGCGTTGAGGCATCAGTCATATCTTTAGCAGTTATACGTCCCCTATTCAGGGGCATGGGCACGTCAAGAAATTCCTCAGGCCTATGTGATTTATATTTATTTAAATAGTCACTTAGCAGAGGTGATCTTTTATAAGACCATATTTGGTTTTTGTCCAGGATCAAATTTAATCTTGTCAGGTGAAAATGATTGCTCCATCGCCCGTGAATTTCCGGGTGTTGTAAGGCATGTGCATCTACACTGAGAAATCTTGACATATGATGCTCCGGATTATTAAAGTCCAAAAGCTCCAGTCCGTTGTTATAGTTTTCCATACAGTCGAAAATGCCGTTTGGATAGTCCGCCCCACAAAACTGGCACTTTCCATTTTTAAGGAGGGTTACACCATTCTTAACCGCCTGGTCAATAAAGTCTTGCATTTCGTTTTGCTTGTTCGCCTACTGTATTTTCTCTTATGGTGATCGTGTTGTTCAACTATAATAAATCATGCCAAAACTAATGTTTTTTGTGTTTTTCCACTATGAATGGAAAAACTTAGCAAGTGAAACAGCACATGATACAACGCGCTAGATGTGGGGAGGGGGCGGTTTTCGGGAATAGCACGCGTTGCAAATGTCGGTGTCGGCACGCGTTACAAACGCGTGCCATGGATAAGGAAAACAGAACACGCCAAGGAAGTTTTCAAATATCTTTCACACATCGAAAACCTGTGTGATCGTAACCAGAATCTTTACTGGATTTCATGCGTCTTGAAACGCGGTACCCGCTGCAATAACTTTCGTTACACAGGAACGATCCCCCTCTGATGACATACTTCGGTGTATAGGGTTCATCCGGATCAAAGAATTGTTCAGGCCCAACAGGATCATTCACTTTTCCTTTACTTTCATCTTCCTGGTAGGCCTCGTAGTGATATTTATCCTGACACCATTCCCATACATTTCCTGCCATGTCGTAAAGCCCATACCCATTAGGAGGAAATGATTTTACGGGGGCGGCTCCTACAAAACCATCACTTTCCAGGTTTTCATAAGGAAAGAAACCTTGCCAAAAGTTAGCCTTATCGTATGACTTATCTATTGGATCGTTGCCCCAAGGATAGATGGAGTTATCCATTCCACCCATTGCTGCCCACTCCCACTCTGCTTCGGTGGGAAGTCTTTTACCTGCCCATTCGGCATAGGCCTGTGCATCTTCCCAGGAGATGTGAACTGCGGGGTAATTCATTTTATTCCTGATATCCGAAGCTGGCCCCTCCGGGTGCTTCCAGTCTGCACCAAATACCCATGACCACCACTGCGAGTAATCCCTTAAATCAACCGGTTCGCTCGTCTTGGTGAACACGAGTGACCCTGCTTTTAGCAATTCATCTGCAGGCTTGGGGGTGCCGGGTGGAAGTTGCTGTTTCAATTCTTCCCAATCCACATCTCGTTCTGCTACTGTTTTGTAATCAGTTGCATCCACAAACTCCTTGAACTGTGCGTTGGTGATTTCGGTTTCATCCATGTAAAAGGCAGAGACAGCAACTTCGTGCCGGGGAAATTCGTCCTGATCGGCCTGTTCAGTTTTTCCGCCCATCATGAATGAACCTGCCGGGATCAGTACCATTCCATCATGCGATGATACTACCGAGTTATCGGTTTGCTTTTTATTCTCGCTGCAGGCTGTAATAAGCAACAGGACAAGCAAAGCTATTTTGTTGAACATCAGATCTCGTAATGATTTCGTTTCATCAATAGTTGTTCCGCTCCTTGCTTTGATTCGATTGTACGCTCAGGCGTTTTTAACTGGTGCAAGTGTTTTTTTCAGGTCACTTACTTTTTGTGCACATACTTGCTCCATCACTTGTTGCAATTGTGTTTTGAGTATAGATATGGCATGGTCACCGCCTCGACTTCCGAGTGCGGCCACACTGTACATAAAGGTACGTCCCAAAAATGTAAAATCAGCACCACTTGCCAGCGATCTGGCTATGTCCGGTCCACTTCTAATGCCACTGTCCATCATCACCTTGATTTTATCACCGTATGCATCTGCAATGTGTTTAAGTGGTGTAATGGTAGATTGACCTGCATCCAGTTGTCTTCCTCCGTGATTGGAAACAATGATTCCATCTAGCCCCAAAGCTATGGCCTTTTCGGTGTCTTCTACGCTGGCCACCCCTTTCAAAACAATTTTACCCTTCCACCTGTCGCGAATAGGTGCAATTTTTTCCGGATTTAATCTCCCGGAAAATGTCTGGTTCATGAAAGCACCTAATTGTCTAAGGTCCAATCCTTTGGGCATATAGGGCTTTAATGTTTCGAAATTAGGTTGCCCGTTTATTAAGGTTCTTAATGCCCATTCCGGCCTGCCTGCAATTTGCAACATATTGGACAGTGACATGTTGGGCGGCATGGCCAAACCATTTCTTATATCCCGTGGTCTAAAGCCAAACGTAGGAACATCGCTCAGCAGTACTAAAACTTCACATCCTGCAGCCTGAGCTCGTGACAGCACATCATCTCTTAATTTATTCTCAGCAGGATGATACAATTGAAACCAGGCTTTGCCTTCTGTAATCTCACTCGCCTTTTCTATACTCATGGTAGTAACGGTACTGAGTATAAAAGGTATGTTATGTTCAAATGCAGCTTTGGCGAGTATCTCTGGTGCCTTGGGCCACATGAGTCCCTGAAGGCCTACTGGTGCAATACCAAATGGCGCATCGTATTGATGACCAAACAATTCAGTTTGCATGTCGGATTGGACATGATCGGATAAATACTGAGGGATGAGTTGCACTTCTCGAAGCTCTCGTGTATTTCTATCCAGGTTGACATCTTCGTTGCAACCGCCATCCAGGTATTCAAAGGCAAAGCGTGGAATTTTACGCTTTGCTTTTTTTCTAAGATCTTCTATTGCCGGATAACGACTATCAAAGGTTAGCGCTTTCATAATTTAAATATCTTATCCATTAGCACCCACTTTTCTTCATTTTTAGCGAAGGGCAATTGCTGTTGGAATTTATCCATCAATTGTTCCCATTGCTGCACCGTGCTGTTCTCCGCATCCAATTCCCTTTTGGCTTCAAAACTAAAATTGTTGTTCACTTCCATCATCATGAAGAGCCTGGTATGCACCTGATAAATCTCCATGTCAACAAGAGGATTCGATAATTCTGGCAAGAGATTATTTACATCTACTAAATAATCACAGACTAACGATTCAACCTTTTTATTTAACCGCCTTCACTGGCCTGGTGGAGTTATACAATTTAGCCGCCTTCGTAAACCCCTTGATTCTATTGACCTTAATCTTTTCGTTGGCAATGAACGCAATAACTTCAGGGTTATCCTTAAAATATTTAAGGTTACCTCTTTTACTATCCGTAAACATCTCCGTTATCGATGCGCCCTGCACAAAATAGGTCTGACGAATGATGGCCGTAAAATTCCGATCGTTGCCGGCTCCGGGCACTCCATAGCTGGGCTGCCGTAAAATAGAATAATGCTGACAGTAAATACTGATTGGACCTTCTTCTATTACTTCAAAAAAAGCATTTCTGTGGTTTACCCCTTCCAGGTGCAATGTGTTGATGAACCTTCTGTCACCTACCACAATGGCCTTGATTTTAAATTTATCGAGCACCCTGGTACCATATCCGCTTGGCACTTCAATATCACCAGAGAGAAGATTGAGATTCAATTGCTTTCCCTTGAATTTTGTGCCATCATATAAATGGATATCTGCTGAAACCCAATCATGAAACAAATAGTATTCTCCCTTTACCTCCGGTGCTGGCCGCTCATAGTTATATCTTGTTGAAAACTCGCCCCAGCCAATTTCATCCACATAATCATCAATATCGATAGTTTGCGCTGAAACCTGTGCACAGCAAAAGACTAGCGCAATATGGGTTATTAATTTTTTCATTGTGAAGTGATTTGTTTTCGCCAACTCCATCCTACCCATCTGGTCTGAGAAAGGTAAGGATGAGGTTTTACAATAACAAAGCAAACTCCCTTAATGGCAACATCTGGTGATAAGAAAATCACAATATAACTTCATGGACCGAGGCCAAATATAAAAAAAGGGAATAAGCTGTACAGCTTATCCCCTCGCCCGTTATCCCATCACTTAACAGAAGGGTTCTTTATAAATTGGCTATGGCCTGGCCAACTATTAATTTTCCATCAATCAAAACAAGATTTACTTTCTCCTTCTTGCCTTCTCCAACAAACTCAAGGATATAAGTTCCATCAGGCAAATCGCGAAAGTCGTATTGTATCGCGTACGATTTTTTATCCTTTATATTTCTTACGTGAAATACAAAGCCATTTTGATCAGCGACCGAAAAGGATACCTTCCCTTCAATTTCGCTAAAGTACAGGTTTACGCTTTTTTCTCCGGCCGCCAATATCTTGATAGGGAGATCCTTTGCAGAAGCGGACACCACCACCATCATTGTAATTACAAAACCAACTAATCCAGTTTTAATTATATTTTTCATATTGCTAATGTTTATGAGTTTGAGTGCCTTTCCTTTCAAATAACAATTCAAAAGTAGGGGGAGACAGGGCTGCGTGCTAGCAATGAATTCGCCAGTTTATGTCTTTTTTTAACATAAAATCAGATATTATATAATTTTATGGGTAATATTGGTCATTATTTCGCCAAAAATTAGTGTCCGTGACAAAATCCATAAGAAAAGCAAAGGCTGAATTTGAAAATATCCAGCCTACTTTCGGCAGTTCATTTTATGTCAAACAGTTTAACCAACAAATTCAAAATAAGGCTCCGGTCTGGCATTTTCACCCTGAGTTAGAACTGGTATGTGTAAGTGGTGGAAGTGGCAGAAGGCATGTTGGTCAGCATTTGTCTTATTTTACTCATGGTGATTTACTTTTAATAGGATCCAACCTTCCCCATTTTGGATTTACAGACCGGCTCACCGGGAACGCAGCAGAAACCATCGTTCAGATGAAACCCGATTTTCTGGGGGAATCTTTTTTTACTATTCCTGAAATGAATTCCATTAAACTCCTTTTTGAAAGAGCCAAAATGGGGATTGTTTTTACTGGAAGCATTAAGGACGAATTAAGTTTTAAAATTCATCAATTACCCGATGATGCACCTTATACACGCCTGATCAATTTACTGTCTATATTAAACCAGCTTGCGACCACCTCAGAATATACCTTACTCAATAGCGAAGGGATCGCCCTTGAAGTAGGCACCCAGGACAGCGACAGAATGAACAAGGTGTTCGATTATGTAAGACAAAATTTCCAGCAGTCGATCACGCTTGAGCAGATCGCTGATTTGGCCAATATGACGGTGCCTTCATTTTGCAGGTTCTTTAAGAAAAAATCGGGAAAACACTTTACACAGTTCGTGAATGAATACCGTCTGGTGCATGCTTCCAAATTGTTATCCGAAGAGTCCACCAGCATCAGTGGAATATGCCTTGAAAGTGGTTTTAATAACTTCTCCTACTTTAATAAATCTTTTAAGCGTTTCACCGGAAAAAGTCCTTCCGCCTACAGGAAGGAATTCAAAAGAGTGATTAATTGAGTTCTGTCAATTCCACCACTCCAGAGGCAGCTCAATATCTCCTACGCTATCCACGACCATATCAGGTCTAAACGCATAGTTGTTCAGTTCTTCCTTTTTGGAAATACCTGATAACACCAATATGGTCTTGTAGCCCATTTGCACACCACCCTGAATATCCGTTTCCATGGTATCTCCTATAACGGTAGTGGATGCAGTTTCCAATCCAATAAACTTTCTTGCCGATCTCATCATCACCGGACTTGGTTTTCCGGTAACAAAGGCCTTCTTACCCGTGGCTTCTTCAATCATGGCCGTTGTTGATGCTATTCCTAAATTGTTCCATCCCTTCAATTTAGGTGAGGGATCCCTGTTTGTCGTAATCAATTTGGCTCCTTCCAGTATCATATCCACTGCTCTCCGCACCATTTCCAAAGTAAAATTATGCCCCTCTCCCAGCACCACAAAGTCAGGATCAGTTTCTACCATGGTCAAACCTTCATTGTGTAAACTCGACAAAATACCTCCGTCTCCCAGTACATACACTGTTCCATTGGTAGTCTGGCTTGCCAGAAAAGATGCTGTGGCCATCGCACTGGTGTAGATATGCTCTACAGACACTTTTATGCCTAACCTTTTCAACTTACGCACTACTTCCAAAGGCGTGCGCTGGCTGTTGTTGGTCATAAAAGTGAAGGGAATTTCTCTTTTAACTAAGTCATTAATAAAATCATCTGCACCTGGTATTAAAATGTCTCCACCATATACCACTCCATCCATGTCAATCAGTAATCCTTCTCTTTTCATTTAATCTTCAAAAAAATTGGTAAACGCTTTCTCAAAGATCAGTATGTTTCTTTGCTAAAGCCAGTATTTCTCTTACCAATTGTGATTATGCTACTTATTTGGCTGGATTAAACCCAAGCCTATAACTTGACAACCTATTTGTACTTTATGCCCTACTGCCCTTTGCATAACCATTTATATTCATAAAAAATGATTTCACAAACAATATAACCCAATGGACCCTAAGAATGAGTACCTTTAGCTTCTGCCTGGCAGAACTCCATGAAAATACTATTCACCGCGCTTACCCTATCCATTTCTATATTTACTTTAGGTCAAACCAATTCTGATCTCTATTTCGCTTCTAACTCCAATATCTCTGGTCATACTACATCCGGAAAGCTGAGCCCACAACACCAGGAGGAAACCTACTCTATCACCATCACGGTTACCCACATTAGAAATTCGGAAGGGGTGATTCGCTTTAAGTTTTATGACGATACCACACCTTTTCCACATGATCTTGGTTTTTTAAGGGTGGTCATTCCCAAAACAGAACTTACCGGAGATTCCCTGAAGGTTACCTATTCGGGTTTTACTTCAAAAAATATGGCCATTGCGTTATTGGATGATGAAAACGATAATTGGAAGCTGGACATGGGTTGGTTCTTGCCCAAAGAAGGGCATGCCTTCTCCAACTACTTTCACTCAGCGCTTCGCAAGCCCGTTTATAAGGATTTTAGTTTCCTTTTGGAAGGTGACAAGCAGGTGGTCATGAAAATGAAATACTATTAAATTCAACACAACCATGAATATTTTAAGGAGCTGGAGAGAGCAGAAAGCAATGCTGAGACAAAGATTTTCGAATCTTACGGATGAAGATTTCAAATTTGAAGCCGGGGAAAAGGATACGATGCTGGAGAGGCTTGGGGCAAAATTAAACAAGACAAGAGCAGAACTGGATCTTCTGTTTGCAGAGCTACAAAAGTATTAGCAAAGGCCAGAAACGTCATTTTATTCAAAAAAAGAGGCTTTTAAAAGGACCCCTTAACGGAACACTTTCAAAAGCCTCTTTGCATTGAGAAAGGAAATCTTAGCTAACTAATTCTACGTTAACTGCATTCATTCCTTTTTTTCCACGCTCAACGTCAAATTTCACTTTATCATTTTCTCTGATCTCGTCTATCAAACCAGACTCATGTACGAAAATGTCTTCACTTGAATCCGTTGGTTTAATGAATCCAAATCCTTTTGTGTTGTTGAAAAATTTTACTGTTCCTTCTTGCATTTTGATTGTTATTTATTGGTTATTGTTTTTGTTCGTTACTAGTTAATAAAGGTGTATGCTTTTCCGCCTTTACCTGCTCTTCCCGTTCTGCCTATTCTATGAATATAGCTGTCGAAATCGCGGGGTGGCTGAAAATTAATTACATGTGTTACTTCTGAAATATCAAGACCACGTGCAGCTACATCAGTTGCCACCAGTGCCTGTATCTTACCTGCTTTAAAAGCATTCAATGCCTTTAACCGATAATTCTGAGATTTATTGCCGTGTATTTCGTCAACTTTGATTCCGGCATGCTGCAAATTCTTTCTCACCTGGCTTACCCCTCTTTTCGTTTCCGCAAACACGATCACTTTGTGAAACGTCTCATCGCGAAACATGTTTACCAGAATATCCAGCTTCTTCTCCCCTGCCTTTACAGTAATGGCTTCCTGATCGATATGATCGCCAGTAACATCACCCGTAGAAACACGCACCTCCACAGGGTTATTGAGCAGTGATTGGATTAATTTCTTTTGACCGGTCTCTTCAGTAGCGGAGAACAATACCGTTTGTTTTCTATTGGTCATTCCTGCCAGCATCGTTTTGATGTCGCGCAAAAAGCCCATGTCCAAAAGACGGTCAAACTCATCCAAAATCAGGGTTTTAAAATCCCTGAAATGCAATGCATTTTGACGCGCCAAATCAATTAGCCTTCCCGGTGTACCAATCACGAAATGACTGGGTTTTCTTAATCTTGCTATGTCTCTGCCTACACTTGTACCGCCTATAAAGCAAGCACTGGAAATATTGAGTCCTTTGGCAATACTTATTAATTCTTCTTCTACCTGCACTGCCAATTCTCTTGTAGGCACCACCACCAACACCTGAAATGAGGCTGGCTTACCTAAGAGATTATTGATAATTGGCACCAAAAAGGCGGCTGTTTTCCCTGTTCCTGTTTGGGCTATGCCCATTACATCATTGCCTTCCAACACCGGTTGAATGGCATGCTCCTGTATCTCTGTCAGGAATTTGTAACCTTTACTTAATAAATTGGTTTTGATGCGAGCATCTACGTTCAGATCCTGAATTTTGAATGAAGGATGGAAAGTTGCTTCCGCTAGTGGGGTTGCTTTTTTTACAAATAAACGAGGATCAATCGTACTTACTGCTGGTCCTTTACGTCTATTCGATTGTTTTCTGTGGTTGGAATTGTGATTTGGGCCTGAGTTGGTCCTTGGTCTCCTTTTTTGTCTTAAACTATTCATTTTGTTTGTTAAAAATACGCTGTGCCTCAGCTGATAATTATGTTAAAATGCTAATCAGCAATGAGTTGGATAAATAATATCCAGGCACATTTAATCTTCAGCAAACAAAAATTGGGAGTAGAAATAGATTTCCTCAAGGGACTTATATTGACTAAACAGAATGATTTCTGCTAAAAACTTGCGCAAATATACTTTCTATTTTCATAATTCCCTAATTCGGAGCGCCTTATGCCGCAATATGAAATTAGCCTAAAAAGTAATTTTATACGAAAACCTAAATTCCAGACGCCCTTGTACTACCTTGTGCCTTTCTTTTAATAGATAGATACATGGCTGAATACATGATACTCGTTTGGATAGGTGGTGGAATAGTAGGTTTATGGCTATTCCTCTATGTACTTCCACTTAATCTCTGGATTACCGCCTTGTTTTCTGGTGTTCATGTTAACCTGATGAACCTTGTATTTATGAGGGTGCGCAAGGTACCCCCTGCCCTTATTGTTCGTTCTCTCATCCTGGCCACAAAAGCGGGTATTAAGGGAATTAGCGTAAGCCAGTTGGAAACTCATTACCTCGCCAAGGGTAACCTTACCAATGTGATCAAAGCGCTGGTGGTAGCCGATAAGGCCAATTTAAAAATGGACTATCAGCAAGCCACTGCCATCGATCTTGCGGGACGAGATGTACTTAGGGCAGTTCAGCTTTCTGTATCTCCTTATATGATCATTGTTCCGGCCATCACGGGTATTTCGATGGAAGGCATTCAATTGATTACCGAGGCCCGGGTAACAGTGCGTGCAAATATTCAGCAACTGGTGGGTGGAGCAGGTGAAGAAACCATTAAAGCCAGGGTTGGACAAGGCATTATTTCTACCATTGGTCAATCCAGTTACATGGAGGTACTTGAAAATCCTGATCGCATATCCAGGTCTGTACTGGACAACGGACTAGACGCGGGCACGGCCTATACAATTCTATCTATCGACATTGCCGATATCAATATAGGGCGCAACATTGGCGCTATCCTTCAAATGGATCAGGCCAATGCTGACCTCAACGTGGCCAAGGCCAAAGCAGAAGAAAGAAGAGCCATGGCAGTAGCTTCTGAACAGGAAATGATCGCACGGGTGCAGGAAGCAAAAGCCAATGTCATCATTGAAGAGGCCAAAATCCCAATGGCACTGGCAGGTGCCTTCCGATCCGGAAGACTGATGGGAAACCGCAAGTAAAATTTACTGCTGAGCCGTAGATTGTGTAATTGCCTTTTCCCGGTATTCCGCTGGCGTTACTTTTGTTAGCCGTTTGAAATAAGTATAAAATGCTGAAGGGGTATTGAACCCGCAGTCGTAGGCAATGGCTTCAATACTATACACCTGATAATGATTGGAAAACAACAGCTTTTGCGCTTCTTTGATCCGGTATTCGTTAACGAATTCAGGGAATGATTTTTTGTGGTATTTATTCAGTACTGCGGAAAGCACATAGGGTTTTACATTCAAGTGCCTTGCTAATTTTGGTAACGTAAGCTCACTGTCCTTGTACAATTCACTCTCCTCCATAGCCGCTAAAACTTTTTTTGCCAGCACCTTGCCATCTTCCGTTTGCGTTACGCGCTTTGTCCGAACAAAAATCCTATTTGATTGTAACGCCTTAAAGAGAAGTGCAAACAAAGCACAGGAAGCAATGACTGTTCCCATCAGGTAGGCAATAGCCCCCTGAAAAAAGAGTTGAGCCGAATAAACTCCCCACACCACAAGAATTACAACGGAAAGTAACCTCACCCACCCGAATTGTTCAGTGTCGTAATCACTTTTATGTTTATTGATAAGAATTGTTGCCAACACCAGATAGCCGAGCATCTGTACCGCTGTTATTGCATACAGCCAAAACACGGTCTTCTCCCCCGCAAACAAAAGACCGACCCCCATCACAAGCGAAAAAACAAAATGAAGGTAGTTGGACTTCACCCATCGCTCACTGGATAAATACTGTACATAGAGATATAATAAGGGGCCTATAGCGCCCATACCCACCAAACCAAAAGCCGGAATAGTATCCGGCACATTAGGCAATAAGATCAAAAGAATAGACTTGCCCGTGCGCAAAGCGATACCCAACAGTATTAACCCCAACAATTTATTTTTTAGTAAGCCTTTGGCATTGATCAACAATACCCCTCCAAAAAAAATGGAGTTCAAGACAACAATTCCGCTGAAAATGGCCAATAAAAACTGGACAGTCATAAGGTGTTATACGGTAAATCGATCATTTGGCTGCAAAATTTGTAGTACTGATTTACAAATCTCAATAAAGATATAAGGATTCATCCGCTAATTGGCATCAACTTTAACCCCATCTCTCCATGAAGCAGCTGCTGATCATCCCCTTTATTCTTCTTCTATTTTTCAACGGACTACATGCCCAAACAAATACCCTAAAAAGACGGGCCCAACTGGATTTTGGTATTCGGAAATTACCAGATACTCATGGCGCCAATATCACCCGTGTTTCAGAAAGCTCAAGTGCCTACAAGGCAGGGCTAAGAAAGGATGATATTGTATTGTCCATTAACAACCGTAGTATCTCCAATGGCAACGAACTTTACACTATCACCCAATCCTTTCGAGGAGGTGAACCTATCACCTTAAAGGTATTAAGAGCAGGTACAGGAAATCCTGTTGTTATTTCATTCACACCCTCATCAGCACCTTTTGAAAGTTATAATTCGCTTGATTTGGAAGCGGTTCAATTGACCAACAGCACAGGGGATGCATTGCGGGGATTTATCACCAAGCCCAAAGGATCAAAAGGAAAACTGCCGGCCATTCTTTTTGTCAGTTGGCTTTCCTGCAGTTCGGTAGAAACACCCGACCGCGATGACTCGTGGACCAAGATGCTAAGAGAGGTAGCCGAAAAATCCGGTTTTCTTATGATGCGTGTGGAAAAACCCGGAGTGGGAGACAGTAATGGGCCTGCTTGCACTGAGTGTGACCTTCTTACCGAGCTGGACAGCTACCGAGCGGCATGGAGGCACCTTAAGCAAAGGGCCGATGTAGACACCACAAAAGTTATTGTGTTCGGGGCCAGTCTGGGAGGAACCCTTGCCTCCATTGTTGGACAGCATGAACCCGTAAAAGCGTACGTCACAGCCGTGAGTGTTTACAAAACCTGGCTGGAGCACATGATTGAATTGGAAAGAAGAAGATTGCTATACAGTGGAAAAAGTCAGGCCGAGATCAATCAACTCATGCCCGGATTTATTGAGTTTCATACGGAGTACATGAATTACAAAAAAACACCACAACAGATTGCGCTTGAAAAGCCCCACCTGGCATCACTTTGGTATGACGACCCGGAGCATCAATATGGAAGACCGGCCCAATTCTATATGCAGGTTCAGGATTTTAATTTTATGAATACCTGGAGTGAAACCAAGGCCCCGGTTTTAGTAGTCGCTGGAGAATACGACTGGATCATGAGTTTGGAGGACAGTCATCTCCTGACAGACATGATCAATCACAAAACACCAGGAAGGGCCACTTTGCATGTTGCCAAGGGTATGGATCATCACTGGTCGGTCTATTCAAGTCCTCAGGATGCGTTTGATGAAGTAAACGGAGTTTATGCGCAAAATACCGTTGCTGAAATGATCCGCTGGATGAAGGAGGTGGTTTCAAAATGATTGCTTTCAGGTTGGGAAGCGGGTAGGTACCTGCTGCACAACTTCGTATTTATATTCACAACCTATTTCCCTATAATTGCGTCAAAAGGAATAAATGACCTGGTTTCGCGATTTTGGACTGTATGAAGTAGTAATCACTTTCCTTTTTCTGGGATTCTACGTGGCTTACCTCGTCAAGGTAATAAGGGTAGCCAAAACACTGAATACGCCCTATGGCAATGTGTTTTACAAGCTTATCCTCCGATCGCTGGTATTTGCACTGGTGTTGATCGCATTTTTGGGTCCCTCCTTCGGTGACTCCCGAAAGGAAGTCAAATCAGTAGGTAAAGACATTATGATCTGTGTCGATTTGTCTAAGTCAATGGATGCCTTTGACATACAACCCACCCGCCTGGAGAAAATAAAATTTGAAATGAAGCGGATTGTGGACGCCTTTAGTTCTGATCGCATAGGGATCATCATTTTCTCCTCAGAGGCATTTATGCAAAGTCCGCTTACCTACGACCAAAATGCACTCAATCTATTTATTGAAACCATGAATACGGGCCTTGTCCCCTCTTCGGGAACGGATTTTGGGCCACCCCTTCGGATGGCATTAACAAAACTGAGCGACCAGGAAGGCCCCAGCTCACAGCAAAAATCAAAAGTCATCGTATTGATCAGTGATGGAGAAGATTTTGGGGAAGAAACTGACGAAAGTATAAAGCAGGTACAGGATAATGACATCAAGCTCTTCACATTGGGTGTAGGAACCGACAAGGGAAGCCAGCTGTACGCGGGCAGCGGCTTCAAAACGGATAACCAGGGGAATACCGTTGTTACGCGTCTGGATTCCAGATCGTTACAGTCTCTTGCCAATCGCACAGGGGGTCAATATTTTGAGATCAATGAAACTAAAAATGATGTATCACGCTTAATCAATACGATAAGCAGAATTGAAGGAGAATTGCGGGATACCCGTTTTGTGGATGTGAGTGCCAATCGCTACCACTATTTCCTTCTAATTGCACTATTTTTGCTGGTAATCGATGTATTAATTAATGTGAAGACTGTGAAAATATGAAGTTGGTAATTGGATTTCTTTTGGCTGTACTTCTTGTCTCTGACATTGACAATATTGCATTGATCAACAGCCTAAAATCTGAGGCCAAAAAAGCCTACCAATCGGGGGACTATAAAACAGCCGCCAAAAAATATCAACTGTTGGTTGATTCACTTCAAGTAAAGGAAGACGAGGTGGTTATGAATTTAGCCAATGCCCTCTTCCATCAGAACGATACGACCAACGCCATCAATCAATATAAACCCCTCACGCAGAGTACATCTTCCAAGATGAGGTCACTCTCCAACCTCCAGTTGGGGGTGCTCACCAACCGAAGTGGAAAATACGAGGAAGCACTGGGGTATTTCAAACAGTCGTTGAAAGCCGATCCTTCCAATGAGGAAGCGCGCTACAACTATGAGATGGTAAAGAAAAAGCTGGAGGAGCAAAAGCAACAGGAAGAGCAGAACAAAGACAATAAAGACCAGAAAAAAGACGACCAGCAAAAGAAGGACGATCAAAAGAAAGAAGACAAAGAGAACAAGGATCAAAAACAAGATCAAAAAGAGCAGCAGGATCAGGATAAAAAAGACCAGCAGGATCAGCAAGAAAAAGAAGAGCAGGAGAAGAAAGACAAAGAGCAGAGTGAGCAACAAAAAGAACAGGAAGAAGATAAAGAGAATGAAGAAAACGAAGAGAAAAAAGACATCCCTCCTTCTGTAAAAGACAAGCTGAAGGACATGGAGATGAGTGAGGAAAAAGCAAAAATGATATTGGAGGCCATGAAAAATCAGGAAATCCAATACCTGCAACAGAATAAAAGAAAAGCCACGAAGCCTAAGGACAAAGGAAAGCCAGACTGGTAAATTGTCTTGAGCCCTTAGTCTTGAGTCCCTAGTATGGCCAAAGACTGAGAACTCAAGACTAAGGACTAAATATTAATGACTAAAGACTAAAATAACTAATTGATGAAAGAAGTATATATCGTATCCGCAGTAAGAACACCCATAGGAAGCTTTGGTGGAAGTTTCTCCAGTTTGACAGCCATTCAACTTGGAGCGACAGCCGTAAAAGGCGCCATAGATCGCATAGGTCTGGATTCCAAAGCCATTCAGGAAGTATATATGGGTAATGTTATCTCTGCTGGTTTAGGTCAGGCGCCTGCTACTCAGGTGGCTGTTGCTGCAGGACTGGGATATGAAATACCTTGCACCCAGGTGAACAAGGTTTGTGCTTCAGGAATGAAAGCCATTATGGTAGGCGCCCAGTCTATTATGCTTGGACAGAATGATGTGGTAGTTGCCGGAGGAATGGAAAGCATGAGCAATGTTCCCTTTTACTTACCCAAGGCGCGCTTTGGATACAAGTTTGGAAATGGGGAGTTAGTCGATGGTTTATCTTTTGACGGCCTCAATGATATTTATAACCATTGTGCCATGGGTGTATGCTCTGACAATACGGCAAAGGAGATGAACATTTCGCGTGAAGCGCAGGATGAGTACGCCATCAACTCTTACAAGCGTTCAGCAGCAGCTTGGGCGGCCGGCAAGTTTAAAGATGAAGTGGTGCCTGTAGAAATTAAGGGAAGAAAAGGTGATGTCACCCTGATGGCAGAAGACGAGGAATATAAAAACGTATTTTTTGACAAGATTCCGTCACTGCGACCTGCCTTTGGAAAAGAAGGTACTGCTACTGCTGCCAATGCATCCACATTGAATGACGGGGCTGCTGCGGTTATTTTGATGAGCAAAGAAAAAGCCACCGAGCTGGGGTTGAAGCCTATCGCAAAAATTCTTGGGTTTGCGGATGCCGCTCAGGATCCGATGTGGTTTACCACTGCTCCTTCTCTGGCGATACCCAAGGCGATGAAAATGGCAGGTGTCGACAAAAAGGACGTTGGGTACTATGAAATCAATGAGGCGTTTTCTGCCGTTGCGTTGGCCAACAATAAGAACCTTGAGCTGGATGTTGATAAGGTAAATGTGAATGGAGGAGCGGTAGCATTGGGTCATCCACTGGGTGCTTCAGGTGCACGCATTACCATTACGCTGGCCAATGTGCTGAAACAAAATAAGTCCAGCATTGGCGTGGCAGGTATATGTAACGGTGGTGGAGGTGCTTCCGCCATTGTGATAGAAAACTTATCATAATACCACAACCGGCATACGGTTTGTATACAACATCATCGCTGGTCATTCGTTGGTGAATCAATAGCTTTGCGATATGATGCTTAGGGCTTTTGCCATTGTCTTTCTGTTTTTCAATCTTACTGCCTCCGCACAGCGGGTGGTACGAAAGTACCATGACGCTTATAAGCAGCAGCTGAGGGAAGAATATACTGTCTCCAGTCATGATAATGAGACGCTGGACGGGAGTTATAAAAGGTACTACCCCAACGGTAATCTTGAAATGGAAGGGAGTTACTCCAACGGCTACCGGTCGGGGCAATTCCGTGAATACAACGAAGAGGGTATTCTCACCCGCAAGATCAGTTACCTCGATGGAAAAAGACATGGGCCTGTTGAGGTGTACGATGACAATGGGATACCTATACAGCGTGCTTTCTATCAAAACAATCTTCTTGTAGACAGCATCCGGTCCTTCTTTGAAACCGGAGCGATCAAAAGTGAGTCTTACTTTGTAAAAGGAAAACCTGATGGAGTCGTTAAAGAGTTTTACGCATCGGGAAAAATCCGAAAAGAGATCGCCTATAAGAATAAAAAACCCAATGGGCTGACCACCACCTATTATGAAGATGGCGGAAAGGAAACGGAGGCAAATTTTAGAGATGGCGTTCTTACTGATTTCTACAAAACCTATTATCCCAACGGGCAATTGGAAACCATTTCTACCATGAACCCGGGAGAAAAGACCGGAAACTTCAAAAACTATGACGATGAAGGACATCTGCTGCTTGACGCTAATTTTCTGGAAAGCAAACTGCATGGAAATAATATTGCCTATTACCCTGACGGCAGTGTGCGCCACAACTTTCAATTCAAAGAGGGAAATAAAGTAGGCGTAAACATTGCCTACTTCCCCAATGGTAAGATAAAAACCCGTGAACAGGTTTCACTCAATGGCCAGTCCATGACCACCGAGGAGTTTAACGATGAAGGCGTTCAGCTTACCCGAAAAGAATTTAAAAAAGAGAAGCCCGAAGGTGTATGGATCTATTATGCAGCCGATGGAAAAACACCGAAGCTTAAGGAGACCTATGAAAACGGTAAGCTGCACGGGGTAAAGACCACCTATTATCCATCGGGCAAAAAATCATTGGAAGAGACTTATCAATTCAACCTGATCACCGGACCGGTAAGAAGTTATTATGAGAACGGAAAAGTGCAATGGCAGTGCGATTACCGGGCGGGGCGCCAGCACGGTATCTATACCAGCTTCTTCGAAAATGGAAGTATTAAGGAGCAGGGAGAATACATCGCCAACAAGAAGCACAAAGAGTGGGTGGAATACGATGAACAAGGCCAACTCATCAAGACCTATATTTTCAAGGCAGGGCTGCTGGTAGAGGAGAAATAATGTGGCTGTGGTCATTGGGTGTTCCCCCTGCCATTCCTTATTTTGCGAGCCAATGACCACTTCATGAAGGCAATTAAGGAGACCCAATTTAAATTCAACAATCAGACAGGTTTTTACAGCGGTAAAGTACGGGATGTTTACTTCTTTGGCGATAAGATGGCTATGGTGGCCACCGATAGAATCTCCGCCTTTGATGTTATTCTACCGAAGGCCATTCCCGATAAGGGTCGCGTGCTCAATCAGATTGCAGCGGACAATCTGGAAGCCACAAAAGATTTGGTTCCCAATTGGGTGTTATCCACCCCTGACCCTAATGTTACTATTGGGTTCAAGTGTGAAACCTTTCCCGTAGAGATGGTCATAAGAGGGTACCTGGCGGGCCATGCCTGGAGGGAGTATCGTGCGGGAAAAAGATTGCTTTGTGGTGTGTCCTTACCTGAAGGGTTAAAGGAGAACGACAAACTTCCAGAACCGATCATTACTCCTACCACCAAAGCCAAGGTGGGTCATGATGAAGATATTTCTAGGGAAGAAATTCTGAGCAAGGGATTGATGAAGGAAAGTGAATATGAAAAACTGGAAGCATACACCCGGGCATTATTCGAACGGGGAACCGCACTTGCTGAAAAGCGAGGACTGATACTGGTGGATACCAAATATGAGTTTGGTAAACACAATGGCACCATTTACCTGATTGATGAAATTCATACCCCGGACTCTTCCCGTTATTTTTATCAGGAAGGATATGAGGAAAGACAAGCGAAGGGACTGCCTCAAAAACAGCTATCCAAAGAGTTTGTAAGACAATGGTTGATTGAGAACGGATTTCAGGGAAAGGAAGGACAGCAGATACCTGAAATGACAGAAGAGATTGTGAAGTCTATTTCCGATCGGTACAAAGAATTGTATCAGCAGATGACAGGAAAAATGCTTGATCCCATCCATTATGACTCTCTTTTAGATCGAATTGAGAAGAGCATCATTAATTCCATAAATTAACTTATTTTTAGGATTGAATCTCGAATTATGAAGTACACGATAGATAAGCAAGAGAAATACAGCCTGTTGAGCCTCCACGAAGAGAAGATGGATTCCAACATTGCTCCCGATTTAAAATCGCAAATGATTACCCTTCATGCGGAGGGAGTTAAGAATATCATTCTGGATTTAACGGAGGTAAAGTATACAGATTCCTCTGGTTTAAGTGCACTTCTGGTAGGTAACAGAATTTTTCAGGAAGATGGCGGCATTTTTGTGTTGGCCAAACTCTCTGAGCATACCTTGAAACTCATTAAGATCTCGCAACTTGATAGCGTTCTTCATATCCTTCCTTCTGTTGAGGAGGCCATTGATGCCGTTTTTATGCATGAGATCGAGAAGGACATGAAGGATGGTGATTCCTAAAAGTGTATATCATCATTAAGGATCGGTACAAGTGAAACAGTCCTTATTTTAACTTCAAATTAAAGAGATTCTTCGCTTTCGCTCAGAAAAACGTTATTCATTAACTTTTGAAGCAGTCTCCTATTGTTAGCTAAGAAAGTGTCATTTCAACTTACCATACTCGGATCAAGTGGTGCATTGCCTGCCTATGGAAGGTTTCCTTCTTCACAGTATCTCAATATCCACAAGCATCATATCCTTATCGATTGTGGCGAAGGCATTCAAACACAACTCAAGCGTTATTCCATTCCTACACAAAAGATTGATAAGATTTTCATCAGTCACCTTCATGGCGACCATTATCTCGGTCTTATGGGTTTGCTTTTTAGCATGCACCTGAACCGGAGAACCAATGATCTGCACATTTATAGCCAACCTGGACTGGACCAAATCATTATCTTACAATTAAAATATTCCAAGTCGGCACTTCATTACAAACTCATTTTTCATGCCATCCCAGAAGGTGGGTCTACTTGTTTGTATGAAGACGCGACACTCACAGTTCATACCATTCCACTCAAACACAAAGTACCCTGCACTGGCTTTTTATTCCGCGAAAAAGAAAAACCAAGAAGGATCGACAAAACTACCCTGCCGAAGAATATTAAGCTGGCTCACATTGCTCAGCTCAAAAAGGGGAAAGATGTATTCGATGAAAATAACAATCTCCTTTATAAAAATACGGACTACACCCTTCCTCCTCGCCCCTCCTATTCTTTTGCCTATTGTTCCGATACGGCTTATGATGAGAAAATAGCAGATCAAATCAAGGGTGTGGATTTGCTCTACCATGAAGCTACTTTTATGCAGGAGCATGAAGACAAGGCCGCCATGACACTGCACAGCACCACTTTGCAAGCAGCCAAAATTGCCACCTTAGCGGAGGTAAAATGCCTGTTAATCGGCCACTACTCTGCCAGGTACAAAGAACTTGATGCCTTGCAGACTGAGGCAGCTACTGTTTTCAAAAACACAAAACTTGCAATTGAAGGAGAAACCATAGATCTTGAAAGTCTATGAATCCCGAACTTACCCGCAAGAAAAATAATCTCTTTATTATACTGAGTGGCATTTTTCTTACCAATGCGCTTATCGCTGAAATGATTGGGGTTAAAATATTTTCTTTTGAAAATACTGTAGGGCTTTCCCCCGCTCACATCAACATACTGGGATTCACTATGGATTTTAACCTGACAGCAGGTGTAGTCATATGGCCGGTTGTATTTGTAACTACCGATCTTATCAATGAATACTTTGGTAAGCCGGGAGTAAAAAGAATCAGTTACCTCACTGCAGGTTTAATCGCTTATTCATTCATTGTCATTTTCCTATCGATGAACCTGCCACCTGCCAGCTGGTGGTTGGATGCGAATAGTACCGATGCCGATGGAAATTATTTCAACATTGACTTTGCTTTCAATAAAATTTTCGGGCAAGGGCAGCGTATTATTATTGGATCGCTCACTGCTTTTTTAATCGGGCAACTGGTAGATGTTTTTGTCTTTCAAAAGTTGCGCAAAATAACAGGCCCCAAAAAACTCTGGCTCAGGGCAACGGGGTCTACATTGGTATCACAATTGGTGGATAGTTTTGTTGTACTCTTCATTGCTTTCTCAGGAATATTCAGCACCTCACAAATTATCGCCATAGGCATCACCAATTACATCTACAAATTTTTAGTGGCCGTTGCGCTGACTCCCGTTATTTATGCGGGTCATTATGTTATTGACAGGTATTTGGGCAAAGCACATGCTCAGCGAATATCTGATGAAGCCAGTGATGGCAGTCAATCATTTTTTTAGACGACTCCAATTGTCCAGCACAATTCCTGTTGCCACAGCTGCATTTAAGGACTCTGCACCTGTTACCCCTGGTATGGTGATTTTATCTGTAATCAAAGCTTGAACTTCAGAAGAAATCCCGTTGGCTTCATTCCCTATTACAATCACACCTCGTTGCTTAAAAGACTTGACATGCACGTCTTCTCCCTCCATGAAGGTTCCGTAGACTGAAGCGCCATACTGAGGGAGGATATCCAAAAGGTTGCCATAACCCACCTGAACCCTTGTAAAAGAACCCATGGTGGAGTTGATTACTTTGGGGTTATAGCAATCCGTTGTTTGTTCTGATGCAATAATTTTTCTAATGCCAAACCAGTCTGCGGTTCTGATAATAGTACCCAAATTCCCCGGATCCCTAATATCGTCCAATGCCAAAATAAATTCATTTTGCCCCAATACAGGCAATTGGTTTGGTTTTTGCCTTACAACGGCAAGCACACTTCCGTTAGTTTGAAATGAACTTAACTGAGCCAACTGCTTTTCTGAGACTATGAGTTTATCTGCTTTTACACCTTTCAATACATCTTCCTGTTTTTCACTAAAAGATTCGGTGCACAACAACATCTCGATTTTGAAATCTGAGTTCAGTACTTCTTTCACCCCTTTTTCCCCATCAACAACAAAACATTGCTCCTCTTTGCGGTATTTCTTTAATTGCAAGGATTTGATGAATTTGATCTGGCTCTTACTAATCATATGTTGACTTTGAAGGGGAAATTTAGATATTTTTTCACGGCCGGCCTGTTATCAATCCTCTTTTCTGGGTGTTTGGGCACCCGATATCTGGAACCTGGAGAAAAGCTGCTTTATAAGCAAAAGGTGATTGTTCCGAAAGGTTTTAAGAAAGAAGGGCTCAATGATCTTTATGTCCAGAAAACCAACAGAAGGTTTTTAGGAATGCCCATCAACTCTTTGGTTTGGATGTACTACACGGGAGAAAAGAGGTACAACCCGGAAAAATTTAAAGCCAAGAAGGAAAAAATAGAAACAAAATTCAACCGCAAAATTGCCAACACTAAAAGCGAGAGTAAGAAATCAGCCTACCAATACAGAAAGCAAAACAAGATTGATGTACTGAACGGAAAGATTGAAAATGGAAACATGTTTATGCAGTGGGGTGAGGAAGCTGCTGTCTATGACTCTTCCAGTGTAGCGCTCTCTGCGGAAAAATTGACGGATTACTTATTTACCCGAGGGTATTTTGAAGCCACGGCAGCTATTGAAAAATCAGAGAAAGGAAAAAAAGTTTCCATCCAGTACCACATCACTCCCAAAGCAGCCTACTTCTATGATTCCCTATCACATAGTATTGACGATAAAAAAATAGAAAGCCTATATGAAGAATACATTAGTGAAAGTCTGATTAAAAAGGGAGATCAGTTCAATCAAAGCACGCTGAACCTGGAGCGGGAAAGGATTGATAACCTATTAAAAGATAACGGGTTTTATGCCTTCGGGCGTGACTACGTGGAGTATGACATTGACACCACCTTTGGTGGTTATCACAAAATAGCGTTACGCCTCAACATTCTCAACCCTGCACGTCTTTCAGCGCACAAGCAGTTTCGAATTGACTCTATTATATTTATCACAGATGCCAATACGCCAACAGCCAGTAACAGCAGGGGCAAAAGACAAATTGTGCCTTATCGGGATATTTCCTATCAATACTATCGCAACGAATACAGTAAAAGAATCTTAAGCCAACGTGTATTCTTTCACAAAGACAGTTTATACAGCCGTACCAACACCATCAATACACAACGCCAGTTAGCCAACCTGGGTATGTTCAAGTTTGTTAATATAAACTACGATTCTTCCGGAGGTCAATTCATAGCCAACTTATATTCCAGTGCGCTCAACCGATATTCATGGTCGAACGAGGCGGGGCTTACAGTGACACAAGGTTTTCCCGGACCTTATTACAATATGAGTTTCCTCAAGCGTAACCTTTTCGGAGGGATTGAAATTTTTGAGTTAAACGGCAGAGCAGGTTTTGAAGGTGTGGCTTCTGCAACAGATAGTGAGAACTTCTATAAAAGCATTGAAGCCGGACTCAACGCTACCATTACATTTCCTCAGTTTTTAATACCGATGAGTAAAGAAGCGCAGAACCGAATGGGAAAGCTCAATCCCAAAACAAAAATACTGGGTGGTTTTACCTACTCTCAGCGACCTGAATATGAACGGGAAACCACTACTTTTTCCTATACCTATTCCTGGCAGAAAAAAAACACTACTCAATATTCCTTTACGCTGGCTAATCTAAATATTATACGATCTACGCTGGACGATGATTTTCGTGATTTACTGGATGAACTCAGTGCCACACAGGGAAACAACATACGATTATCATTTAATCCATCATTTGTAAGTAGTATGATTTTCTCCATGACGTGGAACCCGGAGAACTACGGAAACACCATCTCTAACTCAAAATTCCTGAGGGTGCAAGCAGAAAGCGGGGGAACATTTAGTCAACTCTATACCCCTGGAATTGTAGAAAGAGACAGCCTTCAACTTTTCAAATACTTACGACTTAATGCTGATTATAGAAAAAACAGAATCCTTAATAGTAACTCTGTATTGGCCTACCGCATCAATACAGGTATAGGTTGGTCGTATACTGATGAGCGTGTATTGCCTTATGAAAAGTATTTCTTTGCAGGAGGAAGTAACAGTGTACGTGCCTGGCGTCCCCGGAGGTTGGGAGTGGGCTCAGCGCCACCCTTGTTAAGTGAGGACCCCGACCAGGACGGATATTTTGACTACAGCTTTGAGAAGCCCGGGGAAATTCTTTTGGAGGGGAGTATCGAACTCAGAAAAAAATTATTTGGATTTGTGAACGGTGCGATCTTTATTGACTGGGGTAATGTGTGGTCTTTTGATGAGAATCAACTTGAGTCCAGCAGCACTGAACCCAACCAAGCTTCCTGGAAAGGCAGCACTCAATTTCAAATTAATGACTTCTACAAGGAAATTGCTGTTGGTACCGGTTTTGGTTTGCGGTTTGACTTCTCGTTTCTTGTACTTCGGTTTGACGTAGGAATTAAAGTGCACGATCCTGCCAGGGAAGAGGGAGACCGTTTTGTGCTGGAT
Source organism: Cyclobacteriaceae bacterium (assembly GCA_039971015.1). GTDB lineage: Bacteria > Bacteroidota > Bacteroidia > Cytophagales > Cyclobacteriaceae > ELB16-189. The sequence goes on from JBDVKV010000028.1 coordinate 161,331, forward strand.
GATCTGAAGTTCTTCCGTCCGTTTGGTACTGACAGTGAGCCTGTGATTTACAATATTGGTATTGGGTATCCTTTCTAGTCCCGATAGCTATCGGGACTAGATGCTGGATGTTAGATGTTAGATGCTGGATACCGGGTGCTGGATTTAGAAGTCGAGTAGTTTTTTCAGTTCACCTTTTACTTTCTCCGCGTTCGGCAGCATCATCTTTTCCAAATCTACATTCAACGGAACTGCTGGTAGATTTGCGGCTCCGTAAGTCCACACAGGTGCATCCAAATAAGTAAAGCACTCTTTTGAAATTCTTCCCGCAATTGATTCTGCAAACGAGTTCATTAAAGGTTCCTCGGTGAGTACAAATGCTCTTCCATGCGTTTTCACTGAATCAACGATTGCCTCCCAATCCAGCGGATTAAGTGTGCGTAAATCCAATATCTCTATCTGACCTTCAAATGATTTGGACGCTTCCTTAGCCCAGTACACACCCATTCCGTACGTGATCAGCACTGCAGATTCACCGCTGGCAATTTTATTGTCGTCCGCTGTTTGTACTTTATTGGCTTTGCCTAGCGGAATAATGTAGTCCTTATCCGGCTCCACCATTTTTGCATCCAGTGTTCCGGGTACTTTACTCCAGTACAGCCCTTTATGCTCCAACAGCACCACCGGATTAGGGTCATAGAAAGATGCTTTCAAAAGCCCTTTCATGTCTGCTGCATTGGAAGGGTAAACGATCTTGATTCCCCTCACTGTTAACAAAGCGGACTCCACACTTCCTGAGTGATAAGGACCGCCACCACCGTAGGCTCCAATGGGAACTCTTATTAAAGACTGAATTGGAAATTTTCCTTTGGTGATATAGCAACTTTTAGAAAGCTCCTCCACCAGTTGATTGATTCCCGGCCAGATGTAATCTGCAAACTGAATTTCAACGATCGGCTTGGCTCCTACTGCAGACATACCCGCAGTCGATCCAACGATATAAGCCTCTTGAATGGGGGTATTGAACACACGTTCTTCCCCATATTTTTGAGCCAATGTAGCTGCTTCCCTGAATACACCACCTAATCTCCCTCCCACATCCTGGCCGTAAAGCAGAGCTTCGGGGTGCTTCTTTAAAATTTCTTCTACAGCATGAAGAGCCGCATCCACCATCACCACTTTCTCTCCCCCTTTGGGACTGCGATTGCCTTTCTCTTCAGTAACAGGTGTAGGGGCAAACTCATGCGTATCAAAATCTTCCAGCACCGGATCGGCTGAAGCCAACGCCTTTTTATAATCCTTATCTACTTTTAATGACGCCTTTTTCTTTAACTCCTCAAGCCTTTTAGCAGTGAACTTCATTGCTTTTAATGAGGTCTCAAACTTGGCCAGCGGATCTTGTTTCTCGTGCACGGCCAGGTCATCTCCCCTGTACCATTCCTTCCGCACACCAGAGGTATGATGCCCTAACAATGGACATTTTGCGTGCACTAAAATTGGTGCTCTGTTTTTGCGCACATAGTCTATTGCTTTTGCAATACCTGCATAACTCTCTTCAAACTTTGTTCCATCCACCCGCATGCGTTCCAGCCCTTTGAAGCCAGCCGCATATTCATAAGCATCCATTGCCCTCATTTCCTTTCCTGTGGCAGATATACCCCAATCATTATCCTGAATGAGATAGATTATAGGAAGCTTTTTTAATATCGCCATTTGAAAGGCCTCTGCTACCTCTCCCTCAGTAACTGACCCATCGCCCAAAGAACACAACACAACAGGTTTGTTCTTTCCTTTCAACAATCCTTGTGACGCTAAGTAAGACAGACCATGTGCCATACCGGTGGCCGGGATCGCCTGCATACCGGTTGCAGAGCTTTGATGTGGAATCGTAGGAAACCCTTTTCTTTTTAATGCAGGGTGGCCATAATAGGTTCTGCCTCCTGAAAAAGGATCATCCTTTTTTGCCATCAGTTGCAGCATGAGTTCATAGGGTTGCAAACCCATACCCAACAAAACTGATTCATCCCTGTAATACAGAGACGCAAAGTCAAAATCTTTTAATTGAAGTCCAGCCGCCAGCTGAATCGCTTCATGCCCTCTGGAGGTGCTATGTACGTACTTACTGCATATCTCTCTGTTCTCTTCATAGCAATCTGCCATGTGTCTGGCTGTGCACATCAGCTCATAGGCATGCTCTAGCGTCTTTTTATCCACACTCGACTTCTTCTTTTGTTTTTTAAGCGTTGTCTCTGTCATCTGCTACTTATCTCTTAAAGGCGTGATAAAGATACCAAATTTTGATAGTGAGACTAAGGATTAAAATACTCAAGTGGTTATATTGCTTTATTTCCAACATGAAAGTCTGGCGAACCATAAGTGATATAGGAACTCAATTCGGCACCGACCCAACCGAAAGAAGATATATACGAACATGCAACAGAGTCAGCTTTATCATTTTCTTGTTGGTGCTTATTCTTTTCGCTATTGCGCTGGCCTATTTTCATTGGATTACTTCCACGCGGTTATCACTGATTGCTGCTTTTACATTCCTGATTCCACTGGTTCTTAATCATTTTGGCAAAATCAGCTGGAGCCGACTTGTACTTATTATCCTTATCACCCTACCCTCACTTTTTATTTCCATTCTGGACAAGTTCGACCATTTGGATTCTCTGGAGGAGTTTGAATACTTTCAATTTAGAATTATTATCCTTTGCTCCTCCATCTTACCTTTTATACTGTTTTCATTAAAGGAAAAACTACAAATTTCATTTGGGCTACTGCTCTCCTTTTTCGCCTTAGTGCTTTATGACCCTTTGCATTCATTGTTCAATGCCGGATACTACGAGTTGGGATTCACCTCGCCTAACTACTACTTTATGAATTTCATTTTTATTTATAATTATTTAGTATTAGCGGGGAGCACCTTTTTTATTAAATACAGTTTTGAGAAATCTGAAAAGGAAAATGAATCCCTCATTCAGCAACTTTCGGAAAGGCAAAAAGAAATACTGACCGCGTCAGAAATCATTCGGGAGCAACGCGAAAAACTGGCTCAGGAAAACAGAACACTGAATAAAGAGCTAATCGATAAAAACAATCAGTTAACGGAAACCAACAAAGAACTCATACGACACAACAATGAGCTTCAGCAGTTTTCCTATACTGTCTCCCATAACCTTCGGGGTCCGGTAGCCAGTCTTACAGGCCTACTCAGCTTATTCGACCCATCAAATCTGAACAAGAACAATGAAGAAATATTTAGTCATTTAAAGGACTCAGTAAGCACACTGGATGTTACCATCAAAGATCTCGGAAATATTATTGACATCAGGAATGACATCACCAGAATAAGACAAAAACTTTCATTGAAAGCCGAAGTTGAGGATATCAAAAAGCTTTTGAAACGAGATATCGTAGAAAAGAACGTGACCTTGAAATTGGACTTTGACCAACACCCCTTTATTTATTCGGTACGCCCCATGTTCCGCAGCATTCTTTATAACCTCATCAGCAACGGCATTAAATACAGGTCTCCGGAAAGAAAACCAGTAATTGCGATTACCTCCTCTTCTACTGATGAATGGGTAAAGATAGTAGTTGAAGACAATGGCCTGGGCATTGATCTGGATACATTTGGCAGCAAGTTATTTGGCTTATACAAACGATTTCACACCCACACCGAGGGAAGAGGGCTTGGGCTTTTTCTCGTAAAGCTTCAGGTTGAAGCATTGGAAGGAGAAATTAAAGTAAATAGTGTTCTTCATCAAGGAACTACATTTACCCTTTATTTTACAAAGCACGACAATTTAGAAGAGCAAATTTTATTGGATAATAATATTGCAACACTTTATTATAATGCACCTCTTAACTTTATAGCCATCAATTGGAAAAAAACAGGCACCCTTCCACAAACTAAGGATATCCTCAGAAAGAGCATTGATTTTATTAAAAATTACCAAACCGCAAACTGGATATCTAATATTACCAGTGTGGTAGACAGAGAAGAGGATGAACTCAATACCTGGAGGACCAATCACAAAGCAGAACTGAAACAGGCGGGGCTAAAAAGAATTGCGCTCATCCTTCAAAACGAACTGAACCATAGTGAATTTATCAACCAAAAGGGGTTTATGAATGTATATGATTTGGAGATGAAAGTATTCAACTCGACCCAGGAAGCCAAGAAGTGGATAGCCGCTGAGAATGAAAAGGATCAAACTACCCTGGTTGAGAAACCATAGTAAAGCACCCCATTACCCTCCTGACTTTCTGTAAACAGTTCCCGTAAACGAAGCTATTCTTTTGTTATTACTACTTACCTCTATATGGTACGTAGCAACCGTTTTCCCTAAATGAGTTTCGCGTGCCATCGCTTCAATGGTATCACCCACTTTTGAAGACCGATGAAACTCCATGCTGGTTGTTAATCCTACTGCGTCTACCCCATGGCTATTGGAAGCCAATTCAAAAGCGTAGTCAGCTACACTGTATAAAAACCCACCATGAGAATAACCCAAATGATTGGTGTGTTCTGGTTTTACCACAGCGCTTACTCGAGCCATCCCCTTTTCCAACTCTACTACTTTTATGCCTAAGAGATCGGCATACGGGTTTTTGTCTGCGTCCATTTATTTATGATACTAGTCGTACACTTCTACTACCAGTTCAATTTCAACTGCCTGTCCACGTGGCAAAGAAGCCATACCTACCGCTGCGCGCGCATGTTTTCCCCGTTCTCCAAAGACATCTACCATCAAATCCGAAAAGCCATTGATGACTTTAGGCTGATCAATAAAAGCAGGATCACAGTTGACCATCCCCAACACTTTAACAACTCGTTTCACCTTATTCAAATTCCCAAGCATTGCCTTCAGCACTGCCATTTGATTGATCGCTGTCAGGCGGGCCCCCTCATAGCCTTCTTCAATAGACACATCCTGACCCAACTTTCCCGTGATCTCTGTTCCATCCGCGCGCTTGGGTCCTTTTCCCGCTAAAAATATCAAATTACCGGTACGAACGCCATTCACATAATTGGCAACAGGTTGCGGTGGCTCCGGCAGTGTGATGTTCAATTCTTTCAACCGTGCTTCCGGATCGTAACCTGCTTCAGGAGTTTCCTTTTGGGGCTGACTTCCACAGCCTGCTAAAATCACAGCCAGCATGATAATCGTTAAAATATTTTTATACATCATTTTATTGGGTTTACTATTTTTCGTTCTTCACCACTTTACCGTGCTTCATTACAAAGTTTACTTTCGAGAGCAATGAAACATGGCGCAGCACATCTCCCTTCACCGCAATAATATCGGCATATTTTCCTTCGCTCACCGTACCATACTCGTTGTCTACCTTCATCATTTTACTCGGCCAGTAGGTGGCTGCCCTGATGGCCAGCATAGGATCAACACCAAACTCATTTACCCACACATCAAACTCCTTCCAGGTGGACTGGCTATGAAATTTCATAGGGATACCACTATCCGTACCAATCAGCATTACCACTCCTGCTTCTCGCAATTGATTAAACTTCTTTTCTAATGTGGGTTTGCGAATGGGGGTAAGTTGAAAGTAAGAAAGCCGATCGGGGTGCTGGAAAGATTGCTTTATATCTGTTATGATGGAATCCGGAAGCCCAAGATGCCATGAGTCGTTGTCCAATTCCTCGGGATTGTCACGCAGGTATTCATAGTTATAAAGTCCTTCTACTGTAGGCGTCCAGAAAAGCGGTCCCTTGTTCATTTGCGCTGTACGCTCTGCCAACATGTCCATAATATCATCCGGGTATTTGGGTGCGGAAGACAAACCTGTATGTTCGAAATTATCTACACCTAAAATCAACCCTCTTCTTATTTCTTCCGGGCGATGCGAATGGGCCACAACGGGCAAGCCATTTCGATGGGCTTCATCCACAGCGGCCTTCGCTTCTTCCATCGTCATCAAGTCATGGTCGATGAACTTGATCATATCCACTCCGGCATCCGCCAGCTTCTTTACTTTTTTTCTCGCATCATCAGGACCATTGACGCCCCAGCGATAAAACTCAGTGCCGGGATAAGGCTTATGCTGAATAAAGGGACCCGACACGTACAGGGTTGGCCCCGGAATTTCTCCACGGTTGATCCGGTCACGCACATCAATGGACTCTTCCAGCGGACCGCCAAGGTCGCGGGCACTGGTAACGCCTGCCAATAACAACTGATGTGCTGAAGAAGGCATGATCACCGAACCAAATATTTTTTTATAGGTAGGTCTCCAATGTTCGTAGTCGGTGTGGCCGTTCAATTGCAAGTGGGCGTGGCTTTCCCAAAGGCCCGGTAACACACTCATCCCTTCCGTAGAAATCACCTCAGCATTGGTTGGAATTGTGACTTCACCTATCCTGCCCACCTTAATGATCTTCTTGCCTTGCACGATCACCACGCTGTTATGAATGGGAGGCCCTCCGAAACCGTCTATTAATGTACCGCCCACAAGGGCTTTAATATCCTGAGCAGAAACAGGAACAGATAAAATCAAGGATAGAATAAGGGAATAGAATACTCTCATGAAGCTGTTAAATTTTAAGCTTCAAATTAACGATTGATAAGGACTATGCGAAGGGTAATTTTATGAGGGGCAGATAGGTTCGTGAGGACACGAACCTTGGAGTGAGGGTTTATTAACCGCCAAGGCGCAAAGACGCAAGGACTACTTCACCACCTTCTTGTATTCTGCTTCATCAAATCCCACCGCTATTACTTTGCCTTCTACTTCTATTAAAGGTCTTTTGATCACACTGGTTTGGGTAGTCATCAGGTCAATGGCTGCTTTGAGGTTGGTGACTTTGGCTTTGGCGGTATCGTCCAGCTTGCGCCAGGTCATTCCTTTTTTATTCACCAGCGTCTCCCACCCTACCTGTTTGCTCCAGTCCTTGAGTTTGGCTGCAGTAATACCTTTGCTTTTATAGTCGTGGAATTCGTAGTCCACTTTTTTCTTCTTCAGCCAGTCGAGCGCTGATTTTACTGTGTTGCAATTCTTTATTCCGTATACGGTCATAATTTTAAATGTTGAATTTTAAATTATTAATATCACTAAAAACCGTTTAGTGCGTCATTGCGAGGACGAAGGACGTGGCAATCACAATGTAAGCATCATGGCGAGATCGCCACGCTACGCTCGCGATGACGGTAAGGTTTTTAGTGACGTGAGATCAAGTTAAAAATTTTCCCTCAATTCAAATACCTTTCTGGCTCTTTCCACCAGGCGTTGGGACTCGCTGAAGTCGAGGGTTTGCTGGGCATCACTAAACGCTTTCTCCGGTTGCTGATGCGTTTCATAGATAATTCCGTCAGCACCCGCCATAATGCTCGCCAGTGCTATCGGCTCTACGTATTGGCGCAAGCCTATGCCATGCGAAGGATCTGCCACCACCGGCAAATGCGTTTTTTCTTTTAAAATCGGAATGGCATTGACATCCATGGTATTGCGACTCGCTTTTTCATAGGTGCGAATGCCACGCTCGCAAAGAATCAGCTTTTCGTTGCCCCCACTGAACACATATTCAGCAGAAGACAATAGCTCTTCCAGCGTGCCCGATATTCCCCGCTTGATCATGACAGGTTTGTCAATTTGACCCAACTCATCCAGCAAGTTGAAATTCTGTGTGTTACGCGCACCCACCTGAAATACATCTACATAGTCATACATCTCTGCGATCTGGCTTACCTGCATCACTTCGCTGATGATTTTTATTCCGGCTGCACGCGCCATCGTTGCCCACAACTTCAACCCTTCCGCACCCAATCCCCGAAAAGCATAAGGGGAGCTGCGTGGCTTGAACACCCCACCCCTCATGATCGATACCTTATTTTCAATCAGGTGAGCAAGCGTTGCTTCTATTTGTTCCTCCGATTCGATGGAACAGGGCCCTGCCATGATCGACAACGATCCATTACCTATCTCCACACCATCTCCCAAATCAATGACTGTACGTTTCACTTTCCACTTTCTGGAAACCAGTTTGTAATCATCCGACACCCGATGGATATCGGCTATGCCTGATAGACTTCCTATCTGGCGAATATCATAGTCCTTCTTTCCTATTCCGATAACGTACTCTCCTATCTGGGTTTTTACCTCAGTGGTTTTATACCCCAACGCAGTGATCCCTTTATCTATACTTTCTTTTTCTTCCGCTGAAACGGATTGTTTTAACTGAATGATCATTGCTTGTCTTTTAATACTTCTACAAATTCCGGAATATCCCTTTCCAGATCACTACTTTCTTTTAACATGGAGATGAACGCACTCCCTACAATCGCCCCGGCACTGTACTGACATACCGCAGCAAAAGTGTCACGATTGGAAACACCAAAGCCAATGAGCAAGGGGTTTTTCAAGTTCATATTTTTCAATCGTTCAAAATAAGCGCGCTGCTCTTTGCTAAATTCTTTCTTTGCTCCTGTTGTCGATGAAGACGAAACGGCATAAATAAATCCATCTGACACTTTATCTATTGCCCTGATGCGTTCTTCAGTAGTAGTGGGTGAGATCAGGAATATATTTTGCAATCCGTTGGTTTTAAATGTGGCCTGGTACATTTCCTGGTATTCCAGCAAAGGCAAATCAGGAATAATCAAACCATCTACACCGGCTGCCCCAGCTGCTTCGCAAAATGCCTTCACGCTAAACTGCAGGATGGGGTTAAAATAACCCATCAAAATAATAGGTGCTTTCACCTGAGATCTCAACTCCTTCACCTGATCCAACAACAAACGCAATGTCATTCCATTGTCAAGTGCTGTTTTGTTACTCGCCTGAATTACCGGACCATCAGCCACCGGATCAGAAAAAGGAACTCCTATTTCCAAAATATCCGCTCCTGACTCTTCCAACAGTTTTCCGATACGCACCGTATCTTCCAACACTGGAAACCCGGCAGTATAGTAGACCGACAACAATTCTTTCTTGTTCTTTTTAAACAGCGTATTGATTCTGTTCTCCTTCTGTTCTATTACTTCCATAAGTATTACTCCCCAACTCTAGTTAATGGTGACCAAAATTCTTTTCCCCTGCAGTGATGGTCAAGTTCAATGCATTCTGTTTGGGTGGTAACGGACAAGTAGCATACTCCGTAAATGCGCAAGGAGGGTTATAACCTTTATTAAAGTCTACAATTACCTTTCCCTCTTCGTCAGGATGTTTCACATACATGTACCGCCCTGAGGGATACGTTTCAGTTTCATTGGTCTTATCACCAAAAAGTATGTAGTACTCTCCCTCAGTGCCATCATCGATTGCATCCAGTCTGAACTCCTCCCCATCGATAGTAAACACCAAAGCTCCGGGGCAAGGTGATTGATACGTTTGACCCAATATATTGGTAATGTCGATGTGTTTGATGGGTTCGTATTTTTCCCACGTAGCCTCCACTCTCCACTTCGGATCGATGGGATAACGCTCCACTCCCGTAAATTTTTTCACCGCTTCACTGTCCAGGTCGCGGACTCTTACGCCCAGTTTCCCAGACCGATCGATGACCAACCATTCCAATGTGCCATAACTCATTACAGGATAAAAAGAGGAATCCGGGATATGGATCACTTCGTGATTGACTGCGATTGAATCATGAAAAATTTCAACTCCTTCATTCACCTCCATGGTCACCTTGCCTTGCTGTACCACAAACGTTCCAGCATTGGGCGCCATCTTACCTTCCGGAAAAACCACATCGTTGGAGGGGTCACTTCCAAACGTATTGAAGCCTTCATTCAACCAATACAATCCAGCCAAGTTGAGCCAGCCGTTGTCTCCTACCAATTGGGTTTCGACCCTGTTGGCATGCCAGGTATTGATTTCATTTTCATAAGCTACTACATCTATAACTGTTTCTTTTTTTGGAGAACAACTTATTGTCAGTAATAAGATCGGTAGGAAGATGTATTTCATTTGGAGTTTAGGGTTTAAATGTTTCAGGTTTCAAGTTTCAAGTTACCGGTTTCCGGGGGTGGAGGTTTAGCTTTAGGATTTAATAATTTCCATAACGAATATAAGTATCCAGGTCTTTATCACCACGACCACTCAGGTTAATAACCACTACGTCATCAGCATCAAACGTGAGTTTATCCAATGCTGCAATGGCATGAGCGGACTCAATGGCGGGGATAATCCCTTCCAACCTACTTAATTCAACACCCGCAGTCATTGCCTCATCGTCTGTCGCATTTAAAAACTGTACACGACCGATATCAAACAAATGTGCATGCATCGGGCCAATGCCCGGATAATCCAGTCCCGCTGAAATTGAGTAGGGTTCGATCACCTGCCCATCGGCTGTTTGCATCAACAACGTTTTACTTCCGTGAAGCACTCCCGGTTTTCCAAGAACGGTCGTAGCTGCTGACTCACCAGTGTCCACTCCCTTGCCTGCCGCTTCCACCGCAATCAAGTTCACATGTTCTTCTTCCACATAATGATAAAAAGCACCTGCTGCATTACTTCCTCCACCTACACACGCTATCACATAGTCAGGGAATGGATTACCCTGCTCGGCTATCAACTGACTTCTTATCTCACTGCTGATGACCGATTGAAATCGTGCTACCATATCAGGATATGGATGAGGTCCCACTACAGAGCCAATGATATAATGCGTATCTGTTGGATTACTTATCCAATGGCGCATGGCTTCGTTCGTTGCATCTTTCAGCGTCATGCTTCCACTCACTGCAGGCACTACCGTTGCTCCAAGAATTCTCATTCGCTCCACATTCGGTTTTTGCCTTTCCATGTCCACCTTTCCCATGTACACGATGCACTCCATGCCCATCAGCGCGCAAACCGTTGCAGTCGCTACTCCGTGTTGGCCCGCTCCTGTTTCTGCGATGATCTTACTCTTACCCAAGTGTTTGGCTAAGATTATTTGTCCGACAGTGTTGTTGACTTTGTGGGCTCCTGTATGACAGAGGTCTTCTCTTTTTAAATAAACTTTCGCTTTATACTTTTCAGAAATTCGGGAAGCAAAATAGAGTGGCGTTGGTCTTCCAACGAAAGTTTTTAACAACAGGTCAAATTCCTTTTTGAAGGATGCGCTCTCCATGATGGAACGATACGTAGTCCTTAGCTCTTCTACATTAGGATACAACATCTCAGGGATAAAGGCTCCGCCAAATTGCCCGTAATACCCTCTTTCATCTATCAACATAATTCTTAATTAACAAGTTAAGTTTCGACATGTCCTTACTACCTGGAGCACTTTCAATACCACTGTTCACGTCTATTGCAAACAATTGCTCGTGCTTTACGCTAAAGACTTCATTTACATTTTCAGGATCAATTCCTCCACTGAGAAAAAATGGAGTCGTTCCCTTATAATTTTCAAGTAAGCTCCAATTGAAGGCCACACCATTGCCGCCTCTTGCTTTGCCTTTGGTGTCAAATAAAAAGTAATCTACCTCCGATGCGTATTGATCTGTGGTTGCAAAATCAAAACCATCATCCACCGAAAAGACTTTAATTACCCCAATTCCCTTTTCCTTCAACTCCTTACAATATGCTGGAGATTCATCACCATGCAACTGCACAAAATCCAGATGATGTTTGGCAACGAGGTCAATTACCGAATCCAATTCTCCATTGACAAATACTCCTACTCTTTGAATGCTCGCATCAAGATCATGAGGAACACTAAAATTTTCACCCACATAGCGTGGTGACTTTTTGTAAAATATAAAACCCATAAAGTCAGGGCGTGTCGATGCCACACTGTATATGTTAGCACTTTCTCTCATACCACATATTTTCAGCTTAATGGATGACATGGGCTTTGGTTTTCTTTTCCAATCGATTTAGTTCTTTGACAAACTCCGTTGCAGCACGTTCCGGTCTGCCCGATCGCATGAACAGTTCTCCTATAAGAAACCCATCAAAACCGCTGGTGCGTAAGTCGGCCGCAGTTGCCGGTGTATCTATCCCGCTTTCAGACACTTTGGTGAAATCATCGGGGATGTACTGAATCAATTGTTTGCTCAATTCCGTGCTCACTTCAAATGTTTTCAGGTTTCTGTTGTTGACCCCTATTACATCGGGCAAGGCGTCAAGGTTAGCTTTCAATTCTTCTTCATCGTGCACTTCCAACAACACCTCCAATTGCAACGCATGGGCTACATCGCAAAGACTCTTTAATCTTACCGGATCCAATATGGCAGCAATCAACAACACCGCATCAGCTCCAATTGATTTTGCTTCAATCAATTGATACTCATCGATCATAAAATCCTTACGCAGTATGGGGCAAAAATTAAATTTTCTGGCTGTGGTGAGGTCCTCGCTGCTTCCACCAAAGAAAGCGTTGTCAGTAAGCACCGAAAGTGCGGAAGCCCCTGCCTGCATGTATCCTATTGAAGTGCGCTCAACAGAAACATAAGGATTGATATCACCTTTAGAGGGAGATTTTCTTTTGATCTCTGCAATCACTCCTGACTTGTCGCCTCTTTTTATGTACTGCTGAAGTGAGATGGCAGGTGTTTCGAAATAGATACTTTGTTCCAGCAATTTTACAGGGTACAAACTTTTTCTTTCTGCTACTTCCATTTCCTTGTGTTTTACAATTTTACTTAAGATGTCCATGATCAGTTTATCAATTTTTTAAAAGTTTGTAGTGCAGCACCTGACTCAAGTGTTTCTTTCGCTCTCGCTATTGCGTTGGCTATCCCTTCCTCTTTATTTCCGCAATACAATGCCATACCCGCATTGGCTGCTACCACGGCATTTTGCGCTTCTGTTCCTCTGCCTTCTAAAATGGCTTTGAATATTACAGCGGCCTCCTCTACTGTATCTCCGCCTGCTATATCAGAGGCCTTAATCAAAGGCAGTCCTAAATCCTCTGGTTCGAGCTGATCTTCCCCCGAATTGGTAAACATCTTAAAAGGACCTGTGAGTGAGATCTCATCGTAACCATTCAGGTCATGCAAGATCACATAATCTTTTTTGCCCTGCTGGTAGAGGTACCCATATTGCCGTGCCATCTCCAGGCTAAAAACTCCCACCAATTGACGGGGTGGTCTTGCCGGATTGACCATGGGACCCAACATGTTAAAGAATGTTTTTACCCCCAACTCCTTTCTGATGGGCGCAATATTTTTCATAGCAGGATGGAATAATGGGGCGTGCATAAAGAAAATATTAGCTACCTCCATCTCCCTGTTCAATTTTTCCAGATCGTTGGAAAACTGATAGCCAAAATGCTCCATTACATTGGAAGACCCGCTCACCGATGACACACCATAATTGCCATGTTTGGCCACCGGCTGACCTGCCGCTGCCACTACAAATGATGAAAGCGTAGAGATGTTAAAAGTATTTTTTCCATCACCTCCGGTTCCGCATACATCTATCACCGGTAAATCAGTTTCTACCGGAATGCACAACTCCAGCATTGCATCTCTAAAACCTTCCAGTTCGTCAATGGTAATAGCGCGCATCATGTACACCGTTATAAAAGCACTCATTTGACTTGCATTGTATTTGTCAGAAGCCAAATCCATCAGCACTTGCCTGGCAGTTGCTTTATCGAGCGAGCGATAACCTATCAGTTCATTTAATATTTCTTTCATTCTTCTATTCACTTAAATGGTGAAATTTATTCACAAGAGTTACAAATAGATATTTTTTTTACCACAGAGCATCACAGAGAAATACACACAGCGTAAGCAGAGCATCCTTTCTCTTGAAGCTCTCGGGTTGTATCTCCGTAGATTCTTAGAATAATACATTTTTGCATAACATCAGTCGTCAATTATTAATCCAGTTCGCAATCATTTGCTTGCCATATGTAGTCAAGATCGACTCAGGATGAAACTGGACTCCCTTGACATCAAATCGTGTATGCGCAATTCCCATGATCAAACCAGCATCATTCACAGCTGTCACTTTCAATATTCCATTGATACTGTCGGGGTCGACTGACCACGAATGATAATGACATACTTCTATCTCCCGGGGTATTCCCCTAAAAAGAATTTCCTTTTCATCCGGAAAAGAAGTTTTACTGGTCACACCGTGCAACACTTCATTCAAGTTGAATAAGGAAGCGCTGTAGACTTCTGCTATTGCCTGATGTCCCAGGCACACTCCTAAAATACTCTTGGAAGGCCCATATTCTCTTATGAGTGATTTCATGATGCCGGCTTCATCAGGAATACCAGGTCCGGGAGAAAGTAAAATTTTATCAAATGCATTTACCTCCTCTATTTCAATCTGATCGTTTCTCACTACCGTGGTGTCCAGCTCCAATTCTTTGAGCAGGTATACCAGGTTATAGGTGAACGAATCGTAGTTATCCAGTACTAAAACTTTCATGTTCTTTTTCATAATTCCTCTGCCAGTCTAATGGCTTTTCTTAGTGCTGCTAATTTGTTATTCACTTCTTGTAATTCATTTCCAGGAACTGACTTAGCTACTACACCGGCTCCCGCCTGGGTAATCAATTCATTGGACTTGCTCAAAAAAGTTCTGATCATAATGGCATGGTTGAAATCTCCATTAAAACCCAGAAAGCCAATGGCTCCTCCGTAAAAACTCCTGTTGATGTTTTCATATTCATTGATGAGTATCATGGCCTTGTACTTTGGTGCTCCGGATAAAGTACCTGCTGGAAAAGTATTGGCAGCCACTTTTAATGCGGAGCTGTTTGTTATTCTTCCTGTCACCTTAGATACGAGGTGAATAACGTGGCTGTAGTATTGTATTTCTTTAAACACCTCCACCTTCACATCTTCTGCATCCCTGCTCATGTCATTCCGTGCCAGGTCCACCAACATTACGTGCTCTGCGTTTTCTTTTTCATCATTTGCCAGAGCGGTTGCCAATTTTGCGTCTTCTATATCATCGCCTGTTCTTTTAAAGGTGCCTGCAATAGGAAAGATGGACGCCTCCTTTCCTTTGATTTGAATTTGAGCCTCAGGTGAAGAACCAAATATTTTGAAACTTCCGAAATCAAAATAAAACAGGTAGGGTGACGGATTGATGGAGCGCAGCGCACGGTATACATTAAATTCATCTCCCTTAAATTGCGATGTGAATCTTCTTGACAAAACGATCTGAAATACATCGCCTCGCTTACAGTGCGCAATACCTGCCTCCACCATTTTCAAATACTCCTCATCTGAGATATTGGAGACTTCATCAGCGCTTGCCGAAAACGAAAATGTGCTCAACCGGTTGCTGAAGATGATCCTTTGAAGATCCTCCAAACCAGATGGAGTATCCGATGATGTTACGTTTTCAAACAACACGAGCTCATTGGAAAAATGATCGATCACAATTACATACCGAAATACCTTGTACAGCATATCAGGGATCTGGTTATTGGTAACGGTCAGGTCTATATTTTCAAAGTATCGCACGGCATCGTAAGCCATATACCCAAAAAGGCCGCTGGATATGTATTTTGTGTCTTCCTTTTGAACATCAAAAGAATTTCTAAAGTGATCTAAGCGCGACACCACATCCTTGCTGTTGACCAACACTTCATCGTGAATGCTTCCGTCAGGATATTTTTCAGTAAGTCTATCGCCATTCATTTGAAATGAGGCGATTGGATCGCAGCAGATCAAAGAAAGGCTGTTTTCTTGTCCGTGGTAATCAGAGCTTTCCAACAGAAAACTGCCGGCATAAACGTCCCTCAGTTTCAAATAAATATTTACAGGCGTGAGGGTATCCGCCAGTAGCCTTTTCGATCGTGTGTAAACCTTAAAATTCATTTTCGTAAAGTGTATAAAAACAAGAAGCCCGCCCCGATGATTCGGGGCGGGCTTCCAATAGTAGATACTATATAATTTTAACTATAGCACAAGCAGCCAATCCCCGATTTCAGGAAATGCCACCAGCATGCTATGTTCTTATTGATTGTCATTATTTATCAGCAGGCTTTGCTTTCTTCTTAGCTGCCTTTTTTGCTTTAGGTTTTGGCTTAGCTTCTACCTCCTCAGCCGCTTTGGCAACAGGGGTGTGCTTTACTTTATTCACAGCCCTTTTTCTGGAGTTTCCGTAAGAACCCTTCCAGATTTTTCCTTTCTTCGTTTTTTTATCTCCTCTTCCCATATTTGGTCGTTTGGTGGGGCAATATTACTAAACGGAACATTGATTACAAACCCTCACGCAAAATATTAGGATTTCGCGCTGATTATCTACCAAATCTTTACCCTATCCTTCTCTTCCCTGTATAACTTATCACCGGGCTTAACCTCGAATGCATCATAGAAATATTTCACATTGGTAATGGGCCCGTTTGCCCTGATTAAATTAGGTGAGTGTGGGTCTGTATTCACTTGCGTTCTTAAGCTTTCTTCTTTGTCCTTCGATCTCCAAATGGTAGCCCATGAAATAAAAAAGCGCTGCTCCGGAGTATATCCATCTATCGGGCCAGGTCGGCCATTCTCTCTCAGAAACCGCTGCAATCCTTCGAAGGCCACCGTCACCCCACCCAAGTCACCAATATTTTCGCCCAATGTAAATTCACCCTGAACAAAAACATCTGGAAGCACCTCATAGGTATTGAATTGTTGTGCCAGTGAATCGCCCTTTTGCTGGAAAAGTTTAAGGTCTTCCGCCTTCCACCAATTCTTTAAATTTCCTTCCGCATCAAATTTGCTTCCTGAGTCATCAAATCCATGGGATATCTCATGCCCTATAACGGCTCCAATACCTCCATAATTTACTGCTTCATCCGCTTTGTAGTTGTAAAACGGAGGCTGCAAAATACCTGCTGGAAATACAATTTCATTAAAGAGAGGATTGTAGTAGGCATTCACTGTTTGTGGGGTCATTACCCATTCCTTTTTATCCACCGGTTTTCCCAATTTTTCAATATTTCTTCTCACCGCCCAGCGAGAGGCATTGACAACATTTTGATAATACGATGATGACTCAGGTGATTTATCAATCAATAAACCCGCATAGCTTTTCCATTCATCGGGATAACCAATTTTAACATTGAAGGCGCTCAATTTATTCAGTGCCATTCTTTTTGTTGAATCTGTCATCCAATCCAACTGCTTTATCCGGTCGGCCATTGCCAATTTTATATTCTCCACCATCTCCATGGCTTTTTTCTTGGCCTCTGGCGGAAAGGCTTTGTCCACGTACAGTTGACCTATTGCATCACCTAATAAATTATCAGTAACACTAAGTACTCGTTTCCACCGTGATCGCAATTTTTCGGTACCCCTCAAATACTTACTGTTGAACTCAAAAGCTTCTGCAACAAATGCATTGTTCAAATAAGGTGCCGCCCCCCGAATGGCTACCCATTTCAAATACACCTGGATATCACTCCACCGTTCATTGCCAAAAATTTTCTGACACTCCCGCATAAATTCAGGTTCGGTAACGATGATGCTATCCTGCTCCACCCCAAGCCCCGTAAAATATTTTTCCCAATTGATGTCCGGCACAAGCACTTTCAATTGCTGTACCGATCTTTTGTTGTATAATTTGGAAGGGTTGCGACTTTCTTCTTTAGTGAGTGTAGCCCTGGCCAACTGAGTTTCCAATTCCAATATTCTTTCTGCAAATCGCTTCGATTGATCTACCGTTTCTCCTGCCAGCTGCAGCATCTTCATCACATGCTCTTGATATTTTTGTCGGGTCTCCTTCGATTTCTCATCCATTTTCAGATAGTAATCACGTTCCGGTAAACCCAATCCCCCTGATGTGAGGTATGCTGCATTGGTTTTGGAATCCATTAAATCCGGAAATACAGAAAACTCAAAGAAGGCACCCCCACCTTCCAGTTCCTGCTGAATCAGGTATTCCTGCAAGGCTGCATGACTGTTGATTTTTTCTATTTGCGCCAAGGTAGGGCGGAGTACAGAGGCGCCCATCTTTTCTGCCAGCAAGGAATCCATTCCGATGCTATAAAAATCAGATGCTTTTCGCTGATCTGTGCCTTCAATGTAATTTGGGTTGTTGGCCGCTTCCGTAAGCACCTCCAACAGTATGGCGTTGTTGTGTTCGTACAGTTCACTAAAACTATTCCAGCTTCCTCTATCTGCAGGAATTTGTGTTCTGGCCACCCAACCCCCGTTGGCAAAATGGAAGAGATCATCCTGAGGCCGTACAGTTGTATCCATGTCAGCCAAATTCAGACCTTCATTAGTGGTCTCCTTCTGTGTTTCTGTACCACAGGCGCTGATCAGAATCAACAGCACAAAAAAGATTACATATTGACGCATTGAGAAAAAAGGTTTTGATTAGACAAAGGTAAGTACAACAATTGCTAGCACTTTGCTGTTAAGACAACTAAATTAGAGGGATTCAATATAAATATATTATGGCTAAAATTTCTATTGAAGTGATTCAGGCCCTTCGCAATACCGCAAAAAGGATTAGTGAGAGCACTGATTATGAATGGGGTCACATGGGGGCCTGCAACTGCGGGTTTCTGGCCCAGGAAGTAACACAACTTACCAAAAAGGAAATTCACACGAGAGCGATGGAGGGGCACGGAGATTGGAATGAGCAATTGAATGATTATTGCCCCGCCAGTGGACTGCGCATGGATGATCTTATCTCTGATTTGTTGAATTTTGGATTTGACATTGATGACCTTCGCCATCTGGAAAAATTATCAGATCAGAAAGTATTGAACGGTATGGACAGGCATTTGTCTCATAATATTAAATCGGATGTTGTTGATTACTTAAACAGTATGGCAAGATGGGTAGAGCTTAAACTGATCGATCAAATTGAACTCCCCAAACAGGAGGCAGAACATCCTTCAATTAGTATTTAGCTCATGCTCCCATGAGCATTATTCTGCTTCTTCCTATTTCACTTCTATACCTACAGGAGTTAAAAAAGAAATCCTAACCGGAAGTAGCCCAGCGTTCCTTCTACGGAATGAGCAGCCTCAATGGAGACTACCGCCATATTAAATGGAGTTAACCAAATGCCTCCACCAAAACCTTTGTGCCAAACGCTGGATGTGCCCGTAGCTGCAGTGGGGTCTATTCCGGTCGCATCCTCATACCACACCCTACCAACATCATAGAACCCGTTGATTCCAATTGAGGCAGGAAGAAAATAGGATCTGATGTCGCCCAATTTCATTCTTACTTCATTGTTAAACACCAGCCGGCTGTCGCCATAAAATCTGGTTTTTCTAAACCCGCGGAGTTCCGCTTTTCCACTCAGTATTTGCGCCTGGTATATTTCATAAGCACCGTCATTAAAACCACCTGAGGCTCTAAATGCAAAGGTAACCTTGGCCGGCAACTTGAAGGACTGGTATAAACTCAGTGAGGCGTTATAACTACCGAATGAATTAGAGGATCCCAGGTCATTCATCCATCGGGTACTTTGTTCAAAGTACAAACCTCTTGTTGTAAAAACCGGGTTGTTCCTGTTATCAATACCCCAACTGTAATTTACCCCTCCAAAGTTTTTCGTTTTTTCTAAAATGGTTGATGGAAGGGTAGCGTCATAATCTTTGACAAATCTATTTTCATCTGACCTTTCCAATTCAACGATCTGTAATGATGGCCCGAGTTTCAAAAAACCGTTTGCCCCAATTCGTCTTTCAAGGTTAAGATTCAATGACCACTCTCTGAACCTCAAGCGGTAGTATTCAATGGCATGGTCAATACCCAGGGCAGGGTTGTCATCCACGCTCTTGTCAAAAACTGATTCGTTTCCCCACCCGAAGAAGTTATTCACGAAATTGGGAGACTTCACATCCAGGTCCAATTCACCATTCCATTTTCTAATCAAACCCGTATACCGGCCCTGGTACATAAAATTAAATGAACTGGTGTTGATGGCGTAGCTGCCTAAAAACAAATGGCGCACCTTAAACGGATCCTTCCTAAATCCATGTTGGGTTGACAGAAAACCGCCCCCTAAAAATATTCCATCATCCACATTAAAATTGGCGATGATCAGCGGTGCCAGCAAATTGTACTTGAACTCTTTCCTGTTGTATTCATTTACCAAAGGATCTGAAGATCGTCTGTCTTTGAATTTACTTCCCTCCTCAATTTCTACTCCTTTAGGCTTGGCATACACCAACGGCTTGTGGTTGGCAGTAGAAGAAAACCGATCATCTCCTTTGCCCGTGATTACCCTTACCTTGATATACTTATCTGATTCACCCGTGAACCTGAATTGATCATTTCCTTCCAATCCATATAGCCTCACTTCTTTTGTTTCACCATGAACAAAAGTGCGCCTGTAAATTTCCTTGTCGATTTCTCCGTCTTTTTTGGTTTTATGGACCACTACCTCCAAATCACCATTATCAAGATAGATTACTTCAAAAAGTTCGTGTTTATTGGACCCTACCACATTTACCGCTTCTGCCAAAAAATAGTAATGATTCAGACCATACTCTACTAGTTTTTCCCTTCTGGCTTTTAGTTTCTTGATGATCTCCTCACCGTGCAAATCAAAAATTTCTTTTGGCCATTGCCTTATCGCGTTTTCAATTACTTCATCGGTGAGAACAGTCTGTAAATTTTTTGCTTCATCTATCCAGTCCTTCCTGGAGGGCGATGTAAGGAAGCTTCTATCGAAATACCTGGCATTGTACATAAAACCGGCAGGCCATTTCAAATCATAATCAAACCCCTGCAGCTTTGGAAGCGCCCATTTCTTACTTGCCATTTTAGGAATCCTGCCTTCGTTGACAAAAAAGACCTGATCCCTGTCGCGTGGGATGGGACGATACATCTTGCCCCCCTTCTTATCAAATTCTGCCCATCTCCATTGGTCATCGTGCCTGTCCCAATCCCCAATCCACAGGTCAAACAACCGGGACCGAAGAACAAATTGCTGGTCCACATAATTGTCATTATCGTCCGCCAGTTTGTCAATTACCTTGAAAGTACTTTCCATGTCATCTGCATTGCCAAAGAAATCCATGTCTTTTGCATCTCCCTTTGGGCGCTCTTCAAAAAGCATTAGTCGATTGGCAAATGTTTTTCGGTATTCCCCCAACCTTGGGTCATCGGCCAGCCACACTACTTTTGGATTGGTATGATAGATCCCTGCTGCATCCGCCAGGTAAGGAACTACCAATGCGCCATAGGGGTGTGCCGCAGAGATTTGATCCTGCACGATGTCCTTCGCGAAAGTTTCCCTAAATGCTTCCGGTATAGCCTTCTCCGGATATTTTTCGATTGACCTTAATGTGTATTGCTTTCCCGTTGCATCTTCAAGGCGAAGGGAAAGGGTCTGCATACCTCCACCCTTTTGAACAATCTTCAAATCACCTTGAGGTGATTTGAAATCAAAAACGGGAGCTTCAATTTCCTGTGCCCAAACATCCCGGTAGTTGGCTCCCATCCATTTCTTTTTTCTTGCTGTCGCCTGGTATTGCATGCTGGCTTTTGCCCTTACAAAATCTCCAGCTACAACTGGTGCCTCTTCTTCCATTGGCTTTTCCTTAATTGAATAAGCCTGCGTAAATACAGGTGTTGGATTATCCCCAGCGAAATACTCAATCCTTACATTATTTTCTGATGTAACCGCTACACGCACAAAGCCCAAGGATGATTGCGCAAACTTCGCAAAGCCTTTTTGCTTCACGAAGGTGGATTTAGATCCTGACCCGCTCACTATGTGATGTACGCTGTCTTTGCTTATGTATTCCAATCCATGCTCATGACCCGCTGCATAAATAGTTCCGGGATATTGCTTCATTACTTCTTCGAGCGAGCTTCTGAAGTCTTTGTAGACTGGGTGTGCGATATCCTGGATATTGCCGAATACCTTTCTATACACAGGATAAATGGAGCCTATCACAGGAAGTGGCAGATAAAAATTCTTCTCAGCAGCGGTAAGCGGAAAAATATGATCCTTTAAAGTAAATACACCACCGTGCTCTCCATACGTATAGATAGGATGATGGGCCGCTATTATCACTTGCTTCCCACGGTTTCTTTGAAGTATGTCTTCAATGGAAGCCAGCACTTCGGGTCTGGATTTGTTCTCACAATCACTCGTTTCACCCTCCGGCTTTTCCCATGGGTGCAGCCACCATTGAGAATCAATCATCACCAGGGTGACCTGGTCAGAAAGCGATACCTCTACCGGACCAGGACATCCATTCTGAGGAAATAATTTAACCTTATCATTTAAAAGAGAGTCTATCCATGTCTGCTGCCTTCCTATTTGCTGCAGTCCATCCCTTTTGCCCTTTTTCCAATCATGATTGCCAGGAACAAAGAACACGCTAGCTCGATTGCCTGCCATCGCCACCTGGTCTCTCAAAATCTGCTCACCTTCCTGCCTTCCCTTATGATCTTCCTCCTCCAATCCTTTCGGATATACATTATCGCCTAAAAACACAATGGATGATGAAACTTTATCGTTGATAGACAATTGAGACTGAATAGTAGGTATATAAGGTGCCGAGGCCACCGTGGGCTCACCAGCATCACCAATCAAATACAGGTAATATTGATCGCGCTCGGTTTTCGTTTGGGCAAGGGCAACACTTCCCGAAACAATGATCCAACCTATTATAGCTATACATCTCATCTTACTCCATTTCAATTATCAAAAATACTCAACCTTTCCGTACGTACAGAAGTCTGCCTACGACTAAAATTCTGCTCAAATTTTAATAGTTTTATATAATAATAAGAATAATGAATAGCGCCCTTATTGAAAAATCAAAAGCATACGCTGAGGCTACCCTTTCTCAACTTAATGATTCCTACGCCTATCATAATATCTATCACACCAAAAAAGTTGCAGAAGCGGTAAAAGAAATTGGAGAAAAAAGCAATCTGACCGAGGATCAGATGGAAACAGCAACCATTGCTGCCTGGCTTCATGATACCGGGTATATTATGGGGTGCGAGGATCACGAGACCAATTCGGTTGAGGCTGCGAAAAAGATGCTTACCGAGTGGGAGGCTTCTCCTGATAAAATCAGTGCTGTGTGTAAAGCCATCGAGGCGACAGAAATGCCTCAAGCCCCTAAAGATATTGTTGACATGGTCGTTTGCGATGCTGATTTACATCACCTTTCCAACGAAGATTTGCTGGAGACCGGACAAAGACTTCGCAAAGAACTGGCTCATATTAACAAAAAAGAGTTTACGGATAAAGAATGGGTAAAGTACAACTTAAAGTTTCTTGAGGGACACACTTACTTTACTGATTACGGAAAAACTGTTCTGGAAAAGAGCAAGAGAAAAAATATCAAACGCCTTAAGAAGGAGATTCAACCTAATTCAGACAAGAAGTATTTAAAGGAGTTAGAAAAAGAGTTAGAAAAGCTGCAGCGCAAGCTAGACAAAACCAATCGCCCTGAACGAGGCGTAGAAACTATGTTTCGCATCACCTCACAGAACCATATAACACTGAGCGAGATGGCCGACTCCAAAGCCAATATCATGGTTTCGATCAATGCCATTATTCTTTCTGTGATCGTGTCTGTACTTTTTAGAAAACTAGAAGAATTTCCGGATTTACTAATTCCTACACTCATGCTGGTGGGGTCTTGTCTGCTTACCATAGTGTATGCTGTATTGGCTACCCGTCCTAATATATCATCAGGTAAATTCACCACTGACGACATCAAAAAGAAAAAAACGAATCTTCTTTTCTTTGGCAACTTTCATGGCATGCAGCTTGAGAATTACGAATGGGGTGTAAAGGAAATGATGAAAGACGCTGACTTTTTGTACAGCAGCATTATTAAGGATATTTACTTCAATGGTAAAGTGCTTGCCAGGAAATACAAGTTATTGAGAATCTCTTACAGTATTTTTATGTATGGGTTTGTCGCATCGATTTTAGCCTTTCTCATCTCGATGCTCATTTTCTATTACCCTTCATAATCTACATGATGAATTTCTATCTGGCTCTCCAGGCCCTTGAGGCGAACCTGGCCAAGGCTTGCTATGGAAACATTTCCTCTCACAATATTTCTGCGCACTTCTTCCGATATCAGTAATTGAGAGTTGTACTCCTTGTTCAGCTGCTCCAATCGAAAGGCAATGATTACCGCCTTACCACTGATCGAATATTGTTTTCTGTTTTCATTTCCAATATTCCCCGTTATTACTTCTCCCGAATGGATACCCATGCCAATCCTTGTTTCGGGGATCACTCCCTCCCTGCACAACTGACTTACTTTTTCTAAAATTTTAAGTGCCGACTGAAAAGCCATGTCTGCGTGTAAAGGGTTGGGGCTTGGCGCTCCAAAAGTTGCCATTATGCCATCTCCCAGGATTTGATTCACTACTCCTCTATGTTGATTGATAATATCGAGAATCGGTCCGAAAAATTTATTCTGAAAATCCTGTATTTCATCCAGGCTAAGCCCTTCAGCAAATTTTGTGAAGCCCCGTATGTCTAACGCCAATACCGTAGCATCCGCTTTCATTGGTTTTCCGCCATCCTTAGTTAATGTAGTGAGTATATCCCTCGAAACTTGTTGTCCCAGGTGAACTTCAATTTTGCTTTTTTGCAATTTGAAATCCAGGGAAGATTTTACCCTGCGCTTTACTTCATTGGCCACAAAAGCCGCAACACCAGAAGACAACACAAAGATGATACAACGCACGTAGTAGGCGTTCTCCGGCAGTGAAGGCATATACCTTACCGGGATATCTGCGAAGTTGTAGGCATAAAACACAATTAAGCCGAACTGCACTGCGGAGAGCACCCCACACAACAAGGTTATCCGATAGTCGAGATGCAGGATAGAAAGTATAATAAAGAAGAAATAAATAAACTGTACTGGAGAATCTATAAACAAGTAGATGTTCTTGATATCAATGATATAAAGAATCAGTAAACTCATGTAGGTAATTTCGATGGTTGTTTGTGTAACCTTAAACCGCGTGCTTATCCTTTTACCCTCACCCGTCCGCTTTTTTATAAACCATATGACACCTAATTCATACAGGATAAAAACTAAAATGTAGGTGATGGTGAGAAAATAAATAGAAGTGCCTCCGTAAAATTTAACCACGCTATTATCGAGCAGAAAAAAATTGAGCGACATAACAACTATGGCTACAAAAAACACACCTGCCAACATCAAAGCCCGCTGGTATTCGCTTTTGGCAATTTCATGCTCAAACTCGTCAAACAATTTCTCAGAAAGGTTCATTTCTTTTGCTTGGGCCATAGGTAAAGGACGCAATCCTTAGGCTGATTATTTTGATTTACAAACCGGTGCCATTTGGTCAATCTGGCCTCCTCCACCAGTCCTGCTTTTTGTAATACCTTCTGTGAGGCTGTATTCTCAACATCTACAAAAGTCCATATCCTGTATACTCCATTCAGCGTTATAAGTTGCTTCAAAATCTCGTTAACGGTTTCCGTGGCATAGCCTCTATTCCAAACAGAGGGACTCAATACATACCCAAACTGAACATTTCCATTCTCATTGATCACGCCCACCGATCCTATCAATCGGTTATCGGATTTCGTTCTGATCGAGTAACTGTGCTCTAATCCCGAGTTCCAGTCCTGGACAGCTTGCCGGAGGTATTTATTAGTATCGGCTACTGTTTTGTGGACTGGCCATGATACAAACCGGGTAGCCTCCAACTTACTGGCATAAGCGTAAAAGATTTCCTCTGCATCTTCGTATTTTAGGCGCTGAATGAAAAGCCTTTCCGTCTCAAGGCTATTTGGTAACTGCCGCATTTTTTATGAGTATCCAGTCAAATATCGTGCACCAATATTTCAAAAAAGAAATGGAAGGGTCAAAACTTTTTGTCAGGCTGAATCCTGTTCACCTGAAAGGACTCGAGCTCATTGTTCATGCCAATGGAGACCTGGAAACAAGGGAATTGCAGTTTGACGAAGACATCCTGGAGGATTTGGAAGCTGACGGATTTGAAGAAGTGTCGGGTATGGAATTCAATCTTTATCTCTCAGGATTGGCAAAATAGCGTTGGTCATAAGGTTTGCGCTTTGGTGCTTATCCCTTACCTTTGCGGCCGGCAAATCGGCACGACCAGCTCCTGCTGAACTCCCCCAGGACCGGAAGGTAGCAAGGGTAGGTAGTCGTAGCGGTGCGATGTTCGGTTTGCCCTTTTTATCTCCCCTCCAGATTCCTGAAATCCTGCATTTTCTGTTAGTTTTGTAGCCAGAAATATCATTTCACTACAATTTATATCTATGAAATTTTTCATCGACACTGCCAACCTTCAGGAAATTAAAGAAGCTTATGATTTAGGGGTCTTAGACGGTGTAACCACGAACCCTTCGCTTATGGCGAAAGAGGGTATCTCGGGAGCAGACAACATCAAGGGTCACTATAAGGCAATATGTGGCATTGTGGATAATAACGTGAGTGCTGAGGTAATATCCACTGAGTTTGATGGCATTATTAAAGAAGGCAAGGAACTGGCCAAAATTGATGATAAAATCGTAGTGAAAGTGCCGATGATCAAAGAAGGAATAAAAGCCATCAAGAAATTCCACAGCGAAGGCATCAGAACCAACTGCACTTTAGTTTTTTCTCCGGGCCAGGCCATTTTGGCTGCAAAGGCAGGCGCCAGTTACCTTTCTCCCTTTATTGGAAGGCTTGACGATATTTCACAGGATGGGTTGGATTTGATCGCACAGGTTCGTCACATTTATGACAACTACGGTTACGAGACTGAGATTCTTGCCGCCAGCATCAGACATACCATGCACCTCATCAAATGTGCAGAAATAGGAGCCGATGTTGTGACTTGCCCGTTGAAAGTGATTATGGATTTATTGAAGCACCCCCTCACTGACAGTGGGTTAGAGAAGTTTTTGGCTGATCATAAAAAAGCCAATGGGTGATGAAGCTACTGGTTGCTGGTTGCCAGTTACCTGTTCTGGTTATCAGTCGCAGGAGTTTAAAGATTTAGGATTTAGGATTTAAGATTTAGGATTTAAGGTTTATGTTTTCGACAGACCCTGTAGTACGAGTAGCAGATGCCACTATTTTTCAGGATCACAATTCGGTGCTGAATAATATCTCCTTTGAGATTGCCAAAGGAGAATTTGTTTTTCTTGTAGGACGTACCGGATCAGGTAAATCATCTTTGCTTAAAACCTTATACGGAGACCTCCCCCTTCGACTTGGCGATACACAGGTAGCGGGGTTTAATATCCGTGAAATCAAACCTAAGGAGATCCCGTTGTTGAGAAGAAAAATCGGTATCATCTTTCAAGACTTTCAGCTTTTTCCCGATCGCACAGTAGGTGAAAACCTCACTTTTGTGATGAAAGCTACAGGATGGAAAGAGGGTGCTAAGACAAAAAGCCGGCTTGCCGAAGTGCTGATGCAGGTGGGGCTTGGTTCGGTGGAGAAAAAAATGCCACATCAGCTTTCAGGAGGTGAGCAGCAAAGAGTAGTTATTGCCAGGGCACTCATCAACGAACCGGTTATTCTGATTGCAGATGAGCCAACAGGAAATCTTGATCCTTCCGTTTCCAATGGCATCCTTAAGGTATTTCAGCAAATCAACAAGAGTGGCACTGCGGTGCTGATGGCGACACACAGTTATGGGTTGATTAAAAAATTCCCGGCACGTGTGATCAAGTGTGAGAACACCAAGATACTTGATTCTGCTGTTGATGAATTTGAATTGAGAAGTGATGAAGATTTTTAGGGATGAAGTGCTTCTTTCTTCTATTTGTTGAGCAGTAGATATTCCGTGGTTCTTAATTTTTCACGCAAAGGGCGCAAAGGAAACGCCAAGGTTTTAGACTGACGCGTCCTTCTTCTCTTTCCTCATGTCCTCCAATCTTTTTATCTGTTGATTGAGTAAGTCAATCCTCACCAGGATATTTAAAATAAGGGCATCCCGAATCTTTTCAGTTGGGTTTGTTTTCAGTTGGTCGCGCAGCACCTGATACATGGCATCCAGTTTTTCAAAATCCTGGGTGAATTCATCATCTGCAAATGAACCCCCAAAATCATCAATTAGCGCCACCTTCTTGGCAATCTCATCGCTGTAAAAAGATTCCACATCCTGGAATTCTCCCTGAAGCTGACGGTCGCTCAGTGCATCCTCTGATTTTTCATTTGTGGAGCTTACATTATTGATCAAAAGAAAAGCCGACAACCCCATGAACAGGACGGCAGCGGCTCTCCAGAGCATTACCGAATTCCACAGTGCAACCTGCTTCATCTGAGGAAGGTTTTCCGAAATGGTTTTCCATGCACTCTCTTTAGGGCGTTTGTTATCAAACTCTTCCCTGTTCTTATTTATAAATTCCTTGAGTGAGTCTTTCATACTCTTTACTTTATACACCCATCAATAATTTCTTCTTCTCTATTTTCAATTGTTTTCCAACAACTCTCTAAGCTTCTTTTTCGATCTATTAAATTGCGATTTTGAGGTGGATTCTGAAATCCCCAATATTTCGGCAATTTCGCCATGATCGTATCCTTCCAACAAGTACAGTGAAAGCACCATTCTATATCCATCGGGCAATCTTTCCATTGCGTTTCGCACTTTTTCTACCGTAAACGGAAAGTCCTGAAACTCATCAGCACTCTCCTCCAGCACCTCTACCGGTCCATCCTCCGGGAACCTGTCCATCTTCTTCCGCTTCACCGCGTTAATGGCTTTATTCACCACTATTCGTTTCAGCCAGGCGCCAAAAGTGGCATCTCCCCGGTAGTGCTTCAGGTTCCTAAAAGCACTTATAAACCCTTCCTGAAGCACATCCTGCGCCTCATCTTCATCATGTACTATCCTGTATGCCACATTGTACATGCTGCGGCTATAGCGTTTATAGAGGTCATAATATGCCTCTCTGTCTCCGTGAAGGCACTTTTCAATAATATCGATATGAATATGTTCAGTAAGGGCCCCCAAACAAGCTATAACTTCTAACTAATGACCAACCCAAACCAAAAGGGTTGCATCTACCCCTTATTCAGCTCGGATAGATTGGTGATGGCAGGCTGAAAGTCAGCGGCTTCCTTGATAATATCCTCAAAAATCTTTTTTGCGCCCGCCTTGTCACCCTTTTCCTTCAGGTTCAAACCTTTAAGATTCAAAATAGCCAATTTCATCGGAAAGTCCTTTTGCTTATTGTTGCTGTCATTGAACCCAATGTCATACGTTTCAATATCCGGTTTACTTAAAAGGATTTCCACATTTGTCAAAGACTCTTCAAAACGTTTAAGGTCAAACTGCATAAATGCAATTTTATACAATGTAAGGGTGCTATTGGACAACAGGTAAAGGGTTTCGTAATTCTGCAGTGATCGATCCAAAATACCCAGTGCTTCGAATGATGCCGCTGACAGCTCCAGATAATCCTGATTCTTTCCGTCCCTTGCCAGTAATTCCTGGCTTACCAAAGTAGCCGAAGCGTACTGTCTGTTTTCATAATAGAAGTAAGCAAGGTTAAAGATGATTGAATCGGATTGCGGATTGATGGCAATCATATCATAGAGCGCATCTTTAGCCACTTGTGCGTCATTCCACCGCGAAGCCAATGCATACTTCTTATAGAAGTGTTTTAACAATGGGTCTATGGTCACCGCTTCGGCTGGTTGAGGCTCAGCGGGTGGCGTCACCTCTGCGGGTTGTGTTTCCGTTTCTTTTGTGTTCTTTTTCCTTTGTGCATTTGCGTTAGTCAAGACAAAGACCATTATAAAAAGTACGATCAGTTTTACTATTCTCATTTCTAATTTATTTATTGATTTTCTCCAATCCTTTTTTTTCTGCGATTTTCAGCATGAGCCCATAGGCCTGTTCCCTATCGTTTTCAATTTCGCCATCCAATATCGCATCTTTTATTTGTTCTTTTATTTCTCCAACTATCGGGCCAGGCGGAATATTAAATAATTGTATTATTTCATCCCCTTTAATGGGGGGTTGGAAGTTGCGCACCTTATCTTTTTCTTCCACGGCACCCATCCGCTCTTCCACCAGGTCAAAGTTTCTGAGGTACTTGGCCACTTTTTCATCGTTCTTGGAGGTGACATCTGCGCGGCACAAAAGCATGAGCGCCTCGGTATCTGCTCCGGCTTCG
The DNA here is from genome assembly GCA_039971015.1 of Cyclobacteriaceae bacterium. Classification (GTDB taxonomy): domain Bacteria; phylum Bacteroidota; class Bacteroidia; order Cytophagales; family Cyclobacteriaceae; genus ELB16-189. The sequence continues at coordinate 191,298 of JBDVKV010000028.1, forward strand.
AATAACAGCCTTCTAACCGCTGAATCTGTCACCGCCTTCGCCAACGCGATAGGCCGAAGGTGCAGCCGAACCAACTTTTGCACAAAGAGCATCCTATCGTCCAAAGGAAGTTTGAGCCTCCGAAAAATGCGCGGCACCATCCTTGCCCCTTTGTCTTCGTGGCCATGAAAAGTCCAGCCATGTTCTTTGTCGAATCGCTTGGTGGCAGGCTTGGCGATGTCGTGAAGTATAGCAGCCCATCGCAGCCACAGGTCTTCCGAGGTTTTGGCAGTGTTGTCCAGCACCTGAAGGGTGTGATAGAAATTATCTTTATGTCCTTTATTGTCTATGTTTTCCACCCCATGGAGTTCAACCATTTCCGGGAAAAATTCCTTTAACAAGCCGCTGTGAAAAAGCAACTTAAATCCGTAGGAAGGAGTTGGGGTGAGAATAATTTTATTGAGTTCATCTATCACCCGCTCCATCGAAACGATTTTCAATCTTGCTGCATTACTGCCTATGGCCTCAAAGGTTGCCGCCTCGATGTCAAAGTTTAGCTGCGCTGCAAAACGAATGGCCCGCATCATCCGCAAGGGGTCGTCTGAAAACGTAATTGATGGTGCCAGTGGTGTTTTAATCGTTTTTTTCCTGATGTCGTTCAATCCATCGAAAGGATCTATCAGGTTACCCCATTGCGCAGCATTTAGTGCTATCGCCATCGCATTGATGGTGAAATCTCTCCTGTTCTGATCATCTTCTAAAGTACCGTCCTCCACCAATGGTTTTCTAGAGTCTTCTCTGTAGGATTCCTTTCTGGCTCCAACAAACTCCAATGCATATCCCTCCCAATCGATTCTGGCGGTGCCGAAATTTTTAAAAATCGTTACCCTCAGGCCTCCCAATGATTTTGCTACCTCCTGTGCCAGGGCAATTCCACTCCCCACACACACAAAATCAACATCCATGCTCGGTCTTTTTAGGATAAGGTCCCGCACATAACCACCCACTACATAGCACTCCACTCCCAACCTGTCGGCTGCCTTGCCTACCGTGCCAAATACCTGATTACTATCTAATTGAGGGGAGAAATTCATACTTAAACCTTGTGCAAACTGGCCACAAAGTTAAGGTTTTAGGCAACAATGACGGGCTTTTAGGTCATCCTAATACGGGATCACCGGGACAAAAAGTGGCCGATTACTTTTTGTTAAATGTGGGGCAAGGAATGTACTTCTGTTTCTTTTTGGTTTTGGAACCCGAATAAATATCCAGTTTGTATTGCAGGGATACCTCATGGGTGCCTCCTGAAATTGGCCCCAATTCAGATACCGTAAAATCATAGCCATAGCCGATTTCTACTTTTTCAAATTGAAATCCAAGAATAATCACTACTGCATCCTGACTGATGTTGTCCTTTACATTTTGCTTTACAGGAATACCCCTGTACCAAAGTCCAAGTGCAATTGGGTCGTATAAAAAATAAGCTCCTACATCCAATTGGCTGAAGTTCCCCTGATTTTTATAGACGAATGATGGAGACAAAACTGAAATATGATCCCTTTTAAACGGTCCCCAATAAAGTGGAATCCGGATCCCTCCATGGATGGTAGTTTTGATTGGAATACCTGCCTCTTCATTTAGGAGGGAGCGGTTGGGCTGATTGATATGGCTGGAAGCAAACCCCAACCAGAACGTTTTGTTATAGGCCAGCAGTCCTGCATTGAAATCAAAATAGCTGGCGTTCCCCAGGTTAAAGAGCGCGGGGTCGTCACTGGGAGTAGATCCGTCCGAATCAAATTGCAGTTGATCTCCAAATAAAAGCTTGTTAAAATCTATACTTCTGAACGCGTACCCAAAATTAAGACCTGATGAAATCACCCACTTGTTACTCACATTCCACTTGTAGGAATACAAAAAATTGAACTGACTTGACTTCATCCCTGCCGTTCCCGCTTTGTCCACCACAGCCATAAACCCAACGCCACTGTTGTAATAATCCATATTGTAATCATATGAAAACGCATAGGACTCATAACCGCGGGCTACGTTGGGCCATTGGTTTCTGTAGTTGGCCATAAAGCGATGATCTATGGTAGTTCCTGTGAATGCAGGGTTTAAATACAGAGGTGCGGCATAGTACTGTGAAAACTCCAGGTCCTGGGCTTTCGTCCAACTTACTATTAATAAAAACCCTATGGCTAAATATACCTTCATTTTTACCGTATCAGATTTACATCCCCTACCCTAACAATCCGCTCGCCATTTTCATACGAAGCTGATAACTTGTACATGTACACATCCTGCTGGCAAAGCTTGCCATTGTAATAACCATCCCATCCTATGTTCGGGTCGGTACTTCTAAACATCAATTCCCCCCAACGGTTGAACACCATCATTTCGAATTCTACTACACCTCGCGTAATAGGTAAGAACACATCATTTTTTCCATTGCTTGCATCATTGCCTCCTGATGCTCCGGAAAGATTGGGTGAAAACGCATTGGGGATGAGTACTTGTCCACCAATTTCAACATTAACAATGCTTTCCAACTTGGTTGTGTCTGCACACCCAAATTGATTATAGGCTATCAATTGAATATCATAGGTGCCCACCTCCTTATAGATGTGTTGTGGCTCAGGTGACAAAGAGATGGAGCCATCACCAAAATCCCATTCATAGTTCGTGGCTTGCAGGCTTTGATTCTTCGTATAAAGAATTCCACCCGGTATATAGACACGCCTGGGTTTAATATCAAATTGCGCGCTGGGTCTCGGAAAAACCTCAATAATCATTTCCTTGGTTTCGTTGACCACGGTACCTGTGGCGTTTGATGCTGAAAGGGACACTGTATATTTCCCAGGTTCAAAATAGGTATAGGTTGGACTGATGGCTTTGGAAGTAGCCTGGCCCTGACCAAACTCCCACTGGTATTTATCCGGTTCAGCAAATTGAGACAGGTTAGTAAAGTTGACCGTTAGTGGTGCACACCCCGAGGCTGGATCATACGTAAAATCAACAATGGGAGGAATAGCCAGAATGGTAACAGTCTCGATGGCCGTCTCCACACACACGCCATTGGTTACAGTAAGTGTAATGTTATAAGTACCATAGGTTGCATAGGTGTGCGAAGGCACCAAAGGATCGGAAGAGGTATTTCCATCTCCAAAATCCCATTCATAGGTCCAGGGTCCGGGATTGGTCGTATTCACTATTGTGACTGTGGAGTTGGGTAACGACTGACTGACCGGAGAGGCCGTAAAGGATGTATTTATATCATCCCGGGCGGGTATGACCACTACATCGGAGCTAACGGGGCTCATACAGTTGGCAAAGTTGGTCGTTTCCAGGTTGAACTGCACGGTGATATCTGCTGACCCAAATACGGGTCTATTGAGTTCATAATTCAATTCATCATTAATGCTGTTTATATCAGACACAACAATTCCATTCTCACGAACCGTCCAATGGTAGTTGGCCAAACCTTTTTGACTTGCCTCCAATTGTAGCCGCATCAGTTCACAATCAAACTGCAATGTGTCGATGGTGAAATTTGAAACAGGGTTTGGACTTATTCGGATTGTTCTTGTAGAATCCCCAAAGCAACCCGAAGGCAAGGTTGTAATCAGCGTAACAAAGTAATCCTTGATTGACTGCGTATTGTTAGAAAAGCTGAAACTAAAGGATGGGGTTACTCCCGTGCTTGTTTCAGAAATAATACCTCCGGTATCACTGATACGCCACCGATAATCTGTAGGCCCTAATGATTGCGTTTGCGCATCTACGGCAAAATCAACTGACTGCGGAGAACAATTGCTATTGAAGGGAGAATAATTCGTAGAGATAAATCCAGATTCCGTTCCAGGAAAAACTGTGATTGTACTTATGGCAGAAACCCGTTCGCAATTGTTTACGGTAATGGCACGCATTCTCATATCAAATTGCCGGTTGGCCATTGTGGTATTCACAAAGTTGTGAACATAGAACGGTGTGAACCCAGGGTCTGTCGGATCCTGTGTAGCTACCAACTGAAAGCCGGAGCCCACTTTTTCATCTACCTCCCACTCAAATCTATCTATTGCATCGGGTTGACCTCCCACCGAATTATTCGTAAAGGTTACGGTGAGTACGCTGCACCCAGAAAGTACGTCAGGGGTAATGGATGCATTGGGAATTGGGTCAACAACTACCGGGATAACTAAAATGTCGCTGCAGTTATTTTGGTCGGTGGTCACCCGAAGGGCCACCTGATAGGTATTGGCCACACCTAAGTTTCTTGTGAATGAGGTTTGATCATCAAAGGCAGGGTCTTTTGTAAACGTTACGCCATCGTAATCAAAGTCCCATTCCCGAGAGATAATTGTTTCACCATTGATGGCGTTGAGCGAAGAAAACTCATTGAAGCTTGTATCATCCCCTTCACAAACCCTTGTTGCTGTAAATTGCGGAACAGGGTTTTCATACACCCGAACCTCCACCTCGTCAATGGTTTCACACGAAGTGATATTATCCCTGATAATGAGCCTTACCCGGTATATACCACGATTGGTAAACACCTCATCAAACGGACCCAGTGTTACAACAGAAAAACCACCACCTACAGGTTCTTGTCTTACCAACGTATTGGTTTCATCAAAGAATTCCCAGCGCCATTGTGTTGTGGGTGTGATGAAACCAGCCGAGATGTCTGTAAAGCGAACATCAAAATTGGAAAATGGAGCAACAGCGGATTGGCAAAAATCAGGCGTGATGGAAATGTTGAGCAAATCGGTGACTCCTATTTGTGCGATCAAGGATGGAGAAATCGTAATGGTTTGTTCAAAAATGGCCACACAATTACCAGCAGCGTTTGTATCTCTGATTGACAACCTGATCAGCTTCAATCCTGAAGTAGGATAAGCGAATGTTGGGTTTTGGCTGCTTGACGTACTTAGAGGAACGCCAATGCCCGTATTGTTATCAAAGAACTCCCAGGTATACTGAAAGGTAGCTCCACCAATGGGAGGAGTTTCATCGTCAAAGTAAATATTGTCACCCACACAAAATACGTTTTGAATGGGCCCGCCTGCTCCAGCCAAGCGGGTTAAGAAATCCGGTTGTGGTGCATCTACGATAACAATGCGAGCGGTGGTCACCTGAGCAGCATTATCACCATTTACCAAATCACCCCCCACGGGATTGAATGCATCCCCATCCAAAATATTATTATCATAAGGATTACATTGGTTCCAGTTTTTTAGGGTGACTTCAAATTCTCTACCAATATCTGCGGGTGCCGTTACCGGTACATTGATGGGCAAACTTATTTGTCCCGGGGCCAATACCGGATAAATTGGATTGCGCATTGGGGCCGGATCTAAATAGGGAAACCCTCCAGGTATTACAGCATTAACACCCACACCAGGAATTCGAATGCCAGGCGCGCCTGTTCCATAGAGCCATTGAATCCATCTCGGTTCATTGTTTTCTCTCGTTAGCCGGGGAAAACAATTCCAGTCGCTATTGTCTGTGAATAACACATCTGCGGCAAAACCCTGACAAACCCGAAAGACGGCAGGGTTGATGGAGACCACATCATTGGTCCACACCACCACCTGCGTCATTATGGGTACTACGCTCCCACGGGGGTTACACGCGTTGGAAGCATCAATCACCACATCATACCCACAATCAACAGGTGAGTTGGGATAGGCATGAGAAATATTAACTCCACCGGGACCTACCTGGGTAAAAGTTTCTTCCGGAGTTCCATCTCCCCAATCCACAAAATATTGGGTTCCCGGCACCGAAGACAAGTATAAGGTTTGAATATTGACAGTAAATGGCGCACAGCCGCGACTGCTGGTGAGGAATGCAAAGCCCGGCTCCATGATACCACCGCATTGTGACCACGCTGTGGTAAGAGAAAAAGTAAATATTAAGGCCAGAATGGCACTTTTATAAACGCAACGCATTTCTTCAATCGATTACAAACCGACCAAAGCCCACCTTAAGACCTTATTAATTAGCGCAAAATTGAAAAAGGAACCTGTGAAAAACAGGTTTAGTCAGATATACTCGTCCAATGGAAGTATTACAAGTTAAATTGAATTCAGGGCCGGATTAATTCCAGAAATTAGGTTTCCTGTTGAAGGTAGGACAGGGAATAAGCCTATTTCTCTTCTTGACGCCACGGGATATTGGTTTGGCAACGAATTCATAAACAATCGAAATTTCGTGTGCCCCTCCTGAAGTGGTGGACAATTCAGAAACTGAAAAGTCATAGCTGTACCCCACATTAAAATTGGAGAGGTATATACCCATCACGAATATCAGTGCATCCTGATTGACGGTACCGATCACATTTGTTTCAAACGGTTTTCCTCTGTACCACACTCCTATTGAAACGGGATCGATATGGTAGTTCAAACCAAAATCCAGCTGTGATATAGGTCCCTGCTTTCGATAGATAAAAGATGGTGTGATATAAGAAACTTTGGAATTGGTTCTGAATCCATGGTACAGAGAGATGCGGCCACCACCATGAATGGTAGTTTTCATTGGCAGTCTACTGGTGCTGTTCAAGATAGACAGGTTTGGTGTATTCATATGATGGAATGCGCCACCCAACCAGAGTGATTTAGTGTAGAACAAAAATCCGGAACCAAAGTCAAAATACTGTTGGTTACCCAGTCTGTTTAAATCCGGATCCAACGATTGTCCATTAAACTCCAATCCATCACCCAATTGCAGTTTGGTTCTGTCCAATCCATTGATACCATATCCAAAATAAAGTCCGGGTGAAAACACAAGATTATCCGTTAGTCTCACTTTGTAACTGTACATCAGTCCAAATGTTGAAGTTCTCCAACCGGCAGACCCCATCTTGTCTGTGGTCATCATGATTCCAAACCCGCTGCGCAATTCATCTACGAAAATATCATAGCTGGCTGCGTACGTAGAAAAAGCCTGGGGAAGATTAGGCCACTGTATCCTATGGTTGAGGACAAAACGTTGTTGGGGAGTGATGCCCGTAAAGCCAGGGTTAAGATAAAGCGGAGCCTGGTAGAATTGAGAGAACTGCGGATCCTGAGCAAAGGCAGAAGCTCCTGTCAACAGCGCAAAAATCCAGATTACAATTCTCTTCTTCATCGTTCTAATTTACAATTTTTATCGAATCATCGTAATATCCCCTATCTGAGTGGTTCGTTGACCATCGGATAGTCGTAAAGTCAGCTTATACACATAGACTCCTGATGGCAGGATATTTCCATTTTTGTCGTACCCATCCCATCCTATATTCGAACTGTTACTTTCAAAAATCAAATTACCCCATCTGTCATAAATCTGCATATTGAATTCCTCCACTCCTTTCACGATAGGAAGGAAAACATCATTGAATGTACCACCACTGGACACGCCACCTGATGGCCCGCCTGGATTCGGAGTAAATGCATTAGGTATTTTAGTCTGACCACCTTGCTTGGCTACCACTTGCTGAGTAAGTGTATCCGTACAAACCACACCATCTCCATGATCAAATCCGGCCACCATTACGATATCGTATACGCCTTCAATCTTGTAAGTATGCTTAGGCTCACGTTCGTCTGAAGTTTCTCCATCTCCAAAATCCCATTCATAGAAGTCGGCACCCGTACTAAAGTTGAAGGTTGACATTTCGGTGTCTGGTACAAACACGGTGGTAGGTCGTGCCTGGAAGGAAGCTACAGGGATGCTGTATATCTCAAATTCCTGAGTAGCAAACTCTACCTGACCTGTGAATGAATCTTTGGTGGTGAGCTGTACTGTAAACAAGCCTGGAGTGCTGATGAAGAACTCAGGAAGGTTTTCACCTGACACGGCAATCTGCTGTCCGTTTGAATTCACTACTCTCCACTCCATAATATCACCTGTTGAAGGGTTGTCGATCACCTTCACAGTAGAAGGGAAACAAGCTGCCGGAGGGTCGAGTGTGAAGTCGGCCACCAACGGAAGAATCGGAACAAAGATGGTTTTCGTGAATATGTTTTCACATGTTTTACCTGCCGTTTCCGCTGCAATATTAATGGCCTTCAATGTTACAAAATGCTGACCTTGCTGCGTGTACACCACCGGTGGTGGTGTAGCCCCTGTGAAGGTAGCCGGGGTAGACGCTGATCCGAAGTTCCATTCATACCTGAACTGTGCATCCACCGGGTTGGAGGTGTTGGTGAAGTTCACGGTAGAAGTTCCCCCAACAATAGGAGGTACCGTTCCTTCATCAAAACCAGCTACTACATTTCTATACACTGTTATTGGAGTTACCACGTCTGGTACGGTACACAATCCATTTGATGGCTGGTAAACAATCTCGTAAACAATAGGATTTGTAGAAGAGGTATTATCCAATTGGTAGTTAGGAGATGCAATTGTTCTTACATCAATTTCTGTTGTGGTTCCCTGCACCCGATAGAACCAGCGGTGTGTATTGGCACCCAAAGTTGAATTGGTCATCTGAATGCGGTCACCACTACAAATTTCTGTCTGGCTAGGGCTAACGGAAGGTATAATAGAACCTACAGTTACCTGTAATTGTTTGGTGAATCCAAGACACCCTGTTGGCCCGCGAGGCGTGATATTATACGTCAGGGTAGCTGTAGAACCTGTGGTATTGTTGATGGTTTGATTTATTGTTGTACCTGACCCATCAAAGAATCCTGCTGCTTCCAGTCCGTAGAAATCATCCACCACCCAGTCAAAAGTAACGCCTGCTACATTGCTTGTCAGAGGAACGTTGAGTACATCCCCATTACAAATGGTCATCGTTGTTGGCAATCCCGTAATGTCCGGCTTAGGTTGAACAATCAGGTCAAATGTGATTGGAATTCCATCACAGTTATTTGCTTTAGGCGTAATGGTGTATGTAACTGTCTCCACGTTGAATCCATTGTTTATCGCAAACACATTTAAGAAAGTTCCTTGTCCGCTGGCAGCCGTAGAAATATTTGGAGGTACAGCAGCTGTCCACGATGCGAAAGAGAATGGCAGGTCAATCACAAAAGGAACTTGTGCCGTTTCTCCACTACACACTACCAATGGAGGTATCGCGCTTATTACTGGTCTTGGCTTAACGGTTACTGTCACCACTACATCATCGCCAGGACATCCCAATCCTCCGTTCACTTCAGGACGTAATGTATACGTCACCGTTTGATCAGAAAGTGTTGGATTATCCCACTCATCGGTAATGCTTTCACCGTTGAGGTAAGTTGTTTTCAACGGAGACAACAATGTCATTCCACCTGTTGCTACCGCACTGATCTGGTTGAATTCCAATGTACCTACAGAAGGAGCAGTTGGTGAAGTCAATAGAATATTAGTCGGAGAAATATTGGTTCCATCCGATTCACAAATGGTTTGCACCAGAGGGCTGGCCACCAATTTCGGTTTAGGCTCTACATTCACCACCACAGGCACTCCGACTCCAATACAGCCAGCACCACTCTTAGCTCCATTTGCTACCGGTGTGATGGTATAGGTAACTGTGGCCACGCTGTTGGAGTTGTTCACCAAATTGTCAGTGATTTTATATCCTAAAGGAAGGTTGTTCAATGCCGGCACAAAGCCCGTCACCTGACCTCCTATGGACGACACCGCTGTATAATTAAAGGTTATTACTCCCGAGGTTGGCGATGTAGGTGAAGTCAAGTCAATATCCGTTTGCGTACCGCTACAGATATCCGCGCTGTTATTAACCGGCACCGCTGTAATGGTTGGTTCAACGGTAAGTACAATATCTTTCACCGGCCCGGTACAAGTTGCGGCAGTCACTCCTTGAACAGCGTAAGTAACTGTTAAAGGAACATCACCCAGGTTTTCAAATTGATCGTTCTGTATTTCGTTGCTTGCTACCCCTGCTCTGGCTCCTGTATTTCCAGCCGTTTGGGTAAGGCCTGGCTGAATGGTTACACTGACGATATTATAATTTGCAGCTGGTGCACTGGAGCCTGAAGTTGCCAATATAATCCCTGTGGTCTCATCGGTACACACCGTTTTATCCAGTGTATTGGCCATCGCTGGTGAAGGCTGAATCGTAAAGACTACATCGGCTTCATCTCCCAAGCAACCTGCAGCACTTACAGGAACTATTTTATAAGTAACTGTTAAGACCCCTGCTGTTGTATTGGTGAACACATCATTGAATATGGCATTGGCTGGTTGCGCCAAACCGATAGAGGCGTTACTTCCGCCCGCTACCAATCCTGGTTGCCTGATAATGTTATTGATG
>JBDVKV010000029.1:0-300465 GCA_039971015.1 Cyclobacteriaceae bacterium
TGGTGAAGTGATTGCGGCAAAAACTTTGCTCTGGACAGCCGGTGTTACGGCCCATACATTTAAGGGCATTGCGGAAACAAGTTTGGGCAGGGGCAAGCGCATGGTCACGGATGAATATAACAGAGTTAAAGGTTACGATAATATTTATGCCATAGGTGACATCAGCATTCAGTATACAGATGCGCACTATCCCGATGGTCATCCCCAGTTGGCACAGCCTGCTATACAACAAGGAAAAGCGCTGGCCAGGAATTTTAAACGCATGGCCAAAGGGCAAGGGTTAAGACCTTTTTCTTACTTCGATCGGGGAGAGATGGCAATCATAGGTCGCAAATATGCCGTGGCAGATTTATTCAAACACAAATTGCATTTGGGGGGTTTGGCCGGACTGCTTAGTTGGTTGTTCATTCATATTGTCTCATTGGTCAACTACAACAACATTGTTAAGACTTTGTACAACTGGACGGTGGCCTACCTCACGCGCGACCAGGCATTGCGCATGATTTTCAGGACAAAGCGAGAAGATGACCGCGGTGTAAAGACTCCTCTGCCTGTAGACCGCCTTTTGCCATCGGACACTGAGAAGGATGAAATATTGGCGGAGACCAGCTCCAGGTATTGAAACATCAAAACAAAATAAGGTGGCTGCTCTCCAGATTCATCTTGCTTGTTGGTGATCCACGCCATCTCCTGCGCTCAACACCAACAAGAGCGTAAGATGAAAGAACCTCTGGCAAGTCATTCAACAATAAGCTATCTTAAAAAACACAAAGAGCAACGGTAAGACACACACTCTGTTAGATACTCAGTGGAGCACTTAACAAATACATCATGTTACGCACCTTCCGCATTAACTGTACTCCTACCCACAAGGACGCCAGAGTTTTTGTTATGAGTTGGTCTCGCGCTGTGGCGTTAGTGTTATTAATGGATGGAATAAATCTCTGTTTCTGGCCGAAGTCCAACCAAATATCTCAATGATTTTGGGCAACTATGGCATGGTCTATAAGGTCCTTGTAAATTATCCTAAAAAATCAGCAATATAATTTGCGGTTTCAGTTGATCTTTCCGCAAGTATAAAATGACCAGCACCTTCTACTTTCATCAACTTCAAATTACTCGTGGTGTTTGGTAGAGCATATTTTAACATTTCATATCCACTGCCGCCAATTCCAATTACAGGCATGGTGAGTTTCACGTAGGTTTTACTGTCTTCAATGTCCTGTGAAAAAGCTTGATACCATGCATTTGATGCTCTAATGCTCTCAGAACTGTCATAAGCATGAACATAAACAGATTTATCAAAGTCGGTGATGCTATTTTTATCATTCAGCAGAGTTTCAAATATCCATTCAATCACAAGATTCATTCGACCCTCCAATAGCTGTTCAGGCAACTTTTTTACTTGATTAAATGCAACCCACCAAGGATAAGTATAATTCGCTCCAGGTACTGGTAACATAGGAAGTTGATACATTCCAGCATCAGGATGTGGTGTATCTAAAATAACTAATTTTGAAGTTATCTCGGGAAAATTTGCAGCAAAACTGAAAGCTATATGAGCTCCAATATCATGGCCACCAATATAGATTTTTCTATAGTCCATTTTTTTTACAAGTTCATAAATGTCCTTAGCCATGTTTTTTTTGTCATAGCCAGTTAACGGCTTTTTCGAACTCCCCATACCTCTAACATCCAGCACAATAACCCGATATTTATTCGCAAGTATTGGCATTACTTTATGATAAGCCCACCATGTTTCTGGCCAGCCAGGTAATAGAATTAATGGTTGCCCTTGACCGCCTTCAACATAATGCAATTCTGTTCCGTTTACTTCTGCATACTTGTTCGTAAAGCCAGGTAATAACTTTACTAGTTCTTCGTCTGAATATTTCATTTTGTGAATTAATATTAGTTGCTGTTTACTATTCGATTGTAAAATTGAATAGTATGTTTGTAACCTGCAAGTATGTAGTATACTGTATAGTTTAACTTTATTTTCAATATCTTAAAATATGAAGTTAATAAGTCAACTTTCTAAAGAAACTGGAATACCTATAGGGACTATTCGTTTTTATGAAAAAACAGGATTATTCAGTGGTAAAACTAAAAAGGACGTAACAACCAATAATTATGTTTACTATAACGAAGAGGTTGTTGAAAAGTTGAGGTTTATCCAAATGGCCAAAGTAGTAGGTTTTAGTTTGGCTGAAATCAAAGAAGTTGTTGATGCTTGGTATAAAAAGCAACTTAGTAAAAAGGCTAAACTCGAAGTTCTTGATCGGAAATTATTGCAAATAGATTCTAAGATTAAAGAATTAAAAGTGGTCAAAAAGCAAATTGCTATCTGTAAAGATAACATTGAAAAAGGCATAGGCTAAGGAGTTGTTTCTCGCAATGAAAACCTTTCCAATTGTAAATTTATCCTATAATTACAATGATCCAATTTGCCCCTGAGGGCTTTTTTCGCTTGTTTACCTGTGGTGGAGTTGATTTTGAAGGAATTCAAATTCAATAACAATCCCTTAATTTTTGATTTTCATTTTTAGCGTGATCTCTCCGATATTGTACGCATATATGGAAGCAGGGAGAAAAGTAAATTTCAATCCTTGTACTTCTTTCATTCCTAGTTGATCAATTGAAGTAACAACAGCAGATTGAAATTTATTTGTCTTACAAAATTTAATTAAACTTTTCAATTCTTGAGGTTTATCGAAATATCGATTACTCCATTTAATTTCTACTCCCCAAACAGGTTTGTAATTTTTGTCATCTACTAAAACAAGATCTACTTCACCTTCATTTCTCCCGTCTCTCCATCTTGCATAGGTTAAATCCATTTGCTCCCGATGCATCCATTGTGAAAGAATCGCTGTTTCCACCATGTTTCCCATTTCTTGGTCTGTTTCAGTTATTGGAGAAAATAAAGCTGTGCGAAGTGATGGATTGGTAAGGTATACTTTGAAACTTGTGATTCTTTTTAATCTTTTTGCATTGACCCCAACCTTATTTAAGGTCTTAATCAGGAAGGCGGATTCTAAGTATTCTAAATATTTTTTTAACGTATCCTTTTGAATTCCACTTTCCCTGGACATTGTCTCATACGAAAATTCGTTTCCAGTATTATACGCGATGTACGTGAAAAATCTGTTTAGCTCTTGTACGTCTTTGATTCCGTACAAACTTGGTAGGTCTCTAAGTAAAACTTTGTCTACAATATCGTTTTTCACATATCTACCCATGTCGCCTTGTATTTTTTCAGATAGTACAACCTCTGGGTATCCTCCAAAATTTAAGTAATGGATAAACTCTTTATTTAATGCCTTTGAATCATGAGTTAAACAATAGTTTATATTCTTATCTCCATATTGAATATCACCTTCAAAAATCAAGTGATCTAAATTTTTCAAGTGAATATATTCTTGAAATGTTAACGGAGGTAACAAGAAATCAGTAAATCTACCCGCTCCGCTTTCCGTACTGTGCCATTTTAATGCTGCAGCTGCCGAGCCAGATACAATGAACTTAGTTTCAGGATATGAGTCGACCAATACTTTTAAATGTCTTTCCCAATCTTTCAAGTATTGTATTTCATCAAAAAAAATGTAACAACCATTAAGGTTTTTGAGATTCAAAGATTCTTTACATAGCGTTAAAACATCCTCCAGACTTAAATTGACATAAATTGGGTTGTCAATCCCGATAAAGAATAGCTGATGAGGATTTGTTCCTTCTTTCAGCAGGTTTTCAATACAATGAAACAGCATTACTGTTTTACCAACCCTTCTGGGGCCCATCAGAACTAAGGCTCTTTTGATACTCCTTTCCAGCACGAATGGATAGAATAGGTCAAAATATAACCTCTTAGACATCGAGCTATATGTGTTCGGAATCTCTTTGGTGATCCACCATGGATTTTCATACCGAAGCCGCTCAATAATCTTTTCTGTCGGAATAAGATTTCTCATTTGTTGGTTTTGAGCTTAACATTACAAATATATACAAAATAGATAGTTTAAAATCAATCTATTTGTACAATTATGTACTCTTAAGGTCAAAGTTGGATGTGTAACTGTTAATTAGGCCATCGAATCTTATTCTTTTCAATGAAGCAGATGGCAAATATTTCTGGCGTAACGCCTCAAAATCAGTTATTTATTCAATGCCCCTGCCTTGGTGGTAAATGCAAGGCAAGCGAAATGCCTCATCTTGGTTGGGGTAAACCATGCTTTAATCTTGCGCTCAATACCAACAAGAGCGAGAGTCATTCAATATACAATCTTGGAAAATTGGTGACAGTAGAATCAATTCTTTTTGGGATAGGCGAATCCAGTAAAAAAGGCATTCCACTTATTAGTATTCTCATCAAATCTTAAAAACTCCTTTTTAATTGATCCATCATTCTGCTTCATCCAAACACCTCTAATTTTAGAACTAGTGTTATTATTGGTTGGGTACATTGTCCCCTCCAGTACCATAGCACCACTATCGTTTAATTTACCCGAGTAGTCAATATGAAACCTTGAGCTCATCCAAACCTGACGCCAAAGTCCAGTCTTTGGATCAACGAAACTGATGCCTCGCCCCGTTATTCCAGAAACCTCAGTCCATTCTTCAATAATGGCACATCCCTCACCTTGCTTAGTAATGGTTTGTTCACCAATTTTATTTCCATCGGTAGTTCGATACTCCCAGTTACCAATTATAAAATCAAAATCACGATACGGTTTTTCATCACTCGTACATTTAGGAGAGGTTGGCTCGGCTTTGGGCATATCTTTTGATTGAGAAAACCCAGTATTGCAAATAATCACTAGAGCCATAGATAGCGTAATAATTCCAAGTCGGAGTTCCTTTTTCATAATAATTATTGAAGGTTATTGGTTGCAGTAAAGACGACTATGAACCCTATTTGTTACAGGTACCTCAAATATACATTGCCACCAGTGGTCTTGACAAAATGCGTTTTAATGCATTTGAGCTATTGTTAGCGGTAGTTTAAATGGCCCCGGCTTCATCTCATTAAAACAGTCAGTGTCTATTTGGTCATCTGCTCCGTCAAAATAAGCAAGCACATAACGATCGTAACACTCGATATTAGAAAGATCGCCTAACATATGCGCCATATATGGAATGATGATGTGTTTACTGTTTGAAAGATGTTTTACAATTTCCCTACCCGTCTCCGGTGGGAGGGTGGGATCAAAATGACCTGAAATAAGGAGCGTGGGAATAGGAGAAACAACCGCAGTAAGATCCAATGAATCTGCAGGTTGCACCGGCCACTGGTCACAGGCATACTTTCGGGTTGCATAAACGTAATCACTCAAGAATGATTCTTTTTCACTTTTGTCGTAATGGTCTGCAGCAACGGGTAAATCCTCTGCACAAACATTAGACAACCATAAACCATCGGCATAAAAGTAGTCCGTCTCCGTATTTGTAATACTCATCGCTTCAAGCAAAGGGTCATAATTTTCCAAATAAGCTTCATGCACCAAATAGGGTATTTGAACGTACTGGTCATCAGTGTAAAGCATGTTGGCAATTTTTTCAGCAATGGCAGGCCATCGCAATTCTATTTCCTGATCGGCTCCGTTCCATTCTATCGTTTGCTTTATTGTACTGCCCCGAAGCCTTTCCATAACCCCTTTAAATTCACTTCTGAAATTGGGATAATTGGAGGAACACAGACTGTCGCTCTCACATAGATTAAAAAGTTCGTCCAAAGCCCTTTGACTATATCTGCCTCGCTTCGAAACATATTCAATATGCGGGGCATCAGGAGCGTGCAAAACAACCCGGTGAGTGGAATTCGGATAGCGATCCATAAACATCAATGAAACTTTTCCTCCAAAAGAAATGCCCATCAGATTAATTTTGTCATACCCAAGCCATTGGCGGACTGCTTCTAAATCATCAACCATATATTTTGATTGATAGAAATTAAAATCTACCGAATCCCTGTATCGTTCAATGCAGGCTTCAAGTTCTTCCTTCGGATAAGGATGTTCGAAATATTCCTGAGGCGAAGATTTTGTCTGGATCTCAGGGCAATGGAGTGGGTTGGACCTTCCTGTTCCCCGGGCATCGACATAAACAATATCGTGATAACGCCTGTAACTTTGATCGATCTCAGTATAGAAATAGGATTGGTTGCTGGCAGCTACCCCCGGACCGCCATCAATAATAAATATGGGTTCCATGAGGCTGTCTCTGACAAGTGCTGGCGTTACAGCAACAAATAAATTGATTTTATTCCCGGTCTGCGCTTCATTGTTTTCATACACGGATAATGTTCCCACAAGCAGCGAGTCCGTGAATCCATCAGGTTGATGGTAGGACAGTTGATCAAATAGATGAGGCTCCTGCTGCCCCGTAGAACACCCATAGCATATGGCCAGCAAGAGTAGATATGTTCCTATTATGTATTTTTTCATAATTTGGAAATGTCATTGCTAAGCTACCACTTTTTGTGCTTCCATTCAAGGTGTGGAAAAACTTAGGAGCCCAGGCGGAACGCTTGTGGTAGGTGGAATTCTCTACGAGTGACTCTGAGGGGGATTAAAGCACATGACACATAAATCATGTTGTGGCCTGTTGGGTTTCAGTCGCAAACTATCAATTGTTCTTGTTCATTTTCTTAAACTATTTCGGATATTTCGGATGTGTTTTTACTTCTCTTATCTGTCCCAAGTGTCGAAATGAATGTTGGAAAAACATCATATACCTTTGATGGATATTTGGCCCAAAGCAGATATAGTGTATTCTTAAATTATCGTTTGTCTTCTTTAAATAATCAATCGACTCACTTCGCATGGTAGTGTACCAAATAATATTACTCTCGCCTTCATTATTTCCCAGAGGAACACTATACGTAAAAGGTTTTGTGTAATCCGTTGTAATATTTTTGTTTAATCTATTTAGGTCTTTATTTATAAAAATACTGTCGGGGAGATGCTGTGGAAAGTCTGGCATAGGTCCCATTTGCAGGGCTACAGAAATTTCATTCATCTGAATTAGTTCCCAAAGGCAGATGTGTTCAACAATCTGATTAATGCTCCAACGATCTGGGCTTTCCTTAAAATTCCATTGTTCTTCAGTTAGATTACTCGTTTCAGCCATAATTTCTTCCTTCGAACGAATAAGATTGTCCAATAGGTATCTCCTATCGGCTTCTGTCCATACTGGTGTAGTTGAAGGTTTGTCCGTATTTGCCTGTCCGTTACTAAGCGTCCAAAACCCAAGAACAAGAGTCAGTGATACGAGGGTTATTTTCATATGATAAATTTATAAGTAGCTAACGGTCACATTACATTTTTGTTTTGTCGACCGATTCTTTAGCTGCATGAAAGTTACTGTCCAAAACCCAATTGGCCACAACGCCTATGTATGCGCTGTGTGCCTCCATACATAAGTCACTACCAAAATAGCACTTTTTGTGTTTCCGTTCAAGGTGTGGAAAAACTTAGAACGCCAAGTGAGGTGCATACACTAGGTGGTATTTAATTTTCGAAGATGTGTGTCAGTCCTTTTATAAATCCAGGAACAGCCGCGTCAATATGGCCAAAGTTGGTGTATTCGGCCTTTTTTATCTTAAGTCCTTTATAGTTTCGGTTACTAATCTGGTTTTCAAAAGAATCAAGGATTCCTTTTGATTCATCGTCAGCCATGTCCTCGCTACCCATACTTATATAAAAGTTTAAAGGTACGTCATTTGTGGGCATGCTGAGATTTTTCTCCATTTCAAATAAGTACCTATTGTTATAATGTAAACTTGGACTTGCTGAAACTATATTTTTTATCATGAAAGAGTTCTCTTCAATTGACTTCAATCCATAGAACAAAGTGAAATAACCTCCAAGTGAGTGTCCGCAAATGACTGATCTGTCAATATTAATTTTGTACTCCTCAGTTAGTTTCGGAATTAATTCTTGGTCAATGAATTTTTTGTATTTGTCAGCACCGCCACTCAAAGCCATTTCATATTCTGGAATAGCTATCGGGTAGGTATAATCCCTTGACCTTAATGAATCCATTGCCATGAAGTCATTGTAGCCTACTCCTATGACAATTGATTTTGGAATCAGTCCAATAAAGGAGTTAAACTTTAGTTCTGCAACGGTCGATTCGAAAAAGGCATTGGCGTCAAGAATTATTATCAGTGGATACTTTCTTGTTGAATCATTGCTGTATCCCTTAGGTATAACTTTAAAAAGCTTAAACGTGTCCTGAACTTGTTGAGAATACATTTTATCACTTGTCGGGTCAGAATAGTAGTTAGAGAACTCGGTAAGTGTTTTGTCAGCGGTCTGGGTTCTTTCGTTTTGCCCACAGGAAACCAGAATAAATGCGAATAACAATCCAATTAATTTTCTTGTCATAGGTTGGGGTGTTTAACTTAGATTTATTCTCCTAAAGTTGTCCCGCTTTTCGAAGAACTACTAATCAAACGGCAGGAGCCACAACACCAATATAATCGTATTACTTTTATTTTCCTTAGCCATGTGTTAAAATCCTATAGACGCCCTCTGTTTAGCCTTTTCTTGCGCTCAAAGCCAGCAAGCGCAAGAGTTTTCAAATCTCAGAGTCCTCTACGAGTGACTCTGAGGGGGTTAAGCAATCACTATGTTGTAGGTTGGTCTAGTTAGTCCAATGCAATGATTGCTTTTTCCTCAATAAATCTATTGGGTGATCTTGGTAGACGTTTTTTAATAGTTTGTTCCTTTATAAAGTATGAGAAAGGTAATCCTGTGTCCATAATATGATTCTCATATTTAGCGTGTGAACTAAAATTTTTTGTATTTTGTATCTTCACGTATTCAAGGAAATTATCAATTAAAGTTTCAAGGATAATTCTTCGATCTTTCAATAGTTCATGTATTAAAATTAGAGTGGCCATATCAAGCACCACTATTTGTTTGACTTTGATAAATGGAGATTCTAACCCTTGTTTTTTTATTTCATCATTATACCAATGATTAATTAATTTATTAAACCCTGGTACATCTAATTGTCTGTCATGAATTATAATTATGGGGTAAACTCTAATATTTTCCTTCTTATATCCTTTATCAATTGTTTGAAACTCGCCATTGATTATTTTTTGACTAAAGTTTATTAATTGATTAATTGCCTTTGGACTAGATCGGTCAGAATAGAACTTTCTCTTCAAATCAGCCTCTAAGAGTGAGAAGTCACCAGATTCCTTTAATGAGGCACTTATGAGGGAGTCCTTAGACTCAAAAATGAATATTTTGTTTTTGTTTCTTACATAATAATCTGGAGCACCTTTGATCTTTAGGTTGTCTAATTCCTCTCCAGAAAAGGTAATATATTTTTTAGGAAATGCTCGATTGAGAATAGAATACAAGGAATTCTTTTCGGAGAATTGAAATGTGTACAGTTGCTTAAGATCAGGAATTTGTTCCGCAGCACTTAAGGACTCGTTAATTCCTTTTAGGATGAAGTATAGCCCTTTGAAGATTCTTTCAACAGTAAATATCTCTGAAATAATTCTGTATTTACCTTCTTCAATCTTTTGAAGCGGTCGTTCTCTAACTACTTTAAAGTCATAATCAGATAATTCATCATATTTAACAGCCGCAAGTTTGTTTAGGAACTTGATATTTGATTCGAATGAGGCGTCCTTGGTAATTTCCAATTCAAGATGTCCATCATTTGGTTTTTTTAATATTGAGAAACTTATACCTGATATTCGTTTTAAATATTCCTTCCAATCGGACACATTGTAGTTTTTATAAAAGGCTTTTAGAAGTGGACGCGCCTCATTACGATTGTCAAGAAATTCAAAAAATAGAATTGCCCTAACGAATTCAGTTAAAAAAACTTCATAAAGATTAAAGTTTACCACGTCAGAAAACCTTACTCCATCACTAAATTGAAGGGCATAAAGTCGAACATCTATATCTAAGTCCTGAATTGTCCGACTAATCTCCTTTTCAACAAGGTTAAGAAGGTCATTTTGGTAGAGGAATGCCTTAAAAAGGTTAATTTCCATCTGTTCATCTGATACAGATTTTTCATTGCTTAAGTTATTGAGTGCATATGCGAATATCTTAAGCACTGTAGGTTGGCTAATGAAAAAAACTGGTTGTTGAACCTTTTCTTGTATTTTGATGAGACGACTGTATGCATCATTTGCGAACTGTTTATTCTCAGCTCTAAACCAAATGCTTATCATTTTCGCTAAATCGCTATCATAAACCTCCCTCTTGTTTAGGAGAGACGATACAACTAATAAAATTGTGTCTCGTGGAATACCAACTAATAAATCCCCTAAATGTGCAGGTTTGTCTTCGGGATACGATTCCTTTAAGCCTACTTGATATCCTAATTTTAGTCCCAATTATATCTTTTGAATGTTTAGGGTTTACTCCCAACACCAATTACAACACAAACCTCTTTTCTTTGTTAGGTGTAAAAAGCCTACGCTAAGGTTGAATATAGCGTGTTTCTGTCTGAACCCCATGACTAACTTTAATAAATACCCTATAAAAGCAAAAAACCCTGACGTCCTACGGAGTCAGGGTTTTCAATCGTGAAACGGGTCCATCAGCTTACATGTTTGGTGAAACTTAGACGAGCCAATTGCTTGTACTCATCACTTTGTAATCCATACACAGCACCTACGTACTGCTTCACTGCCATCGCAGTGCCATATACTGCCGTTCTGGCCTTATACAGCATGGCATTCCGCTTCATGCGGGCCTTCGTCCACGCCACCCTGGTCTGCGACACCTTGTCCATCATGGCTTTCGCCTTTTGGATCAACACCTGTAGAGCAGGAATTTTCAACTCCTCTTCGTTGGGTGCATACTGCGGTTGCGTCATCACCATCTGCACCAGCTCCCCAAAGTTGTCGGCTATGCTCACATAGCTCTGGTGGGTGAACGAGCGTTTACGGATGGTGCCTTCAGCTTCCTCAGAAGGTATGGCTGGCCGGGGTTTGGCCCTGCGTCCTTTGATCAGGCGCATTAGATGTTTCGCATCATCCATCGTTTGCGCACTGACTCCCGCTGACTTCAACATGCGTACCACGCTGGTGGCCGTCTTTTGAATTTCTTCAAAGGCGATCTCCCGATCGTTGGTGGCATTGTTGTAGTCTGACACTGTTTGTTTAACAAGTTGCAACGAACTTTGTGCTTCATTGAGCAAGGCTCTCATTGCTTTAAGCTGGAGGGTTTGGCGACCGGGGTTATAGGTACCTCCGTACCCGGTGCAGATGTCTACTAGCCTGGAGTAGCTTTCCACGTTTTTCGCATGTGACATAACATTTGTTGTTAAATTGTTATACATAGTTATTGAACGGAAAAACCTTAATAAAAGGTTTCGGGTTTTTGAAAAATAATTAAAATATTTTTTAAGTTTTTTCTAAGAGGCAAAATCTCCTTTGAAAGGTGTTAGGATCGGGCACGGAAGTAACTTCCGCGCCAGTAGAGTTGGTCTGGTTACTGGTTACCGGTCACCGGCAACCCTCCCGATAGCTATCGGGAACCGATCACCGCCAGGTCCACTTCTTATATTGACTTTCGCATGGCTTATATCGCCAGCCTCACCTCTTATATCGAGAGCTGCACCTGTTACATCGCTAGGTGCATGTCTTGTATCGGGAACCTCACGTCTTATATCGTAAGGTGCACGTCTTATATCGCCAGGTTCACCTGTTATATCGACTTTTGCATGTCTTACATCGTGAACCTCACTTCCTCCAGAGCAAGGTGCACTTCCTCCAACGACTTTCGCACTTCCTCCAAGGCAAGGTGCACTTTCTCCAACGACTTTCGCACGTCCTCCAAGGCCAGGTGCATTTTTTATATCGACCTTCCCATGGGTTTATTCCAATAGCGCGGAAGTTACTTCCGAGCTAACCATACCGTCATTCAGAGGGAGGACGCAGGACGACCGAAGAATCTTATTCCGAGTAGGAGACTCTTCGCTTACAGTTACTTCCGTGCTTATTGAGACTCTTCGCTTACGCTCTGAGTGACGGCAACTACTTACAAGAATCTTCTAGTTGTTGAGAGGCTACTGATTACCTAATTCAAACTAGCGCGGAAGTTACTTCCGTGCTTATAGCGGGTTACCGTCATTCTGAGCCACCGCGGGTAGTCCCGATAGCTGTCGAGTACTGATTACCGATTACTGATTACCGAATACCGCCCCGATAGCTATCGGGAACCGTCTAATCTATCCTCCTTGAAAAATTATTGTGTCTCCACATCTTAGTCACCTTGCCGGCTTCTTTTTCAAAGGTGATTTCCTCACCTAGGGTTTTGTCATCGCGTATGCGCCTGAACGTATCTCCGCTCACATGCTGAAACAAGGTCATCGCCTCAGCGGGATTGTCTGTCGGGAGCCCCATAATGGCCAGATCACCATACCAGGGCACTACAACGGTTTCGGAACCCCATGGCTGCGAGCTGTAACGGCCGGAATAGACCTCCAGGTTAACACTTGACTTTTTGCTTTCTTTATCCTTAGGTACTTTGTCCATGATGTGTCGTAGTCCTCTTGCAAATTTCTCCGGACTCTCACCCCCTGCATTGATCATCACCGTATAGGCCATTTTGTTTTTGGGATCCATTCGCAGGGTAGTGCGATACCCAGGGCAAGAGCCTCCATGACTTACCATTGTAGTGCCATCACTTTGCGATACCACAAAACCCAATCCCCAGTGCACACCCCAGTCGGGATCTACCCAATGCACGCGGTGCATTTCTTTCAGGGTGGAGGATTTTAACAACTCGGTGCCGCCTTTTTCCAGTAAGCGGAATTGCCACGAAGCAAAACGGCCAAGGTCTTCCACATTGGAAGAGTAACCAGCTGCTGCGGTGATGCCTTTCGCGTCAAACAACTCCACTTTGTCGCGGGTGCCATCACGTTTTTTGGCACCATAACCCACAGCCAGTTCTTTTCCCCACTGGTCTTTGGGCATATACGGATGGGTACTCGCCAGTCGCAGCGGCTGCAGAATGTTTTTCTCTACGTATTCTTCATAAGGCATTCCTGAAATTTCTTCAATTACCTCTCCCAGCAATGACATACCGAGGTTGCTGTATTGGAAGTAGGTAGAGGCAGGGTACAACGTTTCTTGCCCTCCCAGTTTGCTATTGATTTCTTCTTTGGTGGGAAAAGGAAAGTCCGGGCCTGTCCAGTAGGGAGCGTCTGCCTCTCTGGGTAAACCGGAGGAGTGGGTGAGGAGCGAACGAATGGTGATGGGGCCGCTATTTTCGTATTGTTGTTTAATGTTGAAGGAAGGTAAAACGGATTTCACCTCATCGTCCAGCCGAAGCTTGCCGGCATCGTACAGTTGCATGATGGCCACGGATGTGAATAATTTGGAAATAGAGCAAATGCTGTACAGGGTAGCAGGGGAAGCGCTCACATTGTCGCTGGCGTTGCCATAGGCTTTGCTCCAGATGATTTCCTGATCTTTGACGATGGCGGCAGAGATACCCGGAAGGTTTTGATAATCGCGTTGCGCCTCCATCCATTTTTCAATGAGGTTGAACGCGTCTTTGTTGATGTCTTGTTGGGGTTGCGCGGTACAGGATTGCAGCGCCAAAAATACCAGTACGAGGAGTGAGGGGAGTTTCTTCAACATGAGCCTTTCTTTTTTTTGTGAATGAATATAGGGAAATTAGTTTTTAGTTGCGAGTTATTAGTTTTTAGTGGGGGATGGGGGTTTTGAATACTTTATATCTGAGGCGGAAGTTACTTCTATGTTTATAGCGGCCTTCAAGCCGTATTTGACGAGACGTGAAAATAGTTGTTGCCGTCATTCAGAGGGAGGATGTAGGACGACCGAAGAATCTCATTCCGAGTAAGAGACTCTTCGCTTACGCTCAGAGAGGCGGCAACTGTTGGCAAGAATCTTCCAGTTGTCGAGAGTCTACTGATTACCGTCCCGATAGCTATCGGGAACTGATTACCGTTTACTGACCACCGACCCACTGAGTACTAACAACCAACAACCAATAACTATCTAAAAATAAACCCATCCTTCAACGGGTCTTCCGGATCGATCACGAAAGTATGCTTGCCTATAATATGCGCAGTACCTTCTACTTCAGGGATCACCGCATCATACAGGCCAAACTTTGTTACTTCTTTCACTTTGCATTTGAATGAACTGCCCACAATACTTTCTATCACCATCGTTTCACCTATTTTGATGTCACCCCTGGCATAGTGTAACGCCATGCGCCCGCTTACACCTGTTCCCGTTGGACTGCGGTCTACTTCGCCTTCCGCGAAAATGCACACGTTCCTGCTGTCGGCATTTTTAGTTAAGGGGGCACCCGTAAAAATGGTACCGTAAAGAAAATTGAGATCAGCTTCAAATGGATGCTTAAAAGTAAACGATTTCATCACAGCACGTTTAATGGCCATTCCCTTTTCAATCAGTTCATCATGATCATTGGGAGACATGCCTATTCCTATCTCGTCCGCATTCACGTATGCATAAAAGGCACCGCCATAAGCAATGTCATACTTGATGTTCCCAATTCCAGGAACATCCACAGCTTGATCCAACGCCTGTACAAAGGAGGGAACGTTGATAAAGGAAACGCTTTCCACTTTGTTGTTACTAATTTTTGCCGTTGCCCGAATCAGTCCGGCAGGGGAGTCAATGTTTACAGGAATTGTATTTCCTTTCATGGGCAGCATCCCGCACTCCAACACCACTTTGGTAACGGCAATGATACCATGACCACACATGGTACTGTATCCCTCATTGTGAAGAAACAACACACCGAAGTCTGCTTCGGGTGTTACCGGAGGAGTAATGATGCACCCGTACATATCGGCATGGCCGCGGGGTTCCCACATCAATGCCTTCCTGAAGTGGTCGAGATTTTCTTTCATGTACCTGCGCCTTTCCAAAATGGTATCTCCCTGGATAGGAGGTAGTCCGCCCGTAATAATTCTTAGGGGTTCGCCACCGGTATGTGCGTCTATGGTGTTGATTTGTAGTTCCCCAGTAGGTTGCCAGTGGGCAAGGTTTTGAAATTGCTCTTGGAAGGTCATATTGATATGATCAGGGTCATTAAATTAAATTAATAATTATCTAATATTGATTTAATATTCTAAACCTCTTTCAATCTATAGCTATGAAGGGCATCCTCAAAAGCTTTTCGCTGATTATTAACTACAAGACATTTATAGTTACAGCTCTTTCCATTATAAGTACTTATTTCTGCTATAGGTTCAATCTGGTAGCCTCTTTCCCTGACATGCTGGTGGGTGTGGCCATTGTTTTTCCTGTGGTGTTCTCCATCGGTTCAGCTTACAATCGAAGGGAAAACGCGCTGCAGCGTCTTGCTGATTTCAAAGGACATGCCGTGGCCCTTTATTATGCCACCCGCGATTGGACTACCGATAAAAGCAGTGACCTTCCTCAGCGCATGAGGGAATTGATCAAGCAATTATTGATTTTGATGCGTGAGATGTTGGCGGAACGAAAAATGGATAAGTGGCATGATAATGAGGTAAGGCTGTACCAGCAATTTTCAAAACTTTCAGCTTACACGATGGAGATGCGCAACCTGGGGGTGCAAAGTGGTGAGATATCAAGAATAAGTCAGTATGTAAGTAAAATGATTATTGCCTTTGACAATATGAAGGTGATTCACAACTACCGCACACCAGTAACACTAAGAGCGTATAGCAAAGTTTTTATTTATGTGTTCCCTATTATTTACGGACCTTACTTCGCCTATAGCTTCAATACTTACTCACCACAGCTGGTGTATGTGATGCCTATCCTCTATAGTTTTATTTTGGTAAGCCTCGATAACATTCAGGATCATCTGGAAAACCCTTATGATAATATAGGGGAAGATGATATTGATATTAACGCAGAAGCTACAGAGCGATTGTTGGATTAACTCGGGCAGTCACCTGTTTTGGCAATCGCTTCCATGTAGCCCATGGACAATGCTTTGTTAAAGTCTTCGCAGGCACCTTTCAAATCCCCCTGGCTTTTGCGCGTGATTCCCCTGTTGAAATAGGCAGACGCATATTCAGGGTCAAGCCGAATGGCTTCGTCAAAATCCAATAGTGCTTCGGCACCAAATCCTGCTTCATCCTTGACATTGCCACGCATGACATACGCTTCAATGAATTTTGGATCCATCTCAATGGTGTTGGTAAAATCGCTGATCGCGTTTTGGAAATCACTTTCCATGTAAAACACCAGTCCTCTGTTAAAATAGTAGTCGGCCTGTGCGCCTAGTTCAATGGCTTTCGAATAGTAGGCGATAGCTTGTCCGTAGTCTGGTAAGTTGGAATAATAGTTGGCCATCCCAAAGTATGGGCCAGCCAATTCGGGTTTCATTTCAATGGCACGCGAATAATCCAGCACAGCACTATCGATATTTCCTAGCGATATCCAGGTGTCAGCCCTGAGGTTGAAGGCCTCACCATAATCTGGTATGAGGGTAACGGCCATAGAAAAATCCTGTATAGCTTTTTCATGTTCATTTGTGCTTAAGTAGGCATCCCCACGATAGTAGTACAGCTCTGCATCTACATTTTCTTGTGTGAGTTCAATGGCTTTGGAATAGTCTGCAATCGCGCCTTCAAAATCACCCAGATTAAATTTGCTACTGCCGCGTGTGTAGTAGGCATCACTGTTTTTGTCGTCCATTGCAATAACAGAATCCAGGAGACTAATGGCACCCAGAAAGTCTTCTTCATCGAACCTGTGGGAGGCAGCTTCATAAAGTTCCTTACCGGATGGACTACAGGAAAAAAATACGGCAAGGATAACAACGGAAGTAAGTATTCTCGTCATGATATTATTTTTTAGCGGCAAGCATTCTTTTTACGAACTCGTCCATTTGACTGTTTTCAATCCAACGTATTACTGCAACGATATCGTTCTCAGGATCAACGTATACCATGTTGGTGCCATTGCCTATGTGCACAAATACTTTTTCAGGTGCGCTGGGCAAGAACTTTTTGTTGGTATTTAAAAACCAGTTCATGAAGCCGTAGGTTTCCTGCGGAACGGATGGAGTTTGTGCCATTTTGTTCCACGCCTCGGATACCAACTGACGGTCCTTCCATTTTCCATTGCGCAAAGTGAGGTAACCAAAGCGCGCCATGTCGTAGGCATGGATGTGCATGCCACCTCCCCAATGGCCGCCACCCGTTACAGATTGCACGGCTTTTCCATCTAAAACAATCCATGAGTTTTCATAGCCATACCATCGCCACATGTTGGAGGCACCAATGGGATCCATGATATTTTCTTTTAAGACTTCGGGTAATGGTTTTCTCCAGACACTGAGTGCGGCCAATGCCAGGGCGTTGACACGCGTGTCATTGTATTCATATACGGTACCGGGTGTATTTCTTTTGGTTAACCATTCTCCATATTCTGCACTAGGGCGATCGGCCCAATCGGGTTTGCCCCATAAGGTGCCTTCCCAGTCACTGTTTTGTTGCAGCATTTGTCGCCAGGTGATTGTTTTGTTGTGCGGTGTGCTGAATAAGTCAATGAAGTCTGATTTTTTATCAAACTCATCTGCCTTGTTGCCAATTTGTATGGGCTGGTAGGGTAAGATAGGAGGCACGTATTTATACACCTCGTCATCGATGTTGTTGATGAGTCCTTTATCATAGGCTAATCCCACTACACTGGATAAAAAACTTTTGGTGACACTGTGTGTCATGTCCACCCGATACGGCTCTCCCCATTCGGCAATCACATATCCGTTTTTGATGATGATACCCGTTTGATCACCACGATCCTTGATGGGGCCAATGGCATACCCGAAAGGTTCTCTTCCAAAACTCCTGTAGTGGTTGAGCTTTAAATCGCGAGGCGCGCTGGCATCATTGGCAACAGCAAAGTCTATAGCTACTTTGAGCAATGCCGGATCCATTCCTACATCGGCAGGCTGTTTGGTCTCCCATTCTTTATCAGGATAGTAAACAGTCGGGGTTTTGCTTCTCGACTTTTGAGCAACAGTTGGAAATACAATGGTGAAAAGGAAAATGAATAGAATGTACCGCATCATGAATAAAATATTTTAATCATTCAAGGTACTAAAACAATCGGAAAGCCAGTACCAGCATCCAGCATCTAGTATCCAGATATCCTCTTCTGGCGCGGAAGTTACTTCCGTGCCTGGCTCACACTACTTCTCAGCAGGCTTCAGTGCAATCCCCAATTCATCCAACTGCTCCCTGGAAATGGTAGAAGGAGAATCGATCATCACATCTCTTCCCGCATTGTTTTTAGGGAAGGCAATAAAGTCGCGGATGGAATCAACACCTCCAAAGATGGAGCACAAGCGATCAAACCCAAAAGCAATACCACCGTGTGGAGGCGCGCCAAACTCAAAAGCATCCATTAAAAAGCCAAACTGCTTTTTCGCTTCCTCATCAGTGAAGCCTAATTTCTTAAACATCAATTGCTGAGTAGGTCTGTCGTGGATACGAATAGAACCACCGCCAATTTCTGTTCCGTTGATGACCATGTCATAAGCATTGGCACGCACCTTACCAGGGTCGCTATCCAGCAAAGGGATGTCTTCTTTTTTCGGTGACGTGAAAGGATGGTGTTTGGCGTGATAGCGTTGTGTGTCTTCATCCCATTCAAACAAAGGAAAATCAAGCACCCACAGAGCGGCAAATGTATTCTTATCACGAAGGCCCAATTGATTGCCGAGATGCAGGCGAAGTTCGTTCAATGCTTTTCTTGTCTTCTCTTCTTCTCCTGACATCAATAACATTAAATCACCGGGTTGGGCATCCATTTTTTCCGCCCATGCTTTCAGTGCCTCCTGATCATAAAATTTATCTACAGATGATTTGAAAGTACCATCTTCATTGTAGCGCGCATACACCATTCCTTTGGCACCTACCTGAGGGCGCTTCACGTAGTCTGTTAATTCATCGACTTGCTTACGCGTATATCCGGCACATCCTTTTGCACATATGCCTACAACCAATTCAGCATCATCGAAAATACCAAAACCTTTCCCTTTGGCTACGTCATTGAGTTCAACAAACTTCATATCAAAACGCGTATCCGGTTTGTCCGATCCGTAGTACTTCATGGCGTGTTCGTAGCTCATACGTGGTACTTCTGGAATATCAATTCCTTTTACGTGTTTGAAAAGGTGACGAACCAATCCTTCAAAAATATTCAAGATGTCTTCCTGTTCAACAAAAGCCATCTCACAGTCAATCTGTGTAAACTCAGGCTGGCGGTCGGCACGCAAGTCTTCATCACGAAAACATTTTACGATTTGATAATAACGATCAAACCCTGATACCATCAACAATTGTTTGAATGTCTGTGGGGATTGAGGTAAAGCATAAAACTCACCCTGGTTCATACGGGATGGCACTACAAAATCTCTTGCTCCTTCAGGTGTTGATTTGATCAGCACCGGTGTTTCTACTTCAATGAAATTTTGTCCGTCAAGGTACAAGCGGGTTTGCTGTCCCATTTTATGGCGCAGTTGCAAACTTTCTCTTACCGGATTTCTTCTCAAATCCAGGTAGCGGTATTTCATGCGCAGGTCATCACCACCATCTGTGTCATCTTCGATGGTAAAGGGAGGCGTTTTGGAGGGGTTGATGATTTCAAAATGCTCCACCCTGATTTCAATATCTCCTGTAGCCATCTTGCTGTTCTTGGATTGGCGCTCTACCACTGTGCCGGTAGCCTTCACAACGAACTCACGACCGCAGTCACGTGCAGTTTTCATCAACTCATCAGCTGTTTTGCCTTCTTCAAGGAAAAGTTGTGTGATACCGTAGCGATCCCTCAGATCTACCCACAGCAAACTGCCCTTATCCCGTACCCGCTGTACCCAGCCAGTCAACGTTACTTGTTGATTTACATTATCTATCCGCAGTTCACCGCATGTATGCGTCCGTAGCATGTATTTTTCTGTTAAATTTGAGGGTGCAAATTAACAAAAGCTTGAGCGTTTATGGATGCATAGGCTTGAATTAATGCCATTTCTAGTCATACGACCGAAGTCAGTAGTTTTGGTCTCATTTATGCTTAATTAATACCATGATAAAAATCGGATTACTTGTTTTTCTATACCTTTTCCCCAACGAGAATGGGCATAAATTGGTGAAAACCAAGATTGCGCACGATATCACGGTTTCTATTCCACGCGAGTTGATGGTGATGACCCCAGAGGACATTGCGTTGCGTCATCCTTCGGTGCGAAAGCCGATTGCCGCCTATTCGGACGAGGACAGGGTTATTGATTTTAGTGCAAAAACTTCGGCCACCCACTGGCCCGATGCTGATATAGAAATGTCTCAGAAGTTTTTTAAAGCGGGTATATATAACCTCTACGACAGGGTAGAGATGGTGGACGAAGGAATCCGCGAGATTCATAACAAAGAGTATATCTTTTTTGAATTTGATTCCAGAATAAATGGGGACCGAAGGGCAATTGGAGATCAGGATGCTATTCTTAAATATACTTACGTGATGTATCTCGTTGAAAAGGGAAGGACCCTGGTATTTACATTTACCTGCCCTGAGCAAATGAAGGAGGAGTGGCAGGAAACGGCCCGTGCGGTGATGAGCTCACTTAAAGTAAAATAATTTTTTCTTGTTGCCTCAGTTCACCTCGGTGATACTTCCTAAGTTTGACGTATGGATTTGTATACAGATGAGTACTTCATGAGAGAAGCGCTTCGTGAAGCCAATAAGGCTTTCGACAATGGAGAAGTACCGGTAGGTGCAGTGGTGGTGAGCAACAACAAAATCATCGCCCGCGCTCATAATCAAACAGAACAATTAACGGATGCCACCGCCCACGCAGAAATGCTGGCCATAACTTCTGCTTCCAACTATCTGGGATCCAAATACCTTACGGAGTGTACGCTTTTTGTCACACTGGAACCCTGCACCATGTGTGCCGGAGCCTTGCACTGGACGCAGCTGATGAAGTTAGTGTACGGAGCATCAGATATCCAGCGCGGATTTTCTTTATCCAAAAGTCAGGTGTTGCATCCTAAAACCACTGTGGTGAAAGGAATAAAGAAAGAGGAATGCAAGGCCCTGGTGGATGATTTCTTCAAGCGCATCAGAGAATAAATCTTTTATCCGTTCTATTCATTTTTCAATGATTGAACTGGGTTTACATTCGCAGCTGCAAAAGACTTAAAGCTTACTGTTAATGCCCCAATGATAAGACTGGCCAGTCCTGCATAAATAAACATGGCGGGTTGCAGAGTTGTTCGGAATTCAAAATTATTCAACCAATCCTGCATCAGGTAATAGCCAAATGGGATAGCGATAATAAATGCGACAAAAATCAACGCAGCATATTCTTTCGAAAGCAAAAGCACAATCTGCCATACGTTTGACCCCAGCACTTTTCGTATGCCCACTTCTTTGGCCCGTTGCTCCGCTGTGAACGCAGACAGTCCAAAAAGACCAAGGCAGGAGATAAGAATAGAAATACCGGCAAAAATGTTAACCAATGTGCTGGCTGTTCTTTCACTTTCATAACTGCTTTCCAATAACTCATCAGTAAATCGGTATTGGAATTCCATTGAAGGATAAATTCTTTTTGTGACGGCTTCTACTTTTTCTAATCCTTCATTAATATCTCCTTGTAACCGTACCATCATAGAGGTTGAACTGGAGGGTTCAATACAGGTGATAATTAATGGGGATATAGGTTCGTGCAAATTGCTCATGTGAAAGTTTTTTACAACGCCAATGATTTGTCCGTTGATTCCCCAAAAAGACAATTTTTTACCTACAGGATTGTCAAAACCCATGAGGTTAGCAGCCACTTCGTTGATGATAAAGTTGGTGGAGTCATTGTACTCTTTCGAAAAGGCCCTGCCGTTGACCATTTCCATACCCATAGTGGTAATGAAGTCTTCGTCTGTTAATATTACATTGACTTCATAGCCAGCTGCTGGATCTTTTCCTTCCCAATTGGCAGAGCTGGTAGATCGGCCATAGGCTGCCGGGTTTCCGGAAGTTCCGGATGCTGCCTTCACCTGACTTAGATTGAGTAGTTCATTTTTATAGGCATTGAATTGCTGAGTGGAGTCTCCTTCTATACGTACATCTAGAAGATGTTCCTTATCCAATCCAATGTCTTTGTTAAGTATATAATCGAGCTGTTTGTAAATTACTGTCGTGCCAATAATGAGTACGATAGATATGACGAATTGAAAAACAACCAACCCTTTTCTGACATAAGCAGAACCGCGTCCTTGTCTTATCCCTCCTTTTAATGATTTAATGATATTGAAACCAGGTAAGATGATTGCCGGATAACTTCCAGATAGAATACCAACTCCGGCTATCAGTCCAACTATTACTATCCAGGTGAGCGGTATTGAAAAATCGATCATAAGTTGTTTGCCCACCAATTGATTGAAATAAGGAAGGGTTATGTAGGCGAGCACCAGGGCAATGATTACAGCGATGCTGGAAAAGATAAGAGCTTCAGTAAAGAACTGAGCGGTAATTGATGTTTTTTGTGCTCCCATCACTTTTCGCAAGCCTACTTCTTTTGACCTGCGATCAGCTCTGGCAGTGGTCAGGTTCATAAAATTTATGCAGGCGATAAACAAGATGAGCAGCGCAACACCTGTCATGATACGAACATAATCTATTCGTCCACCGTCAACTACACCGTTGTCAAAATTGGAATAGAGGTAAGTGTCTTCAAATTTTTGCAAGATCAAGGTTTCGTCACCGGCATTGCTGGCTCCTTGCGTGTGTGCATTAATTTCTCCCAGGACCCTATGTGCAACGGCTCTGGCTTTTTCTTCATTGTCAATGGTAAGAAATACACTAAAACTTCCATTGCCCCAGTCATTCATCCAATCATTATTAAGTATGAACTGTTCAGCGGGCATGAGCCAATCAAATTCAAGGGTAGAATTGGTGCCGGGATCGTCAAAGACTCCTGTTACTCTCATCTCGTAAGAATTTTCAAGTAAGAGCGTTTTTCCAAGTGCATTCTGCCATGATGTTCCAAAATGGCTAATCGCAGTGCTTTTGGAAATAAGGATTGCATTGAGATCATTGAGAGCGGTGGTTTTATTACCAACTAAAAGAGGAAATGAAAAAACATCTAAAAACTCTGGAGTTACATAATGTCCCATTACTTTGGATGTCTTGTCGCCTTCGCCTAAAGTTCTTTCCATCTGCCAGCTAAACAGAGCTACTTGATTTACTTCAGGATACTCAGCCTTTATTAGGTCAGCTGCTGGTTTGGGAATGGATCGTGTGGTGCTTACAATACCTCCAGATTGGTTCATGTTTCTAAACAGCTGGTAGATATGTTCTCCGTTAGAATGAAATTTATTCATATTGACCTCATCATTGATCCAGAGCAGGATCAGAAGACTGGAGGTTATGCCGGCAATAAGCCCAAATAAATTGAGGAAGGTGTAGCCTTTATAAAGCATGGCATTACGTCTGGCGATTTTTAGGTAATTGGATAGCATGGCGTAATTTATTTTAGTGTTAAATGGTTCGAAGTTTTTAATAATTCCGGGTCGGAACAGCAGTAGGACATCAAGTGTAAAGTGAAGTTTGGCTTTCGTTTTATTATTCTCATATCTGGTTTTATAGAGCTCTGAGAGATCTCCTTCTATATCCTCCACCAGATCAGGATGGCAGAACCATCGAAAAATCTTCAGGGGTATTTTGGGTACTTGTGGATCCATCACGCAAATTTGAAATCGAATGCTACGGGAGGTATGGCCTCCCACAGCTTTTTGCGGGTTTCCATTACTTGTTCCAAAGCTTCTTTTCCTGATTTGGTGATCTCAAAAAAGCGTTTTCGTTTTCCGCCTCTCATTGCAGTGGCCTCACCAAATTTGGATCTCAAATACCCTTTTCTTTCAAGCCTGTCAAGTGCCGTGCGCATGGCGCCAACGCTGACATTCCTGTTCAGACGGGTTTCAATTTCTTCTTTAATGGATATTCCATAAGCATTTCCGAACAGGACTGCTACAGTGAGGAGAACCACTTCTTCAAATTCTCCAATCGAATATTTACCCATAATCAGTCATTTAAGTCTTAATTGTAGTTAAAAGACTCTCTTTTTTGATGAAGGTTACGCGGTTGATGATTTTTTTGAGGCTAATGGCTGTTTTGACTTTAAAAGGGGCTTCTTCGTTGCCATATTCTTGATTAATCGTCAAATTGCCCGTTCATAAATTATATCAATCAACTAAAAGAATGCCCTATGGCTATGGAATTAAAAGGAAGAGTGATTCAATTGCTTCCGCTGCAATCTGGAATGGGAAAGAAGGGACAGTGGAGGAAGCAAGAATTTATAGTAGAAACACAAAGTCAGTACCCCAAGAAAGTTTGTCTTGCCATCTGGGGAGATAAAATAGATCAGTTTGGGGTCACAGAAGGAGATGAGGTGAATGTAGGTGTTGATTTGGAAAGCCGTGAATACAATGGAAGATGGTATACAGAAGCCCGTGCCTGGAAAGTAGAGAAAAGTAATGCCGGAGGAGGAGGAGACTCTTATTCGCCACCACCACCACCAATGGATGAACCGCATAATGCGGGCGGGTCGGATGATCTGCCTTTTTAAAAAAAAAAGCCCCTAGGGGCTTTTTTTTATGCTTTTTCTTTCTGGTGTAGTTTCTTTTTCTTCTCTTCTACACGTTTTCCATTTCTGTGTTCTCCAAGAATGATCACATCCTTTGTGTTCTCATACTGCCTTACAGCTTGCATCATTTCCTTTTCAGTATCGCGGATAATGATAATACCTGATTTTGCACCTTTATTGCGGATATCCAGGTAGTAACCATCTTTCTTCTTCTTGGGTAATATAGGGGGTCTTCCCATAGTTTTAGCTTAATTTAATGGTGAAACAATCCAATTTCGATAGTAAAACTCCTCCGAGGTGGGTTTGGTTCAGAAGGTGTTTTTGAGTTTTAATAGGCCTTTTTTGCTTTTTTTATTGAAGTCGTGCGAAATTAGTCAATTTATGGCACAAATCCTTGTATTTCTTGACTATTTGCACTATTAAAACGCCTTTTGTGGGCTGTAATTGTCCATATATAATTTTTTTATTTTTTATCGGGATTCCCTTAGTGTACAGCCTGAACCTGGAAACTTCGGCCATTAAAGCTGAATTCATCTCCTGATTGGATGCCAATCAATTTAATACCCAATGGAGATACCGGAGAGAGGCAGATACAGGTGATATCACCTAATTCAACTTTTCCAGCGCTTAAGGAAATATAAAACCAGCCGTTGTTGGTTTGAACAAGGCTTCCGAGCTGTGCTACTGATGATACTGTTTCTCCTGAAAACTCGCCCAATAATCTTTTTAATTTTCCGGCTTCGGCCAGTTGGCGAGTATTTTTTTCAATTTCTAGCTGGGCCATTGCCCTGGCCGTTTCATATTTATCACCAGCACTACTTTTGGTTTCTTCGTTAGCAGAGGCTTGGGTTGCATTGATCTCATCTTGCGCCCGGGTAATTTTATCGTCCACCCATTGCTGGCAGTAATGGTAGAGCTGTTGTTTGATTTGATTCAAAAGAATTTTTTTAGAATTAAATTGATGAGTAACCCTTTACTTTCTTCTAATGATGAAGCAATCGGAAAATTGCTCCATTCCTATTTTTGGGTAATAGTCAGCAGCAGCAGGAGCAGCGAGTAATATCAGTGTAGTGAGGTGTCCCGCTGCCATATGGGTTTCATCAATGAGTCTTTTACCTATGCCCTTCTTTTGATAGTTGACGTCCACTGCCAGGTCTGACAGGTAACAACAAAAGGAGAAATCGGAGAGCGCCCGAGAAACACCCACCAATAGATCACCATCCCATGCTGTGACAAGTACATTTCCGTGATCTAACATTTTTTGAATGCGATCCGGACTATTCACGGGTCTGCGCTCATCCAATGTAGACCGTTTGAGCACATCAATGAATTGATCACACGTAATAGTTATATCAGATCGGTAGCTTATACTCAAAGTTGAAAGCGTTAGGAGATATTTAAAACAATTTTTCCGAATTGCTTTCCCTCATCCATTTTATAGAAAGCATCATTGATATTTTCTAATGGATATACGGAATCAATCACTGGCTTCAACTGATGTTTGTCTATAAAGTCCAGCATGGAAAGAAATTCGTCCGTTGTTCCCATTGTGGTTCCAAAGATAGAAAGCTGTTTCCAGAAAAGTGTTTTTGGTGAAATGTCTGGAATCGTCCCGGCCGTGCGCCCATAGATGACTACACGCGCGCCAGGGTAGGCCATTTCCAGCAAGGCTCCAAATTGTGGTCCTCCTGCACTGTCAATGATTACATCAAAGCCTCCTGCACCTTTTGCAATTTTGTTTGCCCAATCTGCATCTTTATAATTGAATGCACCGGAAGCTCCCATCGCCATTGCCCTATCTAGTTTTTCCTGTGATCCTGATGTCACGAACACTTGTGCATCAAATGCCAATGCAAATTGCATGGCAAATAATGCAACACCTCCACCAATACCCGTAATCAATATTTTTTCTCCCTTCCTCAGTCTCGCTTTGGTGAAGAGTGCTCGATAGGCTGTAAGTCCGGCCAAAGGAATTGCTGCGG
The DNA here is from genome assembly GCA_039971015.1 of Cyclobacteriaceae bacterium. GTDB lineage: Bacteria > Bacteroidota > Bacteroidia > Cytophagales > Cyclobacteriaceae > ELB16-189. The sequence continues at coordinate 26,603 of JBDVKV010000029.1, forward strand.
CTTCTTCAAAAGACAAGTGTTCAGGTTTTTCAAATACTTGCTTTTTGGAAATGGATATATAATCACTAAAAGTGCCATGTGCAGGATACCCTAGGATGCTAAAAGAATGCGCCTGTACAGCAGCGTTATTACCCCAACCTACACTGGGGTTAATTACCACTTCTTTGCCAATGAGGTATTGATCTTCTTCTGCTTGTGCTGCTTCTATAATTCCACTGCCATCAGACCCGAGGATAACTCCTCCGGGCATCGATTCGCTTTGCTCTTTCAGCATCCATAGCTCATGGTGGTTGAGTGCAGCATTTTTGAGTTTAATTGAAACTTGATCTTTTGCAAGGTGAGGTGTCTTCTCTATATCTTTTAAAGTGAGGGGAGTATCCTTTCCATGGAAAAAAGCAGCGCGCATTCAAATTTATTTAATTTTTATAATGTAGTTCCACTGGTATTTATCTTCAGCTAACCCAGTTCTGATTTCAAACAATTGTTTTTTTACTTTCGATTGAAAACTATTCTCATCGGGAAGGGGTATGGTATAATCTGTATTATGGATCCGGATAGATTGAATGGGTGCAACTACAGCAGCGGTACCTGCTCCAAAAGCTTCTGTAATCGATCCGTCTTTAAATCCACTTTCTAACTCTGACAATTTTATTCTCCTTTCTTCCACAGGAAAGTTCATTTCCTTAGCCAACGTAAGAATTGAGTCGCGTGTTACACCATCGAGAATGGCTGTGTTTAATGCGGGTGTGATTAATTTTCCATCTATGACAAACATTACATTCATCATTCCCACCTCGTCTATATACTGATGATCTTTGTGATCTGTCCACAATACCTGATCAAAGCCTTCCTCTTTGGCCACCTGAGTAGGGTAGAATGCGCCTCCATAATTTCCAGCGCATTTGGCAAAGCCTGTTCCCCCTTCTGCAGTACGTACATAGTAGTCTTCCACTTTTAGTTTGTAGGGTTTGCTGAAATACGGACCTACAGGTGTGGTCATGATTATAAGTTTGTATAAATCAGAAATCTTAACACCCAGACGTGCTTCCGATGCGAAAACAACAGGCCGAATATAAAGTGATGAGCCTTCATTACCTGGTACCCATGCATGATCCAGCTCAACCAGCGTGTGGAGGGTTTCGGTAAATAGCGCCTCACTTATCTCTGGCATGCACATCCTTGCCAAAGATTTATTCATGCGCGCGTGGTGCCTCTTTAGTCTGAAAATATTGATATTTCCATCTGCCATTTTGAAAGCTTTCATTCCTTCAAAAATGGATTGTCCGTAATGAATGGATAACATTGCAGGGCTCATTGGCAGATCGCCATATGGAATTATTTCAGGCTTACCCCAGGCTTTGTTAGCATAGTTAACAACAACCATATGGTCTGATACATACTTTCCAAAATCGAGGTTATTAAAATCGACTTTTGAAAGTTGTGATTCTTTGACTTTCGTAATTGCAATCTCATTGGATGTTGCCATTGCCACTTCTGTTAAGGAATAAATATATCTAATTTGTAATGTTTTTGATACCCTGCTGGGTTAATAAGGGCAGCGTTTTTTCATTTCTTTGGCCACCTCATGGGCATTGCTGTCTTCTTTCTTATTCAATTCATCAATGATGTTTTCATAATCCTCTTTTTCTCTGTTTTGAGAGAGTTTGAAAGCGGCTTCGATTTGAGTAATGGTAATTTCAAAAGCGACAATGCTCCGAATTTCCTTTTCCAAATAGGAGGGCGTCATCTTTTCCATAGAAACGGGCCGCTCAGAATCGGCCTCGTAATGATCCATCAATTGTTTTAATGAAGCTTTTAATTCATTGCCTTCAATGATTCGGATGTTTCCATACACATGGACGGCCATGTAATTCCATGTGGGCACATTTTCGTGGTTGTACCAGGAGGAGGAGACATAAGCATGCGGTCCTGTAAAAACTACCATTACTTCTTTTTCTGAAGAGAAATGTTTCCACTGCACATTTCCCCTTGAGATATGGCTGGTTAGTTTTGTGCCATCCTCACTAAGCGAGAAAGGAATATGCGTAACCCATGGTTTGTTGTCGACTTCGTTGATCAACATACCAAAACTGTTTTTTCTGATGAATTCCAGTTGTTCTTCCCGGTTGTTGTTCTTGTAATATTTAGGCTGGTACATATATGAATTTAATAAATACACGCTAAACCCTGACCTACAGGTTGCACTGAAGCGACTACTTCCTCTTTAACTTCGACACCGTGTGTTTTGTTGACTATCCACCCTACCAAATCTATAGCTGCAAGGCACCCAGCTGCTGTGGCGATATTTCCGTGCGCCACCAAGGGTTTTTCAATCACCTCCACTCCATAGGCCTGTAAATCTTTAATAGCTGTAGGGTAGGTAGTCGCTGTGATTCCGTCAAGTAATCCTTGTGCAGCAAGCATAAGTGCACCCGAGCATATGGACGTAATGATTTGTTTTTCAGGATTAAGTTGAAATCTATTCATGTACTCCTGGTCTTTTATCAACCTCCGTGTAGTTTGTCCACTGGTGAATAAAACAACATCGGCATTTTGACATTCATCGATGGTGCCATGCATCTTTTGATTGATGCCAAAAAGAGAAGAATGGTATTCTTCTGTCCCCACGATTTTAACTTTCCAGTTTTTGTCTCGAAGCCTAACCCGATTGAGTAAATCCCATGCGAGATAAACATCAATATCCGTAAACTTGTCCCATGCAACAATAGTGGCAGTTCTTGTCATTTATTTAAAGTGTTAAGTATTTCATTTATTCTTACAAGGTGATGGTCATCGTGGTCAGCATCAAACAGGGCCAAATCTACGGGGTTCATCATTACTTTTAAACGCGGATGTTGAGATGATTTGGTTAGATCGATATTGCTTAAGCTTTCGTAAAGTGCAATGTTCTTTTTTCTGTTACGGTCTAAATATGCGATTACTTCCTCCACGGGTTGAAGGTTATAATCCTGCCTTGGTTCAAAAACCGCTGGAGATAAGGTTGGAATGCCAGAGAGCATTTCGTGTATTCGCTTCATGGCGATCTCATCCACCTCAGCCAAGTGTCCGATGTTTTGTTTAACAGACCATTTCCCATCTAATTTTACCGAAAGCATTTTATCATTTACCCCTCTTACCTTTTGTTCCACTCTCAATACAGTAAACGATAACCGTTCAATAAAAAATGGAAGCATACCCGGCTTTAATCCGAACTCAAATTCTCTTTCAAACCATTTTGTGGTATTCATTTTCAACTAGTTTTGCTGTGCAGCACCATTGTCAAGGCTTTCTCAAATGATTTTATGGAGCGTTCTATATCCGTTTCAGTAGTTGCCCAGGAACAAACACTGATTCGGATCACTTTTTTCCCCTGCCAGGTAGATCCACCTACCCAGCACTCTCTTAATTCCTGAATTTTGGCTATAGTCTTCTCGGTTATTTCATCATTGTCACAGCTAACCAATACTTGATTAAATATAACATCATTTAAAACGTGGAACCCTTCGAGTTTTTTAAGTCCGTTTGCAAATTGAACAGCTCGATCGTGAAAGCCATGAACCATTTCATCCAAACCGTCCTTGCCTAAATATTTAAGTGCAGCCCAAAACTCTATCACCCTTGCCCGTCTTGACATTTCTGGTGTATAAAACATTCCATCTCGTTCTTTCCCTGCTATGATGTAGCCTCCTGTCATATGAAGCGATGACATAAGCGCTTCTTTATCTTCACATAAAATAACGCCAGAATCGTAAGGTGTATTTAATGTTTTGTGACCATCCACTGCCCAGGAGTGCGCGAATTCAGCACCTTCTGTTAAATGTTTTAATTTTTTTGTAGCCTGAGCCCATAATCCGAAAGCACCATCGATGTGTATCCACGCTCCTTGCTCTCTTGCTTTCTGGCAAATCACTTTAAAATTGTCGAACGATCCGCTATTCACATTTCCAGCTTGAAGGATAAGAATAGTGGAGGAGTCCAGTTGTGGTATTCTCTCAGGAATTATTCTCCCCTGATCATCCACATCTACCCATTCGATATTGCTTTTCCCTAACCCGACAAGAGAAATTGCTTTTAATATGGTGGAGTGTGCATGCCTGCCGGTGACAACTCTGATTTTTGGGGCGCCAAATAGTCCTTGTTCAGTGATGTCCCAATTTTGATTTTTTAAGACTCTGTATCGCCCTGCGGCCAACCCACAAAAATTGGCCATGGAGGAGCCACTCACAAAACCAGCAGAAGTATGATCGGGCAAACTAAAAAGTTCAAGCAACCATTTTTCTACGATCGTTTCAAGTTGGGATGTGATGGGTGACATTATGCGCAGTGCAGATACCTGATCCCAAAAAATGGACAGGTTCTTTGCTGCAAGACTTGCGGGCAATGCGCTGCCAGTAACAAATCCAAAATACCTCCCACCCAGTGTAGTCACTGTGGCGGGAGAACCTACCCGATGGAGTAAGTCAATAATTTCATGGGCATCGGAGGAATGTTGTGGTAACTTTTCCTCGAGTTGATTGAGTTCTGCTAATGCTTGTGGCGTTGGAAATACGTTCCTTTCAAATACGTTGGATAAATACTCGAGACCATATGCTTCTGCTTTTTCAAAAATGTCAGACCTGACATCTGAGAACATGCGATCCTGAATTGATTTATTGTTGTTCATTGCTGTTGGTTTAATCCGGATGGGTGGATAATTCTGCTTTCCAAAGGTTTCTGAATTGATATCCTCTGTTTACAATGTAAATTCCCACTAATGTAACACCAATGGCCACACCCACTCTCAAGTTAAGTGTTTCTCCCAATACTGCCCATCCCAATAACACCGCCACAATTGGGTTGATATAGGCGTAAAGTGTTACAATAGTGACGGGAAGTTTCTTTATGGCGTAGGAATAACTTGCGTATGCAGCAACTGATCCTATCAGAATAAGATAGACAAGTGAATAAATAACATTATTACTCCATTGTATGGTTTGAAAATCATCGAAAACGACACTAACAGGTAAGAGTAAAATGCCGCCAAATAACATTTGAAGTCCCGCGTTGAGGAATGGGTTGCTCTCCTGGTTTTTACGTTTCATCCATATGCTTCCTCCGGCCCAACCCAGGTTGGCTATTATAATTAGAATAACACCCCATACGTACCCTGAGACCGCAAAGCCAGAAAGGTTTTCTCCAAATATCAAGATGATTCCACTCAAGCCTATCGCTAACCCCATTACAATAGGGAAGGTTGGTTTTTCATCCTTGGCGATCACCAGATTGATAAGGATTACCCAAATAGGGACCATAGAACAAATTACTGCAGCGACACCACTGGGCACATGAACTTCGGCCCAACCCACAAGTCCGTTGCCGAGCGTTATCATAAAAAAACCACCTATGGCCTGATTAATGAGTACCGATTTTTGGGGAAGCTTCACTTTTCCAAAAATGAATAAGCCACCAAGGAGTAAGATGCCTGCAATAATTTGCCTTAGCGCACTAAATAAAAAGGGTGGAAATTCCAGTACGCCAATGCGCAATGCGAGGTAGGTGGTTCCCCAGGCAACGCAAACAACTGCCAGCGCAAAATAAGGAAGGATGTTATTGTTGTTTTTGATCATGTTTTCAGCACTTTTCTATTTCTTTCAATTTCGCCTCAAAGTTGGTGCTATTAACGATTGAAAAACAGTTTCAGTTTTGTTAATTTTGACCATATCAGTTGTAATCATGGAAGTTGTTAACGAGACCAAACAGGACCTTCTTTATGTGGAGGTAGCCGACAGAATCGAGAGCTTAATTGCCAAAGAGACATTTAAGGTCGGGGATAAACTTTTATCCGTTAGGGCCTTGAGTAAAGAACAGGGTATAAGTTTAAGTACTGCCTTTCAGGCTTATTACCACCTGGAGAGTAAGGGCTTGATTGAAGCAAGGCCTCAGTCGGGTTATTACGTAAAATTTTCTCCGCACCATGGAAGAGAGGAACCTACATGTTGCAAACCTATCGATGAGGCTGTTCCTGTGAGTTTGGATGAGATGATTGCAAGCGTTCATGTCGATTTGCGAACACGATCAAAAATTCATTTTTCCGTTAGCTCGCCAGCACCTTCCTTGTTGCCAATGGCTAAGCTAAACAAAGCGGTAGTTCAGGCGCTTAGAGAATCTGATGACAGTTGCCTCAGTTACGAAGACTTTCAGGGTAATGAAGTATTGAGGCAACAGATAGCAAAACTCTCTTTCAATTGGGGAGGTGTATTAAGTGATCAGGATATCGTGGTGACGAATGGTTGTCTTGAGGCACTCTCACTGTGTTTAAAAGCAGTGACACAACCCGGAGATGCAGTTGCCATAGAGAGCCCAACCTACTATGGTATTTTTCAGGTGATGGAAAGCCTGGGGTTGAAGGTGGTAGAAGTGCCTTCTCATTCCGGAGAGGGAATTGATCTCAACTTTCTGGAAGATGCTATTGCAAGGTGTGACATCAAAGCTTGTTTGTTTGTGTGCAATTTTAACAATCCGTTGGGTAGTTTAATGCCAGATGAAAACAAGAAACAACTGGTGGAGTTGCTTACGCGAAAAAATATTCCATTAATAGAAGATGATATTTATGGTGAATTGTATTTTGGAAAAACCAGACCAAAGACTTGCAAGTTTTTTGACACTAATGATATTGTATTGCAATGCGGTTCGTTTTCAAAATCCTTAGCACCAGGTTACAGAATTGGCTGGGCGGTACCGGGCAGGTACAAAAACAAGGTGGTGGCATTAAAAAGAATGAATAATATATCCACCAATACCTTGCTGCAGGAGGCGCTTTCTATTTTTCTTCAAAAGGGGAGATACGAGTTGCATCTGCGTCATCTGAGGAAAGCCCTGCACACGCAATGTTTAAGATACAGTCAGGCTATTGCTGAGTATTTTCCTGAGAGCACCCGAATAACACGACCTCAGGGCGGTTTTTCTTTGTGGGTTGAGATGGACGAAAAGATTGATGCTTTTAAGCTGCATAAGCAGGCTTTAAAACATAATATTGGTATTGCACCCGGTCAAATATTCTCCACTCAGGGGCAGTTTCAAAATTATTTCAGGATAAGTTATGGCTTACCCTACACAGAGAGAATTGATGAGGGTATTCAGATAATTGGAAGTCTAATTAAAAATTATAAAACGTAAATTAGTAAACTTTTTACCCGAGCACTTAGTTAGTATATTTGAAGACAATACATAATTATTCACCTTTTAAACATAGCTGAACATGGCATTTACACTTCCTAATCTTCCATATGATTTTAATGCATTGGAGCCGCACATTGATGCACGCACCATGGAAATTCATCATGGAAAACATCACAACGCATACGTTACCAACTTGAATAAGGCAATTGAAGGCACTGATGCTGAAAAGCTGAGTATCGAGGACATTTGCAAAAATATTTCCAAGTACCCAGTGGCCGTTAGAAATAATGGTGGAGGGCACTTTAACCACAGTTTATTTTGGACGGTGATGAGTGCCAAAGGTGGAAGCCCTTCAGGCGCGTTAGCAGATGCTATCAATGCGGCATTTGGTAGCCTTGATGAAATGAAAGCAAAGTTTAATGCAGCTGCAGCAGGTCGTTTTGGTTCTGGTTGGGCTTGGTTGATTAAAGATGGCAGTGGCAAGTTGACTATTACAAGCACACCTAATCAAGACAATCCTTTAATGGATGTAGCAGAAGTAAAAGGAACTCCTATTCTAGGTTTAGACGTATGGGAGCATGCGTATTATTTGAACTATCAAAACCGCAGACCAGATTATGCAGCAGCATTTTGGAATGTGGTCAACTGGGATGAAGTGGCTAAGCGTTTTGGAGCTTAATCGCATTAAGTTATCTTAAAACAATGAAGGCCTCAATTGAGGCCTTTTTTATTTTAACGCTATTACTTTGGCATCTAATTTTAGTTCAATTCTTATCTAATTTTATTGAATAGTGAAAAATATCGGTATAGGCACTCTAATTAATTTTGTAAGACACCAATAAATAGTTTGAAATAACTGATGAAGTTATCGGTAAAGAAGGAGCCATTCCTGTGGTATATTCAAATCTAATTTCAACGCCTAATTTATTTTGAGTAGCCCCTACCGATACAAACGCCCCCTGATCACGTTTGTTAAAGTCTCGATTAGACTCTGATGCAATGGCATGTCCAATTGTAAAACCGAATTGACCGAATGGTTTAATTTGACTCATTATGCTTGTGTACCTATAGGCTAAGTTTAGTCGTAAGTATCCCATATCAATTAAGTACCCACTTTTTTGTGTTTGATAACTTTTGTATTGAATTTCAGAATAGACGCTCCATACATTCATATTTCTGGGAAAAATAGTATTTAAGGAAAGGAGGAAAGTTGGGTCTACTGAGTTAGGAAACTTAATATTTGGCCCTTTGAACTTTAATTGAGTCAGGCTTACACCAGCTCCAACACCCCATTCAAATTGGGTTTTTGCTTTTGCTTCCAAAAATTTACTATCTCCAACACAAACATTGTAGGAATGAAATACTTTAACTAGATCACGTTTCAACATATTTGAGTTCGTTAATTTCCTGTTGAACACTTTGGCATTCGACCATTAAGTCTTTCAATTGAGCTTTATAATTTTCTGTAATTAGCATCGAAGTCATTCCATTGTTTTGAGTGAAAACAATTTTAAGAATTAGTTCTTTTGGAGTTCCATTACCTGAATTATAATAAAAATGATACTTGTCTGATTCGTCCCGAAGTCTGAGCAAATCTAATTTTCCCCGATCCAGCATCTCCATAAATATTGTGTCCCTCACATTGCTTTTGGAAGGAAGGTACTTTTCCATTTGACTTACTTTGTAAGCAGACTTATCGATATCAACAATAAAGGCGAAATAGTGGGGACCACCATTTATTTTGAATTCTTTTATTTGGGAAGCGTTGTATTTTACTGCGTCTTCTGCTAAAGATTTTTTAAAAAGAATTTCTTTTGGGTTTTGATCCCATCCACGGTCTTGGATATATCCCCTTACTGTATCTTGACTACCTCTTATTATATATCCTGGAACTAGATTCTTTTGGCTGAAAGCAAACTGAGTCAGAAGTATCAGCGTAATTATTGGAAATAGTCGCTTAGTCATTTGGTTACATTTTAACCAAATGTGGGGATATTCTTATAATTAGTCAATAGGGATTTAACTATAAAAATTGCTTTATTTAATGACGTAACCTAGGCCAATCCTTACTCCAAACTCAGTACTATTGAGATAGAAATCTCCCATTCCTTCCAGTCGTAAATATTGTGTTAACGCCTTGGCATAGCCACCGCCTATTGCCACATCATTGGCGCCAATCAAACCCTTGAATTTTAAGAAGACATTGTCATTGGCGTACCATCGTGCTCCCATGGCAAATGAGTTTTTTTGGTTAGACCAGATTTCACCCCCGAGGCCTACGGCAAAATGCCTTACGACAAAATAGTTAACTTCAAAACCTATTTGGGATTTTTCAAACAACCCAGGGTTGTCCGTTTTGATAAAGTCCAATCCGCCTCCAATCATTATATCGCTGGTACTCTGTGCGGAGGCCAAATTGGCCATCCCAAATACAAACGCTACAATCAAAAATTTTCTCATAATCAATGGTTAAAAAAATGTACGTATTTGTGCAAAGTTAATCCCTTTCTTCAATCAGTTTCTGTAAGGCCAAATATTCATCTCGCAGGCGTGCAGCTTCAATAAATTCAAGTTCTTTAGCCGCTTTCTCCATCGCTTTCTTCGTGCGTTCCACCATTTTCTTCAATTCATCTGTACTTAGATAAGCTACTACCGGGTCAGCAGCAAGTGACTTCTCTTCTTCTTCGATGTAATACCGCTTGGTTGTTTTTTTGGAATCTGCCACCTTGGTTTGCTCCATAATAGCCTCCTTCGATTTGAGAATGGTCTTGGGAACTATGCCATGTTCAAGATTATAATCTTGCTGCGTCTTCCTTCTTCTGTTGGTCTCATCAATAGCCAGTTGCATCGACTCGGTGATTTTGTCTGCATACATGATCACCCTTCCATTTTCATTACGTGCTGCGCGGCCAATAGTTTGCACGAGAGACCTTTGATTTCTAAGAAAGCCCTCCTTATCGGCATCTAATATGGCCACCAACGATACTTCGGGAAGGTCTAAACCTTCTCTAAGAAGATTCACTCCCACAAGAACGTCAAAAACTCCTAGTCTTAGTTCGCGCAGTATCTCAACGCGATCAAGTGTTTGTACTTCAGAGTGGATGTATCTACACTTCACATTGGCGCGTTCTAAAAACTTGGTGAGTTCTTCAGCCATTCTTTTGGTAAGTGTTGTCACCAAAACACGCTCTTGCTTCTTAACACGTTCATCTATTTCCTCTAATAGATCATCAATCTGATTTTTGCTTGGTCTTACATCAATTTCAGGGTCAAGTAATCCGGTAGGACGAATCAATTGTTCGATAACAACACCTTCCGATTTTCGCAATTCATATTCCGATGGTGTAGCGCTTACGTAGATAACCTGATTCAAGATGCTTTCAAATTCATTAAAGGTGAGTGGGCGGTTATCCATGGCAGATGGAAGCCTGAATCCATAATCTACCAAGTTGACCTTGCGGGAGCGGTCTCCACCCCACATGGCTCTGACTTGTGGAACGGTCACGTGACTTTCATCGATCACCATTAGAAAATCATCCGGAAAATAATCGATAAGACAAAATGGTCTTGCGCCCGCTTTTCTTCTGTCAAAATAGCGGGAGTAATTTTCAATACCACTGCAATAACCCAGCTCGCGCATCATTTCAATATCAAACTCAGTGCGTTCTTTCAGTCGCTTAGCTTCCAGGTGTCGTTTCTCTGTTCCAAACATTTCCACCTGCAAGACCATGTCATCCTGTATTTCTCTAATGGCTTGTTGTAGCATATCCTTGCCGGTTACGAAAAGGTTGGCGGGAAAAATAACGGCCATTTTTTCATCGGATATTTTCTTTCCGGTAAACGGATCTATTAGTTGAATGGCTTCAATTTCATCGCCAAAAAAGTAAATGCGGACTGCATAGTCGGCATAAGCCAGAAAGACATCTACTGTGTCACCTTTTACCCTGAATGTCCCTCGTTTAAATTCAGCTTCTGTTCTGCTGTACAAGATATCCACCAATGCAAACAGAAACTGATTTCTCGGAATAGTTTCTCCCGCAGTCAGCTGAATTCTGTTTTTTCCAAATTCCTCCGGGTTTCCGATGCCATAGATACAGGATACAGATGCAATCACAATAACATCCCTACGGCCTGATAGGAGGGAGGAAGTGGCGCTAAGTCTTAGTTTTTCAATTTCATCGTTGATAGAAAGATCCTTTTCAATATATAGCCCCGAGCTGGGAATAAAGGCTTCAGGCTGATAGTAATCATAATATGAAATGAAATACTCTACTGCATTTTCAGGAAAGAATTGTTTAAACTCTCCATACAATTGCGCAGCTAAAGTTTTGTTATGGCTAAGTACTAAAGTTGGTCTATTGACCTCAGCTATTACATTAGCGATAGTAAAGGTTTTTCCCGATCCTGTTACTCCTAGAAGGGTTTGGTGTTGTTCGCCAGATTGCAACCCAGAAACCAATTCTTTAATGGCTGTAGGTTGATCACCAGTAGGAGTGTATTTACTAGTAAGTTTAAAATCCATTTTTTCTTCACTAGTTTAAGATTAGGCTCAACTATTCCAAATGGCCCAGGCTTTTTCAGCCTGAATATGCAGCATTTCTAAGCCATTTTTAAAGGTAGCCCCTTTCATTTCAGCTTTTTGCAGAAATTGGGTTCTCGCTGGATTATAGATAAGGTCATAAACAAAGTGATTGGCTGTTAGTTGCTCATAACTTATTGGAGGAAATTCATTTGTATTCGGAGACATGCCAAGTGGGGTAGTATTGATTACTAAATTACATTTTGATAATCCGTCACTTACTTTTAATTCCTCATAGGTATAGTCAGCTTTTTTCTTCTCCCTTGAAACAAGCTTGAAGTTAATTTTTAGTTCGCGTAATGCTTGTTGGACAGCCTTCGATGATCCTCCGGTACCCAATATAATGGTAGAAGAATTTTTAGGTTTTGGAAACCATTTTGTCAGCGTTTCTTTAAAGGCAATGCTATCCGTATTGAATCCATGTAGTTTTCCCTCTTTGATTCTTATAACATTTGCCGCTCCTATCTTTTTTGCTGACTCATCGGTTTCGTCAAGAAAACTGAGTACATCTTCTTTATAAGGAATGGTAACGTTGAGTCCACACATCTCAGGGTTATCCTTAAGTAATTGTTTAAGGTCTTTGATTTGCTTCAACTCATATAGGTCATAGTGATAATCGCGCAATCCTTCTCTGAAGAACTTCTCATCAAAATAGTTTTTTGAAAAAGAATGACTGACGGTAAGACCAATTAAACCAAACTTTTTTTCCATTAGGATTTTGTTTTTAACGCAATTGAAAGTTTTTCCACAAACACAACTATCAATATTCCAAGGGCTACAAATAATATAGCCTGGAATAGCTGTGGATCATTACCTGTTTTTTCCAAGTACTGACCAGGCCATATGCTTTGATCAATAGCAGGTACCTGTTCTCCTGAGGAGTTTAATCTAAACGAGACCACTTCCTTCCATGGCCAAACTTTATTTAAAGACCCAAGCATAAAACCGGAAAGAAGGGCAAGAGCAGGATACCGATAATGCGAAAGTATCCAGCTTAATAATCTTGAGAAAGAGAGTAACCCAACAACGCACCCCAGCACAAAGATCAGTACTGTGGTAAGATCCATACCCACCAGCGCCTTTATCATAAATTCATATTTCCCAAGCAGCAGCAGAATGAAGGCTCCAGAGATTCCGGGTAAAATCATTGCGCAAATGGCTAACGCCCCACATAGGAAAATAAAAAATAAATTTGAAGGTGTTTGCGCTGGAGAAATAATCGTAATCCAATAAGCGAATGCAATTCCCACAACTCCTGCTATTGCTGCTGCAGGAGACCACACTTTCACTTCACGTAATATTAGAGGTGCCGAGATGAGTATAAGCCCAAAGAAAAATGACCATACTGGAATAGGGTAAGTAATCAGTAAGAAGTTCATCAATTTGGCTAAGGACAGCAAGCTTGTTACCATTCCACCCAGCACCGCAAGGAGAAAGCTACCATTAATCTTTGTCCAGAATTCACCAATCTTAAATTGTTTAAGTAGGCTGAGCGCCTCAACATCTACCTTGCGAATGGAGTTGATGAGTTCCTCATATATTCCTGTAATAAATGCAATAGTTCCTCCCGATACACCCGGTATAACATCGGCTGCTCCCATTCCTATTCCTTTTGTGTAAAGGAATAAATAATCTTTAAAACGTCTCAATTGAATTATTCTGTGTAAAATGGTGGAGCATTATTGCCCCTCTTTTGTTCGAGACCAAGGAAATGAAGGAATGTATCTCCTCGTAATCCCAGTCTTATAGTTTCTAATGGAATAACTTCATTGGGTGCAATGTTGCCCAGGTTCACGTTAGCACCCAAAAGCTTAATGAACCATACTTGTTGCGCCTTTTGCGGAGCTTCCCAAATTATTTTTTCAAATGGAATCTTAGTTAGAATCTCCTGCACCAATCCTGATCGCACCTCTCCTGAAGACCGGAACAAACCAACATTACCACTTTCTCTTGCTTCTCCAATAACTTTCCATGCCCCAGCGTCCAATTCTTTCTGCATGAGATCAATCCATTGATAAGGAGGAATAATTTTTTCAGCGTCCTTCGACCCGACCTCAGACAATACTGTAACTTGCTCGGATAATTTAGAGATATAGTCGAGCTTTTTATCGTGATCTAAATCAATTGAGCCATCGGAAACTTCAGCAAAGGACATGTCATATTTGTCCAATACTTTCCTGTAGTCATCAAATTGATCTCTTATGATAAATGCTTCAAATAGGGTACCTCCAAAATAACAAGGGATACCGGCATCTTTATAAATCTTAAGTTTCTCTTTCAAGACGGGTGTGACATACGATGTACCCCATCCTAATTTTACGATATCAATGTGTTCTGCTGAAATTGAAACAAGGTCTTCTGCTTCTCTTACACTAAGGCCTTTGTCCATTGCCATAGTAAATCCAATTTGCCTGGGCTTGACGGTTCGCTCAGGCAGATTCTTAAGTACGTAGTTCATTAGCGGTTTTCTTTTCTAAATTGATCGATAATCTTAAAGAGTGCTTTTTGTGTTTCTGGCTTAGGAAAAAAGTCAAAAAGCATACGGTGTCCTTCAAAATCTAAAATTAAAGCATTTTCGAGATAATTAAAGGCTTCTTTGAACTTGCCATCTTCTATCTGATATACAGCCATGCGATACAGGAAATCAGCTTCATTAGGTATTTCGCCCAATCCTCGTTCCAGCACCTCCACAGCTTTCATGTACTCTCCTTGCTCATAATAGATAAATGACCAATTAAGCCATATTTCTTTATCGGTCGGGCCATAATGGCTTGCCTCTTCATATGCACTTATACTAGAAACTGTATTTCCTATTTTAAATTCAGCATGGGCAGCGGCTTTCCAGTATTCTGCACTCTGACTATTCAGTTTCACGGCTTTATTAAAGAAGTGTAGCGCCTGATACCATTTTTCCTGTTTTTCAAGACAGCTACCTGCTCCAAACCATGCTTCATCGTAGAAGTCGTCAAGCTTAGCTGCCTTTTGAAAGTATTTTAGGCCTAGTTCAAATTGATTGAGGTTTTCGTAAGCTGCACCCATTGAGCAATAAACTTCAGGACTAGGTCCTTCAATGTCTATGGTTTTTCTAAAGGAGTCAAGTGCTTTAGTATATTGTTCTGTATTTAAATAAGTATTGCCCATGTTGAAGTAGGCAGAAGCAAAAGTATCATCGATTGCCACTGCATATTCATAAGCTTCCAATGCATCAGTGTAGCGCTCAAGCTTATTGCAAACAATACCTAAGTTGTACCAGGCAGCGGCAGAGTAGGGGTCTTCATCGATAAACTTTCTGTAGTAGGAGAGACTTCCTTCCAATTGTCCCACCACATCCAGACAGAACGCCAGTTCATACAATGAGCCTTCGTGCGAAATGTTTATTTCTACTGATTTTTTGTAGGCATAAATTGCATTATCGTAATCCTCTATACTTTGATAGGCCAGCCCCATGCTATAGTATACTTCATCTGCTTCCTCATCTGCAAAGGCAAGTGCTTGCTCATAGAGTGCGATTGCTTCCTTGTGTTTTCCTTGTAATGAAAGTATAGATCCTGAGGAAAAGTAGATTTCAAGATCTGTCGGATGAAGATTTTTTGCCCTTTCCAATAGTTCGAGTGCTTCATCATACTCTTCCAGGTTGGAAAGAATTTGAGCCTTTACTGCAAGTAACTCCGTAGAGAATGGATAAAGTTCCATTGCCTGATTAACAGCTGTAAGTGCTTTTTTAAATTTCGATTGATCCAGATAATAATCTATGATCGTTTCGTAGGAATTGATATCAAAAAAATCGTTTCTATTCTTCTTGAGACTTTCCTCAAAGCGTTTGATCAGCTCTTCCTCTTCTTCTCTTTTCCTGAAATCGTGGGCCATTAGATAAAATGGTTTTCCTAAAATAGGTAAAAAAATCGTGAATCAAATGAATCTGTTACCGCAAAGGTAGTCCCATAAAACAAGGGCTACAACCTTGTTAATTTCGATTGTTTATCGTACTGTTTTGCAAATAATAAGAACAACACCATTCGAGGGTTTCATCAAGGCTTCGGAACTGCATTCCTAGCTTTTTAATGGCCTTTTCATTATTGTAAAAGAATTTTTCGTGTGCCGTTCTGGCAGATTGGGGAGTAACCAGTGGCTCATTTCCGGTAATCCAGGATCGGGCGGATTCGATCCAGGCTGCGACAGAAACCAATGATCCGGGTACCTTGATCCAGGGGGCCTTTTTGTTAAAACGACCTGCAACTTTAGTTAGAATATCTTTTAGAGGGACAGTTCCTCCATTAGCAATGTGCCTTTCACCGGTGGCCTCTCTTTTTAGCAATAAACCAATCATTGTTACTACATCCCTGACATCTACGTAATTGATTGATCCCTGTGTGTAGAAGGGTTTATTTTTCCAGGCATATTTAAAAAATTGGGCACTACTTCTGTCCCAATCAGATTGAGATAGAATTACCGATGGATTGACAATGTCTATTTCCAATCCCTCTTCCTGACCTCTGAATACTTCAAGTTCAGCCAGGTACTTTGACTCAGCATAATCAGAATTCAGTTTGCTATCTACCCATTTATTGTCCTCGTTGATCTGATACATACCCTTTTGTCTTCCTAATGCAGCAACAGAGCTAACATGAATTAATCTTGGTATCCCTAAACTAAGGCAGGTATTTACGACATTCCGCGTACCCTCCACGTTGATCCTATAAAGCTGTTCTGCATCATTGGATTTAAATGAAACAAGTGCTGCGGTATGTATTACAGTGCGAACACCTTCTAATGCCTCATGCAACGCACCTACATCGAGAAGATCTGCATCCTTATAGTTAATAGAAAGGTGGTTTATCAGCGCAGTGTCAGATTTTGCTCTTTTTATGCCAATGAAAGGAGTTGAATCTTCATCCAGTTGATGTGCTATTCTGCTTCCTAATAAACCATTGATACCCGTTACTGCAATCATACTATTTTATTATAGGGATCGGTTTAATAAGGGCAATTCAAGGGCTTTTTGAAAATACTTATTCCTGAACGTGTCCTTAAGTATATTCATTTGGATTTGATTATGACAATCACTTCCTAAAAAATCTACCCACCCTTTATCAATAAGTTGAATGGCTAGTTTTTGAATGGGTTTTGAATACGCACCTATAATTGACGGAATATTGATTTGGAACAATACACCTCTGTTTTTTAAATCTTCAACCTTTTCAAAGTTATTCACCAAATACTGGTAGCGCTCCGGGTGAGCCAAAACAGGTTTGTATCCTAATGTTGTAATAGAGAAAATGAATTCCTTTAGCTGAAAAGGTTCTGTGAGAAAGTTAGTTTCAAACAAGAGATATTTGTTACCGAAGGTTAACAACTTTTCGCCTTTGTTTATCCTTTCAATTAACGATTCATCCAGATAGTATTCTGCCGCAGCTTCAATAGGGATGTTTATGTTTTCACTTTTTAAGTACTGTTTCAGTAATTCAAGTTTTTCAACAATTGCACTAGGTTCATTGCGATAAAAATCACTCATCACATGCGGTGTGGTGATTATCTTTTTATAACCTAGTTCGATAAACTGATGAATAAGTTGAGCGGACTCCTCCAAAGACTTCACTCCGTCATCCAGCTCGGGTAGCAAATGCGAATGGATATCGGTTTCAAGCGGAATTGAATTGACTTGCTTATTTTTTTTGAAGAATGAGAACACTATTTTTTCAACAATTTCTTAAAGAACCCCTTTTTTCCATTTTCCTCATAATAGCCATACCCATAAGCTTTGCCATCTGACGGCAAGGCGTTTACTACAGCTGCCACATTGTTGAGTTTATTTATTTTGATCACCCTTGACAGGTTGTTGATAAATTCTCTTTTAGAATAATTAGCACGGAAAACATAAATAGATACATCTGACTTCTTCATTACCATCACGCCATCAGTCACAAGGCCAACTGGCGGAGTATCCATTACAATGTAATCGTATTTTGTTTTTAGGTTATCCAATAATTGGTTGAAGGCTCCATTGAGTAAAAGCTCAGAAGGGTTTGGTGGGTGGGGGCCTGCGGGTATATAATCAAATGACTCCAGGTTGGTTTTAATTATGCATTCCTTCCACTCATGCTTGTTGATAAGAATTGTACTCACACCCTTAGTTGCATCATCAATTGCAAAGGGGAGGTTATCCTTCGCCTTTCGCATATCAAGGTCAAGTAGTATCACTTTTTTGCTCGACATTGCCAGCACGCCACTCAGATTCATTGCTAGGAAAGACTTACCTTCTCCAGAAACTGTTGAGGTTACGGTAATGGCTTTTTTATCGCCCCCTGAGGTAAAGAAATCCAGGCTCGTTCTAAGCGTTCGGATAGCTTCACTCGCCATCGATTTTGGATTTTTTAAAACGATCAGTGATTCACCATTAGCGTGTTGGAGTACAGGAATGGAACCGAGAACTGGTATAGAGATATTGCGTTCGACCTCCTGCACGCCAATAATCTTATTATTCAGTAAATATAGAATACCAATAAAAAAGAAATTGACGACAAGGCTTGCTACCAATCCGATCCCCAATATCATAAGCTTTTGAGGCGCGATGGGTGTAACAGGTAAAGTAGCAGGTGAAAGAATTTTGAAGTCGGGAGTATTTCCAGCCTGTGCAATTTCAAATTCTGCTTTAGCCTGCATCATAGACAAGTAGAACTCTTCGTATAGTTTATAAAATCTCTGATTTTTCGAGAATTGAGTACTTTTATCAGGCATGGAGGCAAATTGCTTTTCGAGACTCCCCTTTTTTTCTCTCATTTCCCCCAGGCTTTCCAACCAATTTTTTTTGAGGCTTGCCAGTTGATTGAAGATTTGATCCTTTAATGAATTTAATTCATTTTCTTTTTGTTTGAAAGCAAATGTATTTTCATTGTAGGAGAGTGATAATCTATTTCTTTCCAGGATTAATTTCTTAAAAGCCTCTAAGTCCTCATTGAGGTAAGGGGGGAGAAACTGCTTTTGATTGATTGATATCTCAGGGTTGTTAGATGATAGATTATCAATAAGTAAATTCAATTCAGCAAGTTTCTTATTCAATTCAAAACGTTGCGAATCGATTTTATTAATTTGAAATATTGTTCTTTTCAGGTCCTCATCAACATTACTGCTTTTGTTGCGCAAGGTGAAGTTTTCAAAATAACTTTCGAAATCCTCCATTTTGTCTTCCACTTGCAAAAGCTCATTATTAAGCCATTCTATCTTTTGCTTGTTGGTAAGATTCTTTTGCTCATTACTGTAATTGATATATAATGAATCGATTTTACTTACAATAGTGTGGGCTTTTAAAGCATTGAAATCCTTAAAGGTTATTTTTATAGTATTGGCATTAAAATTTAATGGCTCAACAGTGAGGTTTTCGGTTAAGTAATCCAGTAACGCTTCTCTGCTATGAATTATAAAATAGTAGTCATCAGTGGCTGAAGGGTCAAAAGATTTTGTTTTGTTGATTGTAAATTCAAACTCGTTAATTTCGATCTGCTTTCCGAAAGCACCTTTAACGGGGTCTCCATCCTCTCCTAATTTCACTTCAAACTCCGTTGCGCCAGGTTCAAAATCAATATAGATGGGAGAATCTTGAATATATGCAGGGAAGGTTGCTGCTGAAACTCTTATTGGGGAGTATCTGTATTTTTCATCAACCAAAACTTTTCCGATACTGTAATAGCCAATGTTAATATCCAGAGAATCTATTACCCTGTTTAAAAACACCTTTGATTTTATTTGTTCGATCTCTCCTGAGATAACATTGAGATTTTGATCTTCGACCAGTGTTTTAATGCCAAGTTCAGTAGCATCCTGCTTAATGTCCAATTTCATTTCGGACTCTGACTCGTACAGGTCTTTCGTCCATCGAATAGTCAGATAGGCGGAGAGATTAACTGCTAGGAAAATACCAATAATCCAAAGGAGGTTTTTGCGAATAACGATCTTTAGTTTATTCAGATCAATACCCTCAATATCAGTTGTAATTCCTGTATGGTCCTGTTTACTCACTTTACCTTACATTAAGAATAATAACTACCAATGATGCAAGACTTACTACAATGCTAATAATGCTTCCGTTTTCGCGTACAGCCTCAGTGAATGGCCTTCTGATGGGTTCTACATAAATAATATCACCGGGTTGAATAAGTATGTCACCTTCTTTGTAGCCTTCAATGGTACTTAGGTCGATTAGGTAAACATCATCATTCCGTAATATTCTGATGTTTTGTGCTTGTGCATTATTATCCAACCCTTTTCCTAAGGCTAAAACTTCGGTGAGGCGTAAGTTGGGATTGTCGAGCGGAATAACCTGGCCGCCAGTGGCTCCTAAAAGCACGGCCCTTTTATTTGCGAAATGCATGACTACATAGGGATCCTTAAAGTATTTTGAGTATTCTGTTTGTACTGATACTTCTGCCTGCCTTAATGTAAGCCCTTCTAATTCAATTTCATTTATTAAAGGCAATTTGGCCTTGCCATCTGTAGCGATCAGATAAGTAAGCTTTTCTCTTTCCCCATCCTGTAGTTTTGAATTGGTAAGTTCCGGGTTGGGATCAATCAGGCGTTCTCCATTGTTTGAAAAAACCTCAATGGTAAGTAAGTCATTCTTTTGGATGATGTAATCTTGGATCGTATCAATCGACTCTGCAGTAATGTCCTTTCCTTGAAAATTCTCAGGTGTTTTAAACATAATATTTTGCTTGTAGGAACTACATGCGAATGTTAGCCCAACAATACTTAACAACACCAATTTGCTTGTAAAAGAGGTCACTAAATCTTGGTTTATTCTGGTGAAATTACAGATTTTACCAATAACTCTTCCATGGTTGGTAATCTCTGGTCTTTTTCTGATAGAATGGGACTGGAGTTCAGCCAGTCTATTTTCAACCTTTGGTCATTCCATATAATACCTGTTTCAAATTGGGGGTTGTATTGACTGGAGCACTTATAGAAAAAGTGAGTGTCTTCTAAGGCCGAAAAACCATGTGCAAACCCCTCTGGTATGTATAACATATTGTGCTTTTCATCGTCAAGAAAGCAAGTGAATACGGCACCAAATGTTTCTGAACCCTTTCTCATATCGACCACAACATCAAGTACCTTGCCTTTGATAACCGAAACCAACTTGGCCTGAGCGAAAGGTGCAAGCTGTAGATGAAGGCCTCTTATTACTCCCTTTTTTGAAAATGAGATATTCTCTTGAACGAATTTTACAGAAGAGTCTATTTCACTAAATGAAACATCTTTGTAAAACTCATAAAACCAGCCGCGAGGGTCAGGGAAGACCTTAGGAATGATCTCGACCAGACCTTTTATACTAGTGGGTTTTATTTCCATACCACAAAAGTACGGATTTAAGACGCTTTTTGAAGGGATTGAAGGGTTTCCAGGTATTTATCAATGACCACATTCTCATTATACTCTCTCACCATTTTGGTACGCCCATTTATTCCAAAGTTCTCTAGTACTTTGTTATCAAAAGCAACCATTGTCACCATTTTTTCTGCAAGGTCATCAGCATCTTTTAATCTGCATAGCAACCCATTTACTTTATCAGTTACCACATGATGGCAACCAGGTACGTCAGTCGCAATTATTGGTTTTGCTGAACTAGCCGCCTCCAACAATGTACGTGGCGCTCCCTCTCGATAGGAAGGAAGAACAATACAATCTGCTTTTTCTATAAACTGACGGACATCATCCGTGGTCCCAAGATATTCGATGGTACCCTCACTAATCCATTGATTGATAATTTTTTCCTGGATTCCACGCGCGTGTAGGGGGTCTTTTGCTCCAAGAAGCTGGAAACGGGCGTTTATTCCATTTGATTTTAATTTTTTGACCGCCTCAATGTACTCAAGAATACCTTTGTCGGTAATAAGTCTTGAAATGAGCAAAAACGTAAAAGATTCGTTTCGCTTAAAGGTCATTGGCTGGAATCTCTCCAAATCTACTCCAGAGCCAGGAATAAGGTCAACTGCTTTAGGGTCAACAAGTTTTCGGTTAACAAAGAGCTCCAGATCGTCTCCATTCTGAAAAAATACCTTTTTAGGAAACCTGAACGTCCATTTATAAAGCTGAATGGCAATGGCTGATACAAGGTTCTTCTTAAGAAATACAGTCCCTAATCCGCAGACATTATTTACTACGGGAATTTTTAGCAACGAAGCCGCAATGGTACCGTACACATTTGGCTTTACGGTGTAGTGCAAAACGATGCCAGGCTTAATTTTTCGATAAATTGACCATAATTCGACAATAAGCGCAAAATCCTTTATCGGATTGGCACCCCTGCTATCCATCCTTACTTTATGATGAATACAGCCGGCCTCAACCAGGTGATGCGTATATTTGTCGATAGGAGCAACGGTATGTACCTCGTATCCTTTGGCAATGAGTTGTTTGACAAAATTCAATCGAAAATTGTAGATATTCCACGAGGTATTTAAAACTATAGCAACTTTCATTTAGACCAACTGGTATTTAGACAAACTCTGCATTATCGTATACAGAGATATTCAAAACATGTTAAAAGTAACCTCAAAGACAAATTAATGTAAGTTTGATGTACTGTATCCGGTAAAATTATTGAAAAGTAACTGCTAAAGAACAAACTTTTGATATATAAATTGATATTAAATGAAATCTGTACTTAAATATTAGTGCAGCTATGAGGTTGAAGAATTAGTAATGAAAGAAGTGAAAGAAAAAGATGCAATTTTAGTGGCGGTGGAAACAAGTAAGATGCAGGCTGAACTAACAGCTGAACATCTTGATGAACTGGCCTTTCTTGCGGAAACGGCTGGTATTCTGGCTGTTAAAAAATTTACTCAGCGCCTTCCTCACGCGGATGTTCGCACATTTGTTGGAAAAGGCAAGTTTGCTGAGATCAAGGAGTATGTTTTCGAGCATGACATAGATAACGTAATTTTTGATGATGACTTGAGTCCATCTCAATTGAGAAATATTGAGAGGGAGTTAAACCCCAAAGACCGCGAATCGAAAGTTCAGGTATATGACAGAAGTCTTCTGATCCTGGACATTTTCCTGCAAAGAGCCCAAACGGCACAAGCACGCACTCAGGTTGAATTGGCAATGAACCAATATTTACTTCCCCGGCTTACCCGTATGTGGACTCACCTGGAGCGACAGCGAGGAGGAACGGGTACCCGTGGTGGTGCCGGTGAGAAAGAAATTGAAACGGATAGAAGGAATATTCGCAACCAAATAGCTGTGCTCAAGGACGAGTTGGATAAAATAGACAAGCAGCGCAAGACACAGAGAAAATCCAGAAGTAATATCGTTAGGGTTTCATTGGTAGGCTATACCAACGTGGGCAAGTCTACACTGATGAACTTACTTTCCAAGGCCAAAGTAAAAGCTGAAAACAAACTTTTCGCTACTGTGGATGCCACTGTCCGGAAAGTGGTAATAGAAAATATTCCCTTTTTGCTGTCAGATACAGTTGGATTCATCCGTAAGTTACCCCATCACCTCATTGAATCTTTTAAGTCTACCCTAGACGAGGTACGGGAGTCGGATATATTACTACATGTTGTTGATGTAGCCCATCCTTTTCACAATAACCATATTGAGGTAGTTTCAAAAACATTATCAGAAATTGGAGCCGGAAATATTCCTACCATTCTGGTGCTGAATAAGGTGGATTTATTGAAGGAACAAGAGCCGGAAGTGAACCTGGATGAACTGAAAAAATTTTACCATGAACACGGTTTTGAAAATGTTGTTTTCGTTTCGGCCTTTACCAGGGAAAATTTAGATGAACTCAAAAAAGTAATCTTTGAGGGGGTTAAAAAAAGGCATATGACCATTTACCCCAACTATGTAGGTGGCGGCCCTTTTCAGTATCAGGATTCAGATTACTCAGTTGAATCATAAGGGTAATTTTATAACTTTGCAGCCCATTAATTTGATGGTCCCGTAGTTCAATGGATAGAATAGAAGTTTCCTAAACTTTAGATGCAGGTTCGATTCCTGCCGGGACCACTCCCTATTTTTACTACAAATCTTTCAGGCACCTCTTTAATGCCCCTATAGTTGGTTCGCACTGAATGGACTTCTTTTCTTTTTTAATAATTATCTCAAGCGTATCTGGTATAGCTACAGATTTGCCTAGCGATTCATTGACGGTTTCACTGAATTTGGCGGGGTGCGCAGTTTCTAAAAATATGCCTACTTCCGATTCTCTTAGTTCTTGTTGAAGAGCCATATAACCGCACGCGCCATGAGGGTCTAGTGTGTATCCAGTTTTTTGATAAGCACCAGTTATACATTTTTTGATTTCTTCATCATCAAAGGAATACCCAATCAGTTTGTCTTTTAAAATTTCATAATTATGATCGAAAATTTCTAGCACTCTTGCAAAATTGCTGGGGTTACCCACATCCATGGCATTGGCAACTGTAAGGACAGAAGGTTCACTTTCAAAAAGACCTGTGCGCAGATATTTTGTAACCACATCATTGCGGTTGGATGCGACTACAAATCGATCCACGGGCAATCCCATTTGCCAGGCGATCAATCCTGCCGTAAGGTTGCCAAGGTTCCCGCTTGGAACTGAAATAACAATAGGTTGTTGTTTATTTTTAAGTTGTTGGTATGCAAAGAAATAATAAAATGATTGCGGTAATAGTCGTGCAATGTTAATTGAATTAGCAGAAGTAAGCCCATATTTAGTTTTCAATTCACTATCAGAAAAGGCCTCTTTGACTAGCTTCTGACAATCATCAAATGTGCCATCTACCTCTAACGCATAAATATTCTTTCCCCACGTTGTTAGTTGTTTTTCCTGCGAGCTGCTTATTTTTCCAGACGGATAAAGTATGACTACATTAATTCCTTCAACATCATAAAAGCCGCTTGCCACGGCACCGCCTGTATCACCGGAAGTGGCAACAAGGATAGTTGCTGGTTTGGTTTTCTGCTCAAGAAAATAGCGGAGTGTACGGGCCATGAATCTGGCGCCTACGTCTTTAAATGCTAGTGTAGGGCCATGAAAAAGTTCTAGTGAATAAATGCCATTCCCTACCTCAATCAATGGGATTGGAAAGTCTACCGTCTCTGTTACAATTTGCTTTAGTCTTTCTTCCGGAATTTCATCTCCCACAAATTTACTGACCACCTGAAAAGCGATTTCAGCAGGGCTTAACTCTTCAATTGAATCAAAAAAAGAAGAAGGAAGTTTTGGAATGGTGACAGGAAAAAACAGGCCTTTGTCGGATGCTAACCCTTGAAGAACTGCCTCTTCGAAACTGACTTTGGATGATTGTCCATTGGTACTATAAAACAGCATTAGTCAATAATTTCGATGGTTCCTTTCTTGTTGATGGCCGAAACATAGGAGTCGAAGGCTATATTAAAAGAAGAATAAGCTTTTTTCATCTCCTCAACTATTTTTTTTGCAGCGTTTTCACCTTTACATAAAGCAAAAACAGAAGGCCCTGATCCTGAAATTCCAGCACCTAAGGCGCCCGCTTGCAATGCAGCTTCTTTCAGTTCTTTGAAACCAGGGATGGTTGCCGCTCTTGCGGGTTCTATGATTACATCATGCATGGACCGACTGATTAAATCATAATCATGTTGCAATAGGCCAGCTACAAGACCTGCTAAATTGCCCGTTTGCGTAACTACACTTTTAAGAGGCACTTGGGCAGGAAGAAGTTTTCTTGATTCGGAAGTTTTGATTTGTACATCTGGATGAATCACTACGGCATATAGGTCTGGTGGTGTTCCTAATTGAACAACATCGAGAGGATCATTGCTCCGAACAATTATAAAGCCCCCAAGTAGGGCTGGGGCAACGTTGTCGGCATGGAAGGCACCACTTGCTATTTGTTCTCCCTGCATGGCAAAGGGAATAAGGTCGGCAGTATTTTTTATAGGAGTACCAATCAATTGATTGACAGCGAAAGTAGCCGCTACTGCACTCGATGCACTTGAACCAATTCCACTTCCAGGCTTTATGTTTTTGTAGATTGTTAGGTCAACACCAAATTCGGAATCAATCTGATCCAACAATGCCTGAGCTGCTACTGAGGCAACATTTTCCTGTGGATTCAGTGGAATAGTATCACTTCCAAATATTTCTTTGATTCGTACGCCAGGCTTTTCACTTTGCTCGGCAAGAATGATGTCTCCTGGTTTTTCAATGGCAAAACCAAGTACATCAAAACCACATGTTACATTGGATACTGATGCTGGGCTATACACCGTTATTGAGTTCCTCATTACTAAAAAGAATAATACTCTTTACTTTAATTGCGCAAAGATAAACTCATTCCTTAACGGAAGGGTCAGATCATATTAAAAGTGTGCTAATTATTCAGCTGCTTTGAGTCTTGCCAACTCAGCTTCAGATGCGATGAACCCAAATGAGGCAAAACTTTTACCAGCTACCACTTTCTCGAATATTTCGACTGCTTTGGTGGTATCGCCATTGTAAAAATACCAGTTGCCCACACCATACCCTTGAGTAGCCAACGAGAGATCATAATCATCAGCACCAGGGTCTACAGTTAATACATCTTCAGGTTGTAGCTTACCCTGATACATTTGCAATCGTTTATAGTATGAATCGTTTTCAATGATTGTCATCGAATCTGTAATGTTACCTAATAGTCCTTCGGCTAATTCATCTTTACCCTCACGTTTATAGGTCATATAAAACCAGTCGATGGTCGCAACGAGCAAATCATCATTATAACTTGCTTTCAGACATTCTATATAAGCCATTTCTGCCTGTTCGAAATCTCCTTTAAGGTAATGCGCCAGCCCCAGGTGGTACCAGATATTAAACTGGGTAGAGGATAATGGTTGGTTAAGTTTGTTAGGAGCTCCATCAGGTTCTACCTCTGGTGGGTTGGGAGGCATCAATTGAGAGGCCCTTGTTAAGTCATCGATTGCTCTGTCAAATAAACGCATGGAAATAAACCGATGACCACGATGTCTTAATAATTTATACGACTGTGGATATTTTTCAATTCCCTCACTCAGTACTTCTATGGCTTCGTTAAACCTTGATAAGTATCCAAGTCTTCGGCCGTACCAAATGTAATTTTCCTCGGATGGGTCATTGTTGAAATTACTTTTTGCCACTGAAAGGTTGCTGTCCAGTTTTTGTTGCAACTCAGGGCTTCTTTCTGGCTCAAAATAGGTGGTACCCAGTAACGAAACTACTTCAGGTGCTTTGTCTATTTTTTCCTCTTTTGGTGCAGAGCATGAAATAATTAGCGAAATGGCTATGAAGAACAATGCGATTTTTCTCATAAAAAATTTGAAGTAATTGTGTAGTGATATCTTTCAGCACCGGAAGCTAAACAACCTTTGTGAAATAAGGAAATGATAGTGAATGGTCGGTTACATTTAGTGTTCGGATACCGTCATCAAATAAACAATTCTTTATTGTGTTCTTTTAATTATTTTTAGGTAAACCATTGAGATTATGAAAAACTTCGCCCTAACACTAACGCTAATTGCTTTGTCTATTTCGACAATGGCTCAAAAATCCAAGAAAGATGTTATCAAGGCAATTGATGCCAAGAGTGAGGAATATGCTACCATAGCTAAGAAAATTTGGGATTATGCGGAGGTAGGGTTTCAGGAAACCAACAGCTCCGCTTTGTTACAGGAAACACTAACGAAAAGCGGATTTAAAGTAGAGAAGGGTGTTGGGGGAATGCCAACTGCGTTTATTGCCAGCTACGGCCAGGGAAAACCAGTAATCGCCATATTGGGAGAGTTTGATGCGTTGCCTGGTATTGCCCAGGAAGCAGTGCCTGAGAAAAAACCCATTGAGGGTCAGGTGGCTGGTCATGCCTGCGGACATCATCTGTTTGGTACTGCATCAGCGGCTTCAGCAATAGCTGTGAAGGATTGGCTCATTGCTAACAAAAAACAAGGGACTATCCGTTTTTATGGTACGCCCGCTGAAGAGGGGGGGTCAGGGAAAGTATACATGGTTCGCGAGGGATTATTTAAAGATGTGGATGCTGTGATCAATTGGCATCCTAGTCCGGTGAATAGTGCCAGCCCTGGAACTTCATTGGCTAATAAAACTGGTAAGTTCAGGTTTTACGGAGCTGCAGCACATGCAGCTGCCGCACCTCATCGAGGAAGATCTGCACTTGACGCGGTGGAGGGAATGAACGTGATGGTAAATATGATGCGGGAGCACGTTACTCAGGAAACCAGAATTCATTATGTAATTACAAGGGGAGGGGAAGCGCCTAACGTTGTTCCTGCCTTTGCCGAGGTGTATTACTACGTTCGTCATCCGGATCGCTCTGAAGTAATAGATGTATGGGAAAGAATAGTCAATGCAGCTAAGGGAGCAGCGTTGGGAACAGATACAAAAGTAGAGATTGAAATAACGGGTGGCGTTCATGACTTACTTCCAAACGAGACATTGGCCAAAGCCATGTATGCCAACCTTAAAGAAGTAGGTGGCTATACCATGAATGAAGAAGAAAAAAATTTCGGTGCAGGTATTCAAAGATCTTTTACTGGTAAAGTTCCTCCTTTAAGTTCAACGCAAACCATTGATGATTATCAACTTCGGGCTGGGTCTGCCTCTACAGATGTCGGGGATGTAAGCTGGGTGGTGCCTACTGTAGGGATGTCTGCAGCTACGTGGGTTCCTGGAACGGCTGCTCATAGCTGGCAGGCCGTTGCTGCTGGAGGTACCAGTATTGGAATGAAAGGGATGATGATCGCTGCAAAGTCCATGTCACTTATGGCTATTGATTTGTATTCGAATCCTACGCTGCTTACTGAGGCGTGGGAAGAATTTAAAACTAAAACGGGAGACTTTAAGTATGAGGCTTTGATTGGAGACAGACCTCCCGCCTTGGATTATCGTAAATAGATCAATTTATGAGGCGACAAACTTGGCCACTTCATTGAAGAACTTTTCATTGTCTTGCCAATAGTTTCTGCTGTAGGTTCTCACATGTTTCCATTTTTTTTGCTCAAATAGGTTGAGCATGGAAGCATGAAGGTCTTTTACAGAAGGATTTTGTCTGTATAATTCATCGTCAGTCAAAATAAGCCCAACGCTGTTATTCTCCATGTGTGCTGAAATATCGGCAAAGGGGAGAGCGTCCTTCATGAATTGTTTAGTTGGAAATTTCTCCGTTCCCCATGATGCAATAATATCTTTAAGATGCCATGTTGTTTTCGGATCAGCGCTACCTTTTACAAAGGGTTTAAACTGTCCGTCAGTAATTTCTTTAATGTATTGAAGGTATTTCTTTAGCAACTTCGGGCCATCATTTTTAGTATCGTCTACTTGAAGTTGTTCCGGGAATATACTTGTAACTACAATAACTTTTTCTCGTGCTCTGGTTATGGCCACATTCAACCGGTTCTCTCCTCCGGACACACTTAGGCTTCCAAAGTGGAAATGTAACTTCCCTTTCTTGTCGGGGGCATATCCAATTGAGAAAATGATGATATCTTTTTCATCACCCTGAACGTTTTCAATGTTTTTAACAATCAAGGTATTTGGTAATGGAATTTGATGTTCGCTAAATGTTATATCCAACAAATCCAATATCAACATTTGTTGTGGTGAGTTGAAACATACAATTCCTATTTCCTTGTCGGGCTGATTTTTTGTCAACTCTAAAACCATAGTCACTATTTCATGAGCTTCAGTTTCATTGGTGTTGTTTTCCCAGACACCATCTACCTTATGGTAACTTACGGGTGGCTCAACTGGGTTGATGTGATCCGCATTGGGAAGTAAAGTAAGTTTCCCTTCATAAAAATGCTCATTGGAAAAATCAATTAACTCCAGGGATTTACTTCTATAATGACTTCGAAGAGGAAGCTCCATCAGGTACCTGGCAGAAAGTGCAAGCAGTGAGTCTACTTCGAGATCCGGTTCATCTTCAGCTTCGTCTTGCCACCTGATGCGATAAAGATCACTCGGTTTTAATTGTTTGTCATCACCGGCTACTACTGTTTGCTTGCCTCGGTACATGGAGGGTATACCTCGTTCGGTAAAACATTGAGATGCCTCATCAAATATCACAAGATCAAACATTTCCTTTAAGGGAAATACAGCAGATACTGATTCTGGTGAAGCCAACCAGCATGGGAGTAATCTAAAAACTTCGGTTTCAAACTCCGATAGGAGTTTGCGAATAGGCCATATTCGTTTTTTCTTGGTGAGTTGGTGATGTAGGTCACGGTAGGTTACCCGATTGTTGAGCCTGTTAAATTCCAAGTCATCAGCGACCCGCTCTCTTGCCCTTAGTAAAATGATCTCATTACTTATTTTTTGTTTTTCAACAATGAGTTCCTGTAATTCCGATTCCAACAGTTGCAACTTACCGGAGGACACCATTCTTAAAATAGGAAACTTGGTTTCCATATGATCGATCCAGGCCAGACAAAGACTGTTAATAAAAGTTTTTAGAATGTCTTCTGGTTTCCAATCCGGGTGAACTTCGTGCAATTTTGATACTGTATTTCTTTCATCGGGTGTAAATCCTTCTTTTATGGTGTCGAATTCACATAAGGCATCAAAGTCGTTAAGTAAGCTTAGTCGCAAATCTTCACTCCTGGTGGGTTGCTGTGTGAGTGCTACAATTTGGTTTGGACTCAGATAAGCACTCCATTTAATTTTTGTTGCGGGAATGAAAGAAAGAATTTGAAATAATTTTTTCATCCTCAACTCCATCTCCGAGTGACTTAAAGTAGAGAGTTCAATGAAGTTACTTATTCCTCTTATGGATCTGAAAATCAATTTTGCTTTGATGGCATTCTTTTGATTATTGAACCAGTTTTTTATTTCAAGCTCATTAATTTTTTCTGGCACTTTTTTCAGCCAGGGTTTTGTCTTGAGTTTGGAGAGATTGTGCTCAAGATTAAGCCTTCGATCCAGTTTAGCTTCCAGCTTTTTAAACCCAGCGCGGTTGTTTTCAATGGTGTTACCTACCAATGCCCGTTTTATTAGGAATTTGTCTTTCGAGAAAAGCTCCCATCGGATTAGACCAATTAAACTTCTTCTCGCTTTCATGCTTCGATACAGTGCCTGCTGCAATGTGCCCAGCTGACTGGTAGGGAGGGATGATTCAGGGCCATCTTCTTCGAAGCAGGAAAGTACCAGCCGTTCAATATTGGCCAGCCACAGCCCACTGGTTTCCTCGTCATCTACTTCTATCATTTCCTGGAAAAAGAAAAAAGTTTTTTCATTGTCCAGTTTTACCAGCATTTCATTTATCTCTTGTTCTCGTTCCAGCAGTTCTTCACATTGCCCCCAATCCAGTTTGGCTCCTACCTCTTTTTCTAGTTGGGTGAAAAGATTGCTGAGCACGATGGGGATTTCAAGAAGAATGTTTTCCATTTCCTTAAGGTCTGTAATCCCCAACCCAATAAAAGGTTTACGGTCGCGCCAGATATATTCATCTTGCCCGAATGTTTGAGCGTAAAAGGCATAGGCTTTTAGCCGTGCCTGAAAAGAGTTGATATTGTCGACAGGAAAATTCTGATACTCCTGTTTTAGGTTTATTGAAACTTCTTTGGGGTTTGATCTTAAGTAAAGCTCCTTGACGGATACTCCTGATTCTGAATCATTAAAAAGTGCTTTTTTAAATTCATCAAGTTCTTCTGTGATTTGATCAATACGATGGCATACCTGTAAAAATTTTCTATTAAGTTGAATGGCATCCAGGCTGTTGTTTTTCGATCGGTATTCATCAACACGATCAATTTGCCGGGCACCCTTGGCGTAAATTTCTTTTCTGTCATTTTTAAAATCATGAACCAGGGCCAGAAAATCCGTGAGCTGTAACTCTTTAAGCCTTGCATACACTACGTCCAGAGCGGCTCTTTTCTGACATACCACCAGTACTTTTTTTCCCGTGGCAATCGCATCTGAAATAAGGTTACAAATGAGCTGGGATTTGCCCGTTCCCGGTGGACCTTGAACCACAACCGAATAACCAATTTTGGTGGCCTTCAGAATATTTTCCTGCCAGGCATCTAATGGAAATCCTGTAAATAACTTTTCCTCCTTGACGAGTTGAATAAAATTGGAGAAGAGCAATGACTGTTGTTCGGCCTGATTCTTACTCATGAAGAACTCTTCAAGGCTTCCTATTTTATGTTCTTCAATTAATTCCACATAATCTGGAACCAGATAGGAGCCTGCTTGTGGAAAAATTCCCAGCACAGCCTCAGGAAATAATTTCAACTCTCCATTGCCATGTAATTCGTCAAATTCAGGTTGAGTAAAGTTGCTAAAGAAATCCAACTCATCCCGATAGTTATCCGGGTTGAAATGAATATCAATAGAACTTTTTTGTAATAATTGGTAGAGCGCTGTGCGAAAAACAGTACTGTCTGCATCAGTCTCTTCAAAAGTTTCTTCTAAAAGGAAATCTTCAACCTGGATCTTATTGTAAAATGAATAGGCCAGAAGAAAGGACTTATTAAAAGTGATGTCTGCGTCTTCCCGTTGACGGATTACCCATTGATTATTTTCCAATTTTATTTCGACAGGAATATAGAGCAATGGAGCCCTTACCCTTGTGCCGTCCATAAACTTGCCTCGTGCAAAAGGCCAGCCAATGTGCAGGTCTTTAGAGCCTCTTTCTTCAAAAATCAATTGGTCTAAACGTTGAAGGCGTTTGATTTTTTTGCTAGCCTCATTACTTGCCTCCATCCGCGTATCAATCAACGGACAAAGTGGTTTGGGTTTACCTGCGATAAGTGCTTCAATGATGGAGAATGATTTCTCTCCGTTGAGCTGACTTAGAAGATGAAGGTCAATGAATTGCTCCGAATTAGCCCTTGGCAGATATATGGAGCGGCTATTTCCGGATAGGTTGGTGAGCTTTCGTAAATACGAACTTAATACATGGTGCTCCTTTCTTGGCATTTATTCGATTGTCAAATACGGCCTTATTCGATCAAATTTAGTCTGATCGATCAAATCAATCTTCAAAAGGTCGGTAATCTCATTGAAACTTCCATGCTGAAAACGGTAAGCCACAATAGATTTGGCAATTTTCGACCGAATATATGGATGATTGGATAACTCAGATTCAGTCGCACTATTAATATTGAGTAAAGAAGGTCTGAATTTTGGGTCAATGTAGAATTGATTTTGAACCATTTTCACCACTGTCGTATCCAATCCATAAACTTCCTTTATTTGGTTTTGATCCACAAAGCCACCTAATGCATTTCGGTATTTCACAATCCTGCCAGCAAGAACAGTACCTATTCCCCTGATTAATTTTAATTGAGAGGTATCGGCCAAATTCAAATCTTGAGGGTGGATGACAGTATTTTTTTTGATAATGGAAGTCTTGTCAGGGATAGATGCCGCTGAATTTTGCTTCTGGATAGTGATCCGTATAAAGGGAAGCAATCGCTCAAACAATAGGGAGTCCATTCCATAAATTTTGCGAAGGTCTTCCGGCTTTCTAAAACTGCCTCCTTTAGAACGATAGTTGATAATACGATCAGATAGATAAGGGGGTATATCCAATGCCTTAAAATCATCTTTTGTTGCCGTATT
Source organism: Cyclobacteriaceae bacterium (assembly GCA_039971015.1). Lineage (GTDB taxonomy): Bacteria > Bacteroidota > Bacteroidia > Cytophagales > Cyclobacteriaceae > ELB16-189. The sequence continues at coordinate 59,896 of JBDVKV010000029.1, forward strand.
AGGGTCAAAATTAAATAAGGTGGATATTTCATCTTTTATTTCTGGAGTTGGATTAAAATCCCATTCGGCAAGCAGACTATCAATTTTAGCTTGCTCTGCGTCATTTGAAATTTCAGCGTGATTAAAGAATGTTTGATAAATGGGATACGAGAACAATACCAAAAGCAATAAAGGGAGTAATATCAAAAAGCCATTGGTTTCACTTTTTGAAAATCCAAAAACATTTCTGATCCAAAGCCGAAGACGTTGCATAATAAAATCGCCTTCTCTAAAATAGGAAATTGCTGACTTTTTTTATAGATTTTTCAAATTAATCAGGGAAACAGGACTTTTTTAATTCCCTGGGCAAGCGATTGTTCTACCTTGGAAAGGTCACCAATGAATTTTTGATTCACCTCTATCTCAATGCCCATATAATCATCATCCCTATAAATAGACCGAAAATAGCTTGTTAACCCATCGTCAATTCCAAGATAAGGCTCGTTGTCCATCACCAATAAGTCAGGTGCGTTTTGGTTTAATTCACCCTTCAAACCCTTACAGAAACGATTTTCTAATTTTCGCTCAGGGTCAAATAACAGGCCAATTTCTACTTTCCGCTCCCTCCCATGATACGTGGGCGTGAAGGAATGAATGGAAAGGTGAAGGATCGGTTTCTTTAATTGATCAATTTTAAGTTGAATGTTCTGTCGGTAAGGATTGTAAACTTCATTAATCAGAAATTCTTTTTCGACAGCGTTGAGGTGAGTGGTATATCGTGAAAAGAGTTGATTGCTATAAAGAGAGCGATTGGCTTCTATAAGTAATCGTGTGGTGTGACAACCAATAGGAACCGCATTGAGTTGATGACCAAGGTATTGAGCAATATTCCATGCGCCAGGATCCCAACCTTCATGGGAATTTAATGCCTCTTCTGATTGAGTGAATAGTGGCTGATATTTTTTGGGAACTACATTACCAGCGTGTTCGCATGTGATAATTAGCGCATACGACATACTCAATGGCTAGGGGATAAACATCTTGTTTTGAGCAAGACATCCACACAGCTTACGGTAAACATTCTTTATGGATTCTTCAGAAGTATCATTATCTAAAGCCCTTATTATTCGATCAGACAATGTTCCCTCATTTAAAATCACGGACAACTCTGGTGTCCATTTTTCCAATGCAGAATTCCCTGACTTCACCAGTTTGTTCAGTACTGTTTTCCAAACCTCAATAGCGCTTGCTGGATCTTCCTTAATACCAAATGCTGCAAGTAATTCAGGGTGATTTACATCAGTTTTTTGACCGGTTACCATACACTTCTCAAAAAGGGCAGCAAGTGGATCTGTTTTCATTTTCATCTGGTCATCAAGACTGATGAATTTTTCACTTACGAAGGCTTTAATGGTTTCGATGACTAAACTAACTATGGCCATATCTGCTGTGGGGCATTCCTGGATATCCATCAGTCTGATTTCAATGGAGCCTCTGTCAAAACGAGGAATCGCACCGCGAGAATTTACCCAAATAGGATTGAGTATTTTATCGGGATCAAACGGAGCAATATCGGACTTTATTTTTTCGTAAATCGTATTCAGGTAGTTGCGTTTAGAAAAAATGGCTTCGGGAATCACCTTGCCAGTGATGGAAGGTATACGCGCCTGATTGGTTTTATAGTATTTCAATCGGGTGTCGGCCATGCCAGTGAGCTTTCCGTCTAAAATAGGAGATGATGCACAAAGCGCAGGAAGAATAGGAAGGACTATGCGAATTGCAGCATGTAGTTTAGCAAACTCCTCGTCATCATAAAAGGGTAAGTTAAGGTGGGTGCTTTGCAGATTCGACCAGCCATGTCCTTTTGAATTAAAAATCTTATCGTAAATCTGATATACCTCATTATTGTCGTGAGGCCACAGCTTAGCTTCTTCCAGTGGATTCATAAATGGATGCGCTGCAGTAGGCATCAGCATGGCATTCCACTTGTCCAGGATGGCATTTATTCTTTTTACATTTTCTGCGAAGCCATTTTCTAATGCATTAAAATTGGATTCAGGTTCCGTAGATTTGATTTCAATTACATGAAGTACTAATTCATTAGACCACGTAACAATTCCGTTTTCAAAGTCGCTGCCATATTCTCCCAATTCGTGTTTCAGCAGTTCGTCTGTAACGGGTTTTACGGCCAGTGTATCTTTATCTACTAGCATGTATTCCAGCTCTATGCCGAAGCCCTGGAAAAGATGGATGCGGGGTGGGTGCGTCATTTTTCTGCCTTAATTCGATTTAAAAACACTTCCATTATTGTGGTATATAATTTTTCTTTCAATGCTTTGTCTTCAACTCCAGCATCAATATTGGGATTGTCGTTGATTTCAATCACATAGAATTTTCCATTTACTTCTTTCATGTCTACTCCGTAAAGGCTACGCCCAATGAGGCTCGTTGCTTTAAGTGCTGTTTTTAATAGACCCGATGGCGCCTGATCTACTGAGAGAGATTCGAAGTTGCCTTCTTTGGAATCTTCTTTTTTTGCACTCCAGTTAACAATTTGCCAATGCTGTGAAGCCATAAAATACTTACATACGTAGATTACCTGCCCATCAATAATACCAACACGCCAATCGAACGGAGTGGGGAGGAACTCTTGTGCAATCAGTAAATCGGATTTCTCGAACATGCTTTTCCTGATCTTTTTATATTGATCGAGGTCTGTAATTTTATGGACACCTTTAGAAAAAGCTCCGTCAGGTTGTTTTAAGATAAATGGGAATCCCATTTTTTCCGGAAGCGCATCGCAATTATCTTCAGTAATCACATTGGCCTTTGGTGTAAGTATTTTGTTGGCAGTGAGCAATTCGTGGAGATAGACCTTGTTGGTACATTTTAGAATCGAGACGGGGTCATCAATTACTACTAAACCTAATGAGGCAGCTTTTTTCGCAAAACGAAATGAGTGATGATTGACATTGGTTGTTTCTCTTATAAATAGCGCATCATACTGAATAAGCTGATCGAAATCATTCTTGGTAATAAACTCCACGTTGAAACCAGTCTCCAGTGCTGCTTTATAAAATTTCTTTAATGCACGATCATCGGAAGGCGGGTTGTCATCCTCTGGGTTGATGAGTATGGCCAGGTCGTATTTTTTTCTATCCGGACGGTAATCCCTTTTTCTTAAAAAGTATTTTTCAAGCGCATTCATAAACAAAGGCTTGTCCTCTGGTGGCATCTCTCCCAAACTGGGTGGTCGTAAACTTTGTAGCACCCACTTGGTCTTTTTTGAAAAAACCGCCCTTAGGAAGGGTGTCTGTACCAATTGGAATAATTGCTTACCCAGTTTATTAAAAGGTTCATTGCTGGTAGATCCAAAGTAGATATTAAACTCTATCCGATCTCCAGAAATATTTTTGAACGTGCTTTGAATCAGGTCATCAAAATCCTGTGAATCATATCTAATAATGGAAGGGAATCGAAAATCCTGAATGGTGGAGACACCAGGAAGTACTTTGTGTCCTCGTGCTTCCGCTAAAAGGGAAACATAATAGCCTTCACTTTGGTATTGATAAGATTTGCAAAGGTTGAGCACTTTAATGTTGCGTGCATTCTGATATGCTTCTGATGTAATATAAACATTCGGGGTGATCACTTCTACATCAGAAAGGTTTAGCTTCCAATTCTCGGGCTTCTCAGCTACAATAAACTTAGACATCGCTACTTGGGTTCAATAATTAACAAATTGGCATCGTATGTCACAATCCCAAGTAATATACTATTAATAAGCCTATCAAACTTCACATTATAGTATTGACTTTTTAATGGATTGGGATTCATAGGATCAGCTATATATACATTGTCACCTTTTCCATCGAAACCATTGATGACCACAAAATGACCAACTGGCTCGCCCTTAATACTATGGTACTTGTTAATTTTTCCGATTTCTCTTGGTGTTCCATAAAGGTAGGTAGCACTTAAGCCTGTGAGTATGGGGATAGACTTTTGCAAATAACCTTTAATCAGATCTTTGTTTAACTCTGCATACTTCACTATGCCTCCGGCTTCTAAAAATTTGATATATGCTTCACACTCGGTCAATAGCTTGCGTTTGGTTTTTTTATGACGCATCTGCTTTTTCAGCAGTTCAATCATTTTGGCAGATGAATACTGAAACCAAGTGGGGTCAAATACATTAAGGTTATAGGTATAGATATGAGCGTTGTACCCACGGAGAAGGGCATGATCTGCCAGCATTACGGCAAGAGTGCCCCCGGATTTGAACTGTTTCACTTCCTGAATTACCTGTTTTAAGGGAATATCGTCCTCATAATGTTGATAGAGGGCGTGAAGGCAAGTCGGGCCACAGGTCACCTCATCGGGCTGAGCTTTGATGTCAAAATTGAGGAAAAGAGCCTGTCGGTTCGGCATAAGAAAATTGATAATTATTTAACTAGGTCATTCCCATAAGAAGCGCAAAATTAGCGCAAAATATTCCGAACAATGTGCAAGCTTATTCCATTTATTAATCGGTCAATCAAAGGGTTGATAATGATACTTCTTATGGGGTCCTACTTCTACGCAGGTGCATGGGGCCAAACGGGTCATCGGGCTATTGGGTTAATAGCCGAAAAGCATCTATCATCAAAGGCAAAAAAGAAACTTGCGGATGTTTTGGAAGGAGAATCATTGGCCATGGCCAGCACCTGGATGGATGAAATACGATCCAATAGAAAATATAACTACATGTCCGATTGGCATTGGGTGGCTATACCGGATGGTAAGACCTATGCCCAGGCGGAGAAAAATGCTAATGGCGACATCATTGCAACCATTGAGCGGGCATTTAAGGAGTTAAGTTCCGGTCACCTGACTCGGGATGAGGAAAAAGAGCGAATTAAGATCCTGATCCACTTGGTAGGAGACATCCATCAACCCTTTCATGTGGGCACTGGTGAAGATAGGGGCGGGAATGATACGAAAGTAAAGTGGTTTGGCAATTCATCGAATTTACATCGGGTGTGGGATAGCCAGATGATCGATGATACTAAACTCAGCTTTACTGAATTGGCATCATCCCTGGGGAAAGCTTCAAAAAGCAAAGTGAAGCAACTCCAAAATACTTCTGTCTATGTTTGGGCTGCAGAGTCAATGGACTTGCGCCAGCAAGTGTATGCTATCGGTGATGGAAATCTTTCTTATGAGTACTCTTATCAAAATATAGATTCTGTTCGAAAAAGATTGATGGAAGCAGGTGTGCGACTGGCAGGATTATTAAACCAGATTTACGGATAAGATTGTAGGATAAAAAAAGAAACCGCCATTGAGATGCTGTTTAATAGCAGCTGCAATGACGGTTAATATGATTGTCTTAGTATAGTCTTATCCTTTTACCACCTGGGCATTAAGGTGAATTTTTACCTCATCACTTACTACAACACCGCCCGCTTCAGTTACTGCGCTCCAGTTTAAGCCAAAGTCTTTGCGATTAATTTTACCGTTGATTTCGAATCCACTTTTGGTATTTCCATAAGGGTCTTTCATCGTTCCACCATACTCCACGGCCATCTCTACCTTTTTAGTGTTACCACGAATGGTAAGGTCGCCAACAAGTTTGTAGTCGTTGCCAGATACTTTTTTGAGTTCACCGGCAAAATCCATAGTAGGGTATTCTTCCGCAGCAAAGAAGTCAGCAGACTTCAAATGATTGTCACGATCCTTTTGGTTGGTATCGATGCTATTGATGTCAAGGCTGAAGCTGGCTGATGCTCCGTCAAAATCATCCCCATCACTTTCGATGGAACCGCTAAATTTTTTGAAGAACCCTGTTACAGTTGAAATTACCAGGTGCTTTACTTTAAATTGAACTTCTGTGTGTGTTGGGTCAATGGCCCATGTTGTTTTTGTTGCTGTTTCCATTATTATAAATTTTTCGTTTTGTCTTTGTTGACAATACAAAGGTAGGGTGGTGGTGAGGCGGAACTACTTGAACCAGTTTAAGGAATACAATGGCTCAACTTAATCTAGATTAAGTTGCTATTTCCCCATCAGCTTTCTTCTGATTTTGCTGAGGAATTCTGGAGTAATGCCCAGGTAAGAAGCAATGTGCTTCTGAGGGACAAACTGCTCTAACGTAGGGTATTTTTGTAGGAAATATTGGTAGCGCTCTTCCGCTGACATGGAAAGATTGAGGAGGATTCGCTGTTGGTGCGTGATCAATGAGTTTTGAAAGATGATACGAAAGTACCTCTCAAACTTTGGGTATCGGTTCAGCAGTTCATCCATTTGGATTTTAGGAATTAACAGTACTTTACTATCAGAAAGTGCTTTGGTTGAATAGATGGAAGGAGCTGAATTTGTAAAACTGTTTAAATCTCCTGTCCACCAACCTGCCGTGGCGAACTGGAGTACGTGGTCGTTGGCTTCACTATCTGTATAGTAAGTCATCAGGCAGCCCTCATTTACATTTATGAAATAGCGAGTCACCTCTCCAGTCTCTTCAATAAATTCATTTTGCTGCAGTTTCATGGGCAACAAAATAGATATTAAGTACTTCTCCTCTTCCGCATCAAGCGTAATGTGCTTGGAGATCGATTTAAGTAAATGAAATGCGTCCATATGATTCAATCATTGTAAAAATAATGATTGCTTCCATAGGACGCTGTAGAATGGGAATTAGTTCAGCTAGGCCGCAAAATGCAACTGTCTGCTGAGGCGTGTGCGAATTTTCTCATCCAATTCCAGAAAGAAATATTCGTTGTTCAGTTTTATTTCATCCTTACGCTTGAGTGCCTTAAAAATAGGTGCATAAAACTCTACATCGATATCGTGTTGCTTCAATTCCAGTAATCCCTCTCCGATATGAATTAATTCCTGTCTGCTGGATACACGACCAAACTTATACTCTACGTAGGTGGGCAGGTCTGATAAAACGCGATCCACCAGTGCATCCCTGTGTAGATTGAATATGGATCGGATCTGAAAAAACTGGATGTTGGGATCCTGCGCCCTCACTACTCTGGCACCTAAAAAACTGGATCTTATGATCTTCATATGCTGTTCGTTTTAAAGTATACCTAAAGATAATACTAAAAAATATAGTAATACTAATTATTACTAAAAAAATTAGTAAATATGCTTTTAGGGACGTTTAAAGTTGTTTTGGAGTACAGAAAGCAGCAGCTTTCTTTCAACTTTTTAGAATAAGGCCATTATTTTCAGACCTAATTTTACTCTATTTTAGCTTTATAAACTTTTAGGATTATGGCAAAAGCACAAGACGCAAGAAAAGAAGGTAAAAAGGAAGCCACCAAAACGTTGAAGGAAAAGAGGGCTGAGAAGAAGGCTAAGAAGGAAGCCAAGAAAAGAGGAGGCTAATGCTTAAAGTAAAAGGAGTTCGTAGAACTCCTTTTATCGTTACAACCTAATTTCTTGAATAGCACTAGAAGAGAGCTTTATGTGTTGTATTCTATTGTATCATCAAACGATCGGTAGTTGATTAGATTGCACTTACTTTTACTCCTCCCTCAGATAATTTACAGGGTTTGTCAATGAAGCCCTCACAGATTGAAACCCAGTAGTGATCAACAGTATGATTGTCATGAGCAAAGGAGGGAGCACAAAATAGATCAACTTCAATTCTATTCGATAACTGAAGTTATTTAACCAACTTTCCAGAAAGTAATACCCTGCAATACCTGCCAGGGCAGTGGAGATCAAAATAATTGGAATGTATCCTGAGTAAACCCATTTCACAATCTGAGTAATGCTGCTCCCGAAAATTTTACGAATGCTGATTTCTTTTAATTTGCGATTTAGCAAATATGTCGTAAGCCCAATCAACCCCACACCAGCAATAATGATGGCAATAAGTGAAAACGCAGTGTAGGCTTCTGTCAATTGTAGTTCAGCTCCATATAATTGTTGCATCTGATCATTGAGGAAACTGTATTCCAGTGGATAGCCATCGTACAACTCAGGCCACTTTTTCTCTAAAGCTGCAATTCCGATTTGAGGGTCACTTAATTTTACTGACACCAATCTAAAAGTAGGCTTGAAGGCGTACATAATTACAGGTTGTAATTCATTGTGTAAGGAAGTGTGATTGAAATTCTCAATTACTCCCACAACCCTACCTTTTACTTTGCCAGTCACCAGACTGCCAATTGGTTGGCTAAGGTTAAACATCTTAACTGCAGCTTCATTGAGAACTACATCTACTAAAGTATCTACGGAAAGAGGGTTCAATGCTCTCCCTTCTTTAATTTTGATTTGATACAATTCGAAAAAATTATCATCAGTGAGGAAAGTGGCCAGCGGTTGTTCCCCCAGTTCTGTATCTGAAATTGTGTAGGTATAGGTCAGCGAATTGTTAGCGCCAGGTGTACTGGACGAAAAACTCACTTTTGAAATGCCTGGTAGATTTTCTATTTCGTTGCTTAGTGTTTTAAATCGATCGTTTTTAGATCTGTCTTTGACAGGTACTACAATCACATTGTCACTCTGAAACCCAAATCTTGTCGACTCCAGAAATCGCAATTGGGAGAATACTACCCAAGTTGACATAATGAGAAAAATGGAAACGCTAAACTGAAAAACTACAAGTCCTGTTCGGAAATTAGATTTTCCAGTACCCGACCCTTTCGTTTTCCTGATGTTAGCAATATGTCTGTGCGTTTGTGCAGCTGGGAAAAAACCTGTAATCAGGGTGATCAATAAAGTGATGCCAATGGCAGGAGGTATCAACCATTCACTACTCAGTAAATTCACCTGCTTTCCCGTGCTAAGGTTGAAATAGGGAAGCGTTAGGTAGGCCAATACAATTGAAAATACCAGAGCAGCTCCACAGACTATTCCTGATTCAATAAAAAAATAAGTAGATAATGTGTTGCTGTTAGCACCCAAGGCTTTTTGAATGGCTGTTTCTTTTGTTCGCGCCAATTGTGTGGCGGTGGACAAGTTGATGAAATTGGCACAAGCCATCAGTAGAATAAACAAAGCTATTGTACCAAGGATGTAACTGTATTTTTCATTGCTGTTGGGCGACACCTCATCTTTCCTTTCTGAATGCAAATGAATGGAGGTGAGCGGCTGCAGGAATAAGGCTTCCTTTTCTGCTACCCACTCTGGTGCATTTCTCTTTATCAAGTCAGGAAGTTTACTTTCAAGCTGATCCGCTGATGCTCCTTGTGCAAGTTTTACATAAGTGTAGTGATCAAACTGGCCCCAGTGATTGAGGCGTTGCTCTGAAAAGATATCATTCAAGGTAGAGAACGTTACAAATGCATCGGCAGTAAAGTGAGAGTTGGCATGCATCGGTTCCATGACACCCGTCACCTTAAAATCGATCTGATGATCGTAACGAATAGTTTTTCCAACTACATCAGTGGTGCCAAAAAACTTCATAGCAAGGGCTTCCGTCACCACGATGCTATGTTTGTTGGAAAGTGCCAGATCTCTATTGCCTTGGATAAACGGGATATCGAAAATCTTAAAAAATGTACTATCTGCAAAAAATAGCTTTTCTTCATAGAATTGCTTTTCGTTTACAGATAGTAAATCAGTTCCCGGGTTTTTTCTAACGCGCGCCACCTGTTCTATTTCAGGGTAAGCCCCTTGCATGTATTTGCCAATCGGAGCGCTTGTTTTAGCCCAGGAGGTTACATTGCCATCACTGGTGAAGTCCAATACTACTCTGTAAATACGATCAGTGGCGTTGTAGTGTCGATCAAAATTATATTCATCGTAAATGAAGAGAGAGACCAGCCATACAGCAGCCAGCCCCACTGCCAACCCGATGATATTAACAAGGGTATACAATCTGTTTTTACGAAACAGGTTGCGGAACCCCAGCTTAAGAAATGATCTCAACATTTGACCGCGTTGGCTTTAATTGGCTATTGTTACAGGAATTGACACCTCCAATTTCTCCCAATACATAACAATTTCTCCTGCACCCGCACCCTCATCTTTTATCACATAACGAAGACGCTCCTGTTGTTGCTCTTCGGTTTCAGGTACCACATTTAAACGTACAACGTCTTCTGCTTCACTATAATCATCTGCAAGGTGTTGGTTCCAGTTTTTGTTGAAGATGACGGTCCATTGATCTTTGCCAGGAATAGTAAAGAAGGCATACTTACCTGCTGTTACTATAGTTTCACCAACTTTAATATCGTGATCAAATTCAATGCTCGTGGCTTTATGTGCACCCGTCACCCACACATTATCATAAGCAACCAACCCACCCCAGATCATTCTGCCGCGAGTGGCAGGGGAGTAATAGTTAATGGTGAAGTTGGCGCCACCAATTTTACCAACTGCATAGGCTTTAGGACTTCCTTTTAAAGTGTCGGTTTCGGTTTGTGGTTGAATGATAACACCTTCTGGAGTGGTAAGATCACTAGGTTTTACTTCCTCCGTTGTTGTGGTATTTTTTTTATTGGGACTGGTACATGCAGTTACAACTGCCAGGCTTATAATTAATAGTAGTATTCTCATCTAATTTATATTTTAATGTTGTATTTCTAATTCGCCCTTAACCTCAAACTATTTGCGATTACTGAGACTGAACTTAAACTCATAGCCGCTGCTGCAATCATTGGACTGAGTAAGATGCCAAAGAAAGGGAATAGCAAGCCAGCTGCAATAGGTATTCCAGCCGTGTTATAGATCAGGGCAAAGAATAGATTTTGTTTAATGTTGCCCATTACCTTTTTACTCAGCTTGAATGCTTTAAGAATACCTTTTAAGTCTCCCTTGACCAACGTTACGCCAGCACTCTCAATAGCAACATCAGTACCGGTACCCATCGCAATACCTACATCACTTTGAGCAAGGGCAGGGGAGTCGTTAATGCCATCTCCAGCCATGGCTACTTTTTTGCCTTCTTCCTGTAAGCGCTTTACTTCCTCCAGTTTATTTTCAGGGAGCATGCCAGCTTTGAAATGGGCAAGGTTCAACTCGGAAGCAACGGCTTTGGCCGTATTTGCATTATCACCTGTAAGCATAATTACTTCGATGCCATTCTTTTGCAACTCTCTTATGGCTTCTTTACTATTTTTCTTGATTGCATCTCCGATGGAAATGAAACCTACTACTTCGGCATCAATAGTCAGATACGAAACGGTTTTGCCTTTCTTTTGAAATTCTTCTCCCTGGTGAAGTGCTTCCTCCGGTAATGATGCATTTATTTGCTCCATCATTTTTTCATTCCCCAGGGCCACTTTCTTATTATCAACTGTACCTGATACTCCTTTTCCAGTAGTTGAATTGAAATTTTCTGCTTTTAGAAAATCTATCCCCTGCTCTTTTCCAAACCTGACAGTGGCTTCTGCCAGTGGGTGTTCACTCATCTGATTCAATGAAGCGATGTATTGTAGTATTTCCTTGTCAGAAAATTTTTCAGAAATGGAATTGACTTTTTCTACTGAAGGTCTGCCTTCAGTAAGTGTACCTGTTTTGTCTACGATCAGTACATCTATCTTATTGAGTGTTTCTAATGCCTCTGCATTTTTTATGAGCACACCCATACCTGCACCTTTTCCTACACCTACCATAACCGACATGGGAGTGGCCAAGCCCAATGCACAAGGACATGCAATTATTAAAACGGCAATGGCATTGACAAAAGCGTAGACATACTTTGGCTCAGGGCCAAAAACGACCCAAATGATAAAAGTGATGACAGCAGTAATCACTACTATGGGCACAAAGTAACTTGAAATTTGGTCGGCTAATTTTTGAATAGGCGCGCGACTTCTGCTCGCTTTGTTTACCATTTCAATGATTTGAGAGAGTAGTGTGTCGGCTCCTACTTTTTCTGCTCGCATGGTAAAGGATTGGTTTCCATTAATGGTGCCCGAGCTCACCTTGTCACCCTGGGCTTTACTCACCGGAATGGGTTCGCCCGTGATCATGGATTCATCTACATTGCTTTCACCTTCTTCTACTATGCCATCTACAGGAATTTTATCACCTGGCTTCACGCGCAACAGATCACCGATGGTAATATCATCTATGGATATCTCTTCTTCTTCACCATTCGTTATCCTTATGGCTTTATTGGGAGCTAGTTTTAATAATTCTTTTACAGCAGAATTGGTCTTGCTATGCGCCCGGGCTTCCAGCAGTTGTCCTAGTAATACAAGCGTGAGAATGACAGTAGCTGCTTCATAGTAGACATGTACCGTGCCCGACTCTGTTTTGAATTGATCCGGAAAAATATCAGGGAAGAGCATTCCGAAAAGGCTAAAGAGCCAAGCTGCACCTGCACCTATCCCAATTAAAGTAAACATGTTCAGATTCCAGGTGACAATAGATTTATAGGCGCGCTCGAAAAACATCCAGGTGGCGTAAAAAACTACAGGTATGGATAAAGCTAATTGAACCCAGTTCCAGTATTTTAAATCTAATATGTCAAATAAAGGATTGTTGGGAATCATCTCTGACATAGCAATCAGAAATATGGGCAATGTAAACCCGGCTGCCATCCAGAATTTTTTTAGTAGAGAGTTATATGTTTTGCTCTCAGCAGACTCATCTGCTTTCATTGGTACTAACTCCATCCCACATTTAGGACAGCTCCCTGGCTCATCCTTTATTACTTCCGGATGCATCGGGCAGGTGTATTGCGTATTATTTTTGCTATTCAAATTGACCTCTTCTACAAGGTCCATTCCACAAACCGGACAATCTCCAGGTTGATCATAGGTTTTTTCACCCTCGCAATGCATGGGGCAGTAGAAGGTGCCAGTACCTTTTCCTTTAGTGCTTTGAGACGATTTCTTTTGGTGGTGAATGTGGTCGGAGTGATCACCTGGCATTGAAATGCTATAGCGACCGCCATCGTCTGCCATTGCTTTTTGTAGCTTCTCCAAAGGAACATGGCTTTTCATTTTCAGCGCGGCTTCTCCGGTTTTCAGGTCCACTGAAACTTCTTCTATGCCCTCAACATTGCTAAGCGTTTTTTCGACATGACTTCGGCAGCCATTGCAGGTCATTCCTGATACTTGATAGGTGTGTTGCATCATTTTGATGTTAATTATGAATAGCCAAAATTCCCTTCTTTCTTGTCAATTCTATTATACAATTAAATGATTAGTTTATATGTTTTACACCCAGGGGTGGAAAGCACTAATTCACTTTGAGTTTAGGTGATATAAGGGGCTAGCCTACAATTTTATGCTAGCCACCTTCACTTTCTTTTCTGCATCGTCTGTCCATGCAAAAACCAATTCATTACCAGATTTAGTCATTTGCGGAAATCCACTGGAACGGGAGTCTGATGTGGAGGCTATTACAACGGGCGTTCCTTTCGATCCATCACGATTTACTTTTACAGCTTTGATGTCGGTACCCTCCATCCAACTCACCATGGCATTGTCTTTATCCACCATAACTAAGTCAACCCGCCCGATGGCCTTGCCTTCATCGATGCGGATAGGCTTTTCAAAATTGGCACCACCATCTGTTGAAAAAATGGCATTGACCTGAGCTATTTCATTGCTGACCGTAAACCACGCGATGGCTAACGTATTTCCGATCGCTTCTACGCGAGGCCCATTTACGGGGCATCCAGCGATTTTCCAGTTGTCAGGAAATATGGTTTTTGGCGCAGTCCATTCTCCATTTACTAATCGTACAATTGAGATGTCGCGAATTTCCTCATCAGATCGATCGCGATAAATAACAATGGGACCGTTGTTAGTAATAGTCGCTCCTGTTTGACAGCAGTCACAGGTTTTGTTGTCCAATTCCCATTCATCGATTTTGTTTCCTTCATAATCTATAATAGCCCCACGCAAGCTCATCGAACCATGATGGCCGCCATGGGCATCTGACTCGATATTTTCCATTCCTTCCATTACCGTGTTGCGTCCGTCTAACCAGGAGACAAATAGATTTTCTTTGTAAGGCACCATGTTTACGAAGCCATGCTCAGCCTGCTTGCCATCATCATGGATTACGAATGAATTACTCCAATCTTTTCCGCCATCGTTGGAGGCAAACATTTTTACATCATAGGAAAAAGTTCCAGGCCCACTTTTACTGAGCACATGTGAGATAATGTTTTGTTCTCCGTCCGATGCGATCATAGGATAGTCCGCCCAATTCACAAACCAATTATTACTTTCAGCAATGAGAGATGGTTGAGACCATGTGTCATCCTTCATTGTTGCGTATTTAAACTGGTGAACAGAGTCCTTCTTTTCTACCCATGATAAATAAGTAGTTCCATTTTTATCAGTGAATAAGAAGGGCTCAGCGCTTTGCATTCCAGCGGGTGATTCCTGCAAACTTATCGCTAACGTTGACTCAGCCTTTTCATTGGAACAAGAAAATAGAATGAGTGAATATGCAGCGAGAATAATAATTCGATTCATGGTTGTTTGGTTATTGGGTAATTAAGGCAAGGTTTTCTTCAGTACTCCAATCTCGGAAGCCTGCCTCAGAAAATATTAATTCTCCTTTCGGATTGAAAATGTAAGTAGTGGGAAGCGCCATGATGTTTAACGCTTCCATGTTTTGAATTTGCACATAGTTGAAATCAAAACTTTTTCTTTCTTTAAAACCTTCAATTAAATCCACAGATTCGTTGGAAGGGAAAAGGAACACCACATTTTTATCTTTCAGTAGCTCCTGCGCTTTCGCTATAGTGGGCATCTCCTGAATACAGGGCTTGCACCAGGTGGCCCAGAAATTGATAAAAACAGTTTTGTTTTTGAAATCATTCATGTCAATAGGTGTTCCATCCAATGTTTGCAATTGGATTTTATCCAACTCGGATTGACTTCCAGTACAATTAAACAGTGGAATACAAAAGATAGTCGCCAGTGCAATTTGTTTTAATGCTCTTATCATCGATTAATGTTGTTCATGGTTCATGTCTGTTTCTGCTTCCAATTTTTCAAGGGCCATTCCACATTTTGAACAAGTGTCACCTTCTTTGCCAGTTATTTCCGGATGCATTGGGCACGCATACGCCACCTCTGCAGCCTCTTCTGTCTTCTGACCACCACAAGAAGTTAATGAAAATGAGAAAGTAGTTGCCAAAGCAAAAGCCAAAAGAATTGAGAATAATGAATTTTTCATGTTTGTTAAATTTAGTTTATGGTTAATTGATTTATTTTAGTTCAGATTTTGTTTCTCCACAGCGCATCATCTTGTCCCCAAAGTATGGATTTTGGATGGCGCTATTTTTACTGATCCAATAAGCTCCCTTGTTATTATTGGCCATTGGACAGAATTGATAATAGGCTTCCAATCCAGAAACATTGAATTGTTGGATAGCTGAATAATACTTATCGGTGAAAGACGAAAACGATTTGCGCTGTACCTCTATATCACTGGAACTGCTCATCGTCTCAATCGTTGTGTTTAATACAGCCAATAAATCCATCCAGGCATTGTGGGCATCTCCCTTCACCAGTTTCATGTCTACTTTACCAAGAGCCACTTTAACTCCCTTTGCTGCACTGGCGGCTTTACCCGCATTGGTTTTTACAAATGCGTCTTTCAAAGTAAGGTAGGGATTGAGGATGGCACTGATTTGATTTTTGAATTTGTCATTGACTTCAAAGGTGGATCCCATTTGATGTTGACTATGATCTTCAGTTGGTTGTGGAGTGGCATTCGTTTCGCCATGTTGATGACCTGTCATGACGGCACCTCCTTCAGGGCTCATCATACTGGGTTTGCCTGCCAGTTGCGCTGCCGCATCAATAGTGAATGTTCCGTTGGTTACCACTTCCTGTCCAGCAGTGAGTCCCTCTTTGATAACATAGGCGTCACCCAAGGATGGCCCAAGCGTTACCTCAGTCATTCGGAAACTCACTCCGGCATCACTTGTCTTTTTCAAATACACTACCGAGCGTTGACCAGTCCACATCACTGCTGATTTGGGAAGTATTATTTCTTTTCCTCCTTTCATTTCACTCTTCACTACAGCGGAGGCAAACATTTCAGGTTTCAAAAGCAAACCGGGATTGGACATCTCTACCCTGGCTTTGGCTACTCTGGTTTCTGAATTGATGATAGGATCAATGAATGAAATCTTTTTTCTAAACGTCTCACCTGGTAATGACTGAATAGTAAATTCAACTTCATTATTCTTTTTAATCCATTGAATATCGCTTTCGTATACATCAAAGAGTATCCACACACGAGATAGATCCGCAACTTCATAAAGGGATTGCCCCTGCATCACATGATCACCTACGCTAATATTCTTACTTAACACAATACCAGAGAAATTGGAATGGATGGGAAACTCAGTCATAGGTTTTCCGTCTTGAAGAATTTTTTCTATTTGACTATTCATTAATTTCCAGTTTCTCATTTTGGCTTTGGCGGCTTCAAATAATGCCGGTTGGGTGTCCTTGATCTTGTTGGCCTCAAGTAATTCCTGTTGTGCCGTAACAAGTTCTGGAGAATAAATTTTTCCAATGGTCTGTCCTTTTTGAACATAATCACCCGTAAAGTTGATCAAGAGGGTTTCAACCCTTCCTGGTAAATGGGAAGTTTGTGTGGTTACTAATCGCTCATCAGCTTGTACTTTTCCGTTTAGTCTCACCTCTTTAATGGAATTGCCCATCCCAACAACTGTGGTTTGCACGTTGGCCAGCTTCATGGCGGTCTCACTCATCTTCACTTCCATCGGATCTCCACCATCATCTTCATTGCCCAATGGAATCAAGTCCATCCCGCATATGGGACATTTGCCGGGTTCGCTTTGGCGAATGGAGGGGTGCATGGAACAAGTCCACACTTCTGATTGGGTGATGTGTTGATTTGATGATGAGTTGATGGGCTGATTAGAAGATGAGTTGATTGCCCAGCCGATCACCAAACCAATTGCCAACATTATTATTGGAACCAGATATTTTTTTAGGTTCTTATTTTGTTTTTCCATGGTTATAATTTTTAAAAATTTTGGTCATTATAGAATCATCACATTATCACATCGACTCATCACCACATTGATGATTATTTATTTTTACTTGTCGCAATTATTTTATTAAGAACTTTTTGAATTGAATCAAGATCAGTAAGCAATGACTCATCAAATGGATAAGACTTACTATGTTGACATAACCTCAACCAATACCGAGTTTCTCTCGCTTCCTTCGCTCCGATTTTTAATTTATGAATGAAGTCGGCTTTACTTTCAGCGTCTTGTGCTTCATTTGCCATTGATCCAATAGCTGTTCCTGATCGAAGCAATTGTTTTGCTATGACGTACTTCCTTTTCTCTTCCAACAATTCGCAGAAGCCAATTATCTTGATAGCAAAATCAAAGGTTAGATCCAGTATTAAATTCCCTTCCTTTTCCATATCTTTTATTTTTGTGTTTTATCTAAAATCAAACAAGCTCTCATCACCACATTATCACATCACCTAATCACCACATTAATTAGATGTTAAATATTCAAGCTTCGCTACTGCCAGTTGAAACTCCTTCTTAGCTGTAATTTCTAAAAGTTCATACTTCAACAGCATCTGCTGCATCGCAAGTATCTCTTCAAAGTCTGCCTCATCATTTCCGTACGCTGTCAACAACAACGTGATGATCTGCTTCGTCTGATCCACTTGCTTGCTGTACAACTCCACTTGTTGCTTCACACGAGACAATTCAAAGTTCGCCATCTCGTATTGAGCGATGAGGTTGTTCTCTGTTTCTTTTTGCATGGCGGTAAATGACGTTTGCATCAGTTGTGATTCTTTGATGCTCGCCTTGTATTTTTTTCTATAAATAGGAAGTGAAACGCTGACCATAGCCATGTAGGCATCTTTACCGTTGTCAGCGAATGTCATCTCGGGACGCTTTTGCGTAACGATGTATTCAACACCCACACCCAATTTGGGCATTGCTTGCTTTTCTGCCAGTCGCTCCTGTGCATGTGCTGCCAGTGCTTTTTTGCGCAATACTTCCAGTTGTGGATTATTGACCAGACTATCCCGGCTGCTTGTCGCATTAATCATCTCGTGGTAGGGCTCAACAACCACTTCTTCATTTTCGTCACGGTTGAGCAGCTTGTTGAACGCAATGACTAACGACTTTCTCTTTTCTTTGAGTATAGCTATTTCCGAATTGATCTCGTTGGTCATCAGATCTACCCTTAGGGCATCACTCAGCTTGCCACTGCCATTTCTAAATTTTGAAATAGCTATTGTTTTGAAAGAGGAAAGAATTTCTAGGTTTTCTTCGCTTAACCGGATGGACTCCTCCAATTCGAACAATGGGTAATAAGTCGCTTTTACATTGAGTGTAAGTTCGTTTTTATCATTTTTAAATGATTCAAAAACTGCTTCTGCATTCAAGGCCGCTGCGTTCCTTTGTTCTTTGAGCGTGCCAAACCAGGGAAACATTTGTTCCAATGAAAACCGAGCCATCTGCTGACCCGTGCGCGTCTCCACCATTTGTCCAAAGGAGGAAACTTTAAAGTTGGGATCTTCCAACGAACTCATTTGCGGAACTTTTTGCATGGCCGCTTCAAACTCGGCATAGCGCGCTTTTAATCCCGGGTTATTCTGTTGTGCCTCTTCCAGGTATTCGTCCAATATGGATTGTCCTAACCCAGAGGATATAGCGCTGATAAATATTACAATGTAAATAAGATACCGATCCATAATCAATATGATTTAGGTATGAATAAAAAACTTCCTTTTTTTATGAGCACCTCGTCCACGTGTCCGGTTGCACTTCCATTCCTTGATAGGAAATGTAAATGTGAATTTTCTCCATGATGAGTCATTACCCCATGATGCGTTTGAGAATAAAATCCAAGTATTTCGACTTCCGCGTCATTCCATTCCCTGTTAAAACCCGATGATGCATGATCTTCATGCGTTGCATTCGCGCCCGGACTTCCATTGACAATGTGCCAGTTTAATTTCGAAGCAGTTCCTTTAACTAAGAAGGGGATTGGTTCAGCGAGCTTGGCTTGCATTGCTTTCTCATTCACGAATTCCTCCAACTCACCTAACATCAGATCTTCATTGATGTCAAATGAATCCCAATC
This sequence comes from Cyclobacteriaceae bacterium, assembly GCA_039971015.1. Classification (GTDB taxonomy): domain Bacteria; phylum Bacteroidota; class Bacteroidia; order Cytophagales; family Cyclobacteriaceae; genus ELB16-189. The sequence continues at coordinate 78,897 of JBDVKV010000029.1, forward strand.
TTTTACTTGCGTATACACAAGCAGCGTTGCTTTTGCGTCATAATTATTGACAATGGCGAACGAATCGCCTTTGACTTTGCTGATCATAGGGTTACTATCCATTATCAAAACCTCACCTGCCAACCCTTCGAGTGCTCCTAAGGCATACAAATGCTCCTCCTCTTTCAAGTCCAGTAGGTTGATGTTGGCTTCTGTTTTGTTTTCCCTCATGATAGCTCTCAACTCGCCAACAATGTTAACCTCCGCGACCTCCTTTGGTGTGCAGCTCGTCAAGAGGATGGTTATGATTATTATATTTTTCATTTCGCTTCACGTTTTACAACAGCCTCTCTCCACATGGCTTGTAACACAGGTACCACAAAAATGGTCATCAACTGAATGGCCATACCACCAAACGTGGGGATGGCCATAGGCCCCATGATATCAGAGCCTTTACCCGTTGAGGTGAGTACGGGAATTAAAGCGATGATCGCTGTGGCAGCAGTCATCATGGCTGGCCTCACGCGTTTCTTACCTGCAATCAATACTGCCTCTCTTACTTCAGCAACAGTAGATGGTTTTCGCTCTTCAAATACCTGATGGATGTAAGTACCCATGATCACCCCATCATCGGTGGCAATTCCAAACAGGGCGATAAATCCTACCCACACCGCCACACTCAGGTTGATCGTATGCATTTGAAACAGGTCGCGCATATTCACGCCTGCTACATCGAAATTCATAAACCAACCCTGCCCATATAACCAGATCATGATAAACCCTCCGGCAAACGCAACGAACACGCCCGAGAAGTGAATAGAAGAGGCAATGATGGTTTTGAATTGAAAAAACAGCAACAAGAAAATAATCATGAGACTCAATGGAATCACTATGGCCAATCTTTTCACAGCCCTTACCTGGTTTTCATAACTGCCCGAGAATTTATAGTTGATCCCGACCGGTACCACCAATTCTTTGCTGTCGATCTTTTGTTGAATGAATCGTTGTGCCTCATTCACCACATCCACTTCTGCATAGCCATCTCGCTTATCAAACAATACATAACCCACCAAAAACGTATCTTCGCTTTTTATCATTTGCGGCCCGCGCAAGTATTCCACCTTTACCAAATCACCCAATGGCACTTGCACACCCGTAGGTGTGGGCACCAGTATATTCTTGATTTTATCCGGATCATCGCGCAGCTCACGTGGGTAGCGCACACGTACAGGATACCTTTCGCGACCTTCCAGAGTGGTAGTAATTGTCATGCCGCCAATGGCTGTCTCGATCGACTGTTGCAATTGCTCAATACTTAGTCCATAACGGGCGATGGCATCGCGATCGATGTTGAGATGCAAATAAGGTTTACCCACAATCCGATCGGCAAAGGCGGCTTCGGCCTTTACAGAGGGTACTTCTTTGAGAATGGCTTCCAGTTCCATTCCAAATTGTTCAATCACGTTCAAGTCACGGCCATATACTTTGATACCCATAGGAGCACGCATGCCGGTTTGCAACATCACCAATCGTGTTTCGATGGGTTGCAGCTTAGGGGCAGAGGTAACACCCGGAAGCTTGGTCACGCGTACTATCTCATTCCAGATGTCATCCGGACTTTTGATGTGGGGCCTCCAGTTTCTGAAATACTGACCGTCTTCATCAGGGATCAGGAGTTGGGTGTCGATGTTGAGGGCCAACGCTTCTTCGTTGGTCAGCTTTTGTTGATTACTCAACAAGAAACGATCCCTGTCATCTACTTTGAAAGTCACACGATGACCGCGCTCATCCAATACAAACTCAGACTTGTAATTGATCACCGTTTCATACATGGAGATAGGAGCGGGATCCAGTGCAGATTCTGCGCGACCCATTTTCCCTACAGCCAGTTCTACTTCAGGAATGGCAGCCAGCCGCATATCGAGTTGCTGCACTACTTTCGTACTGGCTTCCACGCCTGCGTGAGGCATAGAAGTAGGCATCAATAAAAAGCTTCCTTCGTTGAGGCTGGGCATAAATTCTTTTCCAACGCCAGGGAAGCTATGCGATAGGGAAGACCACACGCTGGTGGTGCGCACATTCCAACTGACGAGATCAAAACCTTTGGCGATAATACCGAAGGTGCTGTTGAAACCCAACCAGGTGGTCACTCCGAACAGAATGGTGAACAGTGGTACCAACAAGAACTTACCCTTATTCACCAAACACCAGTTGAGTATGGGCTCGTAGAAATACACGATCAACATCAATGTACCCAATACGCCAACCAAAATACCCAGTACAAAAAAGTAGTTGACGATCACCCAGTTTTGATGACCCAAAGGCATCCACTCGATGGTGAGATAGAACGATGCAATCAACACCATGATGGCAATGTTGATGTAGTTGGGGAACGACTTATATTTTTCAGGCCAACGACCTTCAACAATATTGTTGACACCCATGACCGCCAGCGCTAAGGGCAGCCACATCTGAGCATATATCGCCAGTGCGATACCAGCAGCGATAAAGACCACGTTCCAAAATCTGCGTATCCTCTTTTTGTCGTAGTCGATGGAAAAGATAAGATGCGCCAGCGTAGGCAATACGGCAATACCTAACACAAAGGTGGCCAACAACGCAAACGTTTTGGTGAACGCCAGGGGTTTGAAAAGTTTGCCCTCGGCCGCTTCCATGAAGAAGACAGGAAGAAAACTTACTACGGTGGTGGCCAATGCTGTGGTAATGGCGCCTGACACTTCTGAAGTAGCGCGGTAAATTACTTCCAATAAATCTTTGCCTTTCGCTTTCGCGTTTTCAGGGAACTCCAGATGGCGGATAATATTTTCCACAAACACAATGCCCACATCCACCATTACCCCGATAGCGATGGCAATACCCGACAACGCTACAATGTTGGCATCTACACCCGTGTAGCGCATGATGATGAACGTCATCAGAACAGCCACAGGCAGTATACTGGAAATCAACAAAGAAGCACGCAAGTTCAACACCAGCATGATCACCACGATAATGGTAATCAATACCTCGTGTGACAAAGCTTCTTCTAAAGTGCCAATGGTTTCGTTGATCAATTGGGTACGATCATAAAACGGTACGATGGTGAGCTGACTGGTAGTGCCATCGGCTAGTACTTTGGAAGGAAGACCGGGAGCAATTTCTTTGATCTTGGCTTTTACACCGTTGATGACTGCCAATGGATTGGAACCATAACGCGCCACCACTACACCACCGGCTACTTCTGCCCCGTCTTTGTCCAGCAAGCCCCTGCGGGTAGCAGGACCCAGTGTGACCACACCAATGTCTTTGATGCGTACCGGCACATTGTTGTTGACAGTTACGACTGCTTTTTCAAGATCTTCTACTTTTTTAATGTAGCCGAGCCCACGCACTAAATATTCTACCTGATTGATCTCTATAGTTTGTGCACCCACATCGCGATTGGAATTCTTCACAGCCATCATCACCATGTCGAGTCCAATGTTATAAGCTTTCAACGCATCAGGATTTACATCCACCTGGTACTCGCGTACCTGCCCACCGATACTTGCCACTTCAGAAACACCTTCCACGGCATTGAGCCCGTACTTCACATAGAAGTCCTGCACGCTGCGTATCTCGTGCAGGTCCCAACCACCCGTGACGTTGCCTTGCGGATCGCGACCTTCCAGCGTATACCAATACACCTGACCCAATGCCGTTGCATCCGGACCGAGTGCAGGTTGCACACCATCCGGCAAAAGGCCCGAGGGTAGGGAATTTAGTTTTTCCAGTATGCGTGAGCGCGACCAGTAGAACTCCGTCTGCTCATCGAAGATGATGTAGATGCTGGCGAAGCCAAACATGGAAGTGGACCGCACGGACTTTACTCCGGGAATGCCCAACAAAGAAGTAGTAAGCGGATAGGTGATCTGATCTTCAATATCCTGTGGCGAGCGTCCCGGCCAATCGGCAAAGACGATCTGCTGGTTTTCACCCAGATCGGGGATGGCATCTACTGGCACGGGATCGGAAGGAAGGAAACCGGTGTTCCAACCAAACGGTGCCGTTACCAGCCCCCAACCGATAAAAATAATGAGGACAAGAAAGGTGACCAGCTTGTTCTCAAGAAAGTAGCGAATGATTTTATTTAACATGATCTGAAAAAAATTGAGTGAATGAATTAAGCAATAGCTTAACGGATCTCATGTGTGTGACATGAGATTAAATCATACTCAAAAAATCAGATAAGGAAAGACTGGATCAGCACGGGAACGTCCTGATCGAGCAACGGTGGTTTGTATAAAGGGGATGAAGAATAAGTGGAAGCACTTTCCAGATCGAAGGTTTCGATCACGTGCTCTAGATTGGCTACCCAAAGACTTTGGTATTCAATAGCCACAGGTTTGATGGTTTTTACCTGAAGGTCATTGCCCTCGATTTTAGTTTGGGTATCCTGACAGCAGCCATCCATAGTATTCATGCCGGCTTCGGCCATCATTTCCATAGCGCAGGGAGCGGCATCATGCAGGATGGCCACACTTTGTACCCGACCCATGCACAAGTGCTTGTCGATCGTAAAGCTGGTGGCAGACACCAGTACGAAAAGGGCCAAAAGGCTTGAAAATATGGTTTTTAGGGCTTTCAAGTGTTATTCAGTATGCTAAGATACGGATTTTTGGATAAAAGGGTTGTTACAGGATTTCGGGGGAAGTTTATAGGATTCGGGGACGTATTAGAGATTTATATAAGAATTGGATTCTATTCCTCAGTCACTAGCATTTGATATTTCATTAGTTTTTCAGCAAATGTTGATGATTTTTCAAAATCACTGATACAATATGCTTCATTAAGCCCCGTGTTACTTCTAAGAGTCATTTCACCGTATTTGCAAATTGGAATTTCATAGTTGTCTTTAAATCTCTTATCGGGAGAACCATTCTTATTTACCTTAGCCCATGTTTTCCCCACAACTTTGGCATCCGACACTGGTCTTTCGGTTTCCATAAATCGAAGAGGTTCAAAATTAAATTCTAGCTCTCTTATATCAATAAGTCCAAACTTTCTTTCTCCGTCCATGATGGCAAGCCAAGTTGGATATAAGTACATATCACCTCCATTTGCATTTTTCAAGTAGAGAGCATTATACTTAGACCTAATAATTTCAATATTTTTAATGCCGAAACTCACTTCGGAGCGTGTTACTCCCATCCCTGCGGCAGACCTAGTTACTTTTTGATCAACCGAGCTAACTGATGTAAAGTCCCATATTTTTCTACTAGTTGCCATTTTCATGAATGCATTATGTACTTCTTTATATGCAGAATCAAATTGCGATTCAAGCTGAATATCAATATCCACAAAGCAATTTTCAAGTTGATTCTTTAAATCGGCTATATAGTTTGTGATTTCTATTCGCCTATTTCTGAACCATTTTATAATTAGGCCAATGAGAACTACGTATGAAAATATCATCAAAATCGTCTGCAGTAATAACTTTGTTTCTGTTGACTTTATCTCTTTTCTAAGATCAATTCTCTCTTGGTAACATTCTAGTAGTGTTTTTTTTAAATCGTTCAAGCCTTCGCTTGTAGTTGATTCTGCTGATTTACTTTTGATTTGCTCAATAGATTCATCAGGAATAACAAATAGAGCCCCAGATTCTTCATTATTAGGTTTTATTTTTGATTTAGGAATAGCCTCAGGCCTGCTACCTCCATCTATTCGTTGCCTGTCATAAAGTCCCGTTCCAGGTATCCCGGTATTTAAATACGTTCCTTTGGCTCCTATGTTAATATTAGCGCCACGAACACCAATAGTTGTGCTAATTCCTGATTTACTAAAATTTAGATAAACTCCAGGAAAGAGTTTTGCCCTTCTCCGAAATCTCATAATCCTTTGAATTTAATGGTAGTTCAAATTATGATTTTACTTAGTAAATATCAACCTTCGGCTAGCTTAAAATCTTTAGTATCCTTTGGGTTCTTTATCCCAGCCTTCGTTGGTGTTCTTTCTTCAACCGGCTTAATCCGTAAACCAAGCCTGAGTAGGGTTTGTATCTAAGAAAGTTTAACAATAAATTCACTTGAAAATATCAGCAATGGCCGAAACCACATCTTCATTTAAAGCATTAATGTTTAAATTCCTTCCTCTAGCCGAAAAGGTTTTTCTGGTTGGTATTGCGCTTGGGTTTGCACTGTACTATTCATTCAATGACTCCAACATTGCGTTTATATCTCTGAATGGGCTTGCCACTGTTTATTTCCTCTATGCACATGTGCCGCCAGAGCTTACAAATGATAACGACAAACCACATGGATTTGTAGAACTGCTGGCCAATTCAATTGTCCCTAAAGTGATGTGGATAAGTGCTTCAGTTTCGATAATAGGTGCGCTCTTCGCATTATTACAACTCGAAGGTAGTCCAGAAATGTTGCTGATTGCCATATCCGCTCTTGGGGCTGGGCTTTTACTATTCACTATATTCTTTACAATTGGAATAAAAGGTATGCAATCCAACATTCCGATTCTGTATAGGGTCGTTCCCATTTTTATCATCGATTTGTATCTTATGTTCGTTAAGTAGTGTTTTCAAATTTCCCAAATGGCTTATTAGTGAAGTATGAAAAAAACCAATATAAAATTCATGGCACTGAATTACTTTGTATCCTATGTTGGGCTTAGCATGTTAGCTAAAAGTTATTTTGATATTGAGCGTCCTCCATTGAGTCACTTTTTCCTGATTGGGTTGGTAAGTGCCCTTCTAGCATTTGGCATTCACTATTTTACTAAAGGACAATCATCTAAGATTAAGGTGCTTGTAATCGTGGGACTTGGTGTGGTCTTGATTGGAACAAGTTTTTTATTAATCCCCTAGCCTTCGTTGGTGTTCTTTACCAACGAACAGGATGAAAGAGGCTATTTGATAATCCCAATATTATAAATTAAAGGTAATAGTCGAATGCGACTTGTCAGTCATCGTGCACGTTGGTGAAGAACACCAACATAGCTTCGCATAAGAAGTGACCAGTTGTTACGGATTTCAACAGGCAATTATGTAGATTTAATAATGATAATTATACGCACGCTCATTTTCTGTTTAGGCTTTATTTTCATTGTTGGATGTGATGGAGATGAAGACACTAACATTACGCCACAATTAATTGGTGAATGGCGCATAACCAGAATTGTTATATCCGGGTGCAACGATTTTGATGATAACAGACCAAACATTGTTTATGTAGCATGCCCAAATGAAGTTTGCCATGAGTATGTATTCAATGAGGATGGTAGCATGGAGAGCAATGCGCACCTTGAATCGTCTTCTTACAGAGAATCGGAAGGGAGCTTTACCACATCAGGCAACACACTCAGTTATTGCCTTGATGGTGTAACCGATTGTTTCGTTCGTGATGTGACCAGTGTCAACGAGAGCGCTATGGTTTGGACCGTGGTCAGCGAAACCTCAGGTTGTACCTCTGTAATCAGTCTTACAAAGTTGTAGGTACATTAGAGAGTTCATAAGTCGTAGCCTTCGTTGAGAAGCAAGATTAGTTCTGTGTAGCGTGTCTCCATAAATTAACCCCTCACTAGCCTTCGTTGGTGTTCTTCACCAACGAACAAGGTGAAAGAGGCTATTTGATAATCCCAATATTGTAAATTAAAGAAAATAATCGAATGCGACTTTTCAGTCATCGTGCATGTTGGTGAAGAACACCAACATGGGCCTCTAGGGCATCGTTATCAGATAAATCTAGTTTTGTTTTATCTTAGTGATTCCGGGATATTATGGAATACTCAAAGAAACACCCAGAGTTTTTAACGGTCACGTGCCTGGAATGGAAGCATGTCTTGAAAGAAGATAAATTCAAAAACATTATTATTAAAAGTCTTACCTATCTCACCAGAGAAAAGCGAATCAATATTTATGCATTTGTGATTATGTCGAATCATTTTCATTTAATATGGCAAATGATTGGAGATCATAAGAGAGAGGATGTGCAAAGGGATTTTTTGAAATACACAGGCCAACAAATATTAAAAGAATTGCGGAATTCTAATTCTGAATTACTTAATGAACTTCTAGTCAATGCTAAAGACCGTAAACATCAGGTGTGGGAAAGGAATTCTCTAGGTGTTCCTTTGTGGTCTTCTCATGTATTTGATCAAAAGTTAGAATACATTCATAATAACCCAGTTAAAGCAGGTATCTGTGAGTACCCAGAAGACTATCATTATTCAAGTGCGAAGTTTTATGAGAAGAATGAGAAGAACTGGGAATTCTTGACTCACTATGAGGGTGAGTAGGGCTTGATGGTGCATCCTGCTTGTTGGTGAAGAACACCAACATGGGCTTCGGTGGCTATTTGATAACCCCTCACCCAAATTCGTTTATTAACTATTCCTAAATCGTGCTACCCTCTCCCAAGGGAGAGGGTCAGGAAATTTCTGCTGAACGCACTCATTGAGATGGGTGAGGGATGCCAAAGGCCTTCGAACATCATAAGCACTTCTTGGGGGGATGCCATCTGACCGTATGCGTCTGGCACCGTAGCTTCTGCGTACGCTTGTGTAGGAAGTGGGATTGCCACCGCATCTCCTGCGTCTGATACCGTAGCATCAGTATATGCTTGTGTGCAAGGAAATGTTGCCGCTGTATCAATGGCACCTGACACCGTAACCCCTGCGTACGCCACCGTAGCTTCGCACCTTGGCAACGCAGCTTCAGCGTACGCTTGGGTAGGAGGGAGGGTTGCCACCGCAACAGCTTCACCTGGTACCGTCACTTCAGCGTATGCTTGTGTAGGTAGAAAGGTAGTAACTGTACCATGGGTACTTGATAATGAAACTTAAGGCCTTCATGGGTGAAGAACACCAAGATGGACGTGGCCAGACAGAGGATTGATCAATTTCAGCTAACCGCATGGAATAGCCAAAAGCCTATAAACCTATGAAGCTGGGTTACCAATAAAAAAGTCAAATTTTGTTTAACAATCTAAGGAAGATTTCCACCATCTTTACTTTAGACCCCCGCTCATAGGATGTTGGGGATAAGCGGGAAGATCACCTTGCTAAACATGGCTTTATGATAATTGCTTTATTGCTATTGCTCATCGGGTTCGCGATTCTAATCAAAGGGGCTGATTTTCTTGTCAATGGGGCCTCATCGGCAGCTAAGAAATATGGCATTTCCAATCTTGCCATTGGACTGACAGTTGTGGCTTTTGGCACGTCAATGCCCGAACTCATTGTAAGTTTGATGGCGGTAATTGATGGGCAGAACGATGCTTCTTTTGGAAATGTTATCGGCAGCAGCAATTTCAATCTTCTTTTTATCCTTGGCGTGACTGGAATAGTTTACCCCCTAGTCGTTCAAAAAAGTACAGTCAAATTCGAGATTCCTATTTCTCTGTTCGCTGCTGCAATTCTATTTCTCCTTGTTAATGATGGGATGCTATGGAACGGTGAAGTGAATGTACTTAGCCGGTTGGATAGCGCTATCTTGTTATTGTTTTTTGTCATGTTCCTGCTCTATACGTATCGGACCATGTCGAACGCTAGTGATTTTGGTGAGGAAGGTCAAATCAAAATTTACAGTATGCCTGTTTCCCTCGGATTGTTTGGCCTTGGGTTGGCCATGCTCATCGGAGGAGGAAAACTTGTTGTGAACAATGCAATTTCAATTGCACATTACTACGGTTTGAGTGAAAGGCTCATTGGCCTCACAATCCTTGCCGTTGGCACATCGCTTCCTGAACTGGCCACTTCTGCGGTTGCGGCTTACAGAAAAAATACAGACATCGCAATTGGCAACGTAGTGGGGTCCAACATATTTAACATTTTTTTTATCCTGGGAATTACCGGAGTTGTAAAGCCCATTGCCTACAATACTACCCTGAACGTTGATATCTATATTCTATTGGTATCTACTGTAGTCTTAATGATCTTTATGTTCACATTAAGTCAACGCAAACTGGATCGATGGGAAGCCATCATTTTGCTTATGGGTTATATTGTGTACACCACCTTCTTGATTGGGATGGAAAAGGGTATTTAACCTTGTGTTGAATGAAATGCCCATAAAACCCCATTGCACCCAAAACAAGTTACCGTTGTTCACGACAACTCACCCCAATAAGCCACTCTGTTCCTGATGGGAACTTCCCGCTTTCCGAAGTGAAGACCATCAATGTGACCTTGGGCTTCGAACATGCATGCCTCCTTACAGGCGTTGAAGGGAAGAAATCTATTGTTTCTCTTGAAATTTTCATCAAAGTAATTGATCTTATCTATTAAAATTATGGATCTGAATTAAAACTGATATTTCAAATCATGAAAAGAACGCTTCTTATACTATGTCTGGTTATGTCTTTCGCTGCTGAGGCTCAAAAGGGGTTTGAGGTACAGTTGAGTGGAGGTATTGCATTTATTGGTTCAGATCCATGGATGAGAACTCCGGCATTGTCAGTTGCTGGCCTGTATACTATTAGCCCTATTATTGCTTTCGGGCCAATCTATTCAACCGGGCTAGGTTCAAAATTTTATGTTGATTCCAAGGAGAACAATTATGATGCTTCCATTTCAGAAATTGGTCTTTTGGCCAGGTTTACATTTTTGAGAAGTGGCAAATTTAAAATGTATGGCACTACAAGTGTTGCACAAGTGAATGGAAAGGTGGATTCGCTCCCGGATTTTAGGGGCACCATTTTTTCGTCTAATCCCCCGGCTATAAGTATTGATGATTCTTCAGTAGGATTTGGATTTGGTACAGGTGCGTCACTTAACCTTGGAGGGAAAGTTTATCTCAATATTTTAGAGTTTCAAATGCGAGTCTTAAAAAAGGACTTTATGGATATGGATAAGGGATTTCAGGGTAGCGTAGGCCCACTTTTTTCTTTTAAATCTGGCATCTCCTTTATATTTTAAATTCAAAGTTGATTAAACCATGAGATACCTGCTGTTTTCTTTTGCTTTTATCTTAACAAGTAACCATATGCTTGCTCAGACAGGGCTGGTATATAATGTTAAAATAAAACCAGGAAATGCGATTAAGACTTTGCCGGATAACAAACACACGGCCATTACTTCGGGTAAAGACATTCTACTTGTAGATAATTCAACAGGACAAGTTATAGTTAGTTTTGAAGGGCATTCAGGTAATGTTACCGATCTGGATACCAATGAGGATGGAAGTTTATTGGTTTCTTCTTCTATGGATAATACACTTATTGTTTGGGATGTAAACGCCCGAACTAAATTAGTGACATTGATTGGCCATGAAAAATCAGTGACACATGGGAAATTTATTTCTTCATCAAAGATCGCATCTGCTTCTAATGACAACTCTATGAAGGTATGGGATGTGGAAACTGGCAAGATCATTAATTCATATGTTGATCATTCTAAAAAATTGAAATCATTAGCAGTAAGTACTACAAGCATTGCCACGGGAGGTAGCGATAATAAAATTACTATTAGGAATGTGGAAGATGGCGAAGTTCGAAATCAGTTTGTGGCAGCAGATGCAGCTATTTCAGCTCTTGCTTTTGATGGTAAGGGAGAAAAACTCATTGCCGGTTCAGATGATGGGACTGTTAAGGTTTGGGAAATAGCAAATGGTAAGTTGCTGAAGGAGAGGAGCGGAAAAGGAAAAATCAATAATATCCAAATAGCTAATGATAATCTCCATATACTGGTAGCTGGTTCTTCATGTACTATTTATTCTTTGCCGAACCTGGATATCAGAAAGGAGATTGATCAGGTATCTAGTATGGTGCTTGATGCAAGCTTTACGCCTGATGGAGCCAATCTTTTTTTCTTAGAGGAGTTTGTTTCAAGTGCACGGTATTGGAATATCAGTGAACTTAATATTGCACATGTAGTCAGGCTAACTAATGATGCCGATAAAACAGCACCTCAAATCTACCTCTCGAGCCCTGCCAAGATTATAGATAATCGCGTGGTGCACTATGAAGATCTGCTCAAAATCCAGGGATCTGTAATAGACGATTATGGTGTACAGAACTTGAAAGTTAATGGCATCGTTACACCAATCGCTCAAAATGGTTCGTTCGTAATAAATCTTCCTTTATCAATCGGAGATAATTTTGTCACTATTGAGGCAAACGATGTGAATAATAATACTTCGGTCAAAAAATTCATTGTCTCTAAGAAAAACATGGATGGTGAGATTGCCTATGATGCGACTGAGGCAAAAAATTATCTTCTTGTAATTGGAATTAACGAGTACAGCCATTGGCCTCGCCTGTTCAATGCTGTTAAGGATGCAAATGATGTGGTAAATACGTTATTGAGTTTATATAATTTCGAGTACAATGAGGTAAAGCTTATTACCAATGAACAAGCAACAAGGAGTAATATTTACAAGACGCTTCGCAGTTATGTAAACCTGGTAGGTCCACAGGATAACTTTATGATTTACTACTCAGGCCATGGGTATTTTGATGGTGTTTTGAACGAAGGTTATTGGGTACCTGTGGATGCAAGACTGAATAATAATGGTGATTATTTATCCAATTCTGATATTTCAAAAATAATAGCCAGCATCAATTCTCAGCACACATTTCTTGTTGCTGATGCCTGCTTCTCAGGTTCTTTGTTTAATGAACAGACACGAGGGTATGCTGAAAATGTAGAAAAGTATAAGTCAAGGTGGGGACTTGCCTCTGGAAGACTTGAAACCGTCTCGGATGGTCAAGCTGGGAATAATAGCCCTTTCACTCAAAATTTTGTGAAGTATCTAAAGGAAAATAAAAAGGAAAAAGTAGCCGTTAGTGAGTTGGTTCAGTTTGTGAAAATTCAGGTATCAGAAGTTTCTGACCAAACACCAATAGGGAACCCATTAAAGGGTGTTGGTGATGAAGGTGGCGAATTTATTTTCTACAAAAAGAAGTATTGAACTTCATTTTCGACAGGGCCTCCAGCTAATAGGTAGCAACTCAATTTCTTAGCGCAAAACGCTTAACAATAAAACTCCCATTGCACCCAAAACAAGTTACCTTTGCGCATGCTCCTATCTTTTAACTCAGGCTATTCCTATGACTAAGCATTCACCATCCAGTGGGAAGGAAGGGGACTTTAAAAGACCTCCCAAAAAATATGCACCTAAAGGGCTAACTATACTCTACGAGGACAGGGATATTCTGGTGGTGGATAAAATCAACGGATTGCTTACCATCAGCGCGGCAGGCGAAAAGGAAAACACTGCACACTATATTTTAAACGACTATGTGCAAAAGGGCAACCCTAAATCGCACAAAAGGGTGTACATCGTTCATCGCCTGGATCAGGATACTTCGGGTATTCTAGTTTTTGCTAAAAGTGAAAAGGCCAAACAATTCCTGCAAACAGAGTGGGCCCACTTTTCTAAAACGTATACGGCTGTTGTTCATGGAAGATTGGAAGAAAAAGAAGGGACTATTTCTTCTTACCTGTTGGAAAGCAATGCCTACAAAGTATTCTCCACAGAAGACACCGCCAAAGGTAAACTTGCTGAGACAGGATACAGGGTCATTAAGGAGACTGGAAATTTCAGCTTATTGGAAATCCAATTGTTAACGGGCAGGAAACATCAGATCCGGGTGCACTTTGCGGAGTTGGGCCATGCCGTAGCGGGAGACAAATTGTACGGTAAAGGAAAAATGGGGATCAAGCGACTGGCGTTACATGCCACCACACTTACCATTTCACATCCTTATTCCAAAAAGCAAATGACCTTTGAAGCTCCTATTCCGAGTTACTTTAGGGTGATTATGAAAGGGTAAATTTTTAGCGTTACACCTGACTACAAGCGGAATGATTGTTAAGTATTGTGTTGTCTATCGCGATTTTGGAAACACATTCCTATGAGAATTAATAATTCATTGTATTTAGTTGATTCATTTACTTCGGAACCATTTAAGGGAAATCCTGCTGGTGTGTGTTTGATGGATGAAATGCGCGGAGAATCCGAGATGCTTTCTATTGCCGCTGAATTAGGATTTTCAGAAACGGCCTTTGTTATGAAAGCTGATGCAAGGGGAATCTATCGGATCAGGTACTTCTCTCCCAAAATGGAGATACCGCTTTGTGGGCATGCCACACTGGCGGCAGCAAAAGTGCTGTTTAGTGAATCGCAGCTAGATAAGGTGCAATTTGAGACCATAAAGAACACGATGCTAACGGTGGAAAGAGAAGACAGTGAAATCGTGATGAGATTTCCTATATATCAAACTCATCCGGCAGAAGCACCAGCTCCTCTGCTAAGGGCATTAGGGTTAACCGAATTTATTAATTGTGAATACAATAGTGAAACAAATATGCTGCTGATAGAAATCGAAAGCAGCGAGGTACTAAGAAGGCTTGCTCCTGATTATTCCACTTTGATCAAGTCGCATAGTGGAATAGACGGAGTATTGATTACAGCGAAATCTAGCGAGGAAGAGTTCGACTTTGAATCAAGATATTTTTGGCCGTGGAGTGGCACATTAGAAGATCCGGTCACAGGAGCCACTCACACATTCCTTGCGCTCTACTGGTCGAAAAAACTGGGTAAGACGACTATGAAGTCTTTTCAGTGCTCAAAACGTACAGGCTCAATGACAGTTTCCGTGGAGGGTGGCAAGGAGTTGCAGATCAAAGGTCAGGCGCAGATCATTTTTCAAGGAAGATTGCTGGTTTAAGTGGTTCTCAAACTGTAAACAGGATGGGATGCTTAGCCTTGTTGGTGTTCTTTACCAGTGAACATGATGTTACTATCTGAAAACGGAATCAAAAAAAGTACATTTGAGTAAATGTACAGCGTATGAAGAAGCTCCAGCTAGCCCTACTCTTAATATTACCTTTCATCGGATACAGTCAGGACCTGCAATTCCGTACCACCGACCGGTTGATATTGGGTACTTTAAAAGAACGAACGGCCTCTATCGGAGTGGGAGATATCGACAACGATGGCGACATCGATGCTGTGGTAGCCAACGGAAGGCATTGGCCGGGACAGAACCGTGTATTCATTAATAATGGCAAAGGCATATTCACAGTATCCAAACCATTGGGGGAGGAAAGTGCAACCAGCTACGCAACAGAGTTGGCCGACTTTGATGGAGACGGTGACCTGGATATCGCAGTGGGTAACGACATGGCGCCCAACTACATCTTTATCAACGATGGCAAGGGCAACTTCACCAGGGGCGCTACTTTTGGGGAACGTTATGCACCTACCAGAAATATAACTGTAGCAGACATCGACAAGGATGGAAATATTGACATCCTCATCACCAACAGGGGACGCGAAAATCAAATATGCCTGAACGATGGTAAGGGAAATTTTGAGGAGGTAATAAGTTTCGGTACTAAAGATGATTCTACCATTGATGTGGAAGTAGCCGATATGAATAAGGATGGCCATAATGACCTGGTGCTGGCCAACAGGGATGAACAACAAAATTTCATTTACCTGAACGATGGTCACATGGACTTTTCCAAAAGAATCCCTTTCGGCACTGGAAAAGACAACACACGGTCAGTAGCTATTGCCGATCTGAATAAAGACGGGCATCTGGATATCATCACTGCCAACATTGAAGAACCCAATCGAATTTATTTTGGTGATGCGTCTATGTCATTTAAGAATGCGGTGGTATTTGATGAAAGCAAAAGCAATTCTTATGCAGTAGCTATCGGTGATTTGGATCTTGATGGCTTTGACGACATCGTTGTTGGGAATGCGGGTGAACCCAATGCAGTTTTTGTGAACAGCAATGGCGGTATGGAGTGGAGGGAAATTCAACTCAGTAAAAATGCTTTTGATACCTACGACATTATGGCAGTGGATTTGAATGGAGATAACAGACTTGATATCATCGAGAGTAATTCTGATGAGCTGAACAGTTATTATTTTAATTTAAAATTGAACAAATAAATGGCTGACATTACCATGTGCAGCGGAGGTGACTGCCCTTTGAAAGAAAACTGCTATCGGTTTTTAGCAGAGGAGGAGAAGTTAACAGATCAAACCTATTTTGCGAGACCTCCTTTTTCATGGGTGGAGGGTGAGGCCACCTGTAAGTTTTTTTGGAAGATAGAGGAGTCAGATGCAGATTGAAAACGTTATAATATTATAAAGTTGCCCTACGTAGTTTACGTTGTAGAATTATCAAAAAAGGTATTCACTGAAAATGCGAAATTTCGGATGGCCAATCCGCAGTTCAATGGAGTGTTGGAATGTCTCTATGTGGGGATGACCAGCAAGACACCCAAAGAGCGATTCGATCAACATAGGTCAGGGTACAGAAACAAGAAAGGGCACAAGTTGTCATCCAACATTGTGCAGAAATACGGGCGATACCTGCGCCCCAGTCTCTACAATCATATCGACCCGATGAAGACCCGGGCCGAGGCGCTCAAGATGGAAGAGCAACTTGCATTGGAACTGAGACGAAAGCGCTACGCAGTGTGGTATAATTGACATTTAACAACCCGGCAGGTCAATTGCACCAGCCGGGATTGTTATCAAGTTTTTAAACAAGTTCAGAAACACTGTCCACACCCAGCCTAGATCCAAGGGCTTGAACGCGTTCTGTGTTCAGTTCAGTCTGAGCAATAGCAAACAGGCTTTTGAAAACTTCCACAGGCGCAAACATTTGTACACCTTTTAGCCATTGGTAAAGGTCTTCATCGTTGTTGCCTCTTATTATCCATTTGGCATACTGTATCATTTTTTCAGGAGCAATCTGTTGCACCATGGTGTGTTCAGTGGCTTTTATTTCTTCATCAGTGTAGTATGACCATAGTACCTGGTTTAACTCCAACTCTTCTTTATTCATGTGATACAGATTGAAGGCAATAAATTCGTAAAAAGCATATAGCAGATTTCTACCTGTAAAGGCGCGTGCGTTGTTATCGCTCGCATTTCTCCATTGATCAACCAAATCAGTAAGTACCTCACCCAGTCGATGATCTTCTTCATGCTCTTTCATAAACATGCTTGAAATCCTGGCATCCTTATCCATAAGGGGGCCATTGTAAAACTTATCTTCCCCATGGGCATGACCTTCAAAAAGAAACAATACCTTTTCGATCTGATCAATCACATCACATTGGGGATCTGATAAATCACCTTGTTGCAATTGAGTGGAGGTTTCGTACAGAAGGGTTCTCAAACCTTTATGGATGAGGAGAAATGAGTTATAGCGTGGGTTGTTCATAAGTATGTTTTTTTAAATGTTTTGTAAATAGAGAAAGAGTGCTTTTAGTTCTGTGTCGGTATACGCTGCGGTCATGTTCCATGGCATCTCAGCAGGATTCAGAATTTTTCCTTCCGGTGTTTTTCCTGTGCGCAACGTTTGAATGAATTGGTCTTCTGTCCAATTGGCAACCTTACCTGTAGAACTAATATCTGCTACCGGAGGAAAGCCGGGTGCAACAGGCTCACCACCTTTCATGTTGGCGCGATGGCAACCCTGACAACCACTGGAAAGGTATTTACCAAAATCAACACTTACTTCCGCGGTAACTTCCTTTACCAATTGGCGATTGTGATCAATCAGTTCTGCAGGAAAGAGATCAAGCTTTCCAATATCGGTGAGTACCCGACCCAGCAATCCTATCTGTTGATCGGGAAATTCCCTGTCAACTGGAGGCAATGACATGGCATAGGCCACAAGGGCTGAAATATCCTGCTTGCTCAATAAAGTGTACTCGTGAGAAGGCATAAACAGAAGTGGTTTTCCGTCTTTACGTATGCCATGCTTAAGGGCAAGCACCCAGTCGCTGATATTATGATCTGTGGCCAGTCCTCCCTTTCCTTTGGTCAGGTTCTTCCCCACGAGAAAGGCCAGCTTGGGGTCATCTATAAACACCTTACCCCCCAGATCCTCACCGTGGCAGTCTCGGCAACCCTTGGCAGTCATCAGCCGATTGCCATGTGCAAGTTGAGCGCTGTCACCTGTTACTGATATCGACTGTAGATTAACCTGATAGGTGGTATTTCTCCGGTTTTCGGTGCTGAAGTATACTTTAGTTAGAAAACCCGAAATCCCGACAATAATGAGGGCGAGGATAATACCTATGCCCAGTAAAATCTTATTTAACATATGTTATAATCTATTTTTTTGCAAAAAACGGTACAACCTTGCACTAAGGGCTACGTTATACGGAGCGGAGAATACCTTAAGCGGAATTATGAAGCTGGCACCAACCGTGCATTTTAATGAGTTTGACCATTATACAACCAAATCTGAGGTGGTCAATGGGTTCCAGACGGTGGAGCGACAACACCCTGATTTTGGAAGGTGGGATGAGAAATTCCTTGATCTTGGCCATATCAGGGTGTATGAACACAGGACTGAGTTAAAGCAAAAAGTCAATGTAGAAATTGACGACAACAGGCTGGATAAATTTGTACACCACTGTATGTCAGTGGAGGGTGAGCTTGCGGCCAACTCTCGCGATCATAATTTGTCTGCCTGCCTGGGGCCAAGGTCATTTCATAACCTGTTCCTTCCCGGAGATGCTTATAACCTGGGGATGAGTATACAGTTTCTGAATGTGCATATCGAGGTGGAGCGAAACTATTACCTTGACCTGCTCAGTGATTCTGAAGCCTGGTCGGCACATATGAAACAGCAGATACTTGACAACAGTGTGTATTATCCGGGTGAGTTCAAACTTTCTTTACCGATGATACAGACCATCCACTCCATTTTTCATAGTTCCATGAGCGGGTCCTTAAAGAAAGTACTTATAGAGGCAAAGGTGTTGGAGCTACTGGCCATGCAGTTGTATAGCTCCATAGGCAGAAGTGAGGTATTGAAGGGCGATACCGGAAAAAAGGAGCTCTTTCTGGCAATACAGCACTATCTGGATGATACTTTCCTGGAAGATCATTCACTTAAAAGCATTGCCCGTCATTTTGGTATTAATGAATTCTTATTAAAAAAGGGTTTTAGAGAAAACATAGGAACCACTGTATTTGATTATATTTTATCCAAAAGACTGGAGTACAGCTTGCAGTTGTTGCAATCAACGGATCAATCCATTGCCGACATTAGCGTCACTATAGGATACAAATACCCGAATCATTTTTCTTCAGCATTTAAAAAGAGGTTTGGCGTCAACCCTACGGATTGGAGAAAATGATTAATTTCATTGAATAGGTTAAGCCCTATTCTTTCTAATTGTTTTGCAATGGAGATTGTTAACGCTATGTGTGCTATACATCAACTTTCCGATGAATCACGGGAAGTCTTAGTGTCTATGATGTCAGTGCACTCTTATCCCAAAGGACATCACCTGGTAAATCTTTGGCAGATACCTGTACACTTAAATTTTATTGTAAAGGGCGCAGGAAGAGTATATTACCTGAGAGACGGACAGGATATTTCAGATTATTTGGCTTTGGACATGAGTTTTGTGGGTGCGGTACCTGCTCTGTTTACGGGAGAACCATCCCACAAAGCAGTGGAATTATTGGAAGATTCAGTTGTTCAGTCAATTGTTTATCAAGATTTTGAAAAGCTTTGTAATGAGAATTTAGAAATAGGAACCTTGGGGAGGAAGCTGGCTGTTGCTGCTGTGCTTCAAGGCCAACAAAGGATTGAAGATCTTCGGTTTTTATCTGCTGCTGAACGTTATCATGAGCTATTGAAGAAATATCCCGGGATCACCAATAGAATCTCACTAAAGCATCTTGCCAGTTACCTGGGTACCACTCAGGTAAGTCTCAGCCGTATTCGCGGGGGAAAGCAATAAGTTTATATCTGATTTTAACATTTGTAAAATCTCTTTTTAACACATGTTATAAAAAGGTTGGTTGACTATGTCGTCCTTTGCATCCGAAATGGAAAAACAAAATCGAAGTATGAAAAGGAATGCTTTTATTATCATCGGTGCAGGTATTGCTGGTCTGTCAACTGCCATTGCATTAAAGAATATTGGGATTGAGGCCACTGTTGTAGAGGCCAGTGAAACTATTCGACCTGTTGGGGCTGGCCTTTCCCTGGCCGCCAATGCCATTGAAGCTTTGCAACATTTGAATATTGCAGATGAGGTAATTTGCAAAGGAAGAGCATTGAAGTCTTTTACCCTATTCGATAAGAAAGGAAAAGTGATTAAGAGAGTAAATGCTCAATCTGCTTCAGCCACTTCCACTAATTTTACTATTCACCGGGCCTGTTTGCACGAGGTGTTGCTTTCAAAAATCAATCCGGATCAAGTACTGACCGGGAAACGGTCGGTTGGGCTTTCAGAGACCGCGTTAGGTTATAGGGTGATGATGGAGGACGGGTCATCCATAGAATGTAATTATTTAATCATTGCGGAGGGGATTCACTCGCCATTGCGTAAGGTGCTGGCCCCAGAGGCAAGAGTGCGCTATGCTGGATATACCTGCTGGAGAGGGATAACTTCTAATGCTAGTTTAAAAATCAGTGAAACTTCAGAAACATGGGGAAGAGAAGGGAGGTTTGGTATAGTTCCATTGGCCAATAATCAGATTTATTGGTTTGCATGTAAAAATGCAATTGAACAAAACTCCATGTACAGGGATTATACACTTTCTATGCTTGAAGATAATTTTAAGGACTACCATCAACCGGTTGTTGAGATTATCAATTCAACCCGACCAGAAAATTTGATTTGGGATGACATTTGTGATATAGAGCCTATGCAAAAATTTGCCTTTGAAAATGCCGTGTTCATAGGTGATGCTGCACATGCCACCACACCCAACATGGGGCAAGGAGCGTGTATGGCCATAGAAGATGCTGTAGTGTTGGCTAACTGTTTGTCAAAAGAATCCAATGTTTCAAAAGCATTTCAAAACTTTGAACGAAAGCGAACCGGACGAACCCAACAGATAGTAAATGATTCCTGGAGATTGGGAAAAATCGCTCAATTGGAAAATGGTTTTTTCACTTCTGTCCGGGATACACTTTTCAGGCTTATGCCACAACGCATGTATGAAAGGCAGATGGAGTTGGTGTATGAAGTTGATTTTAATTGAGTGCCTCCATGTTTGAGGTGAAAATTTTGGAATAGCAGGTATAACTGTCCTTCCAAAGCATAGAATTGTAAAAGAACAACCGGATGGGTCAATAAATGGGTTTCCTGTATAGTTTTTTAATCGATTTCAAATGGCGGAGATGTTGTATTAAAATTCTCTGTAAAATGTTATGTTTAGTCAACCATGCCTAGATTTGCGCTTTCATTTATTAATTCATCATGGCGGACGAAAAAGGACTTAATTTTTTAGAAGAGATTGTTGAAAAAGACTTAAAGTCAGGTAAATACAAGCAAATCGTTACCCGTTTTCCGCCAGAGCCTAATGGCTACCTGCATCTGGGACACGCCAAAAGCATTTGCCTTAATTTCGGACTGGCGAAGGATTACAATGGAAAGACCAATCTCCGCTTTGATGATACCAATCCCTTGACCGAAGAGACCGAGTATGTGGAGAACATCAAAAATGATGTAAAGTGGCTGGGGTTCGAGTGGGCCAATGAGCTGTATGCTTCCGATTATTTCGATCAATTGTATGAATTTGCCATAAAGCTTATCAACAAAGGATTGGCCTATGTAGATGACAGTACCAGTGAGGAGATAGCACAGCAAAAGGGAACACCTACCCAACCTGGTACAGATGGACCTTACAGAAATCGTAAACCCGAAGAGAACCTGAAGCTCTTTGAAGAGATGAAGGAGGGTAAGCATAAAGATGGAAGTAAAGTACTTCGGGCCAAGATTGATATGAAGCATGCGAACATGTTGATGCGTGACCCTGTCCTGTACCGGATCAAGCATGCTCATCATCATCGTACCGGAGACAAATGGTGTATTTATCCTTTATACGATTTTGCTCATGGGCAAAGTGATTCAATCGAAGAAGTGACCCACAGTATCTGCACACTGGAATTTGTGCCCCATCGTGAGTTGTACAATTGGTTCATAGAGAAATTGGAGATTTATCCTTCCAAACAATATGAGTTTGCGCGACTCAACATGACTTATACTATGATGAGCAAGCGCAAGTTGCTGCAGTTGGTTAACGAAAAGTATGTGAATGGCTGGGACGATCCGCGCATGCCTACCATCAGTGCCATGCGAAGACGAGGATTTACCCCGGAAAGTATTCGCGATTTCTGTGAGCGGATAGGCGTAGCCAAAAGAGATAATATGATTGACTTTGGTGTGCTTGAATTTTGCGTGCGTGATCATTTAAATAAGATTGCCCTCAGGCGCATGATGGTGCTTGAACCGATCAAGGTGGTCATTACCAATTATGAATCCGGAAAGGAAGAACTTCTTCCAAGCGAAAATAATCCTGAAGATAATGAAGCAGGATCGAGGAATCTTCCATTCAGTAGGGAACTCTATATTGAAAGAGACGATTTCATGGAGAATCCCCCCAAGAAGTATTTCAGACTCTCACCGGGTGGAATGGTGCGTTTAAAAAGTGCTTACATCATTCAGTGTGATGAGGTAATTAAAGATGAAAATGGCGTAGTGGTGGAGTTGCGCTGTACGTATTTCCCGGAAAGTAAAAGCGGATCTGATAATTCTGGAATAAAAGTGAAGGGGGTTATCCATTGGGTAAGTGCTAAACATGCCGTACCTGCAGAAGTGAGGTTATACGATCGCTTATTCAACACAGAAGATTTGGGAGCCATTGAAGATGATTTTACCAATCACCTGAATCCGGAGTCGCTCAAAGTACAACAAGCTTATGCAGAACCTGACCTGGTTAATGCCCAACTTGAAGACCGTTTTCAGTTTATGCGGATCGGGTACTTTTGCCTGGACCTGGATGCAACAAAAGACAAACTGGTATTTAACCGTACGACTACGTTGCGCGACATGTGGTCCAAGGAACAAAAAAAAGGGTAATTATTTTTTATGACCGATGATACCTAAATGGGTATGCTTAAAAGCATCGGAGTACTTCAGTCCATAGCCAAAAATTCTGTCAAAGGAACTGTGCCCGAGCAGTAGCACGCCTACAAAGGTGAGCTCGTGAATAACAAGGTAGTATCCAAGAAAATAACACGCGATGGCAATGCCTTTGTGGTGTAGTAAATTGTAGGTGAGGGCACCTACTTTTGGATTGACTAAATAACCCAGCATACCGATGTCGGGGGTAAGGAATAAAACCCAGAACAACCAGGTGGGAAAAGGCAGGAATGAGTTAAGGTAAATGGCCAGGGCAAAAAGTGCCAATTCTTCAAAGCGCAATAAATTTTTCATAACCTATTTTTTATACTAATGACTTGTTGCTATTTACTCGCGCCATTTTTCTTCCACCACCATTGAAACACTATTAGCCCCCAAATTCGTGCATGTACATCACCGGGGTTGGATGAGAAGAGTTGCTTTTTAAGTTTAGCGATTTCGGTATAGTTAAAGATATTTTGTTCTTCAATAAAAGATTTTGAAAGCAAATCGTCTGTGATCATCGATTTCATTTCCTTTCTGAACCACTTGAGCAATGGAACTTCAAATCCTTTTTTAGGTCGGTTATAGAGCTTTTGAGGGAGCATTTCTTTGAATGCATCTTGTGCTACTCTTTTTCTGAGGGATGAATTAATCTTAAAATCTTCAGTTAGGCTGAAAATAAAATTGACCAGCTCATAATCCAAAAACGGAGTTCTTACTTCAAGGCTGTTCGCCATGGACATGAGGTCTACTTTAGTGAGCATGTCATTGGGAAGCACCAGTTTCATATCCGTCTGCAAGACTTCATTTATGGAGCCAGATCCAACTGATTTTAATAACTCGCTTTTTCTTTCTTGAAATTGTTGTTGATCAAACTGTTCCAAAGCAGCAGGGGAGAATAATTGTTGCGACTCTGCTTCACTGGCAAATCCCGCCAGATGCCAGTAGCGCTCATCTACATCCAACCTCATACCTTGCGCAAAACGACTGAGTTGTCTGAACTTGTTAAACAAAGGGTTGTTGCGAGAATGAGGGAGTACATTCCACAGTCCTCCTAAACCTCTGACAACATTTTCTTTAAAGCCGGGGTGAAGCATTCTGTACATTGCTTCATGTTTGTTGTACCCTGCCAGTAGCTCATCGGCACCATCGCCCGAAAGAGCAACAGTGGCGTGCTTCCTCGTTTCTTTACTTAGGATATATACGGCAATGGCTGAGGAGTCAGCAAAGGGTTCGTCAATATAATCCAGGATAGAATGAACATGCTCGTAGAGATCGTTATTCGTTAAAGAGAATACAGTATGTTCTGTGTTGAAATGTTTGGCTACCAATCGCGCATAATTGGTTTCGTCAAAAAAGGGTTCATCTTTAAACCCGATACTAAAGGTGTGGAGATCGGGCTTGTGCCTGCTCGCTAGTCCAGCCACTATCGATGAATCCAATCCGCCACTTAAGAAGGAGCCCAAAGGAACATCGGCTACTAACCTTCGTTGTACTGAAGCTTCAAGCAAGTTTTTGAATTTGATTTTTGCCTGTTCGTAGGTGATGTTTTGATCAACACCATTAGTTGAGAATGGAATGTCATAATAAGGATGCGTTTCTAATTTTCCATTCGTCACTTTCATAAAGTGACCCGGGCTCAGTTTTTTTACATGAGTAAAAATGGTATGAGGGCCAGTTGTGTAGTTCAACTGAAGATAGGTGTGCAATGAAGTGTAATCGATGGTTTTGTCGATACCATAGCACAACATACTTTTCATTTCTGATGCAAAAAGGAATTTGTCCTCGTCTATCAGGTACAGCAAGGGTTTGATGCCATACCGGTCTCTGGCCAGAAAGAATGATTGTTCCTGTTTGTCGTAAATACAAAAGGAGAAGAAACCGTTGAGCTGGTGGAGGCAATTTTCCTTTTCGCGAATGTAAAGCTGGAGAAGCACTTCCGTGTCGGATTCAGAACGGAAGGAAACACCTTTAGATTGTAATGCTGTTTTTAACTCCTTGAAATTAAAAATCTCTCCATTAAAGATGATGCAGTACCTTTTGCTTTCATCCCACATGGGTTGATTTCCTGCATCGCTAGTATCAATGATGGACAGCCTGCGATGACCTAGTCCAACAAAACCATCGGTATAGATATCCTGAAAATCCGGACCACGCTTTACCAGCGCTTTTGTGGCAGCGGTTACGTTGATCATGTTGAACTTGCCAACCAGGTTAAACGCAAATACTCCGGTTATGCCACACACGTTATTGGCGGGTTAGTAAAGTTGGAATAGAGAAGTCACTCAAAATATTTTACCGGGATTCAGTATACCATTGGGATCGAAAACTTTTTTGATCCCTCTCATCAAGTTGAGATTTACCTCATTCATCGCTATGGACATATAAGGCCGTTTGGTAATGCCCACTCCATGCTCTCCTGATAAGGTACCGCCCAGGCTGACCACCAATTTAAAAACTTCTCCAATCCCTTCAGGTACTTTGGTTTCCCAATCGTGATCACTGATGTCCTCCCTTAGGAAATTGATATGAAGATTACCATCACCGAGATGCCCGAAACAAACTGTATTAAAATCGTACTGTCTGCCAATCTCCTTAATACCAACAATGAGCTGTGGTAATTGAGACCTTGGCACTACCACATCATCCGATTTGGTTACGGTCTTCCAGTTCACAGCGGGAGAAATGTTCTTTCTTACTTTCCAGAGCTCTTCCTTTTGCAAAGTGCTGTCAGCAAATAAAACTTCACCGATCTCAAATTTTTCGACCACGGCCATTACACGTTCAGCATCTTTCATGAGTACGTCCTCATCGTTGCCATCCAATTCGCAAAGAAGGTAGGCGCCCATATTTTCCGGCAGTTGTGTTGTCACCGGACTGCCTAATACTTTATCGCAATATTCTATTGTTTTAGTTCCAGCTTCCCTTTCAAAAAATTCTACGCCAGAGGGGGTAATGCCTTCAGTAAAGATAGCGGCAATAGCCTTGCAGGCTTCTTCATTGGTTGTGAATGGAATGAGCAACAACACGTTTTTTTGTGGGTACCCGCGTAGTTTGAAAACGATTTTGGTAATTACGCCAAGTGTACCCTCGCTACCACACATCAGTTGTGTAAGATTATAACCGGTAGAGTTCTTCATCACATTGGCACCTGTCCAGATCACTTCACCGGTTGGAAGCACCACCTCCATGTTCAGGACATAGTCTCGAGTGACTCCGTATTTTACAGCTTTTGGTCCCCCGGAGTTGTTAGCCAGATTGCCACCCAGAAAACAAGATCCTTTGCTGGAAGGATCAGGAGGGTAGAACAGTCCTTTTTCTTTTACGGCATTTTGAAAAACTTCGGTAATTACTCCTGGCTCCACAGTGGCTTGTAAGTTCAGCTCATCAATGTTCAGGATTTTATTGAAGCGCTCCATGGAGATAATAACTCCCTTTTGAACAGGGAGAGCTCCACCGGCTAAACCGGTTCCTGCTCCACGGGGTGTTACCGGAATTTTATGTTCGTTGCAGACTTTTAATATTTCACTTACTTCGCTGGTTGTGCCCGGTCTGAGTACAATGTCTGGAAGAAAAACCAGGTCTTCGGTTTTATCATGACCATACTCTGCCAGCCGATCCTCATCCATAAAAAGGTTTTCTTCGCCCACAATGGCGCTGAACTTCTTAATAATTTCTTCACTCATTAGTGCTGAATCTAACACCGCAGTTTCCTTCTCGTAAGCCATCAAATTATGTATCTTTGGTTTGTGTATTCATCTGGAAGCCCCAAAATTACGCAATTCTCTTTTCAAAGGCTCGGGGTTTTTATTCTCCTTTTTGTTCTGATTTCTGGATGTGCGGCATCACGCAGAGCCAAAGTAAGGGCCAGGCAAATTGACCAGGTGATACAAACAGCCAGAACCTACACGGGTACCCCATATAAATGGGGTGGTACTACACGGTCGGGGATGGATTGTTCAGGACTGTTGATCAACTCTTTTCGCTCCATCAATATTTCATTACCGCGCCAGTCTGCGGATCAGGCTTTAATGGGTGAAAAGGTTAAAATGAAAAAATTGCAGGAAGGTGACCTTGTCTTTTTTGCTACAGGCAAAAAAAGAAGAGTAGTTACACATGTGGGCCTGGTTACAGAAGTTAGGGGCATTGATGATGTTAGATTTATTCATGCTTCTACATCTTTAGGTGTTATTGAAACCAACTTGTACTCCAAATATTACCAGAAGCGTTTCCGCTTTGGCAGGAGAATAATCGACTAACGCTGTTTATATGAAAACCTCCAGAAGAAAGTTTATCGGCTTGGGTACAGCTGCATTGACGGCATTGCCTTTTATTAAATCATGTGCAAAGGAAGAAGAGGATGCGGTTGTGAAACCCATCGTGGTCTCTACCTGGAATTTTGGCATTGAGGCCAACAAGGAGGCATGGAAAATATTGTCGGGCAATGGCCGTGCTTTGGATGCCATAGAAAAAGGAGTTCAGGTACCCGAGGGAGACCCAACTGAAAATACTGTTGGCCTGGGCGGGTTACCCGATCGTGAAGGAAAGGTGACATTAGATGCATGCATCATGGATGAGAAAGCCAATTGTGGTGCCGTGGTTTGTCTCGAACACATTGTTCATCCCATTTCCGTAGCAAGAAAAGTGATGGAGGATACGCCACACGTGATGTTGGTGGGTGATGGTGCGTTGCAGTTTGCTTTAGAGAAAGGCTTTCAAAAGGAAAATTTATTAACCAGGGAATCAGAGGCTGCCTGGAAAGAATGGTTGAAGACTTCAGAGTATAAGCCTGTAGCCAATATTGAAAATCATGATACCATTGGAATGGTGGCTATGGATGCTGACGATAATCTTTCTGGCGGCTGCACAACCAGTGGGATGGCGTATAAAATGAGAGGAAGGGTAGGAGACTCACCTATAATTGGTGCTGGTTTGTTTGTCGATAATGAAATCGGAGCGGCTACTTCTACGGGAGTGGGAGAAGAAGTGATTCGTATAGTGGGTTCGCATCTGGTGGTAGAGTTAATGCGGCAAGGCAATTCACCTCAGGAAGCATGCGAGTTAGCGGTAAAAAGAATAGTGAAAAATCAACCTGAACACTCGAAGCAAATTCAGGTGGGGTTTTTGGCTATAAATAAAAAAGGTGAATATGGTGCATATGCTTTGCAGAAAGGGTTTACCTACGCGGTCTACTCATCCACTATTTCTAATAAATTATTTGACGCTGAGAGTTATTATTGAAAAAATGTCTGAACCGCTGATTGGTATGATTAATTGATGTCGTTGATATTATTTTTTAGCGTTTTAATTAGTCGTTTAAATTCTAATCGTGTGTTTCCAAAATTGATTAGTAAACCAATTTCAAGCTTAAAGGCTTCGAGGTAGTTGAGTGCTTGTGCTAGATGTACTTTATCCAAGGATGTTACTGCTTTTAATTCCAAAATAATTTTATCTTCAATTAAAAAATCGACTCTCCTTGTTCCAATTTCAATGTTTTCATAGTAGATAGGCATTTCTAATTCTCGAGTGAAAAGTAATTTGGTCTTTTCTAGCTCTATAGCAAGCGCCCTTTGATAAATGACCTCCTGAAAGCCATTACCTAATGTATTGTGCACTTTCATTGCACAACCAATAATCTTTTCTGTGATGTCACTGTATTTGTATTCTTCCTTGATCATAGAATTATTAAATTTCGTAATTATCATGGAAATCATAAAATCAGCGTGCATCTACGGTTCTGACAATGACTTGCGAAGTAGTAGTTTATAATATTGTGTCGGCACTTCGTGCTCAGGAGGGTGGGGCGGATAGAATAGAGCTCTGTGATAATCCTGCAGAAGGAGGAACAACACCTTCCTTTGCTATGATAGAACAGGTGAGGCAAAACATCAGTATGGATGTTTACGTCATGCTGCGCCCCCGTGGTGGTGACTTTTGTTATAACAATTACGAATTTCATATTATGAAACGCGACCTGTTCCAGTGTCAGCATTTAAGTGTGGATGGTTTGGTTTTTGGAATCCTTACGGAAAATGGAAGGATTGATAAAAAGAGATGTAAGGAATTGATTGCTATAGCCCGTCCGCTCAAAGTAACATGTCATCGTGCTTTTGATATGACGCGTGATCCATTTGAAGCTTTGGAAGATTGTATTGAAGCAGGCTTTGATCGAATACTCACATCAGGGCACCGCCCCACTGCGATTGAAGGGGTTGATCTGATTGCTGAGCTTGTAAAAAAAGCTGAGGGAAGAATCACTATCATGGCAGGATCTGGTGTTAATGAAAATACTGTTGGTGAAATTGTGAGATCTACCCGTGTGAGTGAAATTCACTTTTCAGCAGCCACCTACATTGACAGCGTCATGCAATTCAAAAATCCTCACATTACAGCAATGGGTGCCGATGCAGGTTCCGAGTATAAATACAGAACGGTGGATCCGGAAAGGGTTAAACGGATCCGGGCACTATCAGAAAACTCTAATTCTTAATTGCCAGAAGAGGAACTTTTGTTTGATAAGCCATTTCCTTGGTGAGGCTGGGGTTGTAGAACTTTTCAAAAAATGCCCTTTTGTGCGTAAGCATCGCTATCCAATCAGCGCCTACCTGCTGGGTAAAGGAGTCGAGTGCTCTAACCACATCTTCTTCATATTTGGCGAAGTAGGTGATGGAAGGGTAGTCGGTTAGTTGACTTACCTGCTTTCCAAAATTTCTTTTTAGCATTTCTTCTGACTGCAATGCAGCTTTGTCGGTAGTAATATGTACCATCATCAGCTCTGCATTAAAAGGTCTGGCAATCGCAACCAGTTTTTCAACGTGGTTTAACTCCGCATTGTTGAAATCAGTGGCATATACGATTCGTTTTGGGATGTGAAAGGTAACATCAGCAGGGATAGCCAGCACGGGGCATTTTACTTTTTCGATTACCCTGGAGGTATTACTGCCGAATAATATTTTATCCAACCCACTAGCTCCTCGGGTGCCCATAACAACAAAATCAGCGTTGCCGTTTTCAATGGTATCTTCGATAGAATCGATAATGCCGCCCACTTTAAACTCAGTCTTACAGGTTAGCTGATAATTCTGCTCGATCATTTTTGAAATTTCATCCAGTTTTTGGGACGCAAAGGATTTGGCCCTCTCCAGTTCTTCTTTTATTAGAACGCTGGCAACGTCATACTGATTGGGTGCAGGAGTATGAACATTTAGAATGGTGATAGTTGACCCACGTGATTTAGCTAATTCACATGCGTATTCAATTGCTACGTTTGCGTTTGACGAGAAGTCGGTGGGTACCAGTATGGATTTCATAGTTCTATTTTTGGAGTATATTCCAAAAATAGAACTAATCTTCAAAGTAAAATATGATAGGAGTCAGACTAAAAACTGAGATGGGTTTTTTTAAAGGAATTACTCGCTTTTCTGGCCTTTCATCGGGAAACTACCAAACTGCCCTACAGTCATATTGCCTTCAAAAGAATTGTCTTTGATGACCAGTTGAACACTTACCGAGCTTGTATTTGGACCAAAAGTAGCTTCATAATCGAAAGACAAACTATTGCCTTCTAATTTTACATTGTTTAATGGTGTTTCTTTATTGTTTCTGCTATTGATGATTATACCAGAGTAGCCATCTCCCTCTTTTGCTAGTGATAATGTACCACTTCCGCCTTGTGGAGACTCCACCGTATATGCCCAGGTTCCAGCAGGGTTGACTTGTGCTGATGGGTCAGATTTAACTTTGGAGGTCTTAGATGGCGTACTTCGCCTTTGACTTGGAGTAAAAGAACCCTGAGGTTGGTCATCCCCACCCTCCTGACCACCACCATCTGTGTCCTTTAAATCATCACTGCTAATCGTTTTTTTACTTCTTCTTGGAGATGAAGAACGGGTATTTCCTTCAATTTTTCCAAATCGAAGATTCACGTTGACTTTGAAATTCAGATTCTGCCTTACTGAGGTGCTTTGCTGATTGATAATGGGAGATATGGTTTCACTCTTGATGGTAATGCTGTTACCCAGGAAGTTCTCAGCACCAAAACCAATGCTTCCTCTTTTATTGGGCAGGTCTTTATTGATGCCAAGTGAATACATTCCAAAACCACCTCTGTAACCTTGCAATTGAACTCGATTGCCTCTTACAAAACTAAAGCCTTGAATACTCCAGGTGTCTGTCATTTTGTAGCTACCAAATATCCGACCACTCACTACCCATCCTTCATTTTGTGCATTGTAAATAGGGTCGGAAACATTGTTGCTTAATGTGAGGTAAAAAGATTCTACTCCAGCATTGACGGAAACTTTGTTGTTAAGAATTAAATTGGCATTTAAGCTCAGACCATAAGCTTTTTCATCACCAATATTTAAGTAGGTTGTTCTTACCGTGTCACCTATAATGTCGCTTACTCGTTGAATAGAGTTGTTAGTATTACGAACAAATCCAGTGAAGTTAAGATTTGCTCCCTTAAAGAAGGTGCTGTAGCTCAACTCGTAATTGTCTGTATACTCAGGATCAAGAGATGGATTTCCTATGATAATGTTAAGCGGGTTTGATGCCT
This sequence comes from Cyclobacteriaceae bacterium, assembly GCA_039971015.1. Lineage (GTDB taxonomy): Bacteria > Bacteroidota > Bacteroidia > Cytophagales > Cyclobacteriaceae > ELB16-189. The sequence goes on from JBDVKV010000029.1 coordinate 110,338, forward strand.
GGATATTTGGGTTGAGATAGCGGATCGATGGACGCTGAATCCTTCTGTTGAAGGCCGCTTTCAGCATGTTATTGTTTTTAAATTTTCTACCCAGGTTAATCGAGGGGACAAATACACCATAGGATGGAATGGTAATGTCGACCTCATCCTGAAAGAAAGCATTAATGGCAGTATACTCATATCGACCCCCTGCTTTAAATGCATATTTACTTAGATTAAGCGTATAAGAAAGGTACCCGGCACTTACATCTTGCTGGTAATTAAATGAGTTGGAAAGACTTTCGTCACTATTAAGTACAAACGGATCAGTTCCTGTGGCAGAAAAATATTGATAATCACTCAGCGCCTTCCTTATGGTTTGCTTTCCTCCAACCTCAACCAATTGGTTATCCCCAATGGGAGTTTGAAAATCGATCTGTGCTGCGTATTCTTCATTGATACTTCCATTGATATTCTTAATCCGTTCCAGGATTGAGAAATCACTTTCATTAAGGAGTGTATTTTCAAAATCATTGGTGCCATCATCATTGCTGTAGAGACCAAGGATGCTGAGCTCTTTATCTTTTTGTGGGTAGAGATGAGTATAGTTAAAGTTAACATCTAGGGAGTTGGAACTGTTGTTTGAAAAAACATCCCTCAGACTACTTTCATTTGGGATGCCATCCTGGAGTCTCTCGGTAAGAAGGTGATCCTCGTAGTCCTTTGATCCACGTCCTCCGAATTGAATGGAGGAAGTAAAGTAGTTGTTTTTATTTAAGTCATAATCTAAACCTAATGTGTATCGTGCGCGAAGGTGATTACTTCTTGTGTCTGCACTTTGAAGCGTTGTAATATCTCCTAAATCAGTTTTTGTTATTTGTGTGTTTTCATAACTACCTAGCGTGTTGTACCCATATCTTCCCCAGCCACCAAGGGAAAGTCCTAACTTACCTTTCTTGTAACCACCTCTTAATCCAAGATTCGAGCCTCTGTTTCCAAAGCTGCTGTTAACATTCATTGTTGCACCTTCAAGTACAGTTTTCTTGGTGATAATGTTGATGATGCCTGAAGTTCCTTCTGCATCATACTTGGCAGAAGGAGATGTGATCACCTCAACAGATTTAATTTCATCTGCTGGAATTTGCTTTAGGGCATCGGCAATACTTCCTGCGGTTATGGTGGAGGGCCTGTTGTTAATGAGCACCCTTATGTTTTCACTTCCGCGTATGGAGATGTTACCATCCAGATCAACTGAAAGGTTAGGAACGCGCCTTAACACATCGGAGGCATCACCACCCTTAGTGGTAATGTCATTTTCTGCATTATAGATCATGCGATCAATGCGTTCTTCAATCAAAGACTTTTCACCTTCAACGGTAATTTCATTCAGAATTTCCACGGAAGGGCTGAGCAATATTTTTCCCAAATCAATATCGTGGTTTGTATCACTTATTTCTATACTTCTATTGATGGTTTCAAAACCAATGAAGGAGATGGTCACATTGAACTTGCCATTGGGTATATCTTTAACTAAAAACTTTCCTTTGCCATCGGCAACGGTACCATTGATAGGTTTATTCGTAGCAGGGTCAATAATTGCTACCGTTGCATATTCTACAGGCAGATCAGTGGTAGGGTCAGTTACGGTGCCGGATAATTTACCGTTCCCTGAAGTGACCTGGCCAAGTGCCAGATTAAATAATGCCAGGCCAAAGCCAATTAAGAGTAGTCGTTTCATTGATATCTGATAGGGTATCCTGATTTAACTGCAAATGTGGATAATAGTTCTGCCTTTAAATACACAATTAGATGATTGACCCGTTTTCTTAGACTATCGACACTATTTATTCAACAAAGCTATTATCTCCTAAAAACAGGCAATTGTCGAAGTGGAGTGTTCAATGGTAGAAAAGAAGTTCGGGCGGTAATTCCTTTTTAATGGATGAATTACCTTTGGTAGCTAAAATCCAGATTAAATGACATTGAATGCCAGCCGTAATAGGGTATTGCTTTTGCACCTTTCCTTTTGGAGCGTTTACCTTTCATTCTTCCTCTACCAGGTAAGCTCCTATCAGCGAGGTGACGAGGTGGACTGGAATAGGGTATTTACAATTGTTTCGGTTCAGGTTGGATTTGCGGCAATTATCTCTTACCTGAATTACTTTTATTTACTCCCTAATTTTCTTGAAAAGAAGAAAGCTGCGAAATACCTATTGATATTCATTGTATTGTTTTTCACCATCATTACTATCCGAATTTTTTTAGAACGCTATTTATTGGACGCATTTACCCATCAGGACAGATACCTTTATAGGACACGGTTTGTAGTGCAGACGATTACCAGTAATTTTTTTATAGTCATTTTTGTCGGGATGCTTCGCTTCGCACAGGATTGGTTTGAGCTTGACGCAAAGAGAAAAGAAATTGAGCATGAAAAATTGATCGCAGAACTTAATTTTTTGAAAGCCCAAATCAACCCTCACTTTCTTTTCAATACCCTTAATAACCTTTACTATCTCGCCTACTCTAAGTCTGATAATACTACAGAGGTAATTGATAAGCTTTCTAAAATGATGAGGTACATGATCTATGACTCCAATCATCCGAAAGTATTATTGAGCAAGGAGATTGAGTACATGAAAAACTATGTGAGTCTGGAACGACTGAGATTGAACAACGAAATTCCCATAGAATTTGAGGTAAAGGGAAATCTTGATGATCGCCAGATTGCTCCTCTGATCTTTATTGCCTTTCTTGAGAATGCTTTCAAGCATGGAGTAAGTAATGCAAAGGATAATTGCTGGGTAAGGGTGGTGGTAGAGGTGAGTGACAATAAATGCATCTACACAGTGGAAAACAGTAAAGTGCGCCAGCAAAATGTAGAGGGCAAGTCTGGTATTGGATTAGCCAATATTAAAAGGAGGCTTGAGTTAAGTTATCCAGGTAACCATGAGCTTCAGGTGAAAGATTTGAATGATAGCTATTTGGTTCAACTAAAGCTCAATTTAATTTGATGATTAATTGTTTGGTTGTAGATGATGAGCCACTCGCTCGAAATTTGTTAAGTGACTATGTAAAAAAAGTTCCTTACCTGAACCTAGTAAGTACAGCAGAGAACGCCATCAGCGCATTGAGTATCCTTCGCGAAAACGATATTGACTTACTCTTGCTGGACATTCAAATGCCAGAGCTTACAGGCATCAACATGCTCAAGGCGCTTCAAAAAAAACCAATGGTTATTCTAACTACCGCCTATTCAGAATATGCGCTGGAGAGTTATGATCTGGATGTCGTGGATTATCTTCTCAAGCCGGTCACCTTTGAACGGTTCCTGAAAGCACTTGAAAAGGTGAACCAACGTTTGCCCCAGAAGGAGATGCCCATATCGGCTTCGGTATTGGAAAAGCCGCCCGCTTTCGTTTTTGTGAAGGATGGAACAAAATTGGTAAAGGTGGTTTTGGATGACATCCTTTATGTTGAGGGATTGAAGGATTATGTCACTATTCACACCCGACAGCAAAAAATTGTCAGTTTACAGCGACTGAAGACGTTGGAAGAGCAGCTACCGCCCGAGCAATTTATAAGGATACATAATTCTTTCATTGTGGCGCTCAATGCCATTAGTGCCATTCACAGAGGTGAAGTTCAAATCGGCACGATGCGCTTGCCTGTAAGTGAATCGTACAAAAAAAGCTTTAAGGACTGGGTAGATAAAAACCATTTGCTGGGTGGGGGGTGAGATGCTTCTGCCCATTTGCTAGGTTAGCAAATTGAAATATATTTGCAGTCAATTCCGGGGGATTAGCTCAGCTGGCTAGAGCGCTTCCATGGCATGGAAGAGGTCATCGGTTCGACTCCGATATTCTCCACAAGGATGCCTGATCTGCTTATTAAAAGTGGATCAGGTACCTCGATCCGAACCCGGCACAATGGATCACATTTGATGCGCTATCATCAGCATCTACTAAAACACCATCCACACGAAAAGTAAATTCATAAAACGATCTTCCAGGTTTTTTTACTTCCTGGAGGTCTTTTTCCAGGATGTATCCCGTTCCTTCCTCATAATACATTTTCCAAGTGTCGTCTTTTGACCAGTTATTGAAGTTCCCGGAAACGATTACCTGCAGGTCCTGCTCCTGGCTAGGATAGATAAACATGATACTATCATTTTTCAGGATGTATCCTGAAGGAGTTGAAAATGGGTAGCAGAGTATGAGTAGGAGGAGTAAATTTTTCATTTTCTTAGAGTTTATTCAAATGTGCTTTTTTACCCTTTAGTTTACCTTCTGAATTATAAATCTGAAGTAATTCTTCTCCTCTAAAGGCAAAACCACCCTATTGTTCTTCATCGGCACTTTATTACAAAAGTCAGATAACCCTGTTTTCTTGTACTCTTTTATAAATTTTGTAACTTTTCGGTTTAGATACTATCCAAAATGGCAAAACTCAAGAATATTGTTAAGCAACTTTCAGAGAAAGATTTCAAAGCCATTCACGACTCCTTAATAGAGAGTAATGCAGAGAAGTCGGCTTACTTATTAAAAGCGCTTCGGGAAAGGCAGCTATCGGATAGTAAAATAATGGTAGAGTTGGAGGTAAACGCCAATGCCTACTACACCCTTCGGTCCCGGCTCAACCAAAAGATAGAGGAACATCTTTTGGAGCAGATGGAAAGCCCCCGCACTGATATTTTGCGAAAAGTGGCCAACCTCAACGAGGTATTGTTTACCAAGAAAAGGACAATATCTATAGCCACGCTGAAAAAATTGGAAAAGGAGCTCATTGACTACGACCTGGCCAATGAACTGACCATTGTTTATAAGTCATTAAAGAAGATTCACATTAATAGCCCGGATCACTTTACTTATTCGCAACTATACAATCGCCATGTAGCCTATATGCTGGCTGTGGATAAAGCGGAGGATTTACTGGCAGAATACTTTAAAAAGTACGGCAGTTATATGCTTTCTGCTGATGAAAATGAAAAAATGGGGCTTATCCTACTTATGAAGGAGATGCAAAATGTGGCCCATTTGTACGAATCTCATCGCCTATACGTGTACCAAAGCTGCATGCTGATTCATCATCGGCTGTTTGTAGAACCTGATGATACCATGGAGGGAGAGTCCATCGAGGATATCTTTGCCCATGTTCAGAAAATTTTTGACAATTATAATCTCGACCCGCTCTACTTCCATCTCAATCTTGTTTTTGAGTTTTTAAAATTGGAGTACTACAATCACTACAAAGTATACAGACAGGCTGAAAAGTACTTTGAAGAGGTAAATGATGCGATTGCCAACCTGTTGGTGAATTATCCTCACTACACTTTTTCTGCTCAGGTACTTATTTCAAAGTTGGACAGAAGCTTAAGGTTGGGTACAGAGAAGGAATTATATGAGGAAAACGAGAGTTTATTCATGGACATTGAACCAGATCCTCTTGATATACCAAGGCACACAGTTTATGTGATGTACAGGGCATTATCCAGCTACTATGTAGGCAGGTATGAGGAGGCGGCTAAAATTATTAATGGGTTGCTCAATGAGGTAAGCTTGAAGAAATACCCATTTGCACAAATGGAGGTTAAAACAATTCTGGCGTTACAATATTGTATGCTTAATGATTTTGAACTTTTCAATCAGTTGGCCAATAGCATACAGCGTCAGATCAGACTATTTGGTAAGCACGCCTGTGAAAACATATTGCTGTTCATTAAGATTTTGAAAATAGCAGTAAGTGAGTCTAAGAAAGACAAGCAAAAGAAGATTGCTTCGCTTGTTCCAAAATTGCAGGCTACCCAAGTTGCCTACTATGCGCCTACAATGATGATCAGGATGGATGAAAAATTTATCGAAAACCTGGTTTCGCTCTAAATCTAAACGTTGATTTTCTGAATGCTATCATGAGATAGCGGCTTATTAAGATATAGCTTTACATTGCTATACTTCTTAGAGCGATCAAAATCCTGAGGATTGATAGAAGAAGTAAGCATTACTATTTTACAGGATTTTTTTGTGTTTGCAGAGAGCTTTTCAAATTCGTCCAGAAATTGAAACCCGTCCATCAGCGGCATGTCAATATCTAAAAAGATAACATCAGGAAGTACCTCGCTGGCCACATCAAGCTTTTCCATATTGCGCAAAAACTCAATGGCGCTTTTGGCTCCTGTGTGCGTATAAATATTTTCAGCAATGGCAGCTGCCTCAATCATCTTTTGATTAATGAGGTTATCAATCTCATTATCATCAATAAGCATAACGGTGTGGTACTTTTTAGCAGCCATGAAAGAAAATTTAAGCGTCTAAAGTAGCTTTTAAGGCTTTGATTTCCAAGTTAGTTAAATATCGAATTTGATTCCCTGTGCTAATGGAAGGTCATTTCCGAAATTTATCGTGTTGGTTTGTCTTCTCATATACACTTTCCATGCATCAGATCCGGACTCACGGCCGCCACCAGTTTCTTTCTCACCACCAAATGCTCCTCCAATTTCTGCTCCTGATGTTCCAATATTAACATTGGCGATACCACAATCGGAGCCTGAATGGGCAAGAAACTGCTCCATTTCCTGTAAGCTATTCGTCATTATAGCAGAGGATAATCCTTGTTTTACTCCATTTTGATACCCAATGGCCTCGTTCAAGTCATTGTACCGAATAAGGTATAAAATAGGAGCAAAGGTTTCTTCTTGCACAATTTGATAACTATTTTCAACTTCAGCGATCGCAGGTTTTACATAGCAACCCGATTCGTAGCCTTTCCCTTTGAGCACTCCACCATTTACCACAAATGTTCCACCCTCGCTTTTTACTTTTCTTAGTGCTGCCTGATAAAGCTTTACCGCCTGTTTATCAATTAATGGACCTACATGGTTTTCTTGATTCAGCGGATTGCCAATCTTCAAATTTCCATAAGCATTTTTTAGTCGCTGTTTTACTTCATCATAAATCTTATCGTGAATAATTAGACGTCTTGTTGAAGTACAGCGTTGTCCGGCCGTACCCACTGCACCGAAGAGTGCACCACGAATGGCCATATCTAAATTTGCATTTTCGGAAATGATGATGGCATTGTTGCCTCCAAGCTCCAATAATGGACGTCCAAGGCGCTCACTTACAGATTTTGCAACAGCTTTTCCCATTCTGATAGAGCCTGTAGCGGATACCAACGGTATTCTATCCGAAGAGGCCATGAGTTGACCGATTTTATAGTCACCATTTACAAGGCAAGAGACACCTTCAGGTACTTTGTTTTTTCTGAATACCTCACTGGCAATATTTTGACAGGCAATTCCGCACAATGGCGTTTTTTCACTGGGTTTCCATATACAGGTATCGCCACACACCCAGGCAATCATGGCATTCCACGACCATACTGCAACAGGAAAGTTGAAGGCGGAAATAATCCCCACAACACCTAATGGATGGTATTGCTCATACATTCTGTGGCTTGGTCTTTCTGAATGCATGGTTAAGCCATTGAGCTGGCGGGACAATCCAACTGCAAAATCGCAGATATCAATCATCTCTTGTACTTCGCCTAGTCCTTCCTGATATGACTTCCCCATTTCATAAGAGACCAACTTGCCAAGTGGCTCCTTGTATTTTCTGAGGGCTACACCAATTTGTCTCACTATTTCCCCTCTGCGTGGGGCTGGAACCATGCGCCACTCTTCAAATGCGGATTGAGATTGCGCTACTACTTTTTCGAATGTATTGGAGTCGCACGATTTTACCTTACCGATGAGTTTTCCATCAGCAGGTGAATACGATTCTAAAGTTGGACCTTGCGATTTAATCCATTTTTGTCCTGTAGAAACACCTGGATTACTGGCTTTAATGCCTAATGTCTTTAGGGCTTCTTTGATTCCGAAATTCTTCATATCCGATTTTTAGAGGACACAAAGCTAGTCAGGATTTCTAGAAATTATAAATGATGGATGGATTATTCAACAACAGGCTTACCATTCCAGCCCGTAGACTTCCTTGTCATTTTTCTGGTATATGCCTTCTACGAGTATTCCACCACTTTTGAAACTTAAGGTGCGGTTAAGGTCTTCTACGTTGTCAATCGGTACTTTGTCGATATGAGTGATGATAAAACCTTCTTTTATTCCTGCCTTTTTCCACTTTCCTTCTGTTAATTGTTTGATGAGGATGCCACCATCTATGTTCAGTTTAGTTAAGTCGCGGTAGGAGATATCTTCAAAAGTGGCGCCTTCCAACTCATATTCAATTTCAGGTTCCTCCACCTCATCAGATCCTTCAAAATTTCTAAGTGTTGTCATTACCGTTTTAGTCTCGCCATCACGCATAAAGGTAACGGTGATGGATTGTCCTGGCCGATTGCGGGCAACCCATTCCTGTAATTCAGACACACTGTTTACCTCATGGTTATCAATTGCAATGATGACATCACCTGAAGCGATTCCTGCTTCCTCTGCAGCACTATTTTGATTAACACGGGTAATGTATACACCTTGCACCACATCGAGGCTTCTGTTCTCTGCGAGCTCTGCCGATACGTCTATTATTTGAACGCCAAGTAATCCGCGTTGTACGGTGCCAAACTCCAATAAATCATCTACTATCTTTTTAACCAGCGATACAGGAATGGCAAAGGAATAGCCAGCATAATTGCCGGTGGAGGTGGCAATGGCTGAATTGATGCCAATCAGTTCTCCCTTTAAATTGACTAAAGCTCCTCCGCTGTTTCCGGGATTTACAGCAGCATCTGTTTGAATAAAGGATTCTACCTGAAGGTTATTCCGATCGCGTAGGATTCCAATGTTGCGTGCTTTAGCGCTTATGATACCTGCTGTAACTGTTGAATTAAGGTCGAAGGGATTTCCTATGGCAAGCACCCATTCACCAGGCGTAATGAGGTCTGAATCACCATACTTTACAAAAGGAAGGTTTCTGGCTTTGATTTTTAAAAGCGCCAAATCAGTACTAGGGTCTTTTCCCACAAGCTTGGCGTAGAATCGTTGATTATTATTCATGACCACTTCAATCTGAGTGGCTTCTTCAATTACATGATTATTAGTAACGATATACCCATCATCGGTGAGAATAACGCCCGACCCCGAAGACCTGGCCGGAGGATTTAAATATTGCTTGAGTGGATTAAGACTGAATTCACCCGACCCATAAACAGTGCGGATATGAACTACTGCCGGGGTTATCATTTTGGCGGCATCACCAAAGTGAAATCCTATAGGTGCCCTCAGGGCTGAATCTCCCGGGTAATTAACAAAGGTTGTTTTTTGTTTCTCTTGAATTGAGTTGTAGGTTGGATTGATTACATCAATATATCGAATGGTGAAAATGATACCCATTGCTGCACCAACGAACGCAGAAATAATTACGGTGAGGATCAACAACGAACGTTTCATTTCAGCACAGAATTTTGGGTGAGTAATCAGTCTACTTAAAGTTAACGTTATTATTATTAAAAAGGATACCTTAAAACAAAAATGCCCCTTGCAAAAGCAAGAGGCATTTTAACCAACCCACTCACCAACTTAGTCTACTTTTATTGTAGCTTTTAAAAGCTTCTTTTCATCTTTTGGAAGGGTAAGTTCCAAAATACCGTTGTTGTACTTCGCATTGATTTTGTCTGAATTTACCGTATCAGGCAATGTGAATGAACGACTGAAAGATCCGTAACGTGTTTCAATAGAGTGGAAGTCCTTTTCTTTCTTCTCAGTTGAAAATTTCCTCTCCCCACTTATTGTCAGGTAGTTGTCATTGACTTCAATATTGAAATCTTCTTTTTTCATTCCTGGTACTTCAACATGTAATTCAAACGCTTTTTCATTTTCTATAACATCTACTTTGGGAACAAAGGAATTTTGTCCAGAACGTGTCAAAGAATCATTGAAAAATTTGTCGACCAAACTGCTGAAGGATGCAGGGGTATAGTCACTCGGATTATAACGTATGATACTCATAATTTTAAATTTTTAGTGGTTAAACAATCAGTAATTAGATTCACTGACTATAGCATTGAAAAGTGTGCCGATGCAGATTTCACTAAAAAATACGCCATTATGTCTTGATTACTCAAGATTTTGTTGAGTAATCAAGACATAATGGCGTATTGTAAAATTATTGTGGGACGCTGTCGAGCCCTATCATCATGAAGGCTCCCCAGTAAATTGGGTCTGGGTAATCTGTTCTTAGTTCCTTTTTTGCTTCTGTAAAGGACTGTCTTAAGTTGCCCGTAGACAACCACTTCCTGTAGAAATTAAGAATGAGCTTTTGGGTGGCTTCATCATCTACCTTAAACATACTCATGATCAAAGTTTTGGCACCAGCCACCAAGAAAGCGCGCTGTAATCCATACACTCCTTCACCATTGGAAATCTCACCAAGACCCGTTTCGCATGCACTGAGTACGACAAGGTCCGTTTTGTCGAGATTGAGATTCATGGCTTCATAAGCAGTAAGAATTCCGCTTTCTATGTTGTAGTTGTATTTAGTTTTATCCAATAAGTCGCCAGCTCCCTTTAATAAAAGTCCTGTTTTAAGTAGGGGGTTTTCTGTACGCTCAGCTTCATTTTCTGTAATTGAATTGTCGGCTGTGTTGTCAGGTGTATAAAAGCCGTGGGTAGCAATGTGAAAAATTTTGGGGCTATCCACTTCTTTTAATTGTTCTTCGCTGGCGGATACTTCTGTATACTCTGAGGTTTTCCACCCTTGATTGTTTAACAGAACCTGCAGCTGAGCCACTTCCTTTTCAGTTCCTGGTAAGGAGGGGATATTTCCACTGGAAGCAGTAATATAGAAGGTAGGGTTGCCAAACATGGTGGCCGTATTCGATGACCCTTCAGACCTAGATTTTATTTTCCGCAGGTACAGATCTTTAGTATTACTTACGATTACAATGTTTGAGTTATCAATGACGTATTTGCCGTCAGGAGTTGGAATGGCTTCCAGGTTGAGCTGATTGTAAACTCCATCGGGAGAAAGGAAAAGCGTAGCGTACTGTCCGATCTGGTTTTGAACGGGCTCCCAGAAAACACCATAAGAGTACTGGTCCGCAATTTTTCCTGTGATGCAATTTCTGTAATATTTAAAGAAACGGGTTTCCATCCTATGTCCCTCAGGCAACTCTACTGCTTTAGGTCTGTTATTATCATTTCTGAGGTAGAGGGCTACATATATAACTGAGTCAGTAAAAACATGGTCAAAATACCTGTAACGAACCATCTCAATGGCCACATCATTTTTACCCAATGACTTTTGGACATTTTCGTAGGTGATGCGCTTATTCTCAAAGTCCTGACTGAAAAGCTCGGATTTTTCACTCAATTGTTTTTCCAACTTCTCCACCTCATTGCTGAGCGATGTAGGGTCAATTTCATTTTCAGCCAATTGTTGTGTACTCATTGAAAGGGCATTGGTGAGAAGTTCTTTTTTCATTACCCAATTATTATAGCTTGCTTTCAGGTCTTCATCATCACTATTAAGGATACGTTCCTTCATTTTGATAGAGGAACTTAAAAGAAGCGCTTTAGTAAGTAATTGATAATTGTATACTTTCCCGCTCAGGTCCCTGAAGTCATCCAACTGCCCAAAAGCAAGGGTGTTGTAGAACTCAAAATCAGGCTTGATGGTGTTCCAGTATTTTGCTTTTTCTCTTTCACTTAGCGCAGGGAAATATCTTTTCAAAAAGTCTTCATAATTGGTTAATGCTTCTTCAATGTTTCTCTTGGCACGTTTATAGTCTTTTTCCATATAGTAGACTTTAGCCAATTTAGAGAGCACCTTTACATACTCAGGGTGAGATTTGCTAAACGAGCGATCATAAATGGCTTTGGATTGATTATAAAAATCTTCTGCCTTATCGTAGTTTTTGATTTGATAATAAACATCTCCTGTAAGTGAGTAGATACTTGCTGCGTTGATGTTGTTTTTTGAACCTGTTTTGGTTCTCCAGATGTTCTCAGCTTGCGTTAATGAACTGAAGGCGATGTCATATTTATTTTGTGATATATTGAGGATGGCGACATTCTTAAGAATATCAGCATACTGCGGGTTTTCTTTTCCAAGTTTTGCTCCCATAATGTCACGGGCTTCCAGTAGCAATTTTTCAACAGTTGCAGGTTTATCACCTTTATAGAATTTGATCAATGCAAGTTGAGAAATTGATTTGGCTACCTCCACATGGCTTCTGCCAAATTGTTTTTCCTGACTTTCGAGGGCTCGTTGGATGTAAGTTTCGGCCTTTTCATAATCTCCTATTGTATAGTAGATGTCACTTAATAGTTTTTGTGTAGGTGCTGTTTTGGTAGACTTCTCTCCATAGACATCTCTTGCCACGCCATTAACACGAAGTGCTACTTTTTCGGCATCGGTATAGTTACCCTCAGCGAGTGTTAAACTCCCCATGTTTACAAGGGGATCGATTAGGCGTAGAGAATTTGCACCATAGAGTTTTTCATACTCACCTATGAGATCAGTCAATAGTTTTTTAGTGACCGAATACTTTCCCAATTGAATAAAAAGACTTGAAAGCTCTTTAGCAGTACTCAATTCATCAATTCCAGCAATATCAGATTTGGAAATCATTTTTGCGGAACGATCCAATGCATCCTGCGCTTCGTCAAACATTCCTTTAATACCAAACAGAGTAGCTTGTGTTTCAATGGCGTTGATCAGGTATTCTTTTTTGTCATCTTCTTTGCGGTAATTCTCAAGAATAATTAGGGAATTGTTGAGATTTTCTTCTGCTTTTTCATAAGAGCCTAGCTTAATTTGGAGCTTGGCAATTTGGTTGAGTTCTGCGCCATATTGATAATCCTGATCATCATACTTTGATCGGGCAACATCAGATGCCTTGTCGAGTGCTGCGGTGGCTTCCTGATATTTATCAGTAAGCTCATAGAGGGTAGCTACGTGATTCAGAATATCAAGGTGATCAATATGCCAGGCACCAATTTCTTTCTCCACTGAGTTTTCAAAACTCTCTTTGTAAATGGCAGCTGCCTCTGCCAGGTTGTTGGTATTGTCAACAAAAAAGTTAGCTAAATGTATTCGTGCCAGATGAGTTAAAGGAGCATTTCCACCATACAACTCCTTTTTAATATCGATGATAGAGTTGAGATAGGTTTCCGCATTTTTATACTTCTTTTGCTCGATAGCGAGATCATATAGAAATTCTGTGATACGGATGGTAGTTACATTGTTTCTTGGTAGCCCTGCACTATTGGACAGCATGTTCATGGCATCGCTCTCCAGGTTCCTTGTCTTGTCTTTGCTTTTTTTAGAGTCAAAATCAACTGCTTTTAAACGGGCAGAATAGATGCTGCCTTTTTCAAAATTGCTGTTGATCATTTTTTCGAACTCCAATTTGGTGTTGAGATAACGTGCGGAACTATTACCACCCAGTAATTGCTTTAGGTATTCTTCATACAGTTCCACGCCTACATAATGAGAAGCCTTATGACGTGCTTTTAAAGAATTTAACGTACGGCTGTATTCAAGTTCTCGTGGTAAACTGTTTTCATTACCATTTGCTATAAGCATTTTGGCATGATATAACTGATTTTTAATGTAGGCCAGCGAAGTTGACCCCAGGTTTTTATCAATCCATGAAGTGGCGCCTACAAAGGCAGAGTCGGCACTTAACAAATTACCTTGTTCACCATATACTTTTGCCAACAATGTTGTGTAGTGTGCATATTCATTGAATCTTTCTTCAGCTTCATCTGAGCTTAATTTTCTACTCTTAAGGTTACCGTTGTCATCCACATAGGTCTCCTGGCGCAAAGCCCTTCCTGCAAAATAGGCATCATATTCTTTCATAATGCTTATGGATTCGGTATAGAATCCCTGCCCCGCGAGCGCTTCTGCTTTTTGCAAATTCCATTGTGCTTCCGTTTGTTTATCAAACTCTGCGATTTTGTCCAAAATGGATTTCGATTGATCCAGGTACTCTACTGCTTGTCGGTAGGCTCCATTTTGATTATACAATGCGGCAATATCCAATAGAAGCATTCCGTGTTTTTTGCTCTCTTCCTGATTGAGTGAGGTACTTGCATTCACCGCAGTTTGTACATTGGCTTCAAAATCAAATACTTGGCCTGCCGCCAATTTGTATTTAGCCAATAGGGTAAAGTACGTTGGGGTATATTCATTTTGCTTGCCTAGTTTTTTGGAAGCTTTCTTGTTGAATTTTGCCAAATATTTGTTGGCCTTTGCATAGTCACCTATGGTGTAAGAGGCCTCAGCCTTTCCAATCATCTTATCCCATTTGCTTTGTGCAAATGCTACCTGACATGCAACAAAGAGAATAATAAATGAAATGCCTGTTTTGTTAATCATGACAAAATTTTATGATTTGAAATTTTAAACGATGTGAGTAAAAACAACCCGACTACAAATGGGCTTTTCGCAAATTAAAGTTAAGCAAATTCAATCTAATTCTGCTACCCACTTTAGAATGGATTGCAGTATTTCACAATACCTTAATTGTCATTGAAAATTCGATTTAGGGCTAATGTGCCAGTAATTTCTCCAGAATAGTTTTAGCAGATTGCGCAACTGGAGTGCCTGGGCCAAAAATTCCAGCTATCCCATGATCATACAAATAGGGGTAGTCTTGTTGCGGTATCACACCGCCTGCCACCACCAGAATATCGGGTCTGCCAATTTTCTCCAGTGCTTTTACCAATTCAGGAATTAGTGTTTTATGCCCACCGGCTAAACTGGAGGCGCCAACAATATGAACATCATTTTCTGCCGCCTGTTTTGCCACTTCTTCCGGTGTTTGAAAGAGCGGACCAATATCCACATCAAAACCCAGGTCAGCGAAGCTTGTGGCAATCACTTTTGCACCTCTATCGTGTCCGTCTTGTCCCATTTTAGCAACAAGAATTCTTGGTCTGCGCCCGTCATGTTCAGCAAACTGATCAGATAGTGCTTTTACTTCTTCAAATTCTTTTTGTGATTTCATTTCACCTGAATATACACCAGAAATAGATTTGATGGTAGCCTTATACCTGCCGAAGGCGACTTCCATGGCATTTGAAATTTCTCCCAACGTTGCTCTTTTTTCGGCAGCATCTACTGCAAGCTCCAGTAAATTTCCTTCACCACTTTCAGCAGATTGGGTGATGGCTTGCAAGGCGGCCTGTACTTTGTCATCATCACGCTCTTTTTTCAGTTGGTTTAACCTTTCTATTTGCTCTTTTCTTACTGAAGTATTGTCAACTTCTCTTATCTCAAAATCAGGTGTGTCATCAGTCAAATATTTGTTTACACCTACGATGGTGTCGCGGCCAGAGTCGATCCGTGCCTGCTTCGAAGCAGCCGCTTCCTCTATCCTCATTTTTGGAAGGCCGCTTTCGATGGCCGCTGTCATGCCTCCCAATTCCTCTACTTCTTCAATCAGCTGCCAAGCTTTGGTGGCTAATTCTTCTGTCAGGTATTCTAAATAGTAGGAGCCTCCCAGTGGGTCGACTACTTCAGTAATTCCTATTTCTTTTTGCAGATAAAGTTGTGTGTTTCTTGCAATCCGAGCTGAGTAATCAGTAGGAAGTGCAATGGCTTCATCCAGTGAGTTGGTATGCAATGATTGTGTGCCCCCTAATACTGCAGCAAGTGCTTCAATATTGGTACGCGTCACATTGTTGTAGGGATCTTGCTCTGTTAAACTCCACCCAGAGGTTTGGCAATGGGTGCGCAGTGCCATTGATTTTGGATTGGAGGGATTGAATTGCTGCACAATTTTGGCCCACAGCAATCTGCCCGCTCTCATTTTGGCAATCTCCATAAAGAAATTGGTGCCAATACCCCAGAAGAATGAGAGTCTTGGCGCGAAATTATCAATATTGATTCCTGCCTTAATCCCTGCACGAATGTAGTCCAGCCCGTCCGCTAAAGTGTAAGCCAATTCAATATGAGCAGGGGCACCGGCTTCATGCATGTGGTAGCCACTGATGCTGATCGAATTGAACTTAGGCATGTGCCTGGAGCAGTACTTAAAGATATCTGCAACTATGCGCATGCTGGAAGCCGGAGGATAGATATATGTATTGCGCACCATGAATTCCTTAAGGATATCATTTTGAATGGTGCCACTTAATAATGATTTGTCTACTCCTTCTTCTTTAGCGGCAGCTATATAAAATGCCATGATAGGAATAACTGCTCCGTTCATGGTCATCGATACGGACATCTTGTCGAGCGGTATTTGATCGAAAAGGATTTTCATATCCAATATCGAATCAATGGCAACTCCGGCCTTCCCAACATCGCCTGCTACACGCGGATGATCAGAATCATACCCTCTGTGTGTGGCCAGATCAAATGCAACGGATAACCCTTTTTGACCGGCAGCTAAATTTTTTCTGTAAAATTCGTTGGATTCGCGCGCTGTAGAAAAACCTGCATACTGACGGATAGTCCACGGTCTTACCGTATACATGGAGGCGTAGGGGCCTCTTAGGTAAGGAGGAACACCAGCAGTGAAATTTTCATTTATGGCGTTGCTTTTTGTGTACTGAGGCTCAATCGTAATCTTTTCTGCAGTGGTTGTTGCTTGATGTATTGTATTAGCAGATTCAGATGGACTGAATTGGTTGTATTTTATTTTCTTAAAATCGGGCATCATGCGTTTACTTTTTGCTGAAACTTCTCCCAGGCAGTTTTGGCCATTTGATCAATTAGGTTCTCCAAATAATAGGAGCCAGCGATGGCATCAGCAGTTTGATTCAAGTGAGATTCTTCACGCAGCACGGTGAGTACATTGCGTGCTATTCTGTTTTTAAAGGAGTTATCTTCTTCAGGTATCACGGTTATGGCTTCACAGCCTCCAAGGATGGCACTTAATGCCGCGGTAGTGCTTTTGAGCATATTGGCATTGGGCTGAAAATCTTCATTATTCCACGGATTGGATATTCCGTGTAAAAGCATTGAATTGTTCTTGTCCGTTGCTCCGTAAGCGTAGCATACCTGTTGCCAAAGCCTTCTAAATGCTTTAAGCTTAGCGATTTCAATGAAGAAATCAGTGCCTATAGCGTAGGAGAAAGAGAGATGTTGGATTAATTGACTGCTGTTCGGTTCGTCAGCAGCTATAATTTTTACTCCGGCTAGTAGGGCATTTACAATTTCGTTGATTGGGTTCTCTGAAGGAGGTATTGACAGTCCCAATGCATGAAAATTATCCCAACCCTGAAGATCCGCTGAAGAAAGTTTTGGTTTCGCTGAAGCTTGCCAATAAATTCCGCCAATTATTTGAGCTTTGTCAAAGCCTTTAGTTTTTATGTATTGTGCGAAATCGCTCAATATCTTTGATTGTTCATTTTTGACAACAAAAAATATACTGCAGTAAGGCAATTCTATTTTTTCGAGCAGTTTATCGAGATCAGCCTCCGTTTCCAGTGTAAATTGGATTCCATCAGCACCGCTGCTTAAGTACTCCAATGCCAACTTATTGGCCAGCTCAGAATTAACCACATTAATATTGGGAGAGTTGTACCAACCTCGGGGCCCTAAATAGGGATTGAGTGATGGTTTGAGATTATTTACTGTCAAGTCCCTGGCATCTTCCTTATCGTAATATGGCTTTATGATTAAATCATGTTTTGAAAGACCAAGTGCGTCAAAAGGATCTTTTCCACCCAATTCTTTTTTGGCTGCTTCAGTCCATGTTTTAAGGTCTGCCTTGTTAAAAGTGTCAAATTGACTTTGTGCCATACTTTTTTAAAAAGTCTAAGTGCTAAAATTGTCCAATTCCCAATATTGAATCTAAGTTTACACTTATACAATTTATTTAATTTCGTTTTGGTTTCGTAGTCAAATTTTTCT
Organism: Cyclobacteriaceae bacterium; assembly: GCA_039971015.1. GTDB lineage: Bacteria > Bacteroidota > Bacteroidia > Cytophagales > Cyclobacteriaceae > ELB16-189. Next base: position 128,136 of record JBDVKV010000029.1, read on the forward strand.
GATAATCAAGGCCAACTTTAGCTTTTTTGTTCTTCAATTTTTTTACACCTTTGTCTCCCTTTCCCTTATCGGAAAAAAGAAGAAAACACTATTGTACTTAGATCCTAGTAATGGAAGTTGAATGCGGCACCATTTGGAATGACTGTCTCGAAATAATTCGAAAAGAAGTAGACGAACAAAATTTCAACACATGGTTTAAACCCATTGTTCCACTCAGATCTGAGGGCGATGTGTTGACCATTCAGGTTCCATCTCAATTTTTTTACGAATGGTTGGAAGAACACTATGTGCCTGTATTAAAAAAGGCTGTTCATGGCGTTCTTGGTAGTTCCGGACGATTAGAATACTCTGTAATTGTAGATAGTGGCAATCACCACAACCCTCCGTTAATGGTCAACTACCCTAACGGAACGGGAATGAAGCGCAATAATGGTTCACAGGGCCAAAATGGGAATGGAAATCTGGATGATTATTCTCCTTTTAGTTTTAAAGCGCTGGATCCACGTACTGTAAATTCCAGGTTGAACCCTGCCTACAGCTTTGATAATTTCGTTGAGGGGGATTGTAACCGATTGGCCAGGTCCGCGGGTGTGGCTGTAGCCAAAAAACCTGGTGTAACCTCATTTAATCCATTGATGCTCTATGGAGGAGTGGGAGTAGGCAAAACTCACCTGGTGCAGTCTATTGGAAATGAGATCAAAAAGAGCCTTCCTGATAAGATTGTGTTGTATGTAGATCAAAATGATTTCACCAATCAGTTTTTGAATGCATTGCAAAATCACAAACTACAGGACTTTCAGAATTTTTACCTCCAAGTAGACCTTTTGATTTTGGATGATGTGCAATTCCTTGCAGGAAGAGAAAAGACGCAGGAAATGTTCTTCCACATCTTTAATCAACTTCACCAGTCGGGTAAGCAAATCATAATGACAAGCGATTGTCCACCCAGGGATTTGAAAGGATTCCAGGAACGTTTGTTGTCCCGTTTCAAATGGGGACTTACGGCCGATCTTCAAGAACCTGATTTTGAAACAAAATTGGCCATCATTCATAATAAGATGGAATCAGACGGAATCGAGATTCCGACTGAAGTAGCCGAATACCTTGCCTACAGTGTGGATACCAACCTTAGGGATATGGAAGGGGTGCTCAATTCATTGATGTTTCACGCTACTTTGCTCAAAAAGGAAATTGACCTTGAATTGGCCAAAGAAGTTCTGAAAAACATCGTGAAGGAGATACAATCTGATGTAAGTGTTGATTTTATTCAGAAAACCGTAGCTGACTACTTTAAAGTAAGTTTGGACTCTCTGAAGGCCAAAATCAAAAAACGCGAAATTGTTATTCCACGCCAGTTAGCCATGTATTTCTGCAAAAGATATACACAGCTCACGCTCGCACTAATAGGTGAAAACTTTGGGGGTCGTGACCACAGCACTGTTATTCATGCACTCGAATCCGTAGAAGACATGATGAAGACCGATCCCAACTTTAAAAACTCAGTAGATGAACTGAGCAAAAAGTTGAAATTAAGGATGGTCTCCTAGGTTACTGCAGGTAGAAGGATTTGGGCAGTTCTTGTTTAGAACTGGTAACACCGTAAATAATGACCCTTCCTTTGTATTTGTTAAAGAAGTCGATTACCTCCTGAGGATCTCTTACCCGCTGTCTGTTGATCGAAATGATGGTGTAGTTTTCAGGTAATTCAATTTTCTTGAATAACCCATCTGAAATTCTGAATACTTTCACCCCGTACTCAACCGCTTCGAGCGTGGCGCCCAAAGTGGCATCGTTGTATAACTTGCGTCTTATGAGGGTGGTTTCGCCATCTCTATTAACTAAGCTAAGCTCAGTGCTGTTTAGCTTTCCGTCTCTTAAGTAAGCTACTTTGATTTTATCTCCGGGAGAATGGTGGCTTAGTTCCTCTTCAAATTCACTTTTGCTGTTGATTTCGATATCCTCGACCTTCACAATGATATCTCCTAACTTGAGACCCGCCTTCATAGCTGGACCTTGTTTTTCCAGTTCAGCCAAAAGCACTCCGTTAAATTCCTTTACGTTGGTCTTGAGGTTGTACTTCTCAGCGTTTTTGAAATCATATTCAACCACATTACCACCAAAAAATGACTTTTGTACGATGCCGTATTTTACAAGGTCCTCTACTATTTTTCTGGCTATATCTATAGGGACAGCAAATGCATAGCCCGTATAAGAACCCGTACGGGAAAGAATGGCGGTGTTGATTCCTACCAATTCTCCATTTTTATTCACCAAAGCTCCTCCACTGTTGCCTGGGTTGATGGCGGCATCTGTTTGTATAAAAGACTCAATGGGAAATTTATCGTCTACTATATTAATTCTTCTTCCTTTTGCGCTTACGATACCCGCTGTTACGGTGGATGACAATGAGAAGGGATTTCCGACCGCAAGCACCCATTCTCCAACAGACAAATTGGTAGAGCTGCCCAGGGTGATGGCTGGAAGATTGGTTTCTTCAATTTTTAACACCGCCAAATCTGTTGACGGATCCGTTCCAATCAGTTCGGCATCATACACTTTCTTATTATAAATGACCTGTATTTTTTCAGCCGATTCCACTACGTGGTTGTTGGTAACGATATAGCCATCATTGGTGAAGATGACCCCTGATCCTGAGCTCACTTGTGTTTGACTCCTTCCGTTGAAGAGCATATCCCAATAGGAGTAAGAGGCTCCACTCTGCGAAATACTGTTGATATAGACGACACTGGGTATTGCCAATTCGGCCGCTGTACTAAAATCAACATTGGTCAAACTTGAATTATCTCTGGGTACAGTGATTGTAGGTCGGTATGTATTTTCTGGTGTATAGGAAGCAACATTGAATTGCCCCTGTTCAGACTCGGATAAAGCTCCGTCATTTATTTGATAGGTAAAGAATGCATATGCTCCTGCGATACCCGCTAAAAATCCAATAACAATTGTTTTGAGTGTATTCATGTCCAAATGTTTTGATTACAACGCTCTAGCCCTCAATGAAGTTTCGAAAAATGGCTGATGCTACTTAAGCAAATATAATCCCAAAGTATTCTGACGGAAGAAATGTCAGATTCCTTCGGCTCAGCATAACTTTTTCTACTTTTACGACCTATGGGAATCCGTTCGATACTTGCAAAACCGTTTGCATCCATAATTGATAAGCAAACTAAGCGATGGGCAGCACAACCGGGCCAGTCTCAGGAGGGCATCAGAAGCAGGATAGTTGCAAAAGCTGCTAATACGAGGTTTGGCAAAGACCATCATTTCAGCGAGTTGCAATCTTATGATGACTTTAAAAAGAGTGTGCCCATCAAAGATTACGAAGAGTTAAAGCCCTATTTCGATCTGATCGTAGAAGGTAAGCCTGATATCATGTGGCCAGGAAAGCCTGCATACCTGTCGAAAACCTCAGGCACAACCTCAGGAACTAAATATATCCCAATAACGAAAGACGCTATACCCAATCATATCAATGGAGCACGCAATGCATTATTGAGTTATGTGCATGAATCAGGGCGAAGTGCATTTTTGGATGATAAACTTATTTTTTTGTCCGGCAGTCCGGAGCTGGCTCAAAAGGCAGGCATTAACACGGGCAGACTTTCGGGTATCGTCAACCATCATGTGCCAGGATATTTAAGGAGTAATCAAATGCCTTCTTATCAAACCAATTGCATCGAAGATTGGGAAGAAAAGCTGGAGAAAATAATCGATGAAACCTTGGGTGAAAAAATGTCACTCATCTCCGGCATTCCTCCCTGGGTGCAAATGTATTTTGACAGGATACAGGCAAGAACAGGAAAGAAGATAAAAGATGTATTTCCTGATTTTTCCCTGTTTGTTTATGGAGGGGTGAACTTTGAGCCGTATCGTGCAAAGCTGTTCGAATCGATAGGTAAAAAGATTGATTCCATTGAATTGTACCCAGCGTCTGAAGGCTTCATTGCCTACCAGGATTCGCAGCATGAGGAAGGAATGCTGATGCTTCTGGATTCAGGGATTTTTTACGAGTTTGTTCCCGCTGAGGAATTTTTCGATGAAAATCCTGCAAGACTTTCGATTGAGGAGGTGGAGTTAGGAAAAAATTATGCCTTGATCATCAATAGCAATGCGGGGTTATGGGGATACTCCATTGGAGACACGATTAAGTTTGTTTCTAAAAACCCTTACCGCATAATTGTAAGTGGTAGAATAAAGCATTTTATTTCTGCATTTGGTGAGCATGTGATTGGAGAGGAAGTAGAGAAAGCGATGAAAGCTACAATGGTACAATTTCCAGAGGTGGAGTTGGTAGAGTTTACCGTGGCACCTCAGGTAACACCGAAAGAAGGATTGCCTCATCATGAGTGGTTGGTGGAGTTTGCTAATCCTCCATCAGATTTTGAAGCATTTTCTTTGAAGTTGGATGAGCACCTGCGCCAACTCAATGTTTATTATGATGATCTGATCACTGGTAGTATTTTAAGAACTTTAGTCATTACACCCTTAAAGAGAAATTCATTTATTGAGTATATGAAATCTCAGGGGAAACTGGGTGGTCAGAATAAAGTACCCCGCCTCTCGAATGATAGAAAAATTGCGGATTCAATGAGCGGGTATTCAATTGATTAATCCGTGAATCATCAAGCCCCGAGACTCACCATCATAATGCCTGTCTATAATGCGGCAAAATATATTGATGAGGCGGTGGAGAGTATATTGAGTCAAACTTTCGAAGATTTTCAATTTTGGATTATTGATGATGGATCTACCGATGATACTCGTCAGGTGATTGATGGGATAAATGATATTCGGGTATCAAAAATTTGCCATGACAAGAATAGGGGAAGGGTAGCAGTTGTCAATGAAGTGATCCGTAAAATTCAAACTGAGTATTTCACTATAACAGATGCGGATGACGCATCCCATCCTTCACGACTTGAAAAACAGATAGCACTAATGGATAAAGATAAAGAGCTTGCTATGTGTGGCACCTCTTACTCAGCAATCGATGAACAGGGTTATGTTATCCGGCATATGAACCTTAAGGCGGACTATCCATCTATCTTTAGGGCAATTTTAAATCAATCGCAGTTTCATGGCCCTACGACCGTCATGCGAAAAAATGTGATTGAAGTATTCCCAGAATTTTATCGCCTCTATTTTAAAGAAAACATGGCCGATTCTGATCTTACCTCACGCATTGTAGATCGATTCAAAGCTGTAAATCTTCCTGAGAGATTATATTACTATAGAATTTTAAAAACATCTTTATCCAGAAAGAGTTATAGTATCAGGTTTGCCAGTTTGGATCAGCTGATCGCTATGTTATCTAAGCAGCGAAGAGCAGATGGAGAAGATGATTTGATGAAAAATAGTCCGGAGAAGGTAGATCAGTACCTAAATGTAATTTCAAAAAAATATCTGGATGATCCTTCATTGATTTATCAACAGGCAGCGACTTATCATCTTTATTGGAAAATGGATAAAGCAGCATGGACTAACATAGTAAAAGCCTTTGCACTCAAACCGCTACATTTTAGAAATTTCCTTTTGTTGGGCTATATTTTGGTAATGATTGTCCGCAATAGTATTTTGAAGATGAGCAGGCCCCATTATCGCACTTATTTTAAAACTCCATATCTCCATTGAAATCAAAAAAACACATAGCCATTCTTGGCTCCACAGGAAGTATAGGTACGCAGGCCCTGGAAGTAATTGCTGCCCATCCCGATTATTTTGAAGTGGAGGTATTGACAGCAGAAAATAATGCAGACCTACTTATTGAACAGGCGCTGCAGTTTAAGCCCAATGCCGTTGTTATTGTTAATGATGCTCACTATGCAAAGGTTCATGAGGCCTTAGACCCAAAGGATATAAAAGTATATGCAGGTGAGAATGCTTTGGCATCGGTTGTGCAGATGGATACTATTGATCTGGTGCTCACTGCTCTGGTAGGCTATGCAGGGTTGAGACCCACCATTAAGGCCATCGAAGCGGGTAAACCTATTGCATTGGCCAATAAGGAAACACTGGTAGTGGCGGGTGAATTGATTACTGCATTGGCCAAAGAAAAAGGTGTAAATATTTATCCGGTTGACTCGGAACACTCTGCAATTTTTCAATGTATAGTGGGAGAGTTCGAAAATAAAATCGAGAAAATAATTCTTACCGCCTCCGGTGGCCCTTTCAGGGGAATGAAAAGAAGTGATTTGGAAAAAGTGACGAGGGAGCAGGCGTTGAAACACCCCAACTGGACAATGGGGGCAAAAGTAACTATTGACTCCGCCACCTTAATGAACAAAGGTCTGGAAGTAATTGAAGCGAAATGGCTATTTGGCTTGAAACCTTCAGAAGTGGAGGTAGTTGTGCACCCTCAGTCGATAGTGCACTCATTGGTTCAATTTCAGGATGGATCAATAAAGGCGCAACTTGGGCTCCCAGATATGCGTTTACCCATACAATTTGCGATGACTTACCCAGAGCGTTTAAAGAGCGATTTTGAGCGATTTGACTTCACAAAGTACCCGGCACTTACTTTTGAGCAGCCCGATACGGAAACTTTTCGTAATCTTGCGCTGGCTTTTGAGTCGCTCAATAAGGCTGGAAATATGCCTTGTGTGCTGAATGCCGCGAATGAAGTCGTTGTAGAGGAATTTTTGAAGGATAACATTGGTTTTCTGGATATGTCGAGGGTAGTGGAGGAATGCATGGAGAAAATAAGTTTTGTTGCCCATCCAACCTATGAAGACTACGTAGCCACCGATCGTGAAACCAGAATAAAGGCAGTTGAGTGTATTAAAAAGTAGATATTAGAGACAGAAATAATTAGCATGGAAGGAATGATTATGACGGCCCAGCTTCTGCTGAGCCTTTCAATTTTAATAGCAGTACATGAATGGGGGCATTTTATCACCGCCAGAATGTTCAATATCAAGGTGGAGAAATTCTACCTTTTCTTTGATTTTCTTTTTCCAATGGCCAACGTGCTCAACTTTTCCCTTTTTAAGAAGAAGGTGGGAGATACAGAGTTTGGCATTGGCTGGTTCCCGCTGGGAGGGTATGTGAAAATAGCCGGAATGGTGGATGAGAGCATGGACAAGGAGCAGATGAAGTTGCCGCCAGAGCCCTGGGAGTTTCGTGCGAAGCCGGCATGGCAAAGACTTATTGTTATGCTGGGTGGAATCATCGTAAACGTAATTACCGGAGTCCTGATTTTTATCGGACTTACTTATTTTCTTGGGGATACTTACATTCCAAAAGATTTAATCAACAACAATGGTGGAATTGATGCGCTTTCATTGGGTGAAGAAATAGGATTTAAGACCGGAGACAAGATTGTAAAAATCAATGGTCAGGATTTTGATGATTTTCAGGAGATCATCAAACCTGATGTATTATTGTCTCAAGACTCCTACTACACCGTTTTGAGAGATGGACAGGAAGTGAATATTGCTATTCCTTCCAACTTTATTGAAAACTTTAACCGCAAAGAAGCGGCTGCAAGTTTTGTGGCTCCGCGTATTCCTGCGGTGGTTGGAAGGATTTCGAAAGTAGCTCCATTTAAAGAAGAGGATGGAACCGTAGTTGAGAAAAAAAGTATTAGTGCAAAGGTGGGTCTGGAGCCAGGCGATAAATTTCTGGAAGTGGATGGCAAGCCGGTGGCTTATCAGGATGAGGTAATTGATATTGTAAAGGCAGGTGCACGTGATTCTATCTCTTTCAAGGTTCAGCGAGGCGCGGAGGTACTTACGTTTGCTGAGAGCTTCAAAGGGTATGATGTAATTGGATTCCTTCCACAAGGTTTGGATAAGAATCAACTGGCCTATATCAATTATGGATTTGGTGAGTCAATTGGACTAGGAACGGAGCGCGCGTTTGGTGTAATCTTTTTACAGTTAAAAGCATTTAAAAAAATATTCTCTGGAGATATTTCTTTCCAGAAATCATTGTCTGGCCCGATTGGTATGGCGCAGGCGTTTGGTACTGAATGGGATTGGGAGCGTTTTTGGAGAATGACGGGATTGCTTTCTATGGTACTTGCGTTTATGAACTTGTTACCAATTCCAGCCTTGGATGGTGGATATGTGGTGTTCCTTCTTTATGAAATGATCAGTGGACGTGAGCCTTCAGAAAAGTTTTTTGAAGCAGCACTGAAAGTGGGAATGGCGATGCTTTTGATCTTGATGGTGTTTGTTTTCTACAACGATATTGCCAAGCTGATCACAGGCGGATAATCAATCACTCTTAAAAATTTCAAATTCAACCCTTCTGTTGAGTTGTCTGTCCTTATTGGTCAGCTCCTCAACGATGGGCTTTGAACTGCCGTACCCGATGGCTTCTACCCGTGATTCTTTGATGTTGAATTCATCAATGAGATAACGTCTGATGGCATCTGCGCGATCCTGAGAAAGCTTAAGGTTGGATTCTTCCTTTCCAGCGGAGTCTGTGTGGCCCGAAATGCGCAGCCCGAGATTAGGGTGATCAATTAAAAAGTTGGCGACCTTGTCCAGGTCTTTGTGCATGGATTCAAGAATGTCGGCTTTTCCATTTTCAAACTCAAGCGATTCAAAAGCAATCTTACTTTCTATAGGATCAGCTTCACGATCCATTTGCATTTCCCCATCCAGAAAGAAGAGTTCTTCAATTCTAAAAAAGTCATCTCCTTGTATGATCAATAAATAATTTCTCCTGTTAATCAATTCAAAGTTAAAGGTGCCATCCTCCCTCAGGTATTTGGGAGCTACTTCAACGCCTTCATCCAGATCAATAATAGATACAATGCCTTTAAGGGGCTCACCTGTTTGACTGCTCTTCAATGATCCTTTTAGCGCCACGTTGGCTTCTGGTTGTGCACCCATCGGAACGGGGAATGAATAGAGGTCAAGGTTGTTAATGTCCTCTTCCACTGATCTTGCGTAATAAAGTGATTTGGACTCTGAATCAATCGTAAAATAATATTCACTGCCACCTCCATTAACCAGCGGGCCAATATTTCTTGGTTCTACCCAGCTACCATTCCTGAAATAAGATTTATAAATATCAAATTCGCCAAAATTAAGAGGGTGTCCATTGGAGCTAAAATAGAGTACGTTATGCCTGTGGTGAAAAAATGGACTTACCTCGCTATTACGTGTGTTTATAATTGGGCCTGCATTTTTGGCTTTTTGCCAATCGCCTTTTTCATCTTTTACGCTGTAGTAAATATCTGAGAGACCAAACCCTCCAGCCCGATTAGAGGCAAAGTAAAGGGTGTCACCAGTATGTGTAAGGCTGGGGTGTGAATCCCAACCTGTACTGTTGATAACGGCTCCCAGGTTTTTACTGGCGGACCATACGCTGTCGGGGCCAAGGGAACTTACATAGAGATCACAATTACCTAATGAGCCCGGTGAGTTGCACCGTGAAAAAAATAATTGTTTACCATCCTTACTTAGGCAAGCTGATCCTTCATTATAACTTGTGTTGATGGTAGTAAATTCCTGAGCTTTCCCCCAATACCCTCCAGGCATGGTTAGACTGAAAAACAGATCTTCATTGACGACTCTTTCTCCCGCTACATACTTAAGATTACGCTTGGAGGTAAACAATAAAATATCATCCACATTGCCGATGGTAGGACCGTAGTCTTCTCGTAATGAATTGATATCATCTCCCATATTAATCAATACAGACTTTGGAGGTCTCAGCGTGTCAATTTCTTTTCGGAGGTCTACTAATTCATAGTAGTAATCGAGGGGAACATAAAATTCTTTTTTGTCTGTTTCTATGGAATCATAGACGTGAAACAACTCTTCAATATTAATTCCTTGCTGGTGATGTTTCAGAATGAGTTTGTAAATAAGAATAGCTTCTCCGGGAGGCCCTTGTGTCTCTGATAGCTTGGCGAGCTTCCATAACATGGGAACATTTTTACTGAAATTTTCAACCCCGAAATTCCTAACGTAACTTTTTAGAACCTGATAAAGCTTGTCGTCTACATTGGCATTATCATAGCGTTGTATTTCCTGAAGGGCCTTATTATTGACATAAAAGCGCTCAGAATTGACATTAGGGAAGTCGAATATGTCAGACTGGCTGTATGTGGTAATGGAATCATCGAGGGCCACTACACCCGCATTTTTTAGTTTTTTGGGCCGTTTTTGGGCATTACCCTCAAAATAAAAAAGCAAGAGAATTACGGATAGGGCTGTTAATAAGGGCTTTTTCACGCTACTGCTCTGTACTTTAATTGGGTCTCAAACCTTAAGTTTAAACAAATTTAGGTCATTTATAGCGCTTTTGGCATTGCTATTGACTATACAATGCTTCAAATAAAATTTATTGACTACCAGTCATTAATGTGTCAAATTGACACGTTGTATACATATGTTTAAAACACTTGAAATAGCACCGATTGTGCAAGACGACTCCGAAGACCTGATACAAATGATCAATCCTGAACAGGAATCTGATCTGAAGCCTGAAGATTTACCGGAGGAACTTTCCATTCTACCAATAAAAAACACCGTACTTTTTCCAGGGGTAGTTATTCCTATCACTGTAACAAGGCAAAAGTCAATTCGATTAATCAAGAAGGCCTATCAAGGTAATAGGATTGTGGGGGTAATTGCACAGAAAACGAAAAACGCAGAGGAGCCAACCGCTGAAGACCTTTATCAGTATGGAACCATTGCCAGAATCATTAAAATGTTGGTGCTGCCTGATGGGAATACTACAATAATCATCCAGGGAAAGAATAGATTTTCTGTAAAGCAGTTTCTCAACGAAGATCCTTATCTCACCGCTCGCGTTGAATTGCTATCAGACCCTAAGCCTGAAAAAAAAGGACACGAACTTAAGGCCCTGGTACAGTCGCTTCAGGATGCAGCTTCAAAAATTTTAAAACTGAATCCTGAAATTCCGCAGGAGGCACAAGTGGCTTTGGATAATATTCACAGTACTTCATTCCTTATTCACTTCCTGTCTTCCAATTTGAATGTGGAGGTAAATGACAAGCAAAAGATTCTGGAGACCAATAACATTCTGGATAGAGGTACATTATTGCTCAAGTACATGCTGAAGGAAATTCAGATGTTGGAGATTAAGTATGAAATTCAAAAGAAGGTTCATACAGACATTGATCAGCAGCAGCGTGATTATTTCCTGCGCCAGCAAATTAGAGTACTTCAAGATGAGCTGGGTTTCGATGGCCCGGATAAGGAAGTAGAAAAACTTAGAGCGAGGGGAAAGGAAAAAAAGTGGTCGAAGGAAGTGGAGGAACACTTCAATAAGGAGTTGGACAAACTTCAGCGCATCAATCCGCAGGCAGCAGAGTTTCCTGTGGCAATGAATTACATTGAGTTTATGCTTGATTTGCCCTGGGATGAATTCACCGAAGACGACTTTGATTTAAAACGGGCCAAAAGAATTTTGGATAAAGATCATTACGGTCTTACTAAAGTGAAGAACAGGATTCTGGAGTACCTGGCTGTGCTCAAACTCAAGCAAGATATGAAGGGTCCTATTCTGTGCTTACATGGACCTCCCGGAGTAGGTAAAACATCGTTAGGTAAGTCCATCGCCAGATCATTGCAGAGAAATTATGTGCGCATGTCTCTGGGCGGAGTACATGATGAAGCAGAAATACGAGGACACAGGAAGACCTATGTGGGAGCCATGCCTGGAAAAATTGTCCAAAATATTAAAAAGGCAAAATCATCTAACCCTGTTTTTATATTGGATGAGATTGATAAAGTGCGTTCCGATTTTAGGGGTGATCCATCGTCCGCTTTACTGGAGGTGCTGGATCCGGAACAAAACAATTCTTTCGCAGACAACTACCTGGAAGTAGAGTATGATTTGTCTAAGGTGTTGTTCATCGCCACAGCCAATTCATTGGAAACTATTCATCCTGCGCTGCGCGATCGTATGGAAGTGATAGACTTAACTGGCTATACAGTAGAAGAGAAAGAGCAAATTGCCAAGAAGCATTTGATTCCGAAACAATTGAATGAGCATGGACTGAAGTCCAGAAAGATAAAGTTTGAAAGTGATGCCATTAGAAAAATCATCGAGGCATATACCCGAGAGTCTGGAGTTAGAAATTTGGAGAGAAAGATTGGCTCTGTCGTGCGCAATTTAGCCAAGTCAGTGGCAATGGAAGAAGAGGTGCCCAAGTCAGTAAATGCTGAATTTGTTGTTAAGGTTTTAGGTGCTGAAATCTTTGACGAAGAACTGTATCAGGATAATGAGACTGCGGGCGTAGTTACCGGGCTTGCCTGGACACAGGTAGGTGGTGATATCCTGTTTGTTGAATCCAGCCTTAGTCGTGGTAAAGGAGTGTTGACCCTTTCCGGGCAGTTGGGTGACGTAATGAAGGAGTCAGCTGTGGCGGCATTGTCTTATTTGAAATCCAGGGCAGCTGATTTAAAAATTGATCATCGCGCTTTTCAGCAATATGATTTGCATGTTCATGTTCCAGCAGGAGCAATACCAAAGGATGGCCCTTCGGCAGGTATTACCATGTTGACATCCCTGGCATCAAGTTTTACGCAGCGTAAGGTCAAAGCCAAATTGGCGATGACAGGAGAAATAACTTTGCGTGGAAAGGTATTGCCAGTTGGAGGCATCAAAGAAAAAATATTGGCAGCGAAACGAAGTGGTATCAAGGAGATTATTTTGAGCAGCAAGAATAAAAGAGATATCGATGAGATCGAAAAGAATTACATCCGCGGGTTAAAATTTCATTTTGTAGATAATGTAGACGAGGTGTTGAAAATTGCACTACTGAAAGAAAAGGTGGCAAAACCGCTGGAATTTCATTTCACGGAGAATAAAACGAATTAAGATCAATGCCCATACTTTATTAACTTGCTTGTGAATGAAGTGGGGCTCTTTTTTCCTTATTAAAAGACTGGGTACAAAGCATGTGATAATCATGATCATGTTTTGTGCACATCAACTTAAAGCCCAATCCGATTCTCAATCTTTTGTTTCATTGGAGTTGCCTTCCACAGCATTATTGTCGGGCTTAGGAAGTGTAAATGTTTCTAAGGCAGATTATAGCATTGATTTTTTTCAAAGCAATCCTGCCCTCACTTCCGATACGTTGAACGGGTGGGCTTCGGCCAATCATCTATTCTATTTTGCAGGAACCGGGTTTTCTAGTTTTGCTTATCAACATGATTTTAAAAGTATAGGCCCGCTGAGCTTTGGAGTTAATCATCTGAGCCTGGGAAGTATTGATGGCTATGATATTATTGGAAACCAAACGGGGTCATACAATTCTGGAGAGACTACCCTTGTGATCGGCAAATCACATCAGGTGAATTTCTTTCGCTTCGGAATAAATTTAAAAGGGACTTTCTCCAATTTGGCGGGATACAGAGCAAGCGCGCTAATGTTGGATTTAGGGGGCGCATTTGTTCATCCTTCAAAGGATTTAAACATCGGGTTGGTCATTAAAAATGTGGGGGTAGTACTTGATGAGTATAGTCCAACCAGTTCTTCTCAATTACCGTTTGATGTACAGGCTGGTATTACTTATAAACCTGAGCACATGCCATTACGCTTTTCAGCTACCGCGTACAGATTAACGGACTATAAGGTGCCCTACGAAGGAATTGTTTCAGGTGAGGAATTGAATACATTGGATAAAGTAATGAGCCATCTTACCTTTGGCGCTGAGCTTTTGATTCATAGAAATGTCAACATTCTTTTTGGTTACAATTTTTTGAAGCATAAGGAATTGAAACTGGAGACAGTTGGTGGAGGTTCCGGAGTTTCAATAGGAGCGGTAGCCAGATTAAAACAAATGAGTGTGTCTTTTAGCCGCACTGGATACGTAACAGGAGGAGCGTATCAGATTTCCTTAAACGTTAACACAGGTAAAATTCTAAATAGGATATAATTTATGATGGATTCAAATTACTTAACGCCACGCCAGATTGTTGAAGAGTTGGATAAGTACATCATTGGCCAGGATGATGCCAAAAGGAATGTAGCCATTGCGTTGCGTAATCGGTGGAGGAGAATGAGTGTAAAGTCGGAAATCAAATCAGAAATTATTCCTAACAATATTTTAATGATTGGTGCTACCGGTGTGGGTAAAACCGAGATCGCACGCAGGTTGGCAAAATTGGCGGATGCACCCTTTGTGAAAGTGGAAGCTTCTAAGTTTACGGAAGTGGGTTATGTAGGCCGTGATGTGGAAAGTATGGTACGTGATCTGGTTGAGCAGGCAGTGAATATGGTGAAGGCGCGAAAGAAGGAAGAAGTGAAAGAAAAAGCTGCACTGATTGTAGATGAAATCATATTGAATGCACTCATTCCCCCATTAAAAAATTCGGGTGCCAAACCACAGCCTGTGGGTAATGGAGATGCCGATACTGTTCCAACCTCTGATGCTGAGTTGAATGAACGGACAAGGAATCTTTTTCGGGATAAGATAAAAAATGGAGAACTGGAGGATCGTAAGGTTGAGATTCAAGTCAATCAGAAAGGCGGTCCCGGAGTGGGTATGATTGGGGCAGGGATGATGGATGAAGCATCGATGATGAACTTGCAGGATATGATCAGCGGGATGATGCCTAAGAAGGCCAAGAAGAGGAAAGTTACGGTGGCCGAGGCTAGAAAAATTTTGCTGGAGGAGGAAGCTTCGAAGCTGATAGATATGGATGAGGTGAAAGATGAGGCTATTCATGTGGCGGAAAACTCTGGAATCATTTTTATCGATGAAATTGACAAGGTGGCTTCAGGAGCCAGTAAAAAGGGTGGGCCAGATGTGAGCAGAGAAGGTGTACAACGCGACCTGTTGCCCATTGTAGAAGGTAGCACCGTGAATACAAAACACGGTATCGTAAAAACCGATCATATGTTGTTTGTTGCAGCCGGAGCATTCCATATATCCAAGCCTTCAGACTTGATTCCTGAACTACAAGGACGCTTCCCCATCAGGGTAGAGTTGAATAATTTAACAAAGGCCGATTTTGTAAGAATATTAAAAGAACCGAAAAATGCTTTGACCAAACAGTATACGGCCTTGTTTGAAGCGGAAGATGTTTCCATTGAGTTTGCGGAATCTGCATTGGACGCAATTGCTGAAACTGCTTTTGCTATTAATTCAGAAATTGAAAACATAGGTGCCAGAAGGCTTCATACGGTGATAAGCAAACTGTTGAATGAATTCTTGTTTGATGTGCCTGATAAAATTGGTGCCAATTCCAAAATCCTGATAACAGAAGACATGGTGAAGGAAAAATTGGCCGGCTTGGTGAAAAACCGTGATCTTAGCGAGTATATTTTGTAATGGTACGATCTCTCCTGATAACAATATTATTAGGTTGGGCTGGTGGGGTGGCAGGGGAGTCCTTGAAGGAGGACTCATTGCGCAATGATTACATCCAATCGTATTCTCATTATTTTTTTTTAGGTCCTCTCATTAAAAAGAATGACCTGGACTTTGACCTTGTGTCAGTAGGTGATGCAACAAAGACTTATACTTTTAAAGCCAACCATTCGGTAAGTGCCGGTGTAAACATTAATCTATTTGATGTCAATCTGGGGATTGTATTTGGTGTACCGCTCAATGTGGAAAGTGAACAACTTTATGGGAAGAGTGATGTGCAGGATTTGCAATTAACTGCAATTGGGAGACAATG
This sequence comes from Cyclobacteriaceae bacterium, assembly GCA_039971015.1. Classification (GTDB taxonomy): domain Bacteria; phylum Bacteroidota; class Bacteroidia; order Cytophagales; family Cyclobacteriaceae; genus ELB16-189. The sequence goes on from JBDVKV010000029.1 coordinate 143,774, forward strand.
GTTTGCTGATCTATACTTTCAGCGGTATAATGGTTTCTACTTACAAGATCCTGAATTGGATGTTCCTAAAGGGCAGCCCTTCCCACAGCGACCAGACCTTACAACAGGAAATGCAGGAATGTCATTTACCTATATATTCAACCATGAAAAATTTTCATTGAAAGCACCTTACCTTTTTAGTGAAAGGCAAAAAGTAGGCAAGGGATCCTTTTTGGTGAGCTATGTATTAAGTTCATTTACCATGCAAGCTGACTCTGCGCTAATCCCATCTTCCCGCTGGATAGATTGGGGAAATGGAGCTGAGGTAAATCAACTTCGGTTTACTTCATTGGGGTTTGCACCTGGATATAGTCATACCTTTGTGGTGAAGAATTTTTTCCTGAACCTCACGCTAGCGCTGGGCCCCGCTCATTATTGGGTACGGTATCAGGAACTGTTAAGTCAGGCTCAAAACGATATCCGTATAGATTTTTATTCTTTGGGTCGAATAGGTATAGGGTATAATGGTGAGCGTTTCTTTAGTGGATTGAGTTTCACTACGCAATCCCGAAATGTTACCTATGAACGTACAACTTTTCAAAATGCGATTGGAACTGTTCGCTTGGTGGCAGGATTTCGGTTTAAGGAAGAAGGGTTTCTGAAGAAGAAGGCTATTGATTTTATCCCAGTGCCTTAACTTTTCTTATTTTTCGGAAAGTCAAAAAACGCTAACTCACCACATCCGGCTTTTATTTCGCTCCAGGATTTAATTTTGAGTGTGCCAGCGACAACACCGCATGTTGGGATATTCATAATGTGTTCATTGAATAAAATATTAGCGAAGTGGGTAAAGCCGGGATTATGTCCAAAGAGCATTACAACTTTTTGTGTATCGCTTAGTTCACTTAATACAGTGAACAGTTCATCTTCGCCAGCATGGTAGATTCTCCGGTCTGTTTTTATTCGGGACGCATCATAACCCAGAATGGAAGCGATTTCTTTACAGGTGGTAATAGCCCGGTTGGCCGGACTGCTTAACATGAGATCGGGGGTAATTTCTCTTTCTTTTAACCTTTTACCCATCCGTGGAGCATCTTTACTTCCACGATCGTTAAGAGGCCGGTCAAAATCACTAAGGTTTGGATTAGACCAGCTGGATTTAGCATGTCGTACAAGGTAGAGCGTAAACATCTCTTAAAATTTGAATGGGTGATGCGTTGAATGAAATAGCGCTTGACGTGAATATAATCAATGTGCGGCTTATCTTTGCGCCTAGTTATGGCAAAACGACCCCTTAAAAAGCGAGCTAAGTATTCTATCATCTACTACTTCGTTCGTTTCCTGATATTTGTATCAAACCTTATTCCTCGGAAAATATGGTTGTGGTTCTGCGGTGTGCTGGGCCGTATAGCCTATACATTTGCCAGTAAGACCCGTGAACTGATCATACTTCATTTGGGAATGGCTTACAGTAAAGAAAAGTCATTGCGTGAAATTCTGGATCTCAGCAAAGAAACCTTTAAGATGTTGGGTAAGAATGCGGGCGATGTGTTGCGCGCCCGTAGTGTAAGGTCAATGGAAGATCTTAACAAGTTTCTGGTGACTCATGGTATAGAAAACTTTGAAGCAGCAACCGCCAAGGGAAAGGGTGTAATTTTCCTTACCTGTCATTTAGGAGCATTTGATTTGCAGATTACCAACATGGCGTTGCGTGGCCTTAAGCCAAACATAATAGGCACACCGCTAAAAGATGAACGCTTAAATGATTTGCTGTTCAATTATAGAAACGCCTACGGGGCAGTGGCCGTGGAGCGGGGAAAAGAAACTTTGAGATTGATTAAGGCATTGAAATCTGCCGGATCAATTGCCATTTTAATTGATCAGGACACCAAAGTCAAAAGCCGTTTTGTGAATTTCTTTAATATGAAAGCCGCTACTCCCGTTGGCGCAACTATACTGGCTATGAAAACAGGTGCGGCTGTGGTGCCTACTTATATTTATTTGGGAGACGATGGTATGCAACACATGTATATTCTTCCAGAGATACCATTGGTGCTTACGGGTGATGAGGAGCAAGATATGGTAGTGAATACGCAGAACTATACCTCCTTCATTGAAGAGCAGGTACGTGCACACCCCTCTCAGTGGGTATGGATGCATGAACGGTGGAAAACGCGACCTGGTGAAGAGATAGTTTAATGCCTATTCAATTCTTAAGGCTTCGATTGGGTTACTAAGAGCAGCATTAAAAATTTTAACTCCCACTGTAGCCACAGATACAGCCAATACTAGAAGCCCTGCTGTGATAAAAATAATGGCATCTATCTCAATGTGATAGGCAAAACGAGATAACCACTCTTCGATGAATAGGTAAGAAATTGGTACTGCAATCATAAAAGAAGTAATCACAAGCTGCATATATTTCCGTGTGAATAACCACATGATTTCTTGTATTTGTGCGCCTAATACTTTTCGTATGCCTACCTCTTTTTTTCTTGACTCCATACCCAATGCCACAATTCCAAATAAGCCAAGACAGGAAAGTAGAGTTGCTAGAATCGTAGAATAGCTCATGATGCTTCCCCATCTTTCTTCTGATTGGTATTGTGAGGCCATGGTGTCATTGAGAAATGTATATTCGAAAGGTAAATCTGGAGCTGTCTTTTCCCATTCTTTCTTCAGAAAAGTAATGACCTCATTGGTTTGATTGCCTTTTATTTTAATAAAAATGTGTGCTAAGTTTTTAATATTCCCTTGACGGATGAGCATGGGGAATACTCCCATTTTTAAACTCGAATAATTAAAATCTCCCATTACGCCAACGACACTCGGGTCAGTTTCTGGGGAACTGGTAAGCCCTTCAAATGTTCCATTGGTTGTTAACTCAAAATCTTTCATGCATGCTTCGTTTACAATCACAGCATTTTCACCGTATGAATTTTGTAAAAATTGTCTTCCATCGACCAGTTGTATACCCAGGGTTTCCAGATAATCCCCATCAACATCAATAATACCTACCCGCTTACTTTCGCCTTTATAGGTGAATCCCCTTCCACCAAGGCCTGAGGGGCTTGCAAACGTTTGATTCGCAGCAGCCATGGATTGTATACCGCTGTGATTGGAAATACTTACACGTAGATTTTCGTAGATAGATGATGATTCAAGATTAATATTGTTAAGCACCACAATATTATTTGAGTCAAACCCCAGGTCCTTTTCTTTTAGGAAGTCAACTTGTCTGCTAATAACAATCATTCCTATGATTAGTAACACGGAGAGTGTAAACTGTAGGGTTACCAAAGTTTTGGTGAACCAATTAGAGTTGGCTACTTGAGTGGAGAGTGTATCTCTTATGCTGAAACGTGAAATAACGAAAGCTGGGTAGATCCCTGCCAATGCACCAATTACAATGCTTAATCCTATCAATCCTAAAAACACTTTCCAGGTAAGAAAGCTAAACAAGTCCATCTGTTTATCGACCAGATAATTGAAAGCGGGTAATAGTAAATCTGCTAATAACAATGAGATGCTGAATGCCATGAGGGCCAATAGAATGGATTCTCCCAGAAATTGTAGAATCAGTTGTTTCCTTAATGCACCAATTGCCTTTCTTAACCCCACTTCCTTTATCCGATTGGCAGATCTTGAGATGCTTAAATTCATAAAATTGAAGCAGGCAATAGAAAGTATCCCAATGACCAGTATTATCAAAATGTAAGAGTACATCGGATTGCTAGATGGAGCAAGGCCTTCAAAAATGGCTGCGTTGAAATGAATATCAAGCAGAGGCTCCAGCCGAAAATATCTGAATTCGTCAGCACTCTGATAGCCCCTTTCTTTTGCAATGGATGCATACCGGGGATAGTGTGTAGCCATCAGGGCTTTGAGGTTTTTATCTAATGCTAAAGGACGAGTTCCGTCTTTTAGCTGTACATAAGTGATGATAGCACCAAAGCCCCAACTGTCTTGATAGTCTTTTAATTCCCCAATGGTTGCAATGTGTTCGAATGGTAGCAGTACATCGAATTGTACACTGGAATTAGAGGGTATATTTTTGCATATGGCAGATACGATGAAGTTTTCGTATTTATCATTAATTCTAAAAGCAAGATTTTGATTGATGGGATCCTCGTCTCCGAAATATTTTTTTGCCGCCCTTTCACTAATGACAACACTATTTAATTTATTTTTTTCTATAGCTCCTTTTGAAAGTGGAAAGCTAAAAACATCAAAGAGATTAAAGTCGGCATATAAAACTTTATCGTGGAAACTTTTGTCTTGTTGCTTTACATAGTATTTCCCGTCACCTTCCCAGGGTTGAAAAAATCGGACGTAATTTTCTACTTGCGGGTTTTCTTCTTTAAGTGCTGGGCCCAGACCAATGGCATGGTGAATTCCTTCGTATTGGAGGCTTCCGTCTGGTAGATTATTGACCTGTAAGACCCTGTAGATGTTTTTGCTATTGCTGTTAAATTGGTCAAAACTCAATTCATCATTAATATAAAGGCCCAATAAAATGGAGCAGGAGATGCCTATGGTAAGACTTAGGATATTAATGAAAGAGAAAAGTTTTTGATTGAGAATATTCCTTACAGCGATTTTAAGATAATTTCTAAACATGAGATTCCGCGTTTGTTTTCCTTGTTCAATGAATGTGCCGGACTTGGGCTGGATGGTAAATAGGTCAGAATCAATCAGGATGCTAGTGCAACTTTAGTTGAAGTGTCCATGAACAGAATAGTGGTGTCCATTATTGGGCATTCTGTCTGGTTATTGAGGGTACTTATTGCGCTATAGCGTTATGCCAGTTCCTCAAAATAATGTCTGCAATACTTGAAAATACCAGACAATCTTACAGCGGTGAGGAGTTGAGGACTACCGCTTTTTACTTTTAGTGCAACAAAGCAATAAATCTATATCTTTCAGGTTCTGTTTGAAGTAAGTTTAACTAAACCAACGGCATTGCAGTTACTTGCGTGTTGTTTTATATGATTAGACCAATCCTTGCTATCCTTATTATGTTGGTTGTGGTAATGCCTAATTGGGCTCAGAAATCGACTGATAGTTACTGTTCCATATGCCGAGACCATACCCATTCAGAAGGACCTCCATACCGACTTGATTTCAAAAGGGAGGTTCCATTTATTGTTTCCTCTGGTGTGATTTTAGGCGTTGGCCTACTGGCAGATGGCCTTAATAAGACTACACCGTTCACTACAGAAGAACTGGGTAATTTGAATATAAACGATATTAATTCTTTCGATAGAAGATATGTCGATAACTATTCTCCAATTGATGCCAGAACAAGTGATTATCTAAGAACCGGAGTCACGATCCTTCCGATTTTATTATTATCGGAACATCATACCAAAGAAGACATTACTTCCTTATTGGTTATGTCAGCAGAGGTCATGGCTGTTACATTTGGAATTACCAACGGGGTAAAAAATCTTGTCGCCAGAACAAGGCCTTATGTATATAATCCAATTGTTCCATTGTCAGAAAGAACCAACAGCAGATCAAGGAAGTCATTTTTTTCAGGGCACACCAGTCATACTGCAGCAGCTGCATTTTTTATGGCCAAGGTAATTTCAGACTATCACCCAAACATGAACAAAGGAACCAAGATTGTCCTGTGGTCAGTGTCTGCATATATTCCTGTTATAACGGGTTATTTGCGTGTAAAGGCAGGAAAGCATTTTCCAACGGATGTGATGACTGGTTATGCTGTAGGTGCGTTTGCAGGCTGGCTTATTCCTCATCTTCATTCTGTTAACAGAAAAGGATTCCTTAGAAAAGCAGATGTGCAAGTATATCCCTCGGTGTCGGGGATTCAAATGAGTTTTAAGATAGGCTTGTAAAAGCCATTATAAGATTTCGTCTTCTGGTTTTTGCTAGGCATTGTTCTCTCAATCCATTAATTTCATTCCTCAATTTATAAATCATGAACTTATGACCCGTCTGGCTATTGTATTTTTTGTTTTGCTCACTTCTTCAATGTTTGCGCAGGTATCTAAAACTGAGAAAAAGATAGTAAGCTCAGTTGACGCACATCACGAGGAGGCCCTTAAGTTGTTGGAGGAGGTAGTGAACATCAATAGTGGATCGATGAATTTTGATGGAGTAAAAAAGGTGGGAATGGTATTCAAAGCTAAATTGGATGCACTTGGTTTTGCTACCAAATGGGTGGATGGAAAGAGTTGGGGCAGGTCCGGACATTTAGTAGCTGAACATAAGGGAAAAGGAAAGACATTGCTATTGATAGGTCATCTTGACACTGTTTTTGAACTATCCAGTCCTTTTCAACAATTTAAAATGATCAATGACTCGACCATGAGTGGGCCAGGTGTTGGTGACATGAAGGGTGGTGATGTTGTCATTATCCAGGCCATGCAGGCCCTAAAGGATGCAGGTGCATTGAAAGATATGAATATCATAATAGTGATGACAGGGGACGAGGAATTGAGTGGAAGACCATTGAATCTGGCAAGAAAGGATTTGATTGATGCTGCGAAGGCTGCGGATATTGCTTTAGGTTTCGAAGATGGCGATGGAAATCCTAAGACAGCGGTGGTAGCAAGAAGAAGCTCATCAGGCTGGGAACTTAAAGTGGAAGGGGTGCCCGCCCATTCTTCTCAGGTATTTACAAAAGATATTGGTGCAGGAGCCATTTATGAGGCGGCCCGTATTATTAATGGTTTTTATGAAGCCTTGTCTAATGAGGAGAACCTTACTTTTAACCCGGGAATGATTTTGGGGGGTACCACAGTAGAACATGATAAACAAATGGACGGTGGTTCAGCATACGGAAAGAGTAATATTGTAGCAAAGCACACTGTAGTAACTGGAGATATCCGTGCGATTTCACCAGAGCAACTCAAAAAAACGCAAGAGGTGATGAGGGAGGTCGTTGCAAAACACAGGCCGCAAACTAAAGCGGAAATTAGTTTTGGAGAAGGGTATCCTCCGTTGGCTCCAGTAGAGGGTAATTATGAACTACTAAGTTATTTTAATAAGGTAAGTAATGACCTTGGCTTTGGAAATGTGACAGCGGTGAATCCTCGTGACGCTGGTGCTGCTGATATTTCTTTTACGGCCCCTTATGTAGAGATGGCCATGGATGGACTTGGACCGGGAAGTGCCGGAGGGCATACGGTTAATGAGACTGCAGACCCTCGCAGCATTGCCATGCAGGCAAAACGTACTGCAGTGTTAATGTATCGACTGACACAGGAAAAGGTGAGTACTAATATCAAACGATAAAGTAAAACGGTAGGCGAATTTTTAACTGGAACCTTTTACTTAATGAATTCTGCAGGGAACTCATTCATATCAATTCCCCAAATGAGTGGCATAAGGAACTTGGTAAATAAGGTGATGAGGATAATCGAGAAGATGTTGAGAAGAAAGCCAGCGCGCACCATGTCTTTGATCTCTAATTTGCCAGAACCAAAAACTATGGCATTGGGTGCGGTAGCAACGGGAAGCATAAAAGCACAGGAAGAAGCAATGGTCATGGGCACCATTAAACTAAACGGATGAACTCCTATAGCTTCAGAAAGTCCTGCAAGAATGGGGAGCATTAGCGTACAGGTGGCCATATTTTGTGTAAGCTCGGTGAGGTAGTTAACTACTGCTACAACAATCAGGATGATGATCCAGGGTTCTACACCTTTTAATAGCGTGAGTTTATTCCCTATCCAGTGGGTGAGACCTGTCTCCATAAAACTCCCTGCCAGGGCAAAGGCACCTCCAAACAAAAGAATAACCGCCCAGGGTAAGCGTTTGGCATAATTCCAATCCATAATCATTTCCATTGAAGAACTTTTAGATGGAATTACGAACAACACCAATGCACCTGCAATGGCAATGGTTGTGTCGTTTACTTCAGGGAAAAACGGTTGTATGAGTAACTGTCTGAAAATCCAGGCAACGGCAACTGAGCAAAAGACAGTAAGAATCCATTTTTCCTCATATTTCATTTTTCCCAGTTTCGCCAATTCATTGGAGATAACTTCTTTTGATCCTTTAACAACCGTTGTACTTAACTTAAATGCACCAAAACTCATATTCCACCAAAGGAACGCACCTAAGATCAAGCTCAATGGTAATGCGAAAAAGAACCAGCTATCAAAAGGTACTTCCGCTCCGTAAAATTGCTGTACACTTTCAATAAAGATCAGGTTGGTAGGTGTGCCCACCAAAGTAGCAACACCTCCAATGGAGGCGGCATAAGGAATGCTAATCAACAAGGCCTTACCAAAGGTTTTGGCGTTTGTTGACGACTTGTCATTGAATAACTGTACCAACTGATCGATGATGGAAAGAGCGATAGGCAACATCAACATGGTAGTCGCTGTATTGGATATCCACATGGATAAAAAGCCAGTAGCCAGAATAAAGCCCAGAAGTATTTGTCGTTGATTTGTACCCGTGAACAGTATGATAGATAGTGCGATTCTTCTATGAAGGTTCCATTTTTCCATAGCCAGGGCTATGATAAACCCTCCGATAAATAAATAAATAATGGGATTGGAGTAGTAGTCAGTTACAGATGTAACAGACATTATGCCGAGTACAGAAAAAAGTAAAATAGGCAATAGAGATGTAATAGCTATAGGTACTGCTTCCGTTAGCCACCATAAGGCTATCCATACGGTACAAGCAACCACCGCATAGGCAGGAGCAGGCATGTCATCAGGGCCACCCATCAGCATTAGCAGCACACACAAGGCGGGCCCCACGATGATGATAAGACGCTTAATACCCATTCCTTCTAAGATCAATCAAATGCATAAGAAGGTAATATAGGAATTTGACTATGGACTATCAACGCAATTCTGTAACAGCGCGCCCGTCATCGTATGAAGTTGATCCAGAACCAAGTTTTTCTGGAAGACCTTACTTCACTAGCTTCTTATATCTGATTCGATGGGGTTGATCATCACCTAATCTCTTCTTCTTATTCTCTTCGTATTCACTGAAGGTACCTTCAAACCAATACACCTGAGAATCACCTTCGAAGGCCAGAATATGCGTACATACCCTATCCAGAAACCACCTGTCGTGGGAAATGATCACGGCACAGCCTGCAAAATTCTCCAACGCTTCTTCCAATGCACGCAAAGTGTTCACATCAAGATCGTTGGTAGGCTCATCGAGTAATAAAAGATTGCCTCCTTGTTTCAAGGCAATGGCAAGGTGAGCGCGGTTGCGCATACCACCTGAAAGTTCTTTTACTTTTTTCTGTTGATCGTTACCGCCAAAATTGAACTTGCTCACGTAGGCTCTTGAGTTAATCTCTTTTCCTCCCAGTATCATCAGTTCATTTCCACCTGTGATGGCTTGCCAAACGGTATCTTCTGGTTTGAGGTCATCGTGCTCCTGATCCACGTAGGCAATCTTCACTGTGTCGCCTACACTGAAAGTTCCCGCATCTGGTTTCTCAGCTCCGGTAATCATTTTGAAAAGTGTGGTCTTACCCGCGCCATTCGGTCCGATAATCCCCACAATACCGGCTGGAGGTAATGAGAAAGTGAGGTTTTCATAAAGTAATTTATCACCATATGCCTTTGATACTCCATTGGCTTCTATCACTTTGTTTCCAAGTCTTGGTCCAGGAGGAATAAAGAGTTCCAGCTTGTCTTCTTTCTCTTTTGCCTCCTGCGTTAATAATTTCTCGTAAGCACCTAAACGTGCTTTACCTTTTGCATGTCTTCCTTTGGGCCCCATGCGCACCCACTCCAATTCGCGCTCCAGTGTTTTCTGTCGCTTGGATTCCGTTTTTTCTTCTTGTGCCAGTCGTTTGGATTTTTGATCCAACCAGGAAGAATAGTTTCCTTTCCAGGGAATACCTTCTCCGCGATCAAGCTCAAGGATCCAGCCAGCAACATTATCCAAAAAGTAACGGTCGTGAGTTACAGCAATGATAGTTCCTTTGTATTGTCTCAAGTGTTCTTCCAGCCAATGCACGGATTCTGCATCAAGGTGGTTGGTAGGCTCATCAAGGAGAAGGACATCGGGTTCTTTGAGAAGCAGACGGCACAATGCCACCCTTCTTTTTTCACCTCCAGACAAGTGTTCTACTTTGGCATCAGGAGGAGGGCACCTGAGTGCGTCCATGGCACGCTCCAGTTTATGGTCTAATTCCCATGCGTCTAAAGCGTCAATTTTCTCCTGCACTTCACCTTGGCGGTTGATCAACTTTTCCATGGCATCAGGATCTTCCATTACCGCAGGATCTGCAAACTTGTTGTTGATCTCTTCAAATTCTTTCAGAAGGTCTACCGTTTCTTTTACCCCTTCTTCGACTATTTCTTTAACTGTTTTAGACTTATCCAGCTGAGGTTCCTGCTCCAATAAGCCTACTGAAAAGCTTTGATCCGAAACCACTTCACCCTGGAATTCTTTGTCTATACCGGCAATAATTCTCAGCAAGGACGACTTACCAGAGCCGTTAAGTCCGAGTACACCTATTTTTGCTCCATAGAAAAAGGAGAGGTAGATATTTTTTAAAACTTGCTTATTGGGGGGGTAAATTTTGCTTACCCCGGTCATTGAAAATATAATTTTTTCGTCAGCCATCCTGTTCAATCTTTTGGAGTGCTAATATGATCATTTTGGTGCAACGCGTGAAGCCTGATAGTAGAAATGTTTGATTTGGACAAAATAGGAGTGCTTTTTGCTTACAAGAAATATCAGGGAACTTGTTGTGGTTTAATCACAGTTTAACTTCTGGAAGGGATAAAACTCTATTTTTTTTAAAGAAAATTATCGGCAACAAAAGAGCGTAATTAGGCCTAATAAGGCAGCATTCGAGGTATAGTGTATGATTTTACGAAACGCTTTTTTATTGCTTACGGCAAAAAGGGTAATAGGTATTGTTCCTTACAGGTTAAATTCTATTTTTGCGAAAAATTAAAAGGAGGGAATACTATGTATTGGACACTCGAATTGGCTTCTTATTTGGAAGATGCGCCATGGCCAGCGACAAAAGATGAATTGATTGATTTTTCAATCCGGTCCGGAGCACCTTTAGAGGTAGTTGAAAATTTACAGGAATTAGAGGATGATGGGCAGCCTTACGAGAGTATCGAGGAGATTTGGCCTGATTATCCGACCAAAGAAGACTTTTTCTTTAACGAAGACGAGTACTAGATTTTATAAAAATCTTGCTTTAAGATAACTGGCCCTTATTCAAGGGCCTTTTGTTTTTACAGATTAGGGTCTTGAATACTACTTTTTGGCTTTTGAAGTCAAGAGCGCCTCAGCTACTATCAGATCTTCCGGAGTTGTTATTTTAATGTTTTCATAACTCCCTTCAAATAATGAAATCAAATGACCTCCTCGTTCTGCAACGCTCGCATCATCGGTGAGGCTTGCATCTTCTTTTATCTGATATGCCTGCTTGATAAGTTCGATGTCAAATGTTTGTGGTGTTTGTATCAGTCTGAATCGGGACCTGTCCATCGACTTGGTGGTATCTTGATCTGTCATCCTGATGGATTCCTTGAGTCTCACCGCGGCTACTGCGGATTGATGAACGGCTGCAAGGCGAAATGAAGCACCAATAATGTCTTCACTGACCAAAGGCCTCACCCCATCGTGAATAGCAACACATCCGGTTCCTTCAATTTTTTCCAATCCGTTTTTCACAGATTGAAATCGTGTATCACCACCTTTTTGTACTGCAACTGTTTTGGTGAACTTAAAACGTTCTCTTATCGATTCCCAAATGGGAAAGTCAGCTTCAGGTAAAACCAAAATGATTTGTATATCATCCGAATACCGAAAGAAAGCCTCAATGGTATGCAGAAGAATGGGCTTCCCATTCAGTTCAAGAAATTGCTTGGGGAGTTTGCTTTTGATGCGGGTGCCTTTGCCCCCTGCAACGATAAGTGCGTATTCCTTTTGCTTCATTAAAAATCAAGTTAAATAAAAAAAGCCTGACAAAAATCGTCAGGCTTTTCTCTCTTTATAATCCAGAGTCATTAAATGATGAGCATTGCATCGCCATAAGTAAGAAACTTATACTTCTCCTTCTTGGCTACAGCGTAGGCATTCATCACCTGATCATATCCGCCAAATGCAGCAGCCATCATCAACAGGGTTGATTCAGGCATATGAAAGTTGGTAATCATTGCACTGCAAATCTTAAAATCGTAAGGAGGGAAGATAAACTTGTCTGTCCATCCATCCTTCTCTTTTAGTCTATTACCTGCAGAAACAGCAGACTCCAGCGCGCGCATGGTAGTTGTTCCTACAGCACATACCTTCTTTTTATCATCGATGGCTTTGTTTACCATTTTTACGCATTCACTTCCCACCACAAAATTTTCAGAATCCATCTTGTGCTTGGTAAGGTCTTCCACGTCTACCTGGCGGAATGTTCCCAATCCAATATGAAGTGTTATAAACGACATATCCACACCTTTGATTTGCAGGCGCTTCAGCAATTGCTTGGTAAAGTGCATACCTGCAGTAGGTGCAGAGACTGCTCCCTTGTTTTTAGCATAAATGGTTTGAAAGCGTTCTTTATCCGCAGGTTCAATTTTACGCTTGATATATTTTGGTAAAGGAGTTTCTCCCAACGACTCAACCACTTTGCTAAAAGATTCAGAGTCACCATCAAACAGGAAACGGATGGTACGACCGCGGGAAGTGGTGTTGTCGATCACTTCGGCAACAAGGTCGCCATCTCCAAAGTACAATTTGTTACCCACCCTGATTTTACGAGCTGGGTCTACCAAAACGTCCCACAGGTGCATTTCAGCATTTAACTCACGAAGTAAGAATACTTCTATCTTCGCTCCTGTCTTTTCCTTGCGGCCATACAATCGAGCGGGAAAGACCATGGTGTCGTTACCTACCAGCAGGTCTCCTTCGTTGAAATATCCCACAATATCCTTGAAAGTTTTGTGCTCAATGTCACCGGTATCACGGTGCAAAACCATCAATCGTGACTCATCCCTGTTTTCTGCAGGATGAGAAGAGATAAGATTTATGGGAAGATCAAACTTAAATTTGGATAACTTCATACTTTTATGTCAAGCCCATAGTAAGGGCATTTTAAATCGAGGTTGCAAAAATAAGGATTTGTTTTAATTAATGTCTTTTGTAACCCAAATTCAATCCAAACGTCTTTAGGGTATCCATGCTCACACTGCGACTTATTTTTGAAAGTTTTCGTTTTGCTTTTACTGCACTGAAAGTCAATTTATTACGGACTATTCTTTCGCTTCTGGGAGTCACTGTGGGGATTTTTGCCATTATAGCGGTCTTTACGCTGGTGGATTCTTTAGAAAGAAATATAAAGGAGAGCTTCTCGTTTTTGGGATCTGGGGTGATTTATGTAGAAAAATGGCCTTTTCCAGGGGGTGACGGGAGTGAAGAGTTTAAATGGTGGGAGTATTGGAACAGACCCAATGCCTCTTACAATGAATTCAAATTTTTACAGGCCAATCTTCAGCATCAGGAGGCCATCACCATTTTTGCAGCCAGAGGAAATGCCATTATCAGAAAAGGCAGTAGCAGTATAGGGCAGATTGGTCTTCGTGGTATTGGAGACGGCTATGAAGATGTCTTTGACGTCAATATTGAACAAGGCAGGTATTTTACTTTTGATGAGGTGGAGGGCGGTCGCACAGTGGCCATACTGGGTTATGAAGTTGCGGAAGCGTTATTTCCCAATGGAAGGAATCCTATCGGAGAAAGTATTAAAATCAAAAACACAAAATATGTGGTGGTGGGCGTGCAAAAGCGGGAAGGTCAGAGCTTCCTGGGTACGCCAAGTAGCGATTACGGATGTCTTGTTCCCTACAATTCTTTCAGAAGGCTTTATCAGACAGGTACGGGTGCGTGGAATGAAACATCCTCACGTATCGGTGTAAAGGGAAGTGAGTCGGATATTGGTTTGGTGGAATTGGAAAATGAAATGAGAGGGCAACTGCGTAGCAAAAGAGGGCTGAGGCCATTGGACAAAGATAATTTTGCGCTCAATCGACCTGAGGCACTTGCCAATGTAATCAGTGGGCTTTTTGATGTGGTGGGTGTTGCCGGTTGGATTATTGGGGGCTTTTCTATTCTTGTTGGTGGTTTCGGAATCGCCAACATCATGTTTGTGACGGTGAAAGAGCGAACAAGCATTATTGGTTTGCAGAAGAGCCTGGGATCAAAAAATTACTTCATTCTGTTCCAATTCTTATTTGAAGCCATCTTCCTGAGTTTGATTGGTGGGCTGACTGGGATTTTTCTTGTGTTTTTGTTAACGTTTGCTCCTTTCGGTAGCCTGGAGGTAGTCTTGAGTTTTAAAAATATTGTATTGGGGCTTGGCGTATCCTGCGTGATAGGCATCGTATCGGGCATTGTGCCTGCTGCAATGGCCGCGCGACTCGATCCTGTGGAGGCCATCAGGGCATAAAAAAACCGTCAGATCAATGACCTGACGGTATCTATAGACAGTTAAAAGAATTTATTTTTCTTCAACCTCTGCCACCTCAGGAGTGACACCAGCAATTTTGTCTTTGATCTTTTTCTCCAATTCATCCATCAACTCAGGGTTGTCTTCAATCAGTTGTTTTACGGTATCTCTTCCCTGACCAAGCTTGTTGCCGTCATAAGAGAACCATGATCCGGATTTTTGAATCACATTCAATTCAGATCCAATGTCGATGATCTCCCCTGATTTAGAGATACCTCGTCCATACATAATATCAAACTCTACCACTTTGAATGGAGGTGCCACTTTGTTCTTCACCACCTTTACTCGCACACGGTTACCTGTGATGTTATCAGCGGCTTCTTTGATCTGACCTATTCTGCGGATGTCCAGACGAACAGACGCATAAAATTTAAGGGCATTACCACCCGTGGTGGTTTCTGGGTTACCAAACATCACTCCGATCTTTTCACGCAGCTGGTTGATGAAGACGCATGCACAACCTGTTTTGCTGATGGTACCTGTAAGTTTTCTTAATGCTTGCGACATCAAACGTGCCTGAAGGCCCATTTTGCTGTCTCCCATCTCACCCTCCAACTCACCTTTAGGCACAAGGGCGGCTACAGAGTCAATAACGATAATATCAATGGCTCCCGAACGGATGAGGTGCTCTGTAATTTCCAGCGCTTGCTCACCATTGTCGGGCTGCGAGATCAAAAGGTTCTCCGTATCAATTCCCAATTTTTCAGCGTAGGTTTTGTCAAAAGCATGTTCTGCATCAATAAAAGCAGCCAACCCGCCCGCTTTTTGAGCTTGCGCGATGCAGTGCATAGTAAGCGTAGTCTTTCCAGACGATTCAGGTCCGTAAATCTCTGTCACTCTTCCTCTTGGGATACCTCCAATGCCGAGCGCAAGATCGAGTCCTAACGATCCGGTGGAAATAGCCGGTATATCTAAAACTTTTCCCTCACTTAGCTTCATCACCGCACCCTTACCATAGGTCTTCTCCAGTTTGTCAATGGTAAGTTGTAGTGCCTTCATTTTTTCCTTGTTGTCGCTCATAGCATCTCCCTGTTATATGTATTAAAAATTCTTGTAGGGCATGAAATTACCATTTCGGCACTTATTCACCAAGGTGACCCTAGCAAGAGAAATCATATTCAACCCGATCTTTTCAATGGTTTTGAATCGGAATTAATTAACCGTTAAGGATTAACGGATAAGTCCTTTAATTTGCACTTTAAATAAAAGTGAGAAAGATTCTGATCATATTATTTTTTGCGACTGCTCAGAATGTCGTGTTTGGTCAGCTGGACAATACCGCCTTTGAGGATCGATTGCAAATGGAGGAGGCTGATACTGGAAAACTTTTTCTGGGACTCAATTTTTTGGGTTTTTCCAAGAACAATGAATATTTCGACACCATAATTGAGGGTTATACTTTACTTGGCTACCAACTCCACCCATCACTGAGTTATTTTCCAAGGAAAGGCATACGATTGGATGCAGGTGTTTTTGTTCAGCAGGACTTTGGAAACCGGGATTTTTCAACCGTAGTGCCCACTGTTTCGTTAAAAGTAGCCAAAGGGCCATTTGCCCTTGTTTTTGGAAATATTGAAAGCAGTCTCAATCATCGATTGATCGAGCCGCTTTATGATTTTGAACGGGTATTGAATGATAGGTTGGAGACGGGTATTCAATTACAAGCCATCACAGATGGACTGTTTTTCGATCTTTGGTTGGATTGGCAGAATATGATTTATAACAAGGATCCAGAACAGGAACGTTTTGTTTCGGGCCTCTCGTTAAGCAAGAGAATTATCAACAAAGGCTCATTTCTGGTTTCGCTGCCTCTTCAAATTCAGATGAGCCACAAAGGAGGGCAGATCAATGTAAATCCACCTCCCCTTGAGACGGTAATGAATACTGCCATAGGGGTTGAGGTGAGGAAAAAGACTTTGGGTTTAATAAAGGATTGGATGGTGGATGGATTTTATGTGCATTACAGCAATATGAGCTCTACCAATGTTCGGCCTTATAAGGATGGATCAGGCTTTTACTTCAATGGAAATATTTCAACCACCTTCGGGTTAGATGTAATGGCCAGCTATTGGCAGGCACATGAATTTATTTCTATTCAGGGAGGAAAGGTATATCCTTCTGTTTCAGAATTGGATTATCGCGTGCAACAAGAAAACATGCAGTTACTCATGTTAAGGTTGCTCTATAATAAAGAGGTAACCAGGGGGCTGGTCGCTACTTTGCGCGTGGAGCCGTACTATGATCTTAGTTATCAATCCTTCCAGTACAGTTATGGGTTCTACCTACAATTTAGTGATCGATTTTTTATTGCCAGGAGAAAATAAATGAAGAAGGTTGGACTTGCGGTTGTATTGATGTTGCTCGTGCTGTTGGGATGGTACTGGTCTCTGGTAGTATACGGGGTCAATCAGGGGCTTGGTCAATTGAACATCGTTTGGAATGCGAGACCTATTGCTGAAGTGCTGAGCGATCCTGCCTTCCCGGATTCACTGAAAAAGAAACTTCATATCATTGATGAGATAAGGGCTTTTGCTATTGACTCTCTGGGGTTGAAAGATTCCGACAACTATAAAACCGTATTTGATCAAAAGGGACAGGAGTTGATGTGGGTGGTTACCGCCAGTGAGCCTTTTGCGCTCAAACCCAAAACTTGGGACTTCCCTGTGGTGGGTACAGTTCCCTACAAGGGATACTTTGATAAAGACAAGGCGATAGCCGAAATGAAACAATTGCAAGACGAAGGCTGGGATGTAGGTGTTAGAAATCCTGGCGGCTGGTCTACGTTGGGTTGGTTCACCGATCCTATTCTAAGCGGAATGCTGGAACGCAATGAGGGCGACCTTGCCAGCCTTATCATACATGAGATGGTGCATGCTACTTTATTTATTAAGGACAGTGTTGAGTTCAATGAGAACC
Organism: Cyclobacteriaceae bacterium; assembly: GCA_039971015.1. GTDB lineage: Bacteria > Bacteroidota > Bacteroidia > Cytophagales > Cyclobacteriaceae > ELB16-189. The sequence continues at coordinate 161,148 of JBDVKV010000029.1, forward strand.
TTGCTTCTTTTATTGGTGACTCCGCTGCCTATAATTTCATTGCAGCAAAATATGGCAGGTCGTCTGATGAATATTTAACCTACGTGTACGAAGTAATCGATCATCAGCGCTATAGCAATCACGTGTTGAGGGGAAGCATTGCCCTGGATAGTCTTTATAAGAAGTTTAGTGAAAGCGACCCGAAAGATTTCAAAAAGTCTAAAAAGGATGAATTAATTCAAAAGATCGTTAGTAACATGGATACACTCACGCTTCACAAATATAAAATCCCAACCCATCGATTTAGGGAGCGTCCACCTAACAATGATTATTTTCTGGCTTACCGCAGGTACCAGTCCAAGCAAACCAATTTTAAGTCTGAGCTGGAGGAAAAATACAATGGCAGCTTGCTTGAAATGATCAGAGATTATAAGTCCCGATTTCCATTTCTTTAGCACTATTGGCCGAATTAAGGAATTGTTAAGAACATAACCTTCCCTTTTAATTCGCTTAATTTCTGGGTACTTTTGTGATCGTAAAAACAAACAAATTCCTATGGCTAATAAGCCATTACACAAGGTACTTGTCGTAGATGACGAGGAGCCTATTTTGGAGCTGCTAAAGTATAATCTCGAAAAAGGAGGTTATAACGTTCGTACCGCGAGTGATGGGGTAGAAGCAGTGGAGGTCGCTAAGAAATTTATTCCAGATTTGGTTTTGTTGGACATCATGATGCCAAAAATGGATGGAGTTGAAGCTTGCCGCATTCTTAGAAGTACTCCGGAATTACAGAACACTTTCATCGTATTTCTTACTGCACGCTCTGAGGAGTACTCCGAAGTAGCAGGTTTTGATGTAGGGGCAGATGATTATATCTCCAAGCCGATAAAGCCGCGTGCTTTGATGAGCAGAATTGCTGCCTTGTTCAGGAGGGAATCAAAGAAGAAAGGGTCTTCCTCCCAGATTAAGATGGGAGATCTGGTGATCGACCGTACCAGCTACACCATAAAGGTAAAGGATAAAGAAATCAGCCTTCCTAAAAAGGAATTTGAACTGCTCTACTTCCTGGCCCAAAACCCCAATAAGGTGTTTAGCCGCGATGATCTGTTACAAAATATCTGGGGCACCGATGTGTATGTTCTGGCCAGAACGGTGGATGTACACATCAGAAAAGTGCGTGAAAAGATCGGAGATGACTATATTACCACTGTAAAAGGAGTGGGGTACAAGTTTCATCTAAATTAATCTAAGTGTATAGCGCCAGGGTTTTGGCACTGCTGTTGGCAGGCTCTATAAGTTTGGTTACAGCTCTATTTCTCTCTTTGGTCAACGAAGTAGAGACGCAGGCAGTAGTCGTAGCGGCCATCATTAGTTTTTCCGTTTCCTATATTCTGATTTTTATCGTGCTCGAGTTTCTCATATTCGGAGAAATCAACAAGATCTATAGCATGATGGAGAAACTGCAGAAGTTTGATCTCCGCGGTTTCACTAAAGATAAATCAAGTAACAAGCTTAACCCGCTTCGAAAAATCAACGAAGAGATACACACGTTTGCCGAACTGAAACAAAATGAGATCGATGAACTCAAAAAACTGGAGACATTCAGAAAGGAGTTTGTTGCTGATGTTTCGCACGAATTGAAAACTCCCATTTTTGCAGCTCAAGGGTTTGTGCACACCCTGCTCGATGGGGCTGTCAATGACAAAAACGTGCGCATCAAATTTTTGAAAAAGGCAGCCAAAAGCCTTGATGGGTTGGATGCACTGGTGCAAGACCTGCTTACCTTATCTCAGATCGAAACGGGCGATATCAAAATGAAATTTGAGAATATCGACCTTTACACCTTGTGTGTGGAGGTGGTAGATCAATTCGAACAAAGAGCAAAAGCCAAGGGAATAGAAGTGATCATTAAGAAGCCAGCTAAACTCACCATTGTACGTGCTGACTGGCTACGCATCACCCAAGTGATGACCAACCTTGTTTCTAATGCCATAAAGTACAGTGATGAAGATGGGGAGGTGACCATTCGTTTTGAAACAGATAAGAAATACGTCACCACATTCGTGAGCGATACAGGCGAGGGCATACCTCAATCTCATATCAACCGTATTTTTGAGCGTTTCTATCGCGTGGATAAAAGCCGCAGCCGGGAAAGAGGCGGAACAGGACTGGGGCTGGCCATTGTTAAACACATATTGGAAGGCCATAAAAGCAAGGCGGAGGTGGAAAGCATTTCAGGCAAAGGCTCAACCTTCAGTTTTAAACTTCCTTTGGCAAAATTGGATTCAACCCGAGCAGAATCAAAGTCATAGTGTAACTTTGGAGCTTGAAATCATCGCTTACCAAGTTTAAGGATTCCATACTGTTCGAAAACCAGGACTATATTCTGGTCAATAAACCTCCTTTTCTTTCTACACTGGAAGACAGAAACGATCCTGTTAATCTATTGCTGCTGGCCCAGGAGATCGAGCCAAATGCTCAGGTTTGCCACAGATTGGACAAGGATACTTCAGGGGTGCTGGCCATTGCCCGCCATCCGGAAGCCTATCGCCATCTCAGTATGCAGTTTGAACAGCGGCAGGTGAAGAAAATATACCATGCTGTGGTGGATGGCATCAATCAATTGGACGATAAACTGGTTGATAAGTCCATTTTAAAGTTGAGTGACGGTACGGTAAAAACAGATAAATCGGGGAAAAGTGCGCAAACCTATTTTACCACGTTGCAGCACTTTAAAAACCATTCATTGATTCAGTGCATGCCGGTAACGGGTAGGATGCATCAGATAAGAATTCACCTGGCCTGGCTGAAAGCGCCAATAACGGGTGATGAAACCTATGGAGGCAAAGCTTTTTATCTTTCATCTGTGAAAAGAGGGTTTAAATTAAAAAAGGATGCAGAGGAGGAGCCCTTTATGAAAAGGATGGCACTGCATGCCCATTCATTGTCTTTTTTGGGGCTTAATGGAGAAAAACTCGAGGCTACAGCCCCTTACCCAAAAGATTTCGGAGCGCTTTTGAAGCAATTGTCGCAGAATCTCCGGTAAAAAGAAACCCCTGCTTGGAAATTTAGCGAAATCGGTCTACTTTTGTGTCCCTTTTTGGAGGGGTATATAGGTTCAAAAACAGGTAATTAAAGGATCAAAAGTGGATCATAACAGTTATAAAACAACAAACCCTACCAAAACAACAGCTGAAAAAGGCTGGGTGTTGGTAGATGCTAAGAATCAGGTGCTTGGACGCGTTGCCAGTGAGGTAGCGAAAGTACTTAGAGGAAAAAATAAGCCATCATTTTCTCCGCATGTAGATACCGGTGACCATGTTATCGTGATCAATGCAGAGAAGGTAAGGATGACTGGAAAGAAGTGGGAAAACAGAGTTTTGCTTACGCACTCAGGATATCCTGGAGGGCAAAGTGAAAAAACACCTGCCATGATCCGTTCAAAACACCCTGAAAGATTAGTTGAGCATGCTGTGAAAGGAATGCTTCCTAAGAATCGTATGGGAAGTGAAGTGTACAGAAGCTTGCATGTATATGTTGGCGATCAGCACCCACACGAAGCACAACAACCTAAAGAATTAAAGTTTTAATAAATGGATATTACCAATAAAACTGGAAGAAGGAAGACCGCAATTGCCCGCGTTTACTTGCAACCTGGAAACGGAACGATTACAGTAAACAGCCGTGAGCTGGCTGATTATTTCAAATCAGAGATTCATCAGATTACTGTAAAGCAGCCATTTACCATATTGAAATTGGATAACCAATACGATGTAAGTGTAAATGTAGAAGGTGGTGGAATCAAAGGACAAGCTGAGGCTGTTCGTTTGGGTATCACTCGTGCTTTGGTGGAAGTGAATGCAGAGAACAAACCAGATTTGAAAAAAGAAGGCTTGACCACTCGTGATTCGCGTTCAGTGGAGAGAAAGAAGTACGGAAAGAGAAAGGCGAGAAAGAAATTCCAGTTCAGTAAACGTTAAAAGAGACACATGGCTAAGAAGTTAACCAATCAAGAATTAATGGAAGCTGGTGTTCACTTTGGACACCTTACCAGAAAGTGGAACCCGAAAATGGCCGAGTACATTTTCATGGAAAATAACGGCATCCACCTTATCGATTTGAACAAAACGATGAAGTGTTTGGATGAAGCCACTTTCGCTTTGAAAAATATTGTTCGCTCCGGACGTAAGATCATGTTCGTAGCTACAAAAAAACAAGCCAAAGACATCGTAAAGACACAGGCGGTAAGATTGAATATGCCCTACGTAACTGAGCGTTGGTTGGGTGGTATGCTTACCAACTTTGCGACCATCAGAAAGTCGTTGAAGAAACTTGCGCAGATCGATAAGATGTTGAAAGACGAAACTTTCGAGAACCTGGCCAAGCGTGAGCGTTTGATGATTGGACGTGAGAAAGCGAAGTTGGAGAAATTGTTGGGTGGAATCGCTGATTTGAACCGCCTTCCATCTGCTTTGTTTGTTGTGGACGTAAAACGTGAGCACATTGCAGTAGCAGAAGCTCAAAAGTTGAATATCCCTGTGTTTGCCATGGTGGATACCAACTCTGATCCTACAAATATCGATTTCCCTGTTCCTGCTAATGATGATGCTTTTAAGTCTATCTCAATTATTCTTGAGCACGTTGGTCAATCTATTGAAGAAGGATTGATGGAGCGCAAGAAAGATAAGGACGATGCTGCCATGAAGAAGGAAGAAGAGGAGAAGAAGAAAGTAGACGAGACCGTAGAAGAAACGAAATAATATATAAGGAATCCGGCAAGCCGGGCCTGATCAATTTCAACACTAAACATCGGTCACAAGCCGGTGTTTAGTTTTTTAACCCTGACGAGTCCTTTCCGTGGGGCAGGAATGTCAGGGTTAATCCAGACATTGAAAATAACAGGGCGAATGAGTTGGAGATGCATTCATTTTCAATCGTCTGTAGATTAAAGACAACAGTAACTATTAAATATTATCAGAAATGGCGATTACAGCACAAGATGTGAATAAGCTACGCACCATGACAGGTGCCGGAATGATGGATTGTAAAAAAGCACTTACCGAAGCCGATGGCGACTTCGATAAGGCAATTGAGATATTGAGAAAAAAGGGGCAGAAAGTTTCAGCATCCCGTTCTGACAGGGATGCAAAAGAAGGATCTGTATTTATTAAAACTTCGGACGACAACAAAGAGGCGGTTTTGATTGCCCTTAATTGCGAAACTGATTTTGTGGCTATCAATGAGGAGTTCCAAAGCCTGGGAGAAGCCATAGTGAATTTGGCTTATGATAATAAGGTAGCAGATGTAAATGCACTTTTGGCTGAGAAGTTGGGAGACCTTACCGTACAGGAGAAAATCACTGAAATGGTAGGTAAGATTGGAGAGAAAATTGAGATCAGCGAGTTTGTGAGAATGACCGGTGAAGCGGTAGTTCCTTATATCCATGCGGGTTCCAAATTAGGCGTATTGGTTTCTTTAAAAGGTGTGAACGGAACAGATGTAACAGATGCCGGTAAAGATGTGGGTATGCAAATCGCTGCAATGAATCCTGTAGCCCTGGATGAGAATTCAGTAGATAAAAGCATTATCGAAAAGGAACTAGAAATTGCCAAAGCACAAATCATTGCGGAGGGCAAGCCTGAAAATATGGTTGAAAAAATCGCAGAAGGTAAGTTGAAGAGATTTTACAAGGACAATACATTGGTACATCAGCCATTTGTAAAGGATAACAGCAAGACAGTTGCACAATACCTTGACGGAATTACAAAGGGATTGGCTGTAGCTGAATTCAAGCGTGTATCTATTGGATAAGTAAAAGAAAGTTGTGTTTTGTAAAGAGGGAGCTTATGGCTCCCTTTTTTTATGTCGTGTTCCCGAACACCAGTCAATTATCATGCTGACCGATAATAAGTTTAACGAAGGAGTATTGAGCTATATTAATTAAATTGATAATGTCTCACCAACCGGAAACACCATGATCAAGACTGTACTTGACACATTCAAAACCTACGCCTTATTGATATTTGCTCTTGGAGCCCTTCCCCTTCATGCACAACAGCAGGAAAAATTCGACTATCATGAGGCAACTGCTCAAATGATTCTCAATGGCCGTCAGGCCATGACCATATGCAACGGACTATTTATTTCAAACAGAACCTTAGATCAAATCTATGATCAGGAACTGAAGTTACATCAGTCGCCTGTGCAACCGCCCTCTAATGTTATTATTGATTACAAAAAGAAAACTGTGCAAGTGGGGGGTATTGGAAATGGAACCATACCCATGCGTGCTGTCTATCGCGAAGGGCTTGGGGCTGTTATGCTTGCACCCGATCAATCATTTGCAGATATAGACGGCCTGCCTGAGCTAAAGACACCCGCCCTTACCGGTGACCCCAAAACAATCCCCTGGCCTGATGGCGATTTGGTATCCAATAAGAAACTACCCAAAGGTGTTTCACAATCCTCACTTGATGCTGCTGGTGATTGGGCATTTAACCCTGATGCAACCGGGCATTTTTCTCATATCACTTTAAGTGTTTTGGTGATCTATAAAGGGGAGATTATTTATGAAAGATATGCTCCGAATGTAGATTACACCACAAAAACCCGAACATGGTCAACCGCTAAAAGTATAGGAAGTACTTTAATAGGAATTGGAGTGGGAGAAGGGAAGCTGAAGTTGGATGATCCATTGCCGTGGGAGTGGCCGGCTTTGGCTTTTGGTTCTCCGGATGAGGATCCGAGAAATGCAATTACCCTACGTCATTCCATGCACATGGCCAGCGGTTTGTATCCGGTAGATAATGAGAAAAGCTATGCCGTTGGGTCGTGGCTCAGTTATTTCGGAGGCGCCAGTACGGTAAAGGGCGCACTTGACCGTGGATTAATTCAAACACCTGGTACGCGTTGGGATTATGAAAACTACGATACCATCCTGGGGATTTTGGCTTTGAAAAAAGCATTGGGTGATGATCAGGCTTATTTGGAATACCCTCGCACAAAATTGTTTGACAAGATCGGTATGCGCAACACCATCCCCGGTGTTGATCGTTTTGGTGATTTTATCATGAGCAGTCAGGTGTATACCAATGCGCGTGATTTGGGCAGGCTTGGTTTACTTTATCTCAATAATGGCAAATGGAAAGATGAACAGGTTTTGCCCGAAAGCTGGATAGAGTTCGTGCGAACACCTGCTCCTTCTACCCGCAACCGCGGGAATTTTTATGGAGGCCAGTGGTGGTTGGTGCCAGATGATAGGAAAGATGTACCACAAGATGCCTATAGCACAGCAGGCCATCGGGGGCAATATGCTGTTGTGGTTCCTTCTTACGATTTGATCATTGTGCGCAGGGGATTGGATTGGCTATCCACCGATCATCCTTTCTCGCAGTGGGATCTTACCCGGGAAGTGTTGAAGGCATTGCCACAGGAAAAATGGGGAAGTAAACCCGAGGCGAGTGCCACTGCAGGCAATTAAAGACAATATCAGGCAATGCTTGTACGGTTTACCTGACAACTTTGGGTAATAGTTTGTGACTTGCCTTAGGCTCTTTATTTTGCTGAGGCAGAATCAGCACCTCTTATACAAGCTCATTACTTTGAATCTTTTTTGATATTGAGTAAGAGGCGACTGGTTCTGTATTTTTAGTTTCCCCTTTTCTCAAAGTAGCGGGCTTGAGGATCCACATGGAATTGAAAGGATAATAAAGCCTAACAAAACAACATCGAAAATTCAGCATTTACTATATTTCATCCTTATGACCTGTTAAATTAGTTATTATGAAAGGCAAATTTTTTGTCGGCTTAATAACAATATTCACAGGAGAATACCTTTGGAGTCAAAACTTAGTACCTAATTCTAGTTTTGAAGAAGTACACCAAAGTTTTTGTGGGGACTTTAGCTCTACGTTACAGTTTGAAATGTCTTTAAAGGATTGGGTACTGCCAACAAGTTCCAAACCAAGAATTTCAGATAAATCTGTTTCACCTAGCTGTTGGAATTTTATTGGGGAAATGGATGAGGTTCAGCCACATTCGGGAATTAGAATGGCTTTGCTTTGCTTTTTCTCCGACTCTAACTACAGAAGCTATGTTGAAGTACCTTTGACGCTTGAATTGGAAAAAGGTAGGACGTATTATACAGAAGTTTGGGTGCATTCATATCCTGATCAAAGCAAAGTTTCGAATAATATTGGACTCCATTTTTCCGATTCCCTTATTCGATCCTACAGAGATACTACTTCGATAATTACAAATCTACCTTTTATGGGTGTGCTTAGTGTTGAGCCCCAAGTAAATCATTCTGAAATTTTACGAACCACATCCAAATGGATTTGCTTAAAAACATCTTTTGTTGCCAAGTCAAACGCTAAGTATCTAATTATAGGTAATTTTTATAATGATGAAGAAACGGACACTTTGCCTAATTCTGATATAAATACCAATAGTAATTCGGTCTTCTATTATATTGATGATGTCTATGTTGGATTAAAGCCAAAGAATTGAAGCCCTTAAAGAGCTCGAGTCTTCCTGTAGAGACCGAGCACTTCCAGCAAACACATACATAATGCAACAAAGCATCTGGAGTAATGCTACCTCGCACCCGTACAGATGCAACAACCTATACGGAGCAATGCTACAGAGCACCCGTACAGATGCGACAACGTATACGGAGCAATGTTACAGAGCACCCGGAGCAATGCAACAACGTACCCGTACAGATGCAACAACGCATACGGAGCAATGCTACCTCGCACCCGTACAGATGCAACAACGTATACAGAGCAATGCTACAACACACCCGTACAGATGCAACAACGTATACGGAGTAATGCTACAACGCACCCGTACAGATGCAACAACGTATACGGAGCAATGCTACAGAGCACCCGTACAGATGCGACAACGCATACGGAGTAATGCTACAAAGCACCCGTACAGATGTAACAACGTATACGGAGCAATGCTACAAACCACCCGGAGCAAAAGTTGGATCTGGTATACCGATCTGGCAAACGTGAACCTGAGCTATTTACCTACAAAACCCTTAGCTACCAGCTCCCCCAAGGCCGGACCGTGTTTGAAGCCATGGCCTGAACCCCCACCCAGAAACCAAAGGTTGGAAGCCTCAGGATGGGATTCGAATATAAAATTACCATCCGGAGAGTTTTCGTAGGGACACACCCTGCTTTCTACAACGGGTGCTCCTTTTAACCCCGGGAAACGCATCTCAATAAACTTACGGGCATCCGCCAGCACCTGGGGATTGGATATTCTTTCTCCCGTAGTGGGGTCAAATTTTTCCCCTCTCAAATCCACTCCAATTTTGAACCCTCTGTTGGCATTACCAGGAATTCCATAATAAAAATCTTGCCCATCCACATCAATCCATGCAGGCATTTGATCGTACTGTTGTGCCAGCTCTTTGGGTACACCAAAATAGAACACTTCCTGTTTGGTGCAGGTAATAGTGTTACCCAGCACTTCAGGGAATAGCTGACCGAGCCATGAGCCGCAGGCAAATAGATAGGCATCAGTTGTTAATGCAGAGCCATCCGATAATTTAATGTTGTTCATTTGATTTGCTTTTATCTCACCCGGGGTGACATAAGCCTGCGCGAAATTCCCCCCTTCTTTAACAAAAGCTTCCAATACGGCCTGGGCGCTTTCCCGTGCTTTTAAGTAACCTCCATAGGGATCCAGCCAGGCGTGGCTAAGGTTATCGGTATGCACCATGGGGTACTTTTTTTGAACCGCAGCTATGGTCAGATGCTCATATTCCATTTGGTGTTTTTTGGCAAAGGGGATGGAGTCATCTACCAGGGGCGTACTTTCGTGGTAGCAAAACCATAGCACTCCGGCATTAAAAAACAATTCCTTTTTCCACTCGGCCTGATGCTCTTTCCAAAGGGTAAGGGCACGTACATTAAGGTCAAAGTAGAATTCATTATCGCCATAGGTAGACCGTATGACACGGGTCTCATCCCCGGAGCTGGATCGGGAATTACCTGCCCCCCACGCATCTACTAAAGTCACTTTGTATCCTGCTCTTTGCAGGTAGAGTGCAGACCACCCTCCAAATGCGCCTGCTCCAATTACAGCAACGTGAGCCCCCTTAGGCAAGCCTATTTTTTGGTCTTTAATCTTGGTAGGAGAAGGGGAAAATGTGTTTGTATTGTTACTCATAGGCCGTTTTTTGCTTCGTTATGATTGGGATCATAAGACAACAATCAAATATATCAGATTATTGCTGGAGCTAAAATTATGAAGAAGAAAGTCAGAATGCCCGCTTTTTTACTGGATTACTCATCTGCATGGAACCCTTTGATTAAAGCATTTTTGAGCGGTGTCATAGCCGAGGATGATAACAGTCATAGTTTGACGCTCAATCCAGCAGTAGGTTTACATCATGAAAAAATGACCCCCATGATTGATAAGGACATACTTTTAAAATACGGAGGTAAGGCGGTAGCCTTGAAAAAGAATGAAATCTTGTTTCATGCAGGAACTTCAGCACTCTATTATTATCAGTTGCAGGAAGGGGCTGTAAAGATGATTACATACAGTGAAGATGGTCAGGAATTCATTCAGGGTATATTTTCCCCAGGTGATAGTTTTGGTGAACCTCCTCTTTTCTGTGATTTTTCTTACCCGAGTACTGCAATTTCCATAGAAGATGCGGTTGTAATGAGGCTTTCTAAAGAAATTTTTTTTAAATTACTTCAAGAGAATTTCGAGATTCATTTGAAGTTCGATAGGGTACTTTGCAACAGACTTAAATACAAGTCAATGATTCTGTCAGATATTTCTTTTCATGATCCTGAACACCGGATAATGAGTTTATTAAAACATTTGAAAGGAAATAATGCCACCCATGAGCACTCTGGAGGAATGGTGCGAAATGCAAAACCCTACGTTGTTCCTTTCACCCGCCAACAGTTGGCAGATATGAGTGGGTTGCGCGTGGAGACAGTAATTAGAACCGTAAAGAAAATGGAGGAAAAGGGAAAGCTTGAAATAATAGGAAGAAAAATAACAATATAAAAATTAACTCAAACCATATAACAACTATGAGACTTTTAGCAATTGCCGCACTTGGATTTTTTATTTTCTCATGCGCACCCGATAAACCTCAAAATCAGGAGGAATTTCCGGATCAACCTGCAGCAAGTAAGTCTGCAGTAGAGGATGTAATTAACGATCCTACAAAAGGAATTGGTGCCGTAAAATCAGTAACACTTAATTCACCGCTCGAACAAGATAGGGTGAAAAGAGGCCTGGCTATTTATGAAATGAAATGCTCTGCTTGTCATAAACTTGATGATAAAAGAGTAGTAGGCCCGGGATGGAAAGATGTGACCAAGAATCGTAAGCCAGAGTGGATCATGAACATGATTACCAATGTGGATGTGATGTTGGATAAAGATCCCGAAGCACAGAAGTTGTTGGAGTTGTGTTTGATGCGTATGCCCAATCAGAACATGTCCATCGGAGATGCGCGTGATATTCTGGAGTTTATGCGCCAGAACGATGGAGAAAAATGATTTGTACAAATAGAAACTTAACCAATACCCAAATGAATAAATATATCAGATCATTTTATACGCTGGCAATTGCAGCTTCATTGATGTTGCTGTACAATTGTAAACCTCAAGGACCGAAGCAAGCCCTCATCGGAGATGGTGCTGCTAAAACATACGTTGCCCCAGGGCAATATGACGAATTCTACAGTTTTGTATCGGGCGGTTTCAACGGACAAATTGGTGTCTATGGAGTTCCCTCCGGACGCTTACTGAAGATTCTACCTGTTTTTTCCGTGTTTCCTGAAAACGGATACGGATATAGTGAAGAAACACAGCCTATGTTGAATACATCACACGGATCTGTTCCATGGGATGACCTTCACCATATAGCCCTTTCTACTACCAAGGGTGAGCATGATGGCCGATGGGTTTTTGCCAATGGTAACAATACCCCTCGTGTGGCACGTGTAGGTCTTTCGTCCTTTCGCACGGAAGAAATACTTGAGATTCCTAACAGTGGAGGAAACCACTCTTCACCTTTTATTACTGAGAATACAGAATACCTTGTAGCAGGTACCCGCTTTAGTGTTCCCATGGGCGATAATAAGGATGTGCCTATCAGTTCTTATAAAGAGAATTTCAAAGGGTCAATCAGTTTTATAAAAGTAAATCAGGAGACGGGTCGCATGAACATTGAGTTTCAATTGCGTACCCCTGGCTTTAACTACGATTTAAGTAGAGCAGGAAAAGGTCCTTCGCATGGATGGTTCTTTTTCTCTACCTATAATACAGAGCAAGCCCATACTTTGCTGGAAGTGAATGCTTCCCAAAACGACAAAGACTTTATCATGGCTGTCAACTGGAAGAAAGCGGAGGAGTATTTGGCACAAGGAAAAGCAAAAATTGAGAAGGCAAAATATGCGCACAATATATGGGACGAGGAAACCCATTCAGCCACCAGTACCATGTTGGATGAAGTGATGGTGTTGGATGTAACAGAACTAAAGGATATTGTATACTTTATTCCTTGTCCTAAATCTCCACACGGATGTGATGTGGATCCTACAGGTGAGTACATTGTAGGTAGTGGAAAATTAGCGGCTATGATGCCTGTCTTTTCTTTTACAAAACTTCAAAAAGCTATAGCTGATAAAGATTTTGAAGGAGATTTTGAAGGTATTCCTGTTATTCGTTATGAAGCTGCACTTCATGGTGAAGTTCAAAAACCAGGTTTAGGTCCATTGCATACAGAGTTTGATAACAATGGAAATGCCTACACTTCTATGTTTGTTTCTTCTGAAATTGTGAAGTGGAATGTAAAAACACTTGAAGTGTTGGATCGTGTACCTACTTACTACTCTGTAGGTCACTTGAGTGTAATGGGCGGACCTACTGCAAAGCCTTATGGCAAATATGCGATAGCTTATAACAAAATAACTAAAGATCGGTACCTGCCTACTGGTCCTGAATTGGCGCAGTCAGCACAGATATATGACATCTCAGGAGATAAAATGCAGTTGATTTTGGACTTCCCTACCGTTGGTGAGCCGCACTATGCCGAGGCATTGCCAGCTAGCTTAATTAAGGATAAATCTGTTAAAATCTATAAACTGGAAGAGAACAAACATCCTTATGCTGCTTTGGGCGAAGGGAAAGCGAAGGTGGAACGCAAAGGCAATGAAGTGCATGTGTACATGACCGCCATACGTTCCCACTTAACACCAGATAATATTGAAGGCGTGAGATTAGGAGACGTGGTGTACTTCCATGTTACTAACCTGGAGCAGGATTGGGATGTGCCTCATGGTTTTGCCATTCGCGGTGCACTTAACGCTGAGATTTTGATTATGCCGGGAGAGACACAAACTTTGAAGTGGACTCCGCAAGCTACTGGTGTGATTCCGTTTTATTGTACAGACTTCTGTTCTGCACTTCACCAGGAAATGTCCGGATACATCAGGGTATCTCCTAAAGGAAGTAATACTCCATTAAAGTTCTCAACGGGAGCTGAAGAGTAATCTTCATTCATTTGAGCAACCTGTTTATCATAGTTTACAGGTTTGAGATCGGGTAGCCTCCCGGTCAGGTTTCGGGAGGCACCTTTCTTTTAAAATTTAATCAATAAGATGAAGTCATTAAAGCCCATTTCAAGAATTGCCATTGCCGTATGCGCTTTGGCCCTCATTTCAGCCTACTTTATACCACTTTGGCAGATTTTAATGTGGGCACCACAATATCCGGAAGGATTGGAAATGAAAATCTGGATAAACACGCTCTCCGGTGACGTGCGAACAATAAGTGCATTGAATCATTACATCGGGATGAAGCATATAGAAGTGGAAATGTTTCCAGAGTTTGGTTACATGATTTATATCGTTGGCTTTATTATAGGTTTCGGATTGCTTACGGCCCTTATCAACAGAAGATTCATGCTCATCAGTTACATCGGTTTGTTTGTGATCACTGGAATTGCAGCGTTAGTAGACTTTTATCTTTGGGGTTACGATTACGGTCATAATCTCAATCCTGAAGCGCCAATTATTATTCCGGGAATGGCCTACCAGCCTCCGTTGATAGGCACTAAAGTCTTACTCAATTTTACAGCATTCTCAGGACCTGATATTGGCGGATGGATATTTATAATCGTGGCGTTGGTGCTTATGGCTGTTTTATTTTATGAATTGAAAATGAGTAAAAATACGGTCGTTATTCTTGCTCTGCCTATGGCACTGTTGCTTGGCTCTTGTTCTACTGATCCTGTTCCGTTAGAATTCGGAAAGGATACTTGTCATTCGTGCAAGATGAAGTTAATGGATAATAAGTTTGGTGCTGAGCTGGTTACTAAAAAAGGAAAAGTCTACAAGTTTGATGACATCAATTGTCTTTTGGAATACTACAATGCCAATGAGCAGGAGCAAACGGAGTATGCGCATAAACTGGTGATTGATTTTACAAAGCCGGGTACCTTAATAGATGCGAGTAACTCTCATTACCTGAAAGCAGATGAAATTAAAAGCCCGATGGCCAGCCAAATTGCTGCCTTTGAAGATTATGAGTTAATGAAGGAGAATAAAGAAAATTGGAGGGGAATTTACCTTTCCTGGGGAGAAGTAGTCACGCAGTTTAAATGAGATTACTCTTTACATATCTAATTACAATTTTTACAGGGTATTCGTACGCAGCCACATGGACGGTTTCACAGTCAGGTGAGATTAAAATAATTAAAGAAGCTCTACAACGTGCCAGTAATGGCGATACCATCTTAGTAAAATCAGGTATTTACAAAGAAGGCAATATTCAGATTTCCAAAGAAGTAACCTTAATAGGATTGGACTACCCGGTTGTCGATGGTGAATACAAGCATGAGGTATTCACAATTACAGCCAATAATGTAGTTGTTCGTGGCTTTAATATTATCAATGTAGGCATATCGAGCCTGAATGATCTTGCTGCTATAGGAGGAGAAGATGCACGCAACCTGTACATCGCTGATAATAAAGTGGAAAGAGCATTCTTTGGCATCCACCTGGCCAATTGTAAATCAAGTCTGATTGAGAACAATACCCTTACAGCAGCAGCTGTAGCGGAAAATACAACTGGTAATGGCATTCACATGTGGAAGAGTGACAAAATTACAGTTAGAAATAATACAGTGGATGGACATCGGGACGGGATTTATTTTGAGTTCGTGACCAATTCACTGATTGAAAATAATACCAGTAAGAACAACCTGCGATATGGATTGCACTTTATGTTTTCTCATGATGATGAATACAATGAGAATTTATTCATGAACAATGGTTCCGGTATTGCGGTGATGTATTCGAGAGGTGTCACGATGAGGCGCAATCGGTTTGAAGAGAATTGGGGGGCATCTGTTTTCGGATTGTTGTTAAAAGAAATTAGTGAGAGCACCATTGAAGATAATCTCTTCTTAAGAAATACAGTTGCCATTTATATGGAGGCGTGTAGCCGAAGTAATTTCAAGGGGAACGAATTCCGTGAAAACGGATGGGGTATAAAACTGCAGGCAAGTTGTGATGATAATGTGTTCGCGAAGAACAACTTTATAGCCAACTCCTTTGATATGGGCACCAATGGTAGTATGACCCTCAATACCATTACCAGTAATTATTGGGATAAGTACGGAGGGTACGACTTGAATAAAGATGGGGTAGGGGATGTTCCTTTTCATCCGGTAAGTTTGTATTCCATGATTGTGGAGAAAATGCCAACATCCGTAATGTTGTGGAGAAGTTTTTTGGTGTTTTTATTGGATCGTGCTGAGAAAGTGATTCCTGTGGTTACACCGGAAAATTTAAAAGATGAAATGCCAGTAATGAAATCTTATGATATCAGTATCTAAAATAGAAAAGCGATTTGGGGCATTAGAGGTGCTGAAGTCAATTAGTGCCAATTTTGATTCAGGTAGGTCGTATGCACTTATAGGTCCCAACGGTTCGGGTAAAACAACGTTAATCAAGAGTATTCTTGGGATGGTAGTTCCAGATAGTGGTACGATTGAAGTAGAAGGTGAATCGATCAAAGGAAAATGGTCATACAGGGAAAAGGTCGGTTACATGCCGCAGATAGGCAGATATCCTGATAATATGACCATTGGTCAATTGTTTGACATGATGAAGGATTTGCGTTCCGATTGTAAAACCATCGATGAAGAATTGATTGAGGGATTTGGGTTGGATAAAATGATGAGCAAAAGGATGCATACACTTTCTGGCGGAACCCGTCAAAAGGTGAGTGCTGCTTTGGCTTTTTTGTTCCGCCCCAAAGTGTTAATTCTGGATGAACCCACCGCAGGTTTGGATCCTCTTGCTGTTGAAGTAATCAAGGAAAAAATTTTAAAGGAAATGGGTGATGATAAAACATTCATTATCACGTCTCATATTCTCAGTGACCTGGATGAGCTGTCCTCATATGCCTTATATCTTGACAACGGATCATTAATCTATAATGACTCTATCGCCTTGCTTAAGGAGGAAACAGGAGAAATACGATTGGGCAAAGCCATTGCCACAATAATGAAGAGGAATCAAAAAAATGTGATGGTATGATTAAGATTGCAAAATATGTTCTGCTGGATATTTTAAGAAACAGGTTTGTTATCCTTTACACCTTTTTTCTGTTTCTGGTTACATTATCCATGTTCAGTTTGGAAGGCAATTCAGACAAAGCCATTCTAAGTTTGTTGAATATTATTCTTATGGTGGTACCTCTGGTGAGTATCATCTTTACAACTATCCATTTTTTCAACTCTTACGAGTTTATTGAGCTCTTACTTTCTCAACCGATCAATAGAAAGTCAATATTCTTAAGTGAATTTACTGCAGTCTCGCTGGCGTTATGTCTGGCTTATATCATCGGTGTGGGGATTCCGGTTACTTTATTCAGTCAGGGAATGGATACAGTTTATCTTATTTTATCGGGCATGTTACTTACACTTGTCTTCGTGGCATTGGCATTTTGTGCTTCCGTGCTTACCAGAGACAAAGCCAAAGGGATAGGTGTTTCTCTATTGTTCTGGTTTTATTTCACACTTATCTATGATGGGTTTGTACTCTATGTAATTTATGCCTTTAGTGATTATCCTTTGGATAAGGTAACGCTGGCGCTTGTTTCTCTTAATCCTGTTGATCTGGCGCGAATAATTATATTGCTGAAACTGGATATCTCTGCGTTGATGGGATATACGGGTGCCTTCTATAAGCAGTTCTTTGGAAGCAGTATGGGCATTATTTATTCTTTTCTCTTTTTGCTCTTATGGGCAGCACTTCCGTTAGCTATCTCTCTGCGAAAATTCTTAAAGAAGGATATCTAGTTGGTATTTCAATATGATTGTAATCATATTGAAAGCTTTCTTATAAACTTTGATTATGGTTAGGGCGGCTTATGATCAAAGTCATTGTGGCTTCAGGTATTCTATAGCAACTTCACAAAAGAAAAAACCAAACTCAACCCCTATGAAATTATTTAAATATGCCGCGATAGCTTTTACGGCTATCCTACTTTCGTGTAGTTCTAATACGGGAGATCAATCACAAGCTGCAGCTGAGCCGGGAGCAAGCCCTGTTGATGGAGGACAAGCAACAGTACAAGATGATGTGTCGCAACAAAATATTGTTCAGGTTGCTTCAGGGTCTGCCGATCACAGTACGTTAGTAGCAGCATTGAAAGCAGCTGATTACGTAGATGCACTGGCCAATGCCGGCCCTTTTACAGTTTTTGCTCCAACCAATGATGCCTTTAACAAACTGCCCGAGGGCACAGTAGATAATCTGGTGAAGCCAGAAAATCAGGCTCAGCTTAGGGATATCTTAGAAAACCATGTTTACATCGGTGTGATGAGAGAGAATATGATGCGAGATGGGCAAAAGTTAAACCAGGCCAATATGAAAAATGTGATGTTGGCTAAAAACGGAGATAAGTTTTCAGTAAGCGGTGCCAATATCGTTGCCACCGTACCTTGCTCAAATGGTATCATCTACGTGATTGACAAAGTATTGGTGCCTGAGGAATAGCCTCATCAATTGTCTATGGTAGTTTTATAAAAAAGTGTGGCCGATTTTACATTGACCACACTTTTTTACTAAACCTATAATCTTCTCATTCCTTCATAAATACGGGCTTCCTGTATACTCTCAATTGGACCGTTAAATTGTATCCGCCCTCCCCAATTGTTTGCAAAAGTGGCTGAAGCATTTCCTGAAATGCTGACCTGAATAGTCAATGTTCCTTGGCCTAAGCTTAATGTACTTACCTGTGCCAATACAGTAATCGTATTGTTCTTGTCGTTGCGGCTGATGTCATAACTGGTTACTTTTCCTCTTGCTGTAATTCCGCCCAATCCGTTAAAGCCAACTCCTCCAGGAAAAGAAGTTTGGAGTACAAATTCATCTTTGTCAATCATAATGAAATTATTAGGGCCTACGTTTACTGTACTCCCACGCTTTCCTCTTACCGTAGTTGCTTCAAGAACCAGGTTCTTTTCCTCAACTAGTTGTACTGTTTTATCAAACAATGCTTTAGCTTCAGCTTCCCTTTGAAGTTTTCTTTCAGCCCTTTCTAATTTCTTATTATCTTTTTCCTGTACAGTTTGTGCATTTGCAAATCCTATTGAGCTTATCAATAAGAACGCCATCAATCCCATTTTAGTCGTTTTCATAATTCTATTAATTTGCTCCCTGTATATAAAACGTGCAGAACCAGGCTAATAGTTTCCAGCAGGGCGATTGATTTTATTTGATTTGTTTGCTGATTGTTCCGACAAGGACAATTTATCTGCAGAATAGATTGATCACCTATGGATAGAAGTGAGTCTGTTACTTTTTATACGTCATCCGGTATGTTGCCAATTGTCTCAGCCCTAAACTTGTGGCACTATGTTATCATTTATCCACAAGATTCCGATACTTACCACCCTTTTGTCTGCTTTCTTTTTTGTGATCCTGTATAAGCATTGGGATTCAAAAGGGCGGCCTCCCTATTTATTTTGGTGGACACTGGGTGTGCTTACCTACGGATTGGGGACGTTGACCGAAAGCATTGTCGGCTTATTTGGGTGGAGTGAACCTGTTTTTAAAGCCTGGTATATACTTGGGGCATTGCTGGGAGGATTCCCTCTTGCACAGGGGTCGGTGTACTTAATTTACAGTAAGCGCACAGCCGATATTATGGGTGGTATTGTAGTAGTGGTGATTATCGTTGCATCTGTTTTGGTTGCTCTTTCTCCTATTAATTATGAATTAGTGGAAGCGACCAGGCTTACTGGTAATGTTATGGTTTGGAGCAAAGTCAGGTTGATAACACCTTTTGTCAACATCTATGCCTTTGTCTTTTTGGTAGGAGGGGCATTTTATTCTGCTTATAGGTATAGCAAGGAAAGTATCTATCGAAACCGTTTTATTGGAAATTTATTGATTGCTGTAGGAGGTTTGCTTCCCGGGATTGGTGGGTCATTTACAAAGTTTGGTTACACGGAAGTACTTTATGTAACCGAACTTTTGGGTATTATCTTGATCTATTTGGGATATGCTGCTATCAGGAAGGACAGCACTTTATCTCTTTATTCAGTACAAAACTGAGTTTATCGAATATAAGTAGCTTAAGAAGCTTTTCGGGTTTGAGGCCCTTTTCTCATTTCCTCAATGAGTTCAAGATCGTGGGGAGTAAAGGAGCTGTTTTCCTTATTTTGGGCAGTTACAAACTCTTCAAGACTTTGGTATACCCTGATTCTGTATTTCCAGATGGTTTTGGCGGTTATTGCCAGTTTGAAAGCGCGATCGTCAAGATCTTTATCGATCCAGTACATGTCATGGTCTGTAGTACCGGAAGAATTGCCAATATAGCCCGGCATATAGGAAATGTGAGAATGGTAAAGTCGTTTGGCCACTTCTTCCTTAAACCCCTCCTTACCTGTAATGTATACAGTAATCCAGTCTACCTGCCTCGACCCCAATTTTTCTTCTGTCCCCAGATGTAGTTCTTCCTTTAAATTCTGAGCCAACAGATTTACACCTAATTTTATATCCGTTACTTTCGATTTGAGCTTCATTAATAAGAAAAAACTAATTTCCAATGCGTAAAATTACTTAATGTGATTCACTAATAATACGTTTTAGCGTCATATAAGATTCACTTACGCTCTATATTATTTTTTAGAGAGGAGTAACCAGGTAAGTCTGATTATTTCGGAGTCAGAAAAAAGTCACTTTTGGGCCTCAAAAACCTTACGGGCTTCAAGGATATTGTTTAAAGTAAGGTTGCGTTCACTTTCGGTGAGGTAAAAATGCTTGCTGGCGGATTCATAGACTTTGTCTATCCACCGGATGAAGTAACCAGCATCCTCAGGCGATTGAATAGGTTTGTTATTGAGCATTAAATAAACAGGGCTTGTTGTGGCATAAGGGTAATAATCCTGAATGGCAGGGTTGGCCTCATCATTCCAGGCTCGCAACAGTATCCATGAACTTTTTTCAATAGTTATTGTGCCGGAAAAGTCGGCTGTGGACTTATCTCCTTTTAGGTCAATTTTCTTTATCACTTTGCCATTGCTGATGATTTCCAGGTGATCCATGGGGATAAGCGATCGCATAAAGCCTTTATAGGAAACTTTAACCTTCTTACCCGTTAATTCAATTTCAGATCCGGGACCATTTCCATCAACTTCAAAATGCAAGAGTGCACTATTGGTGGCTAACGTTTTACCTTCCTTTAAACCTTTTAGCCAAAAGGCTTCTTTTTGTGAGGGGTCTGTAGGAGTGTTGTTCATTAAAACATAGGTTCTATTTACTCCAACCGGTCCACGTAATGAAGCGTAGTTGGCCATTGCATCTGTTCCTCCAGCGGCACTTACTTTAAAACCACAATTGAGCAAGCGGTGCCATACTTCTGAACTTTGTTTGTGCCAGCTAAAGCCAACAGATTCGTAATAATCGATTTTACCTAAAGCTACATCAATTGGTAGTGCATTGTGGATGTCGTCTTTATCAGGATCCGGGGCATCATAGAAAGGGTGTACGTATCCTACCAGTGCACCTTGTTCGTGTGCCAAATCTGCAATTACAGAATTGGAAGGATGTGCGCTTTGAATAGCCGTATTGGGGTAAGAAGAGTAGCCGGGTAGGAGGTAATGATCCTTTAAGCCCAATAAACCCAAGTGGCCCCAATAACTGGTATGATGTTCTTGCGCATGAACAAGCAGCACTTCGTCTGTAGATGCAGGATCAGGTTGGGTAGAAAAATAATCTATATCAGGAATTCGTTGCTCCTTATTGACAATGGTGTTGAAAACAATGTCGAGGTCTTCAGCTTTAGCTTGAGCGATGAGACTGGATGGTGTGTGGCGATAATGCCCTCCATAATTCATGTGCACGTGAACGTCCCCACTTACCCATTGGTTGTTCCAATTCTCGGGAAGAGCAAGTGGCTTAACAACCATAGTAATTGTTGTTGGTTCATTATTGATGTTGATGTTTTGTTTTTGAATCTCATTCTCCAAACCACGATAAAGGGTTACGGTTGCTTTGCCAACTGGTAATGTTACCACCGAAGTACCTGGTGAATGAAAGTAATGGTTTTCGAAGGACTGCTTGTTACGATCAAAAGCATCATCGGCATGCATCCATGCATTGTCAGGGGCGTAACTTCTGCCATCAGATCCTGTCACCGAAATTCTTGCCGCCACTTCATTTCCTTCTTGATCAATAATTTTCAATGTAAGGTTGGCGTGTGTCTTGAGGTAATTTCTTTTTTGAATAACTAAGGGATAAGTTTTTCCGCCCAATACTTCTTGAATCCATAATGCTGTATTACCGTCTTTGTTGGATATGTAGGCGATACGGTTGGCATCGGGAGACCATCTGGGGTTGGTTGCATCAAATTGACCATAAGTCATTGGATAAGGATCGCCATTTCCTTTTGCGGTTGTGATCCACAACTGATGCCATTGCCTTCCGAGGTAGGAAGCATAAATTATTCTTTTACCATCAGAAGACCAATCGGGTTTTGTTTGCCAGGAGGTTTCTTCCTTTTGTATTAATGTGAGTTGATCAGGGTTACTGATTTCAGAAGTATAAATAGAACCTGTTCCGTAAATATTATCAGGATTGGAAATAAAAACCAGCTGCTTGCCATCGGGAGACCAGGAAGGACTGAGCTGATGATCCCATTGGCTATAATAATACCGTGGTGTTTTCGTTTCCCGCTCATTGGAAAGTGGTTGACTATTCAGTTTGCCATTTTTTAAAGTGCCAATCCAGATTCGAAAGTGCCCTGTGTTTTGGGTAGAGACAAATGCCAGTTGAGATCCATCGGGTGAGAATCTTGGTTCAAGGTTGACATCTCCAGTGGTTGTAAGTGGAGTGACTTTATTATTAGAAAGATCGAGTAATTGCAATTCCAAAGCTTTGCCAGTGTACCGGGTAAAAACAATTAAACTCCCATCACTTGACCAGTCAGGTTGGTAATCGTAACCTGGCCCGTTGGTTAATTGTCTGGCATTTCCTTCGTTAACCCTTTGGCGCCACAGCGAACCGGCCATGCTGTATACTACTTCTTCTCCATCAGGCGACCAAGAGACTGAACTCGGGCCTGTAGTTAGTTGAGGGAGATACATTTCCCTGAAATAATAATCATGGGGTACCTTAATTTGATTGAGAACTTGTTCCCGTTGACCGTAAACAACAGAGAAAAAAAAGAGCTGAACGAATAGAATAAAAATTGAGCAGGCGGTTCTCTTCATAAAAAAAATATTTACATGAAAAGTTAAAAAAGAAAGGTCAATAAACCATTGCGACCGATGGAATTACTTAGGTAAAGATATCGGTCTCCAACGGAGCAACTAAATGTTCTGTAAATAAGTCAAAGGATTGGAAGATATGTTTGTGAGGCCAAAGTACTTCGATGTTTTTGGCATTCACTCTATAAATAATAGTGTACAATGTGCCAAAAGACTTGTCAAAGTTGGTATTATACAGTGGAGGATGTAAAAAACGACTAAGCATAGTGGCTTCTGTTTCGTAGGGAGACGTCATCATTTCCTCCAAAAATCTTTTTCGTTCAATTGTTCCTGTTAGGGACGCATAGTCACCCCACTCCACTTCCATTTGATGGTTGGTGGCCACGGGTATGTTGACAATTACTGGTTTGCGATCGGGGGATAAATATACTGTTGAGTAATGCCCGGATTGATCCACCAAGGTGACATTGTAGGCCATGTGAACAGGCACTCTATTGAGTATAGCAATACCTTCCTCTACTGTTTTTGCTATTTCCAGTATGTAACGGATAATAATAGGTATGCCAAAACCTTTGCCTACAATTTTACGACCACCAAAGGTAAGCGATGCGGCAAGGCCGCTTGCGTTCATGCCATCAAGTAAACCCCACGTACAATCACTTACTCCAATAACGGGTTGCATCCAATTGGTGTACATCATGGTGCCTTCAAACATTTTGAAGCTATAGTCATAGTTTCGGATGAGAGAAGTACTGTCTTTTGTCCAGGCTACTTGCGAGCACCCCGACATATACGCGGGTGGGCAATACATACTCAGAAACCTTCCTTCCAAATCACCACCTCCTGTTAGTGTTACCAATTGATCATACAACGGCAAAAGCTCAGGCATATGGCGCTTTAGCTTCGAATGGGAGGTGAGGTAACCTTTTCTGGCCATGGCACCTTCTGATAAAAACCAGGTTTTATAGTGGGGCCAGGTCCGATCGAAAAGTTCTTTCCATTTCTCACCAGGTTTATCTTCCTGAAAACAACTGAACGAAATATGCATCAGACCCTTAAATCATTTTAAAGCCTCCAATTTCTGAAGCTTCCTGGCGTTGAGTTTTAACCGGTGTGAAGGGAACAGCAGCATAGGAGCGTTTGATGGCATTTATCCAACTTACCGCTCTGGGCTTTAATTGAAAGTCATCTGTCATCAATCGGCCACGCATAACGAGGATACCCATATCAGCGCCTTCATAAAAATAATCATTGGCCCTGCTAATTCTTAAAAAGAAGGCCTCGTTCTCTTTTTCTACTGCTCGTCTATGTGTATCCATCCGTGAGAATTTAATGGTGCCGTCCGGGTTCATAATATATATTCCGGAGCGAGGTGCCTGCGTAATTATCTTTACTTCTTTTTCAGTGTATTTAATTACAAGCTGTCCCCAGGAATCTATATTCTCGGGCTTAAACCATCGGCCATTAATTGCGTTTACACTGAGTTTATAAGGCTGATTCATCCACTCCAGCATGTGGAATAAAACCAATGGCATGTCAGATAGGGCAAAGACAGCATGATTGGTGATGGAGCTTGCCCCTGTAATCCGTGGGTTGAGTTCACCCAGGTAAAGTTGCTGATTGTCCTGATCGATTAAGAAGTCCAATTCAAAGTAGCCTTTGTATCCTTCCTTTCTTAATTGGTCTCCAAATAGTTGAGTGTATTTTCGGGCTTTAGATCTAATGGCAGGTGTAAATGCACCTGCATAGATCTCGTTGCCACACCAACCGCCTTTATAAGGAGTCAATTCCTTAAATCCTACCAGCTCGGTCATGAGTGGTGCTACAATAGTACCATGTTGCGTCACGCAAGCTTCAATAGCTGAACCCCGGCAGTTGATCCGCTTCATTACCTTCACCTCTTTCTCTTTTACTATTTCATCCTCATACTTTTCCCACTCCTTTTCATTGGAAATGAAAAATGTAGTATGGCCGGAATCTCCAAAGGGAGTTTGGATCACCAGATCTGTTCCTAATTTCTTTTTACTTATGGAAGTAAGGTGCTTGTAACTTTTTACCTTGGATAACAGATAAGGAACACAAGGAACTCCGGCCTTTTCTGCAATGCGGTTGGTGTTCACTTTGTTGTCCATGAAGTTTCTCATCTTGGCAGAAGGGAAACAGACTTCAAGTCCTAGTTTTTTGGCAAGTTTTTCTGTCCGTCCATCAAACATGAGGAAGAGTGCTTTTCCTTTCCCTTTACCAGCGCGACTCTTTATATAGTCCACAACCTCCTTGTGTTCCAGGAGATAGTTATTGATATCTTCAATGCTCTGAAACTCTTCATGAGGGAGTTCTTCCTTTGGAGAAAATACGTTGGGGTGTAATCCATCAAAACATTCGATATAGCAGATGAACTTGAAGCTCTTTATCCATTCATCAGCCCCTAACAGGTTGAAATTGGTTGCGCTTATGAAATAAATAGGAGTTTCATTGCGGTAGAAAAATCTCCTGATGTCAGAGATACCATTGAGCACTGGCAAAGTATTCTTTTTCACTTTTTTGACTGCCTTTTTCTTGGCTGCTTTCTTTACCGCTTTTACTGGTCTCCTAGATTTTACAGCTGCCTTTTTAGTAGCCTTGGCAGTTGATTTCTTTTTAGATACACTTTTCTTTTTCATAAGACAGCCTTTAACACCAAAAGAATTATTTAAACTTTTCTAATATAAGATAATCTCGCTCCTCCTTGGTAGTAGTGTCCCTGCTTTTTTTCGAGATCACCCAAAATATAATTCCTAAAACACTCAGTGCGATTAGAATCATCCATTCCAATGGCCACACCAATGCGGCTGGGCTTCCGGGAAGTGTGATGGCAAGAAGGATAGTAATGGATCCGATAATGGAAATATAACCCGTTAAAACTCCTCCGGGTGTATGGTAAGGGCGATGTTGGTGAGGAAATGATTTTCTCAACTTAAGAAATGAAAATGAGACACCTAGAAAGGCTGCAGCGATACAGAATGACCCCACATCAACAAATGCGATCATGGCACCACGGCCAAGAAAAGAAGCGGTGAGTGTTATGATTCCACTGAAGAGCACGGCAT
Organism: Cyclobacteriaceae bacterium; assembly: GCA_039971015.1. Taxonomy (GTDB): domain Bacteria; phylum Bacteroidota; class Bacteroidia; order Cytophagales; family Cyclobacteriaceae; genus ELB16-189. The sequence continues at coordinate 186,992 of JBDVKV010000029.1, forward strand.
TGTAGGGCGTTTTAAATTGTGGATGTGATTTGCCCAATGCCGGTGCAATAATTCTGCCTCGGCCCATGGCAAATAGTACGCGTGATCCAGCCAGAAAAAAACCATTCCAGCTCGTAAGCAACCCTATAAGAATGGCAACAAGAATTCCATCTACAATAAGTTGAGAACCAAAAGCCAATTCAAAGGCCTTTGCGGTGAGTAATTCAGCGTCCAGCAAAGATTGCCAATTGCCAATCATGGATGTGCTTAGAATAAGCAAAATGTAGAACAGTACCGCAGCTATGATGGAGATGATGATAAGCAGCCCAATGGTACGGTGAGAGACAGATGCTTTAGCTTCTTCAGCACCCTGTGGTATGGTATCAAACCCCACCAGCCAAAATGGAACGGTGGCAAACACAGCGAGAATACCTCCCAGCACGCCTACCTCCTTGGTTGCTACAAAATAAGGTTTCAGATTGGCCACATCGCTCTTATAAAACGAAGCAATAACTACGGCCAGTACAATAATTAAAAAAGCTATCGTGAGATACACCTGAAATCGCATTGACCCCTGAACCCCAACATAGTTGATCCAGGTAATTACAGAGACAAAGAACAGCGCTAACAAAAGATGGGTGCCATAAATGGTATCACCATTGATGCTATAGAGCGGCCAACGATCTATGGCAGGGAAAAGGTAGCTGGTTATTTTGCCAATAGAGATGGCTTCGAATGCAGAAACAGAGATATAACCAAAGGCAAGAAACCATCCCACGATAAAAGATTTTGAGGTATCATAAGCCTTATAGGCATAGGCTACTTCGCCTCCGGATACAGGGAGCATGGCAGTCACTTCTGCATAACAAAACCCGATGAACAGCATAAGGGTGCCTCCTATAGCAAACCCAATGCTTGCGCCAATTGGGCCTGCTGTTTTTAGCCACGGCCCCATGGCGGTTACCCATCCTACACCAATCATGGCCCCAAAGGCCAAACAGAAAAAACCAACTTTGTTGATTCCTCTTTTTAAAGTTGCTCTTTCCGTAGGATGGTCAATCATTAATTCAAAATTGCTCTTGATTGTAAGTTGCGCTTGATAGTTGTGTTATTGGTCTTGCAATAAGTGACTACCAGTTAAGTGTTCTTGGGCGTAGAAGTTTTTCTTTTCCTTTTCCCGTTGGCAACACCGCCCCCCATAGCGCTCATACCAGCGGCTGCTCCCATTAGGGCAGTACCCGACTGGTGCCTGTTCAGTGCCGCGTTGGTAAATATGCGCAGTCCTAATTCAGGTCGGTAGCCATGGATTTCTTTTACGTCTAACGCCTGAAGAAAATCAAGAATCTCTTTAGTCATTACCTGACCAGGAACGAGTACTGGAAATCCGGGAGGGTAAGGGATGATGAAAGCGCTGGAAACCAGTTGTCGCTCTTCCATTAATTTCTTGCAGGACGAAAGTTTAACATACTCACATTTGTTTTCCTGATAGGCAAGAAAATAGGCTTCTCTCATTCTTCCTCCGGGTATGCCTGCAACAGCGCGGAAAGAATCATGGAAGTAGCTAAAATCGGGTAGAGGTGGCGCTTGTTCTGTAAGTGAGTAAATTTTATCCTGAAGAATCCTGTTCTCTTCCGGGTTTAATGCATCAAATTGCAGATCGATTTGGTCTGCAATTTTTAGCAGCGCGCTTATTAAATAACTTACTGAACTTCGGGTGGTACCAATGTTGGTCATGAACAACACCGAGTTTCTTGAAGTCTTGTTGATCTGGATATGGAATTGATCCATCAGGTACTTGTTCTTGAAGGTGTCTCCATCTACGCCCGTATTCCCAATGTGTAAATTGATTTTTGTAGGGTCAAGGACAAAGTCATCGGAAGTCCAGGCACTCTCCAACCGCTGCCATCCGTTGTCGGGATGATAATACTCGGTAAGTCCCGACTGACGATATTGGTCAGGAATGATGTCCTTTATGGTAAGAATTTTAAAATACTTTCTGAGTTTGGGATGATCATTGATCTTCGCTCTCAACAGCATGGCCATTTCGATACTCTTCTCCACCAACTCATATCCTTCAAAAGAGACCTGCCTTCTTCCAATATCCAAAGATGCCAGAATCTGGTAATTGGCAGAGGTGGAAGTATGTGTCATGTAGGCTTCGTGAAATGATGTTTCAGCTTTGCGCTCAAATTCCTCATCATAAATATGAATCATCGATCCTTGCCTAAAGGAAGAAAGTGTTTTGTGTGTGGATTGGGTAGAATAGACCCTAATCTTCACCAGTTCAGGGTTGGGCATTTTAGGAGATATATCACCACCTTTTTTCTTCAAGTCAGCGAGATGGTTTTTGTACTGCTCTTTATATTCTTCTGTTTTATATTTCTTACAAAGTTTATTGGCCACGTACATGGCTGTTCTTTGTCTAAAGGTGTGTGTGAATGCTGCAAAGCCAAACCACGCTTCATCCCATAAGAAAATCATATCGGGTTTGATGGCAAGTACTTCTTCCATCACTTTTTCTACATTGTAAACCAACCCGTCAAATGTACAGTTGGTGAGAATGAGCATCTTCACATGATCAAGTCGGCCCCCCTTTTTGAGTGTATGCAATCGTTCGATGATTTCAGACAATGGCACTGCGCCATACATCGAATACTTTTGTAGTGGATAGGAATCCAGATAAGTTACGTAGGCGCCCGCTAATACCATCGCGTAATGATGTGACTTGTGACAATCACGATCTATTAACACGACATCACCTGGCTCTACCAATGCCTGCAATACAATTTTATTGGAAGTGGATGTACCGTTGGTGGCAAAGTAAGTGCGCTTAGAGCCAAATGCTTTTGCTGCAAGTTCCTGTGCCTTTTTTAAAGGTCCAGTGGGTTGCAGTAATGAATCCAGCCCACCGGTAGTTGAAGAGGTTTCGGCAAGAAATAGATTTCGTCCGTAAAATTCACCAAAGTCGTCTATCCAGTTCGATTTAAAAATGGAGTTGCCCCGTGAAATGGGCATGGCATGAAAGACTCCTGTTGGTTTCTGGCTATATTCTTTTAGTGCCGTATAAAAAGGCGTTTCAAATCTGTCTTTGATTCCTCTGATAATTGTAAGATGCAGTTCTTGCGCGTCTTCTTTTCTGTAGAAAATTCGTTTGAAGATTTTTAATGCAGTGTCAGGTAAACTGTTAACAGCATTGTCGGTGACATAATATATATCAAGTTCAGGGCGTAGTAGACGGATAGCCTGACCAAGCAAAATTCCCATTTCATATTCCTGCACATCTTCATAGTTCTGCTGGAGCAAGTGATTAACAAATGGTTTTAATATTCCTTTTGCATTTTTCGACTTAAAAGGAATTTCATAACGGATAACGCAGGCCTGAATATTGGGATTAGCCATCAAAGCAATCAGCGTATCCTGGAAAGATTTTACATAGACCAACTGATATACAAAAGTGTCTTTGGGATCTCGGACATCAGTTAGCTTTTTAGTAATTACCTGCTCTTCCCTTGTGGATAGGTTGTCTACAAATAGTACTTCGAAATACCTTCGCTTTATTTTAGGAGCTTGTAATTGTTTATTACCCTTTCCTTTTAATAGCGTGGCGAAAGAAAACAGCTCTGCGTCATGCCGGTAGTCCTCACTTACCAACAACCTCAATATTTCTTTGATAGAGTTTTTGAGTATCTGGAATTCGTCATGCTTCAAAAAATCATTGATCACGTTCAATGTAGCAATACCCGGGAAGGCAAAATATTGTTCAACTTCAAGAAGCGTCTTTAAAAGTTTGATCATTTGTGCCTTGCCTTCCTCCAGACCTTCTTTGTTTTGCTTTCTGGCGAGTTCGTATGCTTTTAGCTTTAATTCAGTCCATAGCTCAGTGCGCAGCTGACCAATATTATAGAAGTGACCTGTGAGTAAGTTTCTCTTCTCCGTTGCTTTTCGGTTTCCTTTCATGATGCTTCCTGTTTGTACTAGCAGAATATTGCTACCAGCATATGGTGCATGATCTGCGTATGTTGCTTGCTATTTGCCCCAATTTATAGGAGGTCTCCTATAAATCTAGATGCTTGCGAGTTGATTCGCAATTAATTTTTTGAGTGAAGGGCAAGTCGGTTGCCTTCTGTATCCATAAACAGAGCGAAGTGACCTACGGCATCGTTGATCAAGGTCTTATTCATAATGATGCGACCACCGGCATCTTCTATTCTATTCAATACAATGTTAAGATCTTTGCCGCCATTGAGATAGACGAGCGGACCTGTGGTGTTGGGGGTGCAGCCTTCTCCTGCTACTACGGCACCGCCTATTCCTCTTTTAGCGGGAAAAAAGGCCATGGAGTAACCGTTTATCTCGGTTACATCCATGGTGATGTTATAAATCTGATTGTAAAATGAGACAGCACGTTCAAAATTGTAAGCGGGGATTTCAAACCAATTGACATAATGCTTAAGGTTCATTGGTTTCTCTTTCTTCACATGTTTTACTGATGCTTTCATGGCCTCTTTCTTTAGGTTTATACTAATTTCATATCTTCAATTTGTTCATCCAGTTCTGTAATATGGTAGGTTCTTCAGTATTCGACTGCAGCGCTTCAGCTATTTGTTCAAACCTTGTTGGCTTGTGTAACTTGCCAAGTGTATTTAAGTACGGCAGTTGTGCACCTCTTTGATAAATGTCAAATTGAATATTTCTATCTCTGAAACTTTTAAGGGGCTGCCCAAGGCGCAACACTCCCATTTCTCTGCTTCGTTTTACTCGCTCAATGTCTATCTCTATGGGAATGAGTTCCTCTCCTGTACTGGCCTGATGCAATACGCGCCCATCGGGGCCACACACTATTGAGCGGCCTGTACCTCCGTCTCCCAATCCGTTGATATCAAAAATGAAACACTGGTTGATGGCGGCTGTTGCCTGAACCAACGACAACTCAATATCACGGTCGATAGTGGCAGTGAGTGTAGGGTGAAGGATCACATCAACCCCGTTAACTGCGAGTGTTCGCGAAGTTTCCGGAAACCACATGTCGTAGCAGATGGTCAAACCGAACTTACCTACCTTAGGTACATCCCACATCAGAAACTCGTTGCCTCCTGTTACACCAACTTCATAGGGGTAAAAAGGGAACATTTTGTTGTACCTGCCCACTACTTCACCCTGTGGGTTAATTACGCTGGCCGTATTGTAAATCTGGGCATCCTTTTTTTGAAACATGGTACCCGGGATTAGCCAAATGCCATATCGTTTGGCGATATCGCAAAATTCCTTTTCTGTTTCATTCGGGAAGTCCATTGCATTATAGGTGAGCGGCCCAAGAGGGCACAACTCACTGAACATGATCATTTGTACCCACGGATATACCGACATCATCACGTCTATCTTGTGTTTCATAATGGGCACATTGCTGTGGCTTGCTGAAACATGCATTTGAATTCCTGCTATCGAGAATGGGATCATTAGTTCGTTATTTTTAGAAGTTCCTCCTCAATAATGTCAAGCCCCTTGTTCAACAGCTCATCAGAGATGACCAATGGACTTAAGATGCGGATAACGTTTTTATTGGTTCCTGCACTTAATAATATAAGACCACGCTTAAGGCAGGCCTTAGTCAATTGTGTTACTGTCTCCGCATCTGGCATTCCCGGATCATTGTTTTCAACAAACTCAATAGCTTGCATGGCACCCAATGAGCGGATGTCGCCAATAGCACTGCACTTTTCTTTTAATTTATGGAAGCGCTCACTTACAATCTTACTTATTTTCTGAGCTCTGCTGTTGAGGTCAATTTCTTCCATGTATTTAATGGTGGCAAGTGCAGCAGCACAACAAACAGGGTTGCCCAGATAAGTTCCACCGATGGTGCCGGGAAGTGCAGCATCCATTACTTCTTGCCTTCCTATCACAGCGCCTATGGGCATGCCTGATCCCATGGATTTGGCCCAGGTTGAAATATCAGGTGTAACACCATAGTGCTCGTAAGCTCCCCATTTTCCTGTGCGGCAAAAACCGCTTTGCACTTCATCAAAGATCAGCATGATGCCAAACTCATCACAAAATTCGCGGAGACCCTCAATGTAGCGTTTAGGAGCAATATTGAATCCACCTTCACCCTGCACGAGCTCGATCACGATGGCTGCGATATTGTCTGGATCTACCAGGGAATGGGTGGCGTCATGCAGTTTAAGCAGTTCTTGTTCTGAAAACGCATCTTCACTCAGTCCTTTACCTTCATGGTAAAAGTTAGGGAAGGGGAGACGATATACTTCAGGGGCAAACGGGCCACAGTTAATTTTATAATTGATCTTTGAAGTGAGGGTCATAGCCATCATCGATCTGCCATGGAAAGCTTCACTATAACACAGCACAGCAGAGCGTTTTGTAGCCTGACGAGCAATTTTGATGGCATTTTCTATGGATTCCGCCCCGGTATTGGTCAGCATTACCTTGGTCTTATCGCCATGTGGAAACAGACTCACCAGCTTTTCACTCAATTCCATGTAAAGCTCATAGGTAGAGATGTTGAAGCAGGCATGAATCAGCTTTTCGGCTTGCTCCTGAATGGCTTTTACGACCGGGGGTGGGCAATGTCCGGCATTGAGCACACCGATTCCCCCACCAAAATCAATGAGTTCGTTTCCATTGGCATCAATAATGGTAGCGCCATGGGCGCTTACCACTGAGGAAGGGACAAAGACGCTGACACCATTGGTGACTACAGCTTTTCTTCTATCGATGAATGACTTTGTTTTATCAAAGGCCAGTTCATTAGCCTTTGGGTTACTTGTTGCACTTTGCATATTGCGTTATACTATATTTTAATAATACGATTTTGAAAAGCACTCTGAAATTACAGAATGCAACATCAAAGGTATTTATTATTCTGAATCGCTTACTTAATAATATTAAGGAGTCTTAAAGCAGCAAAAGTATCTGCGCTTTAAAAGCCCTGAGAACAGGACAACAACACCTCACGCTGAAGTGATGATGGATGTCAATAGGTTGTTTAACCTTTTTCCAATAACTCTTAATATAATACAAATTTGTGTTAAATCCCATTTTTATGGCCACAATAGCCCATTTTGCCACTTCTTAGTTGATTGGCCAAATGTCCTAATGACAATCGGTTTCTGTGCCCATTCAATTTCTGGCAAACCCATAAATAGACTTCCCCATTCGTCATTTATAAGGTCTTCGATACTAAAACAGGAAAGAATAATTTCCCCATCAGGTATACATCACGGAGCCAATCAACAGGAAGAGCGCTCTATGGTTATGAAAGTAGAATGCCTTGTGGTCAAGAAGTACTTCTTCATGATCATGGAGGAGGACATGTTGCCAGGACAACAGATGGATGGGGCAACTTCACGCAACCGTGTGTCATAAATATTTAACCACTCCTGTATGTGGAAGAAAGAATAAATCAGTACGCATGATGTATGGAGCCTATAGAGTGCTACGCGTTGCAATGAATGTTTGAGGCCAGTCGCTTCCGTTGCGATCTGGTAATTCCTACCTCTAAAATGATGGAAATGAGTGTGGTTACGTACTCCAACGGATTATGGCCGAAAAACCGCTGTTGGTCTATTTAAATTCATTCTAAATTGTATATTGTTATTGAAATTCTGTTTGATAGTTAAACAGAATTTTACGGGAATCCAGAAGTATCGCTTGTGTTCAAAATAATACCCTCAAGCTCAAAATTTAATTTGAAATAATGCATTACGAGTGTAGATTTGTGCACCTCCGTATAAAACCGGACACCTAAACGAATCACGATGACGCACCAAATCTCTGGTTTATTTAAGAATCTTGCTACGGCTCTTTTAATCGTATTAAGTCTTACCTCATTTGCTCAAGAAATATCATCCGATGCTGGCGTAATCTCAGAAGGGGAGACCTTATTTAATGCCAACTGTAAGGCTTGCCACCGGGTAAAGCAAAAGCTAATTGGCCCTGCCCTCGCAGGGGTTGAAGATCGGGCTCCTTCTATTGATTGGATTAAAGAATTCGTTCGCAACTCCTCGAAGGTTATTGCCAGTGGAGACGAGTATGCCAACAAAGTATACGAAGAGAATGGAAAAACGCTGATGACTGCGTTTACCTCTTTCTCCGATGACCAAATTATGTCCATCCTGGCTTACGTAAAAGCGGAAGCGGAGAAGCCTGAAGAAGTAGCAGTTGCTGATGGCGGCAGCGGAAGTACAGGTGGCGGTGCAGGTGTGCCAACGACCTACCTCAATGCCATATTGGTAGGTATGGTTGTTATTCTGGTTTTGCTACTGGTTATCCTTGGCCTTATTATTAATGCGCTTAAGCGTTACCTGGATCAAAAAGAATTAACGGAAGAGGACAAAGAGGTAGTACACTCTCCTTTTACCTTCAGCTCAATAGCGCAAAGCTCGGGCTTTATATTTATTGTCGTATTTCTTGTAGCGGCTATATCTTTCAAAACTGTCATTGATGGTTTGTTCTCAGTAGGTGTTCAACAGGGTTATGCACCGAAGCAGCCCATTGCATTTTCTCATAAGGTTCATGCCGGACAATATGAAATTGATTGTCAGTACTGTCATACGGGAGCATCAATAGGTCGCAGCGCCAATATCCCTTCTCCTAATATATGTATGAACTGTCACACTCAAATTCGCAACGGAACAAATACTGGTGAATCTGAGATTGCAAAAATTGTTGCGGCAGTGGAGACCAACCGACCTATTGAGTGGGTACGTATTCATAACCTTCCCGATTTGGCCTATTTCAATCACTCACAGCACGTTAATGTAGCGGGTGTTGAGTGCCAGACTTGCCACGGGCCTATTCAAGAAATGGATGTAGTGAAACAGTATTCATTACTTACCATGGGCTGGTGTATCGATTGCCACCGCAAGACAGACTTGAACACCAAGGGCAATGCCTACTATGATAATCTTCTTGAGTTGCATAATAACAATGCAATGAAGGTGGAAGACATCGGTGGATTAGAATGTGCAAAGTGTCACTATTAATTTAATATAGACTCTATTTTTGGATTAGAATAAGTATGAGCATTACAAAAAAGACATACTGGAAAGGAATTCAACAACTAAAGAACGATCCAGCGTTTGTAAAACATGCGGATAAGGAATTCGTTGATCTTAGTGTTGAGAATGACCCGCGTCATAGCCGCAGAGATTTCCTTAAGATGATGGGTTTCAGCGTAGCTGCGGCCTCATTGGCTGCCTGTGAGGCACCCATTCGGAAAGCTATTCCTTTTGTGAATAAGCCTGTTGATGCTGATCCAAGTATCCCTAATTATTACGCTTCTACCTACGTGAATGGTGGAGACTACTGCAGTGTGGTAGTAAAAACGCGTGAGGGACGTCCAATTAAGATAGAAGGAAATACGCTCTCTAAAGTGAGCATGGGTGGAACCAATGCCCAGGTAGAAGCTTCCGTGATGTCGTTGTACGACAACTATCGCCTGCGTGGACCTAAGAAAGGAAATGACAATGCAGGCTGGGAAGATGTAGACAAAGAAATTACTGCTAAACTACAGGAAGTAGCAGCTGCCAATGGTCAGATTAGAATTGTAAGCAATACCATACTAAGTCCAAGTACCAAGGCTGCTATTGAGCGCTTTAAATCCAAGTACCCTACAGCGAGCCATGTTCAGTACGATCAGGTATCTTATTATGGTATACTTAAGGGCAATGAAGCTTCTTTCGGAAATGCATTTATACCTTCTTATGATTTTGCAAAAGCAAAACTCATAGTGAGTGTGGGTGCTGATTTCCTGGGAACATGGTTGTCTCCCATCGAGTTTACGAAACAGTACAGCACCAATAGAAAGATCAGTGAGGACAACAGAAATATGTCTCGTCACTATCAATTCGAAACCAACCTTACCTTAACAGGTGCCAATGCGGATTACCGCACTATGATTAAGCCTTCGCAGGAAGGGTTAGTGGTGGCACAGCTTTACAACCTTATTGCCGGAAAGGCAGGAAGTACCACTGTTTCGGCAGGAATAGACAAAGTGGCTAACCTTAGCAAGGCAGCTGACGAGCTATGGGCAAATCGCGGGAAAGCATTGCTGGTGAGTGGCTCCAATGATAAGGACGTTCAAGTATTGGTGAATGGAATCAATGCCATGCTTGAGAGCTATGGATCAACTATTTTGGCAGACAAAGCTGTTAATTTCCGTCAGGGAAATGATGAAGCCATGGCGGCATTTGTTGCAGATGTTGAGGCCAGCAGAATTGGAGCAGTTATTTTCTACAACTGTAATCCTGTCTACGATCATCCAATGGGCGCTCAATTAGGCGCTGCTCTAAAAAATATCTCATTGACTGTTTCTACTTCTTACACAGAAGATGAAACAGCTTCAATGTCTGCTTACAAAACTCCGGATCATCATTACCTGGAGTCCTGGAATGATTTTGAACCTAAGGCTAATTCATTCAGTCTTTCGCAGCCAGCTATTACACCTATTTTCAAAACACGTCAGGCGCAGGAAAGCCTTTTGATGTGGGCAGGAGAGAAGGTGGAATATTTCTCTTTTGTTAAAAACAACTGGAAAAACTGGTACTTCGATCAATCTGCCCTGGGTCTTGGATTCCAGGCGTTCTGGGACAAGTGCTTGTACGATGGTGTATTTGAAATGGGTGGTGAGTCCGAAGGAAGTCCATCATTTGCTGGAGACGTAAACGCTGCAGCCTCATCCATTAGTGCCAACTACAAAGCCAACAATGCTGGTTTTGAAATTGCCTTATATGAAAGCTACGGTGTTGGAAATGGTTCTCAAGCAAACAACCCGCTATTGCAGGAATTGCCAGACCCTATCACTAAAGCCGTATGGGATCACTATGCTACTATTTCACAAAAAGATGCAGCAAGCCTTGGCGTAAACAACGATGCGGAAGGCAGAACTCAGTATCTGAATATTGCAATTGGAGGAAAGTCAATTAAACTTCCTGCTCTTGTTCAACCTGGTCAAACACCAGGGACAATTGGTATTGCCCTTGGTTATGGACGAACCAAAGTGGGTAAGGTAGCAGAGAACCTTGGTCAGAATGCGTATCCATTAATCGTAATGGCGAATGGGTCGCTTAACTATAATATTACCTCTGGTGTGACTCCGACTTTTGTTGATGAGCCTTACCAGATTGCACAAACTCAAATTCACCAGACCTACATGGGTCGCAGCAATGTGATTCAGGAATCTGTACTCAGTGAATTCAAGAAAGATCCTGAAGCAGGACGTGAGTTTACAAAAATCACCAAGTGGGAAGAGAAAGTTGATCCTGGCACAATTAGCATGTGGAAAGGACACGACTACAATAACCACCATTGGGGAATGTCTATTGACCTGAACTCGTGTACAGGTTGTGGGGCATGTATTGTTGCTTGTAATGTTGAGAACAACGTTGCTCTTGTAGGAAAGCAGGAGGTGATCAACCGCAGGGAAATGCACTGGTTGCGTATCGATCGTTACTACAGCAGCGATGCCGCTGACATCAGCGACTACGAAGCACTAGAGCATGCGGCAGAGAACCCTGAGGTGGTGTTCCAGCCGATGTTGTGTCAGCATTGTAACAACGCTCCCTGTGAGACGGTATGTCCTGTGGCGGCTACCACCCACAGCACGGAAGGCTTAAATCAAATGACTTATAACCGTTGTATCGGTACAAGGTATTGTGCCAACAACTGTCCATATAAAGTAAGACGCTTCAACTGGTTTAAATATCACGACAATCAGCAATTCTACGAGGCTAACCCTGCCATGAACACAGACCTGGGACGTATGGTGTTGAACCCGGACGTTACTGTAAGGTCAAGAGGAGTAATGGAAAAATGTTCTTTCTGTGTGCAGCGTATTCAGTCAGGTAAATTGGAAGCCAAGAGAGAAAAAAGAAAGCTGAAAGACGGAGATGTGGTAACAGCATGTCAGGCTTCATGTACATCAGGCGCAATTGTGTTTGGAGACATGAACGATGCAGACAGCCAGATCAGTAAATTGTTGCAAATCACCCGCGATGAGAAAAGACCAAACAGCTCTGACAAGCAGATTGGCAATCCACGCGCTTATAGAGTGTTAGAAGAGATCGGTGTGAAACCGAATATTTTCTACCTTACTAAGATTAAGAACAAAGACGTAACTAACGCATAGTAAATAAACGGATAACGATTTTATGCAAGTAAGCTCATCACTACGCGAATCTCTCATCACCGGTGGCAAAACGGTAAGTGACGTTTCTGAAGATATCAGCCGTCAGGTCGAAGGGAAGCCCACTAAACTTTGGTGGATGGCATTTGGTGTTTCACTGGTCCTTCTTGGATTTGGTGTCTATACCATGTCCATGACCTTGTGGAACGGAATTGGAATGTGGGGCCTTAATAAAACCGTTGGATGGGCTTGGGATATCACCAACTTCGTTTGGTGGGTAGGTATTGGTCACGCTGGCACCTTGATTTCAGCGATCTTGTTATTGTTCCGTCAGAAGTGGAGGATGTCTATCAACCGCGCAGCGGAGGCGATGACGATCTTTGCCGTAATTTGTGCCGCTACCTTCCCATTAATTCACATGGGTCGTTTGTGGTTAGGTTTCTACTGGGCATTACCGCTTCCTAATGCATTTGGTTCTTTGTGGGTAAACTTTAACTCACCATTGCTTTGGGACGTATTTGCGATCTCTACTTATTTCACTGTATCATTAGTGTTCTGGTATATTGGTCTTATTCCTGATTTTGCCGTGATCCGTGATCGCGCTGTAAGAATGGGAAATAATACGAGAGCAATTATCTACAACGCACTAAGCTTTGGATGGCAAGGAGGTGCAAAAACGTGGATGCGCTACGAATCTGTTGCTTTGATACTTGCCGGCCTTTCTACACCACTTGTACTTTCAGTGCATACGATTGTATCCATGGACTTTGCAACATCAGTTGTTCCCGGATGGCATACAACTATATTCCCTCCCTATTTTGTGGCGGGTGCGATCTTCTCTGGATTTGCAATGGTACTTACCTTGCTCTTGATTACCAGAAAAGTATTTAAGCTGGAAGACTATATTACTATCTATCACGTGGAGTTGATGAACATCATCATCATTGTGACGGGTTCAATTGTAGGTATCGCCTACATCACTGAGTTCTTTATTGCCTGGTATGGTCAGGTACCTGCAGAACAATATGCCTTTATCAACAGGATGTTTGGTCCCTACTGGTGGGCCTATTGGTGTATGATGACATGTAATGTGATATCTCCACAGTTGTTCTGGTTTAAGAAAATTAGAACCAGTCTCGTTTCTACATTTGTCCTTTCCATAGTGGTAAACATTGGAATGTGGTTCGAGCGATTTGTGATCATTGTTTCTTCTCTACATAGAGATTACCTTCCTTCAAGCTGGTCGATGTTTTATCCAACCATGTATGATGTGGGAGAGTATGTCTTAACATTCGGATTCTTCTTTGCAGCATTCCTTTTGTTTGCCAAGTTCTTCCCGGTGATCAATATGGCGGAGGTAAAGAGTATTATTAAGTCATCGTCAGAAAAAAAGCATTAATCAATCATGGAAAGCAATAAGAATTTTGTGTTAGGTGTGTTTGATGATGAAGATGTTCTTCTTCATGCCGTGGAGAAAGTAAGAGATAAGGGGGTTAAGATCCATGAGGTCTACTCACCATTTCCTGTTCATGGTTTGGACGAGGCACTCGGCTATAAAAAAACACGCCTTCCCATTGCAGCATTTATCTTCGGAATGACAGGGACAAGCCTTGCATTAATTATGCAGATATGGATGCTGGGATATGACTGGCCAATGATCATTGGAGGAAAGAATTTTGCTTCCTTGCCTCCCTTTATTCCTGTGACTTTTGAATTGACGGTGTTGCTTTCCGCATTGGGGATGGTGGCCACATTCATGATTGTAAGTGATATGAAGCCGTACAGGTGGCCGCAACAGTTTGACTTGAGAAGTACAGACGACAAGCACATCATGGCTATTGATTTGGCTACCAATAAAATTGGTAAGGAGGATATAGGAGCTATTTTGAAAGAAAGTGGAGCTCAGGAAGTTAACGATAAGAATTTTTAAAAGCGGATGCGAAATATGCAACTACTAAAAACAGTTTTAATCGCGATAGCAGGCGCAGCCTTGTTGGCCGGATGTAAGGCAGGTGGAGATAATCCAGGGCGTGAGTATGCGGCCAATATGTACCACTCAGTCGCCTATGAACCACTTACTCAAGTTACTGACGAAAGTGCAGGAACCTGGGTGAATTCTCTCAACAATGGAAGAGGTGAATACTTTAACTCCAATAAGTACAATCCCAACAGGATGAACATGAGAGAACCAGCTCCTTATACCGTAAAGAGAAATAAGAATGGTTGGTTGCCTTACCGTGTTGGAAAAGACAGCCTTGAGTATGGCGCTACCATTAAAAATCCGCTTGATAGTACCGCAGCCATCATCGCAGAAGGAAAGGCATTGTATACGGTGTATTGCAACCATTGCCATGGTGCTAAAGGGGAGGGAGATGGAAAAGTGGCAACAGGTGTTACCATTGATGGTGTTGATAAAGGACTTGTAGGAGGTGTGGCGAATCTTAAGGGAGATGCTTATGTCAATATTACAGAAGGACATATTTTTCATGTGATCACATGGGGAAGAAACCTAATGCAACCACATGGTTCTCAGATTAACCCTGAAGACCGCTGGAAGATTGCCAAATACGTGAAGACTTTACAAAAGAAGTAATAAGGAGTTTCAAATTTTTGAAAGAAAATAAATGGTAGCCGAAGAGAATTACGAATTCAAACCCGAAGCAAAAAAGAAGATTGCTATAGTTGGTGCTGTTGGGATTGTGCTTTTTATACTTGGGGTATTCATGGCCATGAGCTCAGGATCTGGTCATGGGGAGGAACACGCCTCCGCACAAGTATTAGACAATCTGGTAGCAAGTACTGAGCAGGCCGCTGCAGCAGAAGGCGATGAAGCCGTTGCTGAGGAGCACCACGGGAGTCCTGTTTGGTTGAAGAGAGTGTATACTTCTCTTTGGCAAAACAATGTCTTCTTTGCCGGATTGGGAATCATTGGATTGTTCTTTGTAGCAATACAATATGCAGCTCAGGCTGGCTGGTCGGTGCCAGTAAAAAGAATTGCCCTGGCCATGGGACATTGGATTCCAATTTCGGGTATACTGATGTTGGTGCTGTGGTTCATTGTGAAGGCTGATGTATTTCACTGGACTCATCACGATTTGTATGTTGAAGGAGAAGGTTTTGATGCCATTATCAATGGAAAGAGTGCATACTTTTTCTGGCCACTGGAGGCGGGTGGTTTCCCGCTGTTCTATGTGCTGCGATTGGTTGTTTTCTTCGGCCTTTGGTATATGTTCTTTATCTGGATCAAAAAAGAGATGTTGGCTGAAGATATCAATGGGGGCACTGCACATTGGACAAAGGCACGTTCTTTATCTGCCGTATTCCTTGTGATATTTGCTGTGACCTCATCCGTTGCTGCATGGGATTGGGTGATGAGTATCGATACCCACTGGTTCAGTACGATGATGGGATGGTATGTATTTGCCAGCTGGTGGGTAACTGGATTGGCGTTTATTACAGTAGCAGCCGCCTATTTGAAAGAAGCAGGTTATCTAAAGCTGCTCAATGCAAATCATCTTCATGACTTGGGTAAGTTTGTATTCGCCTTTAGTATTTTCTGGACATACATCTGGTTCAGCCAGTTCTTGTTGATTTACTATGCCAATATTCCTGAGGAGACCGTTTATTTCGTAACAAGAATCAACAACAGCCCTTACGGTTGGATATTTTATACCAACATTATCCTGAACTTTGTTCTTCCATTCTTGTTATTGATGACAAGAGATGCAAAGCGTCATATGTCAATGCTGAAGGTCGTGTGTCCTATTGTTATCGTTGGGCATTGGTTTGATTTCTACAATATGGTTACACCTGGTGTGATGCAGCATGATGGAGGTTTAGGGTTTATTGAAATTGGATTGGCTATGGTGTTTATGGCAGCGTTCTTATTTATAACATTGAATGCGTTATCTAAAGCACCGTTGGTAGCAAAGAATCATCCTATGATGGGAGAGGCTTTGAACCACCACATTTAATGACAGTGAAAAAGATATTTAATGAAATTGCTTAATAAAATAGTATGATGAGTCTGATTATTGGTTTGGGCGTAATACTTGTCCTGTTCATACTTTACATGATTTTCCGGATAGGCAATCTGGTGGGGCTTGTGAAAGGATCGAAAGAAGGTGAACATCCTGGGAATGATACGCATGGATATCTTTTTATGGTTTTTTTGGTATTAGGATTGGTGCTGTTCGGCTGGTATTCCTATGCTCATTTTGATAGTTATGTACTTCCTGTCGCGTCCGAACATGGAGCAATTACGGATGGTTTATTCTGGGTAACCATGTGGATCACCATACTTGCCTTTGGGTTGATCTCCATTGTTATGTTCTGGTTTACTTACAAGTACAGGTACAATGCGAATAGAAAAGCTACGTTCTACCCTGACAGTCATAAACTTGAAATTATCTGGACAGTAATACCTGCGATTGTTTTGGCATTGTTGATTTTCAGAGGCTTGAGGGTGTGGAATGAAATTACTGGTCCTGCTTCGGAGGATGCGGAAATAGTTGAAGTTATTGGACAACAATTTGCCTGGACGGCAAGGTATCCGGGTGTAAAAGATAAGCAGTTAGGTGAGGTGAACTACAAACTGATTGATGCAGTCAATGAGTTTGGATTGGATCTCACAGACAAAAATTCATTTGACGATTTTAAATCGCTAGAACTTCACATTCCAAAAGGAAAAGAAGTGCTTTTGAAAATAAGAGCTAAGGACGTTTTGCACAGTGTTTTTCTTCCCCATTTCAGGGTAAAGATGGATGCTGTACCGGGTATGTATACCAATTTTAAGTTTGTGGCTACCAAGTCTACTCAGGATATGAGAAATGAGACAGGTAACCCTGATTTTAACTACGAAATGGCTTGTACCGAGATATGTGGAAAAGGCCACTTCTCGATGCGCTTTTTAGTAGTGGTGGACGAGCCGGAAGATTATGAAAAATGGAAGGCTGCTCAGGAACCCTGGTTGAAACAAAATCCGGAATACCTGACGAAGGTGCCTTCAGCGCTCAGAGAAGTAGCAATGATTAAATCGGGGATACCCGTTGAAAGTGAGGCTGCTGTAGGAGCCACAACACAAACTGTATCAATTAGCAATTAAAGACATCTCATAGAATGGCAACAGTAGATTTACACACGCAGGCAGATGTTCATCACCATGACGATCATGATCATGAGCACGGTCATGGTAATTTCTGGACAAATTATATTTTCAGCCAGGATCATAAAATAATTGCGAAGCAATTTTTGATCACGGGTATGTTCTGGGCATTGATAGGAGGCGTTATGTCTGTGCTCTTCCGTCTGCAATTGGGTTTTCCGGATGCTGACCTTACCTGGTTAAAACCCTTATTGGGAGAGTGGATTACACCTGAAGGTAAAATTGATACTGAATTTTACCTTGCTCTGGTAACCATGCACGGTACCATTATGGTGTTCTTTGTATTGACAGCCGGACTAAGCGGTACCTTTAGTAACTTTTTGATTCCTTTACAGATTGGTGCCCGTGATATGGCATCAGGTTTCATGAACATGTTGTCTTACTGGTTCTTTTTCCTCTCCGGTGCCATCATGTTTATATCCATTTTCTTGTCAACCGGGCCTGCAAGTGGAGGTTGGACCATATACCCTCCATTGAGTGCACTCCCTCAGGCTATGTCTGGTTCTGGAATGGGTATGACCTTATGGCTGGTGGCAATGGCGCTCTTTATTGTCAGTTCGTTGCTGGGAGGTATTAACTACATTACCACTATCATTAATATGCGTACGCAGGGTATGTCTTTCTCAAGACTACCGCTTACAATTTGGGCATTCTTTTTCACGGCCATTATAGGTTTGCTTTCTTTTCCAGTACTCTTTGCTGCTGCATTGTTATTAATTTTTGATCGCAGTATGGGTACCAGTTTCTATCTGTCTGATATTTATATCAACGGAGAGGCGTTACCTAATCAAGGAGGAAGCCCAATATTGTTCCAGCACTTGTTCTGGTTCCTGGGTCACCCGGAAGTTTACATTGTGATTTTACCTTCTTTGGGTATTACTTCAGAAATTATTGCTACCAATTCGCGTAAACCAATCTTTGGATACAAGGCGATGGTAGGTTCAATATTGTTTATCACTATCCTTTCATTCGTAGTGTGGGCACATCATATGTTTGTAACGGGTATGAACCCATTCTTGGGTTCAATCTTTACACTACTTACTTTGATTATTGCGGTGCCATCGGCTGTTAAGATATTTAACTATGTCACAACACTCTGGAAAGGTAATATCATTTTTACGCCAGCCATGTTGTTCTCCATTGGTTTGGTTTCGTTCTTCCTTTCAGGTGGTATTACGGGTATTTTCCTGGGAAACTCTGCAGTGGATATCCAGTTACATGACACCTATTTTGTAGTGGCTCACTTTCACCTTGTAATGGGCGCTGCCTCTTTCTTTGGTATGTTGGCGGGTGTTTACCACTGGTTCCCTAAAATGTTTGGAAGGATGATGGATGACAGACTGGGTAAGATACACTTCTGGTTTACCTTCGTAGGAGTGTACCTTGTGTTCTTCCCTATGCACTACATAGGTATTGCAGGGTTCCCTCGCAGGTACTATTCATGGACTAACTTTGAGACATTCAATTCATTTGCGGATTTGAATATGTTGGTAAGTGTAGCGGCTATTCTTACGCTTGCGGCACAGTTTATATTCTTGTTCAACTTCTTTTACAGTATGTTTAGAGGAAAGGCTGCGTCAGCAAATCCATGGAAGTCAAATGCCTTGGAGTGGACAACGCCACGCAATCCTGGGCACGGCAACTGGCCTGGTGAAATCCCTACGGTATACCGTTGGCCATATGACTACAGCAAGCCAGGAGCAAAAGATGATTATATTCCTCAAACAGTTCCTTATTCTGAAACACCAGAGTCGAACTTGCCACATGAGAATGATCTGATAAAACTAGAGATGGAAGATAAAAACGCCATCGTAGTTGACGATAAAAAGCATTAATCGCATTACACTAATTAATTGAGTAAGACAGCAATCAGGGGATTTTATAAGTTATGCTTATCTACCCTGATTGCTGTTTATTTTTTAATCCTTGTCGGTGGAATAGTTAGAAGCACCGGATCGGGTATGGGCTGCCCTGACTGGCCTACATGCTTCGGTCAATGGGTTCCTCCAACATCGGCAGAGCAATTGCCTGCTGATTATAAGGAGGTTTACTCCGAATACAGACACAATAAAAACGTAAAGTTTGCCAGGTACCTTTCCCTGATAGGGATGGATAAAACAGCCCATCAATTACTCAATGATGAGGATATCCGGGAGGAGGCAGATTTTAATGCTGCGAAGACCTGGGTGGAGTATATGAACAGATTGGTAGGCGTAGCTATCGGATTGTTTATCATCGCTTTATTTTGGAGGTCTATTAGGCTACGGAAAAGTCATCCCAAAATATTTATACTATCATTGATCACCTTGCTGGCTGTCATTTTTCAGGGATGGTTTGGTTCTATAGTGGTCTCTACCAATCTTACCACCTGGACAATTACCATCCATATGTTTCTGGCACTGGTGATTGTAGCTATTCTATTTTATTTATTGGACTTGAGTAAGGAGGATCACCATGTGGGCATCAGTGGCGGTCCGTTGCTTAAGTGGGTGCTTTTATCCTGCATGGTTACGCTTTTTGTACAAATCTTTTTGGGTACCAATGTGAGGGAGGTGATCGATCAGATTGCCGATGCAATGATCCCAAGAAATCAATGGATTGAGGAGGCAGGTAACACTTTTATTATTCATCGGTCATTTTCGTGGCTGGTGGTCATTTTGCACCTCTTATTATTATACCTTTTAAGGAAAACTAGCGGCAATAAAGCTTTACCACTATCCTTAATAATTTTAATTTTGGGGACCTTATTGACGGGTACTGGAATGGCCTATTTTGGAGTACCAGCCTTTCTTCAACCTCTTCATTTGGTACTGGCAACAATTACTTTTGGCCTTCAGCTGCATATGTATTTTAACCTGAACACTGAGGAAAAATTGGTGTTTAATAAAGTAGAATGATTACAGGACAAGCACATGAATTGACTCGTTTTTCCCTGGCGTTGGCCAAGGCAAAGTCATTTATAGAATTGTTAAAAGTGAGGCTCTCATTGCTGGTTGCTTTTTCTTGTGCCTTTGGGTATGGTCTTGCATCACGTGGTGATATCAACTGGGGAGTTTTACTCATGGTGACTTTAGGTGGATTTCTGCTTTCAGGCGCATCAGTATGTATCAATCAGATTTTAGAAAAGGATTTTGATAAGGTGATGAAACGCACCATGGAGCGTCCAATTCCTACCGGAAGAGTGACACCCAATGAGGCCACCTTATTCGCTATATTATGCATGGGACTTAGCGTTTGGATACTCTGGATGTATACCAACCCTTTGACTGTTCTACTTTCTCTGATTTCGATGGTGTTGTACAGTTTTGTGTATACACCGTTGAAGCGGGTAGGGCCTATTGCAGTTTTTGTAGGTGCGATACCGGGTGCATTGCCACCATTATTGGGGTGGATTGCAGCTACCGGACAAATAACCCATGAGGCGCTGATCATTTTTGGAATTCAATTCATCTGGCAATTTCCACACTTTTGGGCGATCGCCTGGGTAGCTGATGACGATTATCAGAAAGCAGGTTTTAAGTTATTGCCTTCAAAAGAAGGAAAGAATATAAACACCGCCATTCAGATCATGGTTTATACAATGTTTTTGATACCACTGGGTCTGCTTCCGGCAGTATTTGGAATTACAGGAATATATTCTGCCATGGTGGCTACTGTTTGTGGTGTTGCATTTTTTGCACAAACCTTTTCATTGATGAAAACAGGAAGTCGCCAATCCGCTCTGCGTATTATGTTTGGTTCCTTCTTGTATTTACCTATAGTTCAGATTGCGTATTTGTTGGATAAAGTGAGTTAGCTATGACATCAGAATTTAAGATTGTAGAAGAGCCAAAAAAACAGTTGGCAATGCATCCAAAGAAATTTGCGATGTGGCTTTTTGTGGCGAGTGTGGGGATGCTGTTTGCGTCACTCACTTCAGCTTATATTGTGCGTCAAGCAGAAGGCAATTGGTTGTATTTTGATTTGCCTGCAACCCTGTACTGGACCACTGCAGTTATTCTGGTAAGCAGTGTTACCATGCAGATGGCCTACTGGGCGGCCAAAAAAGATTTACTGGAAAGAGTTAAAGTACTGGTTATGATCACAATGGGATTAGGGCTGGTATTCCTTGTTGGGCAATGGATGGCGTGGTTGGATTTGGTCGATCACAGCATTCATCTTGTTGGTAATCCTTCAGGATCATTTTTGTACATTATAACAGGACTTCACGGACTTCATATTATCAGTGCACTGGTTTATCTGGTGATTGTATTGGTGTCCGCATATCGCTTCAAAATCCACTCCAGAAGCCTCGCACAGATAGAAATGTGTACCACATATTGGCATTTTTTGGGTGGACTTTGGCTATATTTGTTCATCTTTCTATTATTGAATCGATAATCTAAAATTGACTATGGCACATACTTCAGCCACCACGGTACCACCAGGAAGAAGCGTTTGGGACGGAGGGGTTTCACCTATGGGTGCGAGCTACGGAAAACTCATGATGTGGTTTTTCCTGCTCTCAGATGCATTCACTTTTTCGGCTTTGCTTATTACTTACGGACTGGTTCGCTCAGCACATGACGCATATACAGGTACAGTAGAGGCATTTACATTCTCTACGGAGTACTGGCCCATACCCGAGAAGGTATTTGAGGCTGTGCCGTTTCTACATGGTATAGAATTGCCCCTTGTATTTGTGGGTATTATGACCTTTATCCTCATCATGAGTAGTGTCACTATGGTACTTGCCGTAGAAGCTGGTCATAGAATGGATAAAAAGGCCGTTGAGAAATGGATGTTGTGGACGTTGTTGGGAGGTATTACATTTTTGGCTTGCCAGGCTTGGGAATGGACGCACTTTATAGTGGGCACCGATACACCTACATTGGTTAAAGACTTTGTGAATGGAGCATGGGTGACTAAAGAGGTGACTGGCGCCAGCCTGAGCATTAATCAATATGGGCCATCAGATTTTGCCGGATTCTTTTTCTTCATTACAGGCTTTCACGGCTTCCACGTTTTTAGTGGGGTAATGTTCAACTTTTTGATTTACTACAATACGTTTACAGGTGTATACGAAAGAAGAGGCCACTATGAAATGGTAGAGAAAGTAGGTCTGTACTGGCACTTTGTAGATTTAGTATGGGTGTTTGTGTTCACCTTCTTTTACCTTGTTTAATAATTAATTGCGATAACATGTCTCATACTCAAGAACCTCAAGTAACGGTACTTCCTCCAGACAAAGAGAAGATTAAAAAACTGTGGACCGTAGCTGGAATTCTGGGTGCCATCACAGCCCTGGAATTTTTGATAGCATTCACCATGCCGCACGGAACGTTAAAGACTGCCATATTTGTTGGGATGACCATCGTAAAGGCGGCCTATATCGTTGGTGAGTTTATGCACCTCAGGTATGAAGCTAAAGTATTATTGTGGTCTATTCTTATCCCCATGATATTTATCGTTTGGATGCTGGTAGCTTTTGTTTACGAAGGAATGAAGTTCTCAGAAATAAATTTTTGAGTTAATGATGTAATTCACAGAGAAGGCTAAGGTGAATAACTTTAGCCTTCTTTTTTTGTTCTAATTTTGCTTATGATGCGTAAAGGATTGCTATTATTTCTGGCGTTGCTACAGCCAGTAATCATTTTTTTGTTTCTGCACTTTTTCGGGAAAAATGAATTCGAGGTGCCAGTCCTTTATCAAACAGAAGATGACTTACCGGGCAATTGTGAGATGGAGTATTCTTTACCCTACACGGTGAAATCTGAGAAAGTTGATGTTGCTGACGGGGCGGTAATTCTGTTCTCCGCAGGGCTTACCAATGAAATGTTTGACAATGCTTTATTTCAGCTAAGCAGACTTCAGGATGAATTCGGGGAGGACTCACCACAGATAATTGTTCTGAAAAAAAATGGGAATGAATTACCTGCAGTTGATGGTGAAATAATAGTGGATGAATATGACTTTGAGCAGCAATGTGTTTTTTTAGCGAATGCCAATAGAATTGTCCTGGTCGATACGGAAGGACATATTAGAGGATTGTACCCCAATGCTTCTTTAAAAGAGATCGATCGTTTGATCCTTGAATTGAAAATAATTTTCAAACAGTACTAAAATGAGTGAGGAAAAAGAACCCTATAAGAAACTAATAATAACACTATCTGTAGCCATACCGCTGGTTGTGGCCTTGTTGTTTGGGGTGAAGGTGGATGGTTATGATTTCTCCTTTTTGCCCCCAATTTATGCTTCCATTAATGGGGTCACCGCTGTTCTTTTACTGGTGGCACTTTGGGCTATAAAAAATAAAAGGATAGCCCTCCATGAAGGGCTGATGAAAACATGCCTGGGATTGTCAGCTACCTTTTTGGTGATGTACGTGGCCTATCACATGACTTCTGAGTCTACCTCGTATGGTGGGGTGGGAGCAATAAAATATCTGTATTTTTTTATTCTAATTACGCACATTTTATTGTCAATCGCTGTTGTTCCCATGGTATTGTTTACGTTAAGTAGGGCGCTTGCCGGTAATTTTGAAAAGCATAGGGCATTGGCTAGATTTACGTTTCCAATCTGGCTTTATGTAGCGATAACCGGAGTAATCGTCTACCTAATGATAAGTCCTTATTATCAATAGAAATGAAAACGCTAATTGCTTTAATTGTATTCCTTCTTGCTGGTATTACTGGTGCTTATGCACAATGTGCCATGTGTAGGGCTACGCTGGAGAATAATGTCAGCAACGGAGATCCCGGTATTGCAGCGGGTATCAATTTTGGAATTATGTACCTATTTTTTGCTCCTTATGTTGCTGTAGGAGCTGTTGCTTTTTTTTGGTATAAAACAACTAGATCTAATGCACGCAAAGAGCTGGAAAGGCGCACTGTGCTCAGGTAAGTGCCCCAAGTGCCGTAAAGGGGATATGTTTAAAACTTCTATGTTGGACTTGTCAGGGTTTTGGAAGATGAACTCTCACTGCCCCAACTGCGGATCAACATTTGAACCTGAACCCGGATTTTACTTTGGGGCCATGTTTGTCAGCTATGCATTAAGTGTGGTATTGTTCGCCACTATTGGTATTGCACTGTACGTCCTGTGGAATCCAGCCGATTGGGTTTATTTGACTGCAATTGTTATTGGTGCAATATTATTCACACCTTTTTCATTCCGGTACTCCCGCATATTATTCCTGTATTTCTTCGGAGGCATTCGATACGATCCGACTGTTGGGTAAGTAAACTCGCTGTGATTTCGTTAATTTTATTGATTACCAATAATCAATGAACATTAACAGGTCGATATTCTTCTCTATTCCGGGGCTTATCCTGATTGCCGTTGGCTTCCTGTTAACGATGACTTCAGGTGATAGTGAATCTGAAATCCTAAGCCAAATTACCGATAGGCTAACCGAGCAGGTGGAGGAGATGGACGGAGAAGCTACCGCGTTGCTTTCGCAGGCTTCAATAGATCTGACACAGGCCAGTCATTCATTTTTTCTCATGGACAGTGCAAGTGTTTTGGATTGGAACAGGAGCGAATTTTTGCCAGAGATTCATACCGTTCAGGGAGATTTTCCTGCCCGATTACTTCAGTGGCCAAGGGGCACATTTCTGCTCAAAAAATGGGAGATAAAGGACGGTGTCTTTTTGTTGGGTGTGTTGCCATTGCAAAACAAGTATAAGATTAATAATAGATATCTCGTGTCGAGTTGGGATGAAGATATATTCCTTAGCTACAATGTTGTTATTAATGATCCATCCGAGAAGGGTCAATCATTTGTTATTGATGGTCAGGAGGTTTTTAGTTTTACGCTTTCTGATCCGTTGCCCCCCTTATCGGGAGTAGACAGTCAGGTACTTTGGTTTGTACTCATTGGTTGGCTGCTGCTAATTGTTGCCATCTATTATGCCGTTGTATTCTTTCAGGATAAAACTCAGTACGGTTTTGCTTTTTTATCATTGATGGGATTTTTTGTGGGGGGGAGAGCGGTAATGCTCTGGCTTTTCCCGTCACCCGATATTCCCCTTTTTGATCCTACCTTTTTTGCCTCTTCCAGCTACAACCGGTCAGTAGGCGATTTGCTGCTCAATACAATTTGTATTGCAGTACCCATCGTCTATTTGTTTTTTAATTACCATAATTTAAAAATTGTAAAAAATGTTTTGGCTTTAGAAGGTGTTGGAAGGACAGCAGTAATTATATTGCTTTTGCTCTTATGTTATTTTTCCATCTTACTCCCTTATCTGTTTATTGAGACGATCTTTCACAACTCTTCGATCGTGCTGGATATCACACAGACGCTTGCCTTTAATGCGTTAAGGGTATTCTCATTTATTGCAGTAATAATAGCATTCCTGTGTTGCTTTATGCTGGTGCATGTGTTTGTGCAAATGGCAAGGAGTCTTACGGGTGAAAATAGAGCTAATTTTTATCTGTATTTGGGATTTACTTTCTTCTTGTTTCTGACTTTTTCATGGTTAACCCAAAAAGGATATTGGGAGCCGCTTTTGCTTTCTACGCTTTATTTGGTTTTGATATGGGTGATGAGTCTGCCAAAAAACCTGATTCGAACTTCATACGCTTCCTTCATTTATATCTTTATTGCGATTATTGTATTTTCTCTGTTAGGATCACTTTCCATTAAGAAATTCGTTTTAGAGGAAAAGGTGAATGCCCAATTTCGATTTGCAAATGCTTTCCTTACAGACAGAGATTACCTGGGAGAATATTTACTGGGAGAGAGTGTTCAGCGCATTGCTTCAGACCCTTTTGTCCAAACCCGATTGGGAAGCCCTTTTCTTAGCAAAGCAGTTGTTCGTCAAAAAGTAAAACAGGTATACCTGAATGCTTATTTTGATAAATATGACATTCAAATTCATCTCTTTAATTCAACTGGCAATTCATATGACAACTCTACCCATCTAAATTTTACAGAGCTGATCACTAAATTTCAGCAAGAGGCGAGTAAAACCAACTACGAAGGTGTTTTCTTTCTAAAGAATGCCACCCCTGAGTCCACGAAGAGATACCTTGTGGTGATCCCCATTAGCAGGTTCAATTTGATAACTGGTTATGTGGTCTTGGACCTTTCCTTAAAACGGGTAATTCCTAGAAATGTCTTCCCGGAATTGTTGCTGGATGATCGCTTTATTCAATATTTTAAAAACAGGGATTTTAGTTACGCTTTTTACACCAACGATCAGGTTAAAAGCAGTTTTGGTGACTATAATTATGAAAGAGATTTCTCGGTGGAGCAGCTCGAATACCCTGAGCTATTTGACAAGGGTATAATCGATAACAACTTTGTGCATGTTGGTATCGTAGATGATCAGGGTGAGGTAACTGTAGTGTCATCTCCTGCCTACTCCTACTTCAATATTGTCACGAATTTTTCATTCCTTTTTATTATTGGTCTGTGTATCATCCTTATAGGCCTCCTGGTGTATGGCGCAAAAGCATTTTTTCAGCAGAGGGCTCTTAATTATTCTGCAAGAATACAATTGTATGTTTATCTGGCCTTTGTACTTCCGTTGGTAATGGTAAGTGCGACAACGCTAGGTTTAATCAGCAATTCAGCGGAGACACAACTAAAAGAGGAGTACAAAGAGAAATCTAAAACCATTGGTGAGCGTTTTGCGCCCTTACTGGATACCTATGAGAAAGACAGCCTGGCGTCAGTTAATGATCTGGAAAATCAGCTGATAGATCTTGCTAAATTGGCCAATGTAGATGCGACCGTATTTTTACCTACCGGAAAGCTTCTTGCCTCTAGCCAGCCTCTTATTTATGAAGATCGAATATTGCCTTCGTTGGTCAACAGAGCGGCTTTTGAAGCAATTGTCCATGGCGCTGAGCAGTCGTTTGTCAACAACGAGCAAATAGGGACACTCCGCTACAACAGTTCATATTATGCCATGCGATCCCCAGATTCGGGGAACCTGGTAGGGATATTGAGCCTTCCGTTTTTTGAATCCGCGTTTTCTTTGGAGAAAACACAAATCAGGGTGATGGCTAACATAATCACGATTTTTTGTGTGGTGTTTATCCTTTTTTCTTTTCTGTCCTTTTTTGCAATGCGTTGGTTAATATTTCCTCTGGAGTTTATCACAAGAACACTTCGCAGCACCAGCCTGACAACGTCAAACAAACAACTGGAGTGGAAATCTGATGATGAAATAGGTTTGATGGTGAATGAGTACAATAAGATGGTGGACAATCTGGAGCAGAGTAAAATTGAAATATCAAGAATCCAGAAGGAGTCGGCCTGGCGGGAAATTGCCAAACAAGTGGCTCATGAGGTGAAGAACCCTCTTACTCCGATGAAACTCACCCTTCAGCAAATGGAAAGTTCCTTGTTGACAAAAGGCCTTTCAGAAGAGAAGACGAAAAAATCTATTCAAACACTTTTGCAGCAGGTGGAGATATTGAATGAAATAGCTGCCTCTTTTAGTGCTTTTGCAAAAATGCCGGCCCCGATACTTCAACGGGTTGACATTTCCTCCCTGGTAAAGCGAGTGGTCTACTTGCACGCTGATTATAAAGAAGGTGAGATTACTTTATCGGTTCCGGATAAACCTGTGTATGTGATGGCTGATGATCAGCTGTTGAGCAGGGTCTTTTCAAATATTATATTAAATGCGTTGCAATCTCGCGAGGATGACCAAAAAATAAATATTGTTGTCGCTGTGGAAACTACGAACGATACCTGTGTGGTTAGTTTTAAAGACGATGGAGGTGGAATTGATAAAGAATTAAAGGATAAAGTGTTTTTGCCTCATTTCAGTACTAAAAAATCCGGATCAGGTTTGGGACTGGCCATTGCTAAACAGGGGATTGAGCAAAGTGGAGGAGCAATTAGATTTGAAACCAGTGATGGAGAGGGCACTACCTTCTACATTGAGCTTCCAAAAGTAGATTAGCGAATTATTTCTTTTTTAGGCTTTGCATTACCTTATTGGTAAACACAAAATTGTCTAACTCCTCTACTCCAGAATAAATTATCTCCTCTTTTGAGCCTTCCCAGAGTTTCTTTCCCTGAAACATGAATAGAACCTTTTCTCCAATACCCATTACCGAATTCATGTCGTGGGTTACAACTACAGTAGTAATGTCAAACTCATCGGTGATTTCTTTGATCAATTCATCAATAAGAATTGATGTCTGTGGATCAAGTCCTGAATTGGGTTCATCACAGAAAAGGTAATTTGGGTTATTAACAATGGCTCTTGCGATACCCACTCTTTTTTTCATACCGCCAGAGATTTCAGAAGGCATTTTGCTATTCACGTTTTCCAACCCTACTCGTTTCAAACAGAAATTAACTCGGTCTGTTTTCTCGCTGGGAGACATTTTGGTAAGTATGTTAAGCGGAAACATTACATTTTGCTCCACAGATTTTGAATCGAAAAGTGCTCCACCCTGAAAGAGCATACCAATCTCTCTGCGGATCTCCGCCTTCATCTCCTTATCCGCATCTGTAAAATTTCTTCCGTCATAGAAGACCGTGCCCGTATCCGGATGGATTAATCCAACAATGCATTTAAGCAGAACACTTTTTCCGGTTCCGCTAGCTCCAATGATGAGGTTGGTTTTACCCTTCTCAAAAACTCCACTTATGTTGTGAATGATTTTCTTGTCTTCGAATGATTTCGATATGTTTTGTATTTCGATCATAAGAGTAGCTGGGCCAATAAGTAATCACCGATCAAAACTGCAATAACGCTTGTTGTTACTGCCTCCGTACTTGAAATACCTACCTCCAGTGCTCCACCTTTAGTATAGTATCCCTTAAAGCAGGAAATAGTGGAGATCATAAAGGCGAAAACAAACGATTTGATGAGCGCGAATGTGACCATATATTCGTTGAACACGAACCGGATACCATAAATGTAATCGGTAGGGGTGATGATACCCGTCAATGAACCAACTAGATAGCCTCCAACCAGTGCACATACGCCTGCGAGAATAACCAGCATCGGATACATGAGCAGGGAAGCTATGACTTTGGGTAATACTAAGTAAGAGGCAGCGTTAATGCCCATTACCTCCAATGCATCGATCTGTTCTGTTATGCGCATAGTACCCAGTCCACCCGCCATACTACTTCCTACCTTACCGGCATAGATAATGGCAATAATTGTGGGTGCCAGCTCAAGGATGGTCATCTCCCTTACCACTTGTGAAATGATAAACTTGGGAATAAGCGGACTTAC
Organism: Cyclobacteriaceae bacterium; assembly: GCA_039971015.1. Taxonomy (GTDB): domain Bacteria; phylum Bacteroidota; class Bacteroidia; order Cytophagales; family Cyclobacteriaceae; genus ELB16-189. Next base: position 216,474 of record JBDVKV010000029.1, read on the forward strand.
CATGTTGTAGGCAGTCTGTACGGTTGTAACCGCTCCCATGAAAGAGGCAACAAGCGCCACAAGAAGAATAGAATTTACTCCTACCAGAATAGCTTCATCCAAAACAAGTCTGTAATAGGTTTTAAATGATTCTCTTCGGACTACCAGTGAGCCGAGGAATATCAAGTACCTTCCAAATCCCTTCATTTAAACCTTATTAAATAGCTATCTTGCTCAAAGATAAAATAATTTATCTATGATCTTATGCGTGTTGGAGCGCTTAAAAATGTAGTATTTCATAGGCATTATTTGGAAAGGTAGGTATGAAAAAGTTAATCGTAGTTTCAGGCGGTACAAAAGGAATTGGAAGGGCAGTCATTGAGAAATTTGCCGGAGAAGGATTTGATATTTTTACCTGCGCGAGAAATGAGAAGGATTTGGCGCAACTCAAGACTGCTATTGAAGGTGATCATGGTATAAATTTATATTATTCCGTAGCTGACTTAAGTAAGCGTGATGCACAGGCCCGTTTTGCGAAAGATATTCTAGCACTCAATCGGCAGGTGGAGATATTGGTTAACAATGCAGGGTATTTTGAGCCTGGATTAATCACCGAGGAACGGGAAGGAGCACTAGAGCAAATGATAGACTCGAATGTGTACAGTGCCTACCATGTGACGAGGGCGCTGGTAAAAAATATGAAATCCGCCAGGAGGGGACATATATTCTCTATTTGCTCCGTGGCCAGTCTGTTTGCCTATCCCAATGGAGGATCCTATTCCATTTCCAAATTTGCCTTATTGGGCTTCTCTAAGGTGCTAAGAGAAGAATTGAAACAATTTGGCATCAGGGTGACCGCGGTGATGGCAGGAGCAACCTATACGGCCAGCTGGGAGAGCTCTGATTTGCCTGTAGAGCGATTTATGAAGGCTCAGGACGTAGCAGACGCCATTTTTGGGGCATATTCCCTTTCTCCCCAAAGTGTGGTTGAGGAGCTCATAATACGTCCTCAATTGGGCGATATTTAGGCTCCTTTTGGTTGAACAATAAGTCCCGTTTTGGGGTTAACTTTGCAAAAAATAACTAGTCTGTGAAGCCTGAGATCACTCCTATTCATAAATATTGTAATAGCCTCGTTGCCTACAACAGAAGGAAGACCCGCGAAGTAAATATTGGCGGGGTGCCCATGGGGGGAGATAACCCCATAAGAATTCAATCGATGACTACGATTGATACGATGGACACTAAAGGGTCCGTTGAGCAGACCATCAGGATGATAGAGGCCGGGTGTGAGTACGTGAGAATTACAGCACCGAGTCTAAAGGAAGCACAGAATTTAGAGGAAATAAAGAAGGAACTGAAGGTCAGAGGATATGCTGTCCCCCTTATTGCAGATATTCATTTTACCCCCAATGCCGCTGAGCTGGCAGCAAAGATTGTCGAAAAAGTAAGGGTTAACCCCGGGAACTACGCGGACAAAAAGAAATTTCAAACTATCGAATATACGGATGATGCTTATCAGGCAGAGTTAGATCGCATTCGTAAAAAATTCTCTCCGCTGGTAGCGATTTGTAAGGAACAAGGAACTGCTATGCGCATTGGTACAAATCATGGTTCATTGTCAGATCGAATCATGAGCAGATATGGTGATACCCCGTTGGGCATGGTAGAATCTGCATTGGAGTTCGTCAGAATTTGTGAAGACCTTGGTTACTACGACATCGTACTTTCAATGAAAGCCAGTAACCCGCAAGTAATGATTCAAGCCTACCGGTTGCTGGTACAGAAATTAGATGAAGAAGGATTGCAGCCTTACCCTCTTCACCTTGGAGTTACCGAAGCTGGTGATGGTGAGGATGGGAGAATAAAGTCATCTGTGGGAATTGGTACTCTGCTCGAGGATGGATTGGGCGACACGATTAGGGTATCTCTTACCGAGGAGCCGGAAGCAGAGGTGCCTGTGGCTAAAATGCTAGCTGATCGATATGTCAATCGAAAGGGAGACGCGATTCCGGGTTTTGACCATTACCCGATCAACCCTTTTGAATATAATAAAAGAATAACCCATGAGGTGGTCAACATTGGTGGGACTAACGTTCCTCGTGTGCTGGCAGACTTATCTAGAAAAGAAAGCATTACGCCAGCATCGTTGTTTGCCTTTGGTTATCAGTATTCTGTGCCGCTCGATAAGTGGACGATTACTGACATGGCCTGCGATTTTATTTACGTTGGGGGTCAATCTGTAGGTTTTGAAATCCCTGGTACGCTCAGTATCATTTGTGACTTCAACAAGTGGATAGAATCAAAGGGCACAGACCGGACTTACCCTGTAATGAGTTCGGAAACCTATCTCTCTCAGGAGGAGAAATCGGAACATTTGAATTTTATTCAGGTAATGTTGAAAGATTTAACTCCTGAGTTCGTTTTAAAAATAAAAGAAGATCGTACTGCTGTTTTGATCATAGAAACACACAATGCGCATGGTATGGCAGAGCAGCGGAGGTTGGTAGCAGGTTTGATGAATGAAGATTGTACTGTTCCGGTGATCATCAAAAGAAGTTACTCCGATTTGTCACTGGATAAGTTGCAGCTCTATGCAGCAACAGACATGGGGGGATTGTTAATTGATGGTTTAGGTGATGGAATTTTTATCAATGCTGAAAATTGTGGAGCGGATAAAAGGATTAATGAAACAGCATTTACCATCCTGCAAGCTACCCGTACTCGCATTTCCAAAACAGAATACATTTCCTGTCCCTCATGTGGAAGAACCTTGTTCGATCTTCAGGAGACAACAGCTAAAATTCGTTCAAGAACTTATCATCTCAAGGGCGTGAAGATTGGCATTATGGGATGTATTGTCAACGGGCCCGGTGAGATGGCAGATGCAGATTACGGATATGTGGGATCTGGCCCAGGAAGGATAACACTTTATAGGGGAAAAGAAGTAGTGAAGAAGAATGTGCCTTCAGAAAGTGCAGTAGATGAATTGATAGGTCTTATTCGGGAAGATGGTAATTGGGTTGAGCATAAATTGGAAGTAAATAATTGAAAATAAGATGGAAAAAGAAACACAAGCATCTGAACAAAAGAAAAAATTGACCATCAAGGAGTTTTTTAAGTTAGGAGAAGTGGGAGGATATTTCTTTAGGGGTAAGGATGCCACCAGACCAAGCAACATTAATCTTAAGATGATGCATGGTGTGAACAAAATCAGTATCGTAATTTTCTTACTGGGGGTATTGTATATTATTCTGCGGAGGGTATTGTGAACATTGAGTCCTACAGGAATATCTGTATGGGGATGAAGAGTGTGACGGAGGAGTTTCCCTTTGATAAAAACACATTGGTGTATAAAGTAATGGGTAAAATGTTTGCTCTTACTGATTTGGATTTGTTTACCAGTATTAATCTAAAATGTGTGCCTGAGGTGGGAATGGAGCTGAGGGAGCGATATCCAGCGGTTCAGCCAGGGTACCATATGAACAAAAAGCACTGGATTACGGTCGAAATGGACGGTTCTATCCCCGATAAAGTGCTGGAATCGTGGATTAAGGAATCTTACGATTTGGTAACAAAATCTTTAACTAAAAGTCAAAAGTTAGCTCTTGAGTCCTTATAGCCTAGTAATCAGGTAGTTATGATATTTTATCAAATACCGTCTACCCCGAATTACTTGAGGTTAATTCCTTATTTTTGTTGATTGCGAAGGTCTAGGTTTAATGATAAGAATAGCGCTTCTATTGGTTGGCACAATTATCCTGCTGAGCTCTTGCACTCAGAGAATGATTTGCCCTGCCTTCCAAAGTGCTTATATCTATGACAAGGAGGAGCTGAGAAAAAAATTCAGTTACTTCCAGGAGGACTCCACCCCAAAAATACTTACCGCCAGCAAGACGAAATATTTGATTGCAGTTCCAGAGTCCTACAGAAAGAAGATGAGGAGTCTGAAAACAGTAGAGATGAAACCGGTGTATCCTGTTATTCCTGATTCTTTAAAACTGGAAGAGGGTGCGGATTTGATCATGGCAGAAAGGGATGTAATTGATAGTGCGGCCGTTCAGCAAGGTTTGGATCGTACCGATTCTGCTTACGCCATTACCAAGGCCAAAGAAAAGTACAACGTAGATCAGGACAACTACATGTGGTATTTTAGAAACCAGCTGGTATTACCTGATGTTCGTGCGGCTTTGGAAGAAAAAAGTGGAAAGAACCTGGGTACCAATGCGGGAGGAGGAGCTAAGGAAAAGAAAGGCTTCTTTAAGAATCTTTTCAAGAAGAAAGATAAGAACGACTCGAGTGCTGTTGATTCACCACCATTACCTTCTGATTCTACTGCTGCTACCGGTAAGGTGAAGAAGAAAAAAACTCCCAAAAAGAAGAAAGAAAAGAAGGTGAAGGATAAGAAAAAGGAGGAAGAGGAAAATCCGGCAAAAAAGGAGGAAGAAGATGACGGGTTTTAGTCTCTAGTCGAAAAGGGTAAGATTTCCGAATTGATCCGCAGGCGCAGTAGGGAGGAAAAGTGTTGATTCATTGGCAGAGAGTAATCCTATTCTCGGGGACACGGTATACGATTCCATCTCGATGGTATGCTCAATATTCAATAAGTTAAGCAAGTCATTTTCAGAGGCATCTTTATTCAGCCAAAGATTCCTTGATTCTTTGTTCAACAACAAAGGCATTCGCTCATTAACAGGCAGAACTTGTTTGTTGGATGGCGTAGTAATTACACTGAAAGTGTGGTGTGTTTCCTCTTGTTCATCTTCAAACTCTTCCCACAATCCGGCCATAGCCAGCAATTCTTTTTTCTTGTGAAAAAAGCGATAGGGGATGGCTGATTTCTTGCCAATTCTTTTCCAGCTATAGAACCCATCAATAGGGATGATGCACCGAAAGCGCACCATCTTTTTTTTCAGCGCAGGTTTATCTTTGACGGTTTCAGCCCTGATGTTGATTAACTTCTCACTGATATTCTTATTCTTAATCCACTGTGGTATCGCTCCCCAATAAAAAAATGAAACACCTTCAGAATTATCATGAGTGATTACCGGGAGTAGGTGGGTGGGACCAGCATTATAGAATTTCTTGTAATGTGCGGGGACATCCACCGAAAAGTGATCGGTAATTTGTTGTGCGCTGGCAGCAATTGAGTAACGATCAAACATTTTTCCCTATAATAAAATCCAAGGCCTTTAATTCCGACCAATATAGTCCATTTTGATTGAAAAGGGTAAAGCCGACATGCCCGCCATATTCTGGGTTTTCAAATTGGACAAAAGGATTGTTATAAAGAGCGGAATGACTATGTGTAGCTGGAGAAAGAAAGGGGTCGTTTTGAGCGTTGACAATAAGTGTTGACGTTTTTATGTTATCTACGAAATGAATAGAGCTGCATCTTTCGTAGTATTCGATGGCATTGGAAAAATGATGCAGGGGAGCGGTATATGCATCATCAAATTCAATCAGGGTTTTGATGTGATGGATTCCGCCAACTTCCAATTCAGGTTTTAATTTGGCCTTGTCAATCACCTTTTTTTTGAGGCTTTTAATAAACCGCTGGCTATAGATGGCATATTTTGATATGGCCATGCAGCTGGCATGTAAATCCAGCGGCACAGAAAAGACGATACACTTTGCGATACTGTTGTCCAGGTTTTCTCCTTTCTCTCCCAGGTACTTTAGGGTAAGATTGCCACCAAGGCTAAACCCAATCAGCGAAATGGATTGATAAATCTCTTTATTGACAGCGTGTTGCACCACCACATCCAAATCATCCGTGGCACCACTGTGATAAAATCGCAGCTGCCTGTTCATCTCTTCGCTGCATCCGCGGTAGTTCCATGCAAGTACATCGAACCCTTTGTTGTAGAACGCCCTGGCCATTCCTTTGATGTACGCACGCTGTGTATTTCCTTCAAGCCCGTGGGAAATGATGACCAACTGAGAAGAATTTTGTTGAAGCCAGTCCAGATCAAGAAAGTCATCATCCGGAGTTGCTATCCGCTCGCGCACATAATTCACGTCACCTACCTTTCTGAGCAAGGCGGGGTAGATGGTTTCCAGGTGATTGGTGAAAAGAAGACCGGGCGGATTATATTCTGGTAGTCGCGACATTAGCTGCCAGTTAACCCCATCCCATTCTTTGCTTTAGCGAAGTGATATGAGCAAGATGATGATTGCTGTGCCAGGCATACATGGCAATCATTTTTTCCAGTGATTGATTCTTTTTTGTTTCCGGATGGGTAAACTCCCTTTTTAAGTCTGCTTTAGAAAAGCTATTAATCAGCATTACCCATTTGGTATGCAGACTTTTTAGAAGATCGAGAGAAATCTGTGGATCAAGTTTTGTTTCTCCAGTTTCCGCCCATGCCTTTTCATCATAGGCTTTAATAAGTGGAGTGTTTTCAGTGAGTGTCCACTTCATTCGGATGTACGCGTTCATATGACTATCGGCCAGGTGATGAATAACCTGACGCACCGTCCAACCCCCTTTGCGATAGGGCGTATCAAGTTCTTTATTGGTCATCCCATCGACTTCTTTTATTAATCGGGCAGGAAGATTTTCTATTTGCTGAGAAAGGACATCGAGTTCTTTTTGCGTGTAGGTATCCTTACCGATGAAAGGACCGATGGGGTAACGTTCGTCAATTGTGTTATTCATCTTTTATGGCATCCATCATATCCTCTTCACTATAGTGCTTGTGTAATTTCACAGGCGCTGTTTTCTTCTTTCTTTTCTTTCTTACCCTGATGTTGGTGAGTTCAATAATCATAGAGAATGCCACCGCAAAATAAATATAGCCTTTGGGGATATCGTAATGCAACGACTCAAGGAAAAGCATAAAACCGATAAGGATCAGGAACCCCAGGGCCAGTACCTCCATGGAAGGGTGGTCTTTGATGAACCTGCTGATACGTCCTGAGAATATCATCATGACTATGATAGATACGATCACAGCGATGATCATGATGCTCACATGGTCCACCACACCAATTGCTGTAAGGATGGAATCGAAAGAAAATATAATATCTAATATGATAATCTGCACGATAGTACCTGAGATGGTGACTGCAGCTTTTTTAAAGCTTGCATCATCTTCATCGTCACCTTCCATCTCGTGGTTGATTTCCATGGTACTTTTTGCAATGAGAAAAAGCCCACCAAAACCTAAAATCAGGTCACGGCCACTAAATGCCATATCATGGTCTATGGCGAAATTGGCCGGGACAGTAAATAGAGGCTCTGTAAAACTGATGATCCAGGTGATACCCAGCAAGAAGAGGATACGCACTCCCATGGCCAACAACAAGCCAATGTTGCGTGCCTTTCGTCTCTGGCTTTCCTCGGGTAGTTTGTTGGAGACGATGGAGATAAAGATAATATTATCAATTCCGAGGATTATTTCCAGAAAGCAAAGGGTGAGGAGGGCCAGCCAGGTATCAGCTCTAAGGAACAATTCCATGCGTTACATATCTTTTTTGGAGAGGAAATTCATTCCCAAATTAAGCAAAGCCACAAGATATAGAAAAGGAATAGGGCAAAAGAAAAAAGGGCTTTTGATGCCAAAAAACTTGATTTATTAAAAACTTCATTTCTTTGATTTCGTGGGTCCCAAATTCTGCGGATCCGTTTCTGGTTTTCAATAAAAAAAGCCCCGTGGGGGGCTTTTGGCTTTTATGACTGGTTTTAATTATCTGTGGACAATCATAACTTTCTTGACAGTTCTTTTCTCTCCGTCTTGTATTTGTATGAAGTAAATGCCTGCTGCCAAGTCCTTCGTGTTGATGGTCTTTGTTTGTTGGCCGGGTTCAAATACAGTATCCGTTGATATAACACCAAGCTGGCTGGAAAGCAACAAGCGCATTCGATTCTGTGCCGGTAAGGGTAATTGAACTTCTATCTGATCGTCAGCTGGGTTGGGATAGATAGCAATTTCCTCGAGTGGAACATCTTTGTTGATTCCTGTTACCAATGGAGGGTCTGCAATACCTTCCTTAATCTCTGACTGTAGAATTTCCCGCGTGTCCTCATTTTGTAGAAACACAATTACCGCCAGGTCATTTGCTGGTTTATACATTGTGGCTTTCTCCGGATACCAGTTGAATGGCCCGAAGGGCTTGACTTGTCCGGCCGGTGCCACTTGATTAAATCGGGTTCCCAATGCGGATGGTAGCATTTTCTTCATTACAAACTCAAAATCTGTTTCACCAGTAGCAATCATTTCGGACTGCGTTGGGTTTAGATCAGAAAAAGCTATGGATTTCTCCAGAATGGCAACATGTAAAACTGTGTTGGCACCCAGATCAACTTTTGGATTAACCTGAACGTCAACCTGAAGACTACCATCTGCACCATTGTTGACATCAACAATCAATTCGGCTTGAGCCAATTGCAGGGTTCTAATTCCATACTGCTCATTCCCCCACGTGGAAAAGAAAGCTTCAGTCTGTCCTGGATTCTTATATCCATCCAAACGCGTTAACGGTGTTTGTGTGATGTTGTAGTACAGAGCTCGAGAGCTTGGGTCTGCAGGGTTATCCAGATTAAATGGATCGATTGCAGGAAACCCGACATGATAATTGATCTTAACCAATTCGGTTCCAATAGTCGAAGTGTTAGTTTTTATAAAATCACTTTCACGTTTTTCTATGGCCAACCCGTTTACGCTGTTGGGGTTAGCTTTGTTAGTGAAACTCTCTAATAAGATGGTTCTGGTTCTGTTTCCTATTCTAATATTATCCAGAGCAAATCCATCTGAATTGGGCGAAGTGTTTACACTGGCTATGCCATATCTGAATACCACATTGCTTTGAAGTGTTGGGTCGTTGATTTCGTCCAAAATATGTTTCGACTCCATCCACCTATCATTAGATGATCCGGACCAACCGTAATCTCCTGTTACCTGATCCCCAGGTTTCGATGCTAAGCCTAACGCATTGTACCAATCAACACCTGAGGATTGGGATAATTCAAAATCCCCAAGTAATTCCCATGTCTTAGTAGGGTCAGCAATATTTTTGTTATCGGTGGAATATTCAACCACTACTCCATCAGCCTCCTCAAGTTGTACCATACTATTGAAAGAAATCATTGGCCGCAATAATTGGGTCATGTCAAAGCAAGGTGTGTACAGGTAGGACCTTTCCTGAGGGGAGTAGCTATCCGTCAGATTGGTTGTCCAGATATTATTGCCAACAATCGAGCTATCCGTGTTGATGACTGTGGTTGTTGGGGTTCCCCACTGCCAGCTAACTGATCCTGCAAAAGTAGGATCAGTGTACACTTGCCAGTTTCCATTGGTAGATTCGAAGTTCTCCTCGTAGGCAATATCATCTGTGGGCGTAAATTTATCTACCATTACTACCTCCTGGGTCAGGCGATTGGTACATCCAAGGAGGGAGCTAACGGTTGCTTCTACACTGTAAATGTCAGGGGCAGTATACTGGTGAGTGGTGGTAGCTCCTGATCCCGTAGGTGGGCCATCGCCAAAATCCCAAATAATTGTACCAATATCGTCACTCACAATAGGAGCGCTGCTTACAGATGAGTTATCATAGAAATTCATTGGCACGTCAGTAGAGACTCCATCAAAATCAAAGGCAACATCTGGAATAGCCCCAACGTCCAACACATCCTGAAATACCGGGCTGCTACAGCCCACATTCGAAGTGGCAGTAAGTCCGACTGTGTATCGGGCAGATTGCACATAAATATGTTGCGCCAGGTCGGCAGTACCCACAGGACCACTTATTTGATTTGGGTTTGAGCCCGTTGCCAGGTTGGGATCACCAAAATCCCAATGGAAATTATCAATGAAAGTACCTCCGTTTGCGCCAGTAAAACCTGAAGCGGTTCCATCAAATACGATGGCCTTGTTTTCGCAGTAGTCTCCCGCAGTAGGTGTTTCAGGAGTAATTATACTTGCCTGTGAAAATGATGCCACCGGATTGGGAGAAATTCTTATGATCTGTGATCCGGAGCTTTGGCAGGGTGAATTATTTTCTTGAAAAGTATAAGTAATTCTAAGGTCATCGTAAGGGCTACCTGAATTAGGATCCGTGATATCGAAGTATGAACTAGCAAAAAGACTAGGGTTAAGTGTTGCTGTTCCATTGCTATTATCAACAAAAGCATCTGCAGCCGGACCAATTATTGGCAGACCTGTAACAACATTCTCAATTGAGAAAGTACCAATTGAGGCGCCCGCTGTTGCAGCCGGGTAACCATTTATACCAATTAGACCTCCTTCCTGGCAGAAGATAGGCGTGCCTATGTTACTTGGGCCTCCGCTACCAACCGGGTTTAGCGGGTCGGTTGTATCAAGCGCTGATCTGTTGGAAAGCCCTAATTCTACGATGGGTACTGCCGGCAAGAAAAACTCCACCAGCTGCCTGCGAGGCACCTGAACGGTTGTATTGGAGCTGTTTCTATAGGTGCCCTCAAACTCAACAAATCCTAGTGAGCCTCCAGTATAGAATGTATTCAATTGAAAGGGAGTAACCCTTCTGAAGTGACTGTAAGGATCAGGAATTGCTCCTCCCGAGATGGCATTGGCATCAAGGATTTCCGCTTCATCAAACGTATAACTGCGGTAGTCAATACCACTTATATTTTTCGGATTTTCGTTTGGCGGTGGAAGATTAGGGGCAAGCTTGGGCAATCCCTGTATAATTGGAATCCAGGCGCCACCATTCGCAGTGGCATTGATAATTTGTGTTGGCGGCCCTACTGGTGGGTTGGCGCTGGCAGGAATGGTAGCCGTTAAAGTCTCCATGTAATGGCTGGGCAGGTTGTCATAGTCTACCTTACGAACCACCTGACCATAGGTAGGCGAGTTTATGGCATCCACCACAAAGTTGGTGTTGGTAATACAATAGGGGCCTTGGTCGGGGTCATCTAGCGCATCGGTAATATTGACAGCCGTGTTGTGGTCATATACAAGGTATTGAACCGCATTGTTGGAGATACATCCATTTTGGTCGGTATGGGTAACGGTGATATTGAAAGGGACATCCAGTGTAACAGCCGACAGGTTGAGCACATTGACATTGACTCCCGTACCGCTAAAAGAGCTTGGTCCAAAATCACTGCTGGACGAAATGTAAGGTGTCAGTTCAATAGATTGAGGCTGGGTGTTGTCGGGAATTGCCGTAACCACAGCGCCAGGTTGAGAAATACCAACTACATCTGTAGAATAGCTGTTATCAAAATTTATAAACGGAGCATTGAATGAACTCAATGTAGCGATAGCCTGTCCATCTGCTATTGATGGCAGCGCATTTCCGCCTAAGCGAAATACATTACCTGTTGATGAACCTGAGGCAATTACCCTTAAGCCTGAAATTATTATTTTATCCCTTGATAAGCTGGCATTGTTTCGGTATTGAATCGTAAGAATACTATTACCCAGGAAACCGAGTGAGCCACTGCCGGGCACAAAATCGCTTCCCTGTAGGGTAATGCTTCCATACTTGGGCGATCCTAGCACCTGACTAACATCAAATTGATATCCCGCTGGTAAGACAAAATTCATGGTTTGAACTGTGATTCCGGCATTGAATTGATTATTTGCTCCCTCGGATATGATAATGGGGGCATTCAATACCTGGTAACTATTGTTGCAAAAACTGATATTTGGCAAATTGAGTTTAATGGGTCCCGTTGTTACAGCTGGTGCAACGAAAGTAAGCGTAGGGCCAGTTCCACCATCTGTAAAATTTGGTGCAGCACCATAAGGAGCACTCGTTGGTATCGGGGTTTGAACATGATTGTTCTCCACAAAAGCTTCAGCGTACATCCATACGTAATGTGTTCCTGGTGCAAAAGAACCTGATGCAGGTGCGATGACACCAAACTGGGATACTGGATTAGAACTGTTTACCGCAAAATTTCCTCGGGCTATTACCGGGCTAGCCACGTAAGGTGCGGTTCCTTTGATTTCATCATTTGTTGGAGGCGTAGAGTTCGAAGCCAATACCATAAAGTAGGCTCTTCCTTTCCTGTCAAAGGTTGCATTCAAAGTGGCTCCATTTGGGGTAATATCGGTAACAGTTGGGCCGCTACTCGCAGATGGTGTTGTTAAAGGACCGAGTAAAAGGGGAGCCAAAAAATCACTGGTCTTGAAGAACAGTGTACCTGAAAAGGATATACCAGGAAAAAGATTCTCGGAGTCATCCATGATTCCAGTTAAATTAGTTCTGTTTCCTTGGGCTATTGTCACATAGTACTCCCTATTTTGTTGTAGAGTACCAGGGGGGATTGTAAAAATAATTGGTTGAGCGACTGTTCCCGTACCATTCAGGTATTGCCCGTTGGCTGCTGTCAACTCGGTGGTTACACCACTTAGTTTATCATGAAGGATCACCTTATTGTCAAGTGTATAAACTGGTACACTAAAGGTGAGTTCAAGTTGCCCTTGAGCAGGGTCAACATTGGATTGTCCTACTGCAGGGTAGGAGCTTACCAGAGACGGAGGGAAAGTCTGCGCAAAGGAGAAAGCCGTAGGGCTGAATGTATTTGAAAATGAGGTACCGTTAGAAACTATAATATTGTTATCTGTTGTAGAGAATTCAATATTGTCATCCACTACTGAAATGGTCATCTGAGGCGTACTTCCATTGGCGTTAATATCAACATCAACCATCAAAAAGTAAGAAAGGTCTGGGTGAGTAACCAAGTCTCTAGGGCTACCTGTAAAGTCTATTTCCAAAGTGTTTGGTGTTGGTTGCGATACGGTAGCTCCAAGTGTAGTCACTTCTGGAAGGGTTGGACTATATGTTGGGCCATTTTCATTCTCAAATACCCTAAAGTTACTAGTGAATACGTTTGCAGTTGACTGGCTAAAAGTGATCCTGAACTTCGAAACCAAAGGGTGGTTTGGTGTACTTACGGTATGGGGTGCATTAAACTTAAAACCAAACACCACCTTGTTGGATGTACCACCAACGAGGTTAGGAGATGTCACTACTCCACCAGGACCTCCATCAGTGTAAGTTGTGGTGACGTGCAAAACATCAACCTGAGTGCATTGTACGGCAACGTTCGGGAGTCCTCCTACAGTGTTATTGACATCACTCGTTAGCCCACCCGAAGAAACTGTAATAGTACCATCTCCCGGGTTACCATATTGCATAGCTGACATGTCAAGCACACCACTGGCAAAGGAAAAGGATCCGTTAACAGGTACGGCAGCGGAAAGTATGGCTCCATTATTAAAATTAGCATCGAGCAAACCAAGCTGATCATGCGCTTCCACTGTACCGGCCGTCACGGTTCTGTTTATTCCGGCAAAAGCAGCGGGCTGAGAGACAAAGTCAAGTTTTGTCGCCAGTACGTTAACCAAATTGACACCTGGAGGAGACTGGGTACCGTTGGGTACTCCCGCAATATAAGGGCCAGCAGGAGGTCCGGTGAAGAAACCTGAGCCTGTACCTAGTGTAGCTGCAACAATTTGAACATCCAGAGGATCGCCATCGGTTACTTCCGGTGCTGTGCTTCTAAAACTGGCACGAATACTTAGCGGGACGATTCCATCGTCTGGCGCTGTTAATAGCGGACTACCTGTAAAAACAAAATCGTAGAATGGAGTAGCCGCATTGATGGCACCTATGGCTGTCACATCGATTTCTGTTCCAAGTGGAGCGCCTGAGCTGTACAATTCAATTCGTCTTAAGTTAGAAGGGTTGTTGATTCTAATTGTAATTGAATTGAGGGTGGTAGGAGCGCCATCCAGGTCATTGTTAGGCTGGCCATCTAAGTCGGAGTTGGTATCAAGAGGAAATCCTCCATACACAAAAGGAAAGGATCGACTACCATCTACCAATAGCATTCTTGCAATTTCCAAACTGGTAGGGGTGTTTTGGATATTGGTGTTCTCCTGATGATTTACATAGGCCAGTGTGGGCGAGTAAGTATAGGTCGGGTCAGCAACAATAGTTGACTCAAATGATGACTGCAGTGTAATCATGGGTGAGGTTGCACATATCGCTCCGGCACCACAAGTCGTACCTGTTCCTGCCTTGATAGTAAGTGTTACGTCATCACCATTGGTTCCTGTGGTGTATTTAAAGTTGGAGGCAAAATTCAAAAGACCAGATGAAAACTGAGTGGTGTTAACTACTGGCGCATTGGTCATGGTAGCGCCAGACGGATTAGTTAAGGCGCGTACTGTCCCGGAAGCACCATTGAATCCAAGATCTCTGTTGTTGTTGATATCCACAGCCTCAACAGAAATCCCAGGGAGGTCAGTGTTCAGACTGGCCGAGGTAGGGGCTACCGGAGAGAGAAACCTTAATGAAGTGGCGGTTACATCAACGACATTATTGTTTCCAGAAGTAGATGACTCAGCCGCAATAATACTCGTACTGTTGGAACCCAGTGTTATATTAGATTCAAGCACCTGAAATTCAAACTTCAGTCCATCAATGGTTGTTGGAAGTGTCCCACCAAGAGCAGACTTTAAGTATATCTTAAGGGAATAGTTTTTGGTCGCATTATCTGGAACGTGACCTAATGTTCCTACTGTTGTTGGGATGCCACTAAAGGTGATTGAGTTGGATGAAATAGTAACCGCATTGATGCTGTTGGTTCCATCTTCCAATGACGCTCCGGCAATAGCCTGACTCCAATCTGTGATAGTGTTGTTGGCACCATTTGCAGTGATTACAACTGTTGATAACAGGGTGGGCAACCCATCATCATTGTTGGCTGGTGTTCCTCCGGGATCATCGTTCACATCAAAATTAAATACAGTAACTGGCGTAAGGCTGTTGGTCTCAAGAGAAGAGATGGTAGCTGGGGCAGCTGCACCCGCTGAGATGGTAGTAGCTACACCCTTCTGCACGGTAAAAGAAGTGCTAGTAGCGTTGGATACTGCGGATGGTCCTGTTGCGCCCACATTAAGTGTAATACCGGAGCCCGTTCCAGAAATAAATTGAAAGTTGTTGGGGAAAGTTAATAAGCCATTAATGATGGAGCCATTGCCTGGTAGGTTAGACATGATCAAGCCTCCCGAATTGGTAGTGGTAACAGCAGTGGAATTGAAATCAAGATCGCGGTTGTTATTAAAATCCAAAGCTTCGATGACAGGTACAGGTGGCTGTAATGCAATATCCTTGGCGAGAAGGAGTGTGCTTGATGGATTCGTTGAAAACACCAATTTGCTGGCGGTAACTGCTATTTCGTTGAAAGCAGCTCCTGAATTATCATCCTCAGTACCAGTAAATGCACTGCTCAGTGGCGCTAGTGTGATATTGCTGTCTTGAAGGCGAAAGACCAGGTTAAGACCATCAATAGTTGTAGGCAACGACCCACCGAGTGATGACTTTAACCAATAGTAGATCTGATAGTTCTTCGATGCATTATCTCCAACATAACCTGGTCTACCGGGAGAAAAATCAAGTCCACTAAAGGTAATGTTAGTTGCATTGATGGTTCCAACCGGATAAGGGAAGGATCCATCGTATAAGATAGCACCTGCTATTGCTTCAGTCCAATTTGCAATTGTATTTCCAGGACCTTGTGTAATAACAATTTGAGACATTCGTGTGGGTGAGCCATCACCTCCACCAAGATTGTCCTCGTTGATGCTGAAATCATATCCCATCACATCATAGGTATTTGTGAATAGAGACGAAACAGTCACTGGTTCAAAATTACTTCCAGAGGTAATGGTGGTTGTGTTGCTATAACTAACCGTTACTGCAGAGCTTATTCCTGCAGTGAGCCCGGCACGAGTTGCTGTTAGCATTCCGTTACCAGCATCCTGATATTGAGGTGCGGATAATTGGGCTACCCCGCTGGTCATTGTAGCCGTGTTAGGTAGAAGGCCAACTCCGCTTGAAAGCGTAACTGTTCCCCCAAGATTTAAGTCCGTATTGCCATTTGCATCACGGGCACGCACTACCGGAAAAGCGGTAAAGTCAGGAGCTACAGAAACACTGGTTATGGGGGATGCTACAAACTGCCCGGGATCAGGTTGAGTAGAAAAATCCAATTGAGTGGCTACTACGTCAATTTGATTAGCACCTGACGCTACAGGTTGGTGCGTAGTAATAAGCCGGCTGCTAAGTTCTCCATTGCTGATATCGTTGTAAGTGAGGTTAGCCGATAAGGTAGGGTCCACCCTAAAGTCGAGGTTGAGACCATCAACAGAAGCGGCTAAAGAACTAGATAAATTATTTCTTAACCACACTTTTAAGGTGTAGGTTTTTGAAGAAATCCCTCCATTGGCATCGTCAATAAAACCAAGGTCAGCATTTGTTGTGGATGGAATAGCTGAAAAGGTGATGTCGGAAGCATTAACTGTTCCAGTGACAGTATTTGAGCCATCGAATAATTCAGCTCCTGCTATAATGTCTTGCCAATTGGATAAAGCAGCACTATTTCCAGCTCCTTGGGTAATAACTAGGTCTGAGAATTTGAATGGAGCATTGTCTGAATTCCATTCAGAGGGTCCACCTGCGGCAGGGGTTGAATAGGTGACTAATACTTGTCCGTTGGCCCCTAGTCCTCCAACTGAAGATCCAGATCCACCTCCACCACCTCCGGGAAAAGATCCAGACCCACCACCACCGAAGGTATTTCCGAATCCACCTGCCCCTCCTCCAGAAGGTGCAGATCCGCCCGATCCAGGACTGAAACCACTGTTACCATTGGCACCTGTTCCTGCAGATGAACCACCGCCACCTCCGGTACCAGTGCCAAATAATATGAAATTACCATTACCACCAGAACCACCTGAGAATTTCACGTTGCCTATCCCAGAGGAAGCCAGGCCTGGTTGGCCACCAGAACTTGGCGCCAATCCTGAACTGCCGCCTGCTGCAACCACTTGGGTACCATCAAAAGAACTTGGGTTTCCTGGTAGACCGCTACTTGAACCACCGGCTCCCACAACAACAGAATATGAGTTTCCGGGTGTCACTGTTAGTAATGATCTGCTGTAACCACCACCGCCACCACCACCACTTCCAAAGCCTGCTGAGGAGAATGTCGCTCCGGCACCACCGCCACCCCAGGCTTCCACTGTTACTGAAGTCACGCCAGGGGGCGCAAGAAATGAGCCATTCGACAAGAATGTTTGAGTATTTTCTGACGCTGTGGAAACCGGATGAGCGCTGATTTCCTGCATTTTACCTAATGTCAAAAACTGAGCGTTTCCAGTGACAGCATTATAACTGATTGTTGTGGATCCATTCCAGGCATTGTTAGCATTATTCGTTAATGTAATTATATTGGTTGTTCCTTTGCCTGAGTAACGTGCGTTTACAACCGATCCGTTGCTTGAAGTGAATCCTGAAACAAAGGCGCCTTCGGCTAATGTCAGCTCCTCCCTAAGTGAGAATGTGATCGTTTCCTGCGAAACGCCATTAGGATTAAGCGTCATTACGTTTGGAACGATCGGATCCTGACCATCGTCAAAGATGGTAAACTGCAAAACATTGGCACTGTTACCACTGTTGTCCATTAACGAACCTATGGTAACAGGCGAAGAGATTGGTATAATAGAACTAGATGAAGCTGTTTCAAATGTAATATTCGTATTGGTGATTGGTACTGCACTATTTCCAGCAGCATCTGTTGCATTGAATGTCATTGTGTACACAGCTCCATTGACCAGTGTAGGATTATTAGTAAGCACAATGTTGTTTTGTGATCCGGAATTAAGCTCGGTTCCTGTGAGTGCTTGGACATGTGGTGCACCCACATCTGGATTTCCGCCTGTATTTATCCAAGTAATTGATCCAGAAGCAACTGTCTCAGAGAGGGTATAGGAAACCTCTGTCACGCCAACACTAGAACTCGAAGCGGGTGCTGTGGCGCTAATAAC
This sequence comes from Cyclobacteriaceae bacterium, assembly GCA_039971015.1. Lineage (GTDB taxonomy): Bacteria > Bacteroidota > Bacteroidia > Cytophagales > Cyclobacteriaceae > ELB16-189. The sequence continues at coordinate 234,284 of JBDVKV010000029.1, forward strand.
TGGGGGAGTGTTATCAATAGTATAAGAGGTTGGCCCACTTCCAGCAGTCGCTGCCGTATTGGGATTTCCTGCAACATCAGTGGCGGAAATGGATACTGCATGTGCGCCATCATTACCTGCCGGTACATCCCATAGGTAAGTCCACGTAAGCGGACCTCCGCTCATAGGTACATTTGAAACTGATGGTGTAAGTCCGGCAATAGTTATGGTTGGTGTACCGGAAATTCCATTGGCTTCGGTAAAGACGGCCGTAATGGTGACGTTATCGGCATCACGAACAATCGCATCAGGATGATCATCATTGAGGACAACTGTTGGTGGGGTGTTGTCGATAATATAGGAGGTAGGACCTGTACCTGCAGTTGCAGGGGCACTTGGGTTGCCGGCCAAATCAGTGGCGGAGATGGTCACCGCATGACTTCCATTATTACCTGAAGGCACGTTCCAGACATAGGTCCACGATAGTGGACCACCACTCATGGGTACATTGGACACAGCGGGGGTTAAACCCGCAATGGTAATGGTTGGCGTCCCTGATAATCCATTGGCTTCAGTAAAGACAGCAGTAATTGTGACGTTATCAGCATCACGCACAATATTATCTGCATGGTTATCGTTGAGGACCACCGTTGGGGCAACGTTATCATAAGTTATGCTTGTGCCTGCGTTACTTATTGAATTAGTATTTCCAGCTAAGTCTTCAATGAGACCTGCAGCAATATCGGCTATTACTGTACCAGCGCCAGTCATACCGCTGGCAGTTATTGTGAATGTCGTCCCATCATTGGGAGCAATTTCTGCAATGACGGCAGTTGTTGCACCAGCAGTTCCACTTAAACTCACATCGCCAGGCGCAAATGTGCTGACGTTGATAGGTTCGTTAAACACCACTTGAAAAACAGGATTTGCATTTGTTGGATCTGGCCCAGAAACAGAAATGGCAACTGTAGGCCCCGTAACATCATGGTTATAAGTTATAGTAGTACCACTATTAGAAATCAGGTTACTATTACCTGATGCATCAGTAAGTACTCCCGCTGCTATATCCGCAATTACTGTTCCTGAACCCGTCATTCCGGTAACGGTAATATTAAAAGTGGTTCCATTGTTAGGTGCTACCTCTGTAATACCTGCAACGAGTGTTCCGGTGGCGGTTCCCGTGATTGCCACATCAGTTCCTGTAAAGCTTCCTGTATTAATTGGTGTAGAAAAAACAACCTGAAACAAAGGGTTACCACTTGTTGGTGTGGGCCCAAGAACTGTAATTGAAGGTACAGGCGGCCCTGTCCAGGTTACAATAGCTTGACCCCTGAACCCGTTACCACCGTTTGATCCGTTTCCGCTATTATCGTTCTGTTGATTATCCCAGCCACCGCTACCACCACCTCCGAGTTGAGTGGCATTATTACCTTCGGTTGGTGGTGAAGTTGTGTTACCTGGGGCACCAGCTCCGCCACCAGTAACCGCAGCTCCTGCTGTACTCCCAGATGCACTTCCACCATTTCCACCTGGGCCACCACTTGCACCACCTGCACCTGATGCTGTAGCATTTGTGCCTGTTCCACCTGGAGGTGCCTCACCACCAGCACCACCATTGGCAGTTGTGCCAACTGTTACTACGCCCCCGTTTCCAGTTCTATCAGAACCATTCGCCAGTAAACCACCCGCTCCTCCAACCGCAGACACTAATGCGCCAAATGAGGTTGTTCCACCAGCAGCTCCGTTTTGAGGGCTGTTGGATCCGTCACCGCCTGTTCCACCTGCTCCAATAGTCACGGTTTGATTTCCAGCAATAGTAACATTGGTATTAAGTGTATATGATCCACCAGCACCACCGCCACCAGCGCGATTTTCGCCTCCGTTACTATCAGCGCCACCACCACCGCCACCACCACCCCAGGTAGCGACACTTACTTTAGTGACGTTAGTTGGCTGGTTAAAAGTGCCGTTGGAGGCAAAACTCTGTATTGATAAAGGATTATTGGCTCCTGCAGTGACATGGAATAAAGTTGATGCTCCGGTACCGTTATATTCAATAACTTGAATGGTGTATCGGGTCTTATCCGTTAGGCCAGTTACTGTAACGTTATTTCCACCACCATCTGTTTGGCTATTGAATACACAATAGGCCTCATTAGTTGGCCCTCCCGCTGGGTCTAAATCAGTTCCTGAACCATAGACTGAGTTTGAAGATGGCGCTGCAACCCCATTAATAGGAGTATAAACACCAGTTCTAACGATTACTATCCGATTTGTACCATTGCCATTGGTCCAGCTGAGGGTTAGCGAAGTACCGTTAGTAACCACTGGTGTTACTGAAATATTCGAAGCTTGCGTGGAGGGTTGGGCATAACTTATCCACGAACCCATAAGAAACGAAACCAGGAGTAAAATTCTATTCATAACTAAAGCCAGTTATCCCATTAAAGTTTTAAAAATAAAAAAGTGACATTCGTCTCTACGGACGAATTGTCAATTCATCACTTTATATTTTTCGAATAAAAAAACTTTATTCGATATTACCTTTCGCGTCAGTCTTAATCAGCGACAATGTTCTTAATCCTCCCCAAACCGTTGTTCCATAAATTACATAGGAACCGTCTGAATTGGCCAGTACATTTGCTCCGATATCGTCACTCTTACTTCCGAAAATCTGTGTCCACTCGGTGTCGCCAAACGCATTGATCTTAATAAGGAAGTAATCTTTACCTCCACGACCTATTTCCAGATTGGTATCAACAGTACCTAAAAGAATAAGGCCACCGTCTCTTGATTGAGAAATGGAAAATCCATTTTCCGCCTGACCTGGAAATCCGAAGGTCATGGTGGATAGTTCTGTACCATCCTCAGTTAATCTTTTAAATAAAATATCCTCATCGCCAGATGCATCTGTAGTACCTATTACGGCAAATCCAAAACCGTATTTACAGATGTCACTGCCGGTTTCATTAAATTGAGGTGTTCCGAAAGGAAGATCAAATTCTGTATTTTCAGAATTATGGGGAGTTTTTACAAAACGAATATCAGACCTGTTATTTTTTGTGACTGTTCCAGACCAAAACAATGAGGACTGGGCGTCAACATACAAACGATTGGCAAGATTGGAAGTGCCTGCACCATAGGTTCGTGTCCAGATGACGTTAAGATTCTGGTCGAGTTCTGCGAGGAACATATTGGTCGTGGCTTGCGTATTTACGGCCTCCCCGAGAACCACAAAATTTCCGGTTTGATTGACTGCCACTGCCTTTCCTTGCACTGCGAAATTCGGCTTGAAATTCCTTGATAACGTTGTATTTCCGTCCAAATCAGTAACCATGATGCGTAGGTGAGATTCTGGTGCTGCTTCTTTCTGTATGCTATCTCCGACTACAACGTAACCACTTTCAAGACCAGCTCCATCTTTTAATACCACAACTGACCGGCCTCTAAAACTTGCAGAATCGATTGGATTCGATGTTTCTGGATCAGGATCATACGCTGGGTACACCTTTTGCCATAGCATGGATCCGAATTTGTCCGTTTTGATCAACTTGATTTTGAAGCGAGATTCCCCCAATTCATTCGTTATCTGCGTGGTTGCTAGCAGAATAAACCCACCATCAGATGTGGCTTTAATATCATGGGCCACATCATCGAACCCACCATTGTAATATTTGATAAAGGTATCGGGTGTTCCAGGATCTATATTCTTTTCAGACAGACAGCCAAAACAGCTAATAAGCACAACTATAAAAACTTTCTTCATAACTATTTGAGCAGTTTTTTAGGATTGAAATAAGGGTAGATAAATCCAATATTGATGATTACACTGCTTTGTCTAAAATCATTGCTTTGAAACCCATAGTCAAAAGCTGCCTCTGGATTACTCCGAGCAGATTTCTTAATGAGATTGGTAATTCCGTATTTATAGCGAGCATCAGCTGTCAGGTAAATCTCACCAAACTTATACTTTACTCCTGCACCGACTATGGCCGAATAATCAAAAGATTTGAAAGTGTCTTTAATATCAATACTAGGTCCTGAAACCACACTTCCTTCCTGAGGAAATTGGGTTTCTATTTGGGCGGTACTGCTCAATAAATAACTGATGCCAGGTCCAAAAGTCAAGTAGGGATTAATTATGGACTCTTTAAATCTGTACTGTATTAATAAATTCAGGTCTAAGCGACTTTGCTTAAACTTATTGTCGATAATGGAGTAGGGTAGGTTAGTTTGATCGCTGGTTGTTATTTGTTCGTTGGCATAACTTGACGAATGGCTGATGAATTGAATCTCTGGTGCTGCAGTCCATTTTGGATCTCCATCCCCTTTACCAATAAACAAAAGCTTCTCAAAGGCAAGCCCCCCCTGAATGTTAAAAACCGGTGAATACTCACCTTTATTGGCAGAAGAAAAACCAACGTAGTAGTTTTTTATTGGAGTTGAATAGGTAGAGTTTACACCAAACCTTGCCGCTATTGAAAATAACGGTTTTGTTCTGAAGGTTCTATACAGGGCTGTAAACTCTGCAGGGTCTACATTATCATTGACTTCGAAATAATGATCGGTGTTAAGTAACCTCAGCATGGCATCATCAGCCAAATCTGGTTCTTCTTGATAGAGATAGGAGAGAGTGAGAATCCTGAGTGCGTCTACGCGTTCTTGTTTCGTAAAATTTCCTTCTCCGCTTTTAAGACAGTTTTCAACCAATGCGGGTATTTCATGGAACCTACCTTGTTCATAGGTCGACCTCGCCAGCCTTAACGTTTGTGCACAAGTGGAGGTTTGCGCATAACTGTACCCAGCAATTAAAATCAAGATTAAGCTAACTATACCGTGTTTAAACATACCGTTCTATTTGTTATTTGCCGGGAGATTGGGACAGGTTTTTTCGTATTCCAAGTCGTTACCTACATAAAGATCCCATTCATCTTTGGTCATGTTTCTTTCTACCATGTCACACAGAATTCCTGACATTGTTTCAATCTTGGTTGGCCAGGCGTGTATAGGGTAGTCAATGCTTCCAATATTTTCCTTAATACTATTAATCCCGGCCATCAATTGTTCATCATCTGGTGTAAAGGCGACATCCCACACCCAATCATGATCACTGAGTACCATGGGCTGTTCTTTAAGATTACGGTAGTTCCATAATCGAATCTTGAAATCTTTACTTGCAGAAGCCATAAATGTTCCAGCGTGATTGAATCGAATTTTTTCAATGGTTCCGGTATGTCCGGATAATTCACGTGTAGGAATTCCATTAGTAATTATTTTGATCAATCCATTAATATCTCCCACAATAACAGTGTTTCCAGTTGGGGCAAATGTGACAGCTGAAAGTGCACTTCCTGAAGCTTTCACTACAGTTTCTTCAAAGTTATTATCAATATCCCAGATATAGAGATTGCCATCTTCTGCAGCGCCAGCTATTTTATTTCCTTCAGGGTTAACTGCCATTGAATTAATCTTTGCCTTGGTTTGGATAATTTCTCGGGCAGTATTCAGATCACTGAATTTGATGCTGCGGCCAGAATTGTCCCTTGCATAAAATCCCTTTCCATCTGGTGTAAAATGCAGGTCTCCAATGTCAGATACAAAACCCATAATCTTCTTTGGAGCAGCTCCATGATTCCTTAGGTCGTATACCTCTACATAGTTTTCATTGCGACTAAGCGGATAAAGTCCACCGGCTATCAGCATGGTCTCGTCTGCATTAATGTCCAGTGTGAATACTAAATAATCACTACGTTCGGCCACAATTTCATCTGCAATCCATTGATTGTTTTCATGAGTCCATCTGATAATCTTTCCATCGCTACCACCTGAATAGAGATGACTAGTACTTAAACGTGGCTCAATAGCCCTGGCTGATCCTTTTTTGTGGGACTCCAGGCTTTTTGTAAGCGGATGATCCTCTGTTTTGAGTGCATAGTACAATCCGTTGTAGACATCGTTATCGTATCTATATCCATCATAGCTGGTGTTAAAATTAAACGCCTGCTGAGCAAGTAAAGCTTCTTGTGTAGGGTTACTTGAAAGCTCCTGAGATTTTAGTGCCATTGCTTTGGCTTGAGCGATATACCGCCTTCTGCGTGCATCAGCTTCCTGTCTCTTAGCTTCCGCCTCGGCCTCGCGGGCTTGCTGCTCATTGTCTTTCGCTAGTTTCTCATTGTCTTTGGCAAGTTTTTCATTTTGAACTGCACGCTGTCTTTGCTCATCCGCTTGCCTTCTTTGGTTCTCAGCTTCAATTGCATTTTCAACAGCTTTCTGTCTTTGAATATCAGCTTCTCTTCGTGCTGCTTCTGCAGCTTCTTTCTCTCGCAATGCTACTTCGCGTTGTGCTTCTGCATCCTTTTGGGCAGCAGTCGCTGCCTTGGCATTCTCAATAGCCAACGCTTCCTGTCTCTTTGCCTCTGTCTGTTGATAAATCGCATAGACAAGGAACATCAAGGCCACCACCATTAGTGATCCAAATACAATAGCAGTAACACGTGCACGTTGCAGTTTGCGCTTTTGCTCGAGTTCTTTTATCCGTTGCTCTGTCTCAAACTCTTTCCTGGAGTACTCAAGGAACACCATCGTGCGCTCAAAGGCGGGATGGTATCGCTGTCCCCACACCAAAGTAGGTTTGTGCTTGGCTTGCCAGTTAAGTGCCAGTTGTAAATCCGGTGGTCTCCATAAACCTGCCTTACCTACCTGATACATGGCAGCTGCCTCAGCAAGACGCAAATACATTTGCACGGCCTCTGCTTCATCATCCACCCAGTTCTTTAATCGCACCCAAATCCGCATCAAACTCTCATGCGAAATATCGATCATCGATTTGGGTCCCAGCTCCATACCATGGGCAGGAGTCAGCAATGATCTTCCGGGCTCGCGGAATTTCTCTATTACTTCTGCAACGTCATTTTCAGATACGTCTGCTATAGCTGCAATCTCATTCAGTCGCGTGGGCCTTCTGATACCAAAGTTCTCTCCACGTTTTTCAGTGATGGCCTTGAAGAGAATCTCACAAATGCGTTTCTGCTCTTCATCCAGTTCTTCATAAGCCTCATTGGCGTGTTGCGATAAGGCCTCAGACATTGTACCAATGGCCTCATAGTGTTTTAGGTCAACTGGTTCTTTGTCATAGTCTTTATAATTGGCCCAATATGACCAGGTACGCATAAGCGCATGCTGGAGAATGGGAAGCTGATCCGGATTGTCCCCTAAGTCGTTAAGTAGCTGCTGAACCAAACGGGGTGAAATGTTGGCTCCGCCCACTGCTACAGGACCTTCCACCGCTCTTCGCTTTTGATCGCGGGTCATTTGAGGAATGAGGTAGTGACTGTCGTTAAGCTTTCTTGTCAATTCAGGAAACTGCGCACAGTCTCCGATGAAGTCGGAACGCATGGTAATACCTACATAGATAGGGGAGTCCTCATAGTTGACTGCCTCCATAAGTAGATTCACAAAAGCCAGGGTCTCATCAACGGATCCGGGGTCCGTGCTGTCTTTGAATCGGAAAAGTTCTTCAAACTGGTCAACAAGGATCAGGTAATTGGTGTCCTTAGATCTTCTGGACTGCTGCACTGCTTCAACCAATCCCAATGAACTACTCCTTAATAAGGTAGAAACAATGGTTCGTTTAATTTTTTGATCTTCAATGTCGGCATCGGCATAATCATCTGAAGATTTGAGAAGGGCTTCAGCCAGATTATCAATTGGGCCAGCACCAGGTCTTGTTACCACCACTTCCCAATTCGGGCTCACATCCGTAAGAAAGCCCCCGTAAAGGATGGGCAGTACACCACAGTAAACGAATGATGACTTACCACTTCCTGAAGGACCAATCACTCCAACAAATCGATTTTTAGAAAGCTTGAGAAGTACTTCATCACTCTGTCCTTCCCTTCCAAAAAAGAGATGACTCTCATCGATATTGAAAGGACGAAGACCGGGAAATGGATTGGCCGTCCCTGTTTTTACTTCTTGTTTTTCGTCAACGTTTTGGCTCATGATGATTATGATTTAATGTCTGACAAAAATGTTTTTAAGGACTCCAGGGTCTTATTCTGATCGCCTGAAATCAAAGTCAAATTTTGACTTTTAAATGCCTCCATGTCAGAAGCTGAAGCTGTGGTATTGATGATGGCTTTACCTAAAATGGGTTTTTTTCTTCCAAATCCGGGTGCCTTTAATAAGTCGAGCACTTTCATGCGTACCCATTGATCGTTCACTTTATCTTTAAAAATGATGGCGCCATCGAGCGATCGTAAATTATCAATATGATTTTTTCTTACCGTTAAAAGATCTCCCTCAAATACAGGCTCTACCACATTAAAACCATTCTTTTCAATGGCCTCCCGATAGGGCTTCACCGCCTGCTCATCTACACGGTCATGAACCAAGTAAATAGATTTGCCATTACTTTCTTCCTGATTCCTGCGCTCATTGGATTCCAATAACTCTTCACGCATTATATTTTTAAAATCCTCCAATGGGTTTTGAAGAATCTCAGCACCTTCTTGTGCATCCACATCCCGCTTGATGGTATCGATAAATGACCTTTGGCGATCGCTGGCGTTTTTAAGGTTGGGTGAAATCCATATCAGTCGGGAGAAGTCCTCATTCCGGCTTTTCTTGGCTGTGCTCAATTCTGCAGCCAGTTGGTTTTGAATATCCACAACGGATTGATTGGCACCTTCTGGTATCTCTCCATAGGCACTGCCCACCAGATGAATGGATAGACTGCAATTTTCAAGATCTTTCTTTACCATTTTTTCCAGCTCAGCAAATTGAACAGGTAAAGTTTGCTTGGGCAGCACAATGTATCCATGTCGCTGAAGCTCACGCTTGATGATGTTTCTTTGAACGGATAAATCGTGGCCTGTCTCTGCCAGGTAGATGGTTTTTCTTTTGAGGATATTTTTAACCTCAGTATTGGTTTCTCCTTCTTTCAGATAGAGGAGTGCTTCATGGATATCGTAGGCCAGATCCACCATCTTCATCCAGTATTGTCTTTCCGCTTCTTCACTGAAAAAATCAGCATACTCTTTCATGAGACCGGTTTCTGTGTCCAGCTGATACATGTCGTATCCTATCAAATCTCTTAGCCTTGGCGGTTGTTCCGCGCTGGAAAGAGGTGTTTTCATTACTTTGAAAACCCTATTGACTTGCGTACTGGCGCTCGCCTTGTAAAATGATTCTACTGTATCCAGGCATCTTCCGGATTCGATGAATTCTTTGGAGAGTACTGCTACCAATACCGCTGCATTGTCCATGGTGGAGGCGGTCATGGAATCAAATTCTTCCTTTAGCACTATGTTTGGTTTTTGACCCAACACCTGGAAGAGCATTAACTCTAGGAATTTTTTGAACTGAGTTACCCATCCCAACTCTTTGTTGGACGGTGATTCATTATCCTTTTCCGCAAATGCGATTATTACATCGATATCTAAAGCCATTGGTAGACGTATTATATATTATATCTGTGTGTATTGTAATTGTTTCTCGGTACTATTTTTTATCAGTTTTTGAACCAGTTCGTGATGGTTGGCCAGCACAAAATAGAAGTCAGCAAGACTGATTCTGAATACTACACTGTACTCAGTAGCAGTAGCCTCTTTGATTACTGGAGGAACACCATTTTGAAACAGGTCACCAAAGGCTGCACCTCTGGGTAAGTTTATTTTTTCTCCGCTTTCTGTGTGCAGTTCAATTTGTCCGTGAGCTGTTATTAAAATCGGATTGGGTTCATTGTCATCAAAAACAATTTGATCTCCCGTGTTAAGTGTTACTGGAACAATTTTGTCCGCCAAGTCACTTAACATGTTGCCTTCAATGTTTTTGAAGATTTTAAATTGTTTGATAAACATGACCATCTCAATGCCCAGAAAGAATCCATCATCAAGACCATCGAGCAATTGATTATTTTCTATAGATGAGTCCAGGAATTTTTTGTCTTTAAAAGGCAGGCGCTCGGCAATCGTTTCGTACATCTCATTGTCTTTGTTATAGATTACCCAGGCGGCTGTTTCCTGCAGGATTTTGTCCTGATTAAACATTTGAGCGATCAATCCACGGCTCACCCTGAAATCCTGCATATAAGCGGTGGCATGAATAGCGCAGAGTTTTGTCCACCGGTTGTTAAAATTAAAATCACGATTGAGGATGTAATTAATAACCTGCACGGGGTTATAGCTCTCTCTGGGAAAGTGTATCTGAAGTTTTTCTAATTTCTCATGGGTAGTATCGTCATCCAGAAGAGGGATAAGCTTGGGTTTCAAGTCAGGGTCAAGGAAGAGATCCAACAACTCCAACGCGTAAGCAGTACCATCTGTTGAATCGGATTCTATATTTTCCTTTACAAGCTGAACGGAGTTAGGGTCGTAAATGAGAGATAAAAGCAATGTGATCTGATCGTAGTTATCTATAATTTCTTCTCTCAGTGCTTCTTTTAGAAAGTGGAAGTGCTCTTCATCGGGGAGCTCTTCCAAAGCAGCAAGATTCCACAAAGTTTTGCCCATCTCCACATCCAGCAAGTCTTTTACTATAGTAGCCTCTCTTCCTTGTGCCTGGTAGGTCATGAAGCGCAGTGAGAAAAGAATTTGCTTTACGATGCGCTTATCGGGATAATCTGCTTTCTCCCATAAAAGGGCCTTTCCTTTCGGGCCACCAATATGTCCCATGATTTGAACAATCTTCAGCATAACAAGGTCGCGCTGGCCAGACTTATGAAAAGCAGACTCGAGCGTTTCCAGTGCCGCTTCACCTGCTTCTTTTAATGCAGACGCTGCCTGATGGGCATACGAAGGTGAAGAGAGTAATTCTATCAAAACGTTCCAGGTTTCTGGTCGCTTTACCTTGCGGGCAGTTAACAGCGCCTCTTCCCGAACTTTAGGATCACCATCGCGAAGCAATTCCAGCAAGATGAAAATTGTTTTCTGGCTCACCATCTTACGAAGTAGCTTGGCCGCCAACATCCTGTCAGATTGTTTTACCGATTTACTGAGTTTCATCAAGCGCTCAACAGAAATGGATAGCAGATCGCTGTCTTCGGCTTCTCCAGCGGCTTGCTTCGCAAGTCCTTTTATTTCATTTCCTATATCCTGTCCGATGCCCAGCTCAGTAATTTTATCTTTGGCAAATTGTTTGACCTTTTTCAGGTCACTGTTTGCCAGCCTGATCACAGAGGTTTCAAATAGTGCTGGTTCAAGCTTTTCCATCAGCTTTAAACCATAAATTACTTTCTCCTCAATGTTGCCATTCACTTCGCTGGAGAGCACACTGTCCATAGTATACTCTTTTACAATATTCTTCTCGGTTTCTGATTTACTCTTAATCAGTGAGCTTTGGAGCGTCTCTCTGTACCCTTTATGCATGCGACTGGTTACCCAGTACCAAACCAATAAAACGGGGATGGTAAAAAGTGTAACAGACAATAGGTTGAAGATCTCGAATGAGTTAATCAATACAATGAGACCCCCTGCAAGTGTACTTCCAATTCCTATTACTATACCCTCAATCTTGGTTTGTGCATCAATCTTTATGGACTTGTCCATAGGCACATAGTAGAATTTGAAGGTGGGTTCATCGATCGCCTCTTTCATTGAGTTAATGAAGAGCTTGCTCATCGCAATCATGATAAAAAAGAAAATAACGGTGTTTCCAGCGGAGTCATCAAAACCAAAGTAGGCACCAAGGGCAAAGGCACCTCCGGTAAAAATGAGCAACAACAGAGGGTTGATCATGAGTGACACACGCAACCCATAATCTTTATTGATCTTGTCAGTAGCAAAAGTGGTAAACAGAAAGCTGAAAACAACGATGGTCGCTTCAAAGTAGCTTAGAAAATAAGGCAGATCATTGTCGTTAAACTGGTTGGTGGTTACGTTGAAGAATGAATAGTCAACGAATCGCATGGCCACCATGGATACTACGATGAATAAGGACATCGCCATGATGTACTTGTTACTCAGAAATTGTTTTGCAGTCAGTTTTACGTTCTCAGACTCCTTTATAGCAGTAGCCCTGTCACTTTTTAGATACTTATTGGTCAGTATTATATAAAGGAGGAGATATCCTATAATACTAAATAGGCCAATGGTGAAAAGAGATACGGGCTCAACGCCAAAGTTAAGGAGTACGGGTATGGTGAAGAAAGCAAGAATCGCTGCAATGTCCATTCCCACATCCACACTACCAATTACCCGTTTTACCTGTCTGAGGTTAAATAAGCGGTTAAAAGTACCCCAAAAAACAAGGAGAGAAATAAATGTAAAAGGTAGAATAAGTGTAAATCCAAAGTAATAGAGCAAATTTTCATCTTCAATCCATGTATCTCCGAATTCGATGAAAGCGGTTAATCCAATAATGGCACATAAACTACCGATGGCAAGGGAACTGAACCTGACTCTACCCTGAAAGAAGTTATAAATACTTGTGGCGAAAATGGAGAACAATCCGGAAAATACCAGCGCCTTTGGAAGGTCCGTTTGCTCATCATAAAGATTGAGAAACAGTGTTTGGGAGGCTACCGTTACAGTGGCCAGGAACAGACCCATGCAGAAGCTGATGGCCAAAAGCAAAAATACCCTGCCCGATTCCTCGGGTTCCACATCCAGCATTTTGAGTAGCCGTGATTTCATATCGTGGTCTATTGGTCTGTTAAAATTTTCTAAACCTTGAATTTGAAAAGATTCACCGAGATTTCCTATCGGATTGGGCTCTGATTTACTAACTGATTACTCACTGGTTAGTAGTGATTTGAATACGAGGTATAGAAGTTTTGCTGTCGGTAAATTATGCTAGTCCTCTCGTTTACAAAATGGATATGAATTGTATGCTCTTTTACGGTAAAAGAAATGAGCTATCTCCATAGCTGAGGAAGCGATAATCGTTTAGAAGTGCCTCATTATAAAGGTGTTTCCATTGATCTCCTACAAATGCCGCTACCAGTAGCATCAAAGTAGACCCTGGTTGGTGGAAATTGGTAATAAGTCCTTCGCAAACGTTGAATTGATACCCCGGAACCATGAATATGGAAGTATTGCCCACGATATAATCTTGTGAACCCATATTGTCCAGAACTTTCCTGAAAGCGGTTTCGTAAGGAGGGAGAATGCCGATATCGTGCTTATAGGGGTCATTTTGAAGGATATCGAAGGACTGAGGCCCTCCCTGAATCAGCTTCACGCCATACCAATAAAGACTTTCCAGTGTGCGCATGGAGGTGGTGCCCACGGCTATTATTTTTCGATCTTTCAAAAGCAGGTGTTCAAGATTTTTTCTGGTCACGATTATTTGCTCTGAATGCATATTGTGATCGAGGGCATTTTCAGTTTTGATGGGTTGAAACGTCCCAGCACTCACATGCAGGGTTAAAAAATCAGTGTTGATACCTTTTTCTTTAATTTTTTGGAGTACCTGATCCGTGAAGTGAAGTCCGGCCGTAGGGGCAGCAACAGCACCTTCGAAATGTGAATACACAGTTTGGTATCTGCTTTTGTCATTTTCATTGGCATCCCTGTGCAGGTAGGGTGGTAATGGTGTATTGCCAAAATGGTTGACCACTTCCGCAAAACTTAAATGAGATGGGGTCCAACTAAAATTGATTTTTCCTGATTTTGCGTCCTTTAGAGTGGCACTTAGTGTTAAGTCGTCCCTTGTAAGATGGAGACTTGTCCCTTCTTTCCATTTTTTTAAGTTGCCTATGGTGCATTGCCACTGCGTATTGCGTTGCAACCCCAATGCCATTTGCACGGGCAAGTTGGCCTCTTCGGGCTGAAGAAGAAATACTTCAATTTGAGCTCCCGTTTCTTTATGAAAAATAATCCTGGCAGGGATTACTTTGGTATCGTTGAAAAACAAGGAAGCGTTGTCCGGCAATAAATCAGGCAGGTCATAAAAATGCTGATGTGATACTTTACCCTTTCTATAAACCAGTAGTTTGGAATGATCTCTCTGCTCCAAAGGGTGGATGGCAATCCTATCGGCTGGCAAATGATAGGAGTAATCGCTGCTTTTTATTTCCTTTTCCATAAAAATCGAGGAGCAAAGTTAGTGTTGTAATTGTATTTCCGAGGGAAGCCGTCCATATTAGCGCTATGCCGCTTCATGCTTCTTTTGTTAAAAAAACTTTCCATTTTGGCTTTAGGGCCAAAACGTCTCGGGGTTTAATGAATGAACGCGACTCCTGGATGATCAAGATTCAGGATGAAAATGTTTTTGGCTTAGGTGAGGCGGCACCACTTCCCGGGTTAAGTCTTGAACTGGATGAGGAGTTTGAAACCAATTTGAAACGCCTCTTAGATCAATTCAATACAAAAAAGTTAAATCTCCCTGCGGGCAATGATTTAGTGCAGGTGAGCAAAACCCTTATTGAAAATATTCCTGAACTTCCTCAGTTTCCTTCTATCCTGTTTGCTTTGGAGATGGCGCTGCTGGACCTGGGCCATGGAGGGAAAAGGATTATTTTTAAAAATAGCTTTATTGAGGGGCATCCGATACCCATCAATGGTTTGATATGGATGAGTGGGATGGACATGATGTTGCAACAAATTGAAATTAAGATTCAGGAGGGATTTGATTGTCTAAAACTAAAAGTGGGTGGGCTCGACTTCGAGAAGGAGTGCGACATTCTGCAGTACATCCGCAGAAAATATTTTAAGATGAACATTACCCTTCGCCTGGATGCCAACGGTGCATTCAAGGAGGAGGAGGTGATGTACAAACTGCAAGAGTTGGCCCAATTCGATATTCATTCCATTGAGCAACCGATAAAACCGGGGAATGAGCTAATGACGGATGTATGCAAAAATTCACCCATCCCCATTGCCCTGGATGAGGAGCTCATTGGAATTGCCACGGAGGAGGCCAGAAGTGCCTTGTTAAATAAAATCAAACCTCAATATATTATACTCAAACCTTCATTGCATGGGGGATTATCGGGTTGCCAACAATGGATTGAAATCGCAGAAAAACTTGGCATTGGCTGGTGGATGACTTCGGCACTGGAATCCAATATTGGCCTCAATGCCATCGCTCAATTCACCTCAGAATATCAAAATGAATTACCCCAAGGGTTGGGCACCGGTAAAATCTATGACGACAATATCGATTCACCACTTTTGGTGAAAAAGGGGAATTTGAGCTATTCAGGGCCGGATGAGTGGGATAAAATAGATTTTGACTAAAAAATTTAGTTGAAATTTGACTAATTGCTAAAAAAGTTATTAATTGGCTAAAATTATTAGCTGATCTATGAATTCTAAACTAAAGCTCTCAAGCAAAAAATTAAAATCCGGAAAATTCCAGGTAAGTTTTTCTACTGTCGGAGTAGCACAGGAATGTTACGGATACATGCTGGCAGAAGCCAAAACATCTGTAAATGATGTAATTGCAAAAATCAATCGGCACGTCACGGCCATGCAATCGTCAGACAGATACCATCAGAGAAATTTATTCTCCATCAGCAAAAAAGAAATTAACTCAGGAAAGATTTTAATCTATAAACGATAAGTCTATGGCTGCAATCAATGAAAACATAAGGTTCATTAGGAAGCAACTTAAGCTTACACAAGATCAGTTTGGTCAGCAGTTAGGAATTAAGCGGTCTTTGGTGGGAGCCTATGAAGAGGGTAGGGCCGAACCTCGACTCGAGTTACTCCATAAGATGGCCACTTTGGCGGGACTCCCGGTAGATGCTCTAATCAGCACGGATCTGAATAAAGCTGACGCTCCTCCATTGGAGAAGAAAGACTTTTCAAGAGGAAAAGAGGTGTTGGTCGTTTCGATTGATTCAAACAAAAGAGACAACATTGAGCTTGTGCCACAAAAGGCAGCCGCAGGTTATATGAATGGCTACGCGGATGCTGACTATGTGAAAGAATTGCCAAAGTTTAATCTCCCCAATCTGAGTACAGGTACTTACCGTGCATTTGAAATAAGTGGCGATTCCATGCTTCCTATTTTGCCGGGTACCATTATCGTGGGGGAGTATGTAGAAAACCTTGCTGACATTAAAAATGGTAAAACCTATATTCTTGTTACGAATAGGGAGGGTATCGTTTATAAAAGAGTATTTAATTACTTAAGTGAAAACGGAAAGTTATTTCTCGTATCTGACAATCGCCAGTATACTCCTTTTCAAATAGACGGTGAAGAGGTGTTGGAGGCTTGGTCTGCTAAAGCCTACATCAGCGTTCAATTTCCTGATGTGGAATCACAAAAAGATATGTCAATAGAAAACCTGGCAGGAGTGGTGCTGGATCTTCAAAAAGAAATTCTGGATTTAAAATCCAAAAAAGGATAGCCTAGCGATTCTATCCCCGCCTGTTCCTGTATGGGAACTAGGCGGGGAATAGATTTATGGTTTTGAGCCGGTTGACTTTTCCGGTCTCAGTTTCTTCAAATCTTTCAAGAAACTTGATTTCCTTCGGAACTTCATATTTGGATAACGTACTTTTTATTTCAGTCTGAAGCCCCCGGAGCATATTAGATTTAAGAGGCGTGTTCTCTATGACCAGACAGACTTTTTGTCCAAGTTGTGTGTCGGGTAATCCGAAGACAAAGTACCTCCCCGTAATTCCATAAGTTTTTAATAAGTCGTTCAGTTGGTTTTCTATTTTTTCAGGAATCACCTTGACACCACCCGTATTAATCACATTGTCCCAACGTCCCAACCATTTAAATTGATCAGGATTTATAATCTCTACAAGGTCATTGGTGACAACAGCCTCTTCCAAAAATGCAGTGTGGATAACGAGACAACCCCGACCGTCTTTTTCAACAGTAACTCCCGGAAGTACAGTAAAATAATTTTCTAATGCGGCTCCGTTGAGCTTCATTAATCCAACGTGAGATAATGTTTCCGTCATGCCATAAGTAGCGTAAACGTTACAAGTTATTTCTTGTAGTTGCTTTTGCAAGGAAGGGTCAACAGGGGCTCCTCCAATAATGGCAACTCTGATATTATTCAACTGTAGCTGATTGTTACTTAGGATATTTTGTAGCTGATAAGGAACGAGTGCAGTAAAATCAATTTTTTGCTCCTCCTTGATTTTGTCTAAGGGATTGGCTGATGGTTCCACGGCAATGATGTTCATTCCAATCACAAAACTTCTCACCAGCATCATCTGACCTGCAATGTATTTTGTGTCAAGACAAATGAGTGCATTGTCTCCTGCTTTCAGGTGGAGCGCTGCCTGTGTCATTTTTGCGCTCGCGATCATCTGTTCTCTTGAAAACGTAATTTCTTTAGGCGCTCCAGTAGACCCCGAAGTTTGAAGCGTAAAGTGTTCTCTGCCACTCAGCCATTGGTGGCAGAATGAAAGTGTGGTACTTTCAAATGCAGTAGCAGCATCGAATGAATTTGTAATTATTTGGTCATGAGTAAAACTCTTTCCATTAATTACAATACTCGATCTGCTCATGGCCTTAAGGAAACTTTGGAAACTTGGAGAAGTCTGGTTCTCTTTTTTCCAGGAAAGAATTTTTTCCTTCCTTGGCTTCATCACTCAAATAATAAAGCAGTGTAGCGTTGCCGGCCAGTTCCTGGATACCTGCCTGTCCATCCAACTCGGCATTAAACGAGCACTTCAGCATACGTATAGCGAGTGGACTTTTCTTAAGAATTTTACGTGCCCACTCCACGTAGGTCTCTTCCAGTTTATCCAGGGGAACTACTTTATTCACCAATCCCATTTCTTTTGCTTCAGTAGCATCATATTGATCGCACAAGTACCAGATTTCTCTCGCCTTTTTTTGACCCACAATCCGCGCCAGGTAAGAGGCTCCGAATCCCCCGTCAAAACTTCCTACTTTAGGTCCGGTTTGTCCAAACTTTGCATTATCAGCAGCTATGGTAAGGTCGCACACAACGTGAAGTACGTGCCCACCGCCAATTGCCCAACCGGCTACGGCAGCAATCACGGGTTTGGATATGGACCGGATCAATTTTTGCAAATCCAGCACATTTAGCCGGGGTACTTTATCTCCTCCAACATATCCACCATGACCTCGAACACTCTGGTCGCCCCCACTGCAAAAGGCTTTACCTCCTTCACCCGTTAATATGATAACGCCTACTTCCGGATCTTCCCGGCAAATCATAACGGCATCAATCATTTCCTGCACGGTGAGCGGTGTGAATGCATTATGAACTTCTGGTCGGTTAATGCTGATACGAGCAATTCCTTCAAATTTTTGAAATAGAATCTCTTTATATTCTTTTATGGGTTGCCATGGAAAATTAAGCGTCATAGTTACTCTTTATTTGTTTTTTAAAATGGTCTACAATTACTTTAGCCTCCTTTGCGGTAGATTCGATTTCTAGAATTTTTGTTCTTCCATCAAAATCAAAAAAGTCTTTCAAAAGGTTTTTGAGTTTTTTAAGACTGTCCAATTTAAGATAATCAAAATCGTATTCAAGGGCTATGCTGCGTGCAGTCAGCTTTTGATGCGTAATAAAATACTCATCAGCCTCCTCCAGTTGTGAGGGGCCATCAATCATCCCAAAAATAGCACCTCCATGATTGTTGAGTACAACAATCCTCAAGTTGGGTAATTTGTAATTATGCCAGAAAGCGTTCCTGTCGTAGAAAAAGGCCATATCACCGGTAATCAGAATGGTGGGCTTTCCTGAGCCGAGTGAATGCCCTACAGCGGTGCTTGTGCACCCATCAATTCCACTTGTTCCTCTGTTGGCAAAGACTTCAATTCCGTTTCTCTCCTCATCAAGCCCAATAAAATTGGCATACCTCACTGCCATACTATTGGAAAGATGCAGATGGGATGGTTGTGGCGCGTTGCGAATTATTTCGTTTACAAGTGAAAACTCATTCAATTGAGGGGTTGAGAAAAAAGTCTTGGTTGCGCGAGCTGTTCGGTGCTCTTCTGCCTCCCAAAGTCTGTAAAAGTTTTCTCGCTTTTGACCTTCAAATCCTGTTTTGGAAATTACTTCTGAGAATTGTTGAAAAAAGGATAACGATGCGGTAGGAATGATAGTCGTTAAACTTTGAAAGGTGTCAGCAACTTCGCCTTGAGGTTGAATATGCCAGTGAATGGTCGGTTGATAATTTCTCAGAAACATTTTTACGTTTTTAGAAATTATAGACTTACCAAAGGTGATTAACAAATCTGGCTGTAAAGCTTTTTTGTTATCTGGTTTACATTGTCCAAGCATAGCATCTGCATGTGTGATGCTATTGGGTATTGAATGCAAATTAGATATTACATCTGCAATAACGGGAATGTGATGTTGTTTAGAAAACGTTTGTAAGGTGTTGGCCAATGTTGCGTCAGCGGCTTGTTGCCCTCCCACTATCAACACCTTGTTACTCGCGTTAAAAGTGGATTTAAGTGTTTGCAGGTCGGTAACAGATACTTGCGTAGAATTCTCTACTAATTCAGTTATTCTGACCTTGGGAGTAAATTGAATGGTTTCGCCTTGCGCTGGATAAAGGGGTTCCCTCAAAGGGATGTTAATATGAACTGGTCCTTTGGGGAATTGCTGAGACAGATTGATGGCTTCATTTACACATCGATTGATGTACCACACATTGTCTTTATGTTCGTAGTCATGAGGAAGCTCGTAATATTTTTTTACATGGCTTCCATAAATATTTTTTTGCTGAATAGTTTGCCCATCCAGTTGATCGATCCATTCTTTGGGTCTGTCAGCGGTGAGCACTATAAGGGGAATGTGTTGATAGAATGCTTCTGCAACGGCTGGCGCAAAATTGTATGCGGCTGATCCTGAAGTGCAAACCAGCACCACAGGGTGTCCATCTGCCATAGCTATTCCATTAGCAATAAACGCTGCACTTCTTTCATCACTGAAAGTACGGGTATTAATTTTTGGATGTGCGACAAGTGCACTCGTTAAAGGTGCACACCTGGAGCCGGGGCATAAGACGGCCTCCTTGATACCCTTTTGAGAACAGATTTCAGCAATATCATAAATAGGTTGAAGGCGCACTTATTTTACGATTGGATAACTTGAAGAAGTGTATTCATTTTCATTTCTGTTTCTTCCCATTCCTTCTGAGGGATGGAGTCAATGGTAACTCCGGCACCTGCGTAAAGAATCGCCTTTTTATCGCACCACTGCATACAGCGCAAATTGACGAACAAACAAGTTTGGTTTTCAAAATTGACAGGGCCAAGGTATCCGCTGTAAAAACTTCTGTCGAATTGTTCTTTGGATTGAAGATACGCAATTGATTCTTCCCTGGGCATGCCACATACAGCGGAGGTAGGGTGCAAGAGCTTGAGCATAACAGAGCCCAATTGTGGAAAATTAGTGGCACTCATATCCACCTCAAATTCTGTCTTCAAATGCACAAGATTTCCAGCCCGCCAGGTTTTTGGTCCCACTTCGATGTACTCTCGCAAACGAATCTTTTTGAAACAATTAACGATATAACGACTTACCAGTGCTTGTTCTTCGATTTCTTTTTGAGTCCATGCCACCTGTTTTGTATTGGCATGGGGGTGAAGTACCTGAGTTCCGGCAACAGCCACGGTTTTGAAACGCATTTGATCGTCAACAGCAACTAATAATTCCGGAGAGGCACCAATCCAGGTACCAGTTTCTGGTGCAGAGACCAGGGATATAAAAGCGTTTGGGTATTTTGTACAGAGGTTATTGAAAGTATCAACTATATCAAATTGGTCAGGAAGGTCTATTTGTTTACGTCTTGACGGAACAAGCTTTTCAAAATTTCCAGCATCAATTTGTTGAATGGCATCTTTTACCAAATCGATGAAATCATTTTGAATAGAATCTTCCTGATTATAAGACTGCGAAGGATAGAACGGAGCCGGACCTTTTTCTTCAGAGCTATTACTCTGATTGAAATGTGTTTCGGGAATGGTCGAGTTGAGTTCTCCATTTTCAATGGAGTAGCTTAGGTTAGCCTTAAGAAATATCTTTTTCTTTTCTCCATCAAACGGAGCAAACACAAACCCTGTACCGATTTCTTCAATCGTTAATTCATCGAAATACCTTAGACCTTCGGTACAGATAATTAGATTTTTTCTGGTGGCACCTGGCAATCTCCATAACCCAATAGCACAACCTTCCTTCAGGTGTTCATGGAGTACGCTCTCAATAATCTCCTTTTCGGCACGGAGTACCTTTCGTTCATCAGAAACTTCAGCCATTTATTTATCTTTTGTCAATCACAGCCATTGTAATCCGGCTGATTGAAACCAATTCATTTTGCGGGTTTACAATTTTAATTTCCCAAACATGGGTTCTTTTACCTATATGTAATGGACGTGTAGTCCCTGTCACAATTCCTTCTCTGGCTCCCTTGATATGGTTGGCATTAATTTCCAAGCCTACACAATATTGTTTGGTTTGGTCAACACATAAGGTAGCAGCAACACTGCCTAATGTTTCGGCCAACGTAACAGAAGCTCCCCCATGTAACAATCCAAATGGCTGATGTGTTCTACTTTCCACCGGAAGTGTAGCAGAAATATAGTCATCCCCGACTTCGGTAAACACGATTCCCAGGTGCTCCACCATGGTGTTTTTTGAAAATTCATTCAATTGATCTGTTGTTACACCCTTAGCGACAAATGAGGGGCTTTTGGATTGTGCTGCCAATGTTCTAATTCTTTATTTTTGACGCCAAATTAGAGGAAAATTGACCAGTAAAAAAATATACTTAATCAGACATGGGCAAACTGAGTTCAATCTCAGTGGCATTGTTCAGGGTAGCGGAATTGACTCATCGCTCAATAATTTGGGTTTAGAACAAGCGCGCTCATTTTATGAGTCTTACCACAATATAGCTTTCGATAAAGTTTACACCTCTGCCTTAAAGAGGAGTATTCAATCCGTCTCTTCCTTTATTGATAAGGGAATTGTACACGAGTCACATGCCGGGTTAAATGAGATCAATTGGGGAAGTAAAGAAGGAACCAAAATTACTCCGGAAGAAGATGATTATTACCGCTGGCTTTTAAAGGAATGGCAGAACAATAAAATTTCATTGCGCATTGAGGGAGGAGAAAGCCCAATGGATGTGGCAGAAAGGCAGAAGGCGGTGATAGCAACCATTTTGAAAAGAGAGGAAGAACAAAATATTCTCGTTTGTATGCATGGCCGTGCAATCAGGGTGCTCTTGTGTCAGTTGCTCAATTATCCCCTTTCGGCCATGGATCTTTTTGAACACCATAATTTGTGTCTTTATCTTTTAAATTTTACAGGATCAATGTGCACGGTGGAGTTATATAACAATACGGATCACCTCAAACACTTGATTGCTAATCCCCAAAGGAAGGCCAGCTAGTCGTTGAGGCGGTCCAATGCAGACTTAGCCTTTCCATCTATGCTGTTTTTGTAAGCATGATTTTTATAGCTTAAAGCAAGTTCAAAGTATTTTTTCGCTGCGGAGGTATCGTTGTTCGATTGGGCCATGTACCCAAGCTGCAGTGCGGAGTTGGGAGCAAAGTACCATGGATTGGTTCCTGCTAATTTTAAGGTGCGTGTGTAATAAATTTTTGCAGTGGTCTGATCGCCCATTTTATCGGCAAGCCTTGCCTTGCGGTAGCTGTACTCAGCTTTTTCCTTTTCTGTAGAGAGGCCATTTTCATCAATTGTTTTAAGAGTACTCGCTGCCTCTTGATAATAACCACCGTCAGTATATAAGCGTACTTTTAAAATTTTTGGATTCGGGAAAATATTCTCCTTTAACTGCGAATTGGCATACCGGTCAGGTTCAGCTATGTCTTTGCCTATCTTCTTGGCTGTTTCAAAATTCTTATAAGCCTCTTCTTTTTTATTTTGCAACCAGTAGCATAGCGCAATTTTGTAGTAAGAGTCCTTTTTAAAATTTATACTCTTATAATGTGTGATAAACTTTTTATAGGCATTGATGGCATTCGTGTATTCTCCCTTTTGCAGTAAAATTTCTCCTTTCAGGTAGTCAATATAATACATGGGTAGGCCCTGTGGGTGCTCGTCCAAAGTCCTGATCAGTTGTAAAGCTTTTTCACTTTGTGAGTTCTTCATCAGCATATTAACTCCCAGAAAAAGAGTCAGGCGGTTGTAAGGCTGCTCTTCCAGTACTTTTAGAATTCCATCTGTAGCTTCTTCATGCTGTTGATTGATGAGTCCTTTGATCGTAAAATATAAAATGGTCGCCTCAGTACTTAAAGATGACTCCGAATTGCGAAGGGCTTGCAACTGTTCCTGACCCTTTGTTACTGATCCTTTCATTCCTAACAAGCTCATGAACCAATTGTATTTGTCGGGCACTGAACCAATCATCACCTGAATGACCCCGCTGGTTTTCTTTACCGGAATAAAGTCAGGGTACTTTTTCAAGCATTCCTCTGCATGACTATAGGCGGTGCGAATTGCCCAAACTGCATTTATCTCCTGCCCCAGATTGAGGAAATTAAAGCCACGTTGTAAATTGAGTTCAGCATGAAGGAATAGGGTTTCTGCTGATTCCTTTTGACTGTCCAGGTATTTAAAACGTGTTCGGAAATTGGCCTCAATCTGCTGAAACTTATCCTCATCTTCTGAAATTAGAACATCGAGGGTTTCACAAAAACTTTCTACATAGATTTTGTGAAAGGGGTTGGTGTTGGCATTGAGTGCTGCCAATGCTGAATAGGCCTGATCTGTTTCTAAATTCAGTACAGACTGATATGCTTTTTGAAGTTGAGGGTCGAATTTCCAGATGGGATTGCTGGCACGGAGAGGGGTAATCAAACACAAAAAAAGGCAGGCGATGGGGCCTGCCTTTTTTAGGAATAATATCGTGTTGTTATTAGCCAACTTTCTTTTTTCTTGGCGCTGCTTTTTTCTTGGGCTTTTTCTCTTCTTCCATTGACTGCATGTCAACGTCAGCAAGAATGCGTCCGGAATGCTCATCAATGACAATTTTCTTCTTCTCGCGGATTTCAGCAATTTTTTGCGGAGGAATGATGATGTTACATCCTTCAGCTGCTCCACGTACTACTCTCACCACTGCCAATCCGTTGGATAAGCTGGTGCGAAGACGCTCGTAGTATTTCAATAACTTATCTTCAATTTTCTTAGTAGCTTTTTCACGATCTGCCAAAAGACTGGCTTCTTCTTCCTGGCTTTCGCCCAGGATTTCATCCAATTCTTTCTTCTTATTGGTCAGATCTTCATTGCGCTCGTTGATCAGCGATTCAATTCCAGCAATTTCAGTCTTTTTTAATTCAATCTTATCCTTGGCTTCGTTGATGCGCTTTTCGCAGATTTGAACTTCCAATTCCTGAAGTTCAACTTCCTTGGTAATAGCATCGTACTCGCGGTTGTTCTTAACGTTTTTCTGCTGCTCGTTATATTTCTTTATCAGCTTTTCAGCCTCTTTTATCCCTTCTTTGTTCTGCTTAATGGATTCATTTAACTCTTCCAGGTCGGCCTCAAAGCGCCCCATTCTGGTCTTGTATCCTTCTACCTCATCCTCCAGATCCTGAACTTCATCCGGAAGGTCTCCCCTTAATTTCTTAAGTTGATCAATCTTTGTGTCTATGGTTTGGAGTTTTACTAGGGCTTCGAGTTTTTGGGCAACTGTTTGATTTTCCATTACTTACAAATAACTTATTGGATTCGTGACCGATTTCGAAAAATAGACTGCAAAAGTAGTAAATTTTTCTTCTAAAACCTCTTTTAGCAAGTCTTTAGTAAATTGTTCGCTCTCGTAGTGTCCTATGTCTGCAATCAGGATTTGACCTTCCGCATCAAAGAATTCATGGTATTTAAAGTCGGCTGAAACAAAGACATCGGCACCCTGAGCCTTGGCGCTTTGTAGAAGGAAGCTACCGGCACCTCCGCAAATAGCCACTTTTTGAATGGGTTTATTCAAAAGGGCTGTATGTCGGACGCATTGGGTACTCATCTGTGATTTTAGACGCTCCAAAAAGGCCTTTGGTTCAATGGGCATTTTAAGGCTACCTATCATGCCCGATCCCACTTCCTGATTGTCATTATCAAGAGAGGTCAGATAGAAAGCGACTTCCTCGTAGGGGTGGGAGGTCTTTAACGCGGAGATGATATTATTCTCTAAAACAGAAGGAAAAATCAATTCAACCCGAACTTCCTCTACCTGCTCTAATTTTCCTGCTTCTCCAATTTTGGGATTAGCTAATGCTGTAGGTTGGAATGTGCCCGTTCCTTTAGTGCTGAAACTACAATTTTTATAGTTACCAATATTTCCAGCTCCTGCGGCATGCAGGGCATCCATCACTGTTTGTACAGCATCGTTGGGTATGAAAGTGACCAGCTTTTTAAGCGTATTGGCTTTTGGAGCCAGGATTTTCAGATCAGAAAGGCCAATTTTCTCGGCAATTCTCCTGTTTACGCCATGGTGTATATTGTCCAGGTTGGTGTGAATGGCGTAAATGGCGATATCATGCTTAATGGCCTTTATAATAGTGCGTTCTACATAATTTTTACCTGTCAGCTTTTTAAGCCCCTTGAATACGATAGGGTGGTGTGCAACGATGAGATTACAATTTTGCTGAATAGCTTCTTCTACCACG
The DNA here is from genome assembly GCA_039971015.1 of Cyclobacteriaceae bacterium. Classification (GTDB taxonomy): domain Bacteria; phylum Bacteroidota; class Bacteroidia; order Cytophagales; family Cyclobacteriaceae; genus ELB16-189. Next base: position 259,784 of record JBDVKV010000029.1, read on the forward strand.
ATTTCAATGCAATCCAGTGTTACCAATACGCCTTGTACGGGCCACTCCGGGTTGCCAGTAATTAGTCCGCTGTTGTCATAGCTCTCCTGATAGGCACTGGGAGCCAACCTTTCAAGATGAGAAGTAACGTCTTTTATCTTTATGGTTTCCATCGAATGCTTAGTTTTGACAAAAATACGAAGATATAGGTCTCCATCGAGATGAGTGTGCTAAGTGTGTTGTTGTTCCCATTTGCGGTGATCTTCCGGATTGCTACTGGTATTAGAAATCATCTCTACTCCATTGGGCACAGAAAGTCGTTTCAATTTGAGGTGCCAGTGGTGAATGTGGGAAACCTCAACATCGGAGGGTCTGGTAAAACACCTACTATTGAATACCTGATCAGATTGCTGAAAAATGAGTATGCCATCGCAACATTGAGCCGTGGATATGGCAGGCGGACGCGAGGACTAAGATTTGCTTCTGCTAAAGACAATGCATCTACATTAGGTGATGAGCCGTACCAGTTTTATAGAAATTTTAAAGAGGATGTAAAGGTAGTGGTGGGGGAAGATAGGGCTTTTGCTATTCCTAATATCCTTCAGGAATATCCGGATACCTCATTGATATTACTGGATGATGCTTATCAACACAGAAGTGTAAGACCTCATCTAAACATATTGCTGACCGATTTCGAAAAACCTTTTTACAAAGATTTTCTGTTGCCTATGGGAAGGCTTCGGGAAGGAAGAAAAGAAGCGCAGCGTGCAGATATTGTTATCGTTACAAAATGCGAGGAAGTGGTGAGTGAAGAAGTGCAGTCGAATATTAAAATAGAAATAGAACGCTATGCCGGAAACAAGCCGGTTTTCTTTTCTTTTATCCAATACGGGAGCCCGCAGCCATTTCAGCAAACCAACGTCCCCATAGCACCTCGTGTAGTTTTGCTTTCAGGAATTGCAAAACCAAAACCTCTTGAAAATTATGTAGACGCAAACTTTGAATTGATTAAGCATTTTGAATTCAAGGATCATCACTTGTACACCCTTAAAGACATTACCCAGGTGAAGACATTTGTGCAAAATCAGGAGGAAAAGGTTTCCATTCTGACCACAGAAAAAGATATGGTACGCCTGCTCGATCCTAAATTTGGGTCATTGCTTCATGATCTGGACTGCTTTTTTCTCCCAATAGAAATGGATTTTGTTAAAAATGGTGTGGAATTTGATAAACTGGTGCGTAACGCCATTGAAAAGGCTGCTGCCGAGTCGAATTCTGAGAATGAGTAAATTATCTTTGCACCTGTGTTTTTAAGAACCTCAGTCTTTTTACTTTTTGCCCTTCTTCTCTGTTCTGCTGCCCATGCACAGAGAAGAGGTTCTCAGGTGGTTGATGATTCGACCCGAAACGTCTATGGCCCGAATACTACAAAATGGATAACGGAAGAGGACTTGTTCTATAACAGAAACAATTATCAGGCAATAGATACCTCCATTAATAATTACCATCGCTGGAATTATGTGAACAGGTTGAACAATATGTATAAAGATTTAGGCAATGTGGGTACACCCTTGTTTCCCATATTTCCGGTATTGTCAGAATCTATAGGTGTTTCTACAGGTTTTCGTGTATACGATCAATATTATCTTACAGAAGAGCCAAAGTATTTCGATACCAAATCACCTTATACCCGAATGCAAATTATTTGGGGTGGTCAGGGGAGGGCCATGACCCGCATAGAATTTAGCCGGAACATCAATGAACGCTGGAACTTTGGATTTAATTACCGTCCCATATTAGTGGATAAGCAAATTCTTCGTGCCAGTAAGGGAGATAGACAAACCATAAGCCATTATTATGATGCCTATACCGCATATAGAAGTGAGAACAATAAGTATCAGGCTTTATTTAACTATAGGAGGGTTCGCCACAGTGTCGTAGAGATGGGTGGTGTGAATGTTGTAGAAAGTGCTGGAGATTCGACCTATCAATCCCTCTTTGATCCAAGCATAACTCCAAAGCTTACGGAAGCGAGTAGCGTTCAACTTCAGAATCAAGCCCATCTTTTTCATCAGTACCGAATGGGCAATGGTTTGCAAATCTACCATCAATCTGATATTGGGAAAAAAGTAAATACGTATAAAGACAATCTTGCCACGGATCCGGCTTCCTATTATGACAATACAGTTGAAGTGGATGATACACCTAATGATATTAGTGATAGCACTCGTTTTTCTTATTGGATCAATGAATTGGGTGTTAAAGGAAAAATTGGCCGTGTGTTTTACAATGGATACGTAAAAAGCAGGGCGTACAAGTTCAGGTATAAATACATCACGGAGGATACACTCGATATTCCACTAACAGACGATGAATACTACATTGGAGGAAGGCTTTCCTACGAGCATGATTCACTGACCCACCTCACCGCATGGCTGGAATACCTGGACGGAGGGAATTATCGGGCGGAAGCTACTTTGAGATCAAAATGGATAGATGCTAAAGCAACTCAACTGCTATCAAAACCGCCTTTCGTTTACAATGCTTATCGGGGCTCATTTGATGTATGGGACAATCAGTTCAGAAATACTTTCTCTACCCAGTTGGAAGCTTTTGCCAAACTCCGAGTAGGCAGGTTATTTGTTTCTCCAGGATTTAAGTTTACTTCACTGAGGGATTATATTTATTTTAAAGAGGATAGCTACGAAGGTACTTCGCAAAGTGTACTCCCCCTTCAGTCATCGGGCAAACAGGAGTTGTTATCTCCTGAATTGAGGTTCGAAGTGAGGTTCTTTAGAAATATGTACCTGAGGCCTCAGGTCATTTATTCTTCTTTCTTATCCAATGATGACGATGCTTTGCGCCTGCCAGAGTTATTTGTCAACTCGCAATTGGCCTATGAAAACTATTTTTTTAACAAAAACCTTCAAGTGCAGATAGGTATCGATTTTCATTGGAAATCTGCCTATTACGATTATGCTTATGACCCAGCCATGCAGCAATTTTATATTCAGAACGAAGTAAAATCTCCTTCGTTTCCCCTGACGGACGTATTTCTTAATGGAAAAATGAAAAGGGGACGATTCTTTTTTAAGTACAATAATCTGGTGCAGGCATTTACCCAATCCGGGTATCTGGCTACACCTGTTTATCCAGGTCAGCGCAACATTATGGATTTCGGTTTTGAACTTTTGCTATTCGATTGATCATGGAAAAGCATGTTTTGGGATTAACGTTACCCACCGATCCGAGATGGGTGAACATAGCCGAGAAGAACATTCATGACATTCTAATTGATCACGCTTACTGCGAGCAAAAAGCGGCATCATCCTGTATTTCCTTGATTATTCAATATCCTGAAATGGAGCGGGTAGTGGAAACACTTACTCCCATTGTGGCGGAAGAGTGGGGTCATTTTGAAAGGGTGATGGATGAGCTCAAGAAAAGAGAGATGGCTTTTGGAATGCCTCGTAAAGATGAATATGTAGAGCGGCTTCAAAAAGTAATAAGAAAAGGAGGGAGCCGTGTCGATCAGTTGGTAGAAAGACTTCTTATGAATGCGTTAATAGAAGCGCGAAGCTGTGAGCGATTCCGCTTGTTATGGAAGGAAATTGGTGATACGGAGTTAAGTAAGTTCTACTATGAACTGATGGTGAGCGAAGCCGGCCATTACAAAACATTTTTAGCTCTGGCCAAAGAATACAAGAACCCTGATTGGGTGGAGACTCGGTGGAGAGAACTATTGGCTGAAGAAGCCGAAATAGTAGCTACACTGGAAGTGCGTGCAGACAGGATGCACTAGAAATTGAATTACGTCTTTTGCTTTTTCTTCTTTGCCGCTGGGAACAGAATATTGTTAAGAATCAGTCTGTAGCCGGGGGAGTTGGGATGCAAGTTCAAATCAGTAGGCTCTTCACCTACAGTATGCTGATAGTCTTCAGGATCATGACCTCCATAGAAAGTGAAGAACCCTTTGCCCAATACACCGTGCAGGTACTTGGTTTCCCTGATATCTCTATTCTCACCCATGATGACAACATCAGGCTTTACCAGGTGCTTTTTGAATCCGGTAGTCTGTCCATAGAAACCTCTTATCACTCTGGTGTGATTTTGAGTGAGCATGGTTGGGATAGGATCCCATTTAGCGGAGAACTCAAATAGATTGAAGTAGTCATTGTCCTGACGAAGGCCCCTTTCAGGAGCATTGTTGTCAATATCAGAGAACTCATACTGGTAAGGGTCTCTGGAAATTCTGAAATCGGTAAAGGCCAGGGATTTTTCAAAATCCAGTTTTTCCTGTGCCTGTGGATCGGCAGGGTCTCCATCATACATCCGCTCGCAAATGTCAATACCTTCTGCGGCCAATGCGATGTCAAATGAATCGGTAGCAGAGCACATCGCAAAGAGAAAACCTCCTCCAGCAACAAATTCTTTTATTCGTTTTGATACGGCCAATTTGAGTTGGGATACTTTATGAAACCCATTTCTTCGGGCCATTTCCTCGGCTTCTTTTTGTGCCTCGATGTACCAAGGCATATTGGCATAGCTTCCATAGAACTTTCCATACTGACCGGTGAAATCTTCATGATGGAGGTGGAGCCAATCGTATTTAGGTAAATCGCCTTTCATAATTTCATCATCGAAGATGACATCGTAAGGGATCTCTGCATAGGTAAGCACAAGCGTTACCGCATCATCCCAAGGTTGTTTACTTTTTGGGGTGTAAACAGCAATTTTTGGATACTTCTCCAGCTTCATGAGATCGTAGTTCACGGCAGGGCTCGCAATTTCAGTAATAATGCCGTTGGCCTGAGCATCCGAAATAATCTCGAAACTCACTCCACGCACAACCAACTCATTCTGAATAGCGGGTTGATATTTACACATAAAGCTGCCGCCTCGATAATTCAGCAGCCAATCTACTTCAATGTCATTTTTGAGGATCCAATAAGCGATTCCGTAGGCTTTGAGGTGATTAGACTGCTTGTTGTCCATGGGAATGAACACATAATTGGCGCACGCCAGCCTGCTGGCAGTTAAAAACAAGAACAAAATCAGTAACCTCATCGTTAATTCCCTCATCAGCAATACGAATGTAACATTTTAGGGCCTTAAAAGTCTTATAGTACAACGACCAATCCCTACTTTTGATTTGTAATCTATACGATTTTTGAATGAATCTGCTTGAAAATTTTAAGGAAGGTTTAAGATCAGTACAGGCTAACCTTTTACGGTCTGTACTGACCGCTCTCATAGTTGCCATCGGTATCACTTCTCTGGTGGGAATCCTTACCGCAATTGACGGGATAGAATACTCTGTCTCTGAGAGTTTGTCATCATTGGGAGTGAATACATTTGATATCTATTCCAAGAGAAATAGAAACCGCAGCCAGCAAGGGTTAAAAGAGGAGGTTGTGCGACCTGTTTATTTACAGGATATGGAAAAATTCATCGATCGTTTTACGATACCCTCAGCCATTAGTCTTTCGGCCAGTCTTACCCAAATTGCAGAGGTCAAACACAATTCAAAAAAGACAAACCCCAACATTGGAGTAATGGGGGTGAATGAAGAATACCTGGCCATAAAAGGGCTCAATATTGATAAGGGTAGAAATTTATCTTCCCTTGAAACAGATTATGGAAGTAAAGTAGCAGTCCTGGGATCCAAAGTAGTGGATGCAATTTTCGATGACAACGAAGATCCCATTAACTCAGAAGTTTCCTTTAAAGGAACAAGATTTAGAGTGATCGGAGTACTGGAAGAGAAAGGGCAACTCTCGGAAGATAACTATGATAACATGGTATTCATTCCGGTGATTGTAGCGAATCAACTGGCGAGTGGTAGGGGATTGCAATACAACTTAACGGTAGGAATTTCTGATGCCTCTCAATTGGAATTGGCTATGGGGGAAGCAACAGGACTCATGCGTTCCATTCGACAAGACAGAGTGGGGGAGCCCAATAGTTTTGAGATGGAAAAAAGTGAAACATTAGCAGAAAACCTTGAGAGTGTAACCGGAGCACTCCGTATCGGAGGCTTTGGTGTGGGATTCATTACCCTGTTGGGGGCGTCTATCGCTTTGATGAATATTATGATGGTGTCCGTTACAGAGCGCACCAGAGAAGTGGGTGTAAGAAAAGCGCTGGGTGCAACCCCGCTTCGAATTCGTCAACAGTTCGTTATTGAAGCCATAGTGGTGTGCATATTGGGTGGCATTGCTGGGATCATCATGGGAATTGGAATTGGAAACGTGATTTCCAGTGCCATAGGTGTTGATAGTTTTGTTATTCCATGGCTTTGGATGTTGGTAGGGCTTGTTATTTGTGTTGTTGTAGGGCTTTTGTCAGGATATTATCCTGCATTCAAGGCTTCCAAACTAGACCCTATCGAGTCGCTCAGGTTCGAATAGCTGGTTTTAATATTTATTATTCAGGAAGTAAAAAGTTTTATATTTTGGGGATAAATGTTCCCCTTTATGAAATCCATCATTGTATTGTCATTCCTTGCATTCTTTGCACTTCCATCTTATTCGCAAAGAACTGTCCAGCCTTCAGATGTTTATAGGTTGAAATCCGTAAGTGATCCTCAGGTTTCTCCTGATGGGAAATGGATTGCTTATGTGGTTAGTTCACCAGATTCGGCAAAGGATAAATATGATTCTGATGTCTGGATGGTGAGCTGGGATGGACAAGAAACACTTCAGCTTACCTCGAGCCCTGAGAGTGAGAGTAAACCAAGATGGTCTCCTGATGGAAAATACATAACGTTCATGTCATCCCGTTACGAAGCCAAAACTAGTCAGATTTGGAAAATGGATCGTAGAGGAGGTGATGCATCCCAACTGACAAGCCTAAAGGTGAGTATTGGAGATTATGAATGGAGCCCTGATGCTAAAAAAATAGCTTTGGTCATTAAAGACCAGGATGCAAAAGAGGAGGAAGATAAAAAGAAAACGAAAAAACCCATTGCTATTGATCGCTATCATTTTAAAGCAGATGGTGAAGGGTACCTGGAGAGAAAGAGAAAACACTTGTATGTTTTTGATATCGCTACTCAACAATTAGACACCATTACCACTGGTGACTACGATAATATACGCCCAGCCTGGTCTCCTGATTCAAAACAACTTGCATTTGTAAGCAATCGGACTGAGGATGCCGATAGAAACGACAATACCGATATATGGATTATCGATGCAAAGCAGGGAGCAACGCCACGGCAACTTACAAAATGGATAGATTCAGATGATGCGCCTTCGTGGAGTCCGGATGGAAAATGGATTGCCTATTTGAAATCGAGAACACCAGAATACGATATCTATGATCAACCTCAGATTGCCATCATAAGTGCCGCAGGAGGGGAACCGAAAATCATTTCTGCCAAAGTAGACAGAGACATGAGTGCCCCGGTGTGGTCCAGTGACGGGAAGTCCATATTGACTACAATGGCTGATGATCGCAGAATGCATGTGGTGTCATTTGATGTGGCCTCCCAGGAGATGAAAAAATTAACAAGTGGGGATAGGGTGTTTCGTTCTTTGCAACGGGGCCCCAACAGCAAATGGGTAGCATTAAGCAGTGATGTTCACACTCCATACGAAGTGTTCAGTATTGAGGGCACCACTGCCACGAGATTGACACATGTTCACGATGAATTTTTAAAACCATTGGTTTTATCCTCTGTGGAGGCTTTTAATTCCAAAAGTAAAGATGGTACGGATGTAGGGAGTCTGCTGGTCTGGCCTGCAGGTGCGCCTAAAAACAGTAAGCTTCCTCTGATTTTGTGGATTCATGGCGGCCCAACAGGTCAGGATGATTTTTCTTTTGACTTTATTTCCCAGTTGCATGCCGCCAATGGCTATGCAGTAGCCAATGTCAATTACAGGGGAAGTAACGGGCGTGGTATGGCGTACAGTAAGGCGATCTATGCGGATTGGGGAAATAAAGAAGTAGTTGATTTGTTAGGCGCTGTTGACCATTTGATTAAAGAAGGTAAAGCAGATCCCAATCGACTTGGTGTTGGTGGGTGGAGTTATGGTGGCATACTCACCGATTATATTACGGCAGCCGACACTCGTTTTAAGGCAGCGGCCAGTGGTGCGGGCAGTGCCTTATGGCTCTCTTTATACGGTGCGGATCAATATACCAAACAGTATGAGACGGAGTTAGGACTTCCCTGGGAAGCAAAGGACAAGTGGATGGAACTTTCATCGCCTTTCTTTAACATCGAAAAAGTAAAAACTCCTACCTTGTACATGGTGGGTGAAAAAGATTTTAACGTACCCGCTATTGGAGGCGAACAAATGTATCAGGCATTAAAATCACTTGGTGTTCCCACGGAGTTTGTGATTTATCCTAATCAGTTTCATGGGATAAGAACTCCAAGCTATCAGGTAGATCGTTATACCCGCTACAAGGATTGGTTCGGCAAGTATATCGATAGCTCTAAAATGAGTGGTTCTATAGACACTAAGAAATAATTATGAGAGCCAATTTTAATATTTATTTAATTGTATTAATAATTATAGTTTCCAACTCGATGTGCGCACAAACTTCCAAACAACCACTTACCTACCTAGCTTTAGGAGATTCTTATACCATTGGTGAAAGTGTAGCGGAAAATGAGCGATGGCCTGTTCAATTGGCAAAGGCTTTAACGGAGAAGGGAACACCTGTTTCGCCTCCCAGAATAATTGCAGTTACTGGTTGGCGTACGGATAATTTAAAAAATGGAATCGAGATAGCGCAAATCAAGGAAAAGTATGATTTGGTTTCTTTGTTGATAGGGGTCAATAACCAATACCAGGGAAAATCACCCGCTGATTATATTGTTGAGTATGAAGAGTTATTAAAAACAGCGATTCAATTTGCAGATGGAGATAAATCACGGGTGTTTGTAGTCTCCATACCCGACTATGGTTTTACTCCTTTTGGAGCTCCTAATCAGGAGAAGATTTCTAGAGAGCTGGATGAATTTAACGCCATCAATAAACGCATAACAGCGTCTTATGACATTACTTATGTTGACATCACTGATATTTCGAGAAAAGGATTGGATGATCCCGACTTGGTTGCTGAAGATACCTTGCATCCTTCAGGAAAACAGTATACACTCTGGGTGGAGCGCATTCTGGAAAGTTTGAAGTTGTAGTCGATCTTTTGACTGCTAGTTCAAACCAATTTGCTGCGGTGATCTGGGTAAAGCAGATCTTGAGGCAAAAATCAATATTTGGATGAGTATTCCAATGCCAACAATAACAACAAGTTCAAATTGCGAGAGCATGGTTGAGCCAGCAGCAATTTGCTTTGATTGATCTCGTAACAGTCTTCCTTCAGAAATCTGAATTTTAGACAGTTGATTTAAATCCAACATTGCGATGTCAAAGGTCTTCTGCATTTGCGATGCCATGTCGGAGGAAATACTGGTATTCTGAATAGCTAAAGCACTAAGAAACTTTTCTTCCATTGTTTGCAGATCATGAAGTCGTTCTTTTAGATTTCCAAAATACATCGATTCAGCGGTTGTTAATTTTGTTTTATCGTAATCCAGTAAAATTTGATCGATGGTTTTATTGTGAGTGCTTACCTGATCTTGAATAGCCAGGGCTTGTTCGGCATTTTCACAATTGGTAATAATAATTTTCTTTTGGTACAAATGATCAGAGAGTTGAAAAATGTAGCTCTCCACAACCAGGCGGTCGTCAAACACGGAGGTGAACGAAGAATTGAGTGTATTGACATTTTTTTTGTCAATCCAATTTTTCGCAAAAACCATAATCAAGATTACTGCAGCGCAAAGTGCGATTTTACTTTTGTTTCGTAAGCTATAGGCCCATTTCATAGTATATCGGAATAACGGATTGGCGTGAAACTATCTTCTGCAACTAAGATAACTCAATCATTCCATGAAACAAAAACCAATATTTTAAGTGGGGATTCTATTTATACTTATCGTTGAGTCCTATACCGCTGAGTATCATGGGGAGTATTTTATCTATTCTTCTGGCCTTGGTTTCTGGCTTTGCGGCTTCCGTGATGTATTCTGTATATTCTCGCTGCTTGCCTTTGGTAAGGGCTCTGAAGGCTTTAAGGGAGGCAGGAGATTTTTTGAAATGGCTGGAAAGTTCTTTCGGAATGACAATGGGTTTGTCCCGTTCAGGTTTAATTTCTTTTCCTGCCTTTGCATTTTGAACCGCCTCCTTTACGTAGGATTGAATAAGTTTTGAGTCAATTTCTGATAGGGAAGTAAAGCGCCATTGCCTGAGGGCTTTTGTTTTTCCCTCTTGTGCGTTGACCAGTTTTTTCCGGGTATCTTTTAATAAAGCGCCCTGGTGGAACCATAATCCTACATAGGGTTTGAAGGCGGCAATTCCTGTTATATTTTTCCCTTCAAAAGTATAAACAGGAGCACCCCATTTTATTTCCTCTTTTAACCCAGTACTTAGTAATGTTGCTCTCAACTTAACAAGTTCGTTGCTCCATTGCTTTTGGCTTCTAATGTATTGATCAACTGTTTTTGTCGATTGCATTTGAATGGCCTTGGTTGGTTAAGCTCAATTTAAAAATTACTTCACTATTACGCTACTCTTCCTTTAAGCATTTAGAGGGATTTAGTCTGGCAGCTCTAAATGCATGCAATCCAATGGTTAGCCATGCGATGATGAGCGCCAAAAGTGCTGAAGCAACAAAGAGAGAGGCCTGGAGCGTAATTCTGTACTCAAATGCATCGAGCCAGGACGATGCCAGGTAATAGCTTACTGGCAATGCGATGAAAATGGCAATCAAAACTATTTTGGTAAATTCACTGGAAAGGAGGTAGACGATGCTGAACTCACTCGACCCCATAACTTTTCGAATGCCAATTTCTTTCTGCCTTCTTTCGGCTGTAAATGCGGCCAACCCAAATAACCCCAGGCAAGAAATGAGTACGGCTAAACCGGCAAAGTATTTGGAAAGTGTTGCTATCCTTTGCTCAGATGCATATTGTGCCTGATAGTCCTGATCGAGAAAGCGAAAATCAAATGTAAATCCAGGATTGAATTCCTGATAGAAGTTACGGAGCCCACTTAAAGCCTGTTGCTCATTTCCTGACTCCAATTTTACAATTACCTTTTCAGTTATGGGTGGAACAAGTATGAAGAAAAGAGGATCAATGGTGGAGTGAAGTGATTCGAAATGGAAATCGTGCACTACCCCAACTATTTCACACGCGAAGGGTCCAAATTGAATAACCTTGCCTACGGGTTCCTCTAAACCCATGGCTGCAATTCCTGCTTCATTAAAGATAACTTTCAAGCTGTCATTGTTACCTCTTGAAAAAGACCTTCCTTCTTTTACATTCAGATTGAGCATTTCAATAGCTCCGTAGTTAACAGGCCTGTAAGCAAAGTTGTTAATCAGCTCAGGATCTTTTCCCTCCCAGTCTATGTTGGAAGTGTTTCCTCCCCCAACCATGCTTTGTCCCAAACTTGAAACATCAAGTATTCCCGGTATTCTTTTGGCTTCAGTAATAAAAGTTTCCAGGCTTTGTCTTACTCTTCCCTCAATCTGAAAATAGATGACGTTTTCTTTGTCGTAACCAATGTTTTTGTTTTGAATAAATGCGATCTGTTTATAGATCACCCAAACTGAAACGATAAAGATGATGGACATGGTAAATTGAAAAACTACCAACCCTTTTCTTGTTAAGAGTTCACTGAAGCTTGTATGTAATTTACCTTTTAGAACAACAGCGGCCTTAAAGCCCGACAGGTAAAGTGCAGGATAACTACCAGCAAGGAGTCCCGTGAGCAAGGCAATGCCAATAAATGGTAGAAGTAATTGCCACGTGATTTGCAATGTCAGATGTTTTTCGGTGATGAGGTTGAATTGTGGCAAAAAGAAATACGTGATGAATAAAGCTACCACAAGAGCCATCAATGTAATGGAGACAGATTCAAATAGGTGTTGAAAAACCAGTGCCCCACGATTGGCTCCCAACGTTTTCTTTACACCAATTTCTTTCGTTCTTCTTGAGGCCCGTGCCGTGGCGAGGTTCATAAAATTGACACAAGCGATAGCCAGAATAAAAATGGCGATCAGCGTAAAGAGCTGTACATACTCAATTCGCCCACCTGACTGGACTCCGTTCTCGTATCTGCCATATAGATAGTTTCTTGAATAGGAGGCGAGAAACAATTCGCGATGGGTTTGGTCAGTTTTACTTTTTATGTAGTCTTTGATTTTATTTTCAAATTCCTGAGCGTTTGTTCCTTCCTTCAGTGTTAAATAGGTGTTAGGTCCGGCATTTTTCCATTCAAATGCCTGTGGAATTTGATCCTTCAAAACCTCAATGGATAGCGCAAAATCAAATTGCGTAGAAGAATTAGTGGGAAGATTTTTAAAAACACCTGATATGAGATAAGTAGTTTCATGCTGGAACTCAATTTCTTTACCTACAACCTCGGTGGTGTTAAACAGTTTTCTTGCCAGCTCCTCTGAGATTGCAATAGAACTTTTATCATCGAGAACTTTATCCTTGTTACCTTCGATAAGGGGGTAAGAGAAAATATTGAAGAAATTTTTTCCAACGTAGGTTCCGATGCCACTAACACTTTTGTCATTTACCGATAATGTGAATTGATCATACCAATCGTGGGGAGTAGCTACGGCAGCATATTCTACTTCTGGCATCTCCTGTTCGAGACTCTCGGCCAGTAACCAGGGTGTGGATTTTTGGACACTTAGATTATCGGGGTTATGTCTGAGTTCCATCACCTGATAAAGTCTGCTGTCCTTTTCATGGAAGCCATCCATGCTCAACTCATCGGCAACCCACAGATAAATGAGTAATGCACAGGCAAGGCTTGTTGAGAGCCCGATGAGATTGATAAGGAAAGTACTTTTGTATCGGGTGAAGTTACGTACAGATACTAGGAGGTTGTGACGGAACATAATGAATGGATTGAGTGATAATGGGTTTGATTTTTTAATATCGAAAGGTCGCAGATAATTGATGGTTTGGTACCAGTAGTTGAGTCGGGCACGAAAAACAGATTTATTTTTCAGACTGGCATAAAACTTTTCATCCAGATCACCTGCTACTTCCTCCTCAATCTCTTCTTTGAGAAACCATTGGAGTAATTTCCTGGCAAGTAGGGGTGGAGTATTTTTGGATACCGCCATGCTATTTTTCCGTGGATAATGCAGGAAACTGTTGCCACAGAGCGACCTTAAAATCTTTGGCGTTCTGCAACACTTTTTTGCCATAGGCAGTGATGGTAAAAATTCGCTTTCGTCTTCCACCTCTTTCTGAAGTGGCGCTTCCCATTTCTGATTCTAAAAAGCCTTTCCCCTCCAGGCGGGTAAGTGTTGAGTGCACAGCACCAATGGAAACGGATCTTTGGGTTTGATTTTCAAATTCATCGGCAATTTTGAGGGCGTAGGCTTCTTCGCCCAGAATACCCACCAGCAGAAGAATAACTTCCTCAAAATCCCCTAAGCGTGTTTCTATCATAGGTTTGTTACTAAATTGTATAGCATATATACGGAGAGACCAAAAATATGTTCTACAATTTAGAAGGAAATATAAATTTGATGGTGTTTGTTGCTCTGTATTCTCATGGGGTGATCATCATCATCCCATTTTGATAGCATCAACAGGATTCATCCTTCCAGATTTCCAGGAAGAGTAGCCAGCGGAAACAATGACCAGTAGAGCCATTGCCCCAACCGATAAAATAAAGGGAGACATTGTCAGGTCAGTTCGATAGGCAAATGTATCAAGCCAACTCCGGACAAGCCAAAATGCAAGTGGAATCGAAATTATACTAGCTATCAAAAGTAATCTAGCAAAGTAACTGAGGTGGAGGTGAGCAATGTGAAACATTGTGGCTCCAAGGACTTTTCTGATTCCGAATTCTTTCATCCTCCTGATTGAGATGTAGGCCCCCAGTGAAAAAATTCCAACCAGTGAGATCAGGGCAATAAGGTAGGTGCCAAATTGTAACGAGGCAAAAACTTTACTTTCTTTTCGATGTTGACTGTTATAGAACTCATCAACAAATCGATAGGCAAGGGGATAGCCCGGTAGTGTTTCATTGTACAGTTCTTCAATCGACTTGATAATTGATTGCGCTTCTCCTTCATAACGGACATAAACAAAATATTCAGGATATTCATTTTGCCAGGGAAGCCTCATCACGAGGGGCTGAATTTTTTCGTAAAGAGGACTAATATTTACATCGGCCACCAAACCAACCACAGTTCCATCCCATTTACCCTCATCTTCAGGATGGGTGTAGATTCGCTTACCAATGGGATCATCCCATCCTAATTCGCGGGCTGCTGTTTCGTTGATTACAAATGCAGCACCACTATCGTAAGGTATGTCGGCCCTGAAGGTTCTTCCCTTCAAAACTTTTATTCTTAGTGTTTTGAATAATTCATCATCGGAAAAGACCTCGTACAGTTCAATCGGCACCATGTCACCATCCTTTTCTACAAAATACCAGTCCTTCCAGTACCCTCCTCCAATCCGGAATGAACTATTAGAAACAGCATCAACTCCGGCAATGCTTTTTAGTTCATTCTTGAATGTTTGCATTTTATTTGGCGTGAAGTGCTCAGGCATACTCAAGACAAGCAAATTATTCCTATCAATTCCCAATTTCTTTTTATTAATAAATTCCAATTGTTTTCCAGCCATCATTGTGCATATAATGCAGATGGCGGATATCGAAAACTGAATAAGTAAAAGCGTCTGATTTAGGCCAGAGCTATACGAACTTGTATTTGATTTAAGGTTTTGTGCTATTTTCGATTCAGAAAATTGGCGGGCTGGGAACCACCCCGAGAGTAGAGTCAAAGTGAATAGACCAAAAAAGAGAATCAATAACAACTTACTGTTTGCTAACATGGTGAAGCGCAAATTTGGATCAAGTAATTGATTAATTTGCGGGAACAGTAAATACAAGATCAGCAATGCAATGATTATGGACAGGGTGGTCAAAGCAAGGGTCTCCAAAAGAACATGCATTATAAGCTGATGCCTTCTTGCACCTAAAACTTTTCGTACGCCTGTTTCACGGGCTCTAGTACTGAAATCAGCAATTGATAAATTGATATGGTTGATTCCAGCTATTATCAACAGGAGAATCCCCATAATTGAAAAAGCGTAAACATATGCTGAGTTTCCTTTTCTTGCGAACTCAGCATTGAGGTGTGGCCCAAAATAAACATCTGTAATAGGCTGAAACGACAAAGAAAAGCCCATCTCAACCCGATCTTTTTTGCTCACGAATTGATCAAGCATATTTTCAATTTTTGGCGTTAGATCGTCTGTAAATGGTTTGTTGAAACGTATAAATAGTGTAGGTGAATTGTCTAGAAACTCGACCGGTGAATTAATATAAGAAGGTGAAAATCTGGATTCTACTGTGCTTACAATTACTGCTTCAAAATTAAAACAACTGTTTGATGAATTCTCAATAACTGCAGTTACCTGAAATGATTGATTGCCATCATTGATCGTAACTATTTTTTCTAAGACATCAATGCTTCCAAAAAGTTCTCTAGCCTTAGTCTCAGTGAGTACAATTGCATTTGGTCTTTTCAGCGCTTCATCGGAGCCTCTTAAAAAGGAAAAAGTGAGCACATTAAACAAAGAACTGTCCGCTTCGATTAGTCCTTCACATTCCACCACCTTGTCTTCAAACCTTAGATAGGAACCATTTGCGTAATTGATCCTAACAAAAGCATTGACTTCTGGAATATTTTGTTTTAACATTTCGCCAATAGGCACTGGTGTAATCGCGTATTTTTCAATTTGTCCATTTTCTTTGCGCTGGGAGTTAACCCGATAAATGTTCTCATGATTTTTGTGATGACTGTCGACTGACCATTGATAAGAAACATAAATCGAAGTGGCCATAAAACTAAAGATGGCCAAAGTCAATCCTCCCAATTTAAAAGTAAAATTGACTTTTGATTTGCCGATATGTCTGATAGAGGTTTTAAAATAATTAGCCAGTATCGCTGCCTGAGGTCTAATCAGTATATTATTTCTCATCACAATTCCAGACCTGAAATACCTTATCACATTACAAACAAATTTCCTTTTCGCTTTTTTTAACCCAAACCGGACAACATCCCCCTCAAATTTCTGAACTAGATCGCCTTCAATTTCCTCTAACAGATGATCCGGACAGAACCAGTGGAGGAAGCAGAGTATCCAATTGGGTGGTGTTGGTGCCTGATTCATGATCCGGATAATTTCAATTGAGGAACCAACTTCCATAGGCTTACTCGCGACTCTTGCATGGATTTAAGAATAGCCATACCGGCACTGGTTATGGTATAAATTCGCTTTCTTCTTCCTCCTCGTTCTTTTGTAGCACCTCCATATTTGGAGTTGATCAGGCCTTTGTCTTCTAATCGGTAGAGTGTGACGTGAACAGCACTAAGGTTTACTTCGCGGTTCAATTTTTTATCCATTTCCTCCGCGATAATGGCACCATAAGCCTCTTCCGCAAGGGCAGCTACCATGATTAAAACCAGCTCTTCAAACTCACCAATGTATTCTTTAGCCATTTCCTTAACATTTGTTAAGTAAATAAAACAAAGACCAGGGCTATTGTCAAGGGTTGCATGCTACTTTTTTTATACTTCTTATTCCCTTAACCTCTAATTTTTACACTATTTGTACTTTGCTGTAGCTTAATTCACCTATGAAAAAATATGTGATCTTAATCTTCTTTTTGATTTTCTTCTTGAATTGGTCATTTGGACAAGAGAAGCCTTATGTGCTCATTGTTTCATTTGATGGGTTTCGCCACGATTATGTAGAACGGTTCGATCTGCCAAATTTTAAAGGGTTTATTAACGAAGGAAGTCAGGCTGAGGCATTGATTCCTTCATTTCCATCAAAGACTTTCCCTAATCATTACGCTATTATTACGGGTTTGTATCCAGGACATAATGGGTTGGTTGATAATCAATTCTATGATATAAAAAGAAAGGAATTCTTCACCATGCGTGAACGCGAAAAGGTAACGGACAAATACTATTATGGAGGCGTTCCTCTATGGACTTTGGCGCAGCAGCATGGAATGAAGACTGCATCTTATTTTTGGGTTGGATCTGAAAGTCCAACTGAGGGAGATCATCCTGATTATTATTACACCTATGATGAATCCGTGCCGTTCGAAACAAGGGTAACTAAGGTAGCAGAGTGGCTGAAACTTCCTGAGATGGAAAGACCACAATTTATTACCCTCTATTTTTCATCACCTGATCATGAAAGTCATGGGTTCGGCCCATTATCAGAAGAGGCAAGACTGGCAGCGGTAAGAATGGATAGCCTGCTTGGGATGTTGATGACTCAAATTGAAAAAATAGATTTACCGGTAAATACTCTTTTGGTTTCTGATCATGGAATGAAAGAACTTACATTCAGAGATGAAACTTTTATCTTCCTTGACGAAATCATGGACTTAAAAAATAAATCCATTATTTGGAGTAATGGAGGTACTCAAACCCATATTTACACCAAAAGTAAAGACCAAGCCGACTCACTATTTGAAGTGATCAAGGCAAAACAAAAACATTTTACAGTTTTAAGAAAATCTCAATACAAGGAGGAATGGAATTTTGATCACTATAGATCTGGCGATCTCATGCTAACCGCTGATCCTGGTTTTTATATCTATGAGCGCAACCGAAAACATTTGATGAAGAAGCAGGAGCTCGGAACAAAAATGGGGGTACATGGGTATGACCCATTGATGGAACCTGACATGCATGGAATTTTTTATGCCAAAGGACCCAACGTACAGAATGGTGTCGTTCTGCCTCCGTTTCAAAACATTCACATTTATCCATTTATAGCCCAAATACTCGGGCTTGAGGTGCCATCTATTGACGGGGAGGCGGAAGTATTAAATCCAATTCTGAAAAAATAATTACTCGATACCTTCCCACCACCTGCTTTGTGGTTTTTCAGCAAGTTCAAGGATGATAGGCTCACCGATTTGCGGAGTTGAAATAGGCATACCCAGTTCTTCGGCTTTTTTAGTCACGCGTTCGATAGGATCTTTCCAGGTGTGGAGGGCAAGTACAAATGCTCCCCAGTGAATAGGCATGAATAATTTTGCATTTACGTCTACTGCTGCCTGAGCCGTTTCTTCAGGCATCATATGAATGTTGTCCCAGCGAGTGTCGTATTGTCCGCATTCCATCATGGCAAAATCAAACGGCCCGTATTTTTCACCTATGGTTTTAAAGTGAGGTCCGTATCCACTGTCGCCACTGAAATAAATATTATGGCTTGTACCTTGGATGACCCATGATGCCCACAATGTGCTAAAGCGATCTCCCAAACCTCTTCCCGAAAAGTGTCGTGCCGGGGCACATTTGAAAGTAAGATCTTCATGTTTGATTTCATCCCACCAATTGAGCTCATGAATGTTTTCTGGTGGTACTCCCCATGCTGACAGATGATTGCCAATGCCGAGCGGGGTATAGAATTGTCCGACCTTGTCTTTTAATTTGAGAATAGAACCATAGTCAAGATGATCGTAATGGTCGTGAGAGAAAATTACAGCATCGATCTTTGGTAATTTTTCTATTTCAATAGGGAGCCCATTGGTAAACCTGCTTCTGCCCAACCAGGGATGGGGTGATGGAGTATCACCAAACATGGGATCAATCAAAATGTTTTTTCCTTGTATCTCCAACAAAAATGCGGAGTGTCCAAACCATGTTACTCTTGTAGTGGTATCTGGCCTGTTAACAATATCCAATGAATCAATGGATTGTACGGGTAGAGGGTGCTTAGGTGCATTATTGGGGACACCCGCAATATAATCCTTGAGTACCGACATCATTTTCCCAAAGCCCATCTCCATAGAAGTGGGTATCTCGTTGACAAATACCCCATTTTCGTAATGCCCTGATTTTTCATATCGGGCAATGCTGGCTTTACTGGGTTTGCCGCCAAATTGTGGACTGAGTTGCATGAAAATAAAACCTACAAGAAAAAGAAGCAGGGCAATGCCTACTATAAATAGACCGGTCATTTTTAAGAATTTCTTGATGAAATGCACCAAAGAAGATTTAGGTTATGCGAAGGTAGTCGTAATCAGATCGGTATTTATTGTAAGCCGATTGATTTAAATCATTTCAGGAGAGGCTCGATACGTTTTAATACCGTATTGGCCACAATTTTATGTCCTTCTACATTGGGATGGATACCATCTGCAATATTCAGATTACCATCACCGGCTACTCCTTCCAGTAAGAATGGAATCAGAACTGCCTTATTGGTTTTCGCCAGGTTGGGATATATGTTTTTGAATTCAGTAGTATATTCTTTTCCAAGATTGGGCGGTACCATCATTCCTGCTAGTACAATTTTTACATCTGGGTTTTTGGCTTTTACCTTATCAATAATAGCCTGCAGGTTACTGCGGGTTTGATCCAAAGGAAGCCCACGCAATCCATCATTGGCACCCAATTCCAGTACAAAAATGTCAATAGGCTGTCGAAGGATCCAATCGATGCGACTGAGTCCACCAGCAGACGTTTCTCCACTCAAACCAGCATTGACCACCTTTACTTCAATTCCCTGTTTGACCAGAGCCGCCTCTACATGAGCGGGGTAAGCATCCTCTGGCGACAAACCATAACCGGCCGTAATGCTGTCACCAAAGAATAAAATTGTTTTGGGGGCAAAACCGCTATTAAATAATAGAACCAGTGCAATAATTAGGATTTTGTTAACGACCATCATATCAGTAAGTTGCTATCTTCCAAACGGAATAGATTGTATTTGGGTGTAACATTATTACCCCATATTCGATTTATTAATAGTAAGAATATAAAAACAATGCCAGAAACTGTCCTTCAAGCCGAGAATCTTACCAAAATTTATAAATCAGGCACCAATGAGTTGGTTGTACTCGATGACGTGTCGTTTAGTGCTGAACAGGGAACCAGCCTTTCTATAATCGGCCCATCAGGTAGCGGAAAAACGACACTTCTTGGCCTGTGTGCCGGCCTGGACATTCCTACCCGGGGCACCATCTCACTGATGGGGTTTAAGTTGAATAAAATGGATGAGGACGACAGGGCGTATGTGCGCAATCAGTATGTCGGTTTTGTATTCCAAAATTTTCAATTACTCACTACGCTCACCGCGCTGGAAAACGTGATGATTCCGTTGGAACTCCGTGGAGATAAAGGAGTGGAGTCAAAAGCCAGCGAATTATTGGAACGCGTAGGGTTGAAAGACAGAATGCACCATTATCCAACACAACTTTCAGGGGGAGAACAGCAAAGGGTGGCTATGGCGAGAGCGTTTATCAATTCTCCCAAGATATTATTTGCCGATGAGCCAACAGGAAACCTTGATGAAGAAAATGCAGATCATGTAACAGACCTGCTTTTTAACCTCAACAAAGAGGAGAAAACAACGCTAATTCTGGTAACCCACAATTTAGAGTTGGCAAAAAAAACGGAGCGAATTCTCCAAATGAAGGGTGGCCGTATAATTGAAGAGCGCTTTGTGAAGATGGCCCTATGATCGATTACGTAATTAAAGTTAAAAAGAAGATTAAACCCATCTACTCAGACCCCTGGGTATGGAAAATGGCCTGGCGGGACGCTCGCCATAATATCAGTCGTCTTTTTCTCTTTGTGGCTTCACTGATTACCGGCATTGCTGGAGTGGTAGCTATTGCATCATTAAATTATTCTCTTCAATCAGATCTGGACAGGAACGCAAAAGAATTGTTGGGTGCGGATATCGTAGTAGGCGCCAATCGTCCTTTTGAACCTGAAGTGTTGGCGGTATTGGATTCCTCCAAACTAGAATATGCATCGGATGCAGAGATGGCTTCTATGGTGTTGTTCATGAAGAACAAACAATCACGCCTTGTTCGTGTGATGGGTATTGATGGACCATACCCTTTTTATGGTGAGGTAGAAACACTTCCGGCCAACGCCTATTCCAAAATCAACGATGGCAGGTTTGTGATCCTCGATGAAACACTGGCCAGCCAATATGAAGTGAGTTACGATGATACCGTGAAGATTGGTAATAGCCTTTTTAAAGTGGCCGGTGTAGTACAGAAAATTCCAGGTGGTGGTGGAGTACTTTCTACTTTCACGCCCTCTGTGTATATCTCCATGCAGGAACTTGATTCTACGGGTTTGATTCAATATGGCAGCCGCGTGTCTTATAAAAGATTTTACAAAACAGAAACTAATGCGGATGCAGAATTGATTGGTGAGCAATGGAACCCCGTTTTGAAAAAACACGGTCATTGGTATGATACCGTGGAGGAGCGAAAGGAAGAGTTGGGAAATGGATTTCAATCCGTTTATCGATTCTTCACATTACTGGCCTTCATGGCTTTAATTCTTGGGTGTATTGGAGTAGCAAGCTCAGTCCATATTTATGCCAGGGAAAAGAGAGACCAGGTTGCCGTCTTGCGGTGCATCGGGTCTTCAGGATGGCAGGCATTCAATATATTTTTTATACAGGTATTTATTCTAGGCTTGATAGGAAGTGTGATTGGAGCAGGTATAGGAATGGGTATTCAGCAACTTGTGCCGCTGGTCTTTCAGGGTTCTATTCCGATAGAACTACAATTTGATATTTCATGGCGTGCTTTTTTTGAAGGTTTGCTGCTGGGAGTAATTGTTTCCATTCTCTTTACGGTGTTACCTCTTGTGGCTGTTCGTTTTGTACCACCACTTTCCGTCCTGCGTGCTGACTTTGCACCTCAACGCATTTTTTCAAAAACAAAATATACAGTGATCGGCCTTGTGGTTCTATTCCCGATTTTGGCAGCCTGGTACCAAACAAAAAGTATTTTGTATGGACTGGCATTTTCTGCCGGACTTGCTGCTGCTCTCGGTTTACTTTCGCTGGTGGCTTTGGGATTACTTTCGCTGGTGCGTAAATATTTCCCAAAGAATTCTTCTTTTATTTTCCGTCATGCTTTATCCAATCTATTCAGACCCAATAATCAAACCAGGGTGCTGATGGTAAGCATTGGTCTGGGAGCATTTATCATAGCTACTTTGAATGTAATTCAGTACAGTCTGTTGGATCAGGTGGAGTTTACGGGTAATGAGAACCAGTCCAACACCATCATGTTCGATATCCAGCCTGCACAAAGAGATGGAGTGGTAGATTTAATTAAAGCACATAACCTGCCTGTAAATCAGGTAGTGCCTATTGTTACCTGCCGAATCAGCAGTATGAATGGAAAAACAACTGAAGAATATCAGGCGGACACAACAGATAATGTTTCCAATCGAGCGCTTAGAAGAGAGTATCGTGTAACCTATCGGGATAGCCTGCATATTTCAGAGAAACTGTCTGAAGGAGAAATTCATCAATTGAAGAAAGGCCAAAAGGATTCTGTCTGGGTATCTATTTCTGGCGGTATGCAGGAGTCTTTGAATGTAAAGGTTGGCGATTCGATGATCTTTGATGTTCAGGGTGTACCTATTCCTGTTAGAATTGGAGGAATCAGGGAAGTAGAGTGGTCGAAAGATCCTCCCAATTTTGCTTTTGTTTTTCCCACGGGCGTTTTGGAAAATGCTCCTCAGATTTGGGTGACAGCTACCAGGGTAGATGATCAACAGCAGGCCAACCGATTTACACAAGAGCTGGTGATGGGATTCCCTAATGTGTCGTTAATTGACCTGCGTTTAATTTTAAGTACCGTCAATGAACTTTTTGATAAAATCGGGTCGATCGTAAAGTTCCTGGCATTGTTCAGTGTAATCACTGGACTTGTGGTGCTCGCAGGTGCTGTGATGAACAGTAAATTTGTGCGCATTAAAGAAAATATTCTGCTGAGAACCATAGGGGCCAGAACCAAACAAATCACTCAAATTACACTGATAGAATATACTTATCTGGGACTCTTCTCAGCCTTAACGGGTATTCTCCTTTCGATGATCTCAGGATGGTTTTTAACCAAATACTTTTTTGAGGTTAATTTTTCTTTCAACGCGGTGGATTTGGCTTACCTGGGAATCGCTGTAATGGCGCTTACTGTCTTTATTGGCTGGTTTAACTCACGTGAAGTAATCAACACCCCTCCGCTGCAAGTATTAAGAAAGGAAAACTAATACCATTTGCCAGCTACCTGACAGCGCTTTTGGGTATATAGAAAGGGTTAGTTTGGTTAAATTTGAAAATGCGCAAAAGGGCTATTCTTTATTTCTTTATCCTGTTTTCTGCTGGCTTTACAATAGCGGGACCGGGCAACGGTTTTATTGAAAATAGGAATCAGTGGTCATGCGATATCGATTTTGTGGCGAATGTACCGGGAGGACAGATGGTTGTTCGGCCGGGCCGTTTCACCTATTCGTTTCTGGATTACAAAAAAATTAACGAAGCGCACGATCGCACTCATTTACCCTTTAATGAAATTAACCCTAATGATGGAGCACATGATCAAATATCGGGAAGGACAGTTGATGTCAGGTTCTTGAACAGCAATACTGCCGCCTCACCCAGTGCCTCGTCCAGGTACGATCTCTATTACAATTATTTTTTGGGCAGTAATCCGGAACACTGGGCGGCTAAAGCTTATGCCTATGGACAGGTGACTTACGCTTCGTTTTATGAAGGGATTGATTTAAAGCTTTATGCAACCGGATCTAATATTAAGTACGATTTACACGTTGCACCCGGTGCAGACCCACGACAAATCATGTTGGAATATAATGGAGCAAGCTCTTTTGCGATGGAGAATGGAGATTTTGTTATTGACGCAGAGTTTGTCAAAATTGTTGAGAAAAACCCAATTTCCTATCAATGGATAAATGGGGAACAACGCTTCGTTGCAACAACGTATGCGTTAGATGGCAATCAATTATCGTTTTCTTTTCCAGAAGGATATGACCCATGTTATGAATTGGTGATTGACCCGCTTCTTATTTTTTCTACCTATTCTGGGTTTACGGCAGACAATTGGGGGAGTACAGCTACACCGGGGGAAAACGGTAATTTATACTCCGCAGGGGTAACCAATGAAACCACCTTTGGTGGCAATTTTCCGGCATTTAATGCTGAATCTGAGGCGGGACCTTTTCAAATTAATTATGGCGGCAATTATGATGTTGCTGTTTTTAAATATGATTCAGCAGGTCAAAACATGTTGTATGCTTCTTTTCTCGGAGGTTCGGATTCAGAAAGCCCACATAGCCTTTTTATGAATGAAGCAGAGGAATTGATCATATTAGGAACTACCAGCTCTTCAGATTTCCCTACTACTGCGGGAGCGGTGGATCAAACTTATGCAGGTGGAGGTGGTGCAATTGCTCATGTGGTCCCGTACAACTTTGGTTCTGATATTTTTGTAACCAAGATCAGTAAGGATGGTAGCCAGATTTTGGCCAGCACCTTTCTTGGAGGTTCAGGATTGGATGGCTTGAATCCCAACAACAGCCCGCTGGTAAAAAACTACGGTGATCAATTGCGGGGGGACATTATCACGGATTCAAATGGAGATATTTTTATAAGTACAGTTACCTCTTCAACTGATTTTCCAGCGCAGAATAGTTTTAATACAGTTCACAGTGGTGGAACCGATGGTGTAGTGATGAAGTTATCCTCGGATTTGAGTCAAATTGTTTGGGGTGCCTTTCTCGGTGGAGTTGGTAACGATGCCTCCCATACCATAAAATTCAATTCTCAGGGTAAAATCCTTGTAGGCGGGGGCACAGCCAGCACTGATTTTCCTGCCACAGATGGATCTTTTCAGGATACTCATAAAGGGGGTGTAGACGGTTGGGTTGCCAGATTAGAACCAGATGGGTCAGCAATAATTACGGCTACCTTCACGGGTACAAGTTCATTTGATCAGGTTTATTTTTTGGATCTCAATAGTAATGACGAAGTATACATTTACGGTCAAACGTCAGGAAATTTTCTTATTACGCCCGGAGTTTATAATAACCCTAACAGTGGACAGTTTCTGCAAAAGTTAAGTGCTGACCTGACTACACTGTCATTTTCTACAGTCTTTGGCTCGGGCATTGGCATTCCAAATATCTCGCCTACCGCATTTTTAGTCAATGATTGTAATAATATTTATATGACGGGGTGGGGAGGGTTGGTAAATCAAAGTAATCTTTCTTTTTGGAACAGCAACACGCTCGGAATGCCGGTTACAGCTGATGCTTTTCAATTGTCTACCAGCGGCTCTGATTTTTATTTTATGGTTTTGACTGATGATGCGGATGAACTGTTATATGCAACCTATATGGGAGGGAGTCAGTCGCGTACCCATGTGGATGGAGGAACAAGTCGCTTCGATAAGGGCGGGATTGTTTATCATGCCGTATGTTCAGGGTGTGCAGCTTATAACGCAACCAATTCTTCTACTTCTGACTTCCCTACTTCCACTGATGCATGGAGTAACACCAACAACAGTGCTAATTGCAATAACGCAGCTTTTAAGTTTGATCTGTCTTCATTACGGGCGCGTATTGTTACTAATTCAATTGAGCTCGATCAGCCTGGTCTGAATAAAATTTGTTTTCCTGATGAGATCGTTTTTCAAAACAGAAGTACCGGAGGGCAGTTTTATGAGTGGGATTTTGGTGATGGCACCGCCTTTACACGTGCTGACACCACAGCAATCATTCATCAGTACCAAAAGAAGGGTAGCTATCTGGTGAGATTAAGAGCCGTGGATCAGGGAACCTGCGTAGGGGAGGATTTTGACTTTGTGACAATTACGGTGAACGAGGCTACTGGTTTTGCTGGGGAAGATCAATCCATTTGTTTTGGAGAAACAACAAAATTGCTTGCAGGTGGAGGTGTTCACTATAGCTGGAGCATACAGGATAGTTTGGTATCTCAGTTGGCAACTCCCACCTTCTCGCCCAGTGACACCACCGCGTATTCGATAGTCATCACAGATGGCAATGGTTGTGTTGTAAAAGATACAATTGACGTAAGTGTTGTACCCCGAATTGACCTTCAATTCGATTTTGAAAAAGTAACAGATTGTGTGTCGCGCCCTGCATTGAAACTTACTAATCGAACTGAAGAGGATGAGGAGTTGTTTTTTGACTTTGGCGATGGTAATTCATCCACCCAGCGAGAGGTCGTTTATCGCTATGAATCAGATGGTCAATACTATGTTAAATTAGTGGGTAAGAGGGCTTTTTGTGTTTTTGAAGAATCTGTTGAATTGCCTTTCTTTACGATAAGGGTTCCTAATGTAATCACGCCTGGCAATTCGGATGCAAATTCAGCTGGAAAAAATGATACATTTAAGATTCTGTATGGTGAACTGGCAACCAGCCCCACTACAACTGAAGCGGGGGTACGTGTAGGGCTTACTGTTTATAACCGATGGGGTAAACTGGCGTATGAAAACAACAACTATGATGATTCATGGGCAGGGGAAGGATTAGAGGCGGGTGCTTACTATTATGAAGTTGAAATTGAAAACGAACCATTATGCAAAGGCTGGGTACAAATAATCAGATGATGAAAATGACGAAAATTATAGCACTGTTATTAATTGGGTTAACGGTGCTCTCTTGCAGCAAAAAGAAAAAACAAACGGACACTGATGTTGCCTCAGAAGATGTAATTATTTCCGAGGTAGTGTCTGCTGATGTTTTTCAGCGTAAGCTAAGTGAAAATCCTAACGCGGTTATTTTGGATGTGCGCACCCCTGAAGAAGTAGCAGATGGTTATATAGAAGGAGCCATCAATATTGATTTTCGTTCTCCTGATTTTCATACTCAAATCAGTGAACTTGACAAATCCGTTCCATACATGGTTTATTGTGCAAGCGGAGGCAGGAGCGGAGATACAGCAACTCTTATGAAAGAGTTAAAGTTTAAGGAAGTTTATGATTTGAAAGAAGGATTTAAAGGCTGGAGCGCAAAGGGGCTGCCATCTGTTTTGCCATCCAACTGAGTTAATACTTTACGACTTTAATTGTAAGAGGTATTCGTTCAGACACTTCAAAAAATCTTCTATATCCTTTTTGTGAAGATCCCCTAACACAGAAAGCCTGAAGGTGGCTTCTTTGGCGCCTTTGCCAGGATAAATAGTGAATCCCCGTTCGTAGAGATAATCATGCATTGCATCAAACGAATATTTCGGGAGTTGTGGCTCCTTGATGGCAAGTAAAATTTGGGATTGCTGATCATCAGGCAGCAGGAATTCGAACCCAAGGTCAACCAACCCTTTGTAAAGTATATTGTAATTTTCCTGATAGCGATTCCAACGGCCTTTTTCAGTTTCAATAAAATATTCATCTATGGCAGTGCGCAAAGCATAGGCTACCTGAACAGGAGGAGTGAATTGCATCTGGCCTGTTTTTTCAAAACCGCTAAACTGATTGTAAATATCAAAGTAGAAAGACCTTTTGGTATCCTTTATTTTCTCCAATAGGTTCTTCTTAAAAATCACAAAAACCAATCCAGGCATACCCTGAATGCATTTGTTGGAAGAAGAAATGAGGTACTCAGCATTCCATTTATTAATATCGATGGGTATACCTGCGTAAGAACTCATGCAGTCAACAATTACTTCAGTATCGTATTGATGCGCCAGATCGCAAATCTCCTGTATAGGGTTGAGCATTCCCGTAGTGGTTTCGTGGTGCACCACAGCCAAATGACTTATTTCAGTGTCATCCTTAAGTAAAGATTCAATATGATCAAGGTTAGGGTAATCGCCATAAGTTATCTGGTAGCGAACTACCTCGATATTGAATGTCTCGGCAAGTTTCACCATACGTGTGCCATAAGCTCCATTCTCTACAACGAGTAATTTTCTCCCTTTAGGTACTGCTGATGTAATGGCGGCTTCTAATCCTCCCGTGCCGCTGGCGGTAAACATTACCGCATGATGCGTTTCTTCCCCGTGCACTATTTTGACAAGGTCATCCTTTATACTGTCCAGCAGCTGTCCAAACTCTTTTTCTCTTGGACAAATGTCTTCTACTACCATAGCTTTCTTTACGGTTTGTGTGGTAGTAGCAGGACCGGGGTTCAATAAAATTTTTCTGGAAATGTTTTTCATGTGATCAGATGCGGGGGTTAGACCAAACCCAGTAAACTTTTAATACGTTGAACGTTTGGAAAACGAGCACAAAGATTCTTACCAAAAGATAAAGCGCCATTAGCCAAAATATATTCTCAAGGTCTGAGGGAGTTATAAAATTCAGGATTATAAGGACGAATGGAATTACCAGATCCGGAATTCTTTCGATACCGTCCACCAGATGTCCTTTCATAATTAACCCAACATAAAGGCTAGCATATAAGGTGATCAATAGAAACAGCTCAAGACTACTGAACTTAGTAGCGCCTATGAAAGCAATGGTCATAGCGCTCACTACAAATAACCAAACCTCGTTGCCACGTTCTGGTGTTCGTTTTAAGGTGGCAATAAAAGTACTCGTGGCTCCAACAGCGGAGAGTGCAAATAAGATATCGATGAGCCTGTAGGTAGAAATAATATTCGAAGTGAATAACTGATATACAGGTGCGAACGCAGAAGCCGCTACCAGCACTAAGATCAGTAGCACAGCCTCCAAAGAACCCAGTTTTTCGAATGTCAGCCAGCCTGTCTTAAACTGTTCGTAGAATACAGTCATATGTGCCAGATAGGAGGCGGTAAGTACTACTGCAATGAGAATGGGATCGTAAATACCAAAAACCATGAAGGCGGTGAAAAGGATAATGCCATTGTTAAAAGCATCCAGATAGTGATCGCAAAACTCACCTAAAGCTGATCCGGTTTTTGTCCGCTTGGCTTGCATTCCATCCAAATGATCGCCCAAAAGGTAAAGAAATAGACACACAGCAATGAGGATGCGGCTGAATGGGGTGTTATAATTCAGTGAAATGAAAAAACCTACGTACACAAAAAGGTTAGAAATGATAGTGATGATATTGGCCGGGATCACCCATGGTACGAAGGGTAGAAGCGGAGCTACAAACCTTTTCTTAAATCCGGGAGTTAGGAGCGAGAAATCATGACATCGATACGAATATTCCCTCATATTCTACTTCAGACAGCTAGTGGTATTTCGGCCCCGAAAGTTAATGACTTAATCACTCTAATATTAATTCCCGATGAATTAATCGTTATTTTTGCGACCGTTTACGCTTATCCTGTTCTGGAAATGAAGAAGACCTCACAATTAAAATCAATTATTACCTCTCCCGAGCTTAACTACCTTATGGAAGCCCATAATGGTTTGTCAGCAAAAATTGTTGAAGAAGCTGGCTTTGCTGGTATCTGGGGCAGCGGACTTTCAATCTCGGCCTCTTTGGGTGTGCGGGATAATAATGAGGCTTCATGGACACAAATACTTGATGTCCTGGAATTCATGAGTGATGCCGTAAAGATTCCGATCCTCCTTGACGGAGATACTGGCTATGGCAACTTCAACAACATGAGGAGACTGGTAAAGAAACTGGAGCAGCGGGATATTGCCGGGGTTTGTATTGAAGACAAGCTTTTCCCTAAAACCAATTCCTTTATAGGAGGAGAGAGCCAGCCATTGGCTGATATGGATGAATTTTGTGGGAAGATAAAGGCGGCTAAAGACACGCAAAGTGATGAAGATTTCATGGTGGTGGCCAGATTAGAAGCTTTTATTGCAGGCTGGGGATTGGATGAGGCATTGAGAAGGGCAGAAGCTTACCATAAAGCAGGTGCAGATGCTATTCTCTGTCATAGCAAGAAATCTGATGCTACAGATATCGATGCCTTTATGAAAGAATGGGCCAACCGCAGCCCTGTGGTGATAGTTCCGACTAAATACTACTCCGTTCCCACCGAACACTTTAAGAACCTTGGTGTCAACACCATTATTTGGGCCAATCACAATATTCGCAGTGCGGTGAAAGTGATGCAGGAGACCACCCAGCGTATTTATGAAGACCAGTCACTTGTGAATGTAGAAAGCAAAGTGGTAAGTGTAAGTGAGCTGTTCAGGCTGCAGGGTGCCGATGAATTGAAAGAAGCGGAAAAGAAATATTTGCCAACATCAGGAAAAAAAGTAAACAACATTATTCTGGCTGCCAGTCAGGGTTCACTGGGTGATTTAACTAAGGAAACACCTAAAACTTTATTGGAAGTGAATGGGAAATCGCTGTTGGCGACTCAAATTGATGAGTTCAATCAGGTAGGCATCAAAGACATCACAGTGGTGCGTGGTTTTGCCAAGGAAAAAATTAAGCTGAATAATATTCAAACGAAGGACAATGATCTCTATGCCGAGACAAAGGAACTGTATTCCCTCTATCTGGCGAAAGATGAAATTAAGGACAATACGGTAGTAAGCTACGGTGATATTATTTTCAAGAGATTCGTATTGAATGAGCTTTTGAATGACAATAACAATATCACCATCATCGTAGATGCCGATTGTGATAAGGAGGGTAAAGACAAGGATTTTGTTTTTGCATCAGAGAAATACAACAGGGTCAACTATCGGGGTTTGGCAAGTTTTAAACAGATGGCTTCCGAAATGAACCCTGAAAATATTTACGGGGAATTCATCGGGTTGTGGAAGGTAAATAAAGCGGGAGCAGAAATTGTTAAGTCTGCTTTGGATATACTGGCGCAAAAAGATGATTTTAAGAAAATGACCTGTACAGATTTGTTCAATGAAATAGCAAAGAGCCATACAATAGCTGTAAAATATATCAGTGGTGCCTGGCTCGATGTAGACACCCTTGTTGATTTTCAAAACGCTGGAAAATTGCATCTGTAATGATATCAACTCAACAATTCGGTAATGAACTTAAAAAACTGGGATATGATTTCTATTCCGGTGTACCTTGTTCCTTTCTTAAATACCTGATCAATTACGCCATCAACGAATGCGATTATGTGATGGCCGCCAATGAAGGCGATGCAGTAGCGATCGCTTCAGGGGCTTACCTCGGTGGAAAGAAATCTGTAGTGCTCATGCAAAACTCTGGCTTGACCAATGCTACCTCTCCACTCACCTCTCTTAATTACACTTTTCAATTACCTGTTCTCGGTTTTGTAAGTTTAAGAGGGGAGGAAGGTTTGGGCGATGAACCTCAGCACGAACTCATGGGGCAAATCACAGAGAAGATGCTGAAGCTGATGAAGGTGAAGTGGGCCTACCTCTCGGATGATTTTGATGAAGCAAAAAAACAATTAAAGAAAGCGGACAGGTATATCTCCAAAAAGGAGACCTTCTTTTTTGTTGTGAAGAAAGGAACGTTTGATGAGGCTAAACTTAAGGAGCAACCGCTGAAGACGTTGCAGAACAAAACCAAGTCCAAAACAACAACTCAAGCAGAACTCCCTACCCGAAGGGAAACCCTTAAGGTGTTGACTGATCTTTCAGATATGAATACGGTTTTGTTGGCAACAACTGGAAAAACAGGAAGAGAATTATTTGAAGTAGCGGATAAACCCAATCACTTATATATGGTGGGGTCAATGGGTTGTATCAGTTCGTTGGGTCTTGGTTTGGCGATAAGTCAACCTGAGAAAAAGATTGTGGTCATTGACGGGGATGGGTCTGCTATCATGCGGATGGGTTCATTTACAACCAACGCATATTATCAACCCGGTAATTTACTGCATATTTTATTGGACAATAATACTCACGACTCAACCGGTGGACAAGCTACCGTTTCTCATAACATTGATTTTGTAGATCAGGCTGCCTCTGTTTGCTATCCCATTGCGCTTCGGGTAGGCACGTTGGATGAGTTGACCAAGGCTGTTGTGAAATGGCAAATGAATGGAGGGCTTACCTTTTTATACCTAAAGATTGCTAAAGGTTCAACCAAGGACCTGGGCAGGCCTACCATGAAACCTCATGAGGTGAAAACAAGATTGATGAAGTTTATTGCCAATGGCTAAGTCAATAGAAACAGCAGTAATTTTAGCAGCCGGCCTTGGCAGCCGGCTGGGTGATTTAAAAGAAGACAAGCCCAAGGCTTTCGTGGAAGTGGGTGGAGTTACACTTATTGATCGCTCTATACAATTACTCATTGATAACGGAATTAATAAAATTATTATCGGAACGGGGTACCTCAATGAAGTGTTTGATGAACTAGCTCAGCGTTACCCTCAGGTTGTTACTTGTAAAAATTCTATCTATGATAGAACTGGAAGTATGTACACGTTGTATGTACTTCAGGAGTTGATAAAGGAACCTTTCCTTTTATTGGAAGGTGACTTGCTTTATGAATCCGCTGCCTTAAACTATTTGCTGGAGGATGAGAATGAAAACATTATACTTGCCAGTGATGCTACCCATTCAGGTGATGAGGTTTATATTCAATCTTCTTCTGAAGGATTACTGGAGAAGATGAGTAAAGATAGCAGTATGTTAACGCATATTAATGGGGAATTGGTGGGCATAAGCAAACTTACGGTGAAGGCGTTGGCATCAATGGTAACTTTTGCGCAACAACAATACGATGAGAATAATTTTAATATTCACTATGAGGATGCCATGGTAGGTATTTCTGCGCAGGTGCCACTCCAGGTAAAAGTTGTGGAGGATATGGCCTGGTGCGAAATAGATGATCCCTCTCACCTTCAGCGCGCATTGTCAATAGTTTATCCAAAAATAATAGCCAGATCCTGAATAGTATGGCAGAGAGATTAAAGTTATTTGTTTGGGGTTTCTTGTCATGGGTTCTTTACTTCCTGGGAGCACGAGTGTTCTTTATGGTGTACCAGTGGGAGAATACACAGCAGCTTGAGTGGTTAGATATGATGCTTGCCTTTGTGCATGGTGTCCGGATGGATATGGCAATGGCTGGCTATCTTTCCTTATTGCCAGGTCTTTTACTTTCGTTGCTTTTCTTTTTATCAGGTAAGGCCATCTGGAAATTTTGGTTTCCTTATCAGGTGGTGTTAATAGCCCTGACTACTTTTATCGTGGTTTTGGATGCAGAGTTGTATGTTCACTGGGGCTTCCGCCTTGATGCAACTCCGATTTTATATTTTGGAAAAGAAGCTGCCAGTTCTGGCGATTTAGTTAAGTCCATTCTGTTAATAGTGTTGTGGTTGGTAGTTACTGCAGGGCTGAGCTATGTGGTTTTCAAAATATTCAAACCGAGGTTTGAGAAACTAACTAAGACCACATGGCTGGCATTTCCTGCATTGCTGGGTGCCACTGTTTTTCTTATTCTCCCTATTAGAGGAAGCCTGGGAGTAGCCCCAATGAACACGGGATTCGTCTATTTCCATAATAACAATCTGTATGCCAATCACTCAGCGGTAAATGTGGTTTGGAATTTTGGGTATGCCGTTCAGAAGATGAATAAACTTCGCTACTCAGATAATTTCTTTGATAGGGATACTACGGAAGAGTATTTTTCCCGAATGTTTCCTCCTTTTGACTCTACACGATATTTGTTGAATACAAAAAGGCCAAACATTATATTGATAGCCTTGGAGAGTTATACTTTCAGATTCATAGAACCTTTGGGTGGCTTGCCAGGTGTTACGCCACGCATTAATGAATTAATCCATGAGGGAGTACTCTTTGATAATTTTTATTCCAGTGGAGATAGGACAGATAAAGGTATCGTCTCCATTTTGAATGGCTACCCATCCCAACCACAAACTTCAATTATCAAAGACCCCAAGAAAACCAAATCACTTCCTTACCTGAATCAGGTTTTTAAGAAAGCTGGTTACCGAACTGAATTTTCATATGGTTACAATATTGATTACTCCAACTTTCGTTCTTATTTGATCAATGCAGGTTTTGATCATATCACCCATAGCATGGACTTTCCGCAAGAATTGAATACCAGTAAGTGGGGGGTGCATGATCATTATGTATTTGAAAGGGTTTTTGAAGAAGCAGAAGCGTCTAGTGAACCATTCTTCAAAGTAATGATGACGCAGAGTAGTCATGAACCTTTTGATGTGCCCATGAAAACTGCAATACCTGGAGATGATGAGGTGAGTAGGTTTCTAAATTCCGCAAATTATACTGATAAATCTCTGGGAGATTTTCTCGATAAGGCCAGGCAAACAGACTGGTGGAAGAATACTCTGGTAGTCATTACGGCAGATCATGGCCATCCATCTCCTGATAATCAGGGCTTACAAAACCCGAGGCGTTTCAAGATTCCAATGATTTGGTTGGGAGGTGCACTTGCCGTTAAGGACACGGTTGTCAATACACTGGGTTGTCAAGCTGACATTGCCAACACCATCTTAGGGCAAGTAGACATGCATGATGAGTCTTTTACGTTTAGCCACGATATGTTTGATACTTCTTACCAAAATCCATTTGCTGTTTTTGTGTATAACAATGGATATGGTTTTAAAACGGATAGCACATTGAATGTTTTTGACACGATTGGGGAAAATTACATTGGTGAGGAGGGTAACCCATCAGATTACGAAAAGGCATTGGGTAAGGCGTACATGCAAAAGCTCTATTGGGACTTTAACTCGCGTTGATTCCTTTTGCTCCATTTCACAAAAAGGTGATGGGAGGTAAAGTAAATGGCCAGGCCAAGGGGAACAGAAACAACTGCCCATACCCCAACTCCTAAAGTTATTGCCAGCCCTACCTGTTTTAATTCGCCCCAAAAATCAATCTTAAATTTGGATATAAGTTCGGTCAGTGCGTAAGGCATTGGATTTACACCAAATAGAAAAGTGCCCACTTTTATAAACGGAATAATAAGGAGCAGTTGGAGAGGATATACAAAATAATGCACAAGCTGAAGCATTACGATATTTAACCTGAAGATGGGGGCGATCAGTAAACAAAGAAAAGTAGTGATGCCCCAAATGGGTAGTATTCCGACTATTACACCCAATGCGCAGGTGAGTGCCATTTTCTCAGGTGACGTGCCTTGTTTTAGGAACTCAACAAGTTTATCCCATAATTTTTTCCAGAGAGATTTCAAGGAATTGAATTAAATATACCCCGCTACTTTATAGGAAAGATAACCAACGGTTTCCTTAATAAGATGATGCCATGTAAGCAATGCCTCGATTTTAGGGATAAACATCGTATCAAAAGTATACGATCTGGGGTGTGAAAGAAAGTCGGCACTAAAAGAGTCCATCGGCCAATCCTGCTTATTGAAACATCCGAGTGATCTCCGCATGTGATAGCCAGATGTAATCAAAATACAGTCACTGGACTGGGCATTATTTAATAGTAGCTTTTTTACGGCAACTGCTGATTCATAGGTATTTCTGGAGTCACTTTCAATGACGATATCCTTTGGGGCAACTCCCATTAACACCATGGCGTCCGCCAGATCGTTGGACTCCCTTTCACCAATATCCAACAAGCGTCCACTTCCACCTGAAACCAATACTTTTTCGATAATACCCAGTTTATACAACTGTACGGTATGCACAACGCGATCAGCACCCCGACTAAAATAAACCCGATCATCAGGTTTCATTCCTGCCTTCGCTACCCCACTTAATAGGATTCCCCATGAATACTTCTTTTCAATAGAATGATAGGGGGTGGCTGGAATCTCCCATTGTGCCATCAGTTCATTAGCAATAAATTCATTGGAGAAAAATAGTAAGAGCACCAGTCCCGATATGAAGCACCTCTTTTTCCACTTATTTTTTAATACTGCTGCTGCAACAAATAATATACTGATGATTACCAACGGCATCATCAGGTAATTAAGTGTTTTGGAGAGGAAGAAAAACATCGGTTACATGCGCTTAGGTAGCGGGTTTGAAATATTACTCAATCCATCAACAATTTTTCTCAGTACTTCAAAGTATAAGGCCAAACTTAATAGAATGGACATTGCCCATATCACACCCAGGTTGAAGTATAAAGTGTCAATATTTCTGTTTAGAAAATGCTTTGCAGGCATATAAAACTGAGCATCAAAATCAATAACATGTTCTGGATCAGGATCCTTATAGATGGGAAATATTTTCTGAATTAGTTGATTTCCACTTCTTACAATCCGCTGCTGTTCCGTTGTATTTTTCACAAGCTCGGCAATGGCTTCATTCTGATAATTACCCTTAGAAACTTCAAAACTTTTCTCCCCCTCAGCAGTTTTTGTTTCAGAGCGGATGATGTTGTCTCTTTTTTGATCTGCCGTATTGTACCTGTTGATATAGTATTTGCTCAAAGTCTCTAAAAATTTCACTGTCACGGGATAGAGGCTGGAATCGTATTTATCCGGGTACAGTTGATCAACTTCAACAAAGTTTTCATGGCCAACAATATCCAATTCTCCATTGATTTCATTTCTTAACAGTTCAAGATTATCGGCTACTTGTTTTTTAATTGCATCTTCCTTAGATGTGTAGTTAAGATTTACAAAGTCAAGTTGAGACTCAAGAGCAGGGATATAGTATATCTTCTTGTAATCTGATTCCGCCATGTTTTTGTCGTACAGATAGAATCTTTTTTCAAATTGATTGTCCTTAAATTGAGCAACCATGGCAGCTTCGAATGCCCACCTGGAAGCCATAAGATCACCTACAACTGGAACGGTTTCTGTGTTCCCAATGACAGGGTTGAGTTTATCAAACTTTACTACAACGCCACTTAATATAAGTTGGGGGATAAGCAAGATGGGAATAAGGATATAGATGGTAATGGCTGAATTGAATGCTGATGATATATTTAACCCAAGAAGGTTGGCAAAGCAGGATGCCGTGAATAAAATAGACCAATGGATCAACAGCATGCCTTTTATTTCCAGGATGTAATTACCTACCAATACAAACAACAAAGTCTGGAAAGCAGAAATGATAAAGAGAATTGATATTTTGGAAACGATATAACTACTTCTGCTTAGATGTAGAAATGATTCTCGCTTGAGAATTTTTCTGTCTCTGATAATTTCTTCTGCACTTACGGTCAGTCCCATGAAAAGTGCAACAATCACACTCATGAAGAAGTAAGCCGGCATGTTCGGGTTCTTGCTGAATACATAATCCGTTTGAAACGGGTCGTCCGCGTTGTAGTAACGTACAATAAAGGCCAGGATAAAGGCAAGTAAAGGTGCTTCCAGAATATTAATGAGCATGTATTGTTTGTTGCTCAATTTGGAAAGCATATCTCTTAGTGAGAATAATTTGGTTTGCTTAATCCAGTTAGGAATGTTTAACGAGCTATGAGGTACTTCTTTGGAAGGATGCACCTTTTCAATTTCTATATTCTTCTTGAATTTTTCTTCCCACTGCTCGGGTGAGAACTTACGCTCGCTGGTGAAATTTCCGTATTCATTAATAACACGTGTTTCTATTATGTTAAAAATCTGTTCGGGATTAACATTACCACACGATATACATTCTCCCTGGTCACTATTAATGAGGTTGATGCTTTGTTTAAAGTACGTAACAGCATCTACCGGATTGCCATAATAAATTTGATAACCCCCGGTGTCAAGAATAACGAGCTTGTCAAACATTTTAAAAATATCCGAGGAAGGTTGATGGATGACAGCAAACACCAATTTTCCTTTAAGTGACAGTTCTTTCAGCAGGTCGATTATGTTTTCTGAATCCCTGGATGAAAGTCCTGATGTGGGCTCATCGCAGAAAAGCACTGTTGGCTCTCTAAGTAATTCTAAACCAATATTGAGTCGCTTTCTTTGGCCGCCACTAATTGTTTTCCTCAATGGTGACCCTACGGTCAAGTCTTTGGTTTCGACCAACCCAAGGTCCTCAAGCGTACGGGTTACTAATTTGTAGATTTGAATTTCGGACAAGTGACTGAAGCATAGCTTGGCAGCGAAATACAGATTTTGAAATACAGTGAGGTCTTCGATAAGCAAATCGTCCTGTGGAACAAAACCAATTACTCCTTCAATCTGATCGGCATTACGGTGAATATCAACTCCATTGATGAGTACCTGACCCTCAGAAGGTTTTTCGGTGCCGTTAAGAACATGCAATAGGGTAGATTTACCAGCTCCGCTGGCACCCATTAAAGCCACAAGTTTTCCAGACTCTTCGTAAACATTGACGTTCCTCAGCCCTAGCTTCCCGTTTTTAAATTTATAAGAGATGTTCTTGGCTTCGAAACTTAACCTCTTACCATCACCCAGCTGTTTAAACTGTGCAAGCACGTCACCGTAGTAAACGGGGGTTACTGTTTTCCATCGGATGGTACTTCCTGTTGCCAGTACGTTGATACTCCCTGACTTCTGAGGAACACCGTTCAGGAATACATCGGAGTTGCCTAAATATTGAAAAAAGAAATTGTCTGTGCTCTTAATGTGTAATACTCCTACAAAGCCATCGAGCTCTGGCCGTTGAATATGCTTGCATTTTCCGTAGTCATGATTGCTACTATCAATGATTAAGATATCTTCATGATCAAGTTTATCAGGCGTTTTGCCTAATAGAAAATTTTGGATCAGTTCTATGTCTGATTGCTCAATGTTGAGGGCGGCCCCTATGGATTTAGCCAGGTAATCTTCACGGCTTGAAATTTCACCATCTACCAGCACCACACTCATGAGCTCAACCATGATTACACTTTTTTGCTTCTGTGCAATTTCATTGTTGATGGATTCACACATGGTAGCAATGGTCTTCGCCTCTTCACTGGGCGACATTTTGCTTGAAAGTTGATCTGAATACTGATCAAACAATTTCAGCTTGCTTTCAACGGCACTTAAGCTGAGGTGATCCGACAGAAAAGACTTAATGTGGTCTCTCTCTTGAGTTGTAACCAGGTCTTCTTTGGCAACTAATGCGAACAAACGAATGATGGCTTTGAGTACAGGTTCGCTCATAAATGCGTTTTTTTAGGTGCGCTAAAGATAATAAAGGATGATGGTTTTAGAAGTCAAAAAAAAAGGATTGGGTTTACCAATCCTTTTATTGTTGTTCTTACCGGTATTATCCAGTGATTGAATTTCTTATTTTCTCAACAATATTTGTGATTTCCTCCAGGTTCTTGTCAGTCAATACCAAATCCGCCCTGTTGTTCTTGATCTGCTCTTCAATGTTGAGTGCGCGATAGCTGGCCTTCAAGGCGGTAAGGTCTGCAACAATACCCCCAACAGGTTCTGCCTGATCTACAGTGCTCAGCATCTTTAATAGCTCGTCCACTGATTTTTCTTGCTCAAGAATAACACGGATCAATGGGGTAAGGATGAGGTTTCTGGTATCATCAGGTAAAATGTTCTTTGGGTAGCTTTTGATAAGGCCTGTAGAGATATATAATCCTTCAGCAAAACTTCCAGTCAGTATTAGGGCAGCAAGCTTATTTCTGCTGTCGTCTTTCAGGTAATCATCTGTTTTTTGGATAGATCTGTTAAGGATGGTGGCCAGGGAGTCTTTATTGCCAATGTTGGATTCAAAGCTCTTTAGCACAGCTACATCGAAAGATCCGATAACACCCAGATTATCAGCAAGTTTTTTACAAGCATTAAGATAGTCTATGGCTTCCTGCGTCTTTCCATACGAACTTAAATAACCGATATCTGCCGCATACACACCAAGGTTAAGCGCAGCTTTGTCACTAATAGTACCGTACTGATCCGCCTTTTGTTTGCTGTTGATTAGGCTTTGGTTGTATTCTGCTCCGGTTGCTTCAAGTAAATAGGGAATCTCAGATGGAGACGGAATATTGTAAACTACATCCTGAATTTGTTCTTGCAGTGACTCTTCTGCTTCTTTAAACTCATCAGAGTTGTTCTCCTCTTTGGTGGATGATCCGCATGACCAAAGTCCGAAGGTCAGTAAAACAAGCAGCGTAAGGGCGTTAAGGTGAGTAAATTTCATCTGTAGGTTTTGGTTTAAGAACCCAATTTTAACACATTTTTCATTAAGGGAAAATGGTATCGTGTAAAAGTTTGGTCGATTAAGGTGCAATGAAGGATGTGATCCATGAGTGGTTTCAATATGGTTCCAGGCTAAC
This sequence comes from Cyclobacteriaceae bacterium, assembly GCA_039971015.1. Taxonomy (GTDB): domain Bacteria; phylum Bacteroidota; class Bacteroidia; order Cytophagales; family Cyclobacteriaceae; genus ELB16-189. The sequence goes on from JBDVKV010000029.1 coordinate 299,650, forward strand.
CTAATGATCTCACTACTAACTGATTTGTGGACGCTTATACCTCTTCTGCCAAATTATGGATGAAAGCGGTGGGTACCGAAGGCTTGGTCAATGGCGGTCACTCGGGTAGCACACAGCGCTGATATGCCAGATAGTGCGGATGAATCAATGAAATTTCTTAGCCGTTTTCTTAGCCAAGCCCCCAAAAATGGGGTTTCTGAGGTGTATTCGATGTTTTAGTGGGCCCTGCTGGGATCGAACCAGCGACCACCTGATTATGAGTCAGGTGCTCTAACCATCTGAGCTAAGGGCCCTGTTGCTTTCAAAGCGGGTGCAATTTTAAGGATTTGATGGATGATTTCACAATCAAACCTTAAGGATTGTACTTTGCTAATAATCTTTCCGTCATTTCACGGAATGCTTTTAGGTTTTCAATGTATTTCCTGCTTTTCATCTTTTTGATATGAGCTTCGATACTTCGTGCCTGACTTATTGACTTACATTCAATAGTCAAAAATAGTTGCCAGTCTCTGGTGCTGGCCGTGAACTTATCGGATCCATAGAAGGCATGATTATGTTTATCCAGCCTCTCTTTTGTGGTCAATTGAGTTGATCCGATGTAATACTTATTTAAAGATGGACTATGAAGGATGTAACAGGCTGACATATTTTACAGTTAGTCAACTGTCTTTTTTTTGAGGTCAGGTGCTCTAACCTCCCGATAGCTATCGGGAGAGCTAAGGGCCCTGTTGCTTTTAAAGCGGGTGCAATTTTAAGGATTTGATGGATGATTTCACAATCAAACCTTAAGGATTGTACTTTGCTAATAATCTTTCC
>JBDVKV010000030.1:0-70203 GCA_039971015.1 Cyclobacteriaceae bacterium
CCAGACATCCTTGTAAACTTACAGGAACAACTGTGTATTGCACTGTCAAATCACCTGCTGTAGGATTTTCAAAGCTGTCTCCTGCCAAGAAAGTAGAGCCTACACCATTATAAGGAGTACCCAATGGATTAATATTCCCTGCCCTTGCATTCAATCCAGGATCGACCACAATGTTGGTAATATTAAAGCTTGCAGCCGGGACAGACGTTCCGTTGGTTGCCAAAGCAACATTGAAGTCCTCGTCACTGCATCGCGTGATATCCAATAAAGGATTGAGTACCGGCTCAGGCCTTACTGTTAGTATGATCTGAACGGGTTGTCCAACACAACCAATTGCGCTGCGCGGAGTCACTTCGTAAGTCACTTTCAAAGGACCAGCGGTGGTGTTGTTAAACACGTCATTCTGAATTGCGTTGGGAGCAAGACCTGGCCCGGTAGTAGGTGCTCCTACTAATCCAGCTTCCTGGCTGATCAAAGTAATATCATAATTAGTTGCCGCTACCGAAACTCCATTCGTATTCAAAAGAATACCGGAAATATCATCGCTACACACCGTAGCATTTAAAGTAGGATCCACCACTGGCTCCGGATCGATTGTAACTGTTATGTCAATGAAGTCACCCAAGCAAGCTGCGCCACTTACAGGAACAACACGATAGATCACATCCAATGGCACTGCCCCTGTGTTTCTAAATGAATGATTTGACAGATAATTGGCTGCTACTCCATTAGCCGGTACAGGTAAATTGCCTCCACCCGGTGTAAGACCACCTGGTACTGTAATGGTTTGGATATTATAATTGGCTGCAGCCACTGAAGTACCATTGGTATTGAGTACCAAACCTATCGGCAAGTTACTGCATACCCCTGCGATATCCAGTCCCGGATCCATTACCGGTTCAGGTGCGATAGTAATTGTAATGGTACGTTGATCGCTCAGACATCCATTGATTGTACCTGTTGCTTCAACGACATATACCACATCCAAAGGAACAGCACCTGTGTTTTGATAAATTTCACTTTGCAAGTAAGTTGGAGCTACACCTGCTGCAGGTACTGCCACCTGATTGATTGGAGCGAGGCCTGGGTCTACCGTTCTACTTACAATTTCATAATTCAAGGCAGCAACGCTGGTTCCATTGGTGTTAAGCGTAAGGTTAGTAGCAAGGTCACTGCACACCGTTTTATCCAATGTGGTGGCGATCACCGGTTCTGGTGCGATCGTAATTACAATAGTTTGCTGATCTCCTGGGCACCCATTGATGGTACCCACACCATTCACTATGTATTGGACGGTTAACGAACCATTGGTTGTATTTCTGTAGACCTCATTTTGAAGATAATTGTCTGCTACTCCATTGGACGGAACAGCCACCTGAGTAACAGGAGTGAGACCTCCAGCGACAATGCGATTTACAATATTATAATTTGCCGCTGCGATACTTGTACCATTGGTATTGAGTACAAGCCCCACAACATCATCGCTACACACTGTTGCATCCAGGGTAGTCGCTACTACCGGCTCAGGATCTATCGTAATGGTGATGGTACGTTGACTTCCCAAACAACTATTGATTGCTCCTACCGCTTCCACCACATAATCAACAGTTAGTGATGCTCCTGTGGTATTGCGGTACACTTCATTCTGAAGATAAGTTGGCAGTACTCCACTAGCAGGCACTGCTACCTGTGTAACAGGGACAAGACTTGGATCTACTGTTCGGGATACCACGTTGTAATTCAAGGCACTTATACTGGTACCGTTGGTGTTCAACACCAGGTTTACAATGTTATCGCTACACACTGAAGCATCAAGTGCAGGTGAAATGACAGGCTCAGGGTCTATGGTGATTGTAATTGTACGATTATCTCCTGCACATCCATTTATTGTACCCAATGCTCTCACCACATACTGCACAGTTAACGATGTACTGGTTGTATTTTCGTATACCTCATTTTGCAAATAAGCTGATCCCACACCGACCACTGGCACGGCCACCTGTGTAATTGGATTCAAACCGCCTGCCACCGTGCGGCTCACCACTTCATAACTTGCCGCCCCAATACTTGTTCCATTTGTATTCAGAATCAGGTTGACTATGTCATTGCTACAGACTGTTGCATTCAAAGCAGCAGAAATAACCGGCTCCGGATCTACTGTAACGTTAATTGTTCTCTGATCACCCAGGCAACTGTTAATAGTACCCCTTGCTTCAACCACATATTGGACTGTCAATGATCCACTGGTCGTATTTCTGTATATCTCACCCTGCAAATAATTGGCAGCCACTCCTGTAGCAGGAACAGCCACTTGAGTGACCGGAGACAATGCACCAGGCACAATTCGGCTGACAATGTTGTAGTTGGCTGCTGCAATACTTGTTCCATTGGTATTTAAAATCAAGCCAGTAGGATCATCGCTACAAACTGTCAGGTCGAGCGCAGGAGAAATAACCGGTTCCGGATCAACTGTTATTGTGATCGTTTCCTGATTACCCAAACATGCGTTGATATTACCTCTCGCTTCCACGACATACTCTACTGTGAGAGAGCCATTGGTGGTGTTGCGGTACACTTCATTTTGCAGGTAGGTTGCAATGACCGCATTGGCAGGAACAACTGCCTGAGTCACTGGTATAAGTGAAGGGTCAACCGTTCTGCTCACTATGTTGTAATTGCTTGCGGACACACTTGTGCCATTGGTATTTAATACCAGCCCTACTACGTTGTCACTGCATACGCTTGCGTCCAATGCAGGTGAAATAACGGGTTCAGGATCGATGGTGATCGTAATGGTTCGCTGATCTCCCAAACAACCATTAATTGTTCCGGTTGCTTCCACCACGTATTGTACCGTGAGTGAGTTATTGGTTGTATTGCGGTACACCTCGCTTTGCAAATAATTGGCAGCTACTCCGGCCTGAGGCACAGCTACCTGTGTAATCGGATTCAAAGCTCCGGCCACCGTTCTACTCACTATATTATAATTGGCTGCTCCAACGCTTGTTCCGTTGGTATTTAATACCAGCCCTACAGTAGCATCACTACAAACACTTGCGTTCAGCGTAGTCGCTATTACAGGTTCCGGATCGATAGTCATTGTGATCGTTACCTGATCCCCTAAACAGTTATTGATTGAGCCCCTGGCTTCAACCACATATTGGACAGTAAGCGAACCACTTGTTGTATTTCTATACACTTCATTCTGCAAGTAATTGGCTGCCACATTGTTGGTTGGTGCCAGTACCTGACTCACAGGAGTTAGTCCACCCGCTACTGTTCTGCTCACTATGTTGTAATTGGCTGCTCCCACACTGGTTCCGGTTGTATTCAACACCAAACCAATAGGAATATCACTACAAACTGAAGCACTTAAGGCAGGTGAAATGACAGGTTCCGGATCAACGGTTATTGTAATCGTTCTTTGATCCCCGGCACACCCATTTATAGTACCTGTTGCCTCCACCACATAATCAATGGTCAAGGATCCATTTGTCGTATTGCGATACACTTCATTTTGAAGGTATGCTGCTGCTACTCCCATTGCCGGCACGGCCACCTGCGTTACAGGTGTCAATGATGGATCAACTGTACGACTCACAATGTTGTAGTTGGCTGCCGCCACACTGGTGCCATTGGTATTTAATACCAGGTTGACAATGTTATCGCTACATACCGAGGCATCCAAAGCAGGAGAAATTACAGGTTCTGGTGCGACAGTGATCGTTATGGTTCGTTGGTCTCCCAAACAACTGTTGATCGTACCTGTAGCTTCCACAACATATTGTACCGTGAGGGATCCTCCGGTAGTGTTTCTGTACACTTCATTTTGTAAGTAGTTGGCTGCCACATTTCCGTTAGGTACTACTACTTGTGTAACCGGAGTTAATCCACCAGCCACTGTGCGGCTCACAATGTTGTAATCCGCTGCTCCTATGCTGGTTCCATTTGTTGCCAGTACCAGGTTGACCACATCATCGCTACATACTGTTGCATCCAGGGTGGTGGCAATCACCGGCTCAGGATCGACTGTTATTGTAATGGTCACCGCATCTCCCAGGCATCCATTGATGTTGCCTACAGGAACCACATCATAGCTCACTGTGCGCGGAGTGTTGGTTACGTTTCTATAAATTTCGTTTCGCAAATAGGTAGCAGACACTCCATTGTTGGGCACCACCACCTGTGCTACAGGGGTAAGGCTTGGATGAACCGTTCTGCTCAGGATGTTATAGCCTGAAGCGGGTACACTCACTCCGTTTGTCGCCAGTGTCAGGTTGACGATGTTATCGCTGCACACTGTTCCATTTAATGTAGCTGACAATACCGGCTCCGGATCTACTGTTACTGTAACCGTAAACGGATCACCGCTACAGGGCACGCCACTATTAGGGGTAACTGTATAGATTACATCCACAGAAGCCGGGCCTTCATTGTGCCAGATATCGTCTGCAATTTCATTGGCTGCCATCCCTGCTCCTGCGCTTGGGGTACCTCCCACCTGGGAAAGACCATTGGCATTGACAGCAATATCGTAATCTGTTGCTGCTACGGAAAATCCACTGGTTGTCAGGTTGACGGCCACTGCTGCATCGCTGCATCGCGTGATGTTGGAATTCGATCCTACTGGTTCTGGGTTTACCGTTACGGTAATCGTAAACGGATCGCCTGAGCAACCTGCAAGGCTTATTGGTGTGATAGTGTACACTACGTCTACAGCCAATAGTCCAGTATTTCTCCAGATGTCATCGGCAATTTCTGTTGCTGCTTTACCTGCACCTGCACTGGCTGTACCTCCGCTCAAAGTGAGTCCGTTGGCATTTACTGCAATCGTATAATTATCGGCTGCTACAGAACCTGCTGTGGTGGTAATGTTGATTCCCACCACATCATCGCTACAACGCGTGATGGCATTGGCAATACCTACCGGTTCGGGATCGACTGTAACCGTAACTGTAAAAGCATCGCCCTGACAAGCCGCTGCACTCACCGGCACAATGGTGTAGACCACATCTACAGGAACCAGTCCTGTATTGCGCCATACATCATCTGCAATTTCGTTGGCTGCTTTTCCATTTCCAGCGCTGGCTGTTCCCGCACTTAAAGACAGGCCATTCGGTGCAACTGTAATGTTATAGCTGGAAGCAGCAACGGAACCAGCATTGGTTGTTAATGTTAAACCCACTGCCACATCACTACAACGTGTAACTGCGCTGTTGTTTCCAACAGGTTCGGGGTTAACTGTAACTGTTATCGTAAATGGATCACCCTGACAACTTTCCGGAGCTGCACTTACCGGGGTAATGGTATAGACCACGTTAACTGGAGCAAGACCTGTGTTGGTCCATTCGTCATCAGCTATTTCGTTGGCCAATTTACCTGCACCAGCGCTTGCGGTACCTCCACCCAAGACCAGTCCATTCGGATTGACAGCGATATTATACGTGGCGGCTGCCACGGCCGTGCCTGATGTTGTTAAAGTAATTCCCACCGGAACATCGCTACACACGGTGGCCACGCTGTTGCTGCCCACAGGTTCGGGGTTGATGGTCGCTGTAAAGGTAAATGGATCGCCCAGGCAACTTTCTGGTGCAGCGCTTACGGGGGTAACTGTGTATACCACATTTACAGGGGTTAGTCCCGTATTTCTCCACACGTCATCGGCTATTTCATTGGCTGCTTTTCCATTTCCAGCACTGGCTGTGCCGGCACTTTGAGCAAGTCCATTCGGATTAACAGCAATATTGTAAGTGGCTGCTGCCACAGCAGTGCCACTTGTGGTCAAATTAAAGCCCAATACCTGGTCGCTACAGAAAGAAGCTGCGCTGTTACTTCCTACAGGTTCAGGATTGACTGTTATTGTGATGGTTCTTTGGTCGCCCACACAGCTATTTATCGTGCCCGTTGCTTCTACTACATATTGCACTGTCAAAGGACCTAAAGTTGTATTACGATACACTTCATTTTGCAAATACGTGGCCGCGATATTATTAGCCGGTACAGCCACCTGAGTAACCGGGATTAATGATGGATCAGGAGTACGGCTTACTATGTTATAGTCTGCAGCTGCCACACTTGTACCATTGGTATTTAACACCAGGTTGACAATGTTATCGCTACATACCGAGGCATCCAAAGTGGTTGAGATTACTGGTTCCGGTGCCACTGTAATTGTAATGGTTCGTTGGTCTCCCAAACAATTGTTGATCGTACCGGTTGCTTCCACCACATATTGTACTGTAAGGGATCCCCCCGTTGTGTTTCTGTACACTTCATTCTGCAAGTAGTTGGCTGCCACATTTCCGTTAGGTACCACCACTTGCGTAATAGGATTTAATCCACCAGCCACTGTGCGGCTCACGATATTGTAATCCGCTGCTCCAATGCTGGTTCCATTTGTTGCCAGTACCAGGTTGACCACATCATCGCTACACACTGTGGCATCCAAAGTGGTGGCAATTACTGGTTCCGGATCTACTGTTATCGTTATCGTTACTACATCTCCCAAACATCCATTGATGTTGCCTACTGGCACTACATCATAAGTTACCGTACGAGGTGTATTGGTTACGTTTCTATAAATTTCGTTTCGCAAGTAGGTTGCAGACACTCCATTGTTGGGCACCACCACCTGTGCTACAGGGGTAAGGCTTGGATGAACCGTTCTGCTCAGGATGTTATACCCAGAAGCAGGTACGCTCACTCCGTTTGTCGCCAATGTCAGGTTGACGATGTTATCGCTGCACACTGTTCCGTTTAATGCAGGTGACAATACCGGCTCCGGATCTACTGTGACAGTAACCGTAAACGGATCCCCGCTACAAGGCACGCCACTGTTGGGAGTAATGGTATATACTACATTGACCGATGCAGGCCCGGTGTTGCGCCACACATCATCTGCAATTTCATTGGCTGCCATTCCCGCCCCTGCGCTTGGGGTACCTCCCACTTGCGTGAGGCCATTGGCATTGACTGCAATATCAAAGTCTGTTGCGGCTACGGAAAATCCACTGGTCGTCAAATTGACTGCCACTGCTGCATCGCTACAACGCGTGATGTTGGAATTGGATCCAACCGGTTCCGGATCTACTGTTACCGTAATGGTGAACGGATCACCCGCACAACCGGCCAAGCTCATTGGTGTAATCGTGTACACTACGTCTACAGCCAATAGTCCAGTATTTCTCCAGATGTCATCGGCAATTTCTGTTGCTGCTTTACCTGCTCCTGCACTTGCCGTACCTCCGCTCAAAGTAAGGCCGTTGGCATTGACTGCGATCGTATAATTATCGGCTGCTACCGAACCGGCTGTGGTGGTAATGTTGATTCCTACTACATCATCGCTACAACGAGTGATGGCATTAACGATGCCTACCGGCTCTGGGTTGACTGTAACCGTAACTGTGAACGCTGCGCCCTGACACCCTGCGGCACTTACCGGAATTATGGTGTAGACCACGTCTACAGGAACAAGCCCAGTATTGCGCCAAACATCATCGGCAATCTCATTGGATCCTTTTCCGGTACCGGCACTTGCAGTGCCTGCGCTCAGGAAAAGCCCATTATCTGTAACCGCAATGTTATAACTGGATGCACCTACTGAGGCTCCACTTGTTGTGAGATTGATACCCACTGCCACATCACTGCAACGTGTAGCGGTGCTATTGCTTCCAACGGGAGCTGGATTTATAGTAGCTGTGACCGTGAATGGATCACCCTGGCAACTTTCCGGAGCTGCACTTACCGGGGTGATGGTGTAGACAACATCTACCGGGGCCAACCCAGTATTGGTCCATTCATCATCTGCAATTTCGTTGGCCAATTTACCTGCCCCTGCGCTAACGGTACCTCCACTTTGTGTCAAGCCATTGGGATTAACCGCAATGTTGTACGTGGCCGCTGCAACGGCAGTACCTGACGTAGTTAAAGTAACACCCACGGGGACATTGTTACAAACCGTAGTAGAGCTGTTGCTGCCTACAGGTTCAGGGTTGATGGTTGCTGTTATGGTAAAATCATTACCCAGACAGCCGGCTGCACTGATTGGGGTAATTGTATAAATTACATCCACAGGTGCAAGGCCCACATTGCGCCATGCATCATCAGCGATTTCAGTAGCCAATTTGCCATTTCCAGCGCTACTTGTGCCTGCGCTTTGGATCAACCCATTCGGGTTAACCACTATGTTAAAAGTTGCTGCTGCTACTGAAGCACCGCTGGTGGTAATATTTAAACCTAAAACCTGATCACTACAGAATGAAGAGGTGCTGTTGGCCCCCACCGGCTCGGGGCGTATGGTTGCTGTCACTGTGAAGGGATTTCCCTCGCACCCTGCGGCACTGACAGGAGTAACTGTATAGATTACATCCACAGGAATGAGTCCTGTATTTTCCCAAATATCGTCCGCCAATTCATTGGCTGCTTTTCCATTCCCTGCGCTTACTGTTCCACCCGACTGGGGTAAACCGTTGGCATTTGTTGCAATATTGTAAGTGGCTGCCGCTACTGAACCTGCGTTGGTCGTCAGGGTAACCCCTACCGCTATGTCGCTACAGCGCGTCACTGCACTGTTGGCCCCGACCGGTTCCGGGTTGACTGTAACCGTTACTGTAAAGCTGGCGCCCAAACATCCCGCTGCACTTACCGGTGTAACCGTGTATACCACATCTACCGGATTAAGCCCTGTGTTGGTCCAGGCATCATCCGCCAATTCGTTGGCCAGCTTGCCTGCACCTGCGCTTACTGTTCCTGCACTTTGTGTCAACCCATTAGAAGCAGTTGCAATATTATAGGTCGCTGCTGCCACTGCCGTTCCGCTTGTTGTGAGGTTGATACCCAACGGCAGATCACTGCAAATCGTTGCTGTGCTGTTGCTACCCACCGGAGCGGGCTGCACCGTAACGGTAACCGTAAACGGATCACCAGGACATCCCAGTGAACTTGTAGGAGTGACTGTGTAAATCACATCTTCGTTACCAAGGGTAAAGTTGGTCAGAACATCCGTAATATTTGATCCTGCCTGAGCTACTGTGCTTTCTCCGCCCACATTTCCATTAGGCGCAGCGATCCAGCTATAGGTGGTGCCTACTGTAAGTCCATTACCCATTCCTGTGATATTGGCTGCCAAATCGTAGGCCACGTTGGCACCACTACAAATGGTTTTGGTATCGATGGCACCCACTGGTTCAGGCCGGACTGTTACGGTCAACGTGAAATTTGATCCCGGGCAAGCCTGAGGAGCATTAAACCTAGGGGATATCGTATAGGTTATTGTAACATTCGATGTGGTTGTATTGGTATAGGTATGGTTGATAGGGGCATTGGAGAAGGCCGCTCTATCTGCTTCAGCCGGAACATTTCCAGGATCAGAGGATACTACCGTGTAGGTAAATTCACTCGGCAGGCTATTACCAAACGTATCAATGTTGTCGGTTTGTATATCGTATACCAGAGGTACATCACTACAAATATTGATCGCATGGTTTTGCCCAACAGGCTGAGGGTATACATCAATTACCACGTTTTGTGTTGTTCCACTACAGTATTCAAAACCCGGGCCTGGATCGATGTCAATTTTTGGAGTGACGTCATAGATAATTTGGCCTACCCCGTTTGAAGTATTGGTCAGTGTTTGATTTATCTGACCACTTCCAGAGTTACCCACAGAAGCTCCTCCGATAGGGCCCACTTTACCTACCACTACCCAGTCGAAGACAGTTCCTACCAAATTGGCTGTAAGGGTCAGTGTTCCGCTTACTGTCAGACCGCTGCAAATTTCTGCCGTTGCAGGAGAAGTCATTACCGGGCGTGCGTTTACCGTGACGTTAAAAGGAGCAGCAGGGGGGCTGATACAGCTGTTGGCATTGGTTTCTGTTACGGTGATATTACCGCTGGTAGAACTCATGTTGACGATGATGGAGCTTGTTCCCTGACCACTCACGATTGATCCTAAAGAGCCGGGTACATTCCACGTGTAGGTTGACCCACCCACCGGGCTTGAAATGGTATAATTTACATTTTGTTCGTTGGCACAGACGTTGTCGTCACCTACAATTACCGGGGCAGGCGGAGCGTTGTCCACGATGATGTTCATGGTATTGATGTTACCCACACATCCGTCTGCGGAAGTTTCCTGTACGGTAATGGGGAGTCCAGGGCCGGCTACAGGATTGGGGAATTGAAGGAGTACGAAAAAGTCATTCGGATTACCCCCTCCGAATTTCACAAATTCTCCAGGGCCAGTAGGGATTATCCAATCGTAGGTTGAACCCGGGTTTAAGGATGGGTCGACCTGAAAGAGCAAAATACTGGTTCCTGCACACACCGTATAAGAGGCAGGAGTACTTCCACTTGGCGTCTCAATGGGATTATCAAGTGGTAATGGGTTAACTGTAATTTCAACTTGCGCAAAGTTGACACACGTGGTTAGTGTATTGGTTACCCGAGCAAAGAAAGTCCTTCCATCTACTACTGCATCAATGTCATTGGGTGTTGCTACTGGCGTAGTCATATCTGCTTCGAACCAGGCCACCGCCCTTGGAGCACCTCCGTTAATGATGTCGTCTTCAAGAATTGTAAGATCGATATTATTGGCAAGACCACTCCCTACGGGAAATTCTTCGCAATAGACTGTTTCCGGATTTCCAGTCCCCAGAGGCCCACCTGTTACTGCATCCTGATCGAGTGCATCAGGAAGCGGATTGACCGTGAAAGTGACCACCCCATCCTGTGTACATTGGGGGGTGACATCCGTTCTTGTTACCCGGGTGTAGATCTGGTCGGTACTGCTTACGGTGATGTTCGCCACAATTTCATCCGCAGGTAATCGGGTAGCAGCGATATAATACTTTACCGTATGCGCAGGATTTCCTCCGTTTACGGTATTGTCGAGGGTAGTTAAATAGGCCGGAGTAACTGTAGCATCGGTTGAGCCATAAGTGTCTTCACATAATTGAGGCAACGGATCAACAGCCACCGGCAATGCATGTCTTGTGATGGTTACCTGATCATTGGTGGGCGCACAAGCTCCCAGCGCACTGGAGATTGTCCAGGTAAAGGTATTGGCTCCCACCTGAAGATTAGAGACCGATGAAGCAGGATCACTTGGGTCGGCAATAATCGGCAAGGTACTTCCAGCGTTTGAAACCCTGATGTTGTCCAGCCGGTGTTCATCCGTGGCCCCATCATTCTGCGCGCGCATCACAATTTGAAGTGTATTACCTGCAACACCAATTCCGGTAGCTGATACCGTTTGGAATACGCCATCTACGCCATCGTCATCGATTGCGCCAAACTGAGTTTCACCACCACCGTTTATTTTATAAAAAACGCGTATAAAGTCGGTGGGCGCCTGAGCTCCGATTTCAGCGATGTCAGCAAAAATATCAACTGGACCCGTAAGGTTTATTACCGCAGATTCCCAGACCACTGTATTGCCGTTCACATCTCTCGCGGAGATTCGCCCATTATCAACTGTCAACCAATCTGTGCCAGCTGTGAAAATATTATTGGCCGGAAGTGTTATTGACCAATTGTTGGTTGGGTGTGTAAAAGTTGTAGCGTGCGGATTTGGTCCGGTAATACCCAAGCCGTTGTCTGAAGATGGGAATGATTCATAATAGACCGCACTTCCAATTGTCCATAACCCGGAACCACCGTTGTCGGCAGGGGTAGCTGTGAGCGTTTCTGTAGTATTACATGTAGAGAAATCAGGAAAATCGGCTGCAGCTGTTGGTGGAATATCCTGTGTATGTTGAACCGTGGCGGAACCAGTGCTTACGCATAAGGTAGGAGCCGTTTGGCTTTGGGTTACTGCATAGTACGTTTGCGTAGCATTGCTTGTAGGCGTAAATGTATTTTGACGTGTTCCACCTGTTGCACCCACTGCTGGTATTGTAAGGCCTGGATTTGAAAACCATAGTATTAGATTTCCCACAGCCGGGATATCTACCTGCAAGGTAGCTCCTGTAGGGTCTGTTGAACAAGCCACTGCATCGACCGGGTTTGTTGGTGTGGGTGGACGAGGGTTTACCGTGAAAGGCAGGTCGGTATTAAAAATTGACTGACAAGTTGCCGGTGAGATTATGGAAACTATTCTGATTGTGTGTGGGCCAACGCTGTTCAGTTCAGCATCAGCAAATGTGATGGGTGCAGTAGGAGTACCATTGGCATCCGTATTAAAGTTTTTAGCCGGTTTATTAATCCCATCAACGCGGTAATTCAAGATGAATCCTACCTGACTGGCAAAATCTGCGTCCACTAAACTAAAGCTCAGGTCCGGGTTGGCTGTTGCCCCTCCGTCATCACACACCGTGGATACACTGAGTGCAAATGGTGCGTCCAAGGCTGGCGCAGCCCCACCAATCGTTACTGATGCTGTTCCGCCCATTGTACCAGCAGCGGCAAAGCAACCATTGGCATCCTCGAGGGTTGTAATTTGATACGTTGTATTTACTCCAGGTGAGGGAGCCGTAATCGTGAATGTAGTTGAGTTATGTCCATTCACTACCATTGGACCACCGGGAGTAAGTGTTACGGTGATATTAAAAGGAGCGGTACCTGTTAAGCCAGTCCACACAATATCCGGAGCGGGGTTTCCAGAACAAACGGCCCCTCCACCGGTGGGGTTTGGAGCGGTTGGGAGAGGGTTAACCGTGATTTCAATTACGTTGGAGTTCTCTGAAGAACATGCACCAGAGGAAGCTACCCTTCTGTACCATGTTGTTTGCGTTAATGCCGGAGGGTCATACGTTATTGCTGTTGCCCCACCTATATTTCCAAAACCTGCTACCGCACTTGTCGTAGATTGCTGCCATTGGTAACCATATGATGAACCATCACCACCGCTTGCTGGCGCCACCGATGAAATCGCAGCCGGATTGTCTGTGCTACAAATTGTCTGTGCATTACCAATAGACCCGGGGACAACATCCTGATCAACAATGACCGTCACCACGTTTGAGTAGGCAATATTATTACTGCCTGCAGTACAAACTCCCGATGTAACACGCCTCCTATAATAAGTTGTTACCGCAAGCCCTGCCGGAGGATTATAAGAACTACCTGTTGCTCCAACAATGGTATTGAAAGGAGGAACCCCTGGTGCTGTTGTAGATTCTTCCCATTGATAGGCATAATTACTTCCATCGCCCCCAGAGGCTAATGTATTGTTAGAGAGATTCCCTGGATTACCCGGAGTTTCGCAGATGGTCTGATTACCATTTATTGCCCCCCCTACAACAGGCACATCCACTCTGATCTGAAACACATTAGAATAGGCATCATTACAATACCCTGATGATACTCGTCTTCTGTACCATGTAGTTTGTGCTAATGCAGGAGGATTATAGGTTGTACCCGTTGCACCTCCAATATCGCTAAAACCAGCCACAGCGCTTGTGGTGGATTGCTCCCATTGGTAATTATAGTTCGTTCCATCTCCTCCGGATGCGCTTGCAGAATTTGTAAATGCTGGCGGATTATCCCCTGTACAGATGGCCACCACGGAGGTAGCTCCAATTTCATTGGGGTGGTCAATTGTTCCACCATTATTTGTATCAGTAATCCGAAATGTAATGGTGCGAACATCACTTAAACAACCTAGCCCAGCGCTCCATTGCTCTGTTACGTAGTAGTTGATTACTCTTTCTGCGCTGGTTGTTGCCTTGTTCAGTGCAGGGCTTCCTTCCGTAATAGGATTAAACGTTGCTGATGTCGTGCTCGATTTTTCCAAATCCGTGAGGGCAGCATCGCGGTACCATCTTAACGTACTTCCCGCCTGTGTTCTGGTGGCAGTAATTGTGAACGTACCGTTACCATCCGTATCACAATGGTTTGCCGTATATGCTACAACAGGAAGTGGCGGAGCACTTACTACTCTAATTAGAGCCGTCCGTTCTACCGGGGGATTATCTCCGTCAATATTGTTCCCACCAACTGGACTTAAGTCAAAATCATTTGCATACGGATTACAAAAATTCCAATATCTAATTGTCACTTCAAATTCTTGACCAGCGGCTGGAAATCCGGCTCCAAATCCGCCCGGAGCAGTTATAACTAATGCATCCCTTCTTCTTGGATCATTGAGCACGACAGGTGATGACATTCTAAAAACCCCAAAAGCATTTTCATTTGCTGATACCCTTGGATCCAGATAATTCGCAATAATGTTCCCACCAGCACCGTTTGTTACAGGCACCGCGTTAACTGAAACATTAGGAATTTTTGCGCCCCCTATAGGGGTGTTATAGATTATCTGCTGCCACCGAACTTGCTCATTTGGTGAAACTATTGGAGCGTTCGGTGGATACCCTGCAGGGTAGGTTGAGTTACAATTAAAATTGGTCTGGTCATCAAAAATAACACTTATGTTCTCACCCTCACAAACTTCATGGACAGGAGTTCCACTAATTGGGGATATAAATTGGACATTGCCCTGATTAAATGCATCGGTCCTCCAACTTGTTACAAGTTGGGTCTGCTGAGTCGCCACACACACGCTACCATTGACAGCAAAAAACATTCTTACTTGGTATTCACAATCACTAGCTGCAGGAAAAATATGTGCACTTGGTATAGTATGATTGGACATACCTGGAGGTATAGCAATAAGACTATTTGGGGATCCATCTCCCCAATTAATGTTTAGTGTGTAAATTGGGCCCGCTGGCAAATTAGCAGAGAAGTTAATTGTATAAGAAAAACTAGAAGAAACAGGAGCGCAAAATCCAGCAGGAATTTTACTACTAGCTAATGTAAGCACAGGAGGTAATGAGGCGCAATTTTGTGCAAAGGTTGAACTAAATGAAAACCCCAGAGCAAATACGGTAAGTACTAATGATCTAAAAACGGTGCGCCACAGTGGTTGGTTCATAGAGGGAGTAGGATGCTTATTTGTCAACTCGTATATACTGTAAGTAAAAGCAGTGTAACCAACTCAGGGAAAACACGTACAATCCCAAACTTAGCACCAAAATCCTCAAAAATGAAATGGTTGGTGGATTCTGGGTGCCGGGTTGCTAGTTACCAGTTACCGGTTACCGGTTGCCTGTTGCCGGTTGCCAGAACGATATCCAACCTCCAGTATCAGTATCCAATGCCAAAATTTCGCTAAAAACCGCATCGCGTAAGTTTGTAAACGCCTCAAATCCCCTACCTTTGCCCGCGGAATTTTTCCGCCTTTTGCTACCTAGCTTCGGACGGACAAAGCGCCTTTGCTGTTAACCTCTATTTCATGTCGTCTGCGAAATACATTTTTGTTACTGGTGGTGTAACTTCTTCCCTTGGAAAAGGCATCATTTCTGCCTCTTTGGGTAAACTCCTGCAAGCCAGAGGGTTCTCAGTCACCATTCAGAAATTCGACCCTTATATTAATATAGACCCCGGAACCCTTAATCCTTATGAACATGGTGAATGCTATGTGACTGATGACGGGGCCGAAACCGACCTTGATTTAGGCCATTATGAGCGGTTTTTAAACATACCTACCTCGCAGTCCAACAATATTACCACCGGCAGGATCTATAATAATGTGATCACAAAGGAAAGAAAGGGTGAATACCTTGGCAAAACCGTTCAAGTAGTTCCGCACATTACTGACGAAATCAAACGGAACATTTATTTATTAGGAGAAAGTGGTAAGTATGATTTCGTTATCACTGAAATCGGTGGCTCAATCGGAGATATTGAATCCCTGCCCTTTGTAGAAGCTGTGCGTCAGGTAAAGTGGGACATCGGATCCAATAACGCCATTGTTATTCACCTCACGCTCATTCCTTACCTTAAGGCTGCCAAAGAATTAAAGACAAAACCTACCCAACACTCAGTAAAACAACTGCTTGAAGCGGGAATTCAACCCGACATTCTTGTCTGCCGCTGTGAGATGCCGCTGCCCGCTGAGATTCGCAAGAAAGTGGCACTTTTCTGCAACGTACATCTTAACTCTGTTATTGAAGCTCAGGACGCAGAAACGATTTACGATGTGCCGCTTTTGATGAAAAAAGAAAAGCTGGACGAACGCGTGTTGGCCAAGTTAAAGGTTCCTCATAAAAATGAGCCGGATCTAGAGTCATGGAAAACCTTCCTTGGGAAATTAAAGAACCCTGTGGATGAAGTAAACATTGGATTGGTGGGTAAATATGTCTCACTTCCCGATGCCTACAAATCCATCGCAGAATCCTTCATCCATGCAGGCGCCTATAATGATTGTCAGGTGAACCTGAAATGGATTTCTTCTGAAGACATTACCCCGGAATCGGTAGGATCCATTCTTTCTGAACTGGATGGCGTGCTAGTCGCACCTGGATTTGGTGAGCGGGGACTGGAAGGAAAAATTGCTGCCATTCAATACGTTCGTGAAAATAAAATTCCTTTTCTGGGCATCTGTCTGGGTATGCAATGTGCTGTTGTAGAATTTGCCCGCAATGTTTTAAAACTTAACGCAAGCACAACAGAGTTAGATCCAAAAACGAAGCATCCCGTTATAGATTTGATGGAGGAACAGAAAAAGATTACTGATAAGGGCGGTACCATGCGATTGGGATCTTATTCCTGTAAACTAAAAAAAGGATCGAAGGCGTACGCTACTTACGGAGAAAGTATCATACAAGAGCGCCATCGTCACCGGTATGAATTTAATAACAAGTACCTGGAGGACATGGAGAAGGCAGGTTTAAAAGCAGTAGGTATGAATCCTGATCTTGGGTTGGTAGAAATTGTAGAGTTAAAAGACCATCCCTGGTTCCTAGGTGTACAATACCATCCGGAACTAAAAAGCACTGTGCTTAACCCTCATCCTTTGTTTGTCAAGTTTGTTGAAGCATCAATTAATCATAAGAACTCATAAGTTTTATTTCATAAATCATGGATAGAAATTCAGCCATAGGCCTGACGCTAATTGCAGTACTACTACTTTTATATTTTAATTATTTTTCTCCCACACCCCCACCCCCTACTGCTGAATCCAGCCAAGTCACTGCCGTTGATTCTTCTGCTAAAGAAATGCCAACCATTGATGGTGCAACGCCAGAGATAAATGTTCAAAATGACAGCCTGCTGCAGCAACAGTATGGTAGCCTGTCTAATTTTATCAATGGCACAGAAGAAACGACCACCATCGAAAATGATGAGTTGTCCGTGACCTTAACCAGTCGTGGTGGCATTTTCAATGAGGTCAGATTGAAGAAATTCAAGACCTATTACCAGCAGCCACTTTATCTGGTTACGCCAACGTCCAACACCTTCTCGTTACTGGCTTTGTATGAAGGACGGGAAGTTGATTTATTTAAACTTTACTATCAGAGTGAGACCCAAAAAAGCGGAGACTCTACACTGGTTATCTATACTGCACAGTTAAGCCCCAGTTCATTTGTAAAACACACCTACGCCATTCCTTCTTCAGGATATGAAATCGGGTACAAACTGGAAGCTGTTGGCCTCACCAACCTTACCGGTGACTTACTCACCTTTAAGTGGAATGATAAAATTGAAGTGAAGGAAAAAGACATTTTAGCAAGCAGAAACAAAACCACTGTTAACTACTATTCTGTCAACAACGGATTTGATGATATTTCAGAAACCTCTACCGATACTGAAATAGAAGCACTCGTTGATCCTATCAAATGGGTGTCATTCAAACAAAAGTTTTTCATAAGTGCCATCATTGCCGGTCGTACTTTCTCCGGTGGAGAAGTAACCACCTCTGTCCCCACCGATACTGCCATCGTAAAAAATGCCACCATGAAGCTGTTTGTTCCCCGGCAGGATGTTACCAGTGGAGGGGCCAACTTCAGGTATTTCTTTGGTCCCAATAAGTACTCTCTTCTGGGAGATGTAACCGAGGGCTTCACGAAAAACTTAAATATAGGATGGCCTCCTATCCGCTGGGTCAACCAGTTTTTGATCATTCCGATTTTTAAATTCTTAGAAAACTACATCAGCAATTACGGTATCATCATCATTATACTGGTACTTATTGTGAAACTCATCCTATCGCCTTTGTCCTACAAGTCGTACCTGGGTATGGCCAAAATGAAATTGCTCAAGCCGGAACAGGATCTCCTTAAAGAAAAATTTGGAGACGACATGACGAAGATTCAGCAAGAGCAGATGAAGCTCTATCAGCAGGCGGGAGTGAACCCTTTCAGCGGATGTATTCCATTGGTGCTTCAGATGCCCATACTCTTTGCCATGTTCTACTTCTTCCCCGTAAGTATTGAATTGCGGCAGGCCAGTTTCCTTTGGGCAGAAGACTTGTCAACCTATGACTCCATAATCAATTTGCCATTTACTATACCTTTCTACGGATCCCATGTGAGTCTGTTTGTACTACTCATGACGGCTTCCACCATGATCTACACCTGGCAGAACAACCAAATGACAGCTGCTACGGGGCCCATGAAAACCATGTCGCTGTTTATGCCGCTTATTTTCATGTTTGTGCTTAACTCCTTTGCCGCTGGTTTGAGCTTTTACTACTTCGTATCCAATCTTGTAACATTTGCTCAGCAAGCCATCATCAAAAGATTTGTGGACGAGGAAAAGATCAAGGCTGTGATGGAAGAGCACAAGAAAAAGATCATGTCGGGAGACGGCAAGAAATCAAAGTTTATGACTAAACTTCAGGAGGCCATGAAGGCCAGTGAAGAAGCCAGAAAAAAAGGAAAAAAATAGACACAGACAGGACTTAAAGTTTATTTAAGCCGATCCGGTAACATACGTGGATAACCTTATATTTGTAGCCCCGATCCCAGCAGTATGCCGGATTGGGGCTTTTTTATTCACGATTACGGCCACTAAGTACGAATGGGAAAAATTATCGCCATAGCAAACCAAAAAGGAGGCGTAGGCAAGACCACCTCAGCCATTAATCTGGCAGCAAGTCTTGCCGTACTTGAATATAAAACCTTACTGGTTGACGGTGATCCACAAGCCAACTCCACCTCCGGATTGGGATTAAATCCCAAAGAAATTAAGACCGGTATCTACGAGTGTATGGTAGACCGCGTGGATGCGCGAAGCGCTATCGTTCAGAATGATTTGAAGTACTTACATATTCTTCCCTCCCACATTGACCTTGTGGGTGCCGAAGTAGAGATGGTTAATATTGAGCGAAGGGAAGAGCGCATGCGTGACACGCTCGAAACGGTAAGGAATGATTATGATTTTATCATTATCGATTGTTCTCCCAGCCTTGGCTTGATCACCATCAACTCACTGACTGCCGCTGACTCTGTTATTATACCTGTACAGTGTGAATACTTTGCCCTTGAGGGGTTGGGCAAATTATTGAATACCATCAAAATCATCCAAACGAGGTTGAATCCTAAATTAGAAATTGAAGGTATTCTGCTGACCCTTTATGACTCCCGTACTACGTTGGGCAATCAGGTTGTACAAGAAGTGAAAACGCACTTCAAAAACATTGCGTTCGACACGATCATTCCCCGTAATGTTAAATTAAGTGAATCACCCAGTTTTGGTTTGCCTGTGATTGTGCACGATGCCGAAAGTAAAGGCGCTGTAAGTTATTTAAACCTGGCGCATGAAATCCTTAATAAAAACGGTCTGTCAAAATGAGCAAGAAGAGAAATGCATTAGGAAGAGGGCTTAGCGCGTTGCTTAGCGATACGCCAGAGACTGAAAAATTAGATGAGGGTGCTGCACCACAACCCGCTTCTGGTGTCAATGAAATTCTTCTTTCTGAAATTCAGGTAAATCCATTTCAGCCCCGCAAGCATTTTGACGAAACTGCCCTCAAAGAGCTGGCAGAGTCCATTAAAGTTCACGGTATCATCCAGCCCCTTACGGTTAGAAAGCTTTCCAACAACGAATATCAATTGATATCAGGTGAGAGAAGATTTCAAGCTTCAAAACTGGCCGGATTAAAAGCAGTACCTGCCTATGTACGGTCAGCTGATGATCAACAAATGCTGGAGATGGCGTTGATTGAAAACATTCAGAGAGAGAATCTCAATCCCATAGAAATTGCGGTAAGTTATCAGCGATTGATTTCTGAAATTAACCTTAAGCAAGAAGAACTAGGTGAGCGTGTGGGTAAAAATCGTTCTACTGTAACGAACTACCTTCGGCTGTTGAAGCTACCCCCTGATATTCAAATCGCTCTTCGCGACAATAAAATATCCATGGGGCATGCCCGGGCCATTATCAACGTTGACAATACAGATACACAGCTTTATATCTTCAAAAAAACAATTGCAGAAGATTTATCGGTACGCAAAGTAGAGGAGTTGGTGCGGCAGATGATGTCTCCATCGAAAGAGTCCACCTCAAAATCTTCGGAATCTGGCGCTACAGCACCATCCCGCGAAATAAAACAGCTTCAGTCCACCCTTTCCACCCACTTTGGCACGAAAGTGAATGTAAAGAGCGATGGCAAAAAAGGAGAAATAAAAATCCCGTTTTACTCAGTGGAAGACCTCAACAGGTTGTTGGAGATTTTCAAAGTGTAAATCTGGAAATGATGCGTATGCGTTCCATTTTCATTGTTTTACTTGTAATCAGTTCATTATCAGGTTTTGGACAGGCCAGCCGCGATACTTTAACTTCCATTCCCTCTGACACCTTAAGACTCGAAAGGGGCAAAAAGGTGATTACCCTGGAGACCTATGCTGCCCGATTCAACCCCAGAAAAGCGCTACTCTATTCAGCCATTTTCCCCGGGAGCGGACAGATTTACAACAAGAAATACTGGAAGGTGCCTTTGGTTTATGGTGGATTTGCCACCGGTGTTTTCTTTATTTCATTTTATCAGGATCGGTATATCACCTACAAAGGGCAGCTTTTTGATTTACTGGAAGATGGTACCGTATCCCCTCAGGGCTTTAATGAAACCCAGCTGCGCAAAATTGTAGATGACTCGAAAAGAGAGAGGGACTTTTTTACCATCCTTACAGGCTTCTGGTATATCCTTCAGTTGGTAGATGCGCACGTGGATGCGCACCTGAAAGAATTTGATCTTAACCCACAATTGCAAGTGAGGTTAGAACCAATGATTGATAATAATCCCCTTAACGGACAGAGTGCAGGACTTGCCCTGAAATTCAAATTTTAACGAGATGAAAATTGCTTTAATAGGATATGGCAAAATGGGAAAAGCCATAGAGGCCTTTGCGTTACAACGCAATCATAGCATAATCGCTAAAGTAGATGCCGACCACCCTACAGAAATTTTGAAAATCAAAGAGGCTGATGTGGCTATTGAGTTTTCGCAGCCTGACGTTGTGATTTCTAATTTAAAAGCATGTTTTGATGCTCAGGTTCCGGTGGTCTGCGGTACTACCGGTTGGCTTGAAAGTAAAAAGGAAGTAGAAAAGTATTGCGAGGATCGCCATGGCACATTTTTGTATGCCTCCAACTTCAGTCTGGGTGTTAACATCTTTTTTAAGATCAACGAAATGCTGGCATCTATGATGAACCAGCATGATGGCTATGATGTAGAAATTGACGAAATCCATCATACCCAAAAGAAAGATGCCCCCAGCGGCACCGCCATAACGCTGGCAGAAGGAATTCTTAGCCACTTAGAACGAAAAAAGACCTGGGTGAAGGGGGATAACTCCAATGCAACAGAAATGGCCATTCATTCGTTTAGAGAAGATCCTGCACCAGGAACCCACACTGTGAAATACACGAGTGCGATCGATGACATTGAGATAAAGCACACTGCGCACTCCAGGGATGGATTTGCGATGGGCGCCTTACTGGTGGCAGAATGGATTCAAGACAAAAAGGGCATTCTCCATATGGGTGATTTCCTAAAACTCTAACAATAACAATAAAAAATACTTTTCTTTGCAAGCTTTAACCATCTAAAACACTGTGACTGCTATACTCATCATACTGCTTATCTTTAGAATAGGCGTTACCATAGGATACTGGAAGTTGTTTGAAAAAGCCAATGTAGAGGGGTGGAAATCTCTGATTCCCATTTACAGTGAATACTGGCTGATTAAAATTGTGGGCAAACCCAGCTGGTGGGTCTTGTACTTATTCATTCCCATCCTTAATATTTTTACTTTCTACGTTCTGCTTTTCGATTTGCTGCGCTGCTTTGGAAAGAACTCTTTGATGAGTCAGTTCCTCATCATTTTTATAGGCCCCTTTTACATCCCCTACATAGGATTTCAAAAAGAAGTCACCTACCTGGGCAAGTTGGACGAACTCGAGGAGGAGAAAAAATCAGCCGTATCCGAATGGACGGAAGCGATTGCTTTTGCAGTAGTTGCTGCAACTTTAATTCGCTGGCTGCTTATGGAAGCTTATACGATCCCTACCCCTTCTATGGAGAACTCGCTTCTTGTTGGGGACTTCTTATTTGTAAGTAAATTCCACTATGGTACCCGCACACCAAAAACTCCTTTACAGGTTCCTCTGACCCACCAAAAAATATGGTTTACGGATGTTCCATCTTATACCGATTGGGTGCAGTTGCCTCAATATCGATTGCCCGGTATTAGTAAAGTGGATCGCAGCGATGTGGTTGTCTTCAACGTTCCCCCGAAGGAATTGAATGAAGGAAAAGATTATCCGGTGGACTTAAAAACAAACTACATTAAAAGGTGTGTTGCCATACCCGGTGATGAATTAAAAATTGTTGGACAACAAGTGATCGTGAATGGTGAGCCATTGCCCAATCCACCTGAAATGGAATACAGTTACCTTGTCACTTCCAAGGATGCCATTAACGAAAGGAATTTAGATAATCTGGGGATTGATCCTGAAGACTATACGTTTCTAGGCAGACCTGAAGAAGGAAAGGCCGTGTATCAAATGTTTCTTACCGATGCGAAGGCTGAAGAAATGAATCAGCTGTCCTATGTGCTTTCAGTAGCCAAAGATTATAGAATGAGCAGTGGTGCTGATCCAAGAATTTTCCCAACTTCGAAATACAGCAAATGGAATGCTGATGACTACGGCCCTATTACCATTCCCAAAGAAGGAATGACGATTAGCATCAACGACTCCACGCTGGCCTTTTATGGCAATACCATCAAGTTGTACGACTTTAATGAAAATGTAGTCTTGACTGACAGCACATTAACCATCGATGGTCAGGAGTTGAAAGAATATACCTTCAAGCAAAACTACTACTTCATGATGGGAGACAATCGTCACAACTCTCTGGATTCAAGGTTCTGGGGTTTTGTTCCTGAAGACCACATTGTAGGAAAAGCCTTTTTCATCTGGTTGTCTCTGGATAAATACGGTGGGTTCCTTGACAGAATTCGCTGGAGCAGGTTCTTTAAGGTGATTCGGTAGTGGCTGGATGCTAGATACTGGATGCTAGATGCTGGATACTAGATGCTAGATGCTTGATACTGGATACTGGATGCTAGAATCCAGCAAATTCACCAATCAATTTCAGGCAGGCCTTTACTTTTTAGATAGGCATTGGTCTTACTGAAGGGTTTACTTCCAAAGAAACCCCTGTCTGCCGAGAAGGGTGATGGATGGGGAGACATGATCACATGGTGTTTTTTCCTGTCAATTACTTCTCCTTTCTTTTGTGCGTAGGCTCCCCAAAGGATAAATACCACATGCTCTTTTTCATCCGATACTTTTTTTATCACCGCATCTGTAAAATCTTCCCATCCTTTTTTTTGATGTGACCCCGGGGAAGAGGCACGTACGGTAAGTGTTGCGTTAAGTAACAAAACGCCTTGTTCTGCCCATCGCTCCAATTCACCAGAAGAAGGAATCGGTTTCCCCAGATCATTTTTGATTTCTTTATAGATATTGACAAGTGACGGAGGCACCCTCACCCCTTCCTTTACTGAAAAACACAGTCCATTCGCCTGACCCGGGCCGTGGTAGGGGTCCTGGCCTATTATCACCACTTTAACCCCGTCAAAATCACATTTATCGAAGGCCCTGAATATTTCTTTACCGGGAGGAAATACGGTGTATTGGTTATATTCTGCCTTCACAAATTCTGTAAGTTCCTGAAAATAAGGCTTTTCAAACTCTTTATCGAGTCTGGCCTTCCATGAAGGAGCAATATTAACATCTGCGCTCATGCAACTATTTTTTGGTTAATGGGCTTTTGTATAAGGTAGTAAAATAGAAAAAATTGATATTTTTGACCGAAATGGTAACTGAAATCACACAAGGTATTAAAGTGAGTGTGGAAACGGAGTATCAACCTTCGTATTCCAGCCCTAGCCAATACCACTATGTCTTCACCTACAAAATTACCATAGAAAACCAAAGCGAGTTTACCATTCAACTTTTAAGAAGGCACTGGCAGATATTTGATGCAGGATTTAGTTCCAGAGAAGTGGATGGTGAAGGTGTGGTAGGGCAACAACCTGTGCTTGAGCCCAACCAAATTCACAATTACGTTTCAGGATGCAATCTCAAATCAGGGATTGGTAAAATGGTAGGCACTTATCTCATGGAAAGAATTGTAGATGGCACCCGGTTTGAGGTGACCGTACCTGAATTTCATATGATCGCGCCATTGCGACTTAACTAACAGGTATCTTCTGGCAAGAACCTCTACACCTTGAAATTACAACCTATCCGATCTTACTTATCCCACTGGCTCAATCAGGTGGACGAACACTCTATTCACTCTCCTTTCTTTTTTGATTTTTATAAAAACGTTATTAAAAAAAGCAGGAAGGCGGCATCCAATAATAAAATTGAAGAAATAAGAGGCAGTCTCCTCACCAACAACTCCAACATAGAGATCGAAGATCTGGGAGCAGGATCACGCCACAACGCAGGCACCATAAAATCAATTGCCGAAGTGGCTAAGAATAGCCTGAGCCCCGAAGCGCTTTCCAAATTGTACCAACATATTGTTCATTACAATGACGCCAGGTACATCGTAGAACTGGGCACCTCCATGGGTCTGAATACGTTATACCTTGCAGAAAAAAGTGATGCCAGGGTTTTTACGTTTGAAGGAAGTAAGTCGTTGGCCAATATTGCGCTTACCCACTTTGAGCTTTTTGAAAAGAAAAACATCCAACTGATTGAGGGTAACATCGACAATACACTGACTGAGTTTCTCCAAAATACTGAGAAAATTAACTTTGCCTTGCTGGATGCCAACCACCGTTACGAACCCACCCTGCGTTACTTCAACCTTTTGGTGAGGCGATTCAACGACAAATCCATTCTGGTGGTGGATGACATTCATTGGTCTGAAGAGATGGAAAAAGCCTGGAAAGAACTCTACCAACACAAGCTGGTGTACGGCAGTATCGACCTTTTTCGGTGTGGCATTTTATTTTTTGACCCCGCCCTCAACAAGCAACATTTTGTACTATCGCTCTGATAGTCCGGGAAATAACCTCTATTTTTACACCCCGAAACCGATTAGAGCTTATGAGTGAGGTAACACCCCAACCAGAGGAAACCAAGAAACCCAACAACAGAACAGCCATTATCATTGCGCTGCTTTCCATTATTGTGATTATACAGAGTATAAAGATTTATCTTGATTATCAGGATAAGGCAGAGGTCAACCAACAACTGGCCACCACTGAGGAAGACCTGGCTACTACCATGCAGCAGCTCAAGGACATCCAGATTGAGTTAGACCAAAAAATAATCGATCTGGAAAAACTGGGAGGAGATATTACGGAATTGGAAAAAGCCAAGGCAGAGGTAGATGCTGAACTGAAGAGGACACGCAGCAGAACAAGCAGAAACATCAAGGAACTCAAGGATCGGGTAGATGGGTACGAGCAATTGCTGAAGTTGAAAGATCAAGAGCTTGAAAAGCTAAAGTCCTTGAATAAGGAGTTGTATTCTGAAAACAGAAATTTAAAAACGACTCAAAATCAATTGAGTGATTCTATCAACCGGCTGGCAAAAAACACGGATGAATTGGCGACTAAAGTGGCCATTGCATCGCAGCTCAAAGCAGAAAATGTTTCGGTGGTATCTGTGAATAGCCGTGGAAAAGAGCGCACCTCCCCTTTCAGAAGCAAGCAACTGGAAACGTTGAAAGTGGACTTCAATATCGCTGAAAACAAGGTGGCTCCTGTTGAAGGAAAAAAGATCATGATCAAGGTGACGGATGAGAATGGCCAGGTGATTTTTGATGTCGCCAAGGGTTCTGGCACTTTTATGCTAGACGGAAAGGAGGAGTTTTACACCGTGGCTCAGGAGATTTTATTCGACAATACCCGTCAGCAATTGAGCTTCATTTATGAAAAGGGCTCTGAATATGCTTCAGGCACCTATACGGTAGATATCTACACGGATGGGTACAAGATGGGGCAGGTCAGCTTTACCGTCAAATAAAAGGCTAGTTTAAAGCTAAAACCTTTCAAAAAGCACTAAAAAGAGCCTTTTTGGGTATTGGTCAATGATTCTTTACCTCTTTGTGGAGAGCGGTGATTTACCTATATTTGCACCTCATTTTTAAAAACTTATCAATAACAATGAAAAATTACGAGACAGTATTCATTTTGAATCCCGTTTTGTCTGTTGATCAGGCAAAGGATACTGTCGATAAGTTCGTGAAGGTGTTGACCGATGCAAAAGCAGAGGTGATCAATGTAGAGCAATGGGGACTTAAGAAGCTGGCTTATCCAATCCAGAACAAGTCTACAGGGTTTTATAACCTTATCGAATTTACGGCAGATACCCAATTGATTCACACTTTGGAAACAGAGTACAGAAGGGACGAATCAGTAATGCGCTTTTTAACCACTGCGCTTGACAAACATGCGATTGCCTACAATGCACGCAGACGCAAAGGAGAATTTAAGAAAAACAAAGAAAAACGCGCTGCTAAGGAGGAGCTACCAGCATGACATTAATGAACGAACCCATTAAGCGGGCAGAAATTAAACCAAAATACTGCCGCTTTAAGAAAAACGGTATCAAGTATATCGATTATAAAGATCCTGACTTTTTGATGAAATTCGTTAACGAGCAAGGCAAGTTATTGCCACGCAGATTAACAGGCACAAGCTGGAAATTTCAGAAGAGAGTATCTCAGGCTGTAAAAAGAGCACGTCATATGGCCTTTTTACCCTACGTTGGAGATTCATTAAAATAACCGAAACTTGAAATACAATGGAAATAATTCTTAAACAGGACATTCAAGGACTAGGCTACAAAAACGATATCGTTAAGGTGAAGTCCGGATACGGTAGAAACTATTTGATCCCTAACGGGTCAGCCATTATCGCCAATGAGTCGAACAAAAGAATGATTCAGGAGAACATTCGTCAGGCGGCTCACAAAGCTGAAAAATTGATCCAGGACGCCAAGGCACTTGCTGAGAGAATTGGTGAGCTAACGATAGAGATTGGAACCAAAGCGGGCGAAAGCGGAAAGATTTTTGGAGCCATCACTGTGAATCAAATTGCTGATATGTTGAAATCAAAAGGTTTTGATATTGATCGCAAGAAGGTAATCATGAAAGATGCCCCCAAGCAAGTAGGTACCTATACAGTAACCCTTGACCTTCACAAAGAAGTGAAGCACGAGATTACCATAAGTGTAGTAGCTGAATAGTCTTACTCAAAATGAGTACAAAAGGTGATCTGCATCAGATCACCTTTTTTTTGCTTCTTTTTTAGTGGCTCACAGATACCACAGATTTACACAGATACTTAATTAATAATTCGAATAATACTTTCCTTATCTACCAACTTTGAACAAATTAAAATTTACGAGTATACCGAGTTTTTTATTTGATAATCGCAGATAGGTTAGCAGCTGTTTTTTATGCACATCATGGAGCATCTCCACTGACTTTATTTCAATAATAATCTGATTCTCCACTAGGATATCGATACGAAATCCAATCTCAAGCCTTATGTCTTTATAGACAACTGGCAGAGGTGTTTTAGTGGCTCACAGATGCCACAGATTTACACAGATACTTAATTAATAAGTCGAATAATACTTTCCTTATCAGGTTAGCAGCTGTTTTTTATGCACATCATGGAGCATCTCCACTGACTTTATTTCAATAATAACCTGGTTCTCCACTAGGATATCGATACGAAATCCAATCTCAAGCCTTATGGCTTTAAGACAACTGGCAGAGGTATTTTAGTGGCTCACAGATGCCACAGATTTACACAGATACTTAATTAATAATTCGAATAATACTTTCCTTATCAGGTTAGCAGCTGTTTTTTATGCACATCATGGAGCATATCCACTGACTTTATTTCAATAATAACCTGGTCCTCCACTAGGATATCGATACGAAATCCAATCTCAAGCCTTATGTCTTTATAGACAACTGGCAGAGGTATTTTAGTGGCTCACAGATGCCACAGATTTACACAGATACTTAATTAATAATTCGAATAATTCCATCAAATGATACTGTTTCTGTGGTTTTCTGTGATTTCTGTGAGAAAGAATTAGCGCTTCCTTTGTTCTTTTTTATGCTTCCTCTTTGGCTTTTCACTTTCGATATGCTTTACCAACTCCTTGTACCAGGCCTCCCCATACCTGCGAATAAGCGGCTCTTTTAAAAATTTATATACTGGTACTCCTAAGGATTGCCCCAAGGCGCAAGCTGCTGAACATACACTCCACTTGTGGTAATTGATGGCCTCAAAATCTTTTTTCTTGATTACCCGAATAGGGTAAAGATGACAAGAAATCGGCTTTCTGAATTTGGTTTTACCATCTAAATAGGCTTGCTCTATTCCACACTTGAGCACACCTTTCTCATCATAACTCGCATAGGCACATTCCTTTCCGTTGATCGTTGGCGTAGAATAATCACCATCTTCATCCAGCAAATACGGCCCATGCCGCTTTATGGATTTCAACCCTTCTTTCGTGATGTATGGTCTGATCTCCTCCTGTATGGCTTCCATAATTGGAAGTTCATCATCATCCAATGGAGCACCCAGGTCACCCTCCACACAGCAAGCACCTTTGCACTTCTCCAGGTTGCAGACAAACTCAACCTCTTTGATGTCATCCGAAACCAGTACCTCTCCTACCTTGATCATTTTAATTTTGATTAAACAATGCGAATTGAATATGGCTGCCCGCCAGTGCATCCAACTGGATGGCCCTGGCTGAATACTTTTTGGCAAATAAGCAGATGCTGTACGTAGGCATTTCCATTAAGCCTGAATCCAATTTATGTGTAGAAACGGAAGTATTCATTCCCAGTTCCTCTACTTTCCGTTCCCAGTTTTGAATTAACTGCCTATAAAAAACGCTGTTACTGCTCACCGTTTTTTCCGATAAGTTACTTTCCAATTCCTCCCCCAGCAGCCGTACTAATTTCTCTTTCTCTCTTCCCATGTAAAACCTGTGATTAATTTTCCTTCCCAAATGAAAAGTGAAAGGAATCAGGAATGTAAAGTCGTAGTCATTCAATTGCCTGATGGTTTCAAAGCCTGGCTCAAGTCCAAAGGCATCGGCCACACAAATAGTTGCCACCTTATGGTTTTTCCGGGGCTCTGACACATACATCTTTATCTTATCAATTAGTTCTTCCGGTTTTCCATTGAGCAATACAACGTTCTTTTCTTTAAAGTACTTGTTTGTCCTGATCTTCAAAATGCGAAACTGCTCCGCATCACCTTCACACAGTACATACTTGGATATGGGCAAGTCCTGCTGGAGGGCCATCAGCGAAATACCGGGAAAAATATCTTTTTTAGCGCCAAGGCAACATAAACCATTCCGGGCATAAAGGTCTACAAAGATCACCTCATCCACCTGGCCGGCCAGTGCGGAAACGAAGGCATTCAGGTATTGTCGAACCAACTCTATTTTATGCTTTACCCAAGGTTCTGCGGTGGTAATGGCGAACCCATCATCGGGAATTTCATGTAAATCCGGAAGTGCTTTGTCCTTCAATTATTTGGGTTTCACCAAAGTTATGCGCTTTTGATAAAATAGAAAACGGAAGATTTTTTTATTCAAAAAATCACAGCACCACCTAAGTATAAGCTAACCAGTAAGATCAGAAACACGAGGTTAATCATTCATTGAACCACACCCTGAAAATGGCTGTTTGTTTACTACAGTTATGTTGGTTTCCATTTGCACTCCCAGCATGATCGGGTCTATATTGCAGATTGATTAGTGGAATGGATTACTTAAAGTCGCTCAACGAGCCCCAACTAGAGGCAACAATTAATACAGAAGGACCGTGCATGATCATTGCGGGTGCAGGCTCAGGGAAGACCCGGGTACTCACCTACCGCATTGCTCATCTTATTGATACCAAAGGAGTGGATCCTTTCAGCATCATGGCCCTCACCTTTACCAACAAGGCCGCCAAAGAGATGCGCCATCGTATTGAAGGTGTTATCGGCACGGATGCCCGCAACATCTGGATGGGCACTTTCCACTCTGTTTTTGCCCGCATTCTCCGCTCAGAAGCGCACCACCTGGGTTACCCCAATAGCTTTACCATCTACGATACAGATGACTCCAAGTCGCTCATCCGCTCCATTGTAAAAGAAATGGGACTTGATGAAACACAATACAAGGCCAACGTAGTCTATAACAGAATAAGTGCTGCCAAGAACAGGCTGATCTCCTGGCAGGATTACGTCAACAACCCGGTGCTGCTTGCCGATGATGCCTCCAATATGAGACCTGAGGTGGGCAACATCTATCGCAATTATGGGCAGAGGTGTTTCAAATCCGGAGCCATGGATTTTGATGACCTCCTGTTCAATACCGACAAACTCTTTAAGGAACACCTGGATGTGCTCAACAAATACCAGCACAGACTCCGCTATTTTCTCGTGGATGAGTTTCAGGACACCAACCTTTGTCAATATCATATTATCAGGAAGCTGGCAGCAGTAACTCAAAATATTTGTGTGGTGGGCGATGATGCCCAAAGTATCTATGCTTTTCGGGGCGCTGATATTTCCAACATCCTCAACTTCGAAAAGGATTATCCAGACCTGAAAATTATTAAGCTGGAACAAAACTATCGCTCTACAAAAACCATTGTAGATGCTGCCAATTCAGTCATTGCCAAGAACAAGGCACAGCTCCCAAAAAATGTATGGACCTCCAATGAAGAAGGGAATCTTATTGGATTAATAAAAGCTGTATCGGACAACGAAGAAGGAAAGCTAGTGGCCACTTCCATCTTTGAAGAGAAGATGCAGCATCAATTGAAGTTCAGCGACTTCGTTATCCTTTACAGAACGAACAGCCAGTCGCGTGCGCTTGAAGAGGCACTGAGGCGCATGAACATCAAGTACAAAATCATCGGGGGACTATCGTTTTATCAACGCAAGGAAATTAAAGACCTGCTGGCTTACCTCCGCTACACCATCAACCAACAAGATGAAGCTTCCTTTAGAAGGATCATCAACCTTCCCAAGCGAGGCATTGGAGGCTCTACTGTAGATAAAATTATTGTTGCTGCCAACGACCATGCCATTTCGATTTGGGAGGTACTTCAGAATGCCACCAGTTTTTTAGGCGGCAGAGCGGTGAACACCATTGAGAACTTTGTCAACCTCATCAAGCGATTCACCATCGAGGTGGAAACCAAAGACGCTTATGAAGCGGCTTCGGAAATTGCCAAATCCTCGGGATTGCTGCGTGAGTTGTATGAAGATAAAACTGTTGAAGGTCTCAACCGTTATGAAAACGTACAGGAACTCCTCAATGCCATTAAGGAATACGTAGATGATCCGGAAAAGGAGGACAAGAGTCTTGCTGCCTTCCTGCAGGAAGTATCACTGGTAACGAGCCAGGACGATGACAAAGACAATGATCCTGAGAAAGTAACCCTCATGACCATCCACATGGCCAAAGGGTTGGAGTTCAAATATGTGTACATCGTGGGTATGGAGGAGGATTTGTTTCCATCTCAAATGATGTTGACGACCCGATCTGAACTGGAGGAAGAAAGACGGCTGTTTTATGTGGCCATTACCCGCTCTCAGAAAAAGCTCTTTCTTTCCTATGCCCTTACCCGATATCGATTTGGCCGACTGAAAAATTGCGAGCCAAGCCGTTTTCTGGATGACATCGATGCTAAGTACATTAAAGTGAGTGCACGTGTAGGAGGACTGGAGTCGGCTCCGAACCCCAACTATGCCAAAAGCTTTGTCAGCGGACTTAAAAAGACCGTTCGGTCTCAGCCTGTGGTAAAAACGTCCTATAAGCCATCTGCAGATTTTGCCCCTAGCGATACTTCCAATCTTCAGGAGGGGATGAAAGTGGAGCACCCTAAATTTGGGTTTGGGGTGGTAACTGCCATGGATGAATCCGGGGCTAATCGCAAGGCAAAGATCAAATTCACTGATTTTGGTGAAAAGACATTATTACTTAGCTTTGCCAAGCTCAAGATTCATGAGAATTAGTATCTACTGCTAATCACTGCCTTGAGTTTCCCCTGAGTGAATTTGGTATTCCTGCAATACAGTTCATTTAGTGACAATCGAACAGCATAAATCAATATTTAAGATTAGTTTTAAAAGACGAATAGAATTCTATTAGCATGATTGCAGAATACAATACCCAACGCGAGCAAATTAAACTGAAAGAGTACGGCCGCAACGTACAGAAACTGGTCAACTACATCAGAACCATACCTGACAAAGACAAGCGGACGGAGATGGCAACGATCCTTATTGAGTTGATCAAGCAATTAGCTCCCTCTGTAAAAGAAGCCTTCGAAAACCCTCAACGCATTTGGGACGACCTTTATATCATTGCAGACTTCAATTTTGATATCAACAACCCTTACCCAGTTCCGGATCCCGAGACTGTTTTCAAGAAACCACAACCTATGGCCTATCCTCAGAGCAGGGTGCGCTACAGGCACTATGGCAAGAACATCGAAAAACTCATAGTGGAAGCCATGGCAAAGGAAGATGCCAAGGAGAGAGAAGACGCTGTCATCTATCTGGGTAAACTGATGAAGACGTTTCATGGCAATTGGAACAAGGAGACCATCGATGATTCAGTGATCATCAAAGACATCGAAAAAATGTCGGATGGAAAACTGACCTTAAGCCTTGATAAGGTGAGGGAAGAGAATTTATTTGAAAAATTATACCGCGAAAAGAAAAAGCAACGCAACCAGAACGACCGCCAGCGCAACGACCGCAGAGGTGGACACGGGAAAAAACACCATCGCAGAAGAGACCAATGAGTTCATTCAGAATTCGAGGTGGCCAATCACTCAAGGGAGAGATTATTCCTCAGGGCGCAAAAAATGAAGCGCTTCAGGTAATTTGTGCAACGCTGCTCACGCAAGAGCCAGTCACCATCTCCAACATTCCCAATATACTTGACGTCAATAAACTCATTGACCTTGTTAAAGACCTGGGATCGTCCGTAGAAAAATTATCGGATGATACTTACCGCTTCACTGCTCAATCAGTTAATGTAGATTTTCTGAAAACTGAAGAGTACAAAAAGAAGGCAGCAGCACTTCGCGGCTCCATCATGTTGCTGGGACCCATTCTGGCCCGGTATGGTCAGGCCAGTATACCCAAACCCGGTGGAGATAAAATTGGACGAAGGAGATTGGACACCCACTTTCTCGGGTTTCAAAATTTAGGAGCCAAATTCAATTACAACCCTGACGAAAATCTGTATCAGATAGACGCTTCCCAATTGAAAGGAAGTTACATGCTGCTTGATGAAGCCTCTGTAACGGGCACAGCTAATATTGTAATGGCCGCAGTACTTGCTGAAGGAGAAACCACCATTTACAACGCTGCCTGTGAGCCCTATCTTCAGCAGCTCTGCCAGATGTTGAACCAGATGGGGGCAAAAATATCTGGTGTTGGTTCTAACCTGCTTACTATTCAAGGCGTAGAAAAACTTTCAGGCACTGAGCATCGATTGCTTCCAGACATGATTGAGATTGGAAGTTTCATAGGCCTTGCCGCCATGACGCAATCTGATATCACTGTAAAGAATTGTCGTGTAGATATGCTGGGATTGATTCCCGAAACGTTTAGAAGGCTTGGAATAAAATTAGAGATTCAAGGAGACGATATACACATTCCAGTTCATGAGGAATATGAAATAGAAACTTTCATTGATGGGTCTATCTTAAATATTGCCGATGCACCCTGGCCTGGCCTAACGCCTGATTTGCTAAGTGTTATCCTGGTAATCTGTACGCAAGCGAAAGGCACCGTGCTCATCCATCAAAAGATGTTTGAGAGCAGGCTTTTCTTTGTTGACAAACTGATTGACATGGGTGCTCAGATCATTTTATGTGATCCGCACCGTGCCACTGTTATTGGTTTGAACCGAAAACAATCCCTTCGAGGTATCCACATGTCTTCCCCTGATATCAGGGCGGGAGTAGCATTGCTTATCGCAGCATTATCTGCCCAGGGAGAAAGTATCATCTCCAACATTGATCAAATCGATCGTGGCTATCAGGATATTGAAGGAAGATTGAAAAAGTTGGGTGCTCAGATTGAGCGGCTTTAATAGCTTAAGGTTTACACTTCTATCTCCAAACTCACCGGGCAATGATCCGAACCTTCATATTCATTGTGAATGGCCGCATTTTTTGCTGCAGGTAAAATTCTTTCACTGATCATAAAGTAATCGATACGCCATCCGATGTTCTTAGCGCGGCCGTTGGTTACATAATTCCAATACGTGTACTTTTCTTCTTTTGGATAAAAATGACGGAAGGTATCCACAAAGCCTTCATCAACAAACCGTTGAAATCCATCGATTTCGCGCTGGGTATATCCTGCTGATTTATTGTAGTTCTCTTTGGCTCTTGCAATGTCTATCTCATGATGCGCCACATTTAAGTCTCCACAAACCAACACCGGCTTGCGCTTATTCAGCCACAGAATATATTTCAAAAAAGCCGCATCCCACGTTTCCCGATAATCCAAACGTTTAAGTCCCTGTCCCGCATTGGGGGTATAAACTGTCACAATAAAATACTGGTTAAACTCAGCCGTTATCACCCTGCCTTCCTGGTCATGCTCTTCGATGCCCAGATCGTAGGTCACCTGAACGGGCTCCTCTTTGGTGAGAATGGCCGTACCGGAATATCCCTTTCTGGCTTTTGATGAATTGGTATAAATTTTATACTCGTCCATCACCTCCAAAGTTGCTTTGGCCTCTTCCGCACTGGCTTTTGTTTCCTGCAGGCACAGAATATCAGGCCCCAACTCCCGCATGTTTTTCACAAAATCTTTCTTAATAGTAGCTCTTATCCCGTTAACATTCCAGGATGCAAATTTTTTAATGGCCATTATCTTACTTTAATAACTTAATGATTCAACTTGATATCCCTAAAAATAGTGGTTCTGACTGTCTGAAAAAGCTTTGATAAGAATAACTTTACCTAATGGATAATTTCCGAACCGTTCTCAACAATGCACCCTCTCCTTTTAGCATAGGATTGCGGGATGGGTGCTTCACCATTGGATCGTGTTTTGCCGACAACCTGGGGCAATTGCTTCAAAAATATAAGTTTGATGTATTGATTAATCCCTTTGGCACTACGTACAACCCCATTTCCATACACAAGGTGCTGACCTACGCCATTCACAACGAACTGCCACCTGCAACCACCTACGGAGAGCTCAACGATACCTATTTCAACTTTGACTTTCACTCCTCCTTCTCATCGCTGGACGCCCATAACTTACAGCGCAACATCGGCAGTACTATTTCAAAAAGTAACACCGCCCTAAAGTCAGCGACTACATTATTGATCACCTACGGTACCTCATGGGTTTATGAGCGAAATGACACCGGAGAGATAGTTTCCAATTGTCATAAGGTTCCAGCTGCACAGTTTAGCAAGCAACTGCTCACCCAAAAGAAAATTCTGGAGTCCTTTGAACATTTTTATCAACAACTGATCGCCCTTAACCCCAATATCAGAATCATTCTTACACTGAGTCCTGTTCGACATATCAAAGACTCCTTAGAACTGAATGCCGTTAGCAAATCCATACTCAGGCTTTCATGCCATACGCTCAGCGAAATATACCCTAAAGTGGAATATTTTCCTGCATATGAAATTGTATTGGATGACCTCCGAGACTATCGGTTCTATGATCGGGATTTGTTGCATCCTTCCCCTGAAGCGATCGATTACATTTGGCGTATTTTTGGAGAACGGTATTTCACCAAAGACACCGCCTCATTTGTGAAACAATGGGATGACATTCTAAAAGCACTCTCCCACAGACCTTATCATCCAACCTCTGCTCTTCATCAAAAATTTCTTTCCCATCTATTATCAAAACTGGAAGAACTTAAACGCACCGTAAATGTTGATAAAGAGATAAGTCAGGTAAAAAACCAGCTTAAAGGCTGACTCCGGCACACTTATGAAGATATTTAAAGCAATTCTAATTATCACCACCTTAACCACAGGATGCAGCATGCAAAATGATGACAAAAAGACCAATCGACTGATCAATGCTACAAGTCCTTATTTACTTCAACATGCCAACAATCCTGTAGATTGGTATGAGTGGGGAGAAGAAGCTTTGGCCAAGGCAAAAAAAGAAGACAAACCTATTTTAGTAAGCATTGGATATTCTTCCTGCCATTGGTGTCATGTGATGGAGCATGAGTCTTTTGAAAACGAAGATATCGCTGCCATCATGAATGAAAATTTTGTAAGCATAAAAGTAGACCGGGAGGAGCGCCCTGATATTGACCAAATCTATATGGATGCTGTTCAAGCCATGGGGATCAATGGTGGGTGGCCTTTGAATGTATTTATCACCCCTGATCAAAAACCTTTTTATGGTGGTACGTACTTTCCTCCTGCCAACTGGTCTCAATTGTTACTCCAAATTTCAAAGGTCTACAAAGAAAAAAGAGATGACATCAACAAGTCAGCGGACGAGCTGGCCAGAAAATTGGCTGCCAGTGATATTGATCGGCTAAGGCAACCCGATAACAATCGGGAGTTCACTCACGATAGTATGCAATTGATGTTTCAGTCACTTGAATCAAATTTTGACAGCACCTGGGGAGGTGTTGATAAGGCACCAAAATTTGTCATGCCTACCCAATGGCTTTTCCTGCTTCGTCATTACACTCAAAGTAAGAATGAAAAAGCACTTGATATGGTAACGCTCACCCTTAAAAAAATGGCGATGGGGGGACTTTACGATCAGGTTGGTGGCGGCTTTGCACGCTATTCCGTTGATGGCAGATGGTTTGCACCCCACTTTGAAAAAATGCTGTATGACAATGCGCAGTTATTGAGCCTTTATTCAGAAGCGTACAGCATTACTCAAGACGAGTTTTATAAACGCATTGTTTACGAAACGGTAGATTGGCTGAAAAGAGAAATGACAGGTAGCGATGGAGGTTTTTACTCAGCACTGGATGCCGACAGCGAAGGTGAGGAGGGCAAGTATTATGTATGGACCAAAGCAGAATTAGAAAGTATCACGAAAAATCAACCAGCGTGGCTATCAGATTATTATTCCCTATTGGATAGTGGGAATTGGGAACACGGCAATAACATTCTGTTTATTGATCAATGGGAAGACGATTTTACAAAGAAGCATAAAATCACAAATGAACAACTCCATGCTGAATTGAAGATGGCTAAGGAGAAGCTTTTAAAAGAACGCGACAAGAGAGTAAGGCCCGGACTGGACGACAAAGTATTGACGGGGTGGAATGCGATGACCATTAAGGGGCTATTGGATGCGTACGCAGCATTTGGAGATGAGGCATTTCTAGAACTGGCTATCAACAATATAGATTTTCTTGAAAAGAACCTCATCGATGAGAAAGTCTATCGATCGTTTAAAGGAAAACGATCACCCGTAGAAGGTTTTCTGGAGGACTACGCTTTTCTCATACAAGCTTACCTTGCTTTATATCAAAGTTCATTCGATGAAAGCTGGTTGACCAAAGCCGAGGAGTGGATGACTTATACCCAATCTCATTTTTACGATTCAGAAGAAGGCTATTTTCACTTTTCAGGAAACGATGCTGAAAAATTGATCGCACGTAAAAAGGAAATATTTGATAACGTCATTCCTTCTTCCAACGGAGTAATGGCGCGCAATCTTTTTCACCTGGGTATACTGCTTGACAATTCCGACTACCAATCCCAAGCCTTGAAGATGCTCTCCTCACTTAATGAACTTGTTGTAGGAGAACCCGCTTATATGTCGCATTGGGGCATGCTCTATTCTGAATTAGTTACCCCTATGGCTGAGGTAGTGATAGTAAGCCCGGATGTAAAATCAGTGGCTAAAGATTTCAGGAAAAATTATCTGCCTTTTAGCTTGTTGATGGGGACCGAATCACAAAGTGAATTGCCTCTTTTAGCCGAAAAGATCAACCCTGAGGGCAAAGCAGCTACGATTTATGTATGCTTTAACAAGACGTGCAAATTGCCTGTTCATAGCATACAACAAGCCCTGGAACAAATACCTGCCCATCAAAAACCTTAAAATCGCTCAATAGACAAAGGTGGCCAGACTACCCCTTGATAGGTGATTTTATATTGGCTATATTTAACTAGTTACTAAAATAACCTGCCATGGACAAAACAACCTACTTAGCAACATGGGATCGCTATATGATCTTGGGGAGTGAAATTTTTCTATGCATTGGTCTCCTCATCTTTCTATTTTATGAGGTGAAAGTCGCTCAGATAAAAGACCCCAAAGAAAAGTATGATTACGTAAGTACGCATGAAATACGATACTTTTGGTACGCGTTCTTAGCGGTGGTTATTGCTGGTTGTATTTTTCTTAATTCCATTGCTACAGAAACGGTTGCTTCGCGGTACATGTGGCTTATCTATGTACGTTTGATCTCCACTGGTATTCTTGGAATCCTGGCTTATCTTTTCACCAACAGTGTGATCAATGTTTATTATCCGCGGTACCTGATGAAGCGATTGGATCGCATCAGGAACAAACCCCGCATATCACCTGATGGCAATAAAATGCGCAAATTGAGTGAAGAAGAAGAAGATGCCCATTTGGATGCCGATATGATTGCTGAAGAAGCCAGCGCGGTGCATTCCGTTGACTACGATGTTTGGATCGATGAAAAGACAGGGCACAAGAAAATAGAAAAATATTTTGATTACCTGCACACGGAGGAATGTGCAGACTGTGGGTACTACACACTCAAAATTGATATTGAAGAAATTGTTACCCCTCCTACCCAAAGCGATTCAGGGGTTTTGCATAAACATTACAAATGCTCCTTCTGCGGTCATAGGGAATTGAAAAAAGTAACCATCGCAGCATTATCTGCCAATGTAGCCTAATCAAATTCTCGGGCTTAGCGCCCGAGAATTTATGTTACACTTCTTAATTTTTTAAGACCGCAATACCCGACCCCGTACTCACTGCGATTTTAATATCACTATTTCCCCTGACCGCAGTCTTTTTTACGGTCACCTGATTTCCACGATCGTCAATCTCTTCTGTTTTATCAAAATCAAAAGGAGCCTTAATTACTCCGTTCTTTTTATTGGCTTTCATTACCACCTCACCTTCAATTTTTGCTCCATTAAAATCCAATTGCGAATCGCCTGATCCACTATTTACAGAAATATTATAAATGGGTGCTGAAGCCAATCGAACCTCTGAATCGCCCGATCCTGAATTGAACTTACTACTACCGGTGAGCGCTACATTATCACCCAACACATTGCCACTTCCCGAGTTGGCTGTAAAGGACGCTTTACTGTCACTTATTCTTATACTACCACTACCACAATTCAAACTTAGATCACCCTCTGACTTTCTCACTGTTATATCACCACTACCACTATTCATTTTTATCTCCCCTGCAAAATTGTCCAACTCCAGATTACCAGACCCTGAAGTACCTTTGATATCCCCTTTGACCATCAAGAATGACAAGTCCCCTGAACCCGAGCTTGCACTTAAATCAAAGGATAAGTTGGACGCATCAAAATTTCCGGAACCTGATGAAAACTTTACATCAATTCCATCCGGCACCGTGACTGTCCATTTTGAATGACCACTGGATGAGCCCGATCTGAAAACTTCTCGAATCTCAAGCACATCTCCATTTTGCTCTACTTCAGGTTTAAGTCTATCTCCAAATGTGTGTTCCAAATCCACAGTAACTGAAGAGGTATTGCCTTTCACCAACTTACAATCTCCGGATGTGGTATTCATTCTAATTTTTTTTACTCCTTCAAAAGACTTGTGGAGTTGTTGCGCTAATGATGAACATGCTATAAAGAGCACCATCATAACTGAAAGTATAGATGTTTTCATAATGACTAAGTTTTAATTGAGTTACTGTTCAATGACCGGGTGGTTACAATTTCGTTGCACCGCCACGGAAAAAAATTGGTGTTTTTTCATATGGTTGTCATGTAGATGATAAATGAGTACCACTATACTTCCGTAATTTGAGCTTAAATCCCTACATCTACATGGAAACTTACCTGGAAACAACCCACAACGTTTATAAAGAGGCTGCTGAAAATCCACAGGTAGGATTATGCTGCACCACTACCCCGGTATGGCAACTCCCAGGATTATCAATCCCCAAACGCATGTTGGATATGAACTATGGTT
Organism: Cyclobacteriaceae bacterium; assembly: GCA_039971015.1. Taxonomy (GTDB): domain Bacteria; phylum Bacteroidota; class Bacteroidia; order Cytophagales; family Cyclobacteriaceae; genus ELB16-189. The sequence goes on from JBDVKV010000030.1 coordinate 40,506, forward strand.
GCGGAAGCACTGCCAATGCGCGGGATTTGGTGAACGAACCCAAAGTGCTTTATGTGGGTGTAGGTGGTGGAATGGAATTGCTGCAATTTTCTTACTTCACCAGAAAAGAAGGTGGTGTGATTGGTGTGGATGTCGTAGATGAAATGCTGGAAGCCAGCCAACAAAACTTTAAAGAAGCCGAAAAACTCAACTCATGGTTTAAGTCATCGTTTATAGATTTAAAGAAAGGCAATGCTCTTAATCTGCCCATTGAGGATAACACTATCGATGTAGCCGCACAAAATTGTCTATTTAATATTTTCACCCAATCCGACTTAAAAAAAGCGCTGGCCGAAATGTACCGTGTGCTAAAACCCAATGGAAGATTGGTTTTGTCCGATCCGGTTTGCGAAATAGAAATGCCTCAGGCCCTTAAAGAGGATGAAAAACTAAGGGCATTATGTCTGAGTGGTGCATTGCCGCTGAAAGAGTACATAAAAATGATTACAGATACCGGATTTGGAACCGTGGAAATCAGGGCTAAACGACCTTACCGAGTGTTAGATCCTTCCCATTACAATACCAACCAGCTCATTTTCATTGAAAGTGTAGAAGTATGTGCTATTAAAGACCCAATGCCTTCTGACGGGCCTTGTGTTTTTACCGGAAAAACGGCCATCTACTTTGGAAGCGAAGAATATTATGACGACCAAAAAGGCCATGTACTCATGCCCAATCAACCATTGGCGGTTTGTGACAAAACTGCAGACGCACTGGCTTCACTTAAAAGGCAAGACATCTATATCTCCGATTCAACATTCTTCTATGATGGCGGAGGGTGCTGTTAGCAAAAATTAATGTTTCTTAAAAACTGAGGGCGTAACACCTTCCATTTTTTTGAATGCTTCGTTGAATGTACTCTTCGAATTGAATCCGCATTCTCTGGCAATGGTTTCGATGGTGTACTTATTGTAATCAGGATTCTTCAGTAGTAATCTTGCCTTGTTCACCCGATGTTTATTCACGTACTCAAAAAAATTGGTTCCAAGATGTACGTTGAGCAATTGAGATAGTTTATGTTCGCTGATATTCAAATTGGAAGCAATCTCAATCATTTTTAAATCCCTGTTCAAAAAAGGCTCCGTATCCCTCATCAGATTATTCAGCTGTTCCTTTAAATGCATTACCTCTCCATTTTCAATGGAAGATTTAGCGTAGGGCCCTTTCTTTATCCCCACCTTTACTTTATTGATTACATTCAAGAACAAATAAAAAACAGATAACATGGTGATCAATCGTATGGTTGTGTCAAAGACATCAATCCATTCATAATTAAAGAAAAGGGTAAAGAACAACCAGGCTGCTTTCACCAAGCCAAAAAGAAAGTAGGATGCCAACATAATTTGATCCAATGAAATCCTGGTGGAAAAGAAACGTTTTAACTCCCACCCAAATTTCATTTTTGACTGAATGTAATAACCATACCCTACGATCTGCACAACCAATAATACCCTGAACAATATAAACTGGATAGAATTAATACCTTCTCCGCTCCAAATTGTTCTTTGAATAAATTCTATTTTTTCAGGGGCACTTAATAAGTAGATAGGTAAATAGAAGAGAACGATAATTACGGCCGGCAGAAAATGAATCCAGTTGAATTTTAAAGGCCTGTCGCTTATATAAAAAAACAATAGGGGACCCAGTAATAAGGCCAAAGGGTCGGTCAGTAATAAAAGGTGCGGATTTTCTAAATAAAAAGTAGTCCAGTAAAGATTCTGCTCCAAAAGGATGAGACAGAAAAACAGGAGGTAAAAGGCGAGATAGTGCGCTCTGGCAAACCACCAACTCTTATTGAGCAACCAAACCAACCCCATTACTATCCCCAGCCCACAAACAAACTCCGTTATCCAATTAAATACTTCCATTTTCAAGGCGAAAAATTACCCCCCACAATAGGTGATCCTCATCAACCTAAAGCCAAATATTGTACAAATCCCATGTATTCAAACATAACATAAAGGTAATGCGTATCCGATTTGCAATTCAAACTACAATTTTACCTCCACAGATAAAATCTTAACCATCTCTTAAAATATTAAAACTATGCGAATCCAATATTTTGGCATCCTGTTCATTCTATTTACTCTCAATGCTTTTAGTCAGGTTTCACTCTCTGATTTCAAGTATGAGCCCAACGAAACTTACCCATTCGGCCGGCCAAATCCTGATGCTCCGGAACAGATTAAGGATTATCAGCATATCATTGGTCTGAGCGATTGTAAATCGCTAAAACGAGACAGCCAAGGTGAATGGCTAAAGGACTCAGTAGATGTAATATGGCGGTTTAAATATATCATGAACGGGATGGCCGTTCAGGACGAATCTTTAAAAGCGGATCAGATTCATACAAGTAGCGTCAGGCAATTCGATAAAGATGCTGGTAAATGGTATGTCACCTTTTATAGCTCCGCTGCCCCCTCCAGTTCATTAACTGCGTGGGAAGGCGGAATGAAAAATGACGAAATGATCCTTTACAAAGAACAGCAAGCACCTAATGGAATGGATGGATTTTACAAAATCACTTTTTATGATATTTCAAAAAATGGATTCACCTGGAAAGGAGAATGGGTTGATCCCGAAGAAAAAATTGTTTACCCCACCTGGTACCTGTTCTGCACCAAAAGAAACTGATAGTGTCTCTCACAAAACTTATCGCTGGGCTCATCATCTTTTCTAGTAATGCTAGTCATGCACAGTTTGAAGACTTTTCCGAACATTTTGTAGACAACAATGGTGTCAATATTCATTATGTAGCGAAGGGAAGCGGACCAACGTTGGTATTTCTTCATGGTTTTCCGGATTTCTGGTTTACCTGGAAATACCAAATGGACAAACTTTCAGAAGATTACAAGGTGATTGGCATCGATTTAAGAGCATACAATAAAAGCGAGGGGCCATCAGAAGTAGAGGATTATCAGATGACTAAACTAATGGCAGATGTGTTGGCTGTGATCAAAGATAATGGGGTTGATAAAGTAACCCTGGTAGGAAATGACTGGGGCGGTGCTATTGCATGGCAGATCGCTACCTACTATCCTGATAAAATAAGTGGACTCGTTGCCTGTAATATTCCCCATCCAAAAAGTCTAAGTAACTATTTAAATGTTCATCCAGAAACAGCCAACTACACTAAAAAAAATGAAGCCACCAACGCAACTGAATACTGGAGTATTAACCAATTGATGGAGACATCAGGGGCAAATGAACATGAGTTGTCACCATCCTACCGGAGTGCCTTTGAAAAATCCTATATTCAAGGAATGTTGAATTATTACAAAGCCAGTTATCCAAAACCTTCCAAAGGTGCTACTGCATCCACTACGATAGAACGAAAAATAAAATGTCCGGTATTGATGATCCACGGAATGAAAGATTCTGCGTTTCCACCTGGCACCTTAAATGATCATTGGCTTTGGATAGACAACACATTTACACTTCATACTTTCCCCAATGCTGGTCATTTCATACAAAGAGAGGAGCCAGAAAAAGTATTATTCCATATTCAACAATGGTTAACTGAGACCATTCAAGAAAAATAACAGGTAAGAACTAAACAAGCTGCGAAAATGATTTAATAAATCGATCTATATCGGATTTCGAAATGAACATGTGGCATGAAATTCTAATGCCGTTGTACCTGGGAAGCACTTTAACAATGATGTCTTCTTTTGCCAATTCTGCTGCAATCGTTTTATTCTCTCCTTCCTTAAGTGTAAAGCTTACAATCCCTGTTGAAAGTGAATCGACCTCTGGGCTAATGATCACAATACCTTTCAATTCTTTCAGTCGTGAAAGGCAATAGGACCTTAGCTCAAGGCAACGATTCTCAATTTTTTCTTTCCCGATCAGGTTGAGCCAATCGATAGTAACACCCAACCCGGAAATCAATGCTACATTCCGTGTTCCGGAGGAAGCAGAATAACTGGCAAACCCTGAAGATGTGAAGACGGGGTTGATCTCTTGTTGCAGTTCCTTGCTCCAATAAACAAATCCAGTCTCTTTGGGGCCGAGCATCCATTTATGGCCACTTGCAGCATAGGCATCAACACCCATTGATTTAACATCCACCTTTATAAGTCCAGGCGCCTGAGCACCGTCCGCAATCAATAAAATACCCTTTGCTTTTGTGATTTTTGATATCTCCTCAAAGGGCATTTTTAAGCCCGTCAATGTATTGACATGACTCAGCATCACCACCTTAGTCCTTGGCGTGATATTATTTACTACTGCTTCAATCACTGCTTCTTTTGAAGGTGCAGGAACAGGCATCTGTAATTTCTTAACTACCGCGCCTTGAGTAGCAGCCAGATATTCTAACCCCACTTCTCCTCCCCCATGTTCGTGCGTGGTGGTAAGTATTTCATCACCTTTAGCCATTTTCAGAGATTGTCCGATTAAGCTTAAACCTTCAGTAGTGTTCCGGGTTAGAATCACATTATCAGCATCCGTATTGATGAACTCTCCCACCTTTACTCTCACCTGTTCCATTCTTTCCCCTAAATCTCCCCAGTTCTCCATGGCGGGATTCATTTCCAGTTGTTGCATCATAGCGTGAACCTCATCGGTGACAACCACCGGACTCGGACCAAGGCTACCCGTATTGAGGTAAATTCTATTTTTTGGCACATGAAGTTGTTGGCGAACAAGGGCAAACAATTCATCATCCGATGAAGCGTTTTTTAGTTCCTCTAAAGGAGAATTAGTACTCAGATGAGTTAGCGGCAATACGCCTACGCTGCTCAACAGCCCTTTCTTGATAAACTCTCTTCTTGAAGTCATTCAACCAATGTAACAAGTGATTGGGAAAAAGAAAACCTAAGGGCGGAGACCAACAGCAAATAATATCAAATTTAGGGAGGCAGCCCTTCCGCAGCCAAGGAAAATACGTTTTGACCTGTTACCTTGCTGATGTATACTATGACCCAGGAAGGACTAGAATTTGACAACAATACATTCTTTGCAGAACTCATTCTGCCTGTCCCCATTCCCAAGCTTTTTACTTATCGTGTGCCTTCAGCGCTCAATGAAATTGTCAAGATTGGACAACGCGTCATTGTTCAATTTGGGCAGAAAAAAATCCTCACAGGGATCATCTCTGACCTTCATCAGAAACCACCCAAAACGTATGAAGCCAAATACTTACTGGAAATCATAGATGAAAACGAAGTAATTGGCGACCGGCAGTTCAAGCTCTACCAATGGATGGCCGACTATTATATGTGCACACTTGGCGAGGTGATCAATGCGGCTCTCCCTTCAGGGCTTAAACTTTCCAGTGAAAGCATGGTGCAACTCAACCCTTCCTTCCAATTAGAAGAAACAGCATTCGACTTTTCAGAAAAAGAAAGAATGCTGATCAATCGACTGAAGCACGATACCCTAACCTATACAGAAGTCGCCAAGTTTTTAGGAACAAAGAGTATTTACAGCTTATTGAAATCAATGGCATCCAAGGAAGCCATTATACTTTTTGAAAAGGTAAAGGAAAAATTTAAACCCAAAACAGAAAAGAGGATACGGCTCACAAAAAAATATTCCGACAAAAAGGAATTGGAGGGGCTATTCGAAATCATTGGCAGCAAACCCAAGCAGGAGGCAGTGTTGTTAAAATATTTACAAGCAGTTCCTGTATTTAAAGATGTTTCGCTTAATGATAAAGGGCAAAGTAAATCCCAACTTAGTGAGGGGGAGTCTGTATCATCTATCAACACACTCGTTAAAAATAAAATTTTTGAAGAGTTCGAAACCATTATCCCTCGTTTTGGATTTGATGATCCTGAAACTCATCATCCTGTTCTTTTAAGTGAAAGGCAAGAAGAAGTTCGCAATACCATCCTCAACCACTTTGAAGACAGTGATGTGGTTTTACTCCATGGCGTAACCGGTAGTGGGAAAACAGAGATTTATATCGATTTAATAAGAAGGGCTTTGGATGGCGGCAATCAAGCCTTGCTTCTCATTCCGGAAATCGCACTGACCACACAGATAGTACAGCGACTAAAAAAAATATTCGGTGCGGAGATGGGCGTTTATCATTCCAAATTTTCTGACAACGAACGCGTAGAGGTTTGGAATGGAATATTGTCCGGGAAATTTCAATTGGTCGTTGGCGTACGGTCATCGGTATTTCTACCCTTCGACAATTTAGGGTTGGTGATTGTAGACGAAGAACACGACTCCTCTTACAAGCAACATGATCCGGCACCGCGTTATCAAGCCAGAGATCTTGCTTTGGTGATGGCCAACCAGCACCATGCTAAAGTTGTACTAGGTAGCGCTACGCCTTCGGCAGAAAGCTTTTTTCACTGCTTGCAAGGAAGGTTTAAGCTGGTAAGCCTAACTGAACGCTTCGGAGAAGCCAACTTACCGGAAATCATCTTTGCGGATATGGCCATTGAACGGCAGAGGAAATCCAACAAAGGTGAGTTTTCATCCACCCTTATTAAAGGCATTGGCGAGGCGCTTAAAAGCAAAGAGCAGGTAATCCTATTTCAAAACAGGAGAGGCTACGCTCCTATGGTTCAGTGTGAGGACTGCAATTGGATTCCGAAGTGCATCAATTGTTCCGTTAGTCTTACTTATCATCAATACCGGCACGAGATGATCTGCCACTACTGCGGATATAAAGAATCTCTCCCTGCTGAATGTCCTACCTGTTCGTCCAAAAGAATTCTTACCAAAGGGTATGGCACTGAAAAGCTGGAAGAAGAATTAAAACTTCTTTTTCCGGAGGCAAAAGTACAGCGCATGGACTGGGATACTACGCGCACGAAAAGTGGTTATGAATCCATCATTGAAAGTTTCCAGGAAGGTGAAACGGATATTCTGGTGGGCACGCAAATGGTGACTAAGGGACTTGATTTTGATCGAGTAAGTCTGGTAGGGGTGTTTGATGCGGATCGGATGATGCACTTTCCAGATTTTAGGGCGCATGAAAGGGCTTTCCAACTCATCATTCAGGTAAGTGGCCGGTCAGGACGAAGAGAAAAAAAGGGGAACGTAATTATTCAAACTGCCGATCCAAAGCAATCCCTATTCCGTTATGTAATACAACATGATATTCCAGGATATATCGAAACAGAACTCAAAGATCGTGAGGCGCATTTTTACCCTCCCTATTCCAGGCTGGTTGATATTACCGTTAAGCATACCGACCGGATAAAGTGTAAAAATCTGGCTACGCAGTTGACACAGCTTATCAGAAATGAAATTAAAGGTCCGAAGGTGTTGGGCCCAGGGGAGCCTTTGGTTTCCAAGATTAGAAATGAGTTCTTAATGTCCATCCTGATAAAAATACCCAGAGATGGTGGCAGGCTAAAGGATATCAAGCATCAACTCCAGCACATTTCAGATCATTTACTCTCCATAAAAGAATTCAGAAGTGCCAAGATTGTTTTTAATGTTGATCCTGCCTGATCACAGGTTCAACCAGTAAGTAAGCTTGATAACCAACGATCGGTTTTTAATATTGAAATTATCTTCTGTATTTCTGAAATCATAGAGATAATTATCTGTGTAGACGATGAACAAATCAGAAACTGGTTTAAACCTCCACTGAAACCTGGAATACACATTCATATTATCAAACTGACTATTGTATTGAATCACCGAAGTCCAAAAAATATTTTTAGTCAGTGTAAGATCTACCTTAGGGCCAATTACCAAAATGTCTGCATCGTTGAATCCATCAGGTAACCTTACCTGGTTCACATCAAAGTCTATGGAAAAAATACCGTAAGGCTGCCAGCGGTAGCCAACATTACCATTCACTCCTGTAAGATGACCATTGTAATACTGCCCTGTTTTCGCACCCACACGATAATTCAATTTTCTTCTTTGATCGCCCCTATAATATATTTCATACTGGGTATAGGTGTAATCAGAGGCCTGTGCAAGTTCAGGGCCATCCGTCTCTGAAGGATCATAAGGATCGAATAAAAATGTATAATTGTTATTAATCCTGAAACTTAATTCTGAAGAATTAAGGAAACCCATTTCAAACCATCCTCCATTCTCTCTGTCTGATCTCCCCCATATAGCATCCCAGGTTACGTTTCCAAAGGTTCCAAAGCTGATCCTGTTTATTGATTCTATTTTTGGATAGATCTGGTAACCGAAGTACCCTCCCACACGATCAAAACCTTCTCGCGGGGTATAGCCCACTACCGGGGCATAGCTTGAACCAATACTGGTAAGACTGGTTCCACCAAACCATGTTTCTGAATTATAGTTAAAGCTAGCACCTGCACTGTACGCATCTGCGTCAAAATCTTTGCCTTGAAACTCAGGAGCAAATTGTTGATGGAAAAACACATTCCCTCTGTATTTGTTATTCTTTAAATTATAGTTGTAATCGAGTCCGGCTACTCTGTTATAGTCTGAGCTATTTCCCAAATCTTCACGATTGACAAAAATTGCTCTGATATTAGAGTAGGCTCCAATTCTCCTTTGAACAGTAGCAACCCCGAAATTGTAACTTGGGATATTAAGCTCTGGCACGTCATCGGCCTGCATATTTAATAAACCGATGCGCCAATTTTTATTAAGGTTACCGCTCAAGCGCGCACCAAATCGGATATCATTCTGAACATACTGACCCGTGGAGGTATCCAATGCCAACCCAATTCTTCTTGAGAAAAAAGGGCGGGAACGTTCCCCTCCAAAATCGGAGAACAAGTCTTTATTTTCCAGAAAAAACTGCCTTCGCTCAGGAAAAAACAACTCAAACCTATTCAGGTTAGTTTGCTGTTCATCTACATCGGTGTTAGAGAAATCAGGATTAATGGTAATATCTAAATTCAATGCAGAGGTAACCGCGATTTTAGCATCAGTTCCGTAGGTCAGTCGCAAACTCTCCCTGGTATTTTCAACATAGTTTCGGGAAGTTTTTGTAGCCAAATAAGGAATCAAAGAAATATTGGGTCCTGCTTTTTTGAGAGGAGCATCAAATTGCAGAACCCCGCAATAATTCAGGGCAAAAGCCGGAAATATTCTGGGTACTCTTGCCCATAATGATCGCTCATTCCCTTGAGTATCTTGTCTGTAAAAATTAACATTCCATTGCGTGGCACCTGCTTTATACCTCACCGACTTAAAAGGAATTGCAATCTCATAAATCCATGCATTGTGGGTTACACCTACTTCATTGTACCATTTATTATCCCATGTGAAGTCAACCGGTGGACCGTCATTACCTCCTACTCCTCCGCTTGACACCAAGCCTTCCCGTTGTACACCGGCAGGGTTGGTGCCGAACGTAAATGCGTTGGTTTTATCCTGGAATGAATCCAAAATAATCGCGAACAAATCTATTCCTCCACCAAAAAAATCTCTTCTCAAGGAGGGCACCACAAATTTTTCAGGGTCTTCAGTATAAAGCTTTGCTGCAAAATAAATGAAGTGATCATCATAGGTAGCCCTCACCACGGTCTTCACATGAGCCAGGGAAGAGTCATAAGGGAATTGCTGATGGAAACTTCCCGTGCTGTCCGCCTCCAGCCATGCTCTTTCATCCAGCATTCCATCAATCTTAATCGGTACATCCGTTCTTTTGATCAATAGAACAGGTGCATTTTTATCATCCTGTGCGATGCTTTCACTGATGAAAGCAACAGGTGCAAAACAAAAAATAAAAAGATTTCGGAGGAATGACTGCATTAGGCTTCAAACGTGATTTTAAGGCTTGAGGTTTACCTTGGTTCAGGGATTTATGCCAGTATCTGCATTGATTGTGCTAAACAGCAATTAATGGCAGCAAATTATCAGGTTACCTCAAAATATCCCAATCATCATTCAAAACAGGGATGGAGTGATGTGCCGTGAGGTCAAACTCACAAGGAACAACGGAGACATAATTATTGGCAATAGCCCATTCATCATTGTCTTCTCCTTTATCGAAGTTGACAAAATTTCCTGTCATCCAGAAGTAACGCCTTCCATTGGGGTCAAAGCGCTCCACGAATTCCTCTACCCACTTGGCATTGGATTGTCGACAGATGCGAATGCCTTTCAGGTTTTCATTGCGCTTGGGTGGGAAGTTAACATTCAACGCCACTCCTTTAGGTAAGCCTTTATTTAAAACCTGCAAGGTGATTTTTTTGATGTATTCTTTCGTATGAGAAAAATCTATTTTAGAGCCATAGTCGCAAAGTGAGAAACCAATAGCAGGTGTTCCTTCAATGGCGCCTTCAATGGCCGCTGACATCGTACCCGAGTACAACACGCTAATAGAAGTATTGCTACCATGATTCACGCCACTTACCACTACATCCGGTTGGCGTTGGTCGCGCAACACAAAGTGTCTTGCCAATTTTACGCAATCAGCAGGTGTACCTGAGCATTCATAAGCTTTTACTCTATCGAAAATAAAATTTTCTTCCAACCGTAGCGTATCCCCTACCGTTATCGCATGCCCCATTCCCGACTGCGGGCTATCCGGTGCTACTACGATTACATCACCCAGCTCCTGCATTACTTCAACGAGCGTACGAATACCTTTGGATGTGATTCCATCATCGTTGGAAACGAGAATAAGTGGTTTTTGCATTTTAAAGGGAGCGTCTATCAGAAAAACAAGGAATTATAATATGCAATGATACGGCTTAGATCATACTTCTCATCAAAATCAAGTCGGTTTGCTTTGGCAAATTTTTGTACCTCCTCTTTCCGGTCGTTCATTAAATCCAACCAATCACCGCGCTTTCCAAGAAACTCCACAATACTACCGTCTTCCTTCAACAAGAAGTACCTGTAAATTATGGTAAGCTTTGAGTAATTATAATAATTATACACTGAAGAGTAGGTTCGGTACTCCAACGCCTCTCTGCAGAGCAAAGTTATTTTTCCTTCCTCCAGCAACTCAAAAATAACAGGAGCCCTGTACTCCCCGGAGGTATTGTAGGGTAGGGAATACATTCTTCGGTACCGCTTTACCGTCTTATCAAATATTTCCAAAAAAAGCAGCTTTCTGGCAGAATAGGTCGTGAACTGATCGCGTTGCTGCACCTGAACCAAATCAGTTTGCATATCATATTTGATATTCCCCGCAAGCGTATCTCCATTTTCTAAAACCACCTTCCCATCATGCCACAGTTCAAACGCAAATTCCTGCGCATGAACGTTCATTGCAAACAATAATGATGATATGAAAAAGACTCCTCTCATTTACTCCTTTAAAATACTATGTCCTAATTTATCTCTTTTGGTCATCAGGTACTTTTCATTGTGGGGATTGGGCACAATCTCAATGGGTACATTATCTACTATTTCAAGTCCATATCCCATCAGCCCTACCCTCTTCTTTGGGTTATTCGTAATTAACCTGATTTTGGATACACCCAGATCATGCAAAATTTGTGCTCCAATTCCATAATCGCGGTTATCCATATCAAAACCAAGCTTCAGGTTGGCCTCTACGGTATCATATCCTTCTTCTTGTAATTTATAGGCTTTCAGTTTGTTCAACAACCCTATTCCGCGTCCTTCTTGTTTCATATAGAGTACAATGCCTTTCCCTTCTTTTTCCACCATTTGCATGGCGCTGTGAAGTTGAGTACCACAGTCGCAACGGCAAGATCCAAAAATATCGCCTGTTACACAGGAAGAGTGTACCCTTACCAATACCGGCTCATCTTTCTCCCACTCACCTTTTACTAGCGCCATATGCACTTCATTGGTATTCAGTTGCTCGTAGGCTACCAATTTGAAATCACCATATTCAGTAGGCATTTTCACCTCCGCTTCTCTCTTTATTTGAGATTCTTTCTCCATCCGGTAGGCAATCAAGTCTTTGATGGAAACCAGCTTCAAGCCAAAACGGTTGGCAACATCTACCAGATCCGGTAGTCGCGCCATCGTTCCATCTTCGTTCATGATTTCTACCAGAACGCCTGCAGGCCTGAAGCCCGCCAATCGGGCAAAGTCGATGGCAGCTTCCGTGTGTCCTGCTCTTCGCAATACACCTTCCTTTTTTGCTTTGAGAGGAAAAATATGCCCGGGTTTACCCAACTCTTCGGGTTTTGTTTCAGGATCCGCCAGCGCTTTAATGGTTTTAAAACGATCGTGAGCAGAAATACCCGTGGAGCATCCATATCCTATCAGGTCAACAGAGACCGTAAAAGGAGTTTCGAAGGCAGCCGTATTTTTTCCTACCATCAGCTCCAGTCCCAATTCTTCGCAGCGTTCTTCACTTAACGGAGCGCAAATGAGTCCGCGCCCGTGGGTGGCCATGAAATTGACAATTTGCGGAGTAATACTTTCCGCAGCGCAAACAAAGTCACCTTCGTTTTCACGATCTTCATCATCTACTACGATAATGACCTTACCGTTCTTGATGTCATTGATGGCATCCTCTATGGTATCTAACTTAATCTTATCCATTCTTTCTTTTACAATTCATGCTTACAACACTAAAACCCCCGGGTCTGTTCCTATTTGGCGATAACTATCCCCAACAATTCAGACAATTCCTTCTTGGCCTGATCTAAACCTATCTGAGTCTCCAAATAATTGTCCACTTCAGATTCATTTCCTTTCCCTTCTGCTTCCTTTATTTTTTGTTTGTTCTCATCCAGCATCTTCTGGATGACCCGCAATTTCAACCGCAATACATTCGAATAGGCCATCTCATTTAAAAGTTCGCCTTCCCTGGGAATATAAATATGGTATTTGTCACCCCAATGCACACTCAGGTCATAGCGCTGAGCAATCAAGTCCGTCACTATTCTCTTTTCCTCTTCACTTCCTTCATGAATAAAATAATGACTATTCCGTGGCTCTCCCTTTTCCCAACCCTCTTTCAAGCCCTCAAAAATTTTACTAAAAACAGGGTTTACAAAAACAACATCTTCTAATTCATGGAACAGGAAATCAGAAACTTTCTGATCTTCCAGCGCCTCATCGGCATAGTTTAACAGAAGACGGATGGTTTCCTTCTCCTGGTATTGCACCATGCTGCTTGTATCTGTCTTAGTGGGCTCGGTGATATCAGCTATCGGATCCGAAGGTTGCGGAGACTCATCTGTGTTTCTTAGCCTTTCTTTATCTGATTTTTTCCTTTCATTGATGAGTATCTTGTTCAGCTCTGTCAGGAGCACCGCCTCACCAATTTTTAAAAGATTGCTGGTCTCCTGTATATAAACAGATCGCTTTACAGGATCAGGGATAATGGCAATACTGGTAACAATTTCTTTTATGGATTCCGCCTTGCGAATAGGATCACCTCCCGCCTCTGCAGCGAAAAGGTCAGCCTTGAAGGATATAAAATCTTTTTTGTTTTCTTTTAAGAAATTTTGAAAGTCAGTGGTGCCTAACTTACGCGAATAACTATCAGGATCTTCGCCATCAGGAAACGATACGACACGTACATTCAGTCCGCCTTTGAGAATGAGGTCGATACCACGGAGTGCCGCTTTGATACCTGCCGCATCTCCATCAAACAGCACGGTTACATTTTCACTGAACCTGCGGATTAGTTTGATCTGTTCTTCCGTAAGTGCAGTGCCCGATGAGGATACTACATTATCTACGCCTGCCTGGTGCAACGAGATCACATCCGTATATCCTTCTACCAGGTAACAATTATCGTTTTGACGGATAGCGTTCTTGGCCTGAAACAATCCATAGAGCACATTGCTCTTATGGTAGATTTCCGTTTCGGGGGAGTTGATGTATTTGGGTTGGTTTTTCTCCTTACCCAAAATGCGGGCACCAAAGGCAATGACCTTCCCGGAAATATTGTGAACAGGAAATATTACTCTTCCGCGAAAGCGGTCATACGAACTACCGTCTTCTTTTTTAACTACCAGCCCGGTTTTCTCCAATAAATCCTGACTGTATCCTTTGCTTAGTGCTTCCTTGCTGAAATTCTCCCACCCGTTGAGGGCATAGCCCAACTCAAACTTTTCAATGGTCTTATCATTGAATCCCCGCTCCCTGAAGTAGCTCAACCCAATGCTTTGCCCCTCCTCATGCTGAAGCAGGTTGTTGTGATAATACTCCTGAGCATAATTCATGAGGATATAAAGGCCTTCCCGCTCACTTTGCTGAGCCGACTCCCGTTCTGTGGCTTCCGTCTCCTTTATTTCTACGCCATATTTTTTAGCCAGAAACCGGATGGCCTCCACATAGCTCATCCCCTCGTGCTCCATCAGGAAGGTGAAGGAATCGCCTCCTTTGCCACTGCTGAAGTCCTTAAAAATGCCCTTGCCGGGAACAACGAAAAAAGAAGGGGTTTTCTCGTTTGTAAAAGGGCTCAAACCCTTATAATTCTGGCCCGATTTCTTCAACGTAATAAAGTCGCTTATGACATCTACTATGTCCAGTCGGTTCTTTACTTCGTCTATGGTCTCGCGCAGGATCACTTGAAAAATTTTAAGACTTCAAAGATACTTTTTTATGCTTTGCCTGTTTAGGATTGATCCAAACTATGTTATTGTAAAGTCTGTTACAAATAGGTAAAAAAGGACGAAAATAGGGCTGCAGACTCAGTTCTTTAGTCCTAAATTGCAATCGAATTAACCGTTGAGGATGAAATTTTCTGAAAAAGACATTATAGCCGCACTTTCTACTGTTCAAGACCCTGATTTACACAAGGATCTGGTTACGCTCAATATGATCCATGAGGTACAACTCAGCCCTGAGAAGGTCAGTTTTACTGTTATGCTGACTACTCCTGCCTGTCCGCTAAAAGAAAAGATCAGAAAGGACTGTGAGGAAGCCGTAAGAAAGGTAATCGGAAGTGATATGGAGCTTGAAATCACAATGAGCTCTTCTGTCACCTCATCAAGAGAGAAAGCGCCTGTGCTTACCGGTGTTAAAAACATCATTGCCATTGCATCTGGTAAAGGGGGTGTTGGTAAGTCTACCGTTACGGCTAACCTGGCGGTGGCACTGGCACAAATGGGTGCTAAAGTAGGGCTTATTGATGCAGACATCTATGGCCCGTCTGTACCCGTAATGTTCAATTGCGAGCATGAGCAACCCGAAGTAAAATTGGTCAATGGGAAAAATGTAATTCAGCCCCTGGAGCAGTATGGTGTTAAATTATTGTCTATAGGATTTCTTACCCCTCCTGATAGTCCCGTAGTATGGCGTGGACCCATGGCGAGCTCCGCTTTGAAGCAATTTATCAGCGATGCAGAGTGGGGAGAATTGGATTATCTGTTTATTGATCTTCCTCCGGGCACCAGTGATATCCATCTTACATTAGTACAAACCGTGCCTGTTACAGGAGCCATAATAGTTACCACACCCCAAAAAGTAGCCATTGCAGACGCCACGAAAGGGCTGGCCATGTTCAAGCAGGCTCAAATTAATGTTCCTGTTCTGGGTATCGTAGAAAATATGGCCTACTTCACTCCAGAAGAATTACCTGACAATAAATACTTTATTTTTGGTAAAGACGGAGGTAAGAACTTATCAGAGAAATATGACGTTCCTTTGCTGGGTCAAATACCCTTAGTGCAAGGAATTCGCGAAAGCGGAGACAGCGGGCTGCCTGCGGTCATGAAAGAAGGCGTTACCTCCAAAGCTTTTAAAGACTTGGCAGAGGCCATGGCAAGGCAGGTTGCCATAAGAAATGCTAACTTTGCTCAAACCAAGAAGGTTGAAATGAAAGTATAATGAGTAGCGCGAAAACCAAAAAAGATGATTTGAATATCAAGGTAGAGGCCGCCCTTGATAAAATCCGCCCCTATCTGGTAATGGATGGAGGGAATGTGCGTGTGCTTGAAATTACAAAAGAGAAGAAACTCATTCTGGAGTTTCTGGGCAATTGTGGTAGTTGTCCCATGTCTACCATGACCTTCAAAGCCGGTGTGGAAGAAGCCATAAAAAAATCCGTTCCGGAAATTGGCCACATAGAAGTGGTGAATATGCCCGTAGTTTAGGGTTACTGCATTTCTTTTTACCTCATTAAGAGATAGTTTTTAATAATTTAGCGTTAAACGAATGGGCATTTATGTGCTCTAATGGTTTGCAAAGGGGTCTTTTAAAAGAAACTGTGGGTATTCGACTGCTTATTATTTTGTTGGGGATGGGGTTGGCGTTGCAAAGCATGGCTCAGCAGCGTTGTGCCACCGTTGAGTACCAGAAAATAATCAACCCCCAGCATTCGATCAAAGAAGCCCAATTTGAGAACTGGATCAGCAAGCAAAAGGTAGCCCCAAGAATAAAAACCTTTGATACCGAAGGCACCTCTTCAGCCACCTATGTGATTCCTGTTGTTTTCCACGTTATCCACAATGGAGAGCCAGTGGGAACCGGCACCAACGTTTTAGATGAGCAGCTTATTTCTCAAATCAATGTACTCAATAAGGATTTCCAACGCCTTAATGCTGACGCTTCACAAACCCCTTCTGAGTTTTTATCTGTAGCCGGCAATCTGGATATCGAGTTTGTGCTCGCCAAGCAAAATCCTGAAGGATTGGCCACTAATGGAATACGTAGGGTGCAAGGCACTAAATCAGAATGGACGCTTGCTGACAATACGGAGTTCAAATCGTTGAGTTACTGGCCCTCTGAAGACTACATGAACATTTGGGTGATTAACTTCAATGACCCCTCTAATTTTATTGGGTATGCACAATTCCCCGAATCTCCTTTACCCGGTTTGGAAAATTCCTCTTCAGATCCATTAACAGATGGCATTGTTATCAACTACAGAGATGTAGGCTCGGTAGATGATGAACCCACCCCCGGTGCATTTAACCTAGAGCCCCAGTTCAACAAAGGAAGAACAGCCACACATGAAATAGGCCACTTCTTTGGTCTTCGCCACATCTGGGGCGATGCGAGCAGTTGCAGTGCAACTGATTACGTAGATGACACTCCATCACAAAGCACCGAGACTACCGGATGCCCTGGACACCCACAGGTAAGTTGTACTGTCAACAAGATGTTTCAAAACTTCCTGGACTACACCAACGATGCCTGCATGAATCTTTTTACGGCCGGTCAGGTGACGCGAATGGAAATCATTTTACAAAACAGTCCAAGGAGAGCCAGCCTTACCACTTCTCTCGGTTCCCAGGAGCCTGCACCCGTTGCCAACGATCTTGGTATCAAAGAAATCCTAACTCCGGGCATTACTTCGTGCGGGGGAACAATAACACCCAGTGTTGAAGTGAGAAACTACGGAGTTAACACTATCACTTCAGCCCGAGTAGAATTTAAGCTGAATGGCATCTCGCAGGAAACAAAGGATTTTACCCTTAACCTCGACCCACTTGATGTAACAATACTCAATTTCAATCCCCTCAACCAATCATCACCCAGTTCTACTCAGGTAAGTTTTGAGATTTTACTCACCAATGGAGTAACGGATGGTAAGGCCTCTGATAATTTGGTCTCTTATACCTCAGAAGTTCCTTTTATTACCACCGTTCCTTTTTTCGAATACTTTGATTCCACCCCAACCACCTGGACGATCCAAAACCCTGATCAACTCACTACATGGGCCAATATTGCCGCACCCAATGGTGTTTCCGGAAACAAGGCCATGTACATGAGCTTCTACGACTATGAAGAAAAAGGTGTAGTCGACCGGTTATTGACACCCGTAATCAATCTGGATGGAGCCACTGCTGCCATCTTGAAGTTTGATCGATCACACGCCAAATATCCGAGCAGTAGTTTCATTGATGGTTTAAAACTAGTTGTCGTCAACAACTGCAATTCCGATCTCAGTTCAGGGGTTGAAATTTTTAACAAATTTGGAGATGAGTTGGCAACAACAGCTTCCACTGCAAATCCTTTTACGCCATCTGATCCATCACAATGGGAAACTGAATCCATTTCCCTTAATCAATTTATTGGGTCTGGTAATTTGCAGATTGCTTTTATTGCCCAAAATGGAAATGGCAACAACCTATTTCTGGATAATGTTTTCGTTTTAACCGGTGATTTTACGGATGTAGCCATTAAGGAAATTATCAGTCCATCACCAGTTGTCAACAAGAATACACTTACCCCTATCATCAGCATGAGGAATGAAGGGAGCATTCCCATTACCAATGTAAAAGCAGAAACCAAAGTAAATGGTACAGTTGCCTCCTTAAAAACGTTTAGTGGTTTTACGATTCCTACCGGTGGCACCATGGAGATAACACTTGACCTCATCACTTTGAATTCCGGAACCAATGAGGTTTCATTTACCTTATTGGAACCTAACGGTGATCCCAATGAATCCCCTTCCAATAATTCCAAAACGCAAACCATCATTGTTAATCAATTCAATGAAACGATCCCGTCACGGCAAAATTTCAACATTTCGTTTGAGGATTCGTGGACTATAATAAGTCAGGAAGACATGCTGGGTTGGGAGCTCACCAGTACCAATAAAGGAACTTCTTTGGTGTATCGTGCTTTCAACAATACGGCCAAGACGGATGAGGCGTGGCTGGTAAGTCCGGTACTGGATTTTTCAAAATCCATAAAAGCAAGCATGTTCTTTGATGTGAGCTACGCCCTAAGTACAAAGGGAACGGAGCAACTTAAAGTATTATCGTCCATCGATGGGGGGTTAAGCTTTTCTACAACTCAATATGACCAATCCGGCAACCAGTTTTTATCAGCCAATGATAATGCCGAATGGACACCCAATACAGATGCCGACTGGAAGAGAGAATACGTGAATCTCAATGATCTGGTAGGTGAGCCAAATGTACGACTGGCATTTGTTGCCGTCAACGACAATGGCAATAACTTATACCTCGATGAAATTGAATTGTATAATGACGACAATCCCTCTCCACCCTCTACCACGTCATTCTACAGTGTATACACCACCACATTTGATGAAATCAAAATAACCTTTAATCTCCCGGAAAAAGAGACATCACGACTTCAGGTGTATAATACTATGGGACAACTTGTATTGGATAATTTATTGCCTGATAATCTGAATCAGACTTATACCATTGACATGAGTGCCCAGCGAGCTGGAATATATATTTTACGCCTTCAGGTTGCTAACCAAATGGAGTCAACCAAAGTGTTTATCACCCGCTAACCGAATTTTGCATATTGTGCTCTTTTTTAGATGGAAATCAGCTAAATACTGGGCATATTTGAGGTTGAATTAATTGTGCATGACCAAATTAAAAGTAGGTATTCTCTATGGAGGCAAGTCGGTGGAACATGGTGTGTCCATTAATTCCGCCCGAAATATTGAAACCTATATCGACAAAGACCTTTATGAGACGTATTGTATAGGGATTTCCACCAAGGGTACCTGGTACGCTACGCCTTCTGTAAATAAAGAAATTGAAAAAGGAAGTAAACTTAGACTTCACCTTGATGGTGCCAACCCCCGTTTTGAAGATGAAAAGGGTACGCTCACTACCCCGGATGTCATCTTCCCTGTGCTTCATGGTACGGATGGAGAAGACGGAAGCATTCAGGGGCTGATCAAAGCCATGGGGATACCTATGGTAGGAACAGGTGTGCTGGGGTCAGCCGTTTCTATGAGTAAATTAGTTGCAAAGCAACTCATGCAACAAGCAGGAATACCTGTTACTGAATTTTTGTTTTATCGCCATGATCAGCGATCGGAAATTCAATTTGAAGAAGTAGAAAAAAAACTTGGACTGCCCTTTATGGTAAAGGCCGCTAACCTTGGGTCTTCCGTGGGTGTCTCTAAAGTAAAAAGCAAAAAGGATTTTGATGCAGCACTTGAGGATTCGTTTCGCTATGATGATTGCGTTCTATTGGAAGAGTATGTAAAAGGAAGAGAAATTGAATGCGCGGTACTTGGTAATAAACCACCTAAGGCTTCCCTTC
The DNA here is from genome assembly GCA_039971015.1 of Cyclobacteriaceae bacterium. Taxonomy (GTDB): domain Bacteria; phylum Bacteroidota; class Bacteroidia; order Cytophagales; family Cyclobacteriaceae; genus ELB16-189. The sequence continues at coordinate 60,327 of JBDVKV010000030.1, forward strand.
CTGGAGAAATTATTATCAACCCCAATTACGACTTTTATACATTCGATGCCAAGTATGTAGATGGAGAGGCCGTAAAAATTGAAGTGCCTGCGAAATTGGAGGATGAGATCAGCGATACCATTCGCGATTATTCTATCAAAGCTTACCAACAATTGCAATGTGAGGATTTTGCACGTGTAGATTTGTTCCTTGGTGAAAACGGAAAAGTATATGTCAATGAAATCAATACTATTCCAGGTTTTACCAACTCCAGTATGTACCCCATGATGTGGAAAGACCGTGGCGTATCATTCACTCATTTGATTTCTCAACTGATTGAATTAGGTATGGAACGGTATAAAAAAGGGCAAAGAATAGAAAAGGACTTTCAATCATCCCTGAAGTTTTAACCCTATGCGATTTAAACTGCCATTTCAATTTAACACCCTTGGCTCACTCATCGTCAATTTGAGTATTGCCATTGGTTTGCTTGCCTTCCTGTCTTTATTTTATTTCTACATCTACTTACCGAGTAGCACCAATCACGGTGAAACCATAACCGTTCCCAATCTTGAAGGAATGGAACTGGATAAAATTGAAGATTTTTTATCTGGGCATGACCTGCGATTTGAAATCAGTGACTCCTCTTACTCTGAAGATTTTCCTCCACTTACCGTACTACAGCAGTTTCCAAAATCCGGGTCCAAGGTGAAGGAAAACCGAAAAATCTATATCACACTTAATCGTGTAACTCCTCCTACTGTACCCATGCCCGACCTTGTGGACAGATCACGGATCAATGCAGAGGTGGTTTTGAAAAGCAATGAATTAAGAAGAGGACACATCATTCTGGAGCCCAGTCCATTTCTCAACCTGGTGAAAGAAATGCGGTACTTAGGCAAACCCATTGAAGAAGGAACGAGAGTACCGAAAGGTGCTGTCATTGACCTGGTAGTAGGTGATGGCAATGGAAGGTCAGACTTTAGAATTGGCAATCTCATTGGAGATAGCTACGAAACAGCGCTATTCAAATTGCAAGGTTGGAACCTGCACCTGGGAACTGTTGAAATCCCTGCTGGTGTGGATACTACGGGCACATCGCCTGTCGTTTACAAACAATACCCTGAAATTAATGAGCAGGTGCGCGTAGGTGATCCGGTTGATTTATGGCTAGCACCACCAGGATACGTGGAGCCCGATATCAATGAAGATGAAGAAGAGTCAGAATCTGATGAACTATAAAAAGGCATGTTGGCTGGTTCTTATTCTTATTATTAATGCACAGCTGGCATTCTCTCAGTTTGATATTGTTCCCCTTCCTAAAGAAAAGAGTTCAAAGACAAACAAAGCAGCACGCACGCAGGAGCTCACCCCCATGTCACTGCCCTTTTGGGATGATTTTTCTTTTTCGAATCGATCAGATTCTCCACATGATACACTATGGAGTTCAAGTAATTCTGTTTCCTTGAATAATGGATTGGGAATTAACCCTCCGTCTCTCGGAGTTGCCACCTTTGACGGCCTCAATGAATTTGGAAGTCCCTATGTGCTACTGGAGCCACTGGCTAAAGGAATTGCCGACAGCCTTGTCTCTCGTCCACTTGCCTTAGATCTGGTACCACCGGCAGAGCGAGGGAGCGTTTTCTTAAGCTTTTATTATCAGTTCAAGGGAAATGGAGAAGCACCTGATCCTGGAGATCAGTTAAGGGTGCTCTTTAAAAATGCATCAGGTGCCTGGATCACTGTTCGTACGATTGAAAATGACGGCACCTTGGATCCCAATGTATTTATGCAAACCCTGATTCCTGTCTCGGGTAATGATTTTTTTCACAATGAATTTCAGTTTGCCATCCAAAACTACGGACGGCTATCAGGCCCATTTGATACCTGGAACATTGACTATGTGTATCTGAACAAAGGGCGAAATGCCAGTGATACCAGCTATCCAGACCGGACTATTTCCACTCCGCTTTCGTCATTACTGAATGGATACTACTCGATGCCATTGGATCATTTTATGGAAGATCCTGCTGCGCACCTTACTTCTCCAATTTTGTCTACACACAACCTTGAGTTTATTCCTGGCAATACAACGCAAAGTGATGTGCAACCTATAAATTACGATTCAGAGGATTCTATTTTTGTTTATCGCGATGGCACAGAAACGATTTACACCCATCAACTTGACCTCGCCACATCGATTGGAAACCCATTACAACCATTGGAGTTCAGACAGACGGCTATCCAAGCCCTCCCTGATATAAGTAGCCTTTCTGCTTTAGACTCAGCTGTCAGAATAAAATTAAAACTATGGATCAACTCAGGTGACAATGTAGTTCCTTCAGTGTCCGACCCCCTTGGAGATTATAATACTGTAAAATACGCTCCTATTGATTTCAGACATAATGATACCACTAGCATTGAATACCTATTGGATAATTATTACGCCTATGACGATGGGTCTGCGGAGTATGGCGCTTCTCTCAATCAGCCCGGGGCGCGGTTGGCTTGTTTGTTTACACTGAATACACTAAAGCGTGACACCATAGTAGCCATCGATTTTTATTTTCCAGAATTTGGTGAAGACATTGGCCAATCCATCGAAGTTCAAATTTTAAGGGATTTGTCCGGTGATCCCAGTTCCTTTCTTCACCAACAAACAGTAAGTGTAGTGCGCGGAACCCAAAATCAATTCTGGAGGTTGGTACTAGAAAGATTGGTTGGCGTAAAAGATCAATTCTATGTAGGCTGGAAACAATCCACCTCTACTGCCCTCCCTATAGGATTAGATAAGAACACAAATTCTGGAGATAAGATTTTTTTTAATACCAATGGAGAATGGGAGCCCAACGTCAACCTGGTGGGCAGCTTGATGATCCGCCCGGTGTTTGGTAAGGGAAAAGCGGTGAACACAGGCCTGCCCTCGCAAGAGGTCAATCCCGTTTATTATTATCCCAATCCCTCCAGTGGAGATTTTATGGTGACCGGTCCGGTGAACAAGATTCAGGTGTACGACATGACTGGAAGAATCGTTGCCACTTCAATTGAAGCCACTCAAGACGGGCAAAGGGTTCAACTTTTAAATGCACATCCAGGATTATACATTTTAAGGCTGTTTAATTCAAATGGAGTTTCTTCCCATCGGATTAAGGTGGAGTGACCCCAGTGATCACTATTTCCAGTGGGTTAGGCGCAAAGCTAATCACAAATACAAACAAGGCAAACCATCCCAACGCTACTCTTTCTGTGTTGAGCGGTTCTTCTATTTCTGAGGGCGGATGCTTTACGCCAATAAAACGACCGATGATAAATACAAAAAGCAGCCAGCCGGGATATCCCTGAATGCCAGGAATTAATGTTGCCAGTAAATATTGCAGGGCAAACATGGACAGCGCATACATCAGCGTGTCTTTCCAACCTAAACCCAGACCTGTAAGGCAGAAATAAAGAAACCCCACAAAAAGTGGAATTTCCCACACCAACGTATCCGTAGGCACCCCCGGACTTATGTACCCCAGACCCGCATAGAACAAAAACAATACGTAAGTGATAGACGCCACCATTTTATGTCCTTTAAACCCCAACAAGCCATAGATCACATGACCACCATCCAGCTGCCCGATAGGGAGCAGATTAATGCTCGTGAAAACCAATGACAGAAATCCCGCAAAAAGAAATGGGTAATGAATGATCTCATGCATATTGGGAATGCGCGAAGGATCGGCAACAAACCTTTCAAAAAATACAAACAGCAGGTTCTTGCCAATCATTACGTCAGCGCCTGCATTTTGTGCCAGGTACTCAGGCTGATAAACAAAATTGGCATATGCGAGGCCGTACTGTTCATATTCAGGGTGAAACTGAAATATGTATTCGGGTGGTGGCAAATGGGTGAAGCCATACCACAACACTCCCAGCGCAACCACAAACCCTGAGAGCGGTCCCGCAATGCCAATATCAAAATGATGCTGTTTTGAATAGACCTTGCTTTTTAATCGGATCAGTGCACCCATCGTTCCAATCATAAATGGAAGAGGTGGCAAAGGAATAAAATAGGGCAAACTGGTTTTTACCTTATAGTGAATGGCCGTGAAATAATGGCCGAATTCATGGACTCCCAGAATAAGAAGGAAAGGTATGGAATACGACATCCCGTTATAAAAATCTTCCCACCCATATCCAGGCATGAATACGGATTTTCCCTGCGTCCACTCCGATCCTGCAAAAGTGGTAGTAATGAAAGTCACTATAAAAAGAGAAGAATGGACAAGTATTTCTTTGGGTGTTATTCTCATGCGAAGAATTCAAAAAGTTGATCAGGGTTTTTAACCTGAAAAGTGTTTATACCCAATTGGCTTGCCCCCTCAAGATTTGAAATATTATCATCAAGAAAAACAGTCTCGCTTGCGTTCAAATTGTTTTCTGAGAGTACCATTTCAAATATCTCCATATCCGGCTTGCGCATATGAACCAAGTGGGAGTAATATGCCTTTTCAAAAAATCCATCCAGGGTATCTTTATTAATCGTATCCTTAACAATCTTATTGAAGCACGTATAATGGATATGATTTGTATTGCTCAACAAAAAAAGCCTTGAAGAGTTTCGTAAAGACTCTAATAAACTGATTCTTTCTCTCGGGATGTCAAGTAACATGGCATTCATACACTCATCAATTATTTCATCAGGAGCCTCTATCTCAAACTCTTTCCTCAATTCTTCCCTAAAGGCATCGGCAGCTATTAATCCTTTTTCAAACTGCTTGTAAGGTTCAAAACTGAGAATATAGTGTTGAATGACAGATAACGGCTTTTGAGCAACCTCTGCAAACCTTTCTACCGTTTTGCTTTCATCCAAATTGATGATCACCCCTCCCAAATCAAAAATGATATTTTTAAACGCTCTTCCCATCACAATTTCAAGTCATAAAAATTCAAAACGCCATAGTTACGAAAATCATTCAATTATTCGCACCCCAACCGCAGGTGACAATCACTTTGCTAAGGTTGAAAAAGGCCCATTGGCTTGCTCTGAAATGATCAAAAATCATTTCCTCCCACAATTAATTAGAAAGCTAATATTATCCAGCTATACAGCACAAGCTAGTCGCCAATCATCACAAAAGCGCCCCAATAAAAGGGATGATCAAACTTCTGCCGAAGTACTTGTTGCGCCTGACGAAATGTGATTTGTTTATCATTTTGTTGCCATTGCTTATAAAACTCAGTCATCAATTCTTGTGTGGCCGTATCATCTACCTTCCAGAGTGACATTAATACGCTGTGGGCCCCGGCTGAACGGAAAGCTCTGGGCAACCCGTAAACACCCTCTCCACTTTCAACAGTTCCTAATCCTGTTTCGCAAGCGGACATCACCACAAGATCCGTGTTTTGTAAATCCAGGTTCATCGCTTCGTATGCGGTAAATATTCCGTCTTCTCCTGATGCTAAGGCTTTTCCCGTAGCAATAGATTTTCCAGCACCAGCTAATAACAATCCGGATCGGAATAAAGGATTCTTATTTAATGCGGCATCATCCATTCCTGCCAATGAACGCTCCCCTTCACCCACAACTTCACTCATAAAAAATCCGTGCGTGGCGATGTGGAGAATTTTAGGCGAATGAATTTTCTTGATATTTTCTTCCGTTGCGTTGCTGGCCAACCACTTCTCCACGTTTACTTTTTGCGATTTCAGGATAGCCTCTATACTATTTATTTCGATTTGTGTTCCTGGAAGTTCAGTTACCCTACTGCCGCTCATAAAGCGTTGTGTGGTATCACTCTTTAGCACGGTATAGTTGGTTGCTTCATCCCCTGTGGTTGTATCTCGCTGATTATAATCAGGGAATCCAATTAACAAGGCTGCTCCTGAACGGCTAGCGGGTGCAGGCGCTAGCAAGTCGCTGGTGTTGGCTACCAATTGGATGGCCTGTTCATCAATAACGTATTGCTCCGTTTCCGGGTTGAACAGGGTATTGATATTAATCATGTTGTAAACACCATCTGGTGAAACATAAACAGTTTTAGCATTGCCACTTGCCAGTTGGATAGGTTTCCAAAATTGATCGTACGATAGTTCATCTCTTAATTTAGATTGGATGGCATTGCGATAATACTTCAGGTATCGTCCTTCCAACTGATCTCCGTTTTGAAGCCGAACCAGTTTAGGGTGATCCACAGTTTCTTTAGTGACTACCAAAGCTGCATAGACAGTTTGGCGCACGTATATTCTTTTGAACACAGAGTCAGCAAATAGATTTACTTCGTAGGTGGTTGATTTTGTTCCTTCTCTCTTGAGTTTAATTACAGCGGGATTAACGGCCAGCAGCTCACCTACTTGTTTTAAGGTTAGCCCCTTTGTTGATTTTCCATTGATGGCCATAATCACATCGCGTTCGGCAACCCCAGCTTTTGCTGCCGGAGTCCTATCCGAAAGCAATTCTGCCACCCTGGCAAAACCTTGCTCTCCAAGCGTATCATAGGTCAGCCCTTTACCAATATATTGAAACTCATAATCAGGTCTCGATTCCCATACCCGAATAATCTCTACTGCTGCCTCGCCTTCACTCAATTTCTGTTGTACCGCCCTCCATGTAGGCCGCGCTGCCAGTAGCTCCCCAAACTGTTGCGATTTTTTAGACAAGGCGCGCTCCAACTGTATGGCTTCATTTTCCAACTTCACTACATCGATGCCTGAATTTTTTTTCTCAGCATCACTCATTTGATACACTTTCGCTAATCTTTCTTTATTGGATTGCCACTGCGCATAGTCTGCCTTCAATTGCTCATCATTACTTGCCAGAATAGATTCCCGCATCCTATTACCGGAGCGAAACAATAACCCCTTCGTAAGCAAGGCTTGGGTATACATGTTGCCCAACTCCTGTGGATGTTCAGAAGCATTTGCAACCACAAAAGCATTATAGGTATTAAAATGCACTTTAACGGAATTATAGAAGTTGGTTTTATCTTCTTCAGATAAGGACGAAAAGAAATTATCAATGCGTGTGAGTAATCGTTCATTCGATTCATCATAGGTAGTTTTCGCCTTGTCAAAATTCCCCTGGTGGTAATACATCAGTCCTAGGTTGCCCAGTACATTTTCATAGCTTGCACTTTGTTTACCCAGCGTCCGCTCATATACCTCCATCAACTTATTAAAAATAGCTTCCGCTTTTGGGTAATTACCTCGCACCTGATAGTTTACAGCCATCCTATTGAGTAAATCGATATAGGCTGGGTAGTCGCTTCCTTTTAAACTTAGTATACGTTCAGCCTCCAGATACATCTTTTCAGCCAAAGAAAACAATTGCATCTGATAGTAGAGCGAAGCCAAAGCTGTTTTTTGAATGGCATACAATTCACTATTCACCCCATTCGCCTCTGCTTTGTAATTGAGCACGTCAAAATAAATTTTTTCCGCATCGCTGTAATACCCCATAGTAGCATACGTACTTGCCAGTCTTGAAGCGATGTTGTAATACATCTCATCATTTGCCTTTTTGTTTGCTTCTGTACGCGACTCATTAAGTATTCTAAGCGCTTCAGAGTAATAGTTGGAGGCTTCTTTTGCAGAACCATTGAGTTGGTAAAACTCCCCCATGCTCATCAATAAAATGATATTGGTATCATCTTCAGGTTTTAAATTTTGTTTGCTGATGGCATACGCCTCGTTTAGCATTTGAAAAGAGCGAGCCAGATTACCAATCTCCCGATAACTATGTGCCATGCCAAGATTCATCAATACATAAGCGCTATACTCATTTCGTGAAATGTAAAAGTTGCCGATAACCGATGCACTCTTCTCGAACACTTTGATCGCATTAAGGTAGTCGTTGGCAGCCAGGTATGCTCCCAGTTTCTCAACATCTCCTTCTTCTACTCCCAAAGTTTTTAACACCCTTTGTTCGTCTGCTGCAGACAGTGACATTCCGCCATTTAGTTTTTCAGTATGACCTGTTTGCTCCACCAAGGCACGTAAAGCCACTTCCAGGTTTTTATAATCATTCGTATTCTTCTCTGAGTTTTGCTCCATGATGTGCATCATCTTCAATACCAACTCCTCTGCCTTATCATACTCCTTCATCAGCGTATAGGTAGTCGCAATGGTCTCCAGATTGGAAGTGTAGGTTTCCCGCTGGTCTTGCACCTTCTCATTGCTCACTTCAAATGCTAAAAGAATTTCTTTCGCTGAAGGATCAATCTTCCGGGACTTATTATAGGTTTCCAGCGTGTAGCGCATAGCTCGCATCCAACCTATAAATGTTTCATTGTTATTTTGATAGATCGTTCGAGCCTCCGAAAGACTTTTTAATGCACGTTCCGTTTGTCCCTCCTCTGCAAGCAACCTCCCATAGGCAATGGCTACTTCTGCAAAAGCACCATCTCGCTGATCTCCTTTTGCACGTAAAAATTCTTCACATCTTTTTTCTAAATCCGGGTACCGCTCCGATTGGTTTCTGCTAATCACAAAAGCGGCCCAATCCCGAAGTGCTCCCGCATTGCCATTATCTGCAACGGGAACTGCTGCTGTAATCTTCTCGTAATAGAAATGGATAGAATCATATTGTCCCAGACTTCTTTTATTATCTAACACATTTTTCCAATCCCAGTAGAGTTGAAAATTTTCATCGATGTTTTTTTTCTCTCGCAAGCGTGCCGCAAAAAGAAATAACTCGTTGGCTTCTTTCTTTAATGATTTTTTATTCAACCATACCGCGAGGCCTTCGGTATATTGAGCGATCACCCGATCATCTACTTTTTTACTTTGATCACAAGCCCTCATGGTTTCTCGCCAGGAGGAAATCATTTCATTGGGCTTATCCCAACTCTGATAAGCAAATGTGAGGTTCCACACCACATTGATATATTGGAAGGAAGCGGCTCCATATTCCTGCAATGCCAATGGTTTTGCTTTTAAAAAGTTGGTTACTGCCTTTTCAAATTCACCGTTAGCGTTACTTTGTAAGGCGGTTTTATAGTAGCTGTTGTAATCGCTACCGTAGTACACCCAATCCGCGTTGAGCTTATCGTTTGAAAATGTTCCCTCTGAGTATTTTTTTCCTTGCCAATAATAAACTGCCGCCCCTTCTTTGATTCCATTTTTATAGGTAAACTCTTCTTTCTTGCTTCCATCGGCATTGTACCAAATACAAAGTCCATCATTCACGTCTGGATTTTCGCTGAGCAATTGCCCTTGCCATTGCAATCGGCCATCTGTGAAGTAATCGCGAACAATACCTTTGGGCTTTCCATGCTGATATTCAATGATTCTATAATAGGTGGCCTGACCGACCTCAGTGACCTGTTTCCAATCCTTATCCACCAGCACCGTCCACATGCCTTGCTTTTTACCATCAACAATTTGATTAGGATGTTGCGGAATTTCTTGAGCACATAAAACAAGAGGAACTACCAGGAGAAATACCAAAATGAATTTAGCCATAGCCATTGGAATATATAAGCAATATGGCAAGGGGAATGGAAAGAATAAATCCGTGGTAGATGGTATATTGTCAGAGCTTCACTATTTAATACTAACCATTAATATTCCTTAAATTCAACATTTATAGCTGCCCAGAGATAAAGTAAGGTGTAAAACTAACTCTGCCAGGGCCTGAAGTACATCGGATCAACTCAATTGACCACAAGCGAAAGGCTGGATAAACATAATCATGCCTTCTATGGATCCGATAAGTTCACTGCCTGCACCAGAGACTGGCAACTATTTTTGACTATTGAATGTAAGTCTATAAGTCAGGCACGAAGTATCGAAGCTCATATCAAAAAGATGAAAAGCAGGAAATACATTGAAAACCTAAAGGCATTCCCTGAAATGACGGAAAGATTATTAGCAAAGTACAATCCTTAAGGTTTGATTGTGAAATCATCCATCAAAT
>JBDVKV010000031.1:0-228826 GCA_039971015.1 Cyclobacteriaceae bacterium
TATTCCAGCAACCTCAGCATCGTAATCACCATTTGCAGGCGTATCCATTGTATACACATCATTTACAGATAAGGGCATAGCATACTTTGCAGATAAATAATTATTAATAAGGATTCGCTGGGCATTATTCACGAGACTTGAATACACAAACAACTCATGGATAAATCCTCGCAACCCATTGTTATTGGTAGTTGCATGTCTGCCAATTCTCATGGCAGGTGGCGTAAGGTTTCCATCACCATCCGCCAACGAGCCCTCCGAAACACCATCATAGAAAAAGCTATAGGTAGTACCATTGTCTCGCGACATCTCAACCCATTTAATATTAGTATTGATTGTTGTGGTTGAAGCCGGACCTCCAAGTCCACTTCCGGCATCACTTCGTTTTTGGAGTGTATAGACATTACCGGAAATCGGTTTTAATGACATTAATGCATTAGTGGCAGTAGTCCGATCCAAAATATAATGTCCATTCCCATCGTTTATACCCCCCAACCCGGTTGACGTATCTTTAAACGTAATAAAATAAGTCAGGTCGCTCGTTCCAGCTATTCCCAAAGAAGGGCTATCTATAAATAGGTTTCCAGTAAATTGAAGTGCAGGCATCCCATTGTCTTGCCCTGTCCTATAAATGGGTCTATTGCCAGCAGTATTTTGAAACGCATTTCTTCCATTACCTGAAATGTCATGCCACTGTTGAACGGTATTGAGATCAACCGCCAGTGTTGAACCAGCATCTGTATAAGCGCCCTGATCTGCCATCAACCATATCTCATTTATATTCTGATTTCCAACTCCACCCGGGCCAGTAATTCCATACGTAAAGCTTCCCGTTCCCGTTACTGGAAATCCTCCAGGACAATTCATACTACAAGTAACTGTAAAGGTGCTACATATCTGATTTATGGACGATCCGTTGAAGTATTGGATAGTTGGATCAGGACTTCCATTTCCAATATTCATTACACCATCTCCGCAGAGCGTTGCATTGGTATGGTCAATATAAATATCATCAAAGCCTGTAGATGTATTATTGATAATTGTTGTGCTATTGCCTGACAAAATCAAGTCATCTGTATTGCTGAAAGTAGTAGCTGCCGATACCTCAAGATAACCCAGGTTCACTATATCTTCATTCACATTGAGTGTTCCTCCTGCTTCTATATGGGTGTATCCTTCCAACATTACCTCTTCGGTCGATGTTAAGGTTCCTCCATTCGAGATGATAATATCTCCGATATGGTAAAACATAGCATCCCCTGATCCTGTAAATGATCCCACGTTGGAGCGGTTTAAATCATCCGGTGAAATACCGCAATAACCATTATCCGCAACGTTGTTTATGGTGATATTATGACCAGTTCTTATAACTACATTATCCATCATCCCGGGAAAAACACCCGCTGCAACTGCCCCTGAAGAACCATCAGAGGATAAACTCCAGGAAGTGTTGGCTTCCCAGGCACCACTGGCAAAAGAATAATACGTTGTTCCCCGGTCTCCAAACGTTACGATTTGCCACGGGGCTTCTGCTGTTGAATTCCCTCCTGAAGTTCCTGTGGCTCTTTCAATTAATAAATTAGAAGTACTGGTAATTTCATAAGTAAACCAGGCATGCCCAGGATTATCATCAGAAGCAAAGCTCGTATTGCCCTGCCTTGTTTGGTTGCCAAGAGGAATTACCCCAGAGGTAGTGGTTGAGGCAGTTATCGCAGCATTCTGGGAGACAACCGTAGAAGCAAAAGTTTGATTGCCTCGTGTTACTGTTGTCTCATCCGTAAATTCAACTACATAGGTTACAAAATCCAACTGTGAAGCATTACCCGATCTTGTATAGGAAACTGTTGTTGCATTGGTGAGTTCGGTTCGAGCCAAATCATCTGCATTAATATTTCCACTGATAGTATGATTACTAATAACCATTGTTTTGCTCAGGTCAGAAACAGCTGGTGAAATCGTTGAAGTTCCACTGGTATTACCTGCCGTAACTGATCCCGTAACTTTTTTTACCACTGCATCATCGTACTGAACGACCTGCCAAAAAATTTCGGTATGACCACTACCCGTACACACCAATTGCAAATTGGTAGCGGTGGTGAGATCAGCACTAAATCCATCATCGCTGCCATACTGGCTTCCATTGTTTCTGCCCGTTGCTATTACAAAGCTTTTTGTCAAGTCAACGGAAGATATTGAGACTGCCGTATTTCCTACATTGGTAGAAGAGCCATGTTGTACAGTGACTCCACTGGAAAACTCAAATACCTGCCATTTTATTGTAACTGTGCCTGTTGAACCATCGCGTTCAAAATTCAATGAGGCGGAACTCGCTATCTCCCCTCCAACAAGAAAATTATCGGGGCTGGTATTGTCAACAGACATGGAGAAAACCATGAATGAGTTACTCATACAAACTGGTTCAATAGGAACACTTACAGATGCCCCTGTTAAAGAAACAGTTCCAGATTGTTTACGATACAATTCTGCACCAAATGAAGAACCCACCACAGTGCTCAACAGTAGCACCATCAAACCTTTACGAAACAAGTTTAATCGCATGAATAAAACAGAATTGGCCAAAATATGCCTAAAAATAAGGCTCAGTACTTATATATCAAATGATTTGGCTATGGGTAACCCGCAAAAAATAGTGCAGGATGTGTGGAATTTTTCAAAAACCCAAAGCTTGATCTATATCCTCTATCAGATCCTCAACATTCTCAATCCCAACAGAATACCTTATCAGACCTTCAGGAATTCCTAACTCTGCTCTTTGAGCTTCTGTTAACTCCACATGACTGGTGGTGCGGGGCGGGCCAGCAAGGGAACTCACAGATCCCAAACTTGCTGCCAGGTGCACCCATTTCAATCGTGGTAAAAACTTTTTTACATCCTCATACCCACCTTTCAGTGAAAAACTCATCATTCCTCCAAAACCTGACATTTGCATTTTTGCAAAATCATGCCCTTTATGTGTTGGTAGGCCCGGATAGAACACTTCCTCTACTTTAGGATGCTTACTTAAAAAATAGGCAATCTTCAACGCGCTTTCATTTTGACGCTGAATGCGCAACTCCAAAGTCTTCATGCCTCTGGCCAGCATGTAGGCCGACATTGGATGCAGGGAAGCTCCTGTGATTTCCCTGTATTGAAATATTCTTTTAATCAGTTCTTTTTTTCCACAGGCTACTCCTCCCATCACATCTGAATGACCGCCTAAAAATTTGGTAGCGCTATGCACCACTATATCTGCGCCAAGTAATATTGGATTTTGATTGATAGGGGTGGCAAAAGTATTATCCACCACTACAATAGCCTCTACTGCTTTAGCTGCCTTTATTAATCTTTTGAGGTCCAGAACTTTGAGCGTTGGATTGGTTGGTGTTTCCAGGTAAACCAACTTGCATCCTTTGGAAATTTCATCTTCCATTTCTTCATGGTCTCCTGTTTCACAAAGGGTAACATCTACTTTAATGGAAGGCAGGAAGTCAAGAAATAACCTGCTCGTTCCTCCATAAGTATCCTTGATGGAAACCACCCTGTCTCCGGGAGTCAACAAAGAAAAAAGGGTATTGCTAATGGCAGCCATACCGGTAGAGAAAGCCGTAGCTGCTGCTGCATGTTCAAGTACTCTTACTTTTTCCTCGAATACTTCTACTGTTGGATTAGTGTTCCTGCTATAGATGTGCCCTTCTTTATTACCCAAAGCTACATTATACCATTCCTCAAGGTCGTGGTATCCATAGGTAACACTATTTACAATTGGCGGAGTGGTGGCACCCTCATAAAAATCCTGTAGTTCACCCGCCCATACAGAGGCAGTTCCTTTTTTACTTTTGTTGATGTCCATAGTAATGACTTAACCTAATATCTTATTGGTTAAATCTACTTACAAATAAGGACATTTTTGAAACCTAAAGAACTAAAGGTAAAGTTGGATTAATCACCTTTTTCCAATGAAGTCACCAATTCTCTCAACTGGTCCGGTTGGATGGGTTTCACCAGGTAGTCAGAAATCTCACGGAATTTTTCAGCCTTTTCAATATCTACAGGGTCCACTGAAGAGGTCACCATATAGATGGTAATTTCTTTGCCAACCCTAGGTTTGAGCTTTATGTATTCTTCCATAAACTGCCATCCGTCCATGATGGGCATATTGACGTCAAGAAATATTATATCCGGAAGGTCATCTACCTTACCAATATTATCTGTCACAAAATCAAGTGCCTCTTCACCGTCCGAAAAGACTAAGATTTTTTTTACCAAACTGTCAGATTTAAGTGCCCTGGTTACCGTATACTGATAGACGTCATCATCATCAACGATACAAATGACTACTGCTTTACCCATTATTCTTACCAAAATTAATTTTAAAAACACTTCCTTTACCTACTTCACTTTCTACCGAGATTTTTCCTCCCATCGCTTCTACTTGTGTTTTAGTAATAAACAACCCAACCCCTTTGGCCTCAGCATGGCGGTGGAAAGTCTTGTGTAGACCAAAAATCTTACCACCATGTCGCTCCAGATTTATTCCGAGTCCATTATCGCTAATCGTTAGGTAAGTTTCGTTATTATTTTGGAAAGTTCTTATAACCACCTTGGGTTTTCTTTCTGGAGAACGATATTTAATAGCATTTCCCATCAGGTTTTGAATAATGCTTTCCAGATAACCTCTATTGTAAACTATTGATGGCGCTTTTTCAAAATCCGACTCAACAACAGCCGAAGTTTCAATGATTTGTCCCATCATTATCTCTTTTGTTTTATTAAATACCTCTTCAAAGGAAATCACTTCACGATCGGTGTCCGTATTCTCCTTGATTTTTAATGCTTCTATCAATTCATTTAAGGTAGATGACAAATGATTGATTACCTTTTCAAACCGGACAAATATTTCGTCTCTCTCCTCTTGTGTATCCAGGCTATTATAAATTGCCAGCAACGAATTGAGATTACTTACCGGAGCTCGTAGATTATGCGAAGTAATGTGGGCAAAACTGGCCAATTGCTTATTCCTGTTGGTGAGATCCTGTGCCATCTCCTCCAGGCTCCTTTGAGCTGCTTTCCTTTCCGTTACATCACGAATTGCAGCCGATACCAGTTTGCCTTCTGCCGTTTCAATAGGGCTTAAACTGATTTCAATGGCAAACTCGTGTCCATCTTTTCGCATTCCGGCCAGCTCAAGACCTTCCCCCATAGGGCGGGTCATTGGATTTGCAAAGTAACCATCTCTGTGCTTGTGATGGTGATGTTTAAACTTTGGAGGAATTAACAGCTCCACCGTTTGCCCTTCTAATTCTTCCTTTGAATAGCCAAAGAGTTTGATTGTTTGAGAATTGACAATAACAATTTTGCCCTGCTCATTAACAATCACCATCGCATCTGGCGCAGATTCCAGAAGTGCTTTGAATTTCTCTTCAGACTCTTTTTGTTCAGTGATGTCTGTTGCAATACCTAAATAACCAGTAATCTCACCCTGCTCATTTCTAACCGCTGTAACTACCAATTGTACCGGGAAAGTTGTTCCATCCTTATGTACATACGTCCATTCTTTGGACTCAAACTTCTTCATTCTTGGAATCTCAACAAAGACATCGAAGCCTTCCACTTTCTTGCCTAGTTGCTGAGAAAGCTCCTCTCCTCGCGAAACAATTTCCTCCTTTACATGTACAACTGCCGGAGAGTGCACCCCTACCATTTCCTTTGACTTGTATCCAAGCAGGGTTTCAGAACCTTTACTAAAGTAGGTGATCAGTCCATTGGTATCGGTTCTAATTATTGATACCTGAGTTCCTGATTCAAAGATTGCAGACATTTGATGATTCAATTCTGTTAACTCATCCTCCACCTTTTTCCTGATGGTAATGTCTTCCATTTGTGAAATGAAGTGGACGGGTGCCCCTGAAACATCGCGTAAAAGAGAAACGCTTAACAATACCCAAACCACACTTCCATTTTTATGAAAATATCGTTTCTCCAGTTGATAGGTATTCAACTCACCCCTTAGAACACGCTCCACAAGAAGAAGATCAGCTTCCAGATCATCAGGATGGGTAATGTCCTGAAATGTTTTCTCAAGCAACTCTTCCTTGCTATAACCAAGCATTTTGGGAATTTGCGGATTGACGTTTATCCACTTTCCCTCGGTAGATACGAGAGCCATTCCAATAGCAGAATATTCGAAGGCATCCCTGAACTGCAGCTCACTGTTTCTCAGTTCAATTTGTTCGAGCTTCCTTTGGTTGATATCCTGAAAAATACCATACAGCCTCAGACATTTGTCACCTTTGAATTCTGGCTGCCCCATTGTCCGTACCCAAATAACGCTTCCTTTCAAGGTGACTATCTGCAATTCTAAATCAAAAGATTTACCCTCCGTTATCGCTTGGTTAACTGCATCAGTTATTTTTTGCCTGCTCTCCCCTTCCTTATAAAAATTGATTCCCGTTTCCATATCTGGTGCATAATCCAGTGGAGCTTCGTGAATCTTTTTAGTCATTGGACTCCATATCACCTTATTCTTCACAAGATCAACTTCCCAGGCTCCAATTTTTGCGACTCGTGTTGTTTCCTCAATCACTTCCTCCATCCGCTTCTTCTCTTGCTCTCTCAACTTTACTTCAGAAATATCAGCCGTATACATCAATAGGCCTCCTATCTTATTTTCCGACAAGTACCATGGTCGCACTTCCCATTTTATCCATTGAACAGACCCATCCTCTCTCTCAAAATAAGCACCATCGTGCTTACTAATTTTTCCACTAAGGCACTCCCTATGTATTGCTTTCCATTCATCTCCTATCTCAGGAAAAATATCATAATGAGACTTTCCTATTATCTCACGTCCTTCAAGTTTGTAATCCTTCTTCCACTCATTCGATGCAGCAATGTATCGCATTTCGGTGTCGAACATTGCGATGGCAGAAGGTGCCTGATCTACAAAAACTTTACTCCGATGCGTACTTTCCATCAATGCCAGCTCAGCCTCCTTTAATTCTGTAACATCCCAGTTGGCACCGGTAAGTCGAATCGGATTTCCTTCTCCATCTGATTTAACAACCCCTCTGCCTGTGATGTACTTTACTGTGCCATCATTTCTCACTACTCTAAACTCGAGATTTAACTCGTTACCTGTTTCCAGAGCTGTTTGTACTGCTGCATTAGCTTGTTCAGCATCATCCGGATGAACAGCCGCTTGCCAGGCTTCAAAAACCCCAGAAAATTTTTCTTTATCAACACCATACAGCTGATACATCGTATCATCCCATACCAGTACATTGTTGACGACATCAAAATCCCAAATACCTACTTTGGCACCACTAGCTGCTATCTTGAATCGATCTGACAATAGTTCTAATTGTTCAAGAGATTCTTTCAGCTCCTTGGTGCGTGTTGCCACCTTGCTCTCCAAGGATTTATTCATTTCCATTACCCTCAGCTCCGCCTCCGTTCTTTTCCTGTCAATTTCATTTAAGCTTATAGCCGTTCTGGAGATTAGAAATAACACAACCAACAAGAATGAAATGACCAAAAGTGCTATTCCAAAGTCAACGGATACAAAATCATTTTGGTAGGCAGCCTCGCCAAAAAAGCCCAATAAGAAAATCATAATCACCATGATTGGAAATAATTTTCTGGCCATAACGTTTCCAATCCTGCTTCCTATAAATAACCTGATCACACCTAAAGAAGGATTCACAAAAATTGCAGCTACCGAAAGGACTAAAAATCCAATCGAAGTGTGAAGGGCCATCGAACTCAAAAAAGCTAATTTATAAAGAGCAGGTATACTATAGAGGTAACCCAAAATGGCAATAGCAGAAATCCCTACACATACCTGAAGTAACTGTTGACTAAAAAAGCGAAGTGATCTGTACTTCGATTTTATAAAGACAAATGAAGTACTGACAAGAATAAAACAAAGTGAAGAAGTAGTGGCCATTCTACCAGGTATGGCCAATCCAGTTACTCTGGCAAACTCATCCCTCACAAACAGCTCATCAATACCTGAACTATAATCAAAAATGTCCTGAGAAATTGTAATCAGAGCGATAATGAAAACGATCGCTGCTAAAAGCTGGCTTACCAGTGCGTAATTGTTTTTAAAATGTAAAAACAGGAAAGATATCCCAAGTAGGGTGAAGCAGATGGCATTGTTCAACTTCATTGTAGGGAACCCAGGAACTATGCTCTTTAAAATAACAATATCCAGTGCCCAACCAGTAACAACGAGCAATCCCATCAATGTAATGGCATAGCCAACAATTAATGAGTTGAGTCTGGTTCTTTCATTGATCATCGCGCTACAAAGATTAAAGCAAAAAACATTATGTAATATTTTTATAAATCAGAACAACCATACAAATATTAATTTCTGATTTCACAAGCTACAAACTTAAGATTAAAGCAGTCCAGGCCTGGTATTTTTATGAGACCTAAATCCCGCAACAATCACAGGTGTAATATATTCAGGTGAAAACCAAAAATACCTGTAACAATGGGCGTTTTATTGCTCTATATAAAGAGGCTGAATGTAAGAAGTGTAAAGAGAAGGAAGTTAATACTCATGCTATTTATAATGCACCACTTCTACTCTTCCATCCGTACTATTATTTCACCGTTAATGCAAAAATATTATACTGCAATAGGTGCTTTAATCCCTGGATGACACTGGTAGTTTTGAATCTCAAAATCTTCAAACTGGTAGTCGAAAAGAGAGTTGGGTTTTCGGGCTATGATTAATTGAGGAAGAGGAAAGGGTTGGCGTGATAACTGAGTTTTGGCTTGCTCTAAATGATTGGTATACAAATGCACATCGCCTCCTGTCCATACAAATTCTCCCGGAAGCAAATCACACTGCTGTGCTACCATGTGGGTAAGCAACGCATACGAGGCAATATTAAAAGGCACGCCCAAAAAATAATCTGCGCTGCGCTGGTACAATTGACAAGATAGCTTTCCGTCAGCTACATAAAACTGAAACAATGCATGGCAGGGTGGCAGCGCCATCTTATCCACTTCAGCAGGGTTCCATGCCGACACGATATGCCTTCTCGAGTCTGGTTTATTTTTAATCTGATCAAGTACTTTCGCTATCTGATCAATCGACTCTCCATTGGGTGCAGGCCAGCTCCTCCATTGACTCCCATACACAGGTCCTAGTTCCCCGTTTTCATCTGCCCACTCGTCCCAAATGGATACTCCGTTATCGTTAAGGTATTTGATGTTGGTATCTCCGTTAAGAAACCATAATAGCTCATAGATGATAGAGCGCAGGTGTAATTTTTTTGTTGTCACCAAAGGAAATCCATCCTGGAGATTGAAGCGCAATTGCCTGCCAAAAACGGATAATGTGCCTGTTCCGGTTCTATCTGTTTTTTCGGCTCCTGTATCTAAGATATCCTGCATTAAGGAAAGATATTGCTTCATGCTCGTTTGAATTTGTAGTGGTATGCAAATATAAGACTTACCTCGTCAGCGGTTAAGCTTAAGGACTCGAAAATGAATACAACTATTGATATAATAGAAAAGCCTCCCTTGCACACGCAAAGGAGGCTTTTAACCAACCCCACAACCCTCCTTAAACTTAAACGCTACCTTTCACCTCTACCTCTTTAGATTCTCCATTGATGGTAATGGTCACTATTTTATCACATGTGCCATCTCCATAATCAATTGTCATCTGACGATTTTCCGTGGTTAGCACCTTTACTCCTGCCACTGCCATGAAAATACGGCTACTAATTGCACATTCTCTTTTGTATACCAACGCTTCGGTTATTTCCATAGTATATGAAATGCCATTTCTATTTGTTCCCGTTGCAATGCCTGTTACATGCCATTCATCATTGACGGGATTATTGGCTCTGACCCATTCCCGTTTCCTTTCTGATTCCCTGGTTGCAAAGGTGCCATCGGGCCATGTTGCTTTACCTCCTTCTACCACTACCGTAAATGCTGGGTGTTCTTCAAGGCTTCCAGTATCATTGGTAACAGTGCGGATACCTTCAATTTGAATATCATTGATAGCGTATCCGTCAAATGTGGTGACAATGGATGAGCCTGGAAAAAATCTTCTTCCATCATAGGTTATGACAATCTTTCCCTTTCGCACATTACCTCTTTTGTCCTCACAACCATCACCAAAATCAATAATGATTACGCCTTTGGGATGCGCAGGTTTGCTGTCATCCGCTACTTCTATAGTAACTTCTGCGCACTCTAATCTGAAATCACTTATAATAATTTTTCTTCCACCTGTTGATGTTTTACCTCCATCTACAGTTGCATTGTCACTGGCAACAGCCACTACCGAAAGGTCGTCTGTATCCTCAAAATAAGAATCAGTGACTGCTTCATTTTCAACATTCACCTCATCGGTATTGCTTATTTCCAAAACCCCGCTTTCATCGCAGGAAAACATGGTGATTAACACCAAAATTAAACCGAGTGTATACTTTTTCGTTGTTTGCATATAGATTGATATGTTTGTTTATAGTGCTTAGAGCCTGAAACATCCTCAGGGTTTAATCCCTAACAGAAAATATTTTAAATAATGAGGGTTTACCGTGTATATACCATTGCCTTTCTACTGATAACCAGCTTAATGGCAGTTTCTCATCCATCAATGGGACAATTGAAAATAGCCAAATTGAAGTACAATGGTGGTGGCGACTGGTACGCCAATAAAACCGCGCTTCCCAACCTGATTGAGTTTTGCAACAGAGAATTGGGTATGAATCTCTCACCTGACGAGGACAATGTAGAAGTGGGCAGCCCGGATTTATATGCTTATCCCTACGTGTACATGACCGGGCATGGAAACGTAGTGTTCTCCCAGGAGGAGGCGCTGAACCTCAGAAACTACTTGATCGGAGGTGGCTTCCTCCACATCGATGATAATTATGGTCTTGATAAATTCGTTCGCATTGAATTAAAAAAAGTATTTCCAGAACTGGAATTGGTTGAAATCCCTTTCGACCACCCGATTTATCATCAAAAATTTGAGTTTATCAATGGGCTTCCCAAAATCCACGAACACGATGGCAAGCAAGCCCAGGGTTTTGGGTTATTTTACGAAGGGAGGCTGGTTCTTTTTTATTCCTACGAATGTGATCTTGGCAATGGCTGGGAAGACAGAAGAATACACAACGACCCCGAAGCCAAACGCCAGGAAGCTTTAAAAATGGGCGCCAACATCCTCTCGTACAGCTTTACAAGTAATTGATTATTAATAATTTAAATAATTTTAAGAACTACAGCTTGATTTATATAACTAAATTATTAGTTTTACAACGTAATAGATAGTTATAAAACTTAATTACTAGTTATCTGATGAAAGAACTCACCAAAGCAGAAGATCAAATCATGCAGGTGTTGTGGGATCTGGAAAAAGGATTTGTGAAGGACATCATAGACCAGTTACCAAACCCTAAGCCTGCCTATAATACCGTTTCAACGATAGTAAGGATATTAGAAAAGAAGGGCTTCATTGGATATAAGGCCTACGGTAAAACCCACGAATACTACCCTATAATTTCCAGAGAGAATTATACACGATTCTACTTAAACAACATGGTAACAGGGTACTTCAATGGGTCATTCCAAAATCTGGTATCATTCTTTGCGAAAGAGAATGACATGAAAGTTCAAGACATCGACCAATTGGTGAAAGAACTGGAAAAAATTAAAAACAAAAAGCCATGAATGCATTTGTGAATTACTTCCTGGAGGCAAATATTGGTTTACTCTTTTTCTATACCATCTACTGGATGTTTCTTAGGAATGAAAACCAGTTTACCTTCAAAAGAAGTTTTCTGTTAGGAGCATTAATCGCCTCTCTCCTCTTCCCACTCCTTTCAATGGGTGACGTGGCACCTTTTGTTCCTACAATAAGTCATGCTGTACCCACAAGCTGGCTCCCCGAGGTAGTTGTATATGGTAACGTTACCGCTCCTGCCCTAGATAAACCTGAAGTTACTTTCAGTTGGACTTGGATTTACTATGTATACACTGGTATTGCAACTGTTCTTCTTGTGCTATTCTTAATAAGAATAGCATCTCTCATTTCCCTTTTTAAAAAATCTCAGCTCTATAAATGGAAATCATATACCATCGCTGAGTCAGATAAAATCAAGGGTATCTTCTCATTTTTTAATGTCATATTTTTCAATCCCAAACAACAATTGGGCGATGATGACAAACAAGAAATATTAAGGCACGAAGAAGTCCACATTCAAAGACTTCATTCGCTGGATACCTTACTGATCCAATTAATCGGAATCGTATTTTGGTTTAATCCTATTGTGAGTTTTTATAAGAAATCCCTCGTTCAACTTCATGAATTTGAAGCCGATGCGCGCTCGGTAAAAGATCATGATGTAGATCGGTATTGTCACCTCCTGGCGAAGGTGGCTTTACAAAATAATGGATATGTACTCGCTAATCACTTTACTAATTCTTTTACCCTTAAACGAATTACCATGATGAAAACAATTAGAACTAAAATAAAAAACTGGAAAGTATTGGCACTGGCCACAACACTTCCCCTATTCTTTCTTGCGGTAGCCTGTCAGGATCAGATTGTAAGTGAAATCTCAGACAGTACTATTTCTCAATTAGCGGAGTTTCCACCTGAAGCAAAAGCGGACATAGCCATATGGGAAGCTAAACAACCGGGTGGCAAATACAATTACGTTGAAGGGTCAACTGAAGAGATGAGGGAAAAATTAAACAAGTATACCCACCATGCCATTTTAAACACCTATACTTATCCAGATCGTGAAGTAACTGGTTTACTGTTAAAGGATCTTTCCTCGTTTGAACTTAAGGATAGCAAAGAGGTTTTTACATTTGTTGAAGATCCTGCTAAACCAAAGGAAGGCATTCAAAAGTATCAGGAACAACTAGCTGCTCAAATTAAATACCCTGAAGAAGCAAAAGAGAAGGGAATTGAAGGCAAGGTATACATAGAATTCGTTGTAGATAAGGATGGTACTATCACTGATCCTCGTGTGCAAAAAGGAGCGGATGAAAGCCTGAACAAAGAAGCCCTTAGAGTGGTAAGCTTATCGCAGCCCTGGAGTCCAGGTAGACAACGTGGAAAGACGGTAAAACAAAGAATGGTTCTACCTATTACCTTTAGCTTGAGGAATCAAAACACTGATGCAATAGTAAGCTTCGACCCTCCAACAGAAGGTGCTAAAGAGACCATGAAAGTAACTGGTCAATTAGTGGAAGAAAATGGTGATCGCTATATGGTTGGTCAGGTTTTAAATTCAGATGGCAAGCCAACAGCCGGAATGAATATAGTTTTAGAAGGAACAAATAAAGGAACCGTAAGTGACAGAGACGGAACCTACAGACTTAAAGTAAACGAGTCTAGTGGCAGATTAACGTTCTCTTTTATTGGATATGAGACCGAGCACATCTCTTTTTAGCTACTTTATAGAGGTTATCTCAAGTTTGAGGTAACCTCTTTTAATCACCTAAAACTTCTTCTAGCTTTTTCTCCAAACCTTTTCCTCTTAGGTTCTTTCCAATAATGATTCCGTCAGGATCTACTAAAACGGAAAATGGGATCGCATTGATATTATAAAGTTCCGCGGCAGCTGAATTGAAATATTTTAGATCAGAAACGTGTGTCCACACCAAACCATCTTCTTCAATGCCTTGTAGCCAATCTTCTTTGGTACGATCCAATGAAACTCCAAAAACCTCAAACCCTTTATCATTATACTTATGATACATCCTTACTACGTTGGGGTTCTCCTGCCGACAAGGGCCACACCACTTGGCCCAAAAATCCACCAACACATAATTGCCTCTAAGCGAGGAAAGGCTTACCACTTCACCTTCCGGATTGGGTAAAGATATATCAGGAGCTGGCTGCCCAATGGCCAAAACCTTCATTTTGTCTACCGTGGCAATAAATTCTTTTGCCAATTCATAATTGGGCCATTCCTGCTTCAACTCTTCAGCCACATGCAGGTACAAATCAAAATACTTGTCTCTGTCCAAAAAATTAGAAGCAGTAAGTAAATTAATAACCGCCACGGAAGGTCCCTGCTCTTTCAACAAAGCCGCTACTTTATCAATGCCATGATTATAAAAAGCCATGTATTCCTCCTGTATTTCCTCCATCTTGACCCGGTCATTTTCAGCCCTGGCAGCATTGAATGCATCATTTAGCTCTGCCATTCTGGGATGTTGTTGTGTCTCACTTGTAATCTCCTGCACCCGGTTTACCAAGTCCATATCTGGTGATCCTTTAATCTCTACAAATCCATTGGGATCATTACCATCCACATTGATTTCAAGGTCAGCCTTATCAATTATAAAATCTACAGTCTGAATTCCGTAAAAATTGAGTCGGTAATACCCTGGTTCTTCAATTCTCACTTTTTGATTGTAGGTATAATCATCGTTGATCTCAATTATCTGCTCTTCCCCTTCAACTACTCCTTTAAGTTTTTCCAGTTTTACCACACCATCTGCTTTTGGAAATCCTACCTTTCCACTAAGGGTTACTTGCCAACCCTTTTCTGGTTCACAGGATGAAAATATCCCTATCAGTAATCCAAAGACTAACCACTTTTTCATATCTCACTTAATTTTTTTTGCAATAAAGTACTCGCCATTTTAGGATCGGCCTTCCCCCTCGATTTTTTCATCACCTCTCCCATAAACATAGAAATTAATCCTTTCTTTCCCTTCTTGTATTCTTTGACTTTAGCAGGAAAATCGTTGAGCACCTCCTCCACCATCTTATCAATAGCCCCCTCATCACTGTCCTGAATAAGGTTGAGGCGGTTGGCAAGGCTCAAAACATCCTCTTCAACAGCTTTCAATAACTCAGGCAAAAGCTTTTGAGCGGCATTGGCAAAGCTTAGTTTTCCCTTTTCCACCAGCTCTATCAGTTCTGATAATTTTTCAGGAACCAGCGGAAAGTTATCAATTGAAATACCCGTTTCGTTCAAATGAGATTTAACCGGCCCCATAATCCAATTGGAAACTGCTTTGTAATTGGAAGAAAACGTACAAACTGCAAGGTAATAATCCGCCATCTCCTTGCTCTCAGTAAGTACCTGAGCATCATATTCAGGCAATGCATATTCCTTCACAAATCGCTGATACAATTGCTCCGGTAGTTCAGGCATTGTTTCCTTAATCTCATTGAGCCACTCTTCAGACACCTTTAAAGGGCTCAAATCCGGATCAGGAAAATATCGATAGTCGTTCAGTTCTTCTTTGGTGCGCATGGCACTGGTTGTGCCGGCTTCTACATTAAAAGTTCTGGTTTCCGATATTACTTCTTCACCTCTTTCCAACAGGGCTATTTGTCTGCTTATCTCATGATCTATAGCATGCTGTAAATTGCGGATGGAGTTCATGTTTTTCACCTCTACCTTTTTACCCAGTTGAGTGGCTCCCCTTTTCATTACTGAAACATTCGCATCACAACGCAACGACCCTTCTTCCATATTACCATCACATATCTCCAGGTAGCGAACGAGCTTTCTGATCTCGGAGAAAAATACGCCCGCCTCTTCAGCACTTTTAATGACCGGCTCAGTCACTATCTCAATCAATGGAACCCCAGCCCGGTTCAAATCAATGAGCGTATCCTCCTCCCCCTCAAGGTGAATAGATTTTCCTGCATCTTCCTCAATGTGAATTCTATTCAGCGCCACCTTAATACCCTTTTCCGCCTTTGTGTTGACTTTAACAAAACCGCCAACACAAATGGGCGTGCGATCCTGCGTAAGCTGATATCCTTTGGGTAAGTCCGGATAGAAATAATTTTTCCGGTCGAAGATTTGATAGCGCGATATTTCAGAGTGACAGGCAAGACCCATTTTTATAGCTTGCACCACAACCTCCTTATTCAGTTTGGGCAATGTGCCCGGATGCGCCAGTGATACCACACCCACATGGGTATTGGGCTCACCACCAAATGCCGCTGAGTCTGAATTATAAATTTTGCTTTGGGTCAGAAGTTGAGCGTGCACCTCTAACCCTATTACCGGTTGATACTTTTCCAGAATTGTTTTATCCATTCTCTACCATTTCTCTGCCCTTTTTTACAACGGCATCTAATCCATTAAGGTTCTTTCCGCCAGCTGTTGCATAGAACGGCTGCCCTCCGCCACCTCCGCCAATTTCTTTGGCGAGTATTTTTATCATTTCGCCTGCATGGAATTTTTTGCTTGCTTCTGTTTTGGTTCCCAGCATAACAGCAACTTGTGGCTTGCCATTTACATTAGCCGCCAGTACCATCAACAAATCATCAAACTGATTGCGTAAAGCGTAAGCGATATTCTTCAAGGCATCCGCATTAGGCAGATCCACTTTTTCGATGATTAGTGTTAAACCATTTTTATTCTCACTTCTTTGAGCAAGCCCATCTTTCAATTGGTTGGCTTGTTGCTGAAACAATTCTTCCAATTTTTTCTCCAGATTGTGTTTCTCTTCAACAAGGTTTTTTGTTGCTACAGCAATGTCTTTAGGGTTCTTCAATAAAGAACGCACTTCCTGAAGTAACTTCACTTCCGAGTTGAGATAACGCTCCGCACCTTCAGCGGTCATGGCTTCAATTCGCCTAATACCGGCTGCAACAGAGCTTTCTGAGATAATCTTAAAAAGTCCAATCTGTCCGGTGGCACTTACGTGTGTACCTCCACACAGTTCCACGGAATACTTAGGGTCAAACGTAATCACACGCACAAAGTCACCATACTTTTCCCCAAACAATGCCATCGCACCCATTTCCTTCGCTTCTTCAATAGGAACGTTGCGTTGCTCATTCAAGGGAATGTTCTCGCGAATCTTTTTATTCACAATGTCTTCTACCTTACTGATCTCTTCTTCCGTCATGGGAGCGAAATGAGAAAAGTCAAAACGCAATATCTTTTCATTGACCAACGAACCTCGCTGCTCCACGTGTGAGCCCAGCACTTCTCTTAAAGCTGAATGCATCAAGTGCGTAGCCGAATGGTTATCCATCGTAAGCTGACGCTTGTGGGCATCCACTTTCAGGTTGAAAATACCATCCAGTTTTTCAGGTAGTTTTTCTGTATAGTGAACGATCAGTTCATTTTCCTTCTTGGTGTCAACCACCTTAATCTTTTCCTTATCCGATTCAATCAAACCGGTATCACCTACTTGCCCTCCACTCTCTGCATAAAAAGGGGTACGCTCAAAGACAAGTTGATACAGTTCTTTGTTCTTTTGCTTTACCTTACGATAACGCAATAGCCGTGTTGTCGCAGATAAATTCTCGTAGCCCACAAATTCAGGCTTATCTCCTTCATTTACTGACTCCCAGTCCCCTGTCTCTTTTACAGCATCAGCTTTGGAACGCGCCTTCTGCTTTTCCATTTCAGCAAGAAACCCCTTTTCATCAACACTTAAGCCTTTCTCCCGGGCAATAAGCGAAGTGAGGTCAAAGGGAAAGCCAAAAGTATCGTACAACTCAAAAGCCAATTCTCCTTCAATGGTCCTGTCTTTTAATTGAGTCTCAATATTTTCGATTCGTTTCAAACCCTTCTCCAGTGTTCTCAAAAATGCCTGCTCTTCTTCAATAATCACGCGGATTACAAACTCCCTTTGATTGTACAAATCGGGGAATGGAACTTTGAGTTGATCCGCCAGTATAGGTACCAGTTTGTTGAGGAAAGGCTCTTTTAAATCCAGATAGGAAAAAGCATAACGAACAGCTCTCCTTAAAATTCTTCTAATCACATAACCCGCACCGGTGTTGGAGGGTAGTTGTCCATCAGAAATGGCAAATGAAACTGCACGCACGTGATCGGCTATTACCCTTATGGCAATATCTTTCTTCTCATCCTTTCCATACTCCGTTTTTGCTTCTTTCGCAATGAAGTCAATCAGAGGAGTAAATACATCCGTGTCATAATTGGACTTCTTACCCTGAATGGCCATGCAAAGACGTTCAAAGCCCATGCCTGTGTCCACGTGCTTGTCAGGTAAATTCTCCAGTTGCCCTGATGATAATCTGTTGAATTGTATAAATACAAGATTCCAAATCTCCACTACTTGCGGATGATCCTTATTCACCAAATCCTTTCCGGGGATTTTATCAACTTCCTCTTGAGGCCGTAAATCAATATGAATCTCTGAGCAAGGACCACAGGGACCTGTGTCCCCCATCTCCCAAAAGTTGTCCTTCTTAGTACCGTATATAATTTTATCCTCACCCACGATTGGCTTCCAGTAGTCAAGCGCTTCCGTATCTACCGGAAGGTTATCTTCTTTGTCACCACCGAAGACACTCGCGTAGAGCCTGTCTTTCGGAAGTTTATAGACTTCGGTCAATAATTCCCAGGACCAGGCAATGGCTTCTTTTTTGAAATAATCTCCAAACGACCAGTTGCCCAGCATCTCGAACATGGTATGATGGTAAGTATCAAACCCAACATCTTCAAGGTCATTGTGCTTTCCACTTACCCTCAGGCACTTCTGGGTATCGGCAATTCGCTTGCTCTTGGGGGTAGAATTACCCAAAAAGTAGTCCTTAAACTGGACCATTCCGGAGTTGGTAAACAATAAAGAGGGGTCATTTTTCAGCACTAAGGGTGCTGACGGAACGATCAAATGTGCCTTTTTTTCGAAAAAATCGAGGAATTTCTGCCTAATTGTACCTGAATCAATCACTTCGTTTAGATTTATGTCTTTTTGTAGCTTAAAATTTACCTATATTTAACGCCTTAAAACCGGCAAATTTAGCAGGAATCACACGATTTATATGCCGAACAAGAAATATTACTACAACCCCAAAACACTTAGTTTCGAGCGAAAGAAAATTTCGTTCTCAAAAGTCATTGGTAACACTTTCGGTTACTTGTCTTTTGGTGCGTTATTTTTTGTTGGGTTGCTGGTATTGCAAAACTACATTGTTGAGACACCATTGGAAAGTCAATACCGTTTGGAGAATGAATCACTCGAGACGCACAAAGAAATATTGAACCAAAGAATTCAATCTGCAAGCGCACAGCTGACAGAACTGAATACTAAGGATGGAGAACTTTACAAGAAAATTTTCGAGATTCCAAAAACAGAAATCAGTAACCAAACCGATGGACGTGAAGAAATTCTTGTCGCCTCTTCACCTGTTTTTATGGACTGGACAGAAAAACTAAGTGACCAGTTTGTTGCCATTGCGGGTAAAGCAGATCGCAGCAACAGATTCTTCCGACTAACAGCAAGTGTTGATAAATCGGACTGGAATAAACTACAGTCTACACCGGTATTGCAGCCCGTAGAAAATTTTGAGATCGACCAACTGGTTTCCGGTTATGGGATCCGCATAAATCCCTTTCACAAGGGCAAATACCATCATGATGGCGTAGATATCGCAGCCCCTCGTGGTGCCAGCGTTGTGGCAACAGGTCCAGGAAAGGTGGTGGCTGTAAAGAAAAGTGACCTATTGGCCGGATTCGGAAACTATATTGAAATTGATCATGGCTATGGCTATGTAACACGCTACGCTCACCTCGATGAAATCAATGTACGTGTGGGAGAAAAAGTATTGAAAGGTTTTAAAATTGGATCTGTTGGTTCCAGTGGAGGCTCTATTGCTCCACACGTTCATTATGAAGTCTCGCTCAATGGCGTCAATGTAGATCCATTGCAATACCTGGTGCAGGGATTGGATAGCGATGGCTATGCGCAACTGTTCGTAGCAAGTAGAAAAGTTAACCAATCCCTCGATTGATGGCCAAAGTCGACTACGTATACAATGCCAAAACTTGTCGCTACGAGCCTGTAGTTATTGACAGTCAAATTGTTTTAAGGAGACTGGGAAGATTCCTGGGTATCTCCTTTATGATAGGTGTTGTCTCGTTGCTGGTATTCAATGCCAACTACCCTTCAGTAGATGAAACATTGCTTATTAGTAAAAATAAGTCCTTGAAAAATGACTGGGAGGTTTTAGATAAAAAATTAGAAAACGCAGCCAGAGAACTTGCCGCTTTAGAGCAAACTGATGATCACAACTATCGGGTTATCCTTGACCTTGAGCCCCTGGCACAGTCCGTACGAGAGGCGGGTGTCGGTGGTCGTGAGAAAGAGAATGCCAACATTCCCTATCCTATTATTAAAAGAGGGTATGAGAAGGCAGAAAAAATTAAAAACAGATTGGACATCGAAACCCAGTCATTTGAACAACTGGATAAGGAGCTGGCTTACAAAGAGCGAATGTGGGCATCACGTCCTGCTATACAACCTATAAGCAATACGGATCTTACTTATCTCCATACTACCTATGGCATGAGACAACATCCTATTCTGGGGTATTGGAGACCACACAAAGGATTGGATTTTACAGCACCTAAAGGGTCTCCCATTTATGCCACTGGTGATGGTGTAATTGAAGAAGCACATTACTCTACGAGTTTTGGAAACGTGGTGTACATCAATCATAATTTTGGATTCGAAACCCGCTATGCACACATGACTGAATATATCGTCAAAAAAGGTGAGCAAGTAAAACGAGGACAAGTAATCGGTTATGTAGGAAATTCAGGCCTGTCAGTTGCCACCCACCTTCATTACGAAGTGCTCTTCAAAGGAAATCAGATCAACCCTATCAATTTCTTCCAGCGTGACCTCAACAACAAAGAGTACGAAAAACTGGTAGAACTCGGTGGCATTGCTACCACCTCTCTTGATTAACACTTTCTAATTTTTCTTAATGCGTTACTTTCTCTGGATTGTTATTCTCACACTATCATCTTGTGCCTCATCTCGTCTTGCCCGACAGACTGCATTAGATAATCAGGCATTAGAAGAAATAATGAGTGACACCATCGTCTTGAAGTTGGACACCTCCTACATTGAAGTGGTAGAAGTTGGACCGATCATCATTGATACGATAGTCCAAATTGCAAGAAAAGACACATTGACTTTCATTGGCGTTGGCGACATTATGATGGGTACCAACTATCCGAACGAAAACCGTTTGCCCCCTAACAACGCAAAATCGTTGATGGCTAACGTAACGCACGTGCTGCAAGATGCCGACATTACTATGGGCAACCTTGAAGGTGTTCTTCTCGATGAAGGAGGAACCCCAAAAGGATGCAGAAACCCTGACGTTTGCTATGTGTTCAGAAGCCCAACTTCATTTGCAGAGAATCTGGCTGAGGCTGGCTTTGACATTATGAGCCTGGCCAACAACCACGCAGGTGATTTTGGAGATGCAGGCCGTAAAAGCAGCATGATGACGCTGGATTCCCTGGGCATCAGGTATGCAGGGCTCATCTCTAAGCCCTATATATTATTTGAAAAAGAAAATGTGAAGTACGGCTTTGCAGCGTTTGCTCCGAATTCAGGATGTGCCAGCATTAATGATATTCCAGCAGCAAGAGCTACCATTGCTCATCTGGATTCATTGGCAGATGTGGTCATCGTTTCGTTTCATGGAGGAGCTGAGGGCAGTAAGTATGAGCATGTTCCACGCAAACATGAATTGTTTGTAGGGGAAGACCGTGGCGATGTTTACAAATTCGCACATTCTTTGATTGACGCGGGTGCTGATATTGTATTTGGTCATGGACCACACGTAACCCGGGCCATTGAAGTCTACAACAGCAGGTTCATTGCCTACAGCCTGGGTAATTTTTGCACCTATGGGGGATTCAACCTCAGTGGTGTAAATGGGTGGGCACCCATTGTCAAAGTATTTACAAATGCAGAAGGAGAATTCTATAAGGCGAAGATTACCCCCATTTATCAGACTCCGATGTCACCTATCAACATTGATCTTCAGGGCCGGGTGATCAAGCGAATGAGGGAATTAACCCTTGAAGACTTTCCTGAAACCCCTATTACCATTGATGATGAAGGTTGGGTTCGATATTCCACAAAATAATGTTGATATAATGTCGATTAAAATTTATTGTTCTTCATTGTTAAGGCAATAAAGAATTACTACTTTGCATAGATTGAATCAGAAGTAAAACTCAATTGTCTAGCGCACTAGCTACGCATGGCCTACAAAGAAAAAGAAATTGAAAAGCTCTACTACTCCATCGGAGAAGTAGCGGAAATATTTAACGTAGCACCTTCCTTAATTCGCTTCTGGGAATCTGAGTTTGAGCTTATTCAGCCCAAAAAGAACCGCAAAGGCAACAGGCAATTTACGGTGGAAGACATTAACAATGTCAGAACCATTTACCATTTGGTGAAAGAAAAGGGATTTACCCTTCAGGGCGCCAAAGAGATGTTGAAGAATGACACTCAGTCTGTGAAAGACAAAATGGAAATGATTGATTCCCTAAAAAGGATAAGACAATTCCTATCTGAAGTGAAAGATAAGCTTCATTAGGCCTTCAGAGGGTCAAAAACTCACTATTTCTTCATTTTATTTCCTTTTCCTATAATAGCATTTTATTGCTTCTATGGATCAGAACAGGCTTGCCCTACTTGCTTTGCACTTTGTGCCGGGAATTGGTGATTTCCTGATACGTCAACTGGTCAGCTATTGTGGTTCAGCAGAAGATGTCTTTCAACTACCTAAAGGAAAACTCTTAAAAATCCCCAATGTTGGAGAAACTACCATCAAGGCCATCCAATCTGGTGACCCTTTCCGGGAGGCAGAAGACGAGATAAGAAAAGCCGAAAAACAAGACACTCAAATTCTATTCTATCTCGATTCTAATTACCCACAACGGTTAAAACCATTTGATGACAGTCCTACACTACTGTATGTAAAAGGGAATGCCAACATGAATGCTGCAAAAACGGTGGGCATCGTAGGCACAAGACAAGCCACCTTCTATGGGAAAGAAATGGTAGAGCAATTGATGAAAGACCTGCAGCCACACCAGCCATTAATCATAAGTGGGCTTGCTTACGGCATTGACATCCATGCACACAAGCAGGCATTACATTGCGGTCTCCCAACACTCGGTGTAATGGGTAGCGGAATGGACATCATATACCCTGCTCTGCACAAGGACACAGCCATAAAAATGCTGGATCAGGGTGGACTTACCACCGAAAATCCTTTTGGCACTAAACCGGATGCCCATAATTTTCCAGCCCGCAACAGAGTAATCGCTGCCCTATCAGATGCGTTAATCGTGGTAGAGGCTGCTGAAAAAGGAGGAGCGCTCATTACTGCAGAAATTGCCAATAACTACAACAAGGATGTGTTTGCTGTCCCTGGTGCTGTAGGACAAACCTACTCTGCTGGATGCAACAAGCTGATTAAAATCAACAAAGCCCATTTGCTCACAGGGGTAAAAGACATTGAATATATCATGAACTGGACTGCACCCAATAATTTAGCAGATCAAACATCAACACAACTTGATCTGAATCTTTTTGATACTGATGAAAGAATTGTAGTCACCATCTTAAAGGAGAAAAAGAATCCCATGATGATAGACGAGTTGAGTCGCAAGACCTCATTGTCACCAAGTGTACTGGCTTCCCTCCTTCTCAACCTTGAATTTAAAAACGTGGTTAGGTCATTACCAGGAAAAATGTATCGCCTCAATAAACTCTAGTGTGTAGAAAAAATGGAGTCGGCCATGATCAATGATTTCGCAAAGGCATCGGCATCAATAGCAGGCTGAGCATGCTGCGAAGTCAAATAATCCAGGATGGTTTCTGTGGCCAGATTACCTACCAATTCATCTTCTGCCATCGGACATCCACCCCATCCCTTGAGTGCACCATCAAAACGATTACAGCCCGCTTTGTAGGCTGCTTCAATTTTTTCAACTGCTGTTTTGGGGTTGGAGTGCAAGTGAGCACCAAATTCTATTTTAGGGAATTGCTTTTTAAGCTGTTCAAACAAGTAAGTAATTTGATCTGGTTTGGATACGCCTATGGTATCAGCCAAAGAGATCACTTCAATTTCCAGTGTCGCCAGGATATCCGCAAACTGCGCTACCACACTGACGTCATAGGGGTCGTTGTACGGATTGCCAAATCCCATACTGATATAAGTAACCAACGTCTTATTGTG
Organism: Cyclobacteriaceae bacterium; assembly: GCA_039971015.1. Taxonomy (GTDB): domain Bacteria; phylum Bacteroidota; class Bacteroidia; order Cytophagales; family Cyclobacteriaceae; genus ELB16-189. Next base: position 24,002 of record JBDVKV010000031.1, read on the forward strand.
TTTCTTACAGAGCTCTTGTATCTCACCTACTGCATTAAGTGCCTCCACAATTGATTTATTGGTATTGCGCTGCTGAAATGTCTCCGAAATTGAAAATGGAAACCCCAGATAGCTAATGCCTTCAAACTGAACAGCATCCTGAGCTCCTCTTGTATTGGCCACAATAGCCAATAGCTTAGATTGGGTTGTATCTAACTCAAGTTGATCATAAACCTGAGCGGTATCCCGAAGTTGAGGAATGGCTTTTGGGGAAACAAAGCTTCCAAAATCAATGGTGTCAAACCCAACTTTTAGTAACTGGTTGATATACTTCACCTTATGTTCAGTAGGGATAAATTTTTCAATTCCCTGCATGGCATCACGTGGACATTCTATAATCTTCATTACTATCAGCTCTTTAATTTTTGATCAATCACTTTTAATGGCAATAATACTATAACAAATATTTGGTAAACATGAATCACAGAAAAATAGATGCAATGGTCGTAAATTATGGCAGCTTATCCGGAAATTGGATGATTCATACCATTAACTACGATTAATTGAGGTTTTAAATTAAATTCTTAGATGCCCTTAACTGAGTTGACAACGCCTTTAGGCCTGAAGCGAGCTGCCCATTTGCTTCATCGGGCCACTTTTGGACCTACCAAAGATCAAATCGATCTTTATGCTACTTATACGCCTGCGCAAGCCGTTAATCAATTATTCGGTCAGACATTACCTGACCCGGTTTTGCCCATCGACCCTGAAACAGGGACTGAATGGGTATTGACCGGTACAACTGATGCCAATAGCGGAGATAGTGACTTACAAGAGTTTTTTAAAGGATGGTTGATCGGGCAAATGTTGAGTACAGGTATTGCCCCCAACTTGTCATTGGCTTATTCTGCCAGAGAGCGGGTTGTATTTTTTATCCATACCGTACTCACTACCATACAATCAAAAGTAGACAACAGCCGGTCTTTGTATTTCCAAAATCAATTGTTCCGTCAATTTGCGCTGGACAAAACATTGGTGACTACTGTCAATTTTAAGGAACTGACCAAAAAGATTTGTGTGGACAACGCCATGCTTCGATTGCTGGATGGCAACCTCAATGTAAAAGGCAGTCCTAATGAAAACTATGCCCGCGAGCTCCACGAATTGTATACCATTGGCCGCGGGTTAGAAGGTACACTTCCTCCTGTTACTGATCCGGGTGATTACTTTCTTTTTAAGGAACTGGATGTTCAGGAAGCGGCCAAAGTTTTGTCAGGTTGGGATATTGATACTACATTTTCGAACATCGACCCTGATACAAACCTTCCTCGTGGTAAGGTAAGAGGCAGCACGACCAACGCATCATCGCATGACAGCACTGCAAAACAGTTTAGTGAACGTTTTGGCAACATTACCATTCAACCTGATCCCCTTTTAATGAATGGAACCAGTGCCACTGAGGAAAGTGCATTGGATGAGATCAGTCAACTGATAGAATCCATTTATGCGCAACCTGAAACGGCCAAGAACATTTGCCGAAGGATTTATCGCTACTTCGTTTATCACAGTATCGATACGACCTTAAATGATTCAGTCATTGAGGACATGGCTACCACGTTTACCAGCAATGGTTATAAATTACAACCTGTGCTGGAAGAACTCTTCAAGAGCACTCATTTTTATGAAGCGGCAGCTGGTGTAGACGATGACAATTTTGGAGGGATCATTAAATCGCCACTGGATTTGATGATAGGTACACATCGCTTTTACGAGGTAACCCTACCTGATCCGGTTGCATCCGCGGCCGAATTCTATGAAAAAACAAATGACATGACAAGAACCATCTCCAAAATGGGGATGAATTTCTATGAACCATTCGATGTGGCAGGGTACGATGCCTATCATCAATTTCCGATCTATCACCGCAGTTGGATATCCACCAACTACCTGACAGAACGATATCAATTTATCAGAACCCTCATCGATCAATCCATGCCTGGAGAAGGTATTGATGTAGTCGCCTTCGTTCAGAATAATTTCAGCAATGCCACAGCCTCCGATGCACGGTTGCTCATCATTGAACTGGCCAAATACTTATTGCCCGTTAACGACAACCTCACTTTTGATCCTGCTGCAGATGACAGTTCAGGATTAACTGCTGAACGAATGAATTACTTTCTTACCGCATTCTTGAAATCACCTCAAATAGATACCGACCCGGAAGGATCATGGACTTTTAGATGGAACAATCCTGTGGACATGGAAGTGGTAACGAACCAGCTGAAGAGTCTGTTCAATGCAATGATGCAGTCACCGGAATACCAGTTATTTTAAATTAGAAAAATGAAGCGTAGAGATTTCATAAAAAGACTGTCGTGGGCAAGTGTCCCATTCACCATTGGAGGTATTCCATTGAAGTTGATGGCAGAGAACCCAATCACCCGCATGGCGCAGCAAAGCAACAACGATCGCGTTCTTGTTATCCTGCAAATGCATGGTGGTAATGACGGGCTCAACTGTCTGATACCCGTTGAGGCCTATGATGAGTATTACAGTCGAAGGGCAAACATTGCCATCCCTGCTAAAAACAGTTTGCGCAAAATGATACCCGTAGACAGTACCGTTGCCGCTGATGCGCAGATTGGTCTTCACCCCGACATGATGGGCATGAAAGAACTGTATGATCAGGGTCGAATGAGTTTTGTGCAGGGGGTATCTTACAAGAACAATAATGGTTCCCACTTTAGAGGCAGAGATATTTCATTTATGGGTGGGAGCTTTGATGACTACTACTCATCGGGATGGGTTGGTAGATTTCTTCAGCAGGAGTTTGCCCCTAAAACATATCCAGACGATTTCCCGAATGAGGAAATGAAGGATCCCTTGGCCATAGAAATGGGTAGTGATGTGTCTTTGATATTCCATCAACAAGGAAATATTCCTACTTCCATTTCATTGAGCAATCCTGTATCCTTTTTCAATCTCGTTAACGAGTTGGAGGGTTTTGTTGATGAAGGTACAGACCCAAGAGGTAAGCCTCCGGCCTTTCTGGACAATTCACCCTATGGAAAAGAATTAAATTGGATTCTTGGGCTTGAAGACAAGTCTGAAGACTATGCCGAGCGTCTGTTCAATGTTTACAACAATTCGCCTGAAGCCACAGTAACCTATCCTGAACGCTACCCTTTTAATGCCCCATCAGGGAGCGTTACCAACCGGCTTACTCCACAATTAAAATTAATTGCTCGCCTCCTGGACGGAGGTGGTGCTGGACTAGGCGTAAAAACCAAAGTCTTTTTGGTAAAGGTGGGTGGCTTTGACACACACGCTGAGCAGGTAGAGAGTTATGATCCTACCATGGGAGCACACGCTGCTTTGATGTATAACATTTCATCTGCCATGAAAGCATTTCAGGAAGATTTGAGAGCACGCGGGATTGAAGACAGGGTGTTAACAGTGACCACCTCCGAATTTGGCCGTAGAATCCATTCTAATGGAAGTTATGGAACAGACCACGGAACAGGTGGACCTATGTTTATATTTGGTAAGGGAGCAAAACCAGGCATCGTGGGCAAAGTGCCAGACCTCACCAAGAACAATGTGGAAATGCAGTTCGACTACCGTCAGGTATATGCCAACATTCTAAAAGATTGGATGCTGGTAGATGAAGACACCATCAACAATGAGATTTTCTTTAGGGACTTTATCAATGGACCTAAGGAAGAGGGAAGCGGAAACTATGAACCGCTTGAAGTTGCCAGTCAGGTGATCTCTGCCACTAACTCTGATTTTATCAAAGCCAGGTTTGCATTAACAGGTTGCCATCCCAACCCTGCAAGTAGTCATACCACTATTGAATTTAGAATCAACGCTACCAGTCAGGTGCACCTGCAACTTTTCGACTCGCAAGGAAGGGCTTTAAAAGTATTACTTGACACTACCCTTGATGCAGGAGAACATTCCGTTGAGGTAGATCTACAGGAGTTTAAACCCGGAATGTACCTCTACAAATTGAAATCCGGTTTCCTTAAAGACACTAAAAAACTTGTAATTTCCCGATAGCATGAGAAGACTTCTACTATTGACCGCTTTCATTATCATTTGCAGCACCGTTTATGCGCAGTCTCAACGAAAACCACCTGCTGGTTTTAAGAAGAAGGCAAAGCAGCAACAAAATAGTTTTTTAGATAAGCAATGGTGGATAGGCCTTAAAGTGGGGCCCAATCTTACCAAAGCTACCCCTGAAACACGCTATTCAGTGCTCACTCCAACCAACTATGCACTGCCACTTACCGACAAGCAATACGATGGATTTAAAAAACTGGGAAGTCAGGCTACTTTAGAAATCACATTCAACTATAAAGGCATTGGTTTCAGTTTTCAACCTACCTACAGGCTCTCAAGATTTTCTTATACCAATGAGTTTATGTGGGACAACCCCGAAAACGCTGCCGAAATGTTGGAATTAAAATATGACCATGAACTAAAAGTAGACTATGCAGACCTTCCATTCATTGTAAAGTACGACATCACTGGAAATACACTAAGGCCGTACATTCAAGGTGGCGTTTTTTATTCTCTGCTCGTAAACGCAAACAAAACCGTTGAAATCAGCGGAACGGACTTTGCATCAGGAGGCACCAATGAATTGAGTAGTGAGCCCGTTATTGTTGGTGCGAAAGACCTCTTTCACAAAAGTTATTGGGGGATTATGGCAGGAGCTGGATTGCATTACAACCTGGGCAATGTAAGGCTTGTATTCGATGCTTCTTATAGGATCGGAATGAGTAACGTAACAGACACTAAAAACAGATTTAGCAACGACAGACTATCTGGAATAGGAGATGCACTGGATGACATGAAAACAGACAACATCGTTCTATCCATAGGATGCCTCTTTCCAATGCGCTTCCTGAGTACAAGTTTCAAATCCATTGACCGCTAATCATCATGAGTAAGTATATCGTTTTATTCTTTTGTCTTTTTGCTTTGTCATGCGCCAACGAAAGTGACCCAGAAGCCGACAAGTCCAATTTTGTGCGCATCTATGATAGTGATCGCTACAACGCATCATTTAACCCCATCGATATGCAGCAAACTCCCGATGGAGGTTATCTATTTCTTGGTTCAAGAAGACTGGAAGAGTCCAATTTCTCAGGTGCCTATTTGATGAAGGTGGATGAGTTCGGAGCTTTTGTTTCTGAGCAATTGGTAGACGAGGAATATTTGAACCCCGTTGGGGACCTCCTGTTCTTAAACGACAAGTATTATTTCTTTTGTATGGCTGCGGTTTCGTTTCAGACCCAGTTGGTAGAAGTGGACGCAGACGGAGCCATTGTGGAGGTGTATAATGTAGGAGGCTCCTATCCTACTGCTGCGGCTTTAGATGGTTCAAATTTCATTTTGCTCGGCTATGATAATGGCAGCAAGGAAAGTGTTGTGTCCATCGTGAATGAAACCGGGAGCGTATTACAAGCCACCGGGTATAGCGTTGGTGCGGGTGATGCCGTGGAGGAACCTATCATTAATCATTTTCTACGAACAGGCAGACAATTTCCATTTCAGGTAGGCAAAACATCGGGTGGCCAATACTTCTATAACGGGTTCTATAACTACACCTTTTCTCTTGTCTTTACAGATTTAGGCGGTGGAGGTCTTGGTGTGGTGCAAGGGCAACAGGATGATGGTGGAATTAGCAGCGTCATTCAATTGAGTGGTGATACCTACGCAACAGCCCGTTTCAATTTTGGGGATAACTATTTCTTACCCAACGCATCGTTGAGTACTTCAGGCATATCATCCAGTACTGACTTAGGAGGCTTTTCTTTACCAGAATTGGTAGAAAATGCACCCGTAAAAATTCTTGTTTCCAATATCAACGAACAAGATGTGATACTTTACGCCAGTAATACCAAAAGCGGCCAGATTGGAATATATGTATACGACCAAACGACAGGCGAATTCTTGGGAAGCAAGTACCTGGGGTTCTCCAATCCTTTTGAGGTAAATAGCATTATCAACACCGCTGATGAAGGTATCGCCATAGGAGCTACCACATATGTAACAGGGCGATTCCCAAGAATTACTCTTTTTAAACTTTCGACTGAGGAATTATCCAGCATCTTCTGATTCGATTTTATTATTTCAATGCTTTTTTCTTCCTTGGAGCCTGATATGATCAAGGTAGAAGAAAACATTAGTCTTAAAGCGTATAACACATTTGGAATTGACGTCAAAGCCAAGTACCTGTGCCGTATAACAACGGTAGATCAGCTCATTGAGCTACTTCAATCTCCCCTATTCAAGGAAGAAAAGCACTACATACTCGGGGGTGGCAGCAATGTATTATTCACGAGTGATTTCGATGGGCTAATCATAAAAGATGACCTGAAAGGAATCGAAGTGCTGAGCGAAACGAATAGCCATGTCCATGTTAAAGTACTTGCGGGAGAGAATTGGCATGAGTTTGTAATGCATGCCGTATCCAATAACTGGGGAGGCATAGAAAACTTGTCGCTAATACCAGGTACCGTAGGTGCCGCACCCATGCAAAACATAGGGGCCTATGGTGTAGAAATCAAAAATCTTATTGAAACTGTAGAAGCAATAGCATTGGAGACAGGGTCTCTAAAAACATTCACTAATGAAGAATGTGCCTTTGGCTATCGCGAAAGTGTGTTTAAAAGGGGCCTCTCAAAAAAATATTTTATCTCAAGTGTTACTTTAAGATTAAGCAAAAATAACCACCAACTCAACACTACCTATGGTGCCATACAGGAGACACTAAATGAGATGACTGTATCACAACCTACCATACAAAATGTAAGCAATGCAGTGATCAACATCAGAAAGAGTAAACTGCCAGACCCGATTAAGACAGGTAATGCAGGAAGCTTCTTTAAAAACCCTACCATTGCACTAACGCAGTACGAACAACTTCAAAAAATACATACAACTATACCCGGCTATCCCACTGATAATCAAAACATTAAAGTGCCTGCCGGATGGCTTATTGAGCAATGTGGATGGAAAGGAAAAAGAGTTGATAATGCAGGTGTTCATCCACAACAAGCATTGGTGTTGGTCAATTATGGAAATGCAAATGGCTCAGAAATTTTAAGTTTATCGAAAAAAATTCAGGCTTCCGTAATGGAGAAATTCCATATCCAGTTGACGCCTGAAGTCAACATTTTATAATCTGTTTTTAGCTTTCACAACATAAAATTTATTCAATTTTCTTCCTCAGAGAATTTTTGAGAATTAAAAAATATTTTGAAAATATTTTTGCGGAATAAATTTTTATTATACCTTTCATCAACGTTTAAACAAAAAACATAAATTATTAAACGCTATGGCAAAGAAAGCAGCTAAGAAGAAAGCAGCTAAAAAAGCAGTTAAGAAAAAGGCTACCAAGAAAAAGGTAGCTAAAAAAGCTACCAAAAAAGTAGCTAAGAAAAAGACTGCTAAGAAAGCTGCTAAGAAGAAGAAGTAATTAGGTAAGACCTAATACTCTTTTAGCTTAACAAAGGGAAGTGATTTCTACATTGCTTCCCTTTTACATTTTAAGAGAAGTACAGCTATTAAATCAGGGAGGTCACATTCTCCAGCGTACCCGAATATTTTTCGCAAGCCACTCCAAACTTCCTCAAAAAGTCTACCCCTTCATCATTTTTCAGTCCTTTGTGCTCAGCATAGGAATTGAGGTATATTACCTTAAGGATGCCCATACTAAAAATAATTCGAGCACATGAGAGGCAGGGTGAGAGGGTAACATATAACGTTGCGCCTTCTACCGAGGTCTTATTCTTCACTGCATAGAGAATGGCATTTTGCTCTGCATGTATGGCCAATGAACACCCACCTTTAGAATCACGAGGGCAACCCTCTTCTGGCCATTCGACATCGCAATTGTGTGTTCCGGAGGGAGGCCCATTATACCCGATCGATATAATACGAGTTTCTTTAGTGAGCACAGCACCCACGTGGCGCTTAATACAATGCGAGCGCTTGGCGAGGTTTACCGCAAGCTCCATATATATGTCATCAAAGGCTGGTCTGTGCATTATTTCCTATCTGCGTAAGTTGAAATTCATCGTGCAAGCTGTAAAATTAAGGATTGGAACCAAAATTGTTATATTCGCCATCAATGACTATGCTAAGTAAGTTAATTTGTTGCAGCATCTTGTTTATGATGACCTATGGTGCTTCCCTGGCGCAAGAACTGCGAACAAGCCCTCTTAGCGTCACCACCTCCCGTTATAAAGATACTTACGTAAAAATAGTATATAGTCAGCCCCACAAGAAGGGCCGCGACATCTTTGGGAAATTGGTGCCCTTCGGACAAGTCTGGCGAACAGGAGCCAATGAAGCTACTGAAATTACCATTACTGGAGATATTCTCGTGAATGAACAAGAGTTGAAAGCAGGAACCTATTCCGTTTTTACCATCCCCAATAAGACCACTTGGACAGTTATCTTTAACTCAGATCTTGGCCTCTGGGGATCTTATAATTACAACCCTGAAAAAGATATTGTGCGCATTGATGTACCCGTTCAATCCACACCAGACGTAGCAGAAGTCTTTACCATCGGAATCGATCCAAAAAATAATCAGGCTGACTTTTTTATACAATGGGACAAGACAAAGGTGGTAATCCCCGTTCAATACAAGGAACCAAAACCAAAACCATAAATTTGCTTTAGAGATGCTTAGTAGAACGATATACACAATCTTATTCTTACTCTTTCAATTTGCATGCCTTGCACAGGACAATACTGAACTGGCCAAAAGGAATGGCTTTAAAGATATCATTCTAGGAATGCAGGTAGATAGCGTGGTAGGCAGCAAGTATAAAAAGGACATCCTGGAAAAGAATGAATTCCCTGCTGCACTCTACGAGGTGGATAACCCGGATTACAAAAGCATAGGGGAAGTGAAAGTGAAAAAACTAGAGCTAAAGACCTACAAAGGGCTGGTTTACCAAATAGACGTAATTACCCATAAGGACACACGCCTTATGAAAGGAATGGAGAAGTTGTACGGAAAGCCAAAGTATATTTTACCTACCGACTCGTACAATTGGGTAGCGGACAGTCTTAGCCTGACTTTTAAAGATCACTCTAAAAGAGAAATTAAGCTTACCTACCGCTCCTACCCTGTTTTAAAACAAATGCAAATAGATAAGGGTAAAAAGATTGATGACATCGCAGATGACTTTTAGCCTGAATAGCTAATCCGGTAAATCATTCCTCCTTTGTCATCCGATACCAGCATTGAACCGTCCTGAAGTACCAGCACATCTACAGGTCGTCCCCATGCTTCTTGCGTATCATGATTCAACCAGCCTTCAGCAAAGGTTTCATAACCAACTGCTTTTCCGTCCTCTAATTTTACAAGGCTAACCAGATGGCCGCTTTTCTTCGTTCGGTTCCATGATCCGTGCTCTGCAATGAAAGCCTGATTTTTATATTCTGCGGGAAACATAGATCCTGTATAAAATTTAACTCCCAATGGTGCCACGTGCGCGTTGAGATTTTGAACGGGCTGAGTAAAATCAGCGCAGGGTTTTTTATCTCCAAATTCTGGATCTTTTATGGTGCCACCATGACAATATGGATAACCAAAATGCATTCCGGCTGTGGGTGCAGTATTAAACTCACAGGGAGGTATGTCATCACCCATCATATCACGCCCATTATCCGTAAACCATAGCGCCTTTGTCTCCGGATGCCATGTAAAACCAACTGTGTTTCGTATACCACTGGCAAACACTTCCATACCAGTTCCATCGGCATTCATTCGTGTAATGCTGGCGTAAATGGGCTCTTCCGGATCGCAAATATTGCAAGGTGCTCCTACAGGTACATATAATTTCCCATCCGGCCCAAAAGCTATGTATTTCCAGCCATGATGTGTCTCCGTTGGGTATTGATCATAAACAACTTCCGGCTCACCTGGATCAGATAAATTATTTTCTATGTCCTTAAATTTTAAAATGCGGTTTACCTCCGCTACGTATAAATCTCCATCCTTAAAAGCAACTCCATTAGGCATATTCAATCCAGAAGCAATAACCCAACGTTTATCCGCTTTGAAATCACCATCGGTATCTTTTACAGCATACACCTGATCTTCTTTTCTGTTGCCCACAAAGAGGGTGCCTGAAGGTGACATCACCATGGAGCGTGCATTATCCACCTCAGCATAAACACTTATAGAGAACCCCGGAGGAAGTTGGATCGTATTCAGCGGCAGTTGAGCACTCGCATCAGAAATGGCAGGGCTCGAATTACCTTCTGTATCTGTATTGGTGGATGACTCTTTTGACGAACTATCACAACTTATCGCTGAGAATAGAAAGAGAATGGTCAACACGCTGAATATATGTTTCATGATCTTTAAAAGTTTAAGCTCTCAATTTACCTGTCTTTGCCCGTTATGCATAAGGTTGAAAGGTTTTTTACGACACAAAACCTTCCTATTTTTGCCACGTTTTTAAATTCCAAGCTGAACTGCCCGCATGATTTCCATTACCAACATTTCCTACTTTATTGGCGGCAGACCACTTTATGAGGATGCATCCATGTTCATTAAGCCCAATGACAAAATTGGCTTGATAGGACTCAATGGAACGGGTAAATCTACCCTGCTCAAAATCATCAATGGGGAATATCGCCTAGACAAGGGATCCATCAGCATGGCGAAGGAGTGTACGATTGGTTTTCTCAATCAGGATCTGCTCTCCTACCAAACGGATGATGCCATCCTTACTGTGGCCATGGAGGCATTTAAGGAAGCCGTAGACACACAACGCGACATCGAGAAAACAATTCACGAATTAGAGAATAACTACTCTGATAAGCTGGTTGAGAAGCTTACCAAGCTGCAGGAGAAATTTGAACACCTGGACGGCTATACCATGCAAGCAAAGGCAGAGGAAGTGCTGGAAGGTATCGGATTTACGACAGCTGACCTCCACCGTCCGTTGCGTGAGTTCTCTGGTGGATGGCGCATGCGGGTAATGCTGGCCAAGTTACTTTTAGAGAAGCCCTCTTTGTTGATGTTGGATGAACCTACCAACCACCTTGACTTACCTTCCATTGAATGGGTAGAGGCTTACCTAAGAAACTATCCAGGGGCAGTTATCGTGGTCTCTCACGATCGCCAATTCTTGGACAACGTTATTCTTAAAACGGTAGAGGTAACCAATCAACAGTTGGTGAGCTATGAAGGTAACTATAGCTTTTATCTGAAGGAAAAGGAAATGCGTGAAGAGATTCAACAAAACGCATTTGAGAACCAACAACAAAAGATAAAGCAGACAGAAAGGTTTATTGAGCGTTTCAGGGCCAAGTCATCTAAGGCTAAGCAAGTGCAATCCAGAGTGAAGGCCCTCGATAGAATGGACATGATCAGTGAAGTGGTCAATGAAAATGCTGCCATCAATTTCAAGTTCTCCTTCAACCAACCATCGGGGCGACACGTCATCACCATGAAGGACGTATCCAAATCGTATGGGCCACTTGAAATTCTTAAAAACAGTAACGGAATTATAGAGCGTGGTGACAAGATTGCCTTAATCGGTGCTAACGGAAAAGGTAAATCAACATTACTTCGCATTATTGCAGGAACAGAAAAGATTGAAGGGGAGAGTAAAATCGGGTACAATGTAATTGCTGGTTTCTTTGCACAGCATCAATTAGAATCGCTTCATGTTGAGAATGAAATCCTGGAAGAACTCAAGCAGGCAGGGAGTGGAAAAACTGAACAAGAACTCCGAGGTGTACTTGGCTGCTTCCTTTTTTCAGATGAAGAGGTTTTTAAAAAAATTAAAGTACTATCCGGAGGTGAAAAGTCCAGGGTAGCTCTCGCCAAAACGCTGATCTCGGAAGCCAACTTCCTGTTACTGGATGAGCCTACCAACCACCTTGACTTCCTGTCGGAAAACATCCTCATTCAGGCTTTACAACAATATCAAGGTAGCTTTATAGTAGTTTCTCACAACAGACACTTTATCACCCAGGTAGCCAATAAGATCTGGTACATAGAGGATAAACAAATCAAAGAATACCCAGGCACTTATGAAGAGTATGACTACTGGCGGAAAAATATTGTTGGCCCTCCGAAGGAAGCAGAACCCCTAAAAACCAAATCTGAGCCCAAACCCAGGAAACAAAACCAACCCACTGACGAAAGCGCAAAGATGAAAAAAGCGCTTCATCAAAAACTCAAAGAAGTAGAAGAAAAGATAGAGTCTCTGGAAAAACAAAAGGGAGTACTCGAAACTGAAATGGCGAAGCCGGAAATATTTGGTGACTTTGAAAAGCTCAACGAAATACAGCAAAAGTTCAATGGTGTAACCAGACAGTTGGAAGAGGCCAACTCAAAGTGGGGGCAACTTGCAGAGGACATTGATGCCCTGGGCTAGGGCGCTACTTGAATATGTATTTCACCCGCAACCCAACATCCAACACAAAAGGATTGTACGATACCTGAGTATTATCTTTCAACGCTGAATTAAACGTGTACCTGATACCCGGTACAAGCGCCACGCGGTATCTTTCAGCCAATTTATGACTTAGTTCAAGCCCCATAAGCCCGCTCCAGTTTACACTGCGATAAGGTGACTCCTTTCCAGCGCCTTGAGTAAAACTTTCTGTCATTCCAGATTCGTCTTTCAAAGTATTGCTCAAGAAAAGATCCGTTGCCATACCGGCATTCAACTGTAATCCAATTTTTCTGTCTACCAACTTATACCCTACTTGAACCGGAATGGATAAATATTTATTTATGCTCCTAATTGAATAAGGAGGACCAATGGCAATCATCGTCTCCGTATCTGCATATTCAGTAACCGCAGCCCTCAATGTATTATCGGGTGCAATACTTGTATAGTTAGAGGTGTAATCGATGTTCTGCACCATATAACCCAACCCACCTTGAACTGCCCACCGTTTGGAAAGTTGCTTACCTGTATTCACACCAATAGAGTAAGCAGTTCCTATTGTGGCGCGGGCACTCTGAGGTTCAGCCTGTGCCGAGATGAACGAAGACTGTGATGCCATTCGTGATAAAGAACTTGGTTCAGAAGCAACCGTTCCGGGATTGTAACTACCACCGGCAAAACCCAAGGAGGCATAAACAGCTTCGTTGGCATTATCATTTTTACTGGAAGCCATTAAGTAAGACGGCATAGCAGGGAGCTCTCGAGGGAAATTGGGCTCATAGAACCCCTTACTCTTGAGCTTCACCTCAATGGCCGGCCAATCCGGAATGAACGCAGTTAAATCTGACTGGCGGTAAGACTTTTGCGTATTTACATTGGCTGGTGCCGTCATCAAATTTGAATTGCCTACGGTTGATGTATTTGTACTATTTGTTTTTGCCACAACCCTCGTTGTCGGTACTCCTGTATTTTTACCCCTAACACCTTCCGTATCTGGCGTTTCAAGAACAGGCTTCGCCTCAGTTGTGTTGGAATTTAAATTGGCTTCTGAATTTTCACTGGATTGATTTTGCTGAGCTATTTGAAGCGCACCTCCGTCATCGGATGTCCTGTCATAAGCTATATACGAGGCCATCATCAAAGCAAATAAAGCTACCATGGCAGCCAGTCGCTGATAAAAAACTACTCGCGTCTTATTGGTTTTGTTTTCCATTCGAACAAGGTCCATTTCTACCTTGTCCCACACGGAATCAGGAACGGCAGATTCCGCTCCTTCAAATACACCCTTCCAGCTGTCTTCAAATTGTGGCCTGCCCATATTCTAATTTTTCTTTTTCAAGTGCTTCAATTTTGGTTCGCAAAAGGCTCTTTGCCCTGTTGTATTGCGACTTTGAAGTTCCAACACTAATCCCTGTCATTTCAGAAATTTCTTTATGACTATACCCCTCGATAGCAAACAAGTTAAATACGATCCTGCATCCATCCGGCAGAGACTGCACGACCTCTAAAAGGTCATTCAGGTGAAAATTCGATAGAGACACTTCTTCTTCCTGAATCGAATGGCTCTCCTTCACATCTACCATCGGTAACATATACACCTTGGACCTTTGCTTATTCAGGGCCGTGTTGATCATAATCCGCGTAATCCAGGTACCCAATTGTGATTCAGCCCTGAACTTTGATATGTTGGAAAAAACCTTTACGAACCCCTCCTGAAGAATATCCTCTGCCTCATGTTCTGACTTTGCGTAGCGAAGGCAGGTGACCATCATTTTGCGGCAATAGCGTTCATATAGAGCTTTTTGCGAAGCTCTGTCGCCATTGGCGCAGCCTTTTATCAGGTCCTCATCCGTCAGCATGTACACGTTACCCCTTAGACACGTAATAGAGAGAAATGGTTGTAATCCCATTTCGATAACGTCCGCAAACGTAAAGTCATACCCTATTTGTTGCGTTTTGGTGCGAAAATTGAAACAAATATTTTTAAAGTAGATTTGTCCATGAGCCTGATTATCCCCTTTATTCTAAGCCTTTTCGTTACTCCTGCCAAGAAAGAGCTCATTTTTGACAATAGAACATACGAGCCTGAGATTAAATCCGTCCAGCTTTATAGCGAAAAGCAGGAAATAAGGAGTCACCTGCTACCGGCCGTAACCCAACTCCATCAAACCGACCTGGTGCTGGAATTTGACGACCTTCGGAATGATTATAACAGTTATTACGCTCAGATTATCCATTGCCAGTATGATTGGAAAGCCTCTTCCTTAAGGGATCTGGATTTTATGATGGATTACAACGAGTTCAACATCACGGAGTATGCCTTCTCCAGCAATACTCAGGTTCCCTATGTACATTATCGCTTTAACCTGCCCAAGGTAAAACTGCCAGGTAATTACCTGCTGGTGGTTTATCGAAATGGTAATAAATCAGATATCATATTATCCCATCGTTTTATGGTATATGAAGGTAGAACGAGCTTGAAACAAGACAACCAGACTTCCGGAGCTTTGACCCTGCGCTCCACCAATCAACAATTGAATTTTACGGTAGACTACAAAGGCATTGAGATCCTCAATCCATTTGGAACTGTTCATGTAGTGATCCGCCAAAACCAACGGTGGGACAACGCCAAATTCGATGTGAAGCCATCTTTCGTACGAGAGGATGTCAACCAAATTGAATACCGACTTTTCGACAACGATAAATTTTTTACGGCAGGTAACGAATTCCGATTTGTGGATTTCAGGTCTATCAATTTCCCTGGTCAAAATACAGACAGGGTTGATAAAACTTCTCTGCCCTACCATTTATGGGTTCAACCCGATGCCTCCAGAGTTCACGAAGTCTATTCGCAGTATCCAGATATCAATGGACAATTCTATATCGAAAACAGAGATAATGGAGATGACGAAACCGCCTCCAATTATGTGGATGTCACCTTTACTTTAAAGTCGCAGGAATTGGACAAAGCCAGGATTTACCTTGTTGGAGCCTTTAACCAATGGATCAAAAATAAGGAGAGTCAAATGAATTTTGATCCTGCTATGGGAGCTTACCAAAACACACAATTGCTTAAGCAAGGGTGGTACAATTACCAATACCTGATAGTGGATAGCCAACTCCCTCCCCAACATTTTGAAGGAAGTCACTTTGAAACAGAGAATTTTTATGAAGTATTGTTTTACTACAGACCGTTTCAACCCAATGCGGATCTCCTTATCGGGTACTTCCCTATTGCAGTAAATGGT
Source organism: Cyclobacteriaceae bacterium (assembly GCA_039971015.1). Taxonomy (GTDB): domain Bacteria; phylum Bacteroidota; class Bacteroidia; order Cytophagales; family Cyclobacteriaceae; genus ELB16-189. Next base: position 39,675 of record JBDVKV010000031.1, read on the forward strand.
CGTTAGGCGTAGTTAAATTCTTCTTTGGATGCTGACTGAGAAGTTTTGGAGTCTGTATCCGAGTTAGCCACATCCAACATACCAAAGCCCTTGTGTGAAAAATGACCAATGCCATTCTCGTAAACGAACTGTTGTACCGGTTGTGGTGCGTACATGGTAAAAGGGAAGGTATAACCACGCACCTCAAATTTTACATCCGAATCATACACTGGATAGATCCGGGCGAATTTTTTATGAGACGATTGAATTCTGTTGATGTATTCCTGATCGGCTACCACTTGAAACTTATAAAAGTCGGCCAATTGTTCAGGAGTATATTTACCACTGGCCTCCATTCTGGCTATTGTAGAGTCATACAACAAATCTGAAAACTCATCTTCTTCCGGAGATATAAACCGCTTGGCATTATCATCATTGAATGACCCTGGCAGCAATACAATAGGTGAAATACACAGGAACTTCACAGAGTCTGTGATGGTTACTGGATCTTCATTTTCGTAGGATTCTGGTGCCAGTTGAAGGTTGCCTATCATCAAATCTTTTTGTGCAAATAGCACCCCCAAAAAGTAGTCAAGGAAAGGTTTATCAGCAGCCGAAAAGACCAATGTGATCTTGGAAGAAAAGAAATGGAGTCCCTTACGGCTTATCTTAATTTGCCCTTTAAGGCCCGAAAAATTGAATTGTTTATAGTCGGCAAACTCTTTATTTCCACCAATCATGATCAAACCTTTAATGGTTTGCGCCAATAAAAATTGATGGTGAAAGGGAACATAAGCCCCTCTATTCTTAAGCGAAAAAACGATCCGGATTCTCAACGTCTGCGGATTATGCCTTTTGAAAAAATCTATGAGTACCGCTAAAAAGTCAACAGCGGATAGCTAAAATACTAAAAATCAGACAAATCGGGCGTTCAGATGTAAGGATTATTTAAACATTAAACCTAAAATGCATGATATCACCGTCTTTAACCACGTATTCTTTGCCTTCTATGGCCAGTTTACCCGCTTCACGACACCCCGCCTCTGTCTTATACTGTTGATAATCAGGCAATTTAATTACCTCTGCTTTAATAAACCCTTTTTCGAAATCTGAATGGATAACCCCGGCCGCCTGAGGTGCTTTCCAGCCCTTTTCTATTGTCCAGGCCCTTACCTCCTGTACTCCTGCCGTGAAATAAGTAATCAGGTCCAACAGGCTGTACGTAGCCTTTACCAATTTACCCAGCCCCGACTCTTTAAGTCCGTATTCCTCCAAAAAGAGTTCCCTGTCTTCAACCGTATCCAACTCGGCAATCTGGGCTTCTATGGCAGCACACACCACTATGGTCTCCGCCCCCTCTTCTTTGGCCTTTGCAGCCAGCTCTTGTGAGAAAGCATTACCAGAATGAACCGAAGCTTCCTCTACATTGGCCACGTACAATACGGGCTTGGCAGTAAGTAACTGCAAATCTTCGATGGCCGCTTTATCCTCTTCACTGGCCTCTACTACTCTAATATTTTTACCCGCTAAAAGGGCCTCTTTGTACATCTTAAGGCTCGCCAGCTCTTTCTTTGCCTTAGGGTCACCTCCCTTGGCAGTTCGTTCCGCTTTAGCAATTTTTTTCTCTACTGACTCGAGGTCTTTTAACTGTAACTCAGTATCGATAATCTCCTTATCAGCAATGGGTTTGATCCTTCCATCTACGTGAATAATATTATCATCTTCAAAGCACCTCACCACGTGGGCAATGGCATCTACTTCACGGATATTGGCAAGAAACTGGTTACCAAGTCCCTCCCCCTTGCTCGCCCCTTTTACAAGACCAGCAATATCTACGAATTCAAAAGTTGTGGGTAATACCCTTTGAGGATTTACCAGACCCTTAAGAATTTCAAGTCGTTCGTCCGGAACGGCAATTACTCCCACATTGGGTTCAATCGTACAAAAAGGGAAGTTTGCTGCCTCTGCCTTATTATTTGACAGTGCATTGAAAAGGGTTGATTTACCTACGTTGGGAAGCCCCACGATGCCGCATCTGAGTGCCATAATTATTTAAGCCGTTTTGAAAGGGGGCAAATATAATCACAACCCAGCGAAAGCGGACTGCCTTAAAAGAAAAGCCCCAAAATTATTGGGGCTTTTCTCCATCTAGGTATAGGTTGGGAACTAGTCCCACTTTAGTTCTGTATCAATGGTTGAGGTTTTTGCCTCACTGGTTTCGCGAGGTTGGTCAAATTGCTCGAAGTCCACTTCTGGCATCAGCTCTGTCTTTACATGATTGACCGTGCTATTCAGGGCATCAACAAACTTGTTAAAGTCTTCTTTGTACAGGAAGATTTTGTGCTTCTCGTACGTGAATCCTTCATCATCTTTGTTGTAACGCTTCTTACTTTCTGTAATGGTCAGGTAATAATCGTTTGATCGGGTTGCCTTTACATCAAAGAAGTATGTCCGCTTTCCAGCTTTCACTTTCTCCGAAAATATTTCGTCCCTTCCGTTATTCTTATTCTCTTCCACGAATCTGGGTTTAGTTGTGAATTTTGAGGTAAATTGCCTTAATCGAAGATAGTATTTTAAAAATTTATCACAAACTTAAGGCACCATAAATGCCGCTAGTGCGTTATATAATGTTTGTACAAGCCCCTAATTAATTAGGTATATTTCTTATTTCCAAAATTCGTGAAAATTAATTTCGATACCATTAAGCAGTCTGCGAGCCTTGAATTATTAGCCAGACAGCTCGTAGAAGGCTTTATTACCGGTTTACACAAGTCTCCCTATCATGGATTTTCTGTAGAATTCGCTGAGCATCGTCTCTATAATGAAGGCCAGAGTACCCGTCATATCGACTGGAAAGTATTTGCCAGAACAGACAGGTTATATACCAAGCAGTATGAAGAGGAGACCAACCTTCGATGCCTTATTGCAATCGATTGCTCCTCCTCCATGTTTTACCCGGCAGACTCTCTGGCCAAGTTTAAATTTAGCATATACGCGGCCTCTGCCATCAGTTATCTGCTGCACAAGCAGCGGGATGCAGTAGGCCTTTGCCTGTTTTCAGATAAAATAGAAGAGTTCACTCCTATTAAGTCAACCCCCTCGCATTTGGACAAAATCTTCCAGTTGTTGGAAAGGGCAATTGATCAGGGAGCCAAAGAACCCAAGGCTACCAAAGTAGCCAATGTGCTCCATGAGATTGCGGAGAAAACACACAGAAGATCACTCGTGGTCCTCTTCAGCGATATGTTTGATGGAGATGAAGATCCCAATGAAATTTTTAAGGCGCTACAACATCTGAAACACAACAAACATGAGGTGCTGTTATTTCATGTCACCGATCACAAAACAGAACTGGATTTTGACTTTGACGAGAGACCTTATGAGTTCATCGATCTGGAAAGCAGGGAAAAGATAAAATTAAATCCTGCTGAAATCAGAGAGCGGTTCACCACCCAGCTCACCTCCTTCCATAAAGAACTGAAGCTAAAATGCAATCAGCTTAAAATTGATTTCATCTCTGCTGACGCACATAGCAACTATTTTGAAGTGCTTCAAGCCTACCTGATCAAGCGATCAAAAATGAGATAGTCTTCGAACTTTCAGACTTAGCTTTGGAGTTGTTCGTTATGCAACCAGGCTTTCTTTGCTGTAAGCACTTCCTTGGTTTCTACCATATCAGGATCAGGTACACAGCAATCAACGGGACATACCGCAGCACATTGAGGCTCTTCATGAAAGCCCGTACATTCGGTACACTTACCTGATACGATATAATAAAATTCATCAGAAACCGGAGCCTGATCACTAGTTGCATCTACTTTTGAACCATCTCCTAATACCACTTCATTGGCAAGTGCTGTTCCTCCTGCCCAGGTCCACTCTATACCCCCCTCATATATTGCAGTGTTGGGGCATTCTGGTTCGCAAGCCCCACAATTAATACACTCATCTGTTATCTTTATTGCCATGCCTTTAAAAATCTATCGAATCCGAGTAATTTCGCACAAAAATACGATTCTTATCCAATCCTTCAAACAAGAAAGGCAACCCAAAAGTTTAGTGCGTACAGTATGAATTTAGAAGAAAGAATAGCAGCATTGAGTGAGCTCGGTAATCAATTGAAACAATTACCTGAGAAGGAGCTAAAAGCAATGGCGGAAAAAGCGCGAGCAAAAAACCCTTGGTTCATTGAAGACAATATCAACCTTGCCCTTGATGGAATTAGCCTTTTTCTCAATAAAGAAAATTTGGAAGCCTGGGTTTCCAAATATCCTACCAGCAATAGCGCCCCGAAAACCGTTGGTGTTGCCATGGCCGGAAACATTCCTTTGGTTGGATTTCACGATTACCTTTGCATTCTGATCAGTGGACACCGGGCACAAATAAAGTTGAGCTCACAAGACTCAGAATTACTGCCGTTCATCCATCAAATCCTCTCTGAGATTAATCCACATTTTTCTGAACTGGCCTCTTTTGAAGAGCGGCTTCATCAATACGATGCGGCCATAGCCACGGGAAGTGACAATACAGGAAGGTACTTTTCTTATTATTTCAAAAATGTACCCCACATCATTCGCAAGAACAGATCTTCATGTGCTATCCTGATAGGTGGGGAAACAAACGAAGAGCTGGGAGCTCTTGGCAATGACACATTCCAATATTTTGGGTTGGGGTGCCGAAACGTTTCTAAATTGTATATCCCGGAAGAGTACGATCTCATTCCCCTCCTAAGAGAATGGGAAAAATTCACAGATATTGTTAACCACAACAAATACGCCAACAACTATAACTATCAACGTTCCATTCACTTAACAAATCTGAAACACTTCTACGACAACGGGGCCATCCTGATGGTAGAAAGTGATAAACTAGTATCTCCCATTTCTGTAATGTTCTATGAGCGCTACACCGATCAGGAGGATTTAAAAAACAGATTGGCAATGCATAGCGAAAAACTCCAATGCATACTTTCTGCCAAAGGCTGGTTCAAAGGAAGTATTGATTTTGGGAAAGCCCAAATGCCAGGGTTGGATGACTACGCTGACAACGTGGATACCATGAAGTTTCTTACAGCACTGTAATTATTTACCGCGCAACACCTCTACCCATCCAGAGTAGCTTTGACCCCCGGCATTGATGCGATAGTAATAAACCCCATCTGCTATATCGCCTCCATCCCAATCATTTTGGTAATTCGTGGAGGAATAAACCTGCTTGCCCCATCGATTGGTAATCATGACTTCAGTAGCATCGGGTATGTTGCGAATAAAGAAAACTTCATTTATACCGTCACCATTGGGCGTGAAAATATTAGGTACCATCAGGTTGTTATCAACGTCAATAGTAACCGGATAATCTTTCCTACAACCCAAGGCATCACGCAATGACAATAAGTATCCTCCTGCAAATAAATTCGGAGCCTCAAACTCTACTTTAAGATTAAGTGCATTCCTTGTGGCTTCTGTAAAGTCTTGTGCATATACCTGACCTGGGAAGAGTGGTTGCGTTAATTCCAGTCTTACCTCATAGGGTTCCTGCAAACTCTCTGCTATCCCAACCACCATAGACCCGGTTGGCAGATCAGGTACAGAAACTGTTTTGTTGACATACAAAGTATCCAGATTGGCTGCAGGGCTCGTAACTGTAAATGGCTTACGTGCCGACTGCACTGGGCTAGGACATGTTGTAGTTGCTGATTGATCTTGCGATAATTTTATTTCAAAATTACCAGTTCCAAAACCCGCAACAGTCACTTCTCCCAATGATTGCAATTGAGTAATCGTACCTGTAGACACCACAGCTCCTAATTGTGTGACTTCATAAGTATAGTCTGCTAAATCTGATCCATTGATATTGGAAAGAACAACACCCCCTGCACTACCAAAACAATTAACGCTATTGGGCGCTACGGTAAAGTCTACTACATCCGGCCCAAGAAGTACCGTTACCTGACCTGTTTTTATACAACCTGGATCTCCGTATTCAATGGTATAGTCGTAAGTCCCCACAGATAACCCAGTAAATAACGGGTCGTTAAAATTCGTTTGTGATACACCTAAATTGGTAGTTGACGTTCCAACAATATCTATTCGCACACCAGTATTATTGATGGTTGGCACTGGAGGATTAATATTGAACATAATCGAACCATCAGTTGGAGAACAAATTGCTGCTGTTGGTGCCGGAGTAATTACCACTGTAGCACAATTGCCTGTCGGGCCACCACATAAAGGGTCTGTAGCAGAGCGCACTACAACCTGAACTGTAGAAGCTGCAGTACATCCACCAATATCGTAGGATACATTAATCACTATCGTTGATCCGGCAGACCCTGAAGGGTCAAACTGAGTTCCTGTCACGCCCGTTCCGGTAAACGTCAACACACCACCAGTGGGTGATGGGGTGATCAGCGCAGCCAAATCTACTGGCCCGCCCGAAGGACATACTGTAGTTGAATTATCAACAACAAGCGATACGTTTGGCACCACATCAATATCAAACATTTGTGTTGGAGCAGCACAACCGCCAACATTATAATCAACCGTAACGGTTGTCATGCCTGTTATGCCGCTAGGATCAAAGTCAGGACCAGCACCTACTACTCCCGTACCTGCAAAGGTGAAAGCACCTCCACCCGGGTTTCCACTCACCAGTGTAGTAAGATCAACAATACCACCTGATTCACATGCAGTAGCTCCTGCAGGTACAGTTATAGTGGCATTGGTCACAATGTCGATATCAAAAGTGGTAGACGTAGAGCAAGTACCAGCTACATAATCCACTGTTATGGTACTGGTAGTATTACCTAATCCAGATGGGTCAAAATTCGGACTTGCAGTTACACCTGTACCAGAGAATGTAAAAGTCCCTCCTGCCGGAGTTGCGCTTACGAAAGTACTGAGATCAACAATGCCACCAACATCACAAACCTGAACGGGTGGAGTTGGCAACACAATATTCGCCCCACTGGTCACATCTACAGTCACTTGTGAAGATGGTGTTTCTCCGCAAGCATAAACAGCAGTAACGAAGAAGTCTGTTGTACCAACAATAGTCATATCCAATTGCGCAGGCAGTGGTGTATAGTTGGCACCGCTTGAAATAAGTGTAGACAAAGCTGCGTCTGTATACCAATTGTAATCTATAGCGCCCACACTGGATGCACTCAATGTCGGAGCGGGAGAGTTTACACAAAGCGATACCGGGGTAGAAACTGAAGGGCCAGGAGCAGCGGTATAATCAAAGTTGATTCTTGAAAATCCTCCTCTGTCAAAATATTCAATCACTAAATTGTGAGTTCCAGTTGTAAGGCATACAGGTGTAGAGTTGTAGGTAGTAAACGAATGAGTATTAAACGCTCCTGCCGGTAAAACACTTACTCCGTCAACCAATAAACGCACTCCATCATCTGCGCCAAGCGTGAAAGTGTAAATTCCTGCAGCAAAAGTTTTTGTCATTCGGAACCTGATGCTGTAATCATTCAAATAAGAGCCGCAAATATTTGCACCAGCCACAGGCACCGTATTAGAAAGATTGAGGTCAAACGCATCTGTTGCCACATCGTAGCTTGAAAAACCACTTATTGCAGCGATCTCAGTATCATCAAGAAACCCACGGTATTTAGCATTATTAAAATCAATATTGGTTGCAGGAGGAGCGGGACTACCACTGTCATCATATACATAGGCTAGCCAGGTCTCAGATCCAAAAGTAGCGGGATTTCCAGCAATGGGTGATATGGAAACAGTAGCTGTACCACTTACTGTTCCAGCCCCACATCGGGCATCCGTTACAGACACCAGTGAATAGGTAGTGTTAATTGCTGGAGAAACAGAAAACGTGTGAGGCGAAGCTGCGATTCCATTTATGGCTATAGGCGCACCACCATCAGAGTATTGAATATCCCACGGACCTACTCCCGTTAGTGTTATTGTAATCGTATTGCTTTGTCCGGTGCAAATAGTTGCATCACCAGAAATAGTGGCTGTGGGAATATCAAATAAATCAACAGTAACAACAGAAGAGACCGGGTTACAACCCGTTGCAGTGATGGTATATTGAAACTGGTAAGTTGCTCCCGCGATTCCCGTAAAGTCCACCGTATTTCCAGTTATCACAGCACCCCCGGCTGTTATTTCTGTCCAAACCCCTCCAACATCTGGTGTTCCAACAAGGCTGGCAAACAAATCAAAGGCTGTATCTGAATTACATGTATTTACTGTATTGTCCAATCCCGGATCTGGGGGATCAGAAACATTGACAGTTACAACAGCTGTGGCATCTGCACAAGGTGCCGTTCCTGTGACGGTATATTCAAATTCGTAAGCACCTGCAATTGCCCCTACTAAGTCAACATTGTTTCCGGTAATTGTTCTGGCTGCTCCTGATGTTTGTGCCCAGGTGCCACCCACCTCAGGTGTTCCGCCAAGGCTGGCAAACAAATCAAATGCAGCCACATTGCTACAAGCTGATACTGAATTGTCTGCTCCTGCATCAGGAGGTGCTAATAAATTAACTGTAACTATCGCTGTAACATCCACACAAGGCGCAGCACCAGTTACCGTGTATTCAAAATCATAAGTACCTGGGGTAATACCCGTAAAATCTACGTTGTTTCCTGTTATAACTGCCCCACTAGCAGAGATTTCCGCCCAAGTACCACCACCATCTGGTGTGCCCCCGAGGCTGGTAAATAAATCAAAAGCTACATCGGTGTTACAGGCACTCACTGTATTGTTAGTTCCTGCATCAGGAGCGTCAACCACATTGACAGTAACTATAGCTGTAGCATCAACACATGGCGCAACGCCAGTCACCGTATATTCAAAATCATAAGCGCCTGCAGATGCTCCAATAAAATCTACATCGTTGCCGGTAATGGTTCGAGCCGCACCCGATGTTTGTACCCAGGCGCCACCACCATCAGGAGTGCCTCCAAGGCTGGCCAATAAATCAAATGCGCCATCGTTATTACAAGCGTTCACTGTATTGTTGGTTCCGGCATCCGGAGCGTCAACCACATTAACGGTAACTATGGCTGTGGCATCTGCACATGGTGCAACGCCTGTCACTGTGTATTCAAAATCATATGCTCCCGCAGATGCTCCAACAAAATCTACATCATTGCCGGTAATGATTCGAGCTGCACCCGATATTTGCACCCATGTGCCTCCACCATCAGGGGTGCCTCCAAGGCTGGCAAATAAATCAAAAGCGACATCTGTGTTGCAGGCACTCACCGTATTGTTTGTTCCTGCATCCGGAGCGTCAACCACATTAACTGTAACTATAGCTGTAGCATCAACACATGGCGCAACGCCAGTCACCGTATATTCAAAATCATAAGCGCCTGCAGCTGCTCCAACAAAATCTACATCATTGCCGGTAATGGTTCGAGCTGCACCCGATATTTGCACCCAGGCACCTCCACCATCAGGGGTGCCTCCAAGGCTGGCAAACAAATCAAAAGCGCCATCTGTGTTGCAAGCACTTACTGTATTGTTTGTCCCAGCATCTGGTGCATCCACAACATTAACTGTGACTAAGGCCGTAGCATCGGCACATGGTGCCACCCCTGTAACTGTATATTCAAAATCATATGCTCCCGCAGATGCTCCAACAAAATCTACATCATTGCCGGTAATGGTTCGCGCTGCACCCGATGTTTGTACCCAGGCGCCACCACCATCAGGAGTGCCTCCAAGGCTGGCCAATAAATCAAATGCGCCATCAGTGTTGCAAGCACTCACCGTATTGTTGGTTCCTGCATCCGGAGCGTCAACCACATTAACCGTAACTATAGCTGTAGCATCAACACATGGCGCAAGGCCAGTCACCGTATATTCAAAATCATAAGCGCCTGCAGCTGCTCCAACAAAATCTACATCGTTGCCGGTAATGGTTCGAGCCGCACCCGATATTTGCACCCAGGCACCTCCGCCATCAGGTGTACCTCCAAGGCTGGTAAATAAATCAAAAGCGCCATCAGTGTTACAAGCACTTACCGTATTATTTGTTCCAGCATCAGGTGCATCCACAACATTAACTGTAACTAAGGCCGTAGCATCGGCACATGGTGCCACCCCAGTAACTGTATATTCAAAATCATATGCACCGGCAGTTGCTCCTACAAAATCTACATCGTTGCCGGTAATGGTTCGCGCGGCACCAGATGTTTGCACCCACGAGCCACCACCATCAGGCGTGCCTCCAAGGCTGGCAAATAAATCAAAAGCGCCATCGTTGTTACAGGCACTCACTGTATTGTTGGTTCCGGCATCTGGAGCGTCAACCACATTAACGGTAACTATAGCTGTGGCATCGGCACATGGTGCTACTCCAGCAACGGTATATTCGAAGTCGTATGACCCTGCGGTTACTCCCGAAAAATCAACATTATTACCTGTAATTGTGGCTCCACTTGCTGTTAACTCTGCCCAGCTACCGCCAGCATCCGGAGTACCTGAAAGGCTACCGAAAAGATCAAAAGCGGTATTCGTGTTACATGCACTTACTGTATTATCTGCACCGGCCTCGGGCCCCATGGGTACAATTATATTCAATACATCAACTGTACATCCCAGTGCATCTTCAATAGTGACATTATAAGTACCCGCATCGAGGTTGGTTGGATCTTCAACAGTATTTGCGATTGGAGTCGGTCCCGTCCAGGTATAGATATAGTCCGGTGGGCCGGCCAAAGGGCTTCCCCCTGATACATCGAGGGCGATCGCTCCTGTTCCAACGGTACATGCAGGCGTAATGGTATTTACCGTTCCGTTGATCTGAGTGGGTTCAGTCACCTGGATATTGGTCAAGGTTTTATTTCTACAGGTGAGTACACCGCCTGTTGACCTCACATTAATCCGGTATTCGCTACCAGGATCAAAATCATTACTCGGGATACCAAATGCCTCTGCCCCGGCCACGTTTAATGATCCATTCCCTGGAGTGAATGTGATAGAAGTGACCGACACGTTATCGTGAAAGGCCAACTGGGTTAGCCCTCCACCACTATCTTGAAAAAACAATTCGATATCCCAGGGCGGCTGAGCCTGGCCTGGGTTTCCAGCTGTAATGGTCAGACTGATCTGCCCATCATTTCCGCTAAAGCAACTGGTGGTGCTGGTAGTGGCTGAAATAGATAAACAGCCAGGCTGTGCCATAAGCTCTGTGTGGCCAAACAACAACCCCGAAAAAAATACAATGAAATAGGCTAATCGTCTCATCCGTTTAACGATTAGTAAATTCAACATCTAACATTTTCTTTTTGCAGAGAAAGGAGTCCTCGCCCTCAAACTCAACTACAACACGAAATAAACCATCCTCACCTAATGCTAAGTTCTTAAAGTCGAATTCCTTCGTGCCATTTCCAGAGAATGATGTTATTAAACTTTCATCAGGGCCTAATAATTGGATCAATTGCCCGCTATAGTTGGCAGAGGCAATTACCTTCAATTCAAATGAACCCTTATTCGCTGATTTATCAATCAAAACTTTATCCAATGACAGTCTTGGCTGGCATTGGGCATATGCCTGTCCTGAGTCCCATAGAAGTATAGAAAGTAAAACGGTGATTATTAAAGCACTACAGGATTTCATCTCGAGAAATAATTCAAAAAATTAAGCAATAATAAATGTCCTTTAAAAAATTATAGTAACCCTATATCAATCCCAATATCTATTAATATTAATAATACTGAGCAAAGATGTAGAATCCTGCTTACCACGAAGCCTAAAAAGTCAATATTACCCAATTCAAGTAATATTTAGCCTCAAAAATGCCTTTTTAGTACTTTTTTAGTACTTTTTGTTAAGAATTTCACTCATTATAAAAGCCTTCTTAAACCCTTTAGGGTCCTTCAGTTCTTTCAAAAAATCAAATGATGCTTTCTTTTTCTTCAGGTTATACTCTTTAAAATGCTCCGACCTCATTATCCTGCCAACACCAGCTGATTCCTTTACTGGAGGAGCCTTTTCAGCCTCTTTTAGCGCTGCCTCGTAGGTTTGGAAGGCTTTTTCGTCTTTGCTGTGGTCATAATCTACATCCTCAAACTCCTGTATTTCATCAGGAATGTCATCATCGTAATCCACAAAGTCGTATTCAGGCTTCTTTTCCTTGGGTTTGCTGGCAACAGGCTTCGACATAGCCTTTTCTCCCTGAATCTCCCTCAGGAGATCTTCAAATGTGATGGGCTTTTGCTGAGTAGAGGGCTGTGATTTTCTTGGCTGATCTGGAATATCCTCAGGTGGAGGGGCTTGACCCGCCTTCTTTTTGTTAGCACGCGCTATCAGGGTGATCACCACCACTATGATCCATATCCAAAACTGAAAATCCATATAGATCAAAGATACCTAAATATCCTTAATTCCAACTTTTTTGAAATTTTATGGTCTGGATAAATTGTGGATGAATTTAGAGACGTGCGTTTCTCAAATGGCAAATCAAAGTTATCTTTGCGGTCTTTCTAAAACAACAACCACTTTCAACGAACGTATTCATGCAGTTATCGAAGCTGGAGATTAAAGGATTTAAGAGTTTTGCCGATAAGGTAGTTATCAACTTTGATGAGGGCATTACAGGGATCGTTGGACCCAACGGTTGCGGAAAATCAAATGTAGTTGACTCCATCCGATGGGTGCTGGGTGAGCAAAAGACAAGCGCTTTGAGGTCGGAAAAGATGGAAAATATCATCTTTAACGGTACCAATACACGTTCGCCCCTCCAATTGGCCGAGGTTTCACTTACGATTAACAACACCAAAAACATTCTCCCTACTGAATATTCGCAGGTGACTATCACCCGCAGGCTGTACCGCTCAGGTGAAAGTGAATATTTATTGAATAATGTTACCTGCCGCCTTAAAGACATCACCAACCTGTTTCTGGATACAGGGGTAGCTTCCAACAGCTATGCTATTATAGAGCTGGGAATGGTGGATGACCTGCTTAACGACCGCGACAACTCCAGAAGGATGTTGTTTGAAGAAGCTGCGGGTATTTCCAAGTTTAAAAAACGCAAAAAAGAGACCCTCAAGAAGCTTGAAGACACCGATGCGGATCTTGAACGCGTGGAAGATTTGCTCTTTGAGATAGAGAAAAACATGAAGAGCCTTGAAAAACAGGCCAAACAAACAGAAACCTACTACAGGATAAAGGAAGAATACAAGCAAAAAAGTATTCAACTGGCCAAACTGGTAGTGAAAAAGCAGAAAGAGAAGTTCGACTCTGTCAATAAGCAAGTAGCAGAAGAAAACGACCGTAAAACCTCACTCACAGCCGCTATTGCAGAAAGAGAGGCCCTTATTGAAAAATCAAAGGCTGATCTGATTGACAAGGAAAAAACACTTTCAAGCAGACAAAAAGCAATCAATGAGTACGTAGGCAAAATTCGTCAATACGAAAGCGAGAAGCAGATCAAGAACGAACGCCTCCGCTTCCTTAATGATCGCATCTCTAATCTGAAAGAACAGATTGACCAGGATAAGCAAAGTAATGAAAGGGCCAGATTCAGTATCCAGAGCCTTGATACTGAAAAGGAGTCGGCTCAGGCACAGCTAAAGGAAATCTCCGAAAAGGTGGCTGCGCTAAAAGCAGAATATGATACCCAAAAAGCTTCCACACTAACTTTGCAGGGAGAAGTTGATGCATTGCGCAAAGCACACCGTACCAGCCAGGATGAATCCTACCAACTCAACAAAGCGTTGGAGATTCGTGAAATCCAGGTCTCTTCTTTTAAACAAGAGATTGAAAGAACGGCCACTGATTCACACGAACAAAGTGCCAGCCTCGCAGACTTTGAAAAGAAGCTGGTTATCCTACAGGAAGAAATCACTGAAAAGAACGGATACCTTTCAAAACTAAAAGGAGAAGAAAGCGAAGTTATTCAACGCACCACCTCATTGGAAAAAACCATTGAGATGATTCGTGAGGAAATGACGGAGGTGGGCAGAAAGCTGGATGCGCGTCAAAACGAATATCAGCTCACTAAGTCACTGGTAGAAAACCTTGAAGGCTTCCCTGAGGCCATTAAGTTTCTTAAGAAAAATGTAGGGTGGACAAAAAATGCTCCCCTCCTTTCGGACATTATTTCGACAACAGAAGAATACCGCGTTGCTATTGAAAATTATCTGGAGCCCTATCTCAACTATTACATCGTAGAGCACGAGGCGGAAGCCTATGAGGCGATCAATATACTCAGTGACGCAAGTAAGGGTAAGGCTAATTTCTTCATTCTGGATTCATTTGAAAAATTTGTACCTTCTGATGTGCAGATGTACTCCGATGCATTCCCCGCCACTCAGATCATGGAATTCGATTCCAAGTACAAGAAACTGATGGCTTACATCCTCGACAAAACCTATGTGCATGATGGTGATGTTAAAACCATTCCTGTTGAAGATGGAAATACCTTCATTACGAAAAATGGAAAGGTTACCAAAAGACGTTTCAGCTTGTCTGGCGGATCGGTAGGCCTTTTTGAAGGAAAGAAAATTGGTAGAGCAAAGAACATTGAAAAACTGGATAAGGAAATAAAAGATCTTACCAGAAAAGTGGAGGACATCAGACAGGGCTTGCTGGACAAACAGCGTGAACTGGAAAAGCTGAAGAACAACACGCTTCAGCAACAGATTGAAGAAGCTCGCAACGCCATTAAGATGGTGAATGATGAGTTCATTTCTGTAAGCACAAAAAAGGAGCAGTTTGCCAACATGCTGAATACTGCTGACCTGCGCAGGGAAGATATCCAGGAAAAAATCCAAAACCTTACTCAAGAACTGGAGGATCTAAAGCCAAAAGCCGAACAGGCATTGGTAGCGGTACAACAGCATGAGGAAAAACTGAAGTTAATAACCGATGACTTTAATGCGCAAAATGAAATACTGAGTCAAAAGTCATCTGCCTTCAATGAATTTAATATTTCCTTTCACCAGCAGGAAAACCGGGTAAAAAGCCTGGAGCAAGAAGTGCGCTTCAAACAGGAGTCGATGGAGCAAAGTAGTTTGCGTATCAGTACCAACCAGGAAGAACTGAAAACCAACGAGGAGGAAATTAAAGTCATTATTGAAACCACTCAGAGCAACGATGAAGAACTCATCGGCATGTATGCCCAAAAGGAGGAAATGGAAGTTGGCTTGGGTGAGGCTGAGAAATTATATTATGCAGCCAGAGGTGAGATCGATCAATTTGAGAAAGAACTAAAAGAAATTCAACATCAAAGACAAAACATCGACACCATCTTAATGCAGCTGCAAAACGAGGTGAGCGAAAGCAAACTAGAACTCAACTCTGTAAAGGAAAGATTGTCTGTTGAGTTTAAAGTGGAATTGGATACACTGCTGAGCGAACAATCTGAAACTGAAGAAGAGGAGTTGCCAGACGAGGAAAAGGTTCGCAATGATGTAAACAAAATTCGCAACCGACTGGATAACATGGGGCCTATCAACCCGATGGCCATGGAAGCTTATAATGAAATCAAAGAAAGAAATGATTTCATCATCGCACAGAAAGAGGATCTTAACAAAGCCAAGGAGTCGCTGCTCAATACCATCTCTGAAATTGAAGGTGTTGCCAGTGAGACCTTCATGGATGCTTTTAATAAAATCAAAGAACACTTTATTGATGTTTTCAGATCATTGTTTTCTGAAGGAGATGATTGCGACCTTAAATTGTCTGATCCTACCAAACCTCTTGAGTCTGACATTGAAATTATTGCAAAGCCGAAAGGAAAGCGTCCTCTGGGTATAAATCAATTATCAGGTGGAGAGAAAACACTTACCGCTACTGCCCTTCTCTTCTCAATGTATCTGCTGAAACCTGCTCCTTTCTGTATTTTTGATGAGGTGGATGCACCTCTGGATGATGCCAACATTGATAAATTCAATAACATCATTCGGGATTTCAGCAAAGACAGTCAGTTTGTGATTGTTACGCATAACAAGCGCACCATGACGAGCACTGATGTAATCTATGGTATTACCATGGTAGAAAAAGGTGTTTCCAGGGTGGTTCCTGTAGACTTAAGAGAACTTGCATAATTATTTATTGGAGCAATTATTAATCTTGTAATTGCTCCAATACTGATTTTAACTGCTCGATATAAGCGCTGATCTCTTGAGGATGACTCCCCGTACTTGTATCAATATGCCAATATTGGCTTTCACCTTCATTTTTAAGGATTAAGTGATACCCACCTTGATCCGCGCAGTCGGGACACCCAATGGTTTCGTTGGGATTTTCAATTAAATATTTTGGGAAATCTCTCACTAAAGGTTCAGCAAGAATGTATTTGTCATTTGATAATGGCGCATCTTCAAATATGAGGTCATCTCCTGCATAACGTTCTACTTTATCCTTAAATAAAGCTCCTTCTTTAATTTGAAAAAAATGAGCGCAATCCCCAGCACAAAACCCATATGCCACTCCGAACACCAGATTTCCGTCAATCCCTGGTTCAAGATTCTTCTCACACCCACTTACTGAAGCCAAAATCATAAGTAAAAGCACAAGTCGGTTTAGCATATTCATAGCGCCCATTTATTAAGATAGACCCCCTAAATTAGAAATTGGTTGGAAAAGGAACGATAATATGATTAAGATCGTATTTCAACACAGGAAGGTTAATTAATTTGACCCCACAATTCAGTTAGCGATAATGATGAAAAAGGACATTGAAGAGAGAAGTGATATCGAAAACCTGGTCAATTCATTTTATGACAAGGTAAAGGTGGATAACACCATTGGTCATATTTTTAATGACATAGCAAAAGTAGACTGGCCTCATCACCTCCCTACTATGTATGATTTTTGGGAGATGGTATTGTTTGGTAAAGGACCTTACAAAGGGGATCCGATGACCAAACACATTCAATTGAATCAAAAAGTAAAATTAGATTCAACTCATTTCGAAAGATGGAAAGAACTATTTTTTGAAACCGTAGACGAACACTTTGAAGGTGAAAAAGCGAATGAAGTCAAAATGCGTGCTACCAATATTGCCAGCCTGATGCTCTACAAAGTAGAGCGAAGCACTGTATAACCTGTCTTCTAATACAATACTACTTTTTCGAAATATCGTTGGGCAACGTCATCAACACAGACATCAAATCAACACCGTACCATAAGTTTCCTACCCGTACGTTTTCATTTTCCGCATGTTGATTGTTGTCATGGTTCACCATATTCACAGAAATAGCTGGCGTTTTCAACACATCATAAATGGCATTGTTTACACGATTACTTCCTCCGGAACTGGGTAGAAAAACGGCTTTATCTCCCGTAAAAGATTTCACCCCATTGATCACACTCATGATTTCAGGCTGATCCATATTCACCTTGATGGCAGGAAACCCATCCTTGTCCCTGACCACTTTAATCACTTTTGGATATTTCATTCTTGTTTCATGATCGGGCTCTTCATAAACAATATGCCATCCTTCTTTCCTGATATGGGCTTCTACCAAGTCCATCATTTTCTCAGGGTCATTTCCTTTTACCAGTCGCATACCTAATTCAGCTATAGCTATTGTAGGTATAACATTTCGAGCTTTATCCCCTACCGAACCACTCGACAACCCACGAACTGTTAAGCTTGGGAGTAATAGTCTTTCGTTCAGTGACTGGCCGTTGCCTTCCGTGTATCCCAGCTCCAATTCCTCCTTCATTTGTTCGTCAATATTGGGTGCATTGGCCAATTGCTTCCTTTCAAAATCAGATATAGGCTCCACTGAATCGTAGTAACCATCAATAAGAACTGTACCATCCTCCGCCTTCATAGAGGTAAGTAGTCGGGCAATCATTTGACCCGGTACGGGGGCCCAGTTACCATAATGGCCGCTGTGTAATGGGCGTGAAGGGCCATACGCGGTAAGTTGCATCCCAGTGATGCCTCTTCCCCCAAATTTAAAAG
The DNA here is from genome assembly GCA_039971015.1 of Cyclobacteriaceae bacterium. Classification (GTDB taxonomy): domain Bacteria; phylum Bacteroidota; class Bacteroidia; order Cytophagales; family Cyclobacteriaceae; genus ELB16-189. The sequence continues at coordinate 57,562 of JBDVKV010000031.1, forward strand.
AAGGGTCACCCGTTTGGTAAACTGCACCATCGCACAACAACCAAACAGAAATGTCTTTGAACAGGTCGCCATACTTGGTCATATAGGTTTCAATGTGAGGCGAGCTGGATTCCTCTTCACCGTCAAAAAATAATTTGATATTCGATGTCAATCCGATTTTAGAAGCTTTCAATGCATCTATGGCTGCCATCATTGCAATGATGGGTGCCTTATCGTCACTGGCTGATCTGCCATAAAGTCTCCAGTCATCGTTAATTGGCTCACCCGCCTTTGGCATGGGGATGGGTTTACCCCCTTGATACATTCCTTTATCGTACAACTCTGCTTTGAATGCATCCAGTTTCCATAGTGATGGATCGACTGGTTGTCCGTCATAATGAGCATAAAAGCACAACGTACGCGTGGCTCCCTTCACTTTTTGTTCACCATAAACTATGGGAGGTGCTCCTGGCTCCTGCAGCAATTGCATATCAAATCCACGATCTGCAAATAGTTTTTTTATCTTCTCCGCATTGCGCTGAATGTTAGGCAAGTCAGAAGCATGATTGGGAATGCTGATTAAGTCTTTTAATTCAGCAAGAATATTCGCACCGTCTTTTTTAATCCAATCTCTACTGGCTTTGACGGAAGGTTGTGCAAATGAAAAGAGGGGTAACAGGAAGATTACAATAATGGCTCTCATTGATTTAAATTTAGGCTCTTTAAAGTAGCTAAAAATTCAAACTTATTAATGAAATAACTTCTAGATGTGAATAATGAACAACCGATTACCTCAACTTAAAGGTGATAGGTACTACCACTCGCTGTCTAATTCGTTCTCCCTTACGAGAACCTGGCTCCCACTTTGAGAAAGAAATAACCCTCATTGCCTCTTTATCTAAATCAGAGCTAACCCCTTTTAATATTTTTATTTCAGTCAATCCCCCATCTTTTTCAACAATAAATTCTACAAATACTCTACCTTCAACCCCCAAGGATCTTGATCTCATTGGGTATTTTAAGTTATCTTCAAGAAACTTTTCAAAAGCAGGCATCCCTCCCTCAGGTAAAGGTGGACTAATTTCAGTTGAAAATACTTCAGTCCATTTAAGTGATAATTTAAAGAATTGACTTGTTGGATTTCCATTCTGCTTTGCGGGCACCCAATTCTTTAAGGTGTTGATCTGAATTGTAATTGAATCAGAGTTCTCTAATTGAGGGTCATAAGCAATTTCTGTTATGAGTCCGGATTGATCTACGGTAAAAGACAAAAGTAAAACGCTATCTCCTGACTCATATAGCCCTTTCCAAAAAGAAGTTTTGATTAACACGCTTCCTAAATCGTTGAAGAAATGCTCCCATCCACCAGGATATTTGGCGCTAACTTCTTTTGCACCCAAAGAATCAGTTGATCCTTCTGCAAGTGCAAGTTCTCGCTCCTCAAAATACGCCAGGTCAAATTCAGCAATATGGATATATTCTTTGCTCAATAATATCTTGAAATTATCAATTTCAGGAACCTCCACCTTACTGGTTGTATAGCCAATATGTGAAATAATCAAAGGGCCTACATCCTCATCATTGAGCTCCAATGCGAAAAACCCAAGGTGATTGGAGACGGTGGATATCTCGCTTCCTTCTACAACGATGTTTGCGTTTTTAATAGGTTTTTGTTCCTCGTTTGACAATATCCGCCCAACGATATTCCTTGTTTGGCCAAAAACTGATGTGAGCATTCCAAAAAAGATGAAATAGACTAGTGCTAATTTTTTCAATTCATTAGGGTTATTCCTCAAATTTAGCAGCTCCTAACAAATTTGCAATAGCAGCTATTCTAAATAAAGAATAAGCCTAGTATTTACCATCCTTAGCAAAGTCATTCTTTCTATACATCCATTTCCCGCTCGTAAAATCAGGGAAATCCAAGGTCTCTCCACCTTGTTGGATGGAAGTCTCCGATAATGGTGTTATCGCGCTCCAGGTAACGGCATCATAAACGTCCTGAGGAGTATTGGTCTTTCTTTTTACCGATTCCACAAACGCATTAATCACAAACCAGTCCATACCACCATGCCCGGCACCCGTTGCCTTTGCAGCATGTGCCTTCCACAATGGATGATCGTACTTGTCCAGCCACGCCTGCGCATCTTCCCAACGGTGAGCCTGTTTGCTTTGTCCCTCTATATAAATGGATTTATTCACGTCCATCCAAATTCCGTTAGTGCCCTGCACCCTGAAGCCCAGGGAGTACGGTCTTGGAAGGTTGGTATCATGTTGTAGCAAAATGGTTTCTTCATTCATGCACTTGATCATGGTGGTCACCACGTCTCCCAACTTGAATTCAATTTTTGCATTGGGGTGATCTTCCCCTCCATTCTTTACAATGTAATCGTGCAGCCCCCTCGACTTGGAAGAATAAGAGGTCAGGTGTGTGAACCGATTTCCCCTGTTGATATCAATCATCATGGCAATGGGGCCTATGCCATGCGTTGGGTAAAGGTCTGCATCGCGCATAACAGAATACTGCGTTCGCCACTGCGCTTCAGAAAAACCTTTCTCTCCAAATTCAACTCCACCTCCATAAGGTTTTACACCATCATTAAACTTTACTTCCCTCAAATCGTGTTGATACCCTCCCTGAAGGTGAACGAGTTCTCCAAATACATTTTGTCGCACCATGTTCATTACTGCCATTACATCCCGCCTGTAGCAACGTTTTCCAACATCATTAATGGCATGCCTGTTCGCTCTGAAGTACGTACCAACTGCCAGCATTCTTCAACGGTTGCTCCCGTCATTACTTCACAAGCCGTATATTTTCCAGCGTTCATCGCATCGAGGCACATTATCGTGTGCCATTCCCATGGTGTGGATATAATTACCGCATCGATGTCTTTATTTTCCAACATTTTACGATAACCGTAAGGCCCATCAAGTATTGTCTGTGGCATGGCCCTGTCAGACTTCTTAATCATGTCCTTCGTCATGTCCATCATCCGTTGCTGAACGTCACAAATAGAAACGACCTCTACATCATCTCTTCTCAAAAAAAGATCTAAATGATTCTGACCGCGAAGGCCAACACCTATCAAACCAATCCGAACCTTTTCCTCTTTTTGTTTTGAAAACAAAACTCCGGAAGGAAGTATAGTTAACCCCACTCCTGTAAGGCTGGTGGCTTTGATAAAATCTCTACGTGATGTCATGGCTCCGATAAGGAAGGTTTTCTGATCAATAATTTTTTCTAATCTAATTAATTTCAATCACTGCAACGGCTTCCAGCTCTACTAAATATTGATCTTTATATAAAGAGTAAACACCTACCAGGGTATTGGCTGGCATTTCTTTATCCCCTAATATCTCACCTCTTATTTTCCGAAAGGTATCCAGGTCCTTTTCTTCATACTTGACAATGTATGTAGTCATTTTAACCACATCTCTGAAATCTGCTCCCGCATCAGCCAATTGCTTCTTCAGATTAGCAAAGGATGACCTTAGTTGTGCTTCAAGATCAGCTCCTTCCCCTACCTGGCCTGAGACATAGATGGTTTTGGTATTGCCTGCTTTCACAGCAACAACCTGGGTATATCCTGGTCCTGGATTGATGTATTCTTTTTGAATTTGGGCAGAGGCACAGCAAACACTTATGCATGCCAGTAGTGTAAGTATCGATTTTGGCTTCATGATTAAAGATAACCAAATCGGTGAGAATAGAATATAAAGCAAAAAAACGCTGAACCTGTGGTTTACCCTGTAATTATACGGTACACAAAAGCCCCGATTGCAATAGCAAATAAGCCATAAGCAACCATTTGAAATTGATTCTTATTCTCCCTGCCAGTTCCAAAAGCCAACAATGCGAACCCTAAAGTGATGGATACGGAGCTGACAAGCTTAGGGACAAACCCATCCCAAAAGTCAATGACTGCCGCTATGGCGAAAACTATTGTGGCTATCCAGTAAAAGGTTTTTCTATTCATCTGATTATCAGCTATTGTTACACAATCTAGTAACAATATAAAAAATACTGTTTAATAATGATGCACACTTGCCAGAATGTATGGGATTCAATAAGTATCAGCTCAATCAGATCGAAGCGCCTTCACTGGGTTCACTCTTGTTGCTTTGACTGCATGATAAATAATAGACAATAGCGCCAACATGATGGCAATAAATACTGCCAAAACAAATACGCCAACCCCAATCGTAATTCGTTGCGCAAAATTATTCAACCAATTATTCATCACCAGTAATACAACAGGTATGGCAATACCATTTGCAATGAATATCAACTTCAGGAAATCTTGAATAAATAATAAAAAAATACCTGACACCGATGCTCCCAGTACTTTCCTGATTCCCACCTCTTTGGTGCGCTGCGCAATGGTAAAGGAAGCCAGGGCAAATAAGCCCAATGAAGCAATGATAACTGCCAATATCGAAAAAGTATTAAATACATTATTGAATTTTCTTTCCGAATCGTATTGTCCTTTATAAAAATCATCCAGAAAAAAATAATCAAACGCATAGCCTGGAAATATCGATGCGTAAATCTTTTTTGCATTGCTTAACACGGAGTGATACTCGCCCGTTTCCATCCTAATGGCAAAATAATTTCTTTCTGCCTCCATTAAGCGATAGGCCGTTGGACTAAAATCTTCTTTCGGGCTTTGGTGGAAATAGTTACTGACCACACCAATTACCGTAAGGGTATCTCTGAAAAGAACAACCTTTTGTTGTAAAGACTCTTCCGCACTCTCAAATCCAAGCATTTCAACAGCCTTTTCATTTATCATTACGTTAGTCGAGTCTTCTCCTGTTTCTGAAGAATAAGCCCTGCCAGTTATGAGTTGGATATCCAACAAATCAAAATAATCAGTATCCATTGTAGCTACATACAAGGTGACCCTGGCATCATTTTGATCAACTCCTACACGACTGGACCCTATGTACCAGCCCACTTTTCTTCCGGGTATAGCCGATGTGATGGTGACTTGCTCAATATGCTCAGACCTTAACAATTCTGTCTTAAATGATTCCATGTTTCGGTTGTACTGTGCCACATCAACAATAACATCAGGAGCCTTCACTATAAGTACATCATCACCATTGAACCCCAGCTCCCGCGATTGCATAAACTGAATTTGCTGGTAAACAAGGATGGTACCTGTAATCAATATAATAGAAGCAGAAAACTGTAGTGTTACTAAAGCCTTTCTCATTAGTAACCCATGACTGGAAGTCTTCCATTCTCCTTTAAGAACTTTTACTGGTTGGTAGGATGATAGTACAAATGCAGGATAAATACCTGAGACCAGAGTACCTATGAGATACAACAACAAAACTTTGTCCCAAAAGGCCCAATTATTAAACAGTTCTCCGGCAGTTAATGGATACCCCGTAAACAGATTATAATAAGGCAACACCATATAAATCAGCAGAAAACTAACTGCTATTGCCAATAGATTTATTACCGCTGCCTCGATGATAAATTGCAATCCCAATTGCATTCTGGAAGCCCCTACTACTTTTTTGATTCCCACTTCCCTCGCCCTTTCCATGGCCCCAGCTGTAGCCATGTTCAAATAATTGATCCACGCAATAAGCAGTATAGCAATGGCCAGGATAGCTAGAAAATAAACTGTGTTGGCATCTCCATTTTGAGTTGCCTCCATCATAAGATCTGACTCCAGGTGTATACTTGTGAGTGGCTGAAGAATTAACTCCACACGTTTGCTACCTCTTCTTTCCCCGCCATACTTATCTACCATCCCTGGCAATTTTGACTCAAGATCCTTGGGATCTGCTCCAGGTTTCAACAATAAATAGGTATAGAAATCATACCAGCCCCATTCAGTATCTGCATCATCACCAAACAATGAGATCAACGATGAGTAAGAGAGTATTAAATCGAATTTCAAGTGAGAGTTGTTTGGGCTACGAATAACACCTGTAATTTCAAACTCTTCCAACCCATGCATACTGCCCACTTTAATGCGTTTGCCAATTGGATTATTATTTCCGAAATATTTTAGTGCATGCTGTTCCTCAATTACAGCTGTATGAACTTCCTTTAAGACGGTGGAGGGATCTCCATCAATAAGTTCAAACGAGAACATCTCAAGGAATGTAGGGTCAGCATATATAATGTAATCTTCATTAAATGAAACATCCTCATATTGAACATTTCCGCCCCGGTACTTTTTGAATAAGCGGCAATACTTTTCCACTTCAGGAAACTCATCTTTAATAGCAGGACCCACTTTGGGAAAGGTTCTTGCTGATTGAAAATCAATTTGTCCTTCTTTTAAGAAATTGTGTTGAACCCGGTATATATGATCCTTATTCGCATGAAACTGATCATAACTGAATTCATCCTGAACATATTTGAGGATAAGAATACTGGCGGCCAACCCAACAGCCAGCCCGCTCACATTAAGGATACTAACAAGTTTATTCCTGATGATATTACGGAAGGTGGTGATAAAGTAGGTTTTGTACATGCTCATCTTTTTCTTTTGGCTAACGTGAGTTTGCACACAATAACCGCTATGAACACGCGCTATAGCACCTAATTAATTAAATCATCAGCTACATTAATTAATCGCAACAATACTAATCTTTGGCATTTTCAGCTCGTTCACTGAATGAACGGCTTGTCATTTAACACGAACTCCTCTTTCGACATACCTCCATATACTTGGATCATTTGCATCTCCATATTTATTTTCACCATTCCAGGTATACGCATCAAAGTTTTCATTGAAGATGATTTCGCCAAACCTTTCATGAAACTCCTCTTCAATTAAAGGTTGATTTCTAACAGTCAATTTTCTTTGTTTGCTATCCCAAACAAGAATATCAAACTGCGTTTTATGCCAATTGCTGAACATGGACACCATTTCGAACCGCTCCTTTTTATTATTGTAATTGATATACCAACTATACGCTCTTTCCTTGCCATTTGAATCAATAGAATTGGCCTTCAATTCAATGTAGTTGCCTTTCAAAGCGTATTTTATTTCTCGGGTAGACGTTTCCCACCACCCCTTTTCTACATTTTCCTCACGGGATTCCCAAGTCCCTATTAAAAAATCAAGCTCTTTAATTCCTCTTTCCTGAGCTATACTTCTGGAAAAGAAGAAAAGAACAAGGATGAGGGCTGTTATCACTCTATTTCTTTTCATAATTCAGTTTGAGTTTTGGCATTCCTATGGAAACATTCAGCTGCTTACATTGCTGGACAATTCTTATTGTACGAAAATTGAGAGGTGGTGACTTGATAATTTGTCTGTAAAAGCAACTGATTAATTAATTCATCACTAGAAATGGGGTAAAAAATGGGCTTCATTGCCAATTCTTCCGTTATGATTGCTAAGCATCAAGCGTTACTTTTTGTTAAATTTATCTGATTATGACTCGAAGAGAATACCTTAAATTATCAGCTGCATTAGGTTGGACAGCCGTAGCACCTTCATGGTTATCTATCGATGACGTTATTACCAAAAGAGCAATCCCCTCCAGCGGAGAGATGCTTCCTGCCATCGGGCTCGGTACATGGAAAACTTTCGATGTGAGTGAAAAAGAAAGTGATCCTCAAAAAAATGTCCTTATCAACTTGTTGGCTAAACAGGCCACAGCAGTTGATACCTCCCCCATGTACGGTCAATCAGAAAAGTTAATTGGCAACTTATCAGTCCCGTTGAACATCAACGACAAACTTTTCGTAGCCACTAAAGTCTGGACAACAGGAAGAGAGGCAGGGATAGATCAAATGAATAATTCTTTTTCATTGTTAAAGAGAAAGAAAATTGAATTGATGCAGGTTCACAACTTAGTGGACTGGAAGACACATTATAAAACACTTCAGCAATGGAAAGAGGAAGGAAAGATAAAATACATTGGCATTACACACTATGTCAACAGTGCGCATGATGAAATTGCTGACATTATAAAATCTACTCCCATGGATTTTGTTCAGATCAATTACTCCATCACCGCAAGAAATTTAGAAAAGAAATTACTCCGTCTTGCGGAAGAAAAAAAGGTGGCGCTGATGATCAATCAGCCTTATAATGGAGGAAGCATATTTAATTTAGTGCGTAACAAAAAGATGCCTGCATGGGCAGCGGAATTTGACTGCCATACATGGCCCCAATTCTTTTTAAAATACATCCTCGCAGATCCAGCTGTCACCTGCATCATTCCGGGCACTTCTAATCCTATTCACATGACCGAAAATTTAATGGCGGGAATAGGAAAACTTCCCAACGAAAAGCAAGGGCAACAGATGGTTCAATTCATTGAAGCATAGATTAATTTCTACTAACTTCATATAAACAATGAAATGAACGAGTTCATCCTGGTACTTTGCTGGCTTGGAGTAGCACAAAGTGCATTGCTTGGCTTATATTTTGTTAGCAACGCAAAGCTCAGAATTAACTATTTATTTCTCGGTTTAATGTTGCTCATGATTGGCATACGGGTAGCCAAGTCTACCATCTATATGTTCAATCCAGACCCAGCATTGTACATCATGAATGTAGGGTTTGCTGCACATGCAATGCTGGGGCCCTTGTTCCTGTTTTATATTCTTACACTTAACCAATCAAAACCTCCTCGTTATTATCTTATCTATTTTTTTCCAGCCTTAATCATTGCTCTTCTTAGTACAACTTTAGAGCTGAATTCCTTTTGGTATAAAGGCGGTTATAGTGTACTCCTTTATTATACCCTCGCATATTTAGTAGTTGGCTGGTTCTTATACCTAAGAGACGGTGAACGAGAAAGGTTCAATCGGGTGATCATCTTCTTATTGGTCACTTTATCCTTTTTTCAAATCAGTTACTTCACTAATTATATTTTACGGTTGACGCCTTATGAAACCGGAGCAATCATTCACTCCCTCCTCATTTATGTTATCAGTTTTCTGGTACTTAAGAACAACAATGTTTTTAATTTGGACAAAAAGAAAAAGTATACCAACCTCAATCTAACTCCTGAAGAAGTAGAACGATTCAAACAAAAGATTGTACAGGTGATGGAGAAACAAAAGCCTTACCTGCAAACTAATTTTTCACTAAGTCAATGCGCTGAACTCACCGGCATTCCCGGACACATTCTTTCTTATGTACTTAGCGAGTCGTTAAAACAAAATTTTCTCCATTTTGTGAACACCTATCGTATTGAAGAAGCCAAAGTGGCGTTGTTAGACTCACGCAAACAGCATCTATCTATTGCAGGAATCGCCATTGACTGTGGCTTCAATTCACTTTCATCATTTAACACCGCCTTCAAAAAATTTACCGGCACAACCCCATCGAATTACAAAAAGAAACAAGTGGCTTAGTTCTGAAAAACAGAAGTAATATCTTCTTCAATCCTTTTTGGCCTTTTCGACTGCGCATCCAACAGACACCATAAGGTTTTGGCTTTTACTATTACTTTACTGGTTTCTTTATTTCGAATTTCCACATGTCGTTCAGACTTTACACCTTCTGACCAGGCTACCCAGGTTTTGGCTACCAAAACATCTCCGACCATTGCTTGCCCACTGTAGTCTATCTCATGACGAAGCACCATCCAGATGTATTTCTCCTGAACATCCTTCGGAGCCAAACTTTCCCAATGCGCTTTGGCTACGTCCTGAACCCACTGCACGTACACTACGTTGTTGACATGTTGGAGTTCGTCTATGTCTGCACGTGATACCGTTATGGTGAGTTCGAAACTTCTCATTCTTAATATTGACAATGATTACAGTAACTACCAATATAATTTTAGCTAAAAAATACTATAGCTAAGAATCAAACTAATAGAATCATAATTGGAAGTCCATGAGACATATCGATTCAACACATTCGATGATCTGTACCTAAGTTCAACACCGGCCTTATTATCATAATTATAACCAAGACCAAATGAAATAGCGCCATTTGAAGAAATATCTAAACTTGACCTATTTCCATTTGTCGCTTCAAAAATTACTTTAGAATCCAACCCCAATTCACTCAAGTATAAAAGATTAGCAAATACTTTGGATTGGTCGTTGATAAAGGAATAGTACCTAATTCCAACGGGGATTTCAATAGAACTATAACTAACTTCAACAAACACAGGCAAACCAGAAAATGGATTACTTGGAGGAGGAAGATCTTTAGAAGTTTTAAAAACCTTATAAGTTGGCTCAAATACAAGTGACCACTTATTCTTGTTGAATGGCATTATGTATTCTACTTCCAGGCCAAACCGAAATTCAACATCCATACCAAAGTCCACATCTCTCCCATTGACATCACTATTCTCAATTTTTAACGAAGCAAGACTCACTCCCGGGCGTAAAGATAGGTTAAACAAATCTCTCCCATTTTTATCATTATAAATATGAAAGTCAGTTTGGGTACATCTATTATACTTAATAAATAATTCATTTAGACTCTGTGCCTTATATGGGATACTCCCAACATCGTCATGCAAAATTGATTCGCATTTTAAATCACTCCAAAGTTGAGATCTATACTGAACATTTTCTCTAATTCTATTATTTACATTGTATTTTTTATATACCAACTGCTGAACTTTGGAATCACCAACTTTGTAAAAGAACTTTAGATCCTCTTTACTTTCATACGAATAAAGAGTAGCCTCTCCTTCAATTAATGGCTTAAGAAATATCTCTTTGTTAACAAATCTTGGTTCTTTTATATTATCCAGATCTTCTATATTATTTCTAGATTCATCTATATCCACTGAAATTTTATAAAATCGGTTTGGTGTATTAAGAATATAAAATTCTGTTACATTAGAAATGTACTGCGTCTCCACCTTCTCAGATTCCAACAACTTGTAATCAAACTCAGTTGGATTATCTTTCCAATCACTGTTTTTTATCAAACAGTCTATTCTTTCTCCGCTGTTTTTTATGAAATAACCAAGTTCGAATTTAATCTGAGAGTAACAATCAAGTCCTAGACCAAGAAGGATTAACAATAAAAATCTTTTTTTCACGATGATATTTTAGAGGTTATTGGAAAGGGTAAAAACTAAGGAGGAAATATAGTTAAAATTCCAATTTACTAGCGTAAATCCAATAGTTTTACCTTAATTACTTCTAAAATAAGTACTCAAATCAGCAAACATCTGGCTACCCGCCTCATCTGTCGGATCCAGAGCTAGCCCGGATCTTACCGCAGTGAATGCATTTTTATAATCCTGTTTTTTAATAAAAGAACGAGCCAGAAAAAAGTAGCCAAGCGCCAGGTTTGGCTCCATCTCCACCGCCTTTTTATACCATACGATGGCCTCATCCGTATTATTCGTTCGGTAGTGACAATTGCCAATGTTAAAATAAGCTGACCCATTCCAGGGATTAATACTATTGGCTTGTTTGTAAGCTGCCAGTGCTTCCGGTGTCCGCTGAAGCTTAAACAAAATATTTCCTTTGTTCATCCATGCATCATAATTATTGGCATCCAGTTTTATGGCTTTATCCAATACCTGCATCGCCATAACATTTTCATTCATGGCAGCATAGGCGTTACCCATATTGATCAACACCACCATATTATGCGGAATCACTTCCAAACTTTTTTGATAGACTTCGATGGCCTCCTTATAATTTCCTTTCTCTTCAAATTTTTTTGCCATCATGGGTAATGCGCTGGCCCATCTCTTCATTACTTTCCTTCGCTCAGTTTCATTCAACTCCTCTAGTTTATCCACCAGCATATTGTGAACTTCATCATCATTGTCGTTGGTCATATGAAGGCTTGCCATCGCCACTGATTGTATGTCAATATTTACATTCGAGATGTAGTTTTTAATCTTATCTACTGTCTGCGCATCCAGATTCATATTGGGTTTCAAATAATTAAAAGCAAACTGACTGATTCCCGCCATTTGCGCCATCTGATGATTGGATGAATCGGGAAGTAAAACCTCACTGGCTTCAAACAAACTCATGCTCGGATCAAACTCCAGCAACCGCTCCACCATATCATTATGCGGCTTGATCTCTCCGTACCATTCGTCTACTTTGCTTTGCAAAAATTCAATACTCTTGTCACTATGACATTGAACACATGCCGTTTCTATGCCAATACTCGTATCGAAAGCGGGCCTCGGTATTGGAATGGTGTGATCTGACCGGGCAAACCGTAAATGCTCACCAATAGCTTGCTGCTGCAAATAAGGCATGTGGCAATTCACACACTTACTTCCTTCTGAACCAATGACATGAAAGGTATGCTGACTGATGTCCATGGTTTTGCTTCCATGACAAGATGTACACTGCCCATCATCAAAAGGGTCTGCCAATGGCAACCCGTTTACATCAACATAAGTTTGTCCATGAGGCTCATGGCAACTCACGCAGGTCATTGACCCATTGATATAACAATCACTACCCAAGTGGTTGATTTGATAACCGAATTCCTGAATTCTTCCGTCAGGATGATACGGGTTCTCGTTGCTTGGCCCAAACATGGTGAGTTGTGTAGAGTAATACTCCTCCATGTCTTTCCCCGGAAGGAAACCCGGCTCCAATGAATTCTTTAAAGCATGACATCGGAAGCAAGTCGCTAACGATTCATCCTTATCCAAGGTAACTAATGAATTGAAACCCAATGAGGCTTTGCCTTTCCAATCCGGTTCTGATACAATTTGAAGGTGCTCCTTCCCTGGCCCATGACATGATTCACAGTTCACCGCCAGGGTAGTAAATTTCGTGCTGAATATTTTCTTGTCTAGTGCATACTCCAACTGAATCTGACTTCCATGACATCCCTGGCAATTAGATTTCTCAAAATGCGTTCCCAAGACACGAGATGGAAGCCACTCACTTTCCTTGTCAATAATCCTATCGGGTGTAATTGGTACCCAACCATCTCCACTGGTTTCTCCAAACCAAACCTGCTCATCTCTGATAAAATCGAAAGGCAACATTCGCATAGTGCCATCAGGGAAATAACTAAAATAGGTTTGTGTACCTCCAGCAATCATATGACCACCACCTACCACACCATCTACTTTGAAAGTCTGCTCAGGTAAGCCTTCTGTTTTAAGATTAAACATATAATCACCATTGGGAGCGCGATAAGGGGTAAGTACAGCATCTTTGAACCTGCGTGGCACACCATCAAATTTACCAATCACTTTCACGTCCTTTGGCGACCCGCCCGCCTGGCCATGAGTGGAAGATTTCCACTTGTTATAAATATCTGTATGGCAAGACGAACAAGCCTCGGCTCCTACAAAATCTTCGAAAGAAACATTGTCCAACATCTTGGCAGGCACTGCCGGAAATGGTTTTCGGTAAGACACTTCAGCTTTTTCCAATTCACCTTTCCAATTGTTCATTAACTTAAATACAGCAAAGATTCCTGCCACAGCCAAAATAACATATAAGGCAATTTGTTTGACAGGCAACTTTCGCGTGGGTGTTGGCTGAGATTCTACAGCAGCACTTTTATTACGAGCTGCGTCAGGTGCTTTAGCCTTATGTTTTTTCTTTCTGCCCATCAATTCATTGTTTTATCATCTGTAGACCACCCGGGTGGACTACAATTACAAAGCGACCTCATGTAAGTCACAAGCCCTTGAATTTCATCTTTACTTATCGCATTCCCCCATGCCGGCATCAAATGACTTTTATTAAGTATGTATCCACCTGCATACACCCCATCGAACAAAGTACCATCCGGTCTTTTAGCCATGTAATTTCCATCCGCATGTTTTGTAGGCAGAGTGGCCAGGTAACTTGCATTAAACCCATCAGCATTACCGTTCTCGCCATGACAAATCGCGCACTTACTCAAATAAATTTGTTCAGGCGTTAATTCAGCACTGGGTAAAACAATCGGATGATCTACCAGAGATAAATATTCAGCTGCAGCTGCCGTATCCTGATGGTGCATTAAATAACCAATCAACTCATCCCTTCGCTTTTGAGGCATTGAAATTTTGGGCATAATAGAGCCCGGCATAGCTTCACCAGGGTTGGTAACAACTTCCGTCAAATAATCCGCATTCAGCCGTTTACTTAAGTTGGCCAAACTGGGCGCAATCTTGCCACCCTTTCCGTTCAAAGAGTGACAACCTAAACAAGGAAGTTTTTCATCCAGCAACACTTCAACTTTATTGTATACAAACATTGATGGTGTTTCCATTTTTGTTTGCTGCATTACTTCCTCTCCATCAAATAAGAATTGAACAATATTTTCGACTTCTGTTGGTGTAAGGTTAAAGTCGGGCATACGACTTCCAGATCCCGGATAAAAACCAAATGGTCGTACTGCGTGTGGTTGCTTAATATATTCTGCCAACCATGATTTATTGATTCTGGATTTTACAGTAAGCAAGTCTGGCGCAACCGTATCCCTCCACTGTCCATCTTCATTGGATAGATGACAGCCCGAACAATTTTGTCCTTGAAAAATATTCCTGCCTATATCCACAGTAATTTCAGGGTTAGCTTCCAAAGCATTCTCATACCGATCGGATTGTTCGTCATGATCCTGTGCTTCAAGACTGAGCAAGTAGGCACTCAAGTTTTCAATTTTCTCATCTGCACTTTCCACATTTTGAATCAGTGCAGAACTATCTGCATTAAAATGGTATAGCAGGCCAGGCATAATGTTGTCTCCTTTTTGAAACGCAGCAGGAGCAGCAATAAACTGTTTGATCCACACAGGGTTAAGTTTACTGCCCATATTGGACAAATCAGAAATCACCATGTTTCCTAGTCCCTCAGCCACATGACAAGAAACGCATGCCTGTTCATTGAATTCCTTCTTACCCAAATTAACATTTCCATTCTCTGAGAAATCAGGAAACCTCACATTCAAAATGTCTTTCTTACTAGAAAGGTAAAGGGTAATTGCCAAAGCCTCCTTTTCATCAAATCCAAAATCAGGCATACGGGATAGCCCGATATGATTTCTTACTCTGGTGGGATTTTGGAGATAGTTAAATACATATTCAGGCTTATACCTAAAACCTGCCCGTGACAAGTCAGGTGCTTTGAGTAATACTTGATTTGGTGTGGTTCCACCACCATGACAATTAAGACATCCCAATTGATCCACATAATCCTTTGGGCTCTCAGCAGCAGAAATTTGAACTTTGAAAGGAGCAATTGGCTCAACCCTTGTTGCTGACGAATCACTTTCCCCACTGGAGCAAGCTAGTAACAACCCAAAGATTGAAGCCAAGAAGAAGATGTTATACGATAACTTACACATATTCAATCAGAAACAATATAAATCGATTTTCTGAATAATGCGATAAACATCCTGTTAAGTGTAGCCCGGCCAACGAAATGAAAGTCTCTTCACTTTTATTTCAAATTTACAAGCAAGTCAAACGGAAAATCGACAAATAAACTTCATCAAATTATTTCACTTTGTAGTTCAACAACCCAACAAGCCTCTTATTTTTGCCATCCCTTAACAGCAATTTTTTACGCACAATGGATAACATTTCTCGGATCGCCTCCGAACTTAGCCTTACCCCTAATCAGGTAAAAGTAGTAGTGGATTTACTCACTGCCGGATCAACCATTCCCTTCATTGCGCGGTATCGAAAAGAAATGACAGGCACATTGGATGAAGTGGCCTTGGCATCCATTCGCGACAGACACGAACAACTGGTAGAATTGGATAAAAGAAGAGACGCTATCCTTAAATCTATCGATAAACAACAATTCCTAACGCCTGAATTAGAAAAGCTTATTCAAAAAGCGGAAACGCTCACAGAATTAGAAGACATTTACTTGCCTTATAAACCTAAGCGCAAAACCCGAGCAACTGCCGCCAAAGAGAAGGGGTTGGAACCATTGGCTACCCTTCTTTTCGAACAGGGCAACGTGGACCTCGATAAAGTATTAGGTCCCTATATCAATTCGGAGTTAGGGGTAACCAACGAGGAGGATGCCCTTGCAGGCGCCAGAGATATCATTGCTGAATGGGTAAGTGAAAATCAGGAGGCAAGACAAAACATCAGAGAATTGTTTTGGAAAGAAGGAACCATCCAAGCCTCGGTGGTCAAATCCAAAGCTGCATCTGATGAGGCGCAAAAATTCAAAGATTATTTCGACTGGAAAGAACCCATTAGCAAAACCCCCTCGCATCGACTATTAGCCATGCGCAGGGCTGAAAAGGAAAGTTTTATTACACTTGATATCGCTCCTGATGAAGCTCAGGCTTTTCATTTACTGGAAAGACAATTCGTAAAGTCAAAGTCTGCCGCTGGTGAACAAGTTTCGCTAGCTGTGAAAGACAGTTATAAACGCCTACTTAAACCATCGTTGGAAACAGAAGTGAGAGTAGAAACAAAAATGAAGGCTGATCAGGAGGCCATCAAAGTTTTCTCTTCCAATCTGAAAGAGTTGTTGCTTGCCTCTCCCCTTGGACAAAAAAGAGTATTGGCGCTAGACCCCGGCTTTCGCACAGGAACAAAATTAGTTTGTCTGGGAGAGCAAGGTGAGCTGTTGTTTGATACCGTTATTTATCCCAACGAACCTCAGCGGGAAACAGCAAAATCCGGTACCATCATTATGGGGTTGTGCGATCGATTCAAAATTGAGGCTGTTGCCATCGGAAACGGTACTGCAAGCAGAGAAACAGAATCATTTGTAAAAGCCATTGGGTTGCCCAAAGAAATCATCATTGTGATGGTCAACGAAAGTGGAGCTTCTATCTATTCCGCATCAGAAATCGCCAGAGAAGAGTTTCCTGACAAAGATATTACTGTTCGCGGAGCCGTGTCTATTGGCAGAAGGTTGATGGATCCTTTGGCTGAACTGGTAAAATTAGATGCCAAATCTATTGGTGTAGGACAATACCAGCATGACGTTGACCAGACAAAATTAAAAGCCGGGCTCGATGATGTGGTGATGAGTTGTGTGAACTCTGTAGGGGTGGAAGTTAACACCGCAAGTCGTGATTTGCTATCCTACGTATCAGGGCTTGGACCTCAGCTGGCTAAAAGTATTGTTGAATACAGAAATCAAAACGGTGCATTTAAGGATCGTAAATCTTTAAGTAAAGTTCCTCGTCTCGGAGATAAAGCTTTCGAACAGTCTGCAGGCTTCCTGCGTATTCGCGATTCTAAAAATCCTTTGGATGCAAGTGCCGTACATCCGGAACGCTATGAGTTGGTAGAACAATTTGCCAAAGATCTCAATTGTACCATCAAGGATTTGATGACCAGTGCCGAGCTAAGAAAGAAATTGGACTTAAAAAAATACGTGACTGATACTGTGGGGTTACCTACCCTTACCGATATCTTATCTGAATTAGAAAAACCAGGAAGGGATCCTCGTGATCAGTTCGAGGTATTTACATTTGAAGAAGGGGTAAATGAAATAAAAGATCTTAAGATTGGAATGGTGCTACCCGGTATTGTTACCAACGTAACCAATTTCGGAGCATTTGTGGACATCGGTGTTCATCAGGATGGTCTGGTACACATCAGTCACCTAAGTGATCAATTTGTAAAGGATCCCAATGCAGTAATTACTGTGCAACAAAAAGTAAAGGTGACGGTATTGGAAGTTGACATTCCAAGAAAACGTATTGCACTGTCAATGAAAAGTGATCCATTTGGCGCAAATCCCGCAGAAGGAAAAAAACAATCCAGAGAAAAAAATCAGTCAAGGCCCAAACCCGCCAAACAAAAAGAAGAGAGTATGGAAGATAAGCTGGCGCAATTGAAGGCGAAATTTGGGAAGTAGTTTAAAATATTGCCACTCCAAGTATTAGCGAAAGAGTAGTATATTCTGAACTCCAAAAACTATAACTGTTCATTATATCCCGAGAACCATACCTTAATTCAATGTTGAATTTATTGTTATAGTTGTAACCTCCACCAAAGACTGAACTTCCTCTGGTTCCAATCTCATATGAGTCAGCAAGGTTATCACCCACTTTAAAATCAATTGTAGATCCCATACTTAAGTCAATCATATATGACCAGTTTAAGAATACTTTTGACTTATCATCGATAAAAAAATAGTGTCTAATGCCAATTGGGATTTCAATCGAAGTGTAATCAACAATAACGTCATAGGTAAAGAATTGATTAACCCCAGGAGATTCTTCCTCATCCTTAAAAGAATGATAGGTAGGCTCAACTAATAAAGCCCATTTATTCTTGTTAAATGGTAGGACAAACTCTAATTCAAGTCCGAATCTATAAGCAGATTTACTGCCAAAATCTGTATCTCTTGATTTTGATACCCTATTAGCCATAAACAGTGATGATTTATTAAGTCCAGGCCTTATCATCATATTAAAAAAATTTCTATCCCCTTTCACCTCTGTTGTTACAAACTCAGAGTTTTGACATTCATTATACTTACTGAATAATTTTACAAGAGATTGCTTTCTATAAATTATATTTTCAACCGATGCCATTGAAATGCTTTCACATTTCATATTATTCCATATCTGTTCCCTGTATTTATTTACCTCTCCTATTCTATTATCATTGGTCTTATATTTCTTATATAACAATTGCTCTACAGCCCTATCATCCACCTTATAAAAATACTTAATGATCCCCTTATCCTCATATACATACAATGAGGCTTTACCTTCTACAAGTGGCCTTAGAAAAAGTTGTTCATCAGTCACCGTTATGGTTCGATCCGTACTTAACCCACTAGTGACTTCAGTGGATCTATCAATACCTACCATTAAGCGATAATATTTATGGATCGTATTTGTAACGCCAAACTCCTTTACGGTAGCAACTCCCATTACTTTTGGCTCATCAGTTGCCTCTATTTTGTATTCAAATTCTGAGGGATTGCTTTTCCAATCAACATTCTTAATCAAGCACTCAACTCTTTGATCGTTGTTATCAACATAATAACCGGGTTCAAACTCAATTTGAGCATAACACTTAACCCCCGACATCAAAACGATCACAATCACGGCTGACCTTATTATCAAATTCATAAATTTCATAGTAATAGGAATATTTGATATTTACCAAAATAGGCAATACCTTTTAGAAACACCTTATTCCTAGTAAGAAATTACAAAATAGATTTCGGAACAACACCCCTTAACCAAATACCAAACCGCTTCCACCAACCCGCCTCGCCATCAGGATTAAACTGCAAGGTGGTATGCCATGCATTTTCAGGCTTTATGTCCTCCAACATGGCTGTATACAAATTGCCGGCTATTACACTATCGTAGATTACCGCAATACATTCGGTATTCAGGTTGGCACTTCTCGGATCCAAATTGAAAGTGCCAATAACAGCAATGGATTCATCTACCACCATGGACTTAGCGTGCAATCCAAAAATGGGAGTATAGTCAATTTCCTTTTGTAGGGCGCCCGTCATTACTTTAAAACGAACGGCCGCATCTGGCTTAAATTCATAGATATCAATTCCCGTTTCTAACAATTTTTCTCGATCTCGTTTATACCCGCTGAACGCTTCAAGGTTGTCTGTAGATGTCATGCTATTGGTAAGTATCTTCACCTCCACCCCCCTGTTAATTACATCGCTAAAAAGTTGCTGGCTTAATTCAGTAGTTACCAGATAGGGAGACTGTATGTAAACAGATTTCTTGGCACCTCTTATCAACTCAATCAGATGATCGGTGCTGGCACCCCCTCCGCCTAGTCCCTCTTCTTCATTTTTACCGGGTAAATCCGACACAAACGAAACACTATCTACCCACACCAAATCTCCTGAGGCTTGAATGTTTTTAAAAGCAATGGGAACAGATCGAATTTTATCCCGCACCTGCGGCCAAAAGTTTTCCGGATTACAGGCATACTGATGAATATAGTTGTACTTGGCTTCCGCATTCAGGTCTAATCCATCGGCATCAGCAAGCTCAGCTATAGGCTCACTTAATTCACTCTCCCAAAACAAACTAAAAGAATCATTAATATCTTGTGTTACTCCTCCTATCAATAAAATATCACGGTCTCTGAAGTTATATTCATGATCATAATCAAAGTATTCATCCGCTATATTTCTTCCTCCAGTGATGACCACTTTACGATCAACAATAAATGTTTTGTTGTGCATGCGTTGGTTAAAACCTTGAAAGTCTTTCGACAGGCTATACAGTTTTTGAGGAAGGTTTTTACCAATATTGGCGGCCGGATTATAGATTCTTATGGACAAATTAGGATGTGCATCCAACGCCAATAAATCTTCCGCGTCAGCTTCTACCATTATATCATCCACCAGCATTCTTACTTTTACTCCACGATCTGCTGCCCGCAACAAATAATCAATGGCGATCAAGCCAATATTATCAGCAGAGAAAATAAAATATTGAATATCGATTGTTTCTTCAGCGGACTCCGTCAACCATGCCCTTGCTATCATGGAGTTGTCACCCTCTTCTAAGGTGTAAACACCTGTTTTGGAAGACATCAAATCCTTAAATGGATCAAGCTGCGCTGAAAGGGCATGTGCACTGTCCAAATGAATTTGCGCACAGAAGTCTTCATCAATAGCAGGATAGGTTTCATCACCGGATGAACAGCCGTAACCCAACGCAACCCAAATAAGAATCAACCCAACTAAACGAGCATTCATTTTAACCTCTACTCAATGAGTTGATAGGACGTTACAGTTTGTTTTTGTTCCCCT
This sequence comes from Cyclobacteriaceae bacterium, assembly GCA_039971015.1. Classification (GTDB taxonomy): domain Bacteria; phylum Bacteroidota; class Bacteroidia; order Cytophagales; family Cyclobacteriaceae; genus ELB16-189. The sequence goes on from JBDVKV010000031.1 coordinate 78,170, forward strand.
AATCCTTCAATACCCAACTCCACCACTTCACCAGCTTTTAGGTAGCGTGGTGGTTTCATGCCCGTACCTACACCAGAGGGTGTCCCTGTAATCAATACATCGCCAGGTAATAAAGTGATCATTGAGCTCACATAGCTGATAAGCTCAGCTACACTAAAAATCATATCCTTTGTATTCCCATCTTGCATGGTCTCACCATCTATTTTCAACCAGAGGCGCAAATCCTGAGGATCAGGGACTGCTTCTGGCGTCACCATGTAGGGTCCCAACGGACCAAAAGTATCAGGGCTCTTTCCCTTTGTCCACTGTCCTGTTCCTTCTTTCTGCCAGCTACGCTCTGTGTAGTCATTCATAATGGTATAACCCGCTACATGGTCCAAAGCATTCGCTACATTAACATGCTTTGCTTTTTTTCCTATTACTATAGCCAGCTCAACCTCCCAATCTGTTTTCTCAGAATTTTTCGGAATTTCAACAGCATCATTAGGTCCCATCAATGAAGTAGTTGCCTTCATAAATATAATGGGCTCATCCGGCACTTCAGATCCCGTTTCTTTTGCATGCTCTACATAATTACGACCAATGGCCACAATTTTGGAAGGGCGCGCAATACAGGTGGCCAAACGAACATCGCTGGAAACTTCAGGACAGTTGTCCAAATTGGCAGCCACCCATTTGCGCAATCGGGTCACTCCCTCCTTCTCAAAAAATGCTTCATCATAGTCCTCGCCAAAACCAGATACATCGATCATTTTTCCATCGGGTAAAATAACGCCAGGTTTCTCTGCCCCTACCTGACCAAATCGAAAGAGTTTTGTAATGATTTGATCCTGGGCTCCAGTAGATTGTATGCAGGCAGACAATGCAGTAAAGCACAATAAAGCAAATACTCGCGTTAATAGGTTGTTCATAGGAAGGAAGTCAGGTTAAAAGTATGTACTAAAGTTAACACAATTTAAACAACCACCTGAATCTTCCACTCTTCAATTAATATTGGTAACCCTTCCGAGAATTATATATATTTCTCAACTATAAATTCATCAATCATGAGTCTTACCAAGAATTACAAAGGATATCAGTCATTTCAATACCTTGAAAAAGATGTAGACTATAAATATTTCGAACTCGCTCCTGAAATCAACAGAGTTCAATCAACGAAAGTGCCTTTGAGCAAAGAAGAGGAGCAGCGCGTAAAATCAATCATCGAAAAGGATGTACTGATTTCTGTGCATGAACATCTGGGAACATTTCCCAAAGACATCATGCAGACACCGGCCTACGTGAAAGAAGGCAGAATGGCAACAGCCTATGAAGGATTGGCACACTCACACTGGGATTGTGTCTTTGACAACCTTATGGATGGCATTTGCCAGATCCACTCCAAAGGAGGATGGAAATGGAGCGAAGTCATCCATGATTTAGGGATGAGACTTTGTGATATTGGCCATCAGGATTTTGTCATCCACTGCAAATCCGTTGATGATATCTTACGAGCACATAAAGAAGGAAAAGTAGCATGGGTAGCCGTGATGGAAGGTGCAATGATGATTGAAAACGAACTGGATCGTATTGATTTATTGTATGGTTTTGGACTGCGTTCCATTGGCATCACCTACAGTGAATCCAACGCGTTGGGATCTGGCTTAAAAGAAGATGTAGATGGTGGACTCACTAAATTCGGAAAAAGAGCCGTAGAGCGAATGAATAATGTAGGACTTTTGATTGACTGCTCGCATACTGGAGATCAGACAGCTTTGGATACGATCCAACACAGCAGCAAGCCCATTATCTTAAGCCATATTGGTGCCAAGGCACTTTGGGATACCAACAGAATGGCACCCGATAACGTTCTAAAAGCATGTGCCGACAAAGGAGGTGTGATTGGAATGGAGGCAGCTCCCCATACTACCCTTACGCCCAATCAACGCATTCATAATCTTGATGCTGTCATGGAACATTTCGAATACATCAAAGATTTGGTGGGTATCGATCATGTTACTTTTGGACCGGATACTTTATATGGTGATCATGTGGGGCTGCACACTGCCTACACCGCTGCCCTTTCCTTGAAAGAATCTAAAGGAAAAGGCAAGCCAGGTATGGAATACACTCCGGTAGAATTTGTAGATGGATTGGAGAACCCAACAGAAGGTTCTTATAATATCATTCGCTGGCTGGTAAAGCATAACTATTCCGATCAGGATATCGCAAAAGTAATGGGTGAGAACACACTTCGTTTATTGAGGGAAGTGTGGGTATAAGCAACTTCACACTGATAGTCATTACTGTTCTTTGCGCCTTGCAGGCACAAGGCCAGGTTACCATTACCCGCTTTGAAGTGAATGTAACCATGGATCAGAATGAAAAAGTGCTGGTCACGGAAAAGATAATGTTCAATGGCAGCCTTAACGATCATCAGGTTAAACTACAGTCACTGGCATTCGAAAATACCCAGATTCAAAACCTTAAAGTCAAAGTAAATGATTCGATAGTAAGCATAACTCTTTCGGAAAATGCGAACGGCTTACTGGAAACTTCTATTCCGGTAAACAATTTAACTTCATTGGATATCACCTACACCACCAACGTGGCATCATCACGAATAATGGCGCCACTCGTGTTTACTCCTGCTTTATCAGGATCATCAGATGAACAATTATTCTCAACAACGATTTCGATTCCGGCATTTTATCAAATCGTAGAAAGCTTTCCCACCATAGAACTGGAAGGTGTTCAGGATGGACCTAACAGAATTTATACCATCCAGTTACCCGTGATTCTGTCATTGGTTAAACTGGATCTTGCCCCTGTCTCTGAATTCAAGATGGGAACAACAGAAATACTGGATGCCGCCATTCTTATTATTCTAGGGATACTTGGTATAGTAGGTTGGAAGAAACGTAAAATGCTTACCTGATGACAGACTTTATTTTTTGGGGACTGTTTCTGATACTAAGCTTGATCGTAGTAGGTTATGTTGTATGGATGCGATGGATTGAACGCAAAAAATAGTGGATAGCCAATTGATCATATTCACCCTTTATTTTGTTGTGGTTTTCCTCATCGGGTGGTACAGCATGCGTGCCACAAAATCCGAATCTGATTACTGGATTGCAGGTGGTAAATTAGGCTGGGGTGTGGGTGGTGCTACCATGGCAGCTACACATACCAGCGCTGGCACTTTTATCGGAACTATAGGAGTTATCTATGCTGTCGGCTGGTCATTTGCGTGGGTGTTGATTTCTATTCCCCTCGCTTATTGGTTTATGGTGGCGGTGCTTGCACCACGTTTCACCAAAGTAAAAGAACTTACATTACCTGCCTTTTTACAAAGAAGGTACGATAGCAAAACAACGCGAGGCATTGGTGCAGTAATCATATTAATTGCCACTGTAGTTTATGTGCAAGCACAAATTGTTGCCGGAGGGTTGGTGGCTAATATCGTTTTTGGAATTCCTACTACCACAGGCATGATTGTATTCACCATCATTCTATTAATTTATACCGTGTTGGGTGGCATGCTGGCCGTTGCCTATACCGACTTCCTTCAAATGGTAATTATGGTGTTGGGCACCATCGTTTCTGTGCCTTTAGCCGTAAGTCACTTTGGTGGATTTGGCAATATGATCGAACTGGTGCAAGCCATCAAACCGTTGACATTTAGTTGGGGTGGATTTTCCACTTCATTACTTATTACTATGGGACTTGCCTTCTTTCTGGGATCGGTAGCTACACCAGAAAAAGTAGTAAGGCTGTATGCCATGAAAGACATGCGAACCATACGCAGAGGTATTTTACTGACCATCGTTTTGGTAACAGGCATCAATTTACTCGTCTTTATATTAGGGTTGGCAGCCATGGTCTTATTCCCCATTCTACCTACCGGGGATTTGGCTATGCCGGTAATTGCCCGTGCAGTTTTACCTACTTTTATCGGCACCATCATGTTGGCAGCTGTGACATCCGCGATGATGTCAACCGTAGATTCATTATTACTTGTGGCTGGCTCTGCCTTATCAGAAGATATTTATCAAAACCTTATTCATACCAATGCCACTGAAAAGAGAAGGCTATTAGTTGCTCGTATTGGAATTGTGATCGTTGGAGTTATCCCTTTACTGCTGATTCTTGGAGGCTTTGCAAAAGGAGAGTTAATACAATTTATCGTTGTACTCTTTACAGCCATTATGGCTGCCGGTTTCTTCACTCCTGTAGTGGGGGGTATTGTATGGAGACGTGCCAATAAACATGGTGCGATTGCCTCAATGGTCGGTGGGGTATTAATGACAGGAGTATGGAAAGTGTTTGGCGACCCCAATATTTACCCTGTGCTTCCCGGATTTGTGCTCAGTGTTTTTCTCTTTGTAGTCGTGAGTCTGGCTACAAAGGCACCCGAAGACAGACTTTGGAAACCTTATTTTGATAAGTACTAAGGCTTTTTTAATTCAAGTATTTCTGCTGTACGCATTCTGGTCGTATCCAATAGCTTTTCATTCTCTGACAATGAAACCCCATAGGACGGCACAATTTCTTTTAGTTTAGCCTGCCATTTCTCTGCTTTACCTTCTGCGCCAAAGCATTTGGTAATTAAATCCAACATTACAGCCGCAGCAGTTGAGGCACCCGGTGAGGCACCCAACAATGCAGCCACTGTACCATCCTTAGAGATGACCACTTCCGTTCCAAACTCAAGCACTCCACCCTTTTTCTTGTCTTTTTTAATCACTTGAACACGCTGCCCCGCCTCCAACAATTCCCAATCCGTCAACTTGGTAAAAGGAACGTATTCGCGCAAAGCGGCATGCCGTTCTTCTGGTGTCTGCCGTACCTGTTCAATTAAATATTTTGTCAAAGGCATATTTTTCAATCCCGCAAAAATCATAGGAATAGCGTTGTCTACCCCAATCGACTTGGGTAAATCCATCAGTGAACCGTTCTTTAGAAACTTGGTGGAGAATCCCGCAAACGGACCAAAGAGCAATTGTTTTTTCCCATTGATCATGCGGGTATCAATATGGGGCACCGACATCGGTGGTGCTCCAACTGAAGCTTTACCATATACCTTGGCGTGATGTTTGGCAATCAAATCTTCATTGAGACATCGCAACCACAATCCACTCACAGGAAAACCTCCGTACCCTTTTCGTTCATCAATCTCAGCACGTTTTAAAAGATGCAATGTGGCTCCACCTGCACCGATAAATACAAACTTGGCATTGCATTGACTCTTTTGCATGCTCAACAAGTTCCTGACAAACACATCCCATCCTCCTTTTCCATCAGGATCAAGATCAAGCGCCTCTACATTATAATGTACCGTCACGCCAGGCATTTCCTCCAGTTGAGCAATCATGCTTCGTGTGAGGTTTCCAAAATTAACATCTGTACCAATATCCATACACGTTGCTGCCACCGACTGGGTACTCTTGCGTCCGCGCATTGCAATCGGAGCCCACTCTGACATCTGATCACGATCTTCCGTATAGACCATGTCTTTAAAGAGAGGACTTTCCTTCATTAAGCTGTATCTCTTTTTGAGATAACTCACATTATCCTCTCCCCATACCAAACTCACATGGGGCACTTGTGTAATAAACTCTGAAGGCTTGATATAATTTTTCTGAACCAGATAAGCCCAAAACTCCCGCGACAACTCAAACGACTCTGCAATCTTTACTGCCTTGGCTATATGGATAGAACCATCTTCCTTTTGCGGTGTATAATTCAATTCACAAAAAGCGGAATGTCCTGTTCCTGCATTGTTCCATGCATCCGAACTTTCTGTTCCGGCTTGATCCAGGCGTTCAAAAATTTGAATGGTGATATCGGGATCGAGCTCCTTCAGTAACAATCCAAGTGTTGCACTCATGATGCCTGCACCCATCAATACAACATCGGTTTCCTTTACTAAGGGCTTAATTGTCTGTGTCATGGCCTATTTTGGCTTAAAGCCTACCAATTTAAGCTATCGCTTACCCCCTTGCAAGTATTCTACAGTATCCCTTTCTTACTCTTTATAATGCTTTACGCCAATTGCTTCGTACAGGGCCTTCGGGTCGTAGATATTCCCATCTTTTATAGTTAAGTCAACCCTTCTGATCGCACTGATATCCTCCAATGGATTGCCATCCACCAATATCAAATCAGCCAGTTTTCCCTCATCAACAGACCCCAGTTGATCTTCCATCCCGATTACCCTGGCAGAAACAATTGTAGCCATTTTTAATACCTCAGCAGTAGGTATGCCCGCTCTCACATAATTTTCCAATTCGGTATGCAAGGCAAACCCTGACATGGCATCTGTTCCCGGTACTATGGTAACCCCACTTTTATACATTTCATTAACAATCTCCAGCAGCTTATTAAATGAATCCTTGTATTGCATTTCCTTACCTTCCGGAATTGGAAGTCCCCCGGAGTAGAAACCACGCTTTACTTGTATAGGCAAGCGATCCAAGATAGATGCAAACTGCGGATCAGGTTCTCCCGCTTTAGCGGTGAGCATTCCTTCAAAGATAGATACCGTTGGATCGAGTACAATGTTTTTATCTTTAAGTAGTTTTGCAAAAGCTTTGAATCTTGCGCCCTTCACATCAATGTCATGTGCATGCATTCCTATCATGGAAAACCGAAGGGGGGTTCTGGTATCTATAGTATCAGACATAAAATTTAAAGCCAACATGTTCACGTGCTGAATTTCATCGTAGCCGTCTTTCACGGCCTGTTCAGCTATCATGTGAGCAGGGATATGTCCACTTACTTTCATCCCAACGGCATGGGCCTTGGCTGCCAATGGCTTTACCCACGAAGGATCAATAGAGCTGTATAATTTAATTTGCTGATAACCTCTTTCATTATAATAGTCAATCGCCTCCAGGCCTTCATCAAGTGATTTTATGATTTTTCCAATCGGACCAGCATAAGGACCAGCCTGATCAATGAACCCACTCATGATAAGGATGCGAGGACCTAAGACTGTATTATTATTAAAGTCATCTCTGATTTCAGGAAGATCGAGTGAATTGGCCAGATCCCTAACAGAAGTTACACCAGCTGCCAGATTAAGAATACCGTCCGATCTACCCAGGTGGGTGTGCATATCAAACAATCCTGGTAGTAACGTTTTGTTGCTGCCATCAATCTCCTGTGCATCTTCGGGTAAAGGCGCATCGGATGCAAGTACACTTTCAATGGTATTACCACTGATAACTACTGACCTATTGGCCAATAAAGAGCCTGTATTGGCATCAAAGACATTCACATTCTTAATAACAACTTTGCCCTCAGGTATCTGAGTATGCTCAGTCGCCAGCTTATTATAGTACGCCTTTTCCTTTTCAGTTTGAATTTCCAGCAATTGGCTAGAAACACCTTCATAACCATCCCTGATACAACTCAGCCAACTTGAGGGAGCAGCGAAAAAACGATTGTCATCATCAAACCAAACATAGGACGGGGTAAACGAAAATCCGGTAATTTCAATAAGGTTAAGACTTAAAGTATCATTAACCTTTATTTTCTCTGCCTCCGTAATCTTTGCCTTACCACTGGGTAAAAGGTCTATTGACTGATCAGGAGTGCTTAACATTTTTCTTACCAGCAGTTCCGTATTACCAAATGCACTATTTACTCCGGTGTAAAAGGCGTTTCCCACATTATTGCTAGTCCCCTCCTCTGATGTGCTTTTCCATGAAGCCTCATTCCCTGAAACAGTGAACACCTCGTTGACAGTGTCTTTCAGGTAGTTGTGCCCCACAATGCGCAGGGATGAAATAGCACCATCAGCATTGAGCTGAATCTCTTCTTTCAGGTGAGGTCCTCTCCCCCGATCGTTATAGTCAAACACAAATTCATAGGTACCAGACTCACTTCTTTGACTTGTAAAATAACCAGCCTGATTATCAGCAAAGAAAAGTTTGTAGGATATGGGTTCAAAGTTTTCGTTCTGATTTTGGGTGGAACAGGAAAACACCATCAGAACAAGGGAAAGCCGTATACTTATTCTCATTGAATTTTTTTTTTGGAAATCTAAAGTAAGAAAATAAGCGCAAAAAATAAGGTTTTTAAACTATTGACTTTTAGATAGTGGAATTGGAATTGTATTAAAGGAGCGCCTAAATGATTCATCGGACGGAGCTGATTTAAATTCCATGATTATCTTATCTGGCTGCTTAGCATCATCCAGTTCTATATCCGTAACTAAAATCTTCTCCTCTGAGTTACTCCACTTTATCTAAATCGCTGATTTCATGGTTGGTTTTTAAATAAGAAGGTGACCTCTTCAATTAAACCATCCCATATTCTATAAATAGCAATAGCTTCAAATGGAGAACTATCTTTAAATTGCAATACACGTTCATGGTCTATTACGGTATTCCCTAAAACTGTTCTATTCAGAATTGAACAATGCAAGTCGGATGCATCTCTAAAAAGTGCTTCGTAGTTTTTTCTCATTTCGTCTTTCCCCTTATATAATAATATTCTTGGATATCGAAATACCTTAACGGAGTCTTTATATTGGCTAAGGAATAAATCAATGTCTTTGTTATTGTAGGCCTTCAATTGTGTTTGGACGATCTTGATGTAGGTAGAATCTTTTTCAGAGATACTTCCAAAAGCAAATGTGTTTATCATTAAGAATGACAAAACGAAATTAAGAAATAGCTTCATTTTCTTTAATAATTATTTTGTCACTGCCGTGTGAAATTTTGAAATAAGGCAGATCCAGTATTTATCCTTACGAACTCATTAAGGACCGAGTTGCAACTTTTTGAAAAAAAATAAGGTATTTGAATACCTATTTCTCCTTATCTCCCACTCTTCCGCCACTAACTATTCTTGATACAATTCCTTTTTGATCACCAAATTCAGCCAACAAAACCCCAGTTAAATGAATGACAATAAAAGGTACCAGGTAGTAGATGGAAAGTACATGGATCTCTTCCATCGATTTTTTAAATTCTTTGGGCCCCAGTTCAATGATGAGCCCAGTTGTTAATGAGACAATGACACAAGCGTAAAATATAATGTAAGTCCACATTTGAAATTTTTCCTTTGTAGATAATATAGAAGATAAGGGATTCTGAATCTTCATTTGACCTAAAAATGGCACGGCAAAGCGTAAAACAAATAAGCCCACCAAAACATAACCAATATACACATGCCAATTCCACATGGGCTCTCTTATTCTTTTAGCCAGTACGATTAACTGTTCTTGATTAAGGGTCAAATCCGTATTACTACTGAGATAGTCTTGAATGATTCCAGCCATATTGTCCTTATTCATCCATGTTAACCTTAAGAATATTGTGATTAACAGAAGAAGAAATGAAATGGCGATTGCCCAATGAATAATTCGATATGTGGTTGAGTATTTAGCACTTTTCATGTAAAATTATTTAAAGCGCAATATTACCCTTCCAGCATAAAATAAAACATGATAATAATCACCGAATAAGTAGGTGTTACCAAAGTCGAAACCAATTATTAATAGTGAATCAGCATCGTTCTGAACCTGCCAATAGTTATCTGGAATGTTTGCCTTTTGTTATTTCCTCTCGAGTATCCTGGCCATCTGGTCAGCACTCAGGTATTGGAAATAACGTGCAACAGCCTCAAATTTTTCATCCAGCAATACCATGGCTGGCAACGAAAATGGTTGCCCTTTGCGGCTCGCCATCAACAATGGGATTTGGTGTACCGGGTTAGGTTTCCTGAGTCTTTCATTTACAAAAAACTGATTGCCGAAATGAATCGTATCCGATGTCTCAATATTCATTTTCACCGCATAATAGTCAGCATTCATAATAGTAGCCACCTTTTGATCCTGAAAAGCGACACGATCCATTTTATGACAATAGGTGCACCAGTCGGCATAGAAATATACAAAGACCTTTTTGGGATGAACCTTCAATGAGTCATCCAGCTGATCAAAGGTCATCCACTGAATGGAGTCTTGAGCTGAAACAGAATGGATTCCCATTAACAAAGAAAAACAGAGCAGGATACATTTTAAGGTATGATGTTCTGTTTTCATACTCACAACTATAACGATTTAATGCGTAAGCCTACAAAAAATGTTCTTGGCGCACCGGGGCCATAGACATAATTGCTGTCTCTGTTTTTGCTGATATCAAAGTCATCCTGATAGGCATTAAAAATGTTCTTCATACCACCAAATAACTCGAGCCCTGTCTCGGTTTTTTCTAACTCAAAAGTATATCCAAGCCTCACTCCTATCTCAGTAAAGTTGGGCGAAGTGAAGTATTCATCTTCAGCTTGTCCAGTTCCCTCCCCACCGAAATGAGCAATATCCATCACACCCGTATACACAATATTGGTACTTGCACTCCAGTTTTTAGTGGGCGTATATGATATTGTTGCGTAGCCATATTGATTAGGTGTTCGGAGGAATTCACGCTTTGCAGGCAACCCTTCAATGGTTTCCACCGCCTCTTCAAAAAGGCTGGATTGCAGCGTATAGCCTGCATCTACTTGTAAAACATAATCGAAATTCGCTCTCGCCTCAATGGTGATTCCTTTTACCGTTGCCCCATTGCCATTCCTTTTTTCAAAACGCTGACCAAATGCGTCCTCGCCCAACGGATATTGAAAAAAAGCATCGTCCAACTGTGTATAAAATCCTTCTAGTGTAAACCCCGCAATAAAATGCTCCCTAGCTTTATCATAATTGAAGGATCCCGTAAAACTATTGGAACGCTCTTCCTTCAGGTCATCCGCCAAAGAAATACGCGATACACCACCCCCGGCAAAAGCAATGTGCAAATCCGTATCAAAAGCTTGAGGTGCTCTGAAACCGGTTCCCCAACCCAACCTGAACTGAGTTGTTCCTCTTGGCTTATACAATAATGAAAACCGGGGACTTACAATTGCATTATCAACCAGGTTATGCTTGTCTACCCGGGCACCGGAAAGCAAATTCAACTTAGGTACAATATCCCAGTCGTGCTGCACAAAAAAACCTAAATCTGTTGTCGTTTGATCAATCAGGTAATTGTAGGGTTTGATTTCGTCATACACATCGTCATATACGTATTCTGTTCCCAGTGTAAGCACTGCGTCTCCACCTAAAAAATTATCCAGTCGATTGTTCAGTTGTACTCCTCCCTGATGGGTTGTAACATCAGAAACCCCGTACGGTGGATTCGCCACAAAACTTCTTATCTCTTCTTCCTCGTCAGGCATCACTCCTGTATAATGATCCCTGTCCGTCTTCTGGTTACCGTAATAGAAAATAAAAGAGTTTATATTGTCGTTGAAATTAATCTGATAGTCCAGGCTACCCATAAACACGTTATGAGTTCTTTCCTCAGATTGTTGCGCGAGGTATGCAGGCCCATCCACCATTTCTCCACCATACCTGTACTCATGGATGCTGCTAAGACTTAAGTTTAATTTTTGGTTTTCAGAAGGGCGATAGAACAAACTGGTTCCAAAGGAATTATCCTTTAATTGCGGAAGCTCAGAAAAATTATCACCATTGGCATCATAAGTCTCCCTATTTCTGTTGTTCACAAAAAAAGAAATCCCTGCATTTTCTTCATCATTGATCAACGTAGCATTGGCGGATAAAATATTATCCGTAGCACTGCCATCAATGCTTTGAAAAGTATGGGTAACGTTATAGTTATTATCTATGGGTGTTCTTGTAATGACATTAACGGTACCGCCAATAGCGCTGGAGCCGTATAAAGCGGAGACTCCGCCTCTCACCACTTCTATCCGCTCAATCATATTGGTGGGAATTTGTTCCAAACCATAAAGCCCCGTCAAAGGACTAAAGATAGGACGGCTGTTAATTAAAATTTGTGAATAACCCCCTTGAAGTCCATTCATTCTTAACTGTGTATAATTACAAGTCTGGCAATCGGTTTCTATCCTCAATCCTGGTTGGAACCGCAAGCCTTCAGACAAATTAATGGCCACCACCTGATCGAGTTCCTTTTTGTTCATCAGGTTGACAATTACAGGTGAGTCGGTTATCCTTTTATTTGTTCGGGTTCCGGTTACCACCACCTCATTGAGGTTGAGGTTCTCTTCTTCCAAAATGATTTCCAGACGTAAAATTTGCCCTGATACCACATCGATTTCTTCTAAATAGGTTGTGTAGCCTATCGAACTCACCTGAATAGTTTGCCTGCCCACAGGAACATTGTTTATTGTAAACATGCCATCAGCATCGGCAGAGGCACCAATACTGGTTCCCACAATTAAGGCATTGCCAAAAGGTACACTACCACTATTGCCGTCCGATAAAATCTTGCCCTTCACGGTTCCCGTTTGTGCCATAACAGCAGAACAGATTATCATTGAAAAAACAGTCAATAGAATTAGGTGTCTCATAAAAAAATATCGCGAATAGCTTATCTTTATTTTAGAACTACAAAATTACATTGTTAGATTCATCTAACAAATAGATTTAGTGACTTTTCTCTATTTTTAGAGTCATAAACATCAAAATGGCATCACACACAGAGGAAAACTATTTAAAAACCCTTTTAAACCTTTCGGATGAAAAAGGAGAAGTGAATATTTCAGAACTAAGCACTGTGCTGCAGGTGAGCAAACCCACAGTCAATAGCATGGTAAAAAACCTTGAAAAACAGGGTTTGGTCCATTATGAAAAGTACAAGCCTCTCTCCCTGACCAAAGAGGGTAAAAAAGAGGCCGCCCTGGTGGTGCGTAAACACCGCCTTACCGAAATGTACCTGGTGGAAAAAATGGGCTTTGGTTGGGAAGAGGTGCATGAAATTGCAGAACAGGTAGAACATATAATATCACCCAAATTTTTTGAACGCATGGATGAGCTTTTGGGCCATCCTCGTGTAGATCCTCATGGCTCACCTATTCCCGATCACACAGGTCAGGTGACTGAACACGATTACAAGCCATTGAGCAAAAGTAAACCTGGTGACAAGGTTAAACTGGCGGCTCTCGCCCACTCTTCATCAGAATTCCTTGAGTTTCTTAACAGTCGCAACTTAAAGTTGGAGACTGAACTGGAAATTATTGCTGTTGAACCTTTCGATGGCAGCATGGTGGTACGTTATGAAGATCATGAATCTGAGCCACTCAGTGGAAAGGTGTGTGAAAGGCTATTGGTGGCCAGCAACAAATGAGCAGCGGATATTAAAATGAATCCGGTAAATCCATTGTCCTATTTGAGATGTACTTACACTGAAATCATTCTTTAAAACTCAACTCGGTTATTGTAACGAATAGCCAGGATAACCTGATCTTTCATTAACTCGGTTTCCCCAACCCAAATGGTTTTTTTATAAGTTTTATACTCCCAAGTATATACGTCTACGATGGTGTCAGTAAGCATTTGTTGCTTATTTAGGATTTCAACATCAAATTCATTGAGTGGTCCGTTGATGTTTAATGTATAATGGTTTGCCGGTTCAGTCCGGAAGTACATCTTCCGTGCATAGTTATAATCCTGCCCGATTAATTCCTCTATCGGCTCCACTGGATCATGTCCTATATCGAAATACCACAATGCAGCAAGCACTGCAATAAGTATAGCTACAAGGATTGGAAGTCTCTTCATTGTCAAATTCAATCCCATTCCGTTACTGTTATTTGGGACCTCTATTATTTGATAGTTAAATTTAAACTATTTCTATCAATAGAGATGCCTGACTCATACTGATATTAGAATTGCATACAACTGGCAGAAAGATGAAAGAACTTCAGGTAAAGCTTCCATCCTATCCAAGAATGAAAAACACAAAAGGCACGGCAAGGCGCACACCCTTTCAGGTATGTAGTGAAGCACCTGACAAATAGTTCCCATGCAATAATTCAATGATAGTTAAATTAACTACCAAAAAGAATTTATGGAAACTATAATACCTGATCTAAGAAAGATCCAATTATACATTGGTATTGATGTCCACAAAAAACAGTGGACTATTACTATCCAGACCAAGGATACTCATTATCGAACTTTTAGCCAGCTGCCAACTCCCGAAGCACTAAAAACATACATCGATAAAGGGTTTCCAAATGCCAGTATTTCATGTGCATACGAGGCATCTAAGTTTGGTTTTTGGATCTGTCGTGAGTTGTTGTCTTATGGATATCAGTGTATTGTGATTAATCCTGCTGACATCCCTACTTCCAGCGAAGAAAGAACTAATAAAACAGACTCCAGAGATAGTAGAAAAATTGCCAGGCTACTAAAGTCTGGATTACTACGTGCAATCCACCTACCCGACCAACAAGCTGAAACTGACAGACAATTATTTAGGTTTCGTAAGAAGCTCTTGGGCGACCTGGTGCGAGTGAAGAACCGAATTAAAGACAAGTTTATCTTTGCAGGTATCCCCATACCTGCTCAATTTGATAACAGTTATTGGACAAGGGCTTTTCTTGAGTGGCTCAAAACGGTCGAATTACCTAATAACCAACTGCGTATTACTTTGGATTTGCTCCTCGAACAGTATCATTTTTTGTATAAGCATTTCCTTAAGACTTCTACTGAGGTAAGAAAATTACAAAGAATAGAGCGCTATAAAGGCAATGCAAAGTTACTACGAACCATACCTGGCATTGGGCCACTTACGACAGTTCAGCTGCTGACGGAACTACAGGACATCAACCGGTTTGAGAACTTTAAAAAATTGAACAGCTTCATTGGATTTAAACCAATGATACATGCCAGTGGCGAACACGATTGGCGGGGGAGAATGACGTATCGTAGGCACAATGCCTTACGCAGCGCCCTGGTAGAATGTGCATGGACCTCGATCACCAAAGATCCTGTCATGAAGCAACGTTACGAAGAGCTTAAGAAAAGACTTACTCCGAAAAGAGCCATTATCATCATCGCACGAAAATTATTGTCAAGAATATATTACGTACTAAAAAACCAGAAACCTTATAAATTAGGAATTGGATAAATAATGACACTTAAAGAATTACAAACTGTTGATTTTAGAGGTAAAGAAATAAACCCAGGACCACTTAACATCATGTGAGGCTTTGTTCTCTCCACTTATAATATGTGGCCTGGGTTTTCAAAACCTCTGTCTATCCATGACTGAATCACTAATGGAAGGATGGCAGTCTTGACTTTTCTTTAATTAACGATACAAAAGCCTTGATCAGGATGTCAAAGGCAAGGTGAATGGACACCCATCCGTACAGGACATCTCATTGTCCACCCCATGACATCCCACTCATGCTTTTGGTAAGGCTAAAAACTTAGCGAAGGAACTTATTGCAACAGCAGATGCCGAACCTGCCTGCGCGTAGCCGCTTCGGCAAAGGCAGGTCTGGTTGAGGCCAGGAGAAAGAGCTCTGGCAAGACCTTCTACCCTATCCTATCTTGAAAAACACAAAAGGCGCGGTAAGACGCACACTCTTTCAGATACTCAGTGAAGTACATGGCGCATACATAATGTTGCCGGTTGGCCACTTTTGTTCTTGAATCAAAGCTTAATTGAGAGCTCTAGTTGTCCACCGAGCCCTAGTTCAATAATCTTTTGAAGAGTAGAAATACGTGCTTCCTTTATATTGTTCTCAATCTTTGAAATATAAGACTTTGTGGTTCCAACTTTTTCGGCAAGCTCTTCCTGGGTTAAACCTTTTTCAAGTCTTGCTTCATAAATCAAGGCACCGATTTTAAAATTCTCATACCCTGCTTCAAGCTTGTCACGTTTTTTAGTTCCTTTTTTTCCGTAGTGCTTCTCCTTGAACTGGTCAAGTGTTACGATATTACCTTTTTTCGCTTTCATACTCTTCCTTTATTTTAAGTGCCTTCTCAATTTCCTTTTTCGGTGTCTTTTGTGTTTTCTTCTGAAATCCATTTGCCAAAACAACCAATTGCCCTTGGTCAAAAAAGCAGAATATTCGAAAGATGTCACTTCCCTGTTGAATACGAATCTCGAATAAACCGTCCGTGTTCTCAATATGTTTGAGATACGTCTCTGGAACCCTTTGTAGTTCTTCAATCAAATCAAAAGTCCAGATAATTTTATCCTTAACCTTTTGCTTCTGTTCCTTGAAAAAGGATTCAAAATAGGACTTATAGAATACAATTGACCTCTGTTTCTGCTTTTTAGTCACTTTGCAAAGATACGGAAAGTAGCCCTAAAGTGAAACTCAATTAATAGGTTTTTTAGGAAGATTTTGACCTTTTTCGGAATTGTCTATGGAGCTGGGTGGCTTGCCGGCAACGCCTATGTATGCGCTGTGTGCCACAATACATAAGTCACTACCAAAATAGCGCTTTTTGTGTTTCTGTTCAAGTTCCGGAAAAACTTAGCAAAGAACTTATTGCAATCTCAGATGCCGAGTCTGCTCGAGGCCAGGTAAAAGAACCTCTGGCAAGTCATTCATCAATTAGCTATCTTGAAAAACACAAAAGGCGCGGTAAGACCTACACACTTTCAGATACGCAGTGAAGCACATGACACATACATAATGTTGGCTGCTGTGCGGTCCTTTATTTGAGAATTCCTCCGACAGCCCAAAATAGAATTGAAAAGCACATCCATGTGTAAAGAATAAATGTCCAAAGTTTCAATACGATTTTATTCCAAAAATAAGTGAGAACATCTTCGTTCTCATATCGAAATTCGTCCGCGAATCTTTTGGTCTTGAACCACACGTAAATTCCGTATGATGTCATTGCAAATCCTATGAGTTTAATGGGCGAAAGGAACTCTATCCAAATTGCTCCGAATTCTCCAATCCAGAAAACTAGAATTCCATATCCAATCAATCGTCCAAATGTCATTTTTGAAAATTCAGCATTGCAGCCAACGCCTATGTATGTGGTCGTGTGCCACCTTTCATAAGTTACTACTAAATTAGCGCCTTTTGTGTTTCCTTCCAACATCGGAAAAACTTAGCGAAGAACTTATTACAATCTCAGATGCCGAGTCTGCTCGAGGCCAGATGAAAGAACCTCTGGTAAGTCATTCTAAAATAAGCTATCTTGAAAAACACAAAAGGCGCGGGCAAGTAGCACACACTTTCAGATACGCAGTGAAGCACATGGCGCATACATAATGTTAGCGTTTCGTGCCAACTAGTCTAAATCCAAAACTACTCTTAAGTTTTCTCTAATTTTGTCTGCGATGTAACTGTCCACTTCGCCAATTTTTTTTGTAAGCCGTTTATTGTCAATTGCCCTTACTTGGTCAATCATTACGTCACAATCTTCCTTTAGTCCAAATTTTGACTTCTTTAAATGAACTCTCAATATCTCAGAGTCAAGCTTTACATTTGTTGTTATTGGGCAGATAATAGTTGAAGGGTGCTCCTTATTAAGTAAGTCGGTCTGAACAACAAGTACAGGTCTGATTTTTCCGGCCTCTGTCCCAATTCTTGGATTTAGGTCAGCCACCCAGATTTCAAATTGCTTAATTCTCATCGTTCAACTTTTCAAACTCAGCCAGAATTTCCATTGAATCCTTGGAAACTATTTTTGATTCCTTACTCAGTTGTTTTGACAGAAGTCTTCTTCTATGAAGTCGATTGTAGAGTTCGATAGCCTCGTTTATATACCTATTCCGATTCTTTTTAACCCTTGTCACTATTTTCTCAGTCTCCTGGAAAATGTCATCATCTAGCTTTAATGATAGATTTTTCATGGTATTACCTTTTTACAAAGGTATATACTTTTTAGATATACTCCAAATTTACATGGATGTTCAAAGGCATGAACGCTAACGCCTATGTATGTGGTCGTGTGCCACCTTTCATAAATCACTACTAAAATAGCGCCTTTTGTGTTTCCTTCCAAGATCGGAAAAACTTAGCGAAGAACTTATTGCGATCTCAGATGCCGAATCTGCTTGAGGCCAGGTGAAAGAACCTCTGGTAAGTCATTCAGCAATTAGCTATCTTGAAAAACACAAAAGGCGCGGTAAGACGCACACACTTTCAGATACGCAGTGAAGCACATGACACATACATATTGTTGGCGGTTCGTGGCATTCACTCGAGCTTTATAATACCTTTTTCCAGATCATCCAAAAATTTCTTCGGGTTAGATACGAATTTGTCTGCGTTAGATATAGAAAGGATTCCAGCAATCTCAGATAATTCTGGCTCAATAGTCTGAGTCCGCGCAATTTTTAGTTTTAATCCAAAGTCTTTTGTGAGTTTAATTACATGTTGAATAAAATCAATATCAATATTTCTTAAATCAACTCTAACTTGAATGTCTTCGTCAACCAAATTTGTTTCGTTGTCCCAAGTAACAAAAATGTCGTTTGATTCTGGGTTGCCCCAACATTGCCCGGAGTCAAGGCTCCAGTCTCTCTTCAAAAATTTGTCTAACGCTGGAAAAAGGTCTGAGGTCTTTAACAGATTGTCAGCTATGTCTAGATAAAATGTTCTTTGCCAGATTGCCATATCTTAGTTAGCCATGACCGCCAACGCCTATGTATGTGGTCGTGTGCCACCTTTCATAAGTCACCACTAAAATAGCGCCTTTTGTGTTTCCTTCCAATATCGGAAAAACTTAGCGAAGAACTTATTGCAACCTCAGATGCCGAATCTGCTTGAGGCCAGATGAAAGAACCTCTGGTAAGTCATTCACAAATAAGCTATCTTGAAAAACACAAAAGGCGCGGGCAAGACGCACACTCTTTCAGATACGCAGTGAA
Source organism: Cyclobacteriaceae bacterium (assembly GCA_039971015.1). Lineage (GTDB taxonomy): Bacteria > Bacteroidota > Bacteroidia > Cytophagales > Cyclobacteriaceae > ELB16-189. The sequence goes on from JBDVKV010000031.1 coordinate 96,817, forward strand.
GCACATGACACATACATATTGTTAGCGGCTGGGCTGTTAGTCCGAATCTTAATTACAACAACTCTTATCCTGCTGTATTGGTGGGCACTTCACTGTCCCGTAGCTGCAATAAACACAGCAGTCCCCGTGTTTAGGTTTTATTACAGTTTTGCAATTCTCACACTCATAGAAATATTGGCAGGCGTCCGTTGGCATTTCTTCCTCTTTCTTGTGTCCACAGTTTGGACAGGTAATGACTGATTTTGTAATGACTTCCATTATTTTGTTTGTTTATCTGTCACCGTATAACCTGTCGAGTTGATAGCTGATTCGATTTGTAAAATTGTCGTCTTTGAGTTGTCGAATTGAACGATGGCATTTCCACTCTCATATGATGCTTCTGACTTTAGAATTCCAGCCAGTTTATTTACTTCATGATTTACGTGTTCCGCACAACTCGTGCATGTCATTCCGTTAATTTTAAACTCAACTGTTTCAAAGTTCGATTTTTCAACAACAACAATTTGCTTGTCCGACTTGGGGTAAAAAATATGAGCATAATTAGGAAAAGTAAGCATCAGGGCTGCAAAGACTGTCACCAGTCCGAGAAATGATTTTGACTGAATAAACTTTGGCTTCTCGTCAGTCTCACATTCACAGTCCACTTGTTTTTTAGGTTTTATTTTTTGATACCAAGCGAACCCCAATACCAAAACAGTAAGTCCAATAAAATAGGGTCTGAAAGGCTCAATCCATGAAAAGGTTGAAGCAATTCCACTTGTCCCGGCAATGAGTGCGAGAACGGGAGTAATACAACACAATGACGCTGACATAGCTGTCAAAATGCCAACGGTCACTACTTTGTTGTCAGATTTCATACAGTTTCTAAGATTTTGTTTTCGTCTAATATTTTAAAGAATGGCTTGAAGAATTTTTCATACGGCTTTGTCAACGAATAGAAAATCGTTTGTGCCTCTCGCTCGGTCTGAATGATTTTTCTGTCCTTTAATTTTCTCAGGTGTTGTGAGATAGAAGAAATTGTCATACCTAGAATGTCACTGATGTCACAAACACAAAGTCGTCTTTCCTCATATAGTAGATATAGAATTTTGAGTCGAACGTTATTGCCTGCCAATTCAAGTCCGTTGGATAGATTGTCAAACGTGTCGCTAAGCTCCAAAACCCGGTCTTTACAGCGGTTTATCTGTTTAATGTCGGCCTGAAGTCGAATGCAAGAGTTGGTGTCCATGTAGCAAAACTAAGCAAATTGTCTATTTAAGCAAATACTTAAATACGTTACATAAAAATTAACCGACAAGTTCCCTGTCGGTCGTTATTTATTGGTCCGAATTTTTTTAAACAGCCTTGCCGCTAACGCCTATGTATGTGGTCGTGTGCCACCTTTCATAAGTCACTACTAAAATAGCGCCTTTTGTGTTTCCTTCCAATATCGGAAAAACTTAGCGAAGAACTTATTGCAATCTTAGATGCCGAATCTGCTTGAGGCCAGATGAAAGAACCTCTGGCAAGTCATTCACAAATAAGCTATCTTGAAAAACACAAAAGGCGCGGTAAGACGCACAATCTCTCAGATACGCAGTGAAGCACATGACACATACATCATGTTGGCGGTAGTTTTATTATTCAAATCTCACACCAAATTCAATGTCAAATTGTTTTCTTTCAGAGGGAGTCATTCGGTCGCGTAATACTCGAATTGTGAGTCCACCGACCAGTATACCATCTTCTATATAAAACCAATCGGAAATTTTATCTTTTTCAATTTCTATTTTATCACCAAGTTTTAGTCCAATTACGCTTTCAGGTAAGTTATTAACTTGTCCTATAAGCTTTCCATCTTGTGATTCAAGATCAACCAGCCAAATGTGTTCACTGCCATTTTTTGTTGCAAATGGCATCTTCACACAAAAACTAGTTTGATTCCGTTTAGGTTTAGTAAATGAGGCCAAGAACTTGTCATAAGATAATCTTGACATTTTAATTGCTTCATTCATTTCCTTGTCATCACTATCAACAGCATAAATATCTGGTTCACCTTCTCTTTCGGTTTTACCTACCTGTCCTATGGATGTAAAGTGAACTAAACTAAATAGAATTATAAATATCTTTTTCATAGCTAATAATCTCCAAATAAAATTACCGCCAACGCCTATGTATGTGGTCGTGTGCCACCTTCCATAAGTCACTACTAAAATAGCGCCTTTTGTGTTTCCCTCCAACATCGGAAAAACTTAGCGAAGAAATTATTACAATCTCAGATGCCGAATCTGCTTGAGGCCAGATGAAAGAACCTCTGGTAAGTCATTCCAAACTTAGCTATATTGAAAAACACAAAAGGCGCGGCAAGACGCACACTCTTTCAGATACGCAGTGAAGCACATGACACATACATATTGTTGGCAGCAGTTCCATTAACCGATTGTTGTTCGAAGTTCTGTCAGCCGCTCCTCCGCCTTGTCTAATGTTGGATGCTTTTCAACTATCCAATCTTCTTGGCCGGTACATTTGATGGTTAGGCAAAAGAATTTGTTTTGATCCTGTTCAAGACAAATGTGACTCACTTTTTGTTTGGAATATGTCTCAACGTTTGTCTTAAGCCAACCAATTTGAAAGTAAGTTTGAAATTCAGAATCACTAACTGATTCGATCGCTTGCTGAAAAGGAAAAAACGCAAGAAGTCCTATAATTAGATAGGATATTCCGAAGATAATAATCAAGTTTATTCTCTTTGGGTCCAAATGATTCGTTAAAAATAGAGAGTAAAGAATTAGAATCGGAAGGATACAAAGAAGTCCGAGGACAACGTTCTTTATTCGGGCGTTTCTTAGCTGATTAAATAACATTCTCTTCATAATGGAATTGCTGCCAACGCCTATGTATGCGCTGTGTGCCTCCATACATAAGTCACTACCAAAATAGTGCTTTTTGTATTTCCTTCCAACATTGGAAAAACTTAGCGAAGAACTTATTACATTTAAAGATGCGGAGCCTGCGCGAAGCCAGTGAAGCAAGTGGCTCCGGAAAGGGCTTCCATCCTATCCAAGACAGAGAAATACAAAAAGCAACGGTAAGACGCACGCACTTTCAGATACGCAGTGAAGCACATGGCGCATACATAATGTTAGCGGCTGGCATTTTTTAGTCGGCCTATTTCTTTATGTCTCCATAGTCCAAAAACGTTGCAGTCAGCGTGATGTTCTTCTGGATTGTTAATAAGAAGTCGATTTCGGATGTCGAATGCCTTGTCAAAAGTATCAATTAGGCCAAATTTGTTTAGTTCAGAATTACTAAATGTATTGTCAAATCCACCGCAATTCGAAAGCGCACTTGTTGAATAGTCCCTATCCAATAACTCATAACCCACAAATTCAAATTCTGAAATTTGTATCCCTTCACATGGTTCGAACGGTTCTTTAATAACAGTTAAGAGGTTAAATACTGACTTTTCTTTGACCTTCTCAAGTACATAGTCGAGAGAGTTAAAAAGTCCAGTCTCATAAAAGTCATCGGTAATAATAAAGTCCCAATCTCCTGGATCTCCGCGATCAGGTTCAAATGCAGTTTCATTTAACATGCCGTCCAAAGAAACCAATTCCACTAGTTGGGTCAGCCTACTGAATTCAATGTACTTAGCCCAAGAGAGTCCGTCCATTCCATAACTACTATCATAAGTTTCTTTAGCTGTATACCAGTAGTCCATTTAATAGTAAGTGAAGTCTTAACAAAAATGCTTGCCGCTAACGCCTATGTATGTGGTCGTGTGCCACCTTCCATAAGTCACTACTAAAATAGCGCCTTTTGTGTTTCCTTCCAACATCGGAAAAACTTAGCGAAGAACTTATTGCAATCTCAGATGCCGAATCTGCTTGAGGCCACATGAAAGAACCTCTGGTAAGTCATTCTAATCTTAGCTATCTTGAAAAACAAAAAAAGCGCGGGCAAGTAGCACACACTTTCAGATACGCAGTGAAGCACATGACACATACATAATGTTGTGCACAGTGCTTTTTATCTATTAGTCCTTAGATATTCTTCAATTCTACGTTCCGTGGAGAAAATATAAAATCTATCAACATCAGATAGAACCTTGTAAAGGCCAATTGATGGAATCACCTTCTTTATAATTAGGTTGGTTTTCGCTATCATTATCTCATGTCCAATACCTCTCGAAATAAACAAATTACCGTTATTTTGATTCTGTATAATATATCTGCATTTGGTAATTACAAAAATTAAAAGAAGTAAACTAAAGCAAAATAGCAATATCAAGGGGTTTATAGATTCCGCTGGAAATTCAGAAAGTCCGTAAACCCTTATGTAAAGGCTACCAGTAAAAAGTAGTCCGACTACCGAGCCTATTAGCCTGTAATAGAAATCAAACTTTGGAGCTAGATCAGAGAAGCTTTTACTCATTCTTAATGGTCAATGGCTCGGGTTCGCATTGTGCACAACGCCTATGTATGTGGTCGTGTGCCACCTTTCATAAGTCACCACTAAAATAGCGCCTTTTGTGTTTCCTTCCAACATCGGAAAAACTTAGCGAAGAACTTATTGCAATCTCAGATGCCGAATCTGCTTGAGGCCAGATGAAAGAACCTCTGGCAAGTCATTCACAAATATGCTATCTTGAAAAACACAAAAGGCGCGGTAAGACGCACGCTCTTTCAGATACGCAGTGAAGCACATGACACATACATAATGTTGTGCGTTCGTGCCTAAGGGTTGTCCAATTTGTACTCGCTGACAGTCTGATCAGATGAAAATATAAAGAATAGTTTTCCCTCAATATCAACTCGATATAGATTACCCCAAACCTTTCCAAGGATGGTTATCTTCTTGTCAATCAGATGCGCGTTGTGAAGAAAGTTGCCAATTACTAATTTGTTCAGATCAGTTGGGTCAATGGTTATGTATCTACATCTACGAAGAATAAAAACCAGAATTAACACGTCAATGATCCACAAGGTGGTGGTAGAAATGAAGGGGAGCATTTCTCCAGTCCGTAACCAAATGTCCATAGAAACTTGATGTAAAATGCTAGTCCCTACAATTATGATAATAATTGATAATAGTGAAACTAGATAAAGAGATTTAGGAGCTAAGTCTATTTTCATTTTAAAACACTACACTACTTTTATTGCATGACGCACAACGCCTATGTATGTGGTCGTGTGCCACCTTTCATAAGTCACCGCTAAAATAGCGCCTTTTGTGTTTCCTTCCAAGATCGGAAAAACTTAGCGAAGAACTTATTGCAATCTCAGATGCCGAATCTGCTAGAGGCCAGATGAAAGAACCTCTGGTAAATCATTCACAAATAAGCTATATTGAAAAACACAAAAGGCGCGGGCAAGTAGCACACTCTTTCAGATACGCAGTGAAGCACATGACACATACATGATGTTAGCGGTTGTTCTTCCGAATGTTCTTACCAAGTAGGTTATAAGTTATAACGTCCCCAATCTTGGTCTTATTGAAAGGGTACCAAAGTTTAAGATGTTCATTACCACACATTTCAAGAATTCTAATTTCTAAGTTAAATTCATACAATAGTGGATCACCTTCTTCTTTTGAGTTCTTATCGGTTACAACAGACTCAAAAGTGCAGATATCATATTTATCATCAATCTGATCTAATTGTTCGTAGGAATAAATGAAATACGCCCCTGGCTTCTTTGCTGCTTTATCTATTCGAAAGTTGATTAATACTGTGTCACCAACTTGAATTGAGTTCCAAATATTCTTAGAGTTTGAAACTCCTTCGCTTACTTGGTTCTCCATTTCTTGAATTTCCGCGTTCAACTCTCGGATTTGCCCATCAAGATCAATTGTCTTGTCGTTAAGATGTCTGTGGAATGACACCAAAATGATTCCAGACATGTTATCGGGATGAGTTACTCCAAGTGAATCAAAAAAATGGTATAATCCCTTTTTTCTCCAGAGTCCCCAATAGTTTCTCATGTGGATACCTAAGTTAAAATGTTGAGAAATTGCAAAATCATCCTCGTCCATGGAGCGAATTGTATCCTTATCTGCATCGGTCAACATGAGATCAAGTTTGGCAATGCACTCATCCAAGTTCTTTGGTTTGTTTTTAAGTTCTTGTCTTGTTAATCCCTGTCCAAATAGGAAAATCGGGAGTTGAATTAGTAAGCTGAGTAGAATATATCTCATGGGTCATGATAACCGCTAACGCCTATGTATGCGCTGTGTGCCACAATACATAAGTCACTACCAAAATAGCGCTTTTTGTATTTCCTTCCAAGATCGGAAAAACTTAGCGAAGAACTTATTAAATTTAATGATGCGGAGCCTGCGCGAAGCCAGAGAAACAAGTGGCTCCGGAAAGACCTTCTATTCTATCCAAGACAGAGAAACACAAAAAGCAGCGGTAAGAAGCACGTACTTTCAGATACGCAGTGAAGCACATGGCGCATACATGATGTTGTGCGCTGGCCTTCAATGCTCAAGCTTATACTAGATTTCCAATTTATGAATATTTTCAGCCAACCAATTCTCCCCAAGTCTTTCATTGATTTTTCTTTCGACTCTCTTATTATGTCTGATGTGTCTCGGTTTGATTAAACATTTTTTCCATTTCATCCTGAACCCGTACAATGTCTTAGTGTCAATGTAAGGCGCGCATCCACCGTCACCAAAACAATAGTAAGTAAGTGTTCTTTGTTTTTTATTCTCTTTTGTCTGATTTGTTTGCCCAAAAGTGACAAAACAAATTGTCATTAGAAAGAAAGTAATCAATGGTCTCATCGTGAATCCTTATGTGTCCCGAAGGCTTGCGCACAACGCCTATGTATGCGCTGTGTGCCTCCATACATAAGTCAATACCAAAATAGCGCTTTTTGTGTTTCCGTTCAAGTTCCGGAAAAACTTAGCAAAGAACTTATTACATTTAATGATGCGGAGCCTGCGCGAAGCCAGTAAAGCAATTGGCTCCGGAAAGACCTTCTATCCTATCCAAGAAAGAGAAACACAAAAAGCAGCGGTAAGACGCACGCACTTTCAGATACGCAGTGAAGCACATGGCGCATACATATTGTTGGCGGTAGCTCTTCTTACTCATCATTTTGTTTAAATCTCCAATCATTCCATTCTTCCCTATAAGTAACGATTAGTGGATACTGCTTACCATTTTCCTCGGTCACCCTTATCTCGATTTCGTTGTTATTCTTTTTAGCCAACTCACGATAGGTTTCGTTAATCCTATTGTTTAAACGAATGTATTCATTGTGTAAAATCAATGTATTGTGGAAAATATCAATCCACTGATCAAAAGAAACTACCTTTAATTGGGATGCAGGATCATCAGCAATATAATTATTTGGGTGAATGTGCCTTGACGTAGTAGAATAGTTCGAATGTGCTATAGAGTTCCTAATTTGTGTTAAATAAGTTTCCTTAATTGTTTTATAGAATACAGGAGAGATATCCTTTAGTCGATCTCTAATTTTTAATCGAATTAGATCCTGCCTACTTCCAGTTGCCCCTTTGTCTCTAGAAGATTCCTGTATTTTAAAATACCAATCATAGTGTTCCCCGTTAAGTAATCTTACAAATTGATAGAACTTTTTTATGATCGAGTCAGCTTCCCAGAATTTCAAATAAATAAGCATTTCTAATTGAATGGTTGTTTCCTCGATGTTAACTAGTTCATCAATCTCTGCTCTTCTTTCGGGTGTGTAGACATGTAGTTTTAAATATTCTGGCAATAACAATTTGCTTATATTAGTCGTCCTATACTTATGTATAAATGAATAATGCGTTTGTTCTGACCAGCCTTCATGGTTCGGCCCAATAACATGCGGATTTAAATTCTGATTCAATCGCTTATTAAGTTCGATTGTATCTGCTCGATAGAACCCATTAATATAAATCAATAGTAAGTCTCCAGGATGCGATTGGTTTTTCATAGCTAGATCGAAAGTCTTATCTAGCTCTGGACTTAATATTTTTTCAATCTCTTTGAGTTTGTCGCTAAAGATCATAGTTCATGCTTGTCAGAAGAGTTACCGCCAACGCCTATGTATGTGGTCGTGTGCCACCTTCCATAAGTCACTACTAAAATAGCGCCTTTTGTGTTTCCTTCCAACATCGGAAAAACTTAGCGAAGAACTTATTGCAATCTTAGATGCCGAATCTGCTTGAGGCCAGGTGAAATAACCTCTGGCAAGTCATTCTAAACTTAGCTATCTTGAAAAACACAAAAGGCGCGGTAAGACGCACACTCTTTCAGATACGCAGTGAAGCACATGACACATACATGATGTTGCCGGTAGTTGCGGGTCAGTTTGAAAAGTCTTTTCCTGAAACCAGGATCCACTTTCCCTTGTCTCTTACAAAATTGTAGTCAATGAAAATTCCATTGTCAACACCTCTAAGTTCCAATCTCACCGTGTCTCCATAATCCTTTGCCTCCTGTGTATAGGCGTCAACCTGTCGAGAGGAGTAATTGTTTTCGTAATAGAATGTCGAATGTCTCCAATTTTCTTTAGCTGTCTCGTGAACTGTTTCTCCGTCCTCTGTTGCCCATAGAACACGAAATGGAAATTGGGTTCGCTCCATCTGAAACAACGAGTCGGTTGTGAATTTATCAAAGAAGTCGCTGAACTCTTCCTTGTCTTCTGAATTTGAAATTGCTAGAGAGTCCGTTTCCGTGTCAGTCGCAATTGAGTCACTCGGCCTCGAGCCACAGGAGAAAAGTATTAGAAATATCAATGTAGAAATATACTTGGTCATGTCGTTCGTTAGCAATTACCGGCAACGCCCATGTATGTGGCGTGTGCCACCCTACATAGGTCACCACCAAGCTAGCGTTTTTTGTGTTTCATTCAAAGTTCGGAAAAACTTAGCGAGGAGCTTTTTGCAGTAGGGGCGGCCTCGTCTGCTCGAGGCCAGATGAAATAACCTCTGGCAAGTCATTCACAAATAAGCTATCTTGAAAAACACAAAAGGCGCGGGCAAGCAGCACGCTATTTCAGATATGCAGTGAAGCACATGACACATACATGATGTTAGCAACTTTTCACTTCCTACTACAGTTCTCATTAATCCACGATTCAAACTCATCCAACCCCCAACTAACAACTTTGGAGAGATCACTACATGCACCATCAATATCTCCCATTTCAATTCTCAATTGACCACGTGCGATAAAGGTCTCCGCCTGATTATCATCAATTTTAATTGAATTAGTCAGGTCACTTAAGGCACCATCTAAATTTCCAGACTTAATAAATAAGTCACTTCGGAAATTGTAGGATTGCCAATTATGAGGATTTGAGTTAATACTTTTAGTTGCATCTGAGATAGCTGCATCGTGGTCGTTTGTTTGCACCTGAAGTCTAGCTCGTTCAAGGTAGTAAGTTGACAAGTGGTATTTTCTAGTACTGCATTTACATCTTTCAATGCATTTTGTGACATCCTCAATTGCTGATTCGAACATTCCAAGTTCAGCATTTAACTTTGCTCTAAACAAATACCTTTGATATAACGAAGAATCTATCTTCAAAGAGCTATCAACGTACATTAGGGCTTCTTGATATTTTCCCTCCCACCAGAGAGAGTTACCGCGCTGAAATATTTCTTCTGCGTCTTGACCATTGACACAAGTTGTCAGAGCAAATGCCAAAAGGCCGAATAGAATATTTCTTGAGGTTACTGAGTCCATTTTTAAGAGTAGTCCTAGTTACACCGGTGAATTGTTGCTAACGCCTATGTATGTGATCGTGTGCCACCTTTCATAAGTCACTACTAAAATAGCGCCTTTTGTGTTTCCTTCCAACATCGGAAAAACTTAGCGAAGAACTTAATACGATCTCAGATGCCGAGTCTGCTCGAGGCCAGATGAAATAACCTCTGGAAAGTCATTCTAAACTTTGCTATATTGAAAAACACAAAAAGCGCGGGCAAGCAGCACACACTTTCAGATACGCAGTGAAGCACATGACACATACATCATGTTGTAAGGCGTTTTCATTCAACAAATTTATTGATATGCGTTCTTACAAATTGCTGTCTCAGAAATACAATATCCTCCAGTTTATAATAGTTCTCGTCCAGTGAGGCTAAGTTTGTATTTCTCTTGTTTTTGAAGTCCTGTTCTTGTTTGTCATGGATTACGATCGCTTTCTCTAATAAGTCTGCGTGTTTGTCTGCGTTGATTAATCTTAGTCCGTTTAATGCAAATTCTCTTAAGTCCTCGGAGTTTCTAAAAAACTGGTCAAATCCTCCGTTCTTAACTTCATTGTCCAATACTGTCAATGAAAAGATGTCACGCAGAAGTTTGTCTTTTTCATTGTCCTTAAAAGTCACACCATAAGTCTTTAAGTACAAGTCAGATGCCTTAGTGTATACAAAGTCGTCCAACTGCTCGTCAGTTAAATTCTTTATTGTCTCCGGATTTATTTTAATTTTTGAAATCATTCTGTTCCAGAAAATGCCTTACAACGGTCGTGTACAAAACGTACGTAGGCCGCTGCTATTACAAGCTGAAAGTAGCATTTTCTGCGTCCCTTCACAACTGATGAAAGAAGTTTGAAATATGAATATCCCCAGTCCCCAAGAGCTGGCTTGGCGACAGCGGACTGACCCATGAAATGCTACACAGAAAATGCGGGATAGCAGCAGGCCCTTTACGACTAGCTAAGTAAACGTATGTTTTGTACACATTGTTGTATGCAGTTCCTCCATTTTAGCGCTCCAGGAATTCTACGTTTTCAGCCCGTCCTCTCGCTCAAAAATGGAAAACAAGGAACTGTAGTTCCAGGCATCAAACTCCATTGATTAAGCTTCATTTTTAGTCAGATTTATGGCTTCATAGACGCAGCTATGAGATGTCAATCTGGCGGCTGGATCATCATTTTCTTTCCATCGTTCCCCTATTTTTTCAGCAATAATTCCTCCCGGAGAGGCTTTCTAAGTCAGCCTATGGAATTCACTATTGACTTTGTCAGTCAAATCGGCTAACTTCGACTCAAGTCTTTTAAAACGGCTCAACGTTTTCGAAAGTGCGAACTTTCACACGGTATCACCGAAAGACTTGATGTCAAAATCCTTACTGATTTCTCCGGCCTCTCCGGAATGTAATTATTGACCGCCCTCAGGGAACGATCCTATCGCACTAAATGATGAGTCAGCAAAAATGTTGCTTAAGCAGATGCCTGGAATTGCATACAACACCCGGCTATGCGTACTTGGTGCCTTTATCTTTCTTTTATATTTTATTTATCAGGGCTGGTTATTCATCACATCTAACGGACTTTGGATGTTCCGGGTATATCGGGTGGATATATGGGTATACATTTCCGTAGTCTTTGATGAGTTATGCCCCAACAAGGACTGAATATAGCGCAAGTCCACATTGTTTTCAAGCAGATGCGTAGCAAAACTGTGACGCAGGGTATGAGGCGTTACGTTTTTTCCGATCTTGGCCTTCTTACTGGCCAAATGGACTATCTTTTTCACACTTGAAGCGCTATAGGGGCCGCCATCGGGTCCCTCAAACAGCCATTTTTTGGGTCGGTATTCCTTGAAGTAGAGCCGCAACAACTCCAACGCCTTCACCGACAGCACAGTATACCTGTCTTTATTGCCCTTGGCATTTTCCACTCGTATCTGCATTCTATCTGAGAGAATGTCGCAGATTTTCAGGTTAAGCATTTCCTGTCGCCTCAATCCGGAAGAGTAAATAAGCGTCAATATGGTCTTGTGCTTCAGGTTAGTGGCTGCATCCAGCAGCTGCTGCATTTCTTCTACGCTTAATACCACCGGCAGCGCTTCCACCTTACGGGGTCTGTCGACCTCATAAAACCGCTGTGGCATATCCAGCACTTGTTCATAGTAGAATTTGATAGCATTGATCACCTGATTTTGGTAAGAAACCGATTTTCCGCTTTTCACCACCTTATGGAGATAGGCTTTGATGTCAATTTCGTTGAGCTCGATAAGTGGCCTGCCTTTAAAGTGCCTGATGAAATCCCTAAACAGGCTCACATAGGTTTTGGCCGTATTGAAGCTATACCTGCGCGTTTCCAACAGGTTGATGTATTCCTTCATGCTGTCGCTGGCGGTGTAAAGTTCCAACGCCTCGGTAGATTGCCTGACCAGTCCCAAGTCAGATTCGGGAGCATCGCGGTTGACGGGCTTATTTTTAAAGAAATAACGGCAATTGACCCAGGCGATGCCTCGGAAAGTATGGAAAATCGCCTCCAGGTTTTCCTCCCGATTGGCTACATAGAGCATATTGTAGGTGTCGTCCCACTGCGGGTTATCCAGTGTTTTGATAAGTGCCAGGATATTGCGAGTGGGGAAAAACTGCAACCCAATACATTTTTGGTTATTAATGACCAGGTGCCTCAGGGTAATAACGGGTAATTGATCCATAATTAGGTGTGTTTTGGTTAACCATAATGCAAACCCCAACAGAATATTGGCCACTACCAAAAACAAGTGTGGAATTATCCGTATAATTATCCGTATAATTCCACGGCTAGCTACGACCGGGGGGTTATTCCTAATTATTATGAGTAATGAAAAAACAGGAAAGACGCTGCCTGGATTGTGGCAAACCCCTGCAAGGTAGAACAGACCAGAAATATTGTTCTGAATATTGCCGTTCCTCCTACCATTACAATTTGTCCAAAGACAAAAAACAATCACTTTACCTTCAAATTGACAAGCAGCTCAAAAAAAACAGGCGCCTTCTTATGGCCTATAATAAGGCAGGAAAAGCTACGCTCCGTAAAAACCTATTGCATGATGAAGGCTTCAATCCCAAATTCTTCACCCACTACTGGAAGAACCAAAAAGGGCAAGTCTACTTATTTTGCTATGAATATGGGTTCCTATCACTTGAGGAAAAAGGAAAGGAGAAATACCTGCTGGTGACCTGGCAGGATTATATGAATAAATAACCAGAGGCAGCATGCCCTTTGCAAATGCAGGCCTGGCAATGACACAGTTTACAGAATAGACCCTAGACCCCAGCAGCCGACCTACCGATCACCGGTTACCGGTTACCGGCCACCGACCTCCCCCTCACTCCAACCAATTGCTCCCTACCTTTCATTTCCAAAAGTTTCACACCCATTGACTGCTCCCCACCTTTCATATACAAAAGTTTCACACCCGTTGACTCCTCCTCACCTTTCATGTACAAAAGTTTCACACCCGTTGACTCCTCCTCACCTTTCATTTCCAAAAGTTCCAGACCCGCTGACTGCTTCCTCACTCTCACCGACTGTCACCTCTCTCTTACCGATTGCTTCTACACTCCCGCTGAAAGTACTTTCTGTCTTACCGAACGATGACTCCTTTCTACCGATACCTACGGAAGTTGAGACTCTTTCCGCCAGTGGTCGGACAAGCGCTTATGCCTGCCTTTGCCGAAGCGCACTCACGAACAAAGTTATACCCAAGTAAGACTCTTCGCTGACGCCTGCCTTTGCCGAAGCGCCTGGTCGCACAAAGTTATACCTAGGCGAGGCTACGCGCAGGCAGGCTCTGAGTGACGACTGCTTCGGGCCAAGTCTTACGTAACTCCACTGGCGCGGAAGTTACTTCCGTGCCAATTGTTCCTCCTCCCTACAATAGAAAAAGGCTCCCTCTCGGGAGCCCTTCTCAACTCAACCAAATAAAATCCCAATTATCAGTTACCAATATGGTTCCAGTTAATCAAGATATTCCATACCATCGGTGCATCGTGATGGTTCATATATCGGTGTAATGGATCGAACGTAAATGCTATCACTCGCCCATCGCCCTGAGGTACATTGAAGATACCGCCATGTCCGATAATGGTCTGCTCGTTGCGCACCATCCCAGACAATACATAAGGGGCATCTTTCTTCCCTTCTTCTTTCTTAGGTTTCTCTACCTTTCTATCGGGCATACCCATGATAGGCCCTGTGTAAGGAATCTCGTCTTTCAATGGCTTGGTGCCGTACTGCATCAACATCATGTCGCGGTTGACTTTATCTACCTGATACAGCGGACCGTTGCCTTTGAACACATGGAAAGTCTCCGGGTAACCGTACAACACCGGATTGTTGGGCTTGCGTGCCTTCACCGTTACGATAGATCCAGGGTGAAATAATCCCTGGGCATTGTAAGGCTCCAACTCGCGGGCGATGCCGGTCTCGGCCACCATCCTGGTGGAGTTGTCGAGCGTCACTACTACCCCTCCATTATCCACAAACAATTTCAATTGGTTCATACCATCCAATCCCGGGCCACCGGTCATGTCGTCAGTGGCGTCTGGCGTACCATGCGATGGGAACTCAGCAGTTTTGGTAAATGGCATCGGGCCCCACTTGGAGTCCACACCGTGAATGAAGTCGCTGGCTTGTCCGCGCATACGGGGCACCAGGATCACATCAAATTTCTTTCGCAAGTCCCCTGCTTTCAGGTCGTCTTTGTCGATAGATGTATATGGAATACCTCTTTGCTCAAATGTGAATCGCGACCAGCCTTCGTCCTGTGTGTTGAACCAGCTATGGTAGATCGCTACGCGTGGCAACGTTACTTCATGTTGCTTTCCTCCGGGTGGACTGGCCATGGCTTTCAGGTCCAGCTCAAAGTCTGCTCCTATCTTGCTTGCCTGGTCTTTGGTGAGGCCTTTGAAAATCACTGACCCTGCACTTAATGTATCACCACCTACCACTTGCTGCTCGTCCAATACCGACATAGTCGCCTTTTTGTTTTGTGCCTTTGCCCAATACATCGCTGGCAACACCGTGTTTTGTGCTTTGTAATTCAATACGTAGGTGCTACCGCTGCCATCAACCTCTCCCTTGTACTTCACATCTGCCGTCACCATCGACAGGTCGCTTGCGCTAAACTTCAGTTCCTCTTCCTCTTTCACATCTACACCATAGGCAAGACCGAGTGTCCACGCGATGTCATCATACGGAGGAAACTTCGCCTCCTTAGGATATTCCTGCTTGGTCAGCAATGTTATGGCCAGGTTACGGTAAGGCTGATCCATCAAGATCACATACTCCCCTTGTTTGGTTCCAGTCTTCGTTTCGTGGATCTCAATGCCCTGAACTCTCAGTTGATTAATAAGATACGCCACCATGGCCGGATCTCTTTGCTCTTTTTTAATGACAAACGCTTTAGGCGAATCGTTCTTTCCTTTCTCAACAGCGTTTACTCCTTTTTGATAAAAATTGCGCAATAACAGTTTACCGTTGTCGGCCGTGTAGGTCAATGATGCCAGCACTCCCGCTTGCATGTAGTTGGTGTTGTTTCGGATCGACCAGTTTACCAATTGTGTGGGAGGTGTAGGTCGATACCATTCTCTGCTGGTAGCAGGGTCGCCTGCATATTTCTGTCTGGAAAGATCGCGCAAATATGTGTCGGCACCAGCGTTACCAAAGGTTTCATAGAAACGTCCGATGCTGTTGTGGTTGTTCGCCACCCACATGGCGTACCCTGGCCACCATCCATCGAAGAAGGCCCAGGTAAATGTAGCGGGCAATCCTTGTGCTGCCAAAGTTGAAATATCATGATTGGCCATTACTTGCCATTCGCTAATGGTGATCGGATCCATGTGGTCGTTGTAAGGGCCAGTACCTGTAGAGATATACAACAACGGCACGGACTCATGCAGGTCAAGCATTACAGTAGGATGCCACTCGTAGTACATCTTATAAATGGCTTTGCTCAATTCCTGAGACACTTGTAAACCATCGCGGTTGTTGTCGTGGAATACGTACTTACCCCAGTAAGGTGTTCCTCTCGGGAAACCATCGTCATATTCTTTTCTACCCTTGGTGTAGCGATTGTACCAGTCTACCTGCTTGTCGCGACCGTCAGGCTCGGAAGCAGGGTTGATCAATACGATTACATTTTCAAGTATGTTTTTAATGTCATCGCGCTGACTTGTTACCAGCCTGTAGGCCAATTCCATCAGCATCTCAGGAGAACCCATCTCCGTAGAGTGCAATCCACCATTGAGGTAAAAGATCGGCTTGCTATCTGCAATAATTGTTTCAGACTGTGTTCGTGTTACTTTCCTTGGGTCAGATAGTTTACCCAACTGTTGCTTGTAGTGATCCAGGCGCTTCTGGGAATCATCGTTTCCGATAATCACCAGCTTGATGTCCCTGCCCTCTTCGGTAGTACCCAGCTTCTCTACTTTTATATAAGGAGAGGCTTTCGCCAATGCCTCGTAGTAGCCATAGATTTCGGAAGTGCGGTGCATGATACCCGGTGTGCCTATAATCTGTCCGAAATGTTTTCTCGGAGAGGGCACGTTAGGATCATCAGGAAGATCAAGTACCGAGGCAGGAAGAAACTGCGGATCGGTGGTGTATTCTTTTATCTTTTTGTTGTATTCCTCATCGATTTGCTGAGCAAACAATGAAATGCTTATCAGCGCAAAGCAGAAGGACAATATGTAATGTTTTTGCATTAGAAACAGTTTGTTTGGCCCCAATATAAGCGTTACTATTAAAGCGAACCTTAAGGGGACTGATGAACGGTTGAGTTTGTTTGTGAACTGGATACTGGATAATGGTTTCTGGATGCTAGTTACTTGAAACCAGTATCTACTACTCTTCTCTAGCGCGGAAGTTACTTCCGTGCTCTTCTAGCTGGAAACTGGATACTGGCAACTAGCAACCAGCATCAAGCATCCTTACATTTCCTCTTCATTACTTATATTGTACCTCTTATATCCAAACCTATGAAAAGTAATCGCAGAAGCTTCATCAAAAAAGCTGGTCTTGCCGGAGTAGCAGCCATAGCAGCCTCTCCTACCAGTTTCGCATCCACCGAAGGGAAAAATATCAACTTCATTACCCGCACATTGCGTTCTCCAGAAAATGCTCCTGTTCGCATTGCATTGATTGGAGCCGGAGGCATGGGAACTGAAGATATGAATACGGCACTCAAACACGATCAAATTACAATTGCCGGTGTTTGTGATTTGTATCAAGGCCGCCTTGAACAAGCAAAGGAAAAGTGGGGCAGCAGTATCTTTACCACCGGAGACCATAAGGAGATTCTAAAACGCAATGATGTAGATGCTGTAATTGTAGGTACACCCGATCATTGGCACAAACAAATATGTATTGACGCCCTCAATGCCGGCAAGCATGTGTATTGTGAAAAACCCATGGTGCATTCTGTTAAAGAAGGTCATGATGTGATCAATGCGTGGAGAAAATCTGGCAAAGTATTTCAGGTGGGCAGTCAGGGCCTATCCTCTCTGGGAAATGAAAAAGCCAGGCAGCTGCTGGCCGAGGGTGCCATTGGTAAACTCAATTACGCGGAAGGCTTTTGGGCCCGACATTCACCAGAAGGTGCCTGGCAGTATAACATTCCAAAAGATGCATCGCCACAAACCGTGGATTGGAAACGGTACATCTCCAACACGGTGGACAGACCCTTTGATGCCATGCGCTTTTTCCGTTGGAGAAACTATCTGGACTACGGTACTGCCATGTCTGGAGACCTGTTCGTACACCTGTTCTCCAGTCTGCACTTTATCACTAACTCCAAAGGCCCTGAACAAATTGCAGCCATGGGCGGACTCCGCTACTGGAAAGATGGCCGCGAAGTTCCTGATGTATTGTTAGGGATGTTCAATTATCCTGACAGCGCGGAACATGCAGGCTTTAATCTTTCTCTTCGCTGCAATTTTGTAGATGGCACCAGTGGAACAACTTACCTGCGATTGGTAGGCAGCGAAGGCTCCATGAATGTGGAGTGGGATCGGGTGACAGTACAAAAAAATACTTCGGTACATAGTGATGATCCTTTTCTTCAGGCAAAGTCAAAGGAAACATCAAGTGCCTACGCAGATCGGAAGAAAATGGTGGGGCCACTGGAAACAATTTATAAAGCAGAAGAAGGATACAAAGGCGCGCACTACGATCACTTTGGGAATTTCTTTCACGCCATTCGCACCAAAGGAACGGTAGCGGAAGATCCTGTCTTCGGTTTCAGGGCTGCAGCCCCTGCCCTGCTTTGCAACGACAGCTACTTTAAAAACAAACACATTAACTGGGATCCGATAAAAATGGAAGTCCGATCGTAATCAACAAACCCATGAAACACACGCTCATATTTACTTTACTACTCCTTGTTGGAGCATGCTCTCCTAAAAAAGAAAAACAGGAAGCCACCTCTGATGCTTCAGAAGAATGGCAAATCCTATTTGATGGTACTTCCACAGAAGGTTGGCGAGGTTACAATGAGGCTTTTCTTCCAGATGGATGGGTGATTGAAGACGGTACATTAAAAGCACTGGGTAAAGGTGGTGACATTGGTGGAGATATCATTTATGGCGCAGTCGAGTTTGAAAACTTTGATCTTTCTTTGGAGTGGAAGATTTCCGAAGGAGGCAACAGTGGTATACTCTATCATGTGGCAGAGGGGGCTCAATACGCTGCATTGTATGAAAATGCTCCCGAGTACCAGTTAATAGATGACCTCGGCTTTCCCGATCCTCTTGAAAAATGGCAAACTGTAGGTGCCGACTATGCCATGTATGATCCTGCGGATAACAAGATCGTCAAGCCTGCCGGTGAGTGGAATGAATCCCGTATCCGCTTTACTCCAGAAAAAGTAGAGTATTGGCTAAATGGTGTTAAGACCGTTGAGTTTGTGCCTTGGTCAGAAGACTGGGAGAAAAGAAAGATAGCTGGCAAGTGGAAAGACTATCCCGATTACGGAAAATACAAAACAGGGTATATAGGACTGCAAGATCATGGTGGTTTGACCTGGTTCAGGAATATTAGAATAAAGAAGATTTAAAGTTAGCGTTAGTTGCACAGAAGTAACTTCCGCGCCAGTGTGTGGATACTGGATTCTGGATACTGGCAACTAGCATCCAGAAACCCCTACCTGCACTTTTCGTTGTACTCTGAAAAAGCATCAACAATCTTGTCGTACTTTCTGGCGTATCCTTTAATCGTCTTCTCGTCCATTGCAGCACATCCTCCCAACACTTGCTGTATTGCCTGCTCGTAGTTGTTTTTAGTGATCAACATTGTGGTAGCTTTTTGCTCATCATATAATAAGTACTCCTTATCCACAATCTCTACTGCAGCACCAATGTTGATGAGTTCATCTTTCAAAGCAGCCACCTGAATGCTTTCCTGCAAACTCTTCCCCTCCTTCAAACTTTCTTTCACGGACTTCCTGGCAGTGTTCACTCGCAATGAATCGATGAAGGATTGAGAAACAAACTCAGATACTTTTCGCGAGGTGTTGGCGTTGGGATTATAACTCAGTCGTAATTTCCCTGAAACGAGTCTTTCCAGGTAACCACCCTCGTAAAGGTCAAAATACACGGTCTCTTTCTTTTGTTGCTGTTGAATAACTGCTACCGCATTGCCTCCGATATACTGAGCTTCCTCCTCTCCATCAGGAATAATCAGCATGCACTTCTTCACAAAAGACCAGTCTGCTGTTTGGTTGTTAAAAAGTGCTATTCGCCCTTCTACTTTTTCACCATCCAGTGTAATGATGTATCCTGGAAAGAACCTTGGGTAGCCAATTACTCTTGAATCATAAAATGAATCACCTGTTTTCTTATCAACGCTCCGGAAGATAGGACATGCTGCATCCTGTTCATAGCCGTTGATTTTAAACTTCCCTTGCTGAGCTACAGCAGATAGTGAAGTAGTTATAAGTACAATGAAAAGGATCTTACGATTAAGCTTAGTCATTCAGGTGGGATTTATAATATCATCTAAAATTACTACGTGTCATTACCAATGGCAAACCGATCAACACCAATGCCACAAGATTGATCAGCACAATGTTATGAATGGCTCCGTAATAAAATGAAATACTGCTGTCGATCACAAACCAGGAAAGCAGTCCGTACCACATGGCATGGTAAGCCCATTTTTGTTTTTGCTTGAATGCGTATTCAGAGATCATGACCATGAGAACATGAAAACCCACTATCGTACCTCCGATAATGCCGAAGAGCCAGTTTTTGAACAGCAGTGTTTGTTCAGAGAAAGCTTCACCACCGAAAAAGACAGCTTTAGTATAATGGTTGTGTGCCTCAAAAAAGAAAGAGTTACCTGCAAAGGCTACCATCAACCCTACCCCGATGGTCATTATGTTGGCCCAGGTAAGCCACTTTTGCCAGAAGATGAATTTATCGCTTGCCACCAACTCTAATTTAGAGTTTATGACTGCAATTTACTACTGAATGTACGTGCTAACAGGTATCGGGGGCCTTGCTTCAAATACCATTATTACTGGTAAGTATAATAGGTTGCCCATCTGTTACAATTAAGGTGTGCTCATGTTGTGCCACAAAGCTTCCATCTTTTGCTTTTAGCGTCCATCCATCGGGCATAGTATGCACATATCGCGATTTTGTGGATATGAATGTCTCCAGGGCCACCACCGTATTTACTTTAAAGCGTTGTTGATTATTACGGTCATTAAAGTTGGGCAGCTCATAAGGTTCATCGTGTAATTTCAATCCGATACCATGTCCGACTAAATTCTTTAAGGTGGTAAAACCTTTCCTCTTGGCCTCCTTTTCAATATAGGCTCCTACATCTGCAATTCGTACTCCTCCTTTTATCCGGCTGATGGCACCCAATAATATTTCTCTGGAGGCATCGACCAATGGGTTAAGGTTTTGTGTGTCGTTGCCCAATACGAAAGAAGAACCGTTATCCCCATAGTACCCATTTACTTCTGCAGATACATCTACATTCACCAGATCTCCTTCTTGCAGGAATCGGGTAGCAGATGGAATGCCATGGGCTGCTTCGTTGTTTACGCTGATGCAAGTCCAGCCCGGAAAATCATATTCTTTGTTGGGTGCAGGGTTGGCACCATAGCTACTTAATATCTCAAATCCAAACTCATCCAGTTCTTTGGTAGACATACCGGGAGTTGCGTGTTGTATCATCTTCGCAAGTGTTTCCCCTACCACTTCGGAGGCGTGTTTCATTCCCTCAAAATCCTTCGTTGATCGTATTGACACTTTTGGTAATTATTAATGGTTAATGTTAAATTTTAAATATTTACTTCTTCTCAATCTTTAATGGTTGTTGTCCAAACTTTCCTCCGAAGAAATCTCCTGGATTCCAGGTGGGTCGCTGTGGATCATTGGCTACCTGATAACCGGTAAGGAAATTTACTTTTACATGCGTACCTGCCGCTTCAAAATTAAAATCCTGATTCATATCATCATTGGGTTTGTGATAGGTGGTACTTCTCCATGCTACATCCGATATACTGCGATCTACTTTATCTTCTGGTACGGTTTTGAAACCGCTCTTTATGAACAAGGCGGGTATTCCTCTTCTTATAAAACTATAATGGTCGCTCCTGATAAAGACTACCTGCTCAGGAAATGGATCAGGTCCAATACCAATATTTAAATACTTGGCAGTTGCCGTCAATGGCTTGGCCAAAGTGGAATGTTGTGCTCCATAGGGTACAATGTCCAGCACCGGATGAAAGAAGAAGGGCATATCTAATGAGAAGTTAGCCACCATACTTTCTTTTGGAATGGTAGGATTGTTGGCAAAGTAATCTGAGCCCAATAAGCCAGACTCCTCTGCAGTTACCACTGTAAATAGAATGGATCGCCTGGTGGGTTGCTCCAAATTCATGTAGGTACGCGCAATCTCCAGTACAATTGATGTTCCAGAGGCATTGTCATGTGCACCATTATATATAGAGTCGCCTTTCATTGGCACGCCTACCCCCACGTGATCCACATGAGCCGTATAGACTACATACTCATTTTTCAATACCGGGTCGCTACCAGGTATCACTCCGATAAGGTTTGCACTTTGAATGGCTGTGGTGTTGGTATGCACTTTCATCTTGGCGTCTATACCAAGTGCAAATGATTGAGGCTTATTGGCCTTAATACTTTCAATCACTGATGCCAGTTTCTTGTTGGTGTTGGCAAACAACTTCTCTGCATTTTCGGGGTTGAAGGTAGCGGTCACTTTCAATTCCTCGAATGTATTCTGTGCCTTGCCTTGCGTATCCGCCCAGCGGGATGTACCATGTGATGAGCGATTAACAGAAGCTTCCCAGGGTCTGCGTTGATCTTCTGGTAATTGCATGGAAATAGCCCCTATGGCACCTCGCTTCACTGCTTCTTCATACTTTACAGAACCAGACGAGAAATATGCCCGCTCGTTGGAAGGAAAAGACTCTGGCGCTTGATTGAAGTATACAACGATCTTTCCTTTTACATCCATCTTTTGATAATCGTCATAGTTAAGTTCTGGGGCATGCACACCAAAACCAACAAAGACCAATGCTCCTGATACTTCGGATACGGTATTCACCAGATTGGGTAGCAGCATAAAATCAATATCATACTCCAGTGGTTCTTCTTTCCCTTTCACCACTAAGCTCATACTGCTCTGTGTTTTGTCCACGACACCCTTCTTTAAAGTAACCGGCTGGCGATAGGTTTTGCCATCAACGCCAGGTAAAAGTCCTATGCTGATAAACTGCGCTTCTATATATTTGGAAGCGAGCTCAAACCCCTGTGTTCCAGGTTCGCGGCCTCTAAGCAGATCATCTGCCAGATAAGTCATGTCTGCTTTAATATGACTGGGTTTTATTTCTTTGATGGCCTTCTCCGCATCGGGTGTGATTTGACTAAACGTGATCCCCGTTCCAAGAACAAAGAATCCGATGATGGCTATTAAGGCTTTCTTCATACTACTTCAGTTTATAGGTAAATATAATCTTGTGCCCGTATTAATCTTCACTTAGAAACAAAATAATCCTCAGTTCTCATGATCAACACCCTTCATACCCAATGGCTCTATAAACCAATTGAGGTTACGAAACGCTCATGGACAGATGATATCCACTGCGCAAAGCAAATCGCCAGACGCCATTCAGCTGGATGCTTTATCTCTCCCATTGGATATTTATATTCTTGAGTTAACCAATGAATCGGGTATCTCTCAAATCAAAATACTTAAAAAATATACCGACATGAAATTTCAAAGCTTATCACTAATAGTCATCCTGAGTCATCGGCAAGTACTATCCGTTTGAAGTTAACCTTTTCTGTTAGTGGCTTAGGAGGCGGAGGCCGTGTAAGGGTTGGATGGAGAATATGTATTCGACCTTGTGCCGGGGAGTTAATCATAATAAATAATTGATGGAGTACTTTCATTAGAAACGATACAAAGGCTTAGTTTTGCCACTTGTTCTTATCTTCGTTCTTAATGAAAGTTTTACTTGTAGCTCTTTTACTTTGCACCTCCTCAATTCTTCTCTTTGCACAAACTGATTCGTTGCGTTCGCAACCAAAAAATGGAATAGTATACAGAATCAAAACGGATGGAATTCTCACCATAAAAACCATCGCTCAAACTTATTCGCGCCCTTTCCATTGGAAGAAAAAGGAATGGCTGCTTTTCAGTGGCGCAATTGGTGTCTCTGCCGCTTCCACGCTTCTGGATGAACCACTTTACGATTACACCAAAAACAACAAAACTCCATTTCTAAATGACCTCGCAAGTGTAGGCGACTTTTTAGGCCAGCCGGAAAACAATTATCCTTTTATGATCGCCCTCTGGGGGTCGGGTGTGATTGCGAATAACGACTGGCTAAGAGATACTGGCATCATGCTTTTTGCCTCTGTTACCACATCTGGTTTGATCCAAACAGCTTCCAAGGAATTGGTGGGAAGAGCGCGGCCTGCCACCGATGTGGGACCTTATGCTTTCAAGCCCTTTGGCGGTGTCGGCTATCACTCCTTCCCATCGGGTCACACCATGCTTTCAGTGGCTACCTCGTGGATATTAGCCAGACAGGTGAATTGGCTTCCAGGAAAAATCGTCTTTTTTACCTTACCTGTGATTGTTGGAGGCTCTAGAATATACGATGGAGCCCATTGGTTCTCTGATATTGTTTTAGGTTCGGCCCTGGGCATCGCCTGTGCAGAAGCTGTGGTAAAAATCTACCCCAAATTGAAGGAGAGTGCTTTGAATCAACGGCTGTCAATTGTTCCTACCCCATCTGGTTTTTCTCTTTCCTACAAACTCTAAACCTTCCGTACCCTTGTACCATTCTATTGGGTTTTTGACCCTAAACAGAAATCCTCATCCGTAATTTTACGTATACAAAAACGGGATTATACGGATTGTAAACGTGTACACATCTTTCAAAATTGCCATTGTAAAGACTTGTCATGGACAACACTTTCAACACATCAAAAGAGTTTAAAGGGTTTCTTAACACTATCCTTTTTACGGTTGCAATTACCCTGGCGTTTTTAATTGTCCTTATTAGACTCGCACTTAACCTGTCCTAATCAATAGTCACTGACTACTCATTCTTAAGTATATCTACTGGCCTGGTTAAAGAGGCTCTCCATGTCAGGTAACCAATCACAGCAAATACTCCGGTAGCCACTATGAGACTCCCGGTTACAAAAGGAATAACAGATAATTCTATTCTATAGGTAAATGCCTGCAGCCATTTTTGGCCAGCCCACCATGCAAAAGGCAAGGCAAGTAAGTTGGCCAAAAGTAATACAATTATGAATCCCTTTGAAAAATGAAAAACCAAGTGGCCAAACCCAGAACCCAATACCTTTCTAATTCCAATCTCTTTTATTTTGCGATAAAGTAAAAGCCTGACCAGCCCCACTAAGCCCAGTATAGAAATAACAAAAGCAAAAACTGAGCTGTAGTTAATAGCTCTCTTCCATCGTTGCTCATTCGCATATTGAGCATCCAATGAATCATCGACAAAGTGTCCTATGAATGGAGCATCTGGATTTACTTTGTCCCACGCCTCTTCAATATCTTTTAATGCTGGTTGTATTTCTCCAGGTGCTATCCTTATTGTCATACTACTGAACAATGGTGGCCAGCGGTAGGTAGTCAACCCCGTAACACCACTGATAATGGCCTTCTTATCCAGCACCAAAATGAGAGGCTCTACTTTATTATGTAATGAACTGAAATGAAAATCTTTTACCACACCCACTATTTCATGTGCCTCAGAAAAATTCTTCCCTGGAATCTGCTTTCCCACAGGATCATCCCAATTGAAAAATTTAAGCAGCGCTTCGTTTACCACAATTTGATTTCCTGACCCTGCATTGTCACTGAACCACCTTCCAGAAACAAGCTCCAGTTTCATTGTCTCAAGATAATCTGTTTCTACAAGATTGAAATACAACCCAATCGGATCTCCCTCAACTTGTTCGAATTCAAGTTTTGTCCACGGCTCTTGATAATCATTCATAGCGGCAGTCGTACTAATTATTCTACTTTCAGAAGCAGCCTCAGACTTAAAAACTTTCACCAATTGTTCAGCCCGTTCACTGGAGGGCGGGTTATTTAACGAAACCTCAAACAATCTCTCCTTATCAAAGCCGAGGTTCTTTTCATATATAAAGTTCATCTGTTCATTCATTATGAAAGTTCCTATCAACAAAGTCAGTGATAAAGTAAACTGAATAATCACAAGGGCCTTTGTCGTCACTTTTCTACCACTGTCTTCCATTCCTTTTTTGAGTGCCTGAACAGGTTGTAGAATGGTTAACAACCGTGAAGGAATTCCACCCGCTATTAATACAATTAGCACTAATAGGATGCATATGAACACAAAACTTTGAGGGTCAATACTGAATACTAACGTGGCATTAATCAACTGATTGAAGTAGGGGACGGTAAGGTAAACCAATACTAAGCCTACAGATGTAGCAATAAGGCAGATGATAAAGGTCTCTGCCATCAATTGATTTCGAATTTGACTTCGGAATGCTCCCATTGTCTTCCTGATACCCACTTCCTTTACTCTGTTGAAACTATGGCCAGAAGTAAGTGACACAAAGTTGACACAAGCCATAAATAATATAAGCAGGCCCGCTCCTGAAAGGACGTAGATATAAATGGGGTTTCCGGTTATTGTAATACCTGAAGAATAATTTTTATTAAGGTGAATGTCATTTAAAGGTTGAATGTCGTGCAGTTTGGCCGTACTCTCACCTTTTTCCTTACTCTCTTTATATCCCTGTTCGTTTATCTTCGCTTCAAACTGGGTAAAACTATTCCCCTCTTTCAGCAACAAGTAGGTTTCTATCACTCCATAATTCATGGAATTAAATACTTCCTCTCCTATCACAAGTTCAAAATTTTCGAAAGGAATAACCACATCAAAGATCAGGCTCGATTCATCACTATGATTGTCAATCACTGCAGAAACAATGAAGTTAACTGTAGAATCGTTTAATTTTATATTCAGTGTTTTCCCAATTGGACTTCCATCTCCAAAATAAATGTCAGCGCTTTTTTTTGATAGCACTACTTCGTTTTGGGATCGGAACAAACTATTACTTCCACTAATGACATTAAAATCGAAGAGTTGAAAAAAATCGCGATCTGCCACCACCACGGTCTGGCTGAAACTTTCATCTTCTCGTTTTACCACACTGCTAAAGCTGCCGAAGCGGGCTATGTTTTCAATCTCAGGATACTCTTCAATTAGAGAAGTACCTAAGGGGATGGGAGTGACTACTGACGTAGCTTTGGTTTCTCCGGTGTTACTATCAACAGTTTTTTCAACAATACGATAAATGCGATCTGCCTTGTCATGAAAACGGTCGTACCTCAGTTCACCACTTACGTAAAGGAATGTGAGATATGCAAAACCAATCCCCAGTGCTAACCCAAATACGTTAATAGCAGAATAGAATCGGTTCTTTGATATACTTCTCCAGCCAACTTTCAAATAATTTTTCCACATGGGCGAATAGACATTTATTTTTTTCAATTTGTTCCTAAGAATAATTTCCGGTCGGAAGAATTTTATGACTCCCCACCACATTCTCCTTCGTGCAATTCTCTCTCCGTAGGTACGGGTATCTAATTCATACCCTTCAATCAAATCGCCTTCAATTCCTTCATACAATTCTGGAGGACAGAAGAACTTCAATACGTTCAATGCCGAAAATTTATCCCTGCCCATGACTGATTTTCAGCTGAGGAATCAGCTTCCATAACTCTGTTCTTGATTCCTTCATCGTTCTGAGTATGGCCAGCCCGGCATTAGTTATGGTAAAAATTCTTTTTCTTCTCCCTCCTCTTTCATTGGTAGCCCCACCCATGCTGGATTTCACGTATCCTTTGTCTTCCAGTCTATAAAGTGTGACGTGTACAGCGCTGAGGTTCACCTTACGATCTGCCTTATCTTTGATTTCAGCTACTATATTATTGCCATAGGCGTCTTTCTGAAGAATACCCACAATGGTTAATACGAGTTCCTCGAACTCTCCCAGATATGCTTTACTCATTAGTATATAGTTTGTAAAACTAATATACGGATTAGTATAACATTTGTTTAAGAAATGATTGGTTTTTTAAGTAGAAGGTGGTTAGAGATACCTAACCACCCTTTAGAGTGACTATTCTTCTTTCAAAACATCTACCGGGTTCATCAACCCCGCTTTGATGGATTGATAAGCCACGGTAACCCAGGTAATACCCAACATCAGCAAGCCAGCAAGACCAAATGACCAAAAGCTTATCTTTACAGAATAAGGGAATTGACTTAACCAGTCATTCATGGCATACCAACCCAACGGTGCTGCAATTACAAAAGCAATCAATACCAATCTGGTAAAATTCCTATTAAGTAAGAATACCACCTGATTAACGGAAGCACCCATCACTTTTCTTACTCCAATTTCCTTTTTCCTCTGATCAGCAGAATAAGTCACTAGTCCTACCAGCCCAATCATGGCTATCAAAAGTGAAAGTGCTGCAAAAACACTAAACAGTCCTCCTAACCTTTGTTCCTGCTGGTACTGCCTTGCCCAATCCTGATCCAGAAATGAATATTCGAAAGGCGCATCATTTATTCTTGCTTCCCACTTTTCCTTTACGGAAGCTATAATATCTGTGGCATGGCTGCTTTCAAAATTAATGGCAATTACTTTTCCTGTCTCCCACATATCCGAATCGATATGATAGAATACAGAAGGAATAATTTCCTGATGTAATGATGTAAAATGAAAATCTTTTACAACACCAATGATCTCTCCTACTCCATCTCCAAGTTCTGAGTAAATTATCTTCTTACCCAATGCCTCTTCTGGTGTCCACCCAAAAAGGCGCACCGTTGTTTCATTAGGTATAACTTTCGTTTTATCTCCGGGACTATTGACATCAAAAGTTCTTCCCGCCACGAGCGACAATCCCATGGTTTCAAAATAATGTTCATCAATCTTAGTTTGTGAAATAGAAAGTTCAATATCACTTCCTTCCCTTCCAAAA
This sequence comes from Cyclobacteriaceae bacterium, assembly GCA_039971015.1. Taxonomy (GTDB): domain Bacteria; phylum Bacteroidota; class Bacteroidia; order Cytophagales; family Cyclobacteriaceae; genus ELB16-189. The sequence goes on from JBDVKV010000031.1 coordinate 125,094, forward strand.
ATATCTTCGAATGAGCCTCTCCCCGGCACCGTCATGCCCACACTTGCATTAACCACCCCAGGCAAATCTTCTATCTCATTACGGAAGGATTTAACATGATCCGTTAGTTTATCAGCGTTATTGATAACCAAAATATTTTCTTTGTTAAAACCCAAATTGGCGGACTGAAAAAATGCCAACTGCTGCTGCACAATGATAGTAGCAATGATAAATACAATCGAGACCACAAATTGCACCGTTACCAAGCCATTGCGTAAACCAGATTTAAATCCCGATGATACCTTTCCCTTTAATACGTTGGCTGGTTTGAAACTGGTAAGGTAAAATGCCGGATAGATGCCCGCTATAAAACCTATCACCAGTGGTAGTACAATCAGCAGCCATAAATTACTTCCGCCATCCCAAATTGAAAATGGCATCTCTATGCTCAGGGCATTGGATATTACGATCCTGAATAATTCAAGTAGCCCCAAACCTATCAACGTAGCTACTGATGTCATCAAAATCGACTCCAATTGGAATTGAAGAATCAAAGACTGCCTAAATGCGCCCAACACCTTTTTTACACCTATCTCTTTTGCTCTGGAAGCACCCCGTGCTGTAGAAAGGTTGACAAAATTGATTATGGCCAACACCAGAACAAACAACGCTACAAAAGAGAATATTTGTACGTACTTAATATCGCCAAGGGGACCAATTCGATTATCTATATTACCTGAATAGAGATGAATACTCTGCACAGGCTGCAATGCAAAAGTCCACTCCCCCTTCCCTTTCATAAACTCATCGTAACTCATGCCCATTCTATTCAAGCTTGGCTTTACGTTCAAGTCCACCATACTTTGCATTTTGTTTTCCAAAGCGTCTGCGTCAGTACCTGGTTTCAGTTTAACATAAGTTGCCGTCTGTGTCCAAATCCAACTCCACTCAAAGCGCTTAATGCTTGGGTTGGTATACAGTGAAATCAAATAATCAAAATGGAAGTGCATATTGTCAGGTTGCTTTTCAGTAACGCCTGTTACTTCCACAGCTTTTCCCTGGTCACCAAACAATAAAATTTTACCCAATGCCGGCTCATTGCCAAAAAGTTTTTTAGCCACTTCATCAGATATCACGACCTTATCTAACCCATGAAGTGCGGTGGCTGGGTTTCCTTCTTTCAAAGGGATGGAAAAGAAATTGAAAAAATTGGAATCAGCTGCGAGTACATTGTCCTCATTGAATGCGCTAATCTGTCCATTGGGTTGTTGGTATTTCACCAGAAAGTCTCCCGGAGTATTCACGCGCATGGCTTCTTCCACTTCAGGGAAGTCTTCTTTTAACACCAATGCCAACTGTGGACCTGAAGATCCCATCATACCCCCGTCAGGTGACCAGATTAAAGTCTGATTGACGCGGTATAACCGATCAAGGTTGCTATGGAAATTATCATAGCTCATTTCAAACCGAACATAACTCCAGATCAACAAGCAAACGGATATACCTAATGCCAGCCCCACAATATTGATAAGAGAAAAATATCGTTCCCTTAAAATATTTCTGATGGAGGATTTAAAATAGTTTCTAAACATAGTTTCTAATTTCTGTTTTCTAGATTCTGGTTTCTGGTTATTCGTTTCTCAATGCGTTGATAGGGTTGGCCAACGCAGCTTTAACTGATCTAAATCCAACCGTCATAAAAGCAATAAGAAATGTAACCGCAATACCCGTTACAAACATTAATCCATTAAATGAAATACGATAAGCAAAATTATCCAGCCAATTGCCCATCACATAAGCCGCCAATGGGGCTGCAACCATAAAGGCAACCACAATCAACACAATAAACTCTTTTGAGAAGATGAAGAGTATGTTTCCTACTGATGCACCCAGCACTTTTCGGACTCCAATTTCTTTTTCCTTTTCGTTGGCCATAAATGATATCAAACCGTACAGACCAAGACACCCAATAGTGATGGCTATTCCTGAAAATATCACCAGCAGCGTTGACATCTTTTGTTCTGTTTCATAAAACTCTTTTATTTCTTCATCCATAAACTGATAACTGAAGAGGAAATCAGGGTACTGAGCCGACCACGCCTTTTCAATTTCAGGTAATGTCTCGTTAACAGTTCCGCCTCTCAGCTTAACCGCCATAGTTTCGTACCTGCGCATTCTATTAAAAATTATGGTCGGATCAATTTGCCGCTCCAATGACATGGTATGGAAATCTTTCACCACACCTGCCACTGGCAATTTTTGCCCCCATATGGTGATCACCTTACCAATTATATCTTCCGGTTTTTCAAGCCCAACAGATTTTACCAGTTGTTCATTAACAAGACAAGAGTTGGCAGTATCCAGACCTACAAGATCATTCCCCCCTACCAACTCAATCTGAAACAAATCAATGTAATCTTCATCAGCCATTTTCACCTGTGTGATATGCTCCCCTTCCGATGCTTCTAAATTATAACCAGTCATTGCCACTGCACCACTCGAAGGTGGCCGTGAACACAAACTGGCCATTTCAACACCGGCCATGCCCAGCAACTCGGACTTAAGTGCCTTTTTATTATTCAATGGTGCATTGTCCGGGATGGGTACTGTAATAATGGCATCCTTGGTAAAGCCAAGATCCTTACTCTCCAAAAAATTCATCTGAGATAGCAAGATCACGGTGCCAACAATCAACAACTGAGAAATTATAAATTGAAATACAACAAGCCCTCTTCGAAGTGCAAAACCACCTGTGCTTCTATTGGTGATTTTATTTTTCAGCGCCAATGCGGGACTAAAACCAGAAAGTAACAGGGCCGGGTAAAATCCAGATACCAAACTAACAACCAACCATACTGCTCCCAGAAATAACATTAGCTGACCATTGCTAAAATCAACATGAAGGTCAATATCAAGGAAGGAGTTCAGTTGAATTAATGTCAGTTCTGATAATCCCACTGAAAGTACTAATGCAATAAATGTAATCAGCCCTGTTTCCGACAGGTATTGCCCAACGAGCTGCGCGCGTTGTCCCCCCAGTACTTTTCTGATCCCCACTTCCTTTGAGCGTTTCACGGCTACAGCTGTAGATAAGTTAACAAAATTGATACTTGCCGTGATCAATAGAAATATAGCCACTACTCCCATTGCAAGAATAGAAGACTTACTAATTGTGGTGTAACGGTAGTTTCCGAATCGATCATCATAACTCAGATCACTCAGTGGCTGTAACCACCTTTTTACATCCCTGGCTGCACGATCACCCTGGTATTTTGCAATCTGTGCCGGAAATTGCTTATCAATGTCTGATGGTACCACTCCCTTTTGGAGCATAACGTAACACTGATTATCACTGCTGGTACTTCCCCAGCCGCGCTCTTCTTGTTCTTTCTGAACAGTAGCATAGGACATCAGTATTTCGAAGGGAAAATTGGTGTTGTCAGGGTGGTCTTCCATAACGCCCGTTACCTTAAGGTCTATATTATTGTCAAGGCGCACCAACTCACCAATGGGATTCTTAGCACCAAAAAATTTCCTCGCAGTAGATTGAGAAAGCAATATCTGATTGGGTTGTTGCAAAGCAGTTTTATAATCACCTGTAATAAGCTCTCTTTTGAAAAAGGTGAAGAAAGTAGAGTCTGTATAGGCAAAGCCCTCTGCTTGTTCAAAACTTTTCTTAGCACTATTTTCTTCTATGGTAAATATTCCATTGTAACCTCCGGAAATGAAAAGCACCTGCTCAATACCAGTAAATTCACTTTTTACCGATGCGACAAGCGGCACAGGTACTCCTGGTGTAAAATCAGCACGACCATTATTGTCCGATGATCCTACTACTCTGTAGATCCTGTCTTTGTTTTCATGGTAATTATCATAACTACTATAAAACATAATCATCAGGAATAACACCATACTACAGGTAATTCCAAGGGCCAGACCAAAAACATTAATTGTGGAATAACTGAGATTCCTTTTAATGTTCCGAATTGTTATGGTGAAATAATTTTTGATCATATAATCTGTAACAGTTAATAGTTGTTTTTAATCCTCTTTTAGTGCATCAACGGGATTGATCATTGAGGCGTTTAATGTTTGTAAGCTGATGGTAGCCAATGCAATCAACCCCATTACCAGGGTTGACAAGGCAAATACTTTTATGGTGGGCGAAACATGGTAGGCAAAATTCTGAAGCCATACATTGGAGGCATACCAGGCAATTGGCCACGCAATAAGGTTAGCCAACAAAATCAATTTTAGAAATTGACCTGTAAAACGCTTGAGCAAAGTACTTACAGAAGCTCCCAGTACCTTTCTGATTCCAATCTCCCTTCTTTTCTGTTGCATCGAAAATGTGGCTAACCCAAAAAGACCCAGACAAGAGATAAAAATGGAGAGTACGGAAAAAGAAGAAAACACCTTTGCCCTCTTTACCTCATTGTTATAATATTGGTTGAGCTGATCGTCCATAAAGACAAACTCTAAAGGCTTATCACTAATAAAACCACTCCACTTGTCCTGCAAAAGTTTCACTGAACTAAGTGGTGAAGTATTTGAAAAACGAACTGATAAGTAATCTGCGTAATAGATATGCCTGTTGATATAAATCAGTAATGGCTCTACCTTATGGTGTAAAGATTTAAAATTAAAGTCTTTAACCACCCCAATGATATTACCCTTCTTCTCCTCCCTTTTATTGGTATGACGGATGAATGTAATCGATCTGCCTACAGGATTAGTCCACCCAAGACTTTTAGCCGCTGCCTCATTAATAATATAAGCACCATCCTCATCCGCTTTATTGAGCGCTGAGAAATCTCGGCCTTCTAATAACTGAACCCCGTATGTTTTTAAGAAATCTTCATCTACACCTAAGGTGCTGATGGTAATCTCATTTTCCTGTTCCTCCGGCTTTATTGAAAATCCGTAGAATTCATCATTGCCTGGCAACGCAGAAGATAATGCAGCCGCGCTTACCTCTGAAGATTCCAGTAACGAGTTTTTCAGTACGGAATATTTCCGTTGCGCTTCGTTGTCATTCAATCTAATGGCTACAACATGATCCTTATCGAAACCCAGGTCTTTATTGAGCATGAAATTGTTCTGACTTAAAACAATCCAGGTAAAAATGATGAGCACTCCGGATATCACAAACTGAAATACCACCATTCCTTTTCTTAGGGTCAATTCTTTTCCGGGCTGTTCAACCAACCCTTTCAATATTTTCACTGGCTTGTACCGTGAAAGAAAAAAAGATGGATAGATACCAGATACAATCCCTATCAACACTACACTTCCAATGACCGCTATCATCCAATAACCACTGAAGAGAAAATCAAGTGAGAGTTGCCCACCGATAATTTTGTTCATCCCTCCTATCAGCAACCATTCTGCCAAGGCAAATCCAACAACAAATGCTGCAAATGTGATCAGCAACGTTTCACCCAAAAATTGAAACACCAGTTGTTTTCTAGCCGCCCCCATTACTTTTCGAAGTCCTACTTCTTTTGCCCTTGTTGCAGCCTGTGCTGTAGACAAGTTCATAAAATTAATGGAGGCAATGATCAGAATAAAAATGGCTATGGTACCAAACAGGTATACAAAACTCATGTTAGAATTGGCCTCCCATTCCTGAACCAGATGAGAATGCAAGTGAATATCTGTTAACTTCTGTAAATAGTAGGTTCTCTCTCCATCCTTCACACGCACAGGATGACTATTGCGCGCCTCAATATTTATTTGACGCTCCAGTTCTTGTTGATTAACTCCAGGGTTGGATAATAAATAAGTATGCATTTGCGGATAATACCACGAGTTATACCATGGCATCACCTGTTTCATAGAATGAAACGAAGCAAGAAAATCCGCCTTGAAATGTGATTGCTGCGGAAAGTCTTTAATTACCCCTGAAACCTGAAATACAAAAGGATCCTGATCGGTTTCAAAGTAGATATCCTTTCCTACCACATCACTTTCACCAAAATATTCATTCGCCTTGCTCTCAGTAATTACAACAGCCATTGGGTTCTTCAATGATGACCCCGGATCGCCATGAATAAAATCAAAATCAAAAACATTGAAGAACAAGGAATCCGCAAAACAAAATTTAGTCTCACGTGTCTTTGATTGCTGATCGATAGAAACCAATCCAGGCAACGGATATACCCTCACCAGTCCCTGCACATCTGTAAGCTTCCCCTCCAGCGCTTCTGCCAATGCGGATTCAGCAGCTGCCATGTGTGTACGCTTTCCATCATCCAACCAATCAAGTGTTATTCTATATATTTGGTCGTGCTTGTTGTGGAATTGATCATAACTCAATTCATCTTTCACATATGAGATGATTACCAATACACTGGCCAAACCAATGGCTAAACCAGTGACATTGATAAATGTGAATAGGCTCCTCCTTTTGAGGTTTCTAATGACGAGTTTAATGTAATTGGCTATCATATATTATCATTCATCTCTTAAAGAATCAACAGGGTTAGCTACTCCGGCTTTTCTGGCCTGATAACCAATAGTTAAGAGAGCAATCACCAGATTAATAACACCTCCCAGCATAAAATAGAAAGGTGATAACTCAATTCTATAAGCAAATCCGCTCAACCATTGTCCCATAGCGTACCAACTTAAAGGAGCAGCAATCAGAAATGCTATAAGTAGGAGTTTCATAAAATCTTTGGAGAAAAGGAATACAATACCGGAAACAGAAGCTCCTAATACTTTGCGTACGCCTACCTCTTTCGTTTTTTGGACTACCATAAAAGAGATCAAACCAAACAACCCAAGACACCCTATACCGATAGATATTCCAGCGAATATTTTGAAGATTGAAAACAGTTGCTCTTCTCTGCTATAATTTTTGGCCATAGCATCATCAATAAACTCATAGGTGAACAAATAACCCGGATAAGCTTGCTCCCACTTACTTTTTATGTGCTCGATTGTTTCAGGAACATTGCTGTTGGCAATCTTAACGCCACCTTCAAAATACAGTTTTGGATATTGAAACATCACAATAGGCTTTATCGCTTCACGAAGGGATTTGACATGAAAGTCTTTCACCACTCCTACCACATTTCCCTTGATATCATTCATCCCAAATAAAATCTCCTTGCCCAGCGCCTCCTCGGCAGAATATCCCAGCTCACGGGCAGCTGTTTCGTTAATTAAAAACTCTATTTCTTCCACACTCTGATCTTCTTTTAAGAACCACCTTCCCGAGGCCAACTGGAGATCAAAAGTTTTCATATAATCAAAGTCGACTGTCTTTATCGTCACTTCAAAATCATCCTCCACCCCGGTAATTTTAATCTCGGAATTAATATCATTTTCAGAAGTTGGGACTCCTACTCCAAAGGATACACCTTGTACGTTGCTATGAGTTAATAATTGTGTCTTCAGTGTGCGAAGCAGGTTCGGATCATTATCATTTAATGAAAAGGTTACAATCTGGTCACTATCAAATCCAAGAGGTTTACTCCGAAAATAATTCATCTGACTTGCCACTACAATAGTGCCTATGATCAATACCTGACTGATCACAAATTGAAAAGTAACAAGACCTCTTCGCAAGAAGAGGGATGAACTGTTATGACTGGTTACTTTGGCTTTCATTGCAGCCACTGGTTTATACCCTGATAAAACCCAGGCCGGATACAATCCAGACAACAATGAAACGAGAAGTATACCACTGGCAAAAAAACCTACAGCTACAGGATTGCTAAGTGTGAATATAGACATACCTGTATCCAGGAAGGAGTTCAAAGAAGGCAATGCACGCTCGGCAATACCCAATGCAATCAGTGCGGATAAAAATGTGAGAACGAATGCCTCTCCCATGTATTGACTCACAAGCTGCCAGCGCGAAGCTCCCATCACTTTCCTTACTCCCACTTCCCTGGCTTTTTTGATCGCCACTGCTGTGCTCAGGTTGATGAAATTGATGCAAGCCAAAAGCAGGATAAAAACGCCTACCAAACCCAGAACCAACAGATAGGTAGTATCGATGGTATAGCCAGAGTTGGATTGGGCATAAGCCTTATCAAAATGTATTTCACTGAGTGGTTGTAATGCATACTTTGTTTTGGGGGCATTTTCTTCAGACAAATACTTCATGGGTAATGTTGCCATCCTCTCCTCGAAATCGGTTTCAGAAATACCATCAGGAAGGACGATGTAATTCGTAAACCCAAGCGTTACATTCCATGAATCATATTGAAACCCTCCGGTAAGTTCCTTGTCGAAAGAATCGATCATTACAATCATGGAAAATGGGAGATGTGAATTTTTTGGAGGATCCTGAATGACACCCACAATTTCAACTTCAACCACCTCAGAAATCTTAACGGTTTTTCCAACAGGTGAGTCTACTCCAAATCTGTTTCTAGCCATGGATTCCGTGACTACAGCTACGTCTTTATTTTTAAATGACCGTAGGGGATTTCCTTCGATAGCCGGAAAATCAAACACCTTAAAAAAGGATGAGTCAGCAAACATTACGTTAGGCTCCAGCCACATATCTTCTCCCACTTTCAACTGATACTCTTCTGGAGGGAAGATTTGAGTAACCGACCTTAACTCCGGATAGTCATTTACCAGTGCATCGTGAAGTGGAAACGGAGTGGAAGAGGTTCTCTTGGTTAGAGATCCACCTGTCTCTTCCCTGGTCACTCTGAAGATATTCTCTTTTTTCGAATGAAATTTATCAAAATTCAGTTCGTAGTCAATCAACAAAAACAAGAGTAAACAAACACTTATTCCTAAGCTAAGTCCTAATAAATTAATGATCGTAGAAACTCTATTTCTGATGAGATTCCTGAACGTTATTTTGATATAATTCTTAAGCATAATAATTAAGTTATTCGTTTTTTAATGAATCTACCGGATTGGCGGTAGCCGCCTTAAAGGATTTTATTCCGGTTGTAAAAATTACAATCACAAATAATAATCCTATCGATAATAAAAACACCCCTGCTGTAATGTTAATACGAGAGGCAAAATTGCTAAGCCAACCCTTCATAAAATAATAAGATAATGGTGCGGCTATGACAAAAGAGACCAGTAAAAGAGTAACAAACTCTTTTGTAAATAATACAACAATCTGAGCAACACTGGCGCCCAAAGTCTTTCGTATACCCACCTCCTTTGTTCGCCTGGCAGCCATAAAGGAGATCAAACCAAAAAGACCAATACAACCAATCAGGATGGCCACTCCAGAAAAAATCGTCAACAGGTTAGAGGTACGTCTTTCTTGTTCATAATATTTGGCGATAGTGTCATCTAAAAAAGAGTACTCAAAAACATACGCAGGATAGTAGCTTTCCCAAACCTTTCCTACCTGAGCAATCGTCTCCTTTACAGCTTTTGTATTCAGCTTCACGGCTCCTGTGTAAAAACCTTTCTTATCCGGAATGATAACTATCGGAGTAATTGCATCCTTCAGGGATTCGGCATGGAAGTCGCCAACAACACCTGAAACCAAAGCTTTTCTGCCCCACACTTTTAGTGGTGTCCCAATTGCCTCTTCATTGGAATTGAAACCGAGCAGATTCACAAACGACTCGTTGATTAAAAAACGGTCTACAGAATCAGATCGTACAAAATCGTCACCAGCCAACAACTTTAACTGATAGGTACGTACATAATCTTTGTCCGCAAATTTAATGGTGGCCTCATCCTTCAGGATAGTTCCTTTTAGGTCTGCCTCAAACTCACCTTGCCAGGTCGTTTCACCCGTGGAGCCAGTGTTGCTTAAGGCGACTGACTGAACTCCCGGAATATTTACCATCCGATCCTTCATTGCCAACACATCGGTATTTCTATTTTCGGGTATTTCAAATTCAACTACAGCGTCACTATTTACCCCCAAAGGTTGGTTCATAAAATAGTTCATTTGCTTTAATACTACGATAGTGCAAATGATTAAGGCTTGTGAGATCATCAATTGAATCACAATCAAAGACCTTCTTAAAGTAAGTCCCTGTGACTGCCTTTCTTCCAACCTGTTTTTCAAAGCTTTTATCGGATTAAAAGCTGCCAGTGAAAGCGCTGGATAAAGCCCCGCAATGAGGGTTATCAAAAAAGGAAAACCCAACACCAGCCTCAACGCAAATGGGTCTGATAGAGGACGAAATTCCAAATGAAAGCTTAGTATGGGTGTAAGCTTTAACAAGGCCAACTCCACGAACCCCATTGAGATGACCATTGAAAGTATTGCAATAAAAAATGTCTCAGTAAGAAACTGACCCAACAAATGAACCCTGCTACCTCCCAATGTCTTCCTTATACCTACCTCTTTGGCTCTATTGAATATCAGCACAGTATTCAAATTGATAAAGTTGATACAGGCTGTTAGCAGTAACAGGCTTCCTATTAATGCCAGTGACCAAATGGTAGTTTTAGAAATAGTTCTTCCATTGTAAGAGCTAAAACGATCATCAAAGTGGATGTCAGTAAGGGCCTGCAAGAAATACGTTCTGGCTTCACCTTCCGGCCTTAAGTTTCCTGTAAAGTATTTCAAATGCCATCCCTTCATTTTAGCTTCGAGGTCTTCTTTGTTGGCACCCTCTTTTAATTGTACAAAACAGTTGATTGATGATGAAGAGGAATCCCAGTCATCCCAGCCGTGCTTATCAGTCCCCAATCGGTAGGAAATAAAAGCATGGAAGGGAAGTTCAGTATTCAAAGGGGCATCTTCCACCACTCCACTGACCGTTAAGTCATACTTGTTATTGTAACTAATTACCTTCCCCAAAGCAGACTCCTTTCCAAAATACTTATGGGCGAGCGTCTTATTCAAAACAACTGTTTTCTCCCTAACCAGAGCGTCTGCATCACCTTCTAACCAAACATAATCGAACATTTTAAAGAACTCAGGATCAACGAAGGCCACAGGTTTTTCTTTGAACCTTTCCATAGTTCCATCAGATTGTGGAATTCCAAAAACGGGGTCGCCTTCATTGGTATCCGTAATTGTTACATGCTCCAGATCAGGAAAGTCACTGCGAACAGCATCAATCAGTGGATAGGTAGCACTGGACTTATACTCACTGTTATCAATCCGTACTACTCTAAATATGTAGTCTTTGCTTTCATGATAATTATCAAAACTCAACTCGAACCTAACCACCAATAAAAGAATAAGGGCAGATGTAATTCCAAGAGACAGTCCACCTAAATTAATTAAGGTGTGGCTTCTGTTTTTGAGAAGCGATCTTAAGGAGGATTTGATGGTATTGCGCAACATATTTATTCGTTTTTGAGAGATTCCACCGGATTAACTAAAGCCGCTTTGATGGATTGAAAACTGATCGTAAAGAATGCCACTAACATGACTAATGCACTTGATAGAATAAATAATGAAACACTTATTGAGGCACGATAAGCATAGGTTGTAAGCCAGAGGTTCATAGCATAGTAGGCAATAGGAAAGGCCAAGAGAGATGATAAAAGTATAAGGCGAGTAAGGTCTCTGGAAAAGAGAACAACAATTTGAGGCAACGTAGCCCCTAACACTTTGCGTATACTCATTTCCTTACTCCGTTGCTCACTCATGTAAGCAGCCAACCCCAGCAAACCTAAACAAGCAATGAACAAGGCCAATGCTGTAAAGACTGAAAACATTAACCCAAGCCTTGATTCCTCCTTGAAAAGATTATTGTAAGTGTCATCAAAAAATGAGTACTCAAAAGCTATATCAGCATGTTTATTCCATAAGATCTCAATTTGCGATAGTGATTCCTGATAGTCACCTGGATTCAATCTAACGTACAGATTAGGTTGGTTCTTACTCAGCACAAATACCAACGGAGTAACTTCGCTTTTTAACGGTTGATAGTTAAAGTCTTTAATGATTCCGATTACATTTAGCGTCAGACTTGTGGTATCAATATCTAAATAGACCTTCTTACCTAGAGGATCTCCCTCAAAAAGATAATTAGCGGCTACCTCATTGAGCATTATTCCTGTTGAATCAGAAGGGAAATCTCTGGAAAAATTTCTTCCCTCAACGAACTCTAATTTTAACGCTGTAGCATAATCATAATCAACGAGAGCAGTACTTATCAATTTTCTATTCTCCTTATCTTCTTCAGTGACTGCTGCTGTCCCATTATACGATGAAAAAGGTCTGTACTCTGAACTACCTGCAATTTGAACACCTGGCAACTGTCTTAACCCATTTGTAAAAGCTTCCTGGCTATCAAGGCGATCAGCATTGCTCAACACCACAACATTTTCTTTATCAAAACCCAGTTTCTTAGACCTCATAAAGTCCAATTGCTTTTGAACCATTAGTGTGGAAATGATAAGCACAATAGAAATGGTGAATTGAAGCATTACTAATCCATTTCTCAACTTGCTGTTTTTGAAACCTGATCTGATATTTCCCTTCAATACCAATGAAGGTTTCAATCCTGCCATAAAAAATGAAGGATAACTGCCGGCAAATAACCCTAGCAGTGCAACGAAAACTAATAGAAGGCCTATTCCTGTTGGCTCCAATAACAACCCAAATGCTAGTTCCTTTCCTGTCAATGCAGCAAATGGTATTCTGGCCAACTCCACAAATCCCAATGCAATCAACGTTGACACTGCAACTACAATGGTAGATTCCAGCATAAACTGCCTTACCAGTTGGTTTGTACCAGAGCCCAATACCTTTCTCACTCCCACTTCCTTTGCACGGTTGGCAGATCTTGCCGTAGTCAGGTTAATGAAATTGACGCAAGCCAATAACAATACCACCATAGCAACTATAGCGAATATGTAGAGGGTAATAATATCTCCATTTGGTTCAAACTCACCCTGCACATTAGAATGGAGATGAATGGCAGTCAGAGGTTGAGTACTGAAGCTCAAATTTATTCCCTGCTTAGGTAAATCTAAAAAACCCGGATTTTGCTTTTCAATGAGTTCAGGGAATTTAGCAACTAGTGCATTCACGTTGGTTCCTTCATTGAGCAACAAGTACGTACTGGTGTTCATGCTATCCCAATCACGTTGCCGCCCTATTCTTGTCGACTCAATAGACCCGATAGCACTATAATGAAAGTGAGCATTCGAGGGTGTCTCCTCCACAATACCCGTTACCTGGTAAAGGTCGTCCCCCATCAAAATTGATTTTCCAACTATGGAAGACCAGTCGCTGGATTGAAAGTACTTCTGGGCCAAAGTTGGTGTTAAAACCACCTGATACCTTTTTGTCAATGCCGTTGCCGGATCACCAGCAAGGAGTTTAAAGTCGAAGACCTTAAAAAAATCAGGACCTGCGAAATATATATTTTGTTCAAAAAAAGCAATGTCCTGCTCTTTTACCAATAGATCATTGGGTTGTGAGATGCGCACTGAATACTCGACCTCTGGAAGATTATCTTTTAGGGCGGCACCTAGTGGCGGAAAAACTGCATTTCCATCAAAACTATTTGACCCCATCTCGAGATGAGAAATCAATCTATAAATTCGGTCTGCTTTTGAATGAAATCTGTCGTAACTCAATTCATTGAGAATGTAAACAACAATGAGCATGGAGACGGCTATTCCAACCGCCAACCCCATCACATTCAGAAGGGTATAAAACTTCTCTCTGTAGAAATTGCGAAAGGCTACTTTAAACAGATTTTTTAGCATTGAGCGGAAAATATTTTCCTATCCATAGACTATAAACATGCCATATAATTAAATACCTTATAATCAATACTTTATCTTATAATACTGTACGGTATTGCATTACCAGTGTAACGAATATGATACACTTTTATGTTTGATATCGTTACAAATAGGTACATTGAAGCCCGACCACAAGGACAACCTATGACAAAAGGAAATATACTCATTGTAGATGACGACAGGGACGTGCTGGAAACGGCCAAAATGTTCCTAAAACAAGAGTTTTCAAATGTCGTTATCGAAGAAGACCCGGAAAATATACTTCCCCTCCTGAATGAGCATGATTTTGATGTCATCCTTCTGGACATGAATTTCAGCAAGGGAATCAATGACGGAGAGGAAGGATTTCAATGGTTGGATCAAATCTTGCGTATAGATCCTCAGGCTGTAGTCATTCTTATCACTGCCTACGGGGAGGTGGATCTGGCCGTAAAAGCCATGAAGAGCGGAGCTACCGATTTTGTCCTTAAACCATGGAAAAACCAAAAGCTTTTGGGCACCATCTTGTCAGCCATTCAATTAAGGCATTCCAAAAGGGAGTTGGAAAAAGTAAAACTGACGCAAGAAAAATTAAGTAGTGACCTGGATGTTGGGTTTACTGATTTTATTGGCCATTCTACATCCATTCAACGGGTGCATGAGTTGATAGATCGCGTAGCAGAAACGGATGCGGATGTGTTGATACTGGGTGAGAATGGCACTGGAAAAGAGTTGGTTGCCCGCGCTATTCATCGTCAATCCCTTAGAAAAGATAAAGTTTTTATCAGCGTGGATTTGGGTGGAATCACTGAATCACTTTTTGAAAGTGAACTCTTTGGCCATGTAAAAGGAGCATTTACTGACGCCAAGCAAGACAAACCCGGCAGATTTGAAATTGCATCGGGTGGTACGCTCTTCCTGGATGAAATCGGTAATCTTTCCCTTCCACTACAATCCAAACTTTTAACTGTACTCCAGCAGCGAAAAATACAGCGGGTGGGATCCAACAAAGAAATTCATGTGGACTTCAGGTTGATTTGTGCCACCAACATGCCGCTGTACGATATGATCTATGACAAAAAGTTTCGTCAGGATTTATTGTATAGAATCAACACCGTGGAGATAAGAGTGCCGCCTCTTCGTGAAAGGCAAGAGGATTTAGAGGTGTTGGTAACACACTTCCTTGACATGTACGGTAAAAAATATAAACGTCCGGGAATTAAGATCGATAAGGCGATTTTCACGAAATTGAAAAAATATCCATGGCCAGGCAACATCAGAGAACTCCAACACGCCATTGAAAGGGCGGTGATCCTAACAGAAGGAAAAGTGATACAATCAGCAGACTTGCTTATCAATAGTATTCCTGCTAAGTCACAGGAGCCCACTCAGCAACTCACCATGGATGAAATGGAAAAACTCTTTATCCTTGAATCATTGGATAAACATGAAGGCAATGTAAGTAAAACGGCACGGTCGTTGGGTATGACACGCACGGCTTTGTATAGAAGGATGAAAAAATATAAGATTTGATTTTTTAGTAAAATGAATTTAAATAATTGGCAGTTGACAACGAACAATTGACAAAATAAATTGAAGCGTTAGTTAAAAAGATAACATTTGAGTGAACCTTAAGATATGTTCTATAAGAAATTTACGTTCCTGATCGTTGTCAGAATCATTCTTCTGCTCGTCAACGTTATCATACTTTCGATAATTTTTGGTGACACCCGCCTGTTCTTCAATCAAATTATCCTGTTTATTATTCTTATTATTCAAATCGGAGAACTCGTTCGCTTCGTCAATCACACCAACAGAGAGCTCGCGCGTTTATTTCTTGCAATTCGGCATTCTGATTTCTCTATTACTTTTAAAGAACCCCCGCTCGGCAAATCTTTCAAAGACCTTCAACACAGTATGAGAGAAATCGTACAAGCCTACAAGGATGTAAAAATTGAAAAGGAGGCACAATATCAATTTCTTCAAATGCTCGTTAGGCAACTCCAGTTTGGGATCATCTCAATCGAAAACAAAAGCAGTATTACCATTATCAATCCAATGGCCGAACAATTGGCTGGAATACCTGGCGCGAAAAACTGGAAGTTAGTACAACAACTCAATCCTGAATTTGCCGAACGCATGGACGCGTTGGGTGACAACGCAAAAACTTTAATGCAGTTCACCGTCAATGGTGAAAAAAAGACCTTTGCTGTAGATATTCGTACGCCAATTATTCTGGACAAGCCGCACAAACTCATCACCTTTCAGGATATCAATTCAGAAATTGAGCAGAAAGAAATTGAAGCCTGGCACAAACTGATTCGGATTCTCACCCATGAGATCATGAACTCTGTAACTCCCATTGCCTCACTTACAGAAACCATGCAAACCGTTCTGGAAGACAGGGAAGGGAAACAAAAGCAGCCCCATGAAATTCAAGAGGAAACCATTCAAGACATCAGGTTTTCTCTAAAAACAATCCACAAACGCAGTGAAGGTCTTCTCAGTTTTGTGGACACCTACAGAAAACTGACCAAAGTACCGCAACCCTCAATAGAGCCAGTTGCCGTCAGAGAAATGCTGGACGAAATTCTTCAACTGATGCAACAGCATACTGATGGCGTCAAACCAATCGAATTCACAGTAAATGTAGTTCCTCCAGATCTGATTGTTCACGCTGACCCTAAGCTAATCGAACAAGTTATCATTAACCTGGTGACTAACAGCATTCAGGCAATCAATGGGCGAGATGGAAAAATTACATTAAAAGGTTATGAAAAAGACAACCGGATCATCATTGAAGTAGAAGACAATGGAAAAGGAATACCAGAAAAAGAATTAAATGAAATCTTTATTCCCTTTTTCTCTACTAAAAAAGAAGGATCAGGAATTGGGTTGAGTTTATCCAAACAAATAATGAGCCTGCACGGTGGAACCATAAAGGTAAATTCTGTGGCAGGCAAAGGCACATCATTTTTTTTAAGTTTCAAACGCAAATCATGAACTCAGCAATTACAATCAACTCAGACCGACTGAATAAGAGAATTGAAGAAATGGCGCAATTCGGTGGACTCCCATCAGGAGGTGTGAAACGGCTTACGCTCACACCTGAAGACAAGGCTGCCAGGGACCTGTTTTCCAAATGGATGAGAGAATTAGGTCTTGAAATAGCGATCGATGAAATCGGAAATATGTTCGGCATTCTCAAAGGAAAAAACACAGATCGCTGTATTGGAATGGGTTCTCACCTGGACAGTGTACCCACTGGAGGCCGGTATGATGGTCCTGTTGGCACACTTGGTGCTCTAGAAGTAGTGCAGACTTTGATAGAGAATAAGGTTGTATTAAACAGTACGCTTGTAGTAGCCAATTACACCAATGAAGAAGGGGTTCGTTTTTTTCCGGATATGATGGGGAGTCTTGCTCACGCGAATCCCAGTGAACTCAAAAACTATTTATCAGCAAAAGATAAAAACGGAACTACAGTTGCTGAAGCACTCACAACGATTGGATACAGTGGGAGCATGCCATGCGGAACAATTCGCTACGATCATTTTATCGAAATTCATATTGAACAAGGACCTATTCTTGAAGATCAGAAAATAGATATTGGTGTAGTACAGGGCGTGCAGGCCATTCATTGGTTAAAATTAACATTGAAAGGTAAAAGTGCACATGCCGGAACTACCCCACTCAGTGCCCGAAAAGATGCCTTCTATGCATTAAGTAAACTATCTTGTTTTACCAGAGACCTATGTCTCGAAATTGACAATCAGCTGATTACTATTGGATCAGTTGATGTAAAACCCAATGCCATCAACGTGGTACCTGAAGAAGTAGTCGCCACACTGGACATGCGAAACCTTAGTGACACTAACTTACAACTTGCAATCACCGCAGTAGAAAACTTTATTGCCTCTGATGCCTCGTTTGCCCACATTAAAGTAGACAAAGAAGTTTTGGTCAATGTGCCTGCTGTATCTTTCGATGAAGGTGTTATCAATGCTATCTCGAAGAGTTGTCAACAATTGGGCTATTCATCACACAAGATGCACAGTGGTGCCGGGCACGATGCACAAATCCTGGCCACCCGATATCCAGCAGCCATGATTTTTATCCCCTCAAAAGATGGAGTCAGTCATGCGGTGGATGAGTACAGCAGTCCGGAACAAATTGCGAAGGGTGCCAACGTGTTGCTGCACACCGTTCTTCACCTTGATCAATGAACTATTCGTACTTTAAAGTTTGGGCGGGGTTGATAGTGGCAGCTTTAAGCGTTTGAAAACCGACCGATAAAAACGCAATACAAACCACTCCGAAGCCAGCGCCAACAAATAGTACGGGGTTAATTTCAATACGGTAAGGAAACCCCTGCAACCACATGTCCATTAAATACCACGCCAGTGGCCAGGCGATAATATTGGCAATCAGCACCAACTGAATGAAACCTCTTGATAATAGCAAAACGATATTGGGTACGGTTGATCCCAATACTTTTCTTATGCCAATTTCCTTTGTCCGTTGGATAGTCATGAAAGAAGCTAATCCAAACAAACCAAGACAAGCAACAAAAATGGCAAGTATGGTGAACAAGCCGAATACCTGACCAAACTGCCTGTCGCTTTCATATTGTCGGTTGAAAAATTGATCAAGAAAAAAGTAGTCTATAGGGTTTCCCGGGAAGAAAGTATTCCAAGGCTCTTCCAATGAAGCCAATATCTGCTGTGGATTTTCACTTTCGATTTTAAAAGCATAAAACCTGGAGAACCGGGGTGTGTATAAAAAGAGTAAAGGAGTAACTGCCTCTTTCAATGACATTTGGTGATAGTCCTCCAACACACCGACAATCTCTAAAGTATCTCCGGAATAAACGGCCATCTCCCCTATGGCTGCTTCGGGGTTTTCAAAATCCAATGCATCAGACATTGCCCGGTTGAGAATAATGGAATTCTCATCGTTGGTAAAACGCAAATCATAACCCCTGCCGGCAGCCAATTCCAAATCAAAAGATTTAATATAATCCTGATCGATACCCACTGTATAACCAGAAATAGATGACTCAGGACCTCCCACCAATCTCCTTATTCCACTTGCCCAAAATATTTCATCTCCCGGTACATTGGTCGATGCAGTCATACTTTTCACCCCTGTTATCCGCAAAGCTTCCGCTTTAAAACTCTCCATCTTTTGCGCATACGTAGAGTCAATAGCTCCGGGGCCTCTCACTACTAATGTTTGGTTGATATCAATTCCCAAATCCTGATTGCGCATAAAACTCAATTGTTGATACACAACCAACAACCCACTGATCAGTACTACGGATGCTACAAATTGAAATACCACCAATGATTTTCTTAACAAGCTGCCATGTGCGGTTCGCATTACTTTTCCTTTCAATACCGCTACCGGTTTGAAGGAAGAAAGAATGATGGCCGGGTAGAATCCTGACAAAACCGCCCCCACCAAAAACAGCACCCCAAGCAAAGACCAAAAATCCTTTTGCAACATGTACTCCATAGGAATACTGCGACCAGAAAGATCTGCAAAGAAGGGCCATGCTACCCACACAGTGACTGCTGCTAACAATGCCGCCAGCAAATTGACAAGAAGAGCCTCCGACAAAAACTGATAAACAAGCTGGTTCTTTACCGCACCCATCACTTTCCTCACCCCTACCTCGTTGGCCCTGTCAAATGATTTGGCTGTCGCCAGGTTCACATAGTTCACCCATGCAATTATCAGAATAAATAGCGCTATAAAAGTAAGGGCATATACTGCATCCCCATCACCACTTTCTTCCGGTTGTGACTCTTGTAACAAATTAGCATAAAGATGGATGTCAAGAATGGGCTGTAATATAAACTCCTGTTTCCTGTTGTATTTTTCCCAATCTTCGCCTCTGGTTTTGTAAAGGAAGTCATCCCATTTTGCTTGTAGTACATCTACATTTGTTCCCTCCTCTAACAACACATAAGTATTAAAGTCGTACCATCCCCAGGATGTCTCAGAATCATTATCCGACCAGTCATTTAAAGTTTGATACGAAAACATAAAATCAAACTTAATATGGGAGTTGTCTGGAATGTCTTCAAAAATTCCAGTTACCTCAAATCTTCTATCACCATCCCAATTGATGGACTTGCCAATAGGATCATCATCACCAAAATATTTTTTAGCAGCACGCTGAGAAATTACTGTTTTTCCCGGACCTGAGAGCACCTCTTCTTTGTTACCTTGAAGAAGTTTAAAGTCAAACACATCAAAAACAGAAGAGTCTGTGATTTGCATCTTCTCCTCCAAAAAAGAAATTAATCCTCTGTCTGGACTTTCGTAAGATATCACCCCACTCACGGGATAAAGTCGGGTGAAGCGAAGCACTTCCGGGAAATTATTTTTCAATGCAGGTCCTACAGCCGGAACCGCTGCTGCACACTCAAATCTTAATGTTCCGTTTTGCCATCCATTGTATTGAACCCTATAGATGTCTTCCGCCTTGCTATGAAAAGTATCAAAACTTTTCTCATACTTCACATATTGCAAAATGAGCATACAAGCCGCAATACCCAGTGACAGACCAATAACGTTGAGAAAAGTGAAAGACTTATGCTTGACAAAATTGCGAAGCGCTGATTTCAGGTAGCTTTTTATCATGGCGGCAGGGGTTATTATATCTCTTACTCCATTGAGTGTAAAAGGTTGCAAGCCTACTCGTACTTAAGTGTTTTGGCCGGCTGCGACCATGCTGTTTTAATGGCCTGGTAGCTTATTGTGACAATGGCAACCACCAATGAAATTCCTCCGGCTATAAGAAAAACGTACCAACTGATGGCCACTCTGTATTCAAATGATTCCAACCAATTGGACATCATGAAATATGTCATTGGAATTGAAAATAAAAGACTTACAGCTACGAGGTACACATAGTCTTTGGACAATAAAGCAAGTAAAGATTGCTCTGATGCTCCCATTACCTTTCGGATACTTATTTCTTTGGTTCGATTTTGCATGGCCAATGAGGCTAATGCATATAAACCCAATCCACCAATCAGCATCGCCAGCAGAGTAGCAATCGAAATGATCTTTCCGAGGTTTTGATCATTGCGATATTGCGCAGCCATGGCTTCATCTACAAAAGTAAATGCAAACTCCTCCCCATTGGTGAGTTGATCCCAAACACTCTTTATTGCATCAATGGTGGCATTCATATTGCCCGGCTGTAGTCGCACCAACAATTTTGGAGTAGGGTTATTTGCAATTTCAATATTTTCAATTCCGGCTCCTATCACCCCTAAATCCATCACCAATACCAATGGCTCAACACTCGTATATAATGAAGAATAATTAAAATCTTTGACTACCCCAATAATTTCATGGTCTTCAAAATTTTTACCCGGCAACCTTTTTCCAACTGGATCGGTCATCCCGTAGCTCTTTACCAAGGCTTCGTTCACAATAACTGACCTTCGCGGATCGGAAACATTCTCTTCTGAAAAACTCCTGCCTTCCAGCATTTCAATATTCATTGAAGACAAATAGTTTGCATCAACAACATTCAGATTAAAAGTACGGTAAGTATCACTTTCATCTGTAAACCCGATTTGTGTCCACGAACCATTTCCAAAATCATGGGACGCAGCAAAAACATCAGTTACACCATTTACCTTACCCAACTCATTTTTAAAAGGCTGCGTCTTCTCAAAACCTTTTCTGATCCGTTCTGTCAACCTGAAGTTTCCTGGCACATTGAGTTGTACCGACATCAATTGTTCCTTGTTAAAACCCATATCCTTATTTTGCAGGTATTCCAATTGATCTCTCATTACCATGGTACTTGAAATCAGAAATATAGCCAGCACCAATTGCACACCCACTAACACTTTGCGCAACCCCTGTTTACTGCTTCCGGTTGTAATATTTCCTTTTAATATCGACACAGGCCTAAATCCAGAGAGCACAAACGCAGGATAGCTACCCGCAAACAATCCAATAATCAAAACGGTAATAAGGGCAATCAGAAGCATAAACCCGTTGGCTTCAATAACTAATTGCTTACCCGCAAGGTCATTGAACAAGGGTAAGTTCAAATAAGAAAGTAAAATTCCAACAACAAGAGCGATGATGGTTACAATAATAGCTTCACCAATGAATTGGAATATCACGTGTTTGCGTTCTGCACCCACCACTTTTCTTATACCCACTTCTTTTGCGCGTTTAATGGATCTTCCCACAGAAAGCGTTACAAAGTTGATGCAGGCCACAAAAAGAATCAGCAACGCAATGGCCGCCAAAATTCCTGCATACTTAGGATTGCTCACCGGGGCAATTCCAGCAGGATAGTACGTGTTCAAATGGATATCTGTGATGGGTTGCAGCCCAACCTCATATTTGGCGTCAAAATCTGAACCGAGTTGAGTCTTCATAAAAGGTTGCAATTTGCTTTCCAACTGATTCACGTTGGCATCACTTCTCAATAACACATAAGTCTCAGGTGTAATGTTGAACCATCCTGAAGTCAGTGTGCGCTCGTTGTATAGTTTGGGGTAATTCAAATCAGATATAAGAATATCAAATTGAACACTTGAGTTGGTGGGCAAATCTTGTACCACAGCTTTTACAGCAAAATCCTGAAAGTCATCCCCTAACTGGATAGCAATTACCTTATTAATAGGGTCACTGTCTCCAAAATACTTCACAGCAACACTTTTGGTAATCACTACATTATTGGCACCTTCCAATGCCGTTGAAGACTCCCCCACTTCCGAAGCAAAATCAAAAACCCTAAAAAAATCTTTTCCTCCAATTGTAACCCGTTCAGAAAATAAATTTTCTCCCACCTTCACCTGGGGGTTGATATCATTTATTCTCACTTGATATTCAACCTCTGCAAAATTGTTTTTCAACGTTGGCCCCATAGGAAATGGAGTGACCGTATAGAAAAAGACCTCATCCTTTCCATAGTCTTCACGGGCCCATACCCGGTAAATCCTGTCTGCTTTGGTGTGAAACGTGTCGAAAGTCCACTCATCACGAACAAAAAGAACAATCAGAATGCAACACGCTATTCCGATACCTAATCCAAGAATATTAATAATAGAATGGGTCTTACTTCTGAGTAATGACCGAAACGCAATTTTCAGATAGTTTTTGAACATATGCCTGTGGTTTTTACGCTTAGCAAAATGAATAAACCGTAGTCTTAAAAAAAGACACTGGCAATCATTCCACAGCTGGACGTTGTGAATTGTAAATTACTTGTAGTGAAATTCATTGCACAGATATACCCCTTATGTAGGGAGAGAAGAGAATTTTGATCTAATAACTTATCCGATTTTTTCTAACTTGGTACCTATAAAGTTAGTTTAGCTAGCCTATGTACATCACATTAATAATTTTAGTCAGTTTCCTGAGTTCACAGGACGTACCCTACAAAGCAGATGACGAGTTCACTGTTGAACTTGGCTTATCATTTAAACAAAGGCCTCCCGCGGCTAGTAACACCTATAATTTTGATGACACCAGCAGGGAATACAAAAAACGAAACAGACCTGGCCCCACCCCTTATGTGGTTTTGTCTGTTTCCATTGACAAAATCAATGACAATGAAGCGAGGTTAAAAGTGTTTCAAGCGGACGAAAAGATGGTACTCAGCAAAAAGCTTAAAGGAAAGTTAACATTTGAAATTGATGCAGGGTATACCGATGACTTAGTTGATCAGTTTCCTGGTCATCATCATACCATCTTCTTTTATGATGATAAAAGAAATGAAGTAAGCCGTATTGTCATCAATTTTGACAAGGATGGAAATTACTCTGTTAACGGAAAACAGAAAGGAAAAATTTAAGTCACTCAATCTTCATCACACGGCAAGGTGTAAGGTTCGGGTTTTCAAACGAAACCATCTCCCCGGCTTTCTTTCCAGGAATCAAAAACAATCTGGCAGATAAGGCTTTGTCCGTGTACTTAAGCGACAAAGCTGCAACATCGATCAATAGGTTTTCTATAGTGGTGATGGTGGTTTCCCCTGGCAATGGAACAACATCAAGGCCTGTTCCGGAAACAGATGAGTACAATAAAAGCTCCTGAACACTGAACCTTCCCTCACTTGCTCGTTGAGCCAGTACCTTATCTTCAATAACGGGCAGCATTAAACCCGAGTACCCACATTTTTTCACATCCACACTTTTTAAAACATCGGTAATCATGGCGCAGGCATTTAAAGTAGATGCACTACCAAAGGGCTGCCCTGTCAATTCTTCAATGGCCTCCCCAATGCTTGCATCCAAACCCGGTGCGGCTGAAGTATCTATACCATCGTAGCGCCACTTCTTAGAATTTGCCAGCGACATACCCAATGCTTCAACGGGTTTCAATATTTTCTCCAACTCGGCTTTAAGGTTTTCTTTTACTTTATCCTCAGGTCCCTTTTTGAATACATCAGTTAATATGTTGGGAGACTCAATACCAATAGCAAAACTATTTGGGCCTTGATGATAGGCAGCGGGAAAAAACGGTATACCCGGAGGGCAATTGGCTGATGCCGTAAAACGAAAATTACCCTCTCCCCCTTTGGTGCTATGGGCTATGGCCACTATCGTGGAAGCAGCCTGATGAACACCATTGCCCAAAATACCTTTCTCTTTATCAGCTATAGATACACTGAAACTTATTGTCTCTGTACTATTAATCAGCTTCACCGACCACTCCGGAATATCAAAGCCAGGGTAGTCTTCCTTCATGATGGGACCAATGGAAAGAATCATGTTGGACTTTTTAACCAATTGATCCATTTTAATTAAATAGGGAAGTGCTTCTTCATACGTTTTTCCATTTAAGTATTGATAAAAAGGTTGAGTAGAGATTCTTAAAGTCTGAACGATATACCCCTTGCTCTCGAATTCTTTATTTGCTTCAGATAAAAACTGAATGGCCGACTCAATGGTAGCGGTATCATCCAAACTGGAAAGTGTGACCCCAGCCGTAATGGTTCTTATATTATAAAGTTTGTTGTCTTGTCCATTTGTCTGAAGGGTGGAAAGAAGCAGTACTAAGGAACAAATAATAAAATACACAAAGCCATCTTTTTGCGTCATAAGAATAAATTTTCGGTTAATACTTCCTCTATGGTTTTAATTATTATTGCCATTTTAATTCCGCTGTCAACCCTAACACTTAATAGGTAACCCAACTAAATTTATCCAGTTTCAACAAAAACAATTCGTCAAAAATTTGGTTAATAATTTATAATATCAACGGAGGTGTAAAATAATACCACTATAGAAGTAAATTCGATAATAATGTACAATAAATTATTAATTGAATCATTGAAGTAGTACCATTGTTGTTAACCTAGTGAGCCAAAATCAAGATTCCCTGCTAAGTAAAGCGAATGACTAAAGAAAAACTGACCATTGAACAGGTACTTTCAATGGACCTTCCCAATATAATTTTATATGCGGCCCCGGTGATGATATCCCTGGTGGCTATAGAGTGGATAATAAGCTATCTCAAGAAACGAAAATACTATGATGGAAAAGACACTGTTGCTGCCACGGTAATTGGTCTTGGTAATGTGGCCATCAGTGCTGCACTTAAAATCATCACATTTGGTATCGTTTTGTTTTTTTACAATATGGTGCCCTGGAGTATTCCTTACACCTGGTGGGCATTTATCTTGTGCTTTATTTGGATCGACTTCTGGAGGTATTGGGCGCATCGTGTTGCCCATGAAAACAGATTTTGGTGGGCTACCCATGTTACCCATCACTCTTCCGAAAAGTACAACTGGTCTGTGTCATTTAGGTTGGGCTGGACACAGCATATTAAGATCATCTTTTTTATCCCGGTGGCATTGGCGGGGTTCCATCCTGTTGTATTTTTTATATGTCATCAGATTGCAGTGCTCTATCAGTTCTGGATTCATACCGAATACATCCGAAAACTCCCCAAGCCTATTGAGTACATCTTTACAACACCTTCGCACCATCGCGTGCACCACGCCCGCAACGACAAATACCTGGATAAAAATTATGGGTCAACTTTTATCATTTGGGACAGAATCTTTGGAACGTTTCAAGGTGAAGAAGAGCAGGCTGATTACGGCATTACAAAGCCAATAAAATCATACAATCCTGTGTACTTATGTTTTCATGAATGGATGGATATTGTTAAGGATATTAAAAATTCCAAATCATTGAAAGAAGCGTACGTAATGACGTTTGTAAGGCCCAGCAAGCTGGAGGAAAAAAAGGAATTGTTTAGAAAAAAGAAAACGGGATCAGCTTAGCGAAGCGATTTTTTTCATCACCCGTTCCACCATGGGATCACAGTGAATAAGGTTAAATTCAAAAATCTCTTCTGCCGTATACATTTTCTCTATTTCAGACCGTAACATCTTTTTAGCCCTGTTCAGTCTTACCTTCACATTCGATTCCGATATTTCGAGCGCTGAAGCCGTCTCCATGGTATTCATTCCATTGATCTCACGCAATGAGAAAACCATCCTATACTCAAGTGGCAAACCCTCAATTGCCCTTTCTATCACATGACCTAATTCGTGATTAGCGATCGACCTTCCCAGATCGTTACTGGCAAAAAACATTGGTTTCATCATATCCTGATTGGTTTCCAAACTGGTCCTCTCTTTTCTGTAGCTCGCCTTTTGTGCTTTTTGATAGCAATTGTTGAGCATGATTCGAATGATCCATGTTTTGAACGTTGAACGGTTTTCAAATTTTTCCAAACTAAAATAGGCACTTACAAATGTATCTTGCATCAGATCCTGAGCCTCTGCATGATCATAACCATAAGAGCGAGCTACTTTATACAAATAGGGATTATACCTCCTTATCATAATCTCATATAACGCCTCCTCCCCTAACAGGATTCTATCGAGAACATCCTTATCACTCAGTTGTGCAAATTTTTCTAGTACTGAAGCTTCCATTCTTTCAACTCAACCCAACTTTATCTTTTAAAACCAAGTTACCACCTATAAAATTGCCGACCACTAAAAAGAGAACAAGAAACAATTTAACTCCCAACATGATAATATTTCCCTCTGGTAATGCTGGATAAGACAAATACAATAGATACGTTATAACTGTATAAGCCACCAGAATGGTTCCGTTGATAGCACCGTGAAGAAGTGCTCTTTTAATTACATCTTCTCGTTCTGATGAAATAGAGGCCATATCCATGGCTCCAAAAATAGCAGCCACCCAACCTAAACTTACCCCACATACCAGGATACAAAAAGACACAAAAGCAAAACTTGAGTCATGCGTAAACACCAGCACACCATAAAGCAAGCACTCAATTGGAAAAAGCGCTGCGGGGAAATGAAGAAGCATTAAATGGATCGGGTGACCTAGAATTTTCATTTTTAATCCTTAAGCAAAAACAAATACCAATAAGGTGATAAATGCAGCAACAGCTACCAATGCATGTACAAAGGCAATGCCTAGTGGTTTTGCATTAGACCTTAGGTTAGTAAAGAAAAGGTAGAAGCCACCCAGTGCTCCGGCCACAAATAATATAATGCTCAATTGAGGATAATGTGCAGGATTTTGGAGTGCATAAATAATGATCAATACCAAGGCTAAGGCAGCAACGATTCCATGGCTATAAATAACAGTCTTAGAAGCGTCATTTTTTGATAGCCACTTCAAAAGGATAATAAGCCCCAATACTGCAGCAATTGCAAATAGGGTGATAGCAGCGTATAACATAGTTGTTAAATTTGGTTTACAATGCAATAGAGTGGTATGCCGTGAAAAGGTTACAAACAGACCGAAGGATATATTTCCTATTTCCGATCAGAAACTTAATTTTACACCTCTCAACAGGGATTTTTAACTATGGGACGCATTTTTGAAAAAAGGAAGCACAAAATGTTTGCACGCTTTGACCGTATGGCCAAAGCCTTTACGCGAATTGGAAAGGAAATTTCGATAGCTGTAAAACTGGCTGGTCCATTGCCAGAAAATAATCCCCGGCTCAGGCTGGCCATTCAGAATGCGAAAGGCGCCAATATGCCTAAGGACAGAGTGGATGCTGCCATCAAAAGAGCTTCTTCCAAGGAAGAGAAAGATTTTCAGGAAGTAACGTATGAGGGTTATGCCCCTCACGGTGTACCCGTGCTCGTGGAGTGCGCCACAGATAACCCAACCCGAACGGTGGCCAACATTCGCCTTCACTTCTCAAAGAAAGGGGGTAGCATGGGCAACTCGGGGTCAGTAGCATTTATGTTTGAAAGAACCGGTGTTTTTAAATTTGCAAAGGGAGCAATCAACCTGGACGAGCTAGAATTGGAGTTAATCGATGCCGGTGCTGAAGAAATAGAACAGGAGGAAGATCAGATTATCATCTACACTAAGTTTACCGACTTTGGCAACATGCAGAAGTTCATCGAATCATCAAACCTGGAAGCCATTAGTTCAGAACTTCAATACATCCCCACCACTACAAAAGAATTGTCAGAAGCTGAACAAGATGAGGTGATGGAATGCATTACCACCATTGAAGCGGACGAGGATGTACAAGTTGTTTATCACAACCTGGCATAAATAATTCAAGGCTTAAAGTTTAGGTCATACCTCAAACTTTAAACCTTGAACTTTGAATTCTTCTACTTTAATCCTTGATAATTGAACTAGCTCCAGTGGACGTAGAGGAAACAGTAGCCTCTCCCCTGTACAAAATTGAGCTTGCTCCACTTGCCTCCGCAGTTATAGTTTTACTGGCCCTCACATAGGCATGACTGGCACCAGAAGCTTTCACATTCATGTCTTCTACCTCCATGTTATAAGCTTTCAACAACGAAGCACCCGACAACTCGCTGATTACAGCCTTTGAAGATCCTGCAAGAGTGAGATTGGACGCCCCGGACAAATTAATTTTACTCATGTCCGACTCAATATCTACCTGTGCGAAGGAAGCACCTGATAGATTGAGTGTAAAAGTCTCCTCCTCAAACCCGGTGATATAAGCAGTTGCCGCTCCATAGAAGTCTGCCGATACCAAAGAAGGCATGGATATAGTAATATAGGTAGTATGCTTTCTGTTACGATTTTTGGTGAACCTTGTCACCAGTGTATTTCCTACTTTAATCACCTCAAGATCATCGAGATTTCTTCGATCTCCTTTGGCAGTAACTGAGAATAGGTTTCCCCGGGTGATCGTCACATACATGGCATCTCCAATATCCAGTCGGTCGAAGTCTGATATGGCAAATGGCTGCTCATTGTATTGAATGGGCCCCGGATCTTCACGAACATTACAAGAAGCTAACCCAACAATAAGGATTAAAATTGAAGCAAAAGGCTTGAAAAATCGCATAAAAGTCATTTTTTGGTTGTTTTGGTAATAAGACAACCTACTTGCCAATGCCCCCTACGCAGTTACTAAATTTATTTTCCCACCCTGTTGGGCCCTGATTGTGGCCCTTCCAGGGTGAGGTTATCATCCACCATCCGGTTATTGTACTGCTGAATAAATGCCTTCAATTTGATCTCCATATTACTCACTATTTCAGGCTGATCATTGACCAGATTAGCTTTAAGTCCTTTGTCATTTTTAAAATCATACAAAGCCACTGACTTTTTACCATCATACTGGAGCAAGTAATTGCCAATGAACGCCTGATAAACATTATCCGCATAATTAAAGGCAAAAGGCTCTACTGAGGAATCAAAGATATTTCTACCATATGCGATATAGGGCTTATCGTAGTTCAAATACCCAAGCACAGAAGGCATAATATCAATTTGTTGTACAATGCCATCTGAAAAAGTTGACCAATCGCTTCCTGGTTTGTAAAAAAATAAAGGAATAGAATAATATCCCCATGAAGAATTATACACTTGATAGTTTATTGCTGCTGTTGCATGATCAGCAGTGAATACGAACAAAGTATTTTCAAACCAGGGCATTTTAGAAGCTGTCTCCATAAATCGCTTCACAGAATAATCCGTGTATTCGATTGTTTTATGGATAGGTAATGGGCCACCTTCAAATTTATCCTTGTATTCCTCAGGAAGAATGTGGGGAGGGTGTGAGGTAACCGTAAATAAAGTTGAATAAAAAGGCTCCTCAAATGTGTTCAATGTATTGGCGAAGTATTGTAAAAACTTTTCATCCCAGATTCCCCATATGCCATCGAAATCGTCATCGTTGTCATACTCTGTCATTCCATAATAATCATCAAAGCCAGAAAGATTGGCAAAAGCCTGAAGCCCCATTGAACCATTGGGTGCTCCATGAAAAAATGAAGTAGCATATCCTTTTTCCTTTAACAGGTTGGCCAAACTGTTTACTTTATTACCTGAATAATGAGAAAGTACATAAGGCACCTCTATGGACGGAATACTACAAATTACCGATGGCATGGCGTCAATGGATTTTCTTCCGTTGGACAATGAGTACTGAAAAGCCAAACTCTTTCCTATCAAAGAATCGAGGTAGGGAGAGTAACCTTTATAGTTTTCAATCCCCATATCCTTATTATAAGCACCAACAAACTCTTTGGAGAAGCTTTCCAATATGATGATCACTACATTATCGTATTTGAATTTCGCAGTGTCAGCGGGTACGTGGAGTGGTGTATACACTTCATCAAGCGCTTCTTCAGAACTGTAATACGCTACTTTCTCGATCACATTGGCTTTTGCTGTTCGCATCAATGCAAACGGTGTGTTGAGCACCAGATTAATATCTTTTGGAATAGTCGCAAACTCTGCTGCATTGCTGATGGTGATGGGTCTTGTGCTGTGGCGAAAGCCTCCCCTTACTCCTCCTACAAAAAGATATATGATGATGGGCATCATTACTAAACTCGTTCCATAGAATGCCCATTTATTTTTAAACTGGGGTCCAGATGCTTTTATCTGTTTAGACAATTTGATGAAAAAGAAAAGTATGAGAAAGAAGAAAGCAAACCCATACCAATAGTCAATCAGAAACGAGAAGAACAACGCTCCGAAGTTTTGCTCATTTTCAAATTGAGACAATACAGTGATTGTGGTTCTTCTTAATGTATAGCGATAGTATACATTATCAGCAATATTAATGGCCAGCCCAATACCATTGGTAACGATAAATATATAATGGAGTACCTTCTGATAGGTAGGGTGAAATTTTGCCGTAAGTGGAATAATGGTAAGTAAAATGAATAACGAATTGAGATAGAGAACTGCGGCAAGGTCAAATTTGAGGCCTCCCAGCATAATTGTTGACATTCTCCCCAGCGTCATATCAGGAAAAAAGCTGATATTGAATAAGTAAAAACTTATTCTACAGATGGTGTAGAACCCCATTACCAGCAGAAGGCGTTTAATTAATGCCCAATAAATGTTTTCTCGAAATGAAATACCCTCTAAAAGCCTCATTATGTGTTGCTTCAACGTTCTTAACTCGTACTTATAACAAGTTTGAACCCAAATCGTGTCAATTAAGCGCAAAATAAGGCAAATCAACCCTAAGGAACCCCATTATGGTTTCAGTTTTTGTCTTAGTTTTGTAATTCTGTGGATATTAAAAATTGATATTGCTATTGTTTTTGAATCCTAAGAACCTAAACTTCAGTAACTCATTGATGAGGCTAATTTGTAGTTTTGTATTGATAGCAGCCTTTCACTCGGGGTATTCTCAAAATGTAGAATCATTCGGAGTATTTGGCGGCTTCAATGTACCTATCACCTTCGATGAAGGACTCAACAAAGACCCTCGATACGAAGGAAAAGTAACATTTAGGGCCACACCGGTAGGTTTCACCTATGGATATGATCATGTAGGCTTCGGATTTGTGTTATCACCTTCCCTCACGAAAATAGGACAGCAATTTTTAATAAAAAATACTGTTGGTGGAGATGTGGGATCTCGTGATATACAAATGGATTACTTCAGTTTACCAGTCGCTCTTAAACTTCACTTAAATGATCTTTCATTCTTTCGCCTAAGTGCAGTAGCCGCAATCAATTTTAATTATCTCATCAATGGCAGGGAAACCATTTCCTACTCTGCGTCAAAGCAGAAATACCCAACAGGCGTATTAATACCGTCTGACCCTGGATATACTGAAGTATTTGATGGTGTGCTCGTGCCTGAAGTGAACAACCTTGAGTACGTAAGTAAAGATCAATACAATGCCTTTCAACTTTTTGGTGCCGTTGGGCTACGCTCAGATTTCGATCTTAGTGATGAATGGAGTTTGAATTTTGATGGAAGGGCTAATTTTGGACTCTTTGATCCCAGAAAGAAAGAATACATTGACCAGCTGAAACAAACCAGCGATGCACCTGATCTCTATGGAGCACGTCATGATATCTATTTATCTGTGGAAATTGGAATTGCCAGAATAATCCAAATCAAAAGAAGATTTGAGCCCAGACACTCTAGCAAACCTGCAGTCACCAGCAGACCTCCACCAAAACAGAATCATAAGAAGATTCTTACCAAAAAGAAGAAAAAGAAAAACTAAAAAAAGCCTCAGTACTGAGGCTTTTTTTTATCTCTGGCTTATCCTAACACGATTTGTTCTTTAATAAAAGGCTGCTTATAAAAGCGTTTTCCTGTAGCCTTCGCAATTGCATTGGCTATTGCTCCTCCTGCGGGGGGCAATGCAGGCTCACCTAATCCTGTAGGATCATTATCGCTTTTAACAAAGTGTACTTCTACTTCAGGGGCCTCCTTCATTCTGATAAGGCGGTACTTATCAAAGTTTTTCACTGATGGCTGACCATTCTCGAAAGAGAAATCTCCGTACATGGCATGACCTATTCCATCAATTACACCACCTTGTACCTGATTGATAGCGGCAACAGGATTGATTACAATTCCACAATCAATTGCACACACTACTCTCTTTACTACAGGTGTATTCCCCTGCATCACCACTTCGGCCACTTCGGCCACATAAGTATTGTGCGAATAGTAGGTGCTAAATCCCTGATAAACACCTTCAGGTGCATTGCCCCAATTGGACTTCTCGGCTGCAAGTTTTATCACACCTACAGATTTGTCCACATCATACTGCAATTCACCTACAGGGTTTTCCTTTGCTCTGGCAAACAAATCCAACCTGAATTGAACCGGATCCTTTCCCAACTCAGCAGCCAGTTCATCAAAGAAACTTTGCTCAGCATACGCCAGGAAGTTGGTAATAGGCGCACGCCATGCTCCTGTGGTAATATTACTTTCCAGGTTGTGGGATTCCACCAGGTAATGATCCAAAGTTGAAGCTGGAAAATTATTTTCTCTCGTGGCATTTCCCATATTTACACCAGCCCCTACCAAATGGTAAGCTGCCATATTGCCATCTTTAATGGCCGCTTTGAATTTGTATTTAGAAGCAGGCCTATAGGTACCTGCTGTCATATCGTCCTCTCTTGAGAACACCACCATGACGGGTGTTTTGGCTAAATTGGATACCTCTGCCGCTTCGAGAGCAAAGTCTCCATAAAGTCTTCTTCCAAAGCCCCCACCCATACGTGTCATATCTATGGTCACTTCCGATTCAGGTCTTCCCAACAACTCTGCAATCTGACGTCTTGTGCGCTCAGGCGTTTGGATAGGTCCTATAAACTCTGCTTTCTCTGCTGTAACATTGGCATAGAAATTCATTGGCTCCATGGCATTGTGCGGAAGGAATGGAGCCTCATAGACTTTTTCAAACACTTTATCCGCGGTTGCAAACTGTGCCCTGGCATTGCCATCCGATCGCTTGGGTTCAGAAGCCTTCTTGTCGAGCATAGCCCGCATGGTTTTATCATGATAGGAAGTGCTTTCCAGCATCGTATCCTTTTCCCATTCGGCTTTCAGTGCGCGCTGACCTTTCATGGCAGCCCAGGTATTGCTACCCAAAACGGCCACTTTATTTCCAAACTGGAGGACATCATTTACGCCATTCACTTTACGCGCTTCGGCATCATCAAACGATTTGAGTTTCAACCCAAACGCAGGTGGTCTCAATACCACTGCATATTGCATTCCCTCCTTTTTAGTATCAATTCCAAATAAAGGTTTTCCCGTTATGATCCCGTCTATATCGACATTACCACGGTCTGTACCGATTATTTTATAAGAAGAAGGATCTTTCAATTTCACTTCTTCCGGCACTTCCATTCCAGCGGCCATGGTGGCGACTTCCCCATAGCTCAATTTATCGCTTCCGTGCAACACAAAACCATCTGATGTAGTACAATCTGTTGCACTAACATTCCATTGCTTTGCAGCAGCATTTTTTAACATCTCACGTGCGGTTGCTCCGGCCATACGCAAGCTTTGCCATCCTTGCCTGATGGACTGGCTTCCACCTGCCACCTGTCTGGTGAAGCTTTCTGAATTAAGAGGCGCTTGTTTAACGATTACATCTTCCCACTTCACATCCAATTCCTCAGCGATAATCATCGGCATCGAGGTTTTTACATTTTGACCCACCTCCGGATTAGGAGACATAATCGTTACCTCTCCGTTATCTGCGATAGACAGATAAGCGTTCAGGTCAAACCACGCTGAAGGCATTGCCCTTGAAGCTTCTGAAGGGCTGCAGGCAGCCAGCCAACTAAAGCTAAGCATAAGCCCACCACCTCCAGCCAGGGATGCTTTTAGAAATGATCTTCTATTGTATGTTGTTTTAATGATTGACATAGCATCAATGATTTAGGGGTGTTACAATTTACTTGAAGCTGTTTTTATAGCAGCTTTAACTTTCAGATAGGTTCCACAACGGCATAAATTTCCGTGCATTGCATTATCTATCTCCTGATCTGAGGGCTTAGGGTTGTTGCTCAGCAACGCGGCTGCATTCATGATCTGTCCGGCCTGGCAATAGCCGCATTGCGGCACATCATGCTCACGCCAGGCTTGCTGCACAGCGTGATCAGCCTTTTCGGAAAGCCCTTCTATTGTCGTTACCGCTTTATCCCCCACTACAGAAACTGGTAATGAACAAGCACGCACCGCAGTACCATCTAAATGCACTGTACACGCACCGCACTGACCGATTCCACATCCAAACTTTGTTCCCACTAAATCAAGAGAATCGCGAAGCACCCACAACACAGGAGTATCAGGGTCTGCATCTACTTGAACCGATTTGCCATTGACACGCAGCGTATAAGTTGCCATAAATTGGAAGTTTTGTGATTGTAAGATTCAATATAGCACCTCTAAAACGCTTTTCATAGGTATATTTTGTTAACAAACTGCTAAATCAGCTGCATTTTAGTGCTCCATTTACTCATTTCACCCCCATTTGGATGAGGCATTATCTCACACGATGATCAATTTTTTATCATATTATGCTAATATTAGCCTAGTTGTAAAAATTATTTCATTTTTCGATGTAATATTTTTTGCTTTTCATACCATTTCTTCGCTTCCCTACAGATGTAGGGAAAATGGGGTAAATAGGGAAAAAATAATCTTAAACACCTAATTATCAAGCCATTGAGAAATACCTCAACTGAACCATGTGGGATATCCTTAAAATTTAATGATGCCAATCATCAAATTTCTGATCAGTATTTCCCGAATTATTACGTGTCCAGTAAGTAAGTTTAATCTTAATTGTTTAAATTTATCCTATTAAATGAGCCAAAATTATGTCAAAAAAAACTTTTAAAGACCGTCTTTCTTATCTGTTAAAGCACTATGACATCCGCGTGATGACGCTAGATGCAAAAGCAGGATTGTATCATGGACAAACTGGTAGCTTTCTACGTGGCGACACGGAGCCTAAGCTTTCCACTATTGTGAAATTGTCCAAATTCTTCAAGGATGTTTCTCTGGACTGGATGGTCCTGGGAAAAGGAAAACCATTCAAGAAGTAAGAACCTAAGAAATACCTTTCAGCATGTGGTTAACCGTCACTATTGCTGAAAGGTATTCTTGTTTTTTACAACCTCTTCAACAGAGTGGGTGCTCTATTTTACACCCTTTACTCAGGCATTGCAAAATTAGCCTGACTGCTACCATTGTGACCCCATTCTGCGGCACATGAAATTATACTTCTCAAGTTTTGATATTTTTTTTAATAATCATTGGTACCAATGATTTGAACTGGACTGTGCAAAGGTCCAGAACCTTATTTACGAGGCTCTCGTACACCTAATAGAAAGTAACCAGAACAACCATGAAAAAGCAATATTCATTAACCAGGCGCACGCTGGTTAAAGGTTCACTGTTCGGACTATTCGCAGCCTCCATTCCCAACCTATCTTATGGGAGTACCTTCCTATCAAACGATAAGCAAAAAGAAGTCAATGAAGGAAGACCTTATGGTTATCCCTCAATTGACGATAAAATAATATCGGAGGTGGTTGGTAAATCCCACTTTGATTTAGACAGGGTAAAAGAACTGGTAGACAAGAGGCCTGAACTCTCCAGAGCCACCTGGGACTGGGGGTTCGGAGATTTTGAGTCAGCCATAGGTGCTGCTTCACATGTGGGCCGAAGAGATATTGTTGAATACCTCCTGAGTAAAGGAGCCAGACCAAATATATTTACCTACGCAATGCTTGGTGCCTACGACACGGTAAAGAGTATGATAACGTTTACCCCGGGGATTCAAAGAACTTTAGGTCCTCACGGAATTAGTTTGCTGGCACATGCTCAGGCAGGTCTGAGAATGAAAAGTGAAATGAGTGAAGCTGCGATAGCAAGTGCCAACGAGCTCATCAACTATTTAAAATCTTTAGGAGATGCTGACGCTGAACAGTATGAAGATTTGCCCGATGATGAGAAACCTAAATACCTGGGCGACTATAAATATGGTGAAAAAGCCGAGGAAGGATTCTCCGTCAAACTGAACATGCGTAAGCTGCTGTCGCTGGGTAAGATTGGTGCCTTTGGAGGAGCGTTGTATAAGATTGGGCCCAACAAATTTTTCTATAATGGAGCTCCTTCCACTGAAATCTCATTTCAATTTGATGGTGAAGCTGTTAAGTCACTTACTGTCAAAGAGCCAGGATCAGAATTGGTTGCAAAAAAGGTCAGTTAACCTTTTCCATAGCTTGTTGCAGTATATTCCTTTGACCCTGCAGAGATTACACAAGAGGCATCCTTCCTATCACTTTGCAAACTGGTCGTCTATCATTGCTGCTTCGAAGAGCCGTGCACGTACGTGCTGCTCATCAAGATCCTTCAGTGACTTAAAATACATTACATATACATGCTTCCGACCTTCTGCCAGTAAAGTACCCTCTTCATTCGACATCAGATACCCCTGATTAAACCCAAGTGCGGTTCCCTTCTTATTTGGAGTTTCGGGAGAGCTCTTTTTCCACACCATAGAGGCGGGGCAGATATAACATATTAGCTTGTTGTGCCTGTAGAATGGAAAATCAGCATCATCGTATACATGTTCTGTTGCCTTTGGAATACATTCCAGGATTAAGGTGCGAAGGCGCTTAACCAGTATCTGTTCAGCCCGTGGAAGACCCAACAGAATTTCATCAAAGGATCTTGAATCTATAGGCATTTATAGCGGGCGGTTCTTTTAGAACAACAATTGACAATTATTAATAATCCTGAAAAGAAACTTCTTCAACGTAATCTATTTTAGACAACATTATCTGATTAGTTATCTCTTCAATTATAGGAAATTTTCCTGCATGCATTTCTTTACGCCAAATTACTTCCCAATTGTCAATTCTTCTTGTCGTTAGCCTAACAAGTTTATCACCTCTAACTCGTCCCTTCATTTCAGGGATACTTTGAACATAGAATTGGGTTTCGCTAACCGGTTTCCCATTAAATTCCCACGCCCCTGCATGGATACGAACTCTCGTTCCATTTTCTAAGGCTTTCACTAGTTTGGCCTCAATTTCCTTGTTGATCATTTATTATTGGTTTTGTACTATACAATACAAAAATAACCCTCT
Source organism: Cyclobacteriaceae bacterium (assembly GCA_039971015.1). Classification (GTDB taxonomy): domain Bacteria; phylum Bacteroidota; class Bacteroidia; order Cytophagales; family Cyclobacteriaceae; genus ELB16-189. The sequence continues at coordinate 162,599 of JBDVKV010000031.1, forward strand.
AGCAGACAACATGATTTCAGCAGTTAAAAAGAGGGATCAATTTCTTGAGCCCTATTGACGCACAGCACTTTCTCTCTCCGCAGCGTCTCCGCTTCAGGAATCTGTGGTTAACAATTTGGCAGTCTCGCGCATGCCATTTTATAGGTTTGACCTGTTTTCATTTTACCATACCTTAGGCTTGTGAGTAAATCGCAGCATTTAGATCGGGCGCAATTTCTGGGTGAAGAAATTGCCAACAGCATTAGTCATGGTGTTGGTTTTCTTGCTGCCGTGGCCGTAACTCCCCTTCTTATTATCAAGGCGATTCCTTCTGGTACTTCAGCGGTGGTGGGTGTTAGTGTTTTTGGCGCCACCATGATGATATTGTATATGGCATCGACCTTATATCATGCTTTTCCTGAAAGCAGGACAAAACGCATCTTTCGGATATTTGATCATGGGGCTATCTTTCTTTTGATAGCGGGGACTTATACCCCCTTTACACTTACCGTGTTATATGGTGCCTGGGGATGGACATTATTTGGAATTGTCTGGCTGCTGGCAGCGGGTGGAGTGGTACTGAAATCTGTTCAAAACGTAAAAACCAACAAGCTATCCATTGCACTTTACCTGGGGATGGGTTGGCTAGCCCTATTGGCTGCGAAACCCTTATATACTAGTCTACCTTTCTGGGGATTATTTTGGTTGATTACAGGAGGTGTGATGTATTCGGCAGGCGTTCTCTTCTTTGCTTATGATCATCGCATCCGGTATAGCCATTTTATCTGGCATTTGTTTGTGCTTGCAGGAACCGCCTGTCATGTGGTCGCTGTGTTTTATACCCTATAATAATTGAAATCTTGTTTGAGGTAATTATGAGGTTGCTAATATACTGGTAGGCTTTCTCAACAGCTTACACGACACTACAAAACAAAAAAAAGCCCTAATATTTTGAATATCAGGGCTTTAATTAATTACAGTGTAGTCCGTACGGGAATCGAACCCGTGTTGCCAGAATGAAAATCTGGTGTCCTAACCCCTAGACGAACGGACCTTTTTTCAAGTTTTCCTCTAAAGAGCCGCAAAGATATAATTCAGGTACACATTAACAAAAGCCCCCTTACTTTTTTTAAGACTAAAGCGGCTTATTCCGTTGGTTTTGGAACACCATAGTTTTATTTTTGCCACTCAATTTTTAACCCTTTATATCAATGACAAGAGTTGCAATTAACGGATTCGGACGGATTGGGCGCCTTTCATTTGTGGCCTTACTGGCCAAGAAAAATGTGGAAGTGGTTGCCATCAATGATTTGACAGACACCAAAACCCTGGCTCACCTTTTAAAGTACGATTCGGTACATGGAAAGTTTAAGGGCACCGTAGAAGCTACCAGCGACTCACTGATTGTAAACGGTAAAACCATTAAGGTAACAGCAGAACGCGACCCGGCAAAATTACCCTGGGCCGCTAATAATATAGATACTGTATTAGAATCTACTGGAAGATTTGTAGACGAGGCGGGTGCTGGTGCCCATATTACGGCAGGAGCCAAAAAAGTGGTGATCTCTGCCCCGGCTAAAGGAAACATCCCTACCATTGTGTTAGGTGTAAATGAAAATACATTGAAGGGCAGTGAGACTATCTTCTCCAACGCTTCTTGTACTACCAACTGCCTGGCTCCTATGGCCAAGGTATTGGACGATAACTTCGGTATCGAAAAAGGATACATTTCTACTATACATGCTTATACTTCTGACCAAAGCCTTCAGGACTCTCCTCACAAGGATTTGAGAAGGGCCAGAGCAGCTGCGGTGAGCATCATCCCTACCTCCACAGGAGCTGCGAAAGCAGTAGGCTTAGTATTGCCCCACCTGAACGGAAAATTAGATGGTATCGCTATGAGGGTGCCTGTTCCAGATGGTTCATTGACTGACCTTACCGTGTTGCTTAAAAAGGAAACTACAAAAGAAGAGATCAACGCAGTGATGAAGAAAGCTGCGGAGTCTTCAATGAAAGGAATATTAGAATACACTGAAGACCCTATCGTGTCCATCGACATCGTGGGTAACAGTCATTCTTGTATCTTCGATTCAGCTCTTACTGCTTGCAGCGGCACTTTTGCCAAAGTAGTAGGATGGTATGATAACGAAGCGGGATACTCCAGCCGCATCGCGGACGTAATAGAGAAATACGGAAAGTAATCAATTCAAGGTTTTAAAGTTTAAGGTTCAAGGTTCCAGGGTCACACCTTGAGTTTTGAACCTTTCTTTTTGATCAAAGCTTCAAATAAACACCCAATCCCCAGTTGGGAGCCGCTAAAATATTCTGACCTGAAAAGGCAAATGCACCCGAAGCGGATAGCCCGATTTGATCCGTTACCTGATAGTTGAGTTCAAAAGACGGAGAGATGTACTCCGTATTATTACTAAACACTCCATTCTGCACAGCAGCCATACCCCCGTTTTCCAGTGACTCCACCATATTGAGTTTAAAAATGGGGATAAACTTGTTGAACGTAGCCCCTATCTCCAGGCCAAACCTCAACTCATCTGAAAAGTTATTGGTACGGTTGTTAAAAGCAGCATACACTGATGTGAATATCGGTTTGGGGTGAAAGGAGTGACTGGCATCAATGCGAATCATCTGATTGAACTCCCCATCGCCTGTTTGTAAAATCTTACTCTCCCCCCCACTGGTTTCACCAATGGGCAATCCTAAAAATATTGATGCACTAACCACCACTGGTTTGTCGGTGATCAATCCATATTTGATTCCTATTTCACTATCTCCAACAGAGCTGAACTCATCACCGGGAATCACCATCCCGCTCTGCCTGAATTTGATTTCATTCAGGGTACTTCTTACAAAAAAAGGAAAGTAGACAATACCGGTTAGCCGGTCTGTAAATCCGTACTCACCATACAGACTGGTAGTATACAATCCTATGGTGGTAATGTCAACCACATCCCCTGCCGGGCCAAAATAAGATGAAGACAGAATCATATTTTGCCCTAACTTAAAATACCCACTTTCTTTGGGCTGAGGCCATCCTCCACCCGCATAGCTGGCGTGAATTCCCACAGACAATATCCATACAATAACAAGTCGCTTCATATCAGTTAAGTTGGGCAAAACCAAAAGGTATAGAAGCTGGCTTGCACAGTACGATTACATATTCAAATTGAGACAATGTGGTATTGGGGAAGTTCTCGGAGACATTAAAGGTATGTGAACCATTGGTTGTTATTTCACCCAGCTCAATGCCTTCATTGCGTATGGCTGTACCAGAAGTATGGTTATTGGCAAGGTAAATAAAAGTACCCAGTGCAAAATCAGTCATAAAGTCATCACTAAACTTCAGGATCAGGTCTCCGCTGATGATCTCCATCGTAACCATACCAGTGGCTTCGTAGCCGTTGGCCGATTGAAAAGTGCCCATTCGCTTTCCTCCACCCACGGTAATTTCTATCTCGTTGCTAAACACACCATCTATAGTAGCGTATACGTTTGCCACTCCACTGGCCTGGGCTGTTGCTATGCCAGATCCATCAATAGTGACTATTGCCTCGTCTGAAGTAAACCATTGCACTCCACCACCTGCAACTGCTCCATTATTAATATTCTTAGCTGTTACCGTCATCGTTGTTGATTCGCCAACTGAAAGTGCAGTTTTGGTCGCAACAATATCAACGTAAGCCACTTGAGTATCATCCTCTACCACAGTTACTCTTATGGAGTCTCTTGTAATGGAGTAGGCAGCAAAAAGAAAGGCTTGCCCTTGTGCTTTAGCTGTTACCAAACCGTTGACGTTAACCGCAGCCACACTTTCCGGAGAAGTGCTCCATGCAACGGGTACTGATTCTTCAATTCCAAAAGTATTGAAGTACGTAGCATTTGCCATTTTTGAATTACCAGCAAGCAGTGCCATCCGGTCAGGCGCAATTTCCAATTGACCATCCACAATCGGGTCGTCTACCAGATCAGTTCCTATACAGCCACCCAAATAAAGGAGGGCACTAAAAGTTAGTATCCCAATTCTCATATAATAATTTAACTAAAAATAGCGAGAGCCATTTCGCTTTTGAGTCGCAGGGTTGACAAGTTGGCCCTAAATCCGGAATAAAAAGACCTGTATCACGCCATCAGGGGGAGTAGGGGCGGGTGTAAACGAAATACTTACAGAGAACAATTCTTATTTACGGATGTATGATTTTATACCAATTTAATAAAATCAATAATCCTATAAGATGAACCTTTGTACCTACAAAACACCACTACAAACATGAACAGATTAAAGGGGTTGTCGAAAGGTTGGTTAAATGAAGGGTACACCAACAGGCTCAGAGAAGCTATGTTATTGAGCTTAATCATCCTGGTTGGAATCGTAATCTCGAATATAATGGGCGCTTAATTTTTGTTCTTAGCGCAAAAAAATCAGCCTTTCCCCGAACGGGAAGGACTTTTCTTTTACCTCCTGAAGTCGCTAGATTTGCGACATGGAATACAGCCCGGACGTTTTCTTAACTCATCTCGCCCAAACGACTCCATTTCCATTTCTTATTCCAATTGAACGTGCTGAAGGGATTTACCTCTACACCCCTGAAGGCAAACGATACATTGACCTGATCTCGGGCATTGGTGTTACTAACATTGGCCACCGGCATCCCAAAGTAGTTCAGGCCATCAAAGATCAGGTAGACAAGCACCTGCATGTGATGGTGTATGGAGAATACATTCAATCCGCACCCAACTTGCTAGCGCAAAAACTGACATCATTACTCCCTGACTCTCTCAACTGCTTCTATTTCGTGAACTCCGGAACGGAGGCCAACGAAGGTGCATTAAAACTGGCCAAGAGAGCAACTGGCAGGACTGGCATTATCTCTTGCCGCAAATCATATCACGGAAGCACCCATGGTTCGTTGAGTGTATCAGGAAATGAAACCAAAAAAATCGCTTTTCGTCCGCTGCTTCCCGATGTACGCTTTATTGAGTTCGGTAATACTGATGACCTTGCTTTAATCAATAACAAAACTGCCTGTGTGATCATGGAGACCGTCCAGGGCGATGCCGGAGTGCGTATCCCCACCAAAGCGTATATGAAAGCTGTGAGAAAACGATGCGATGAGATGGGGACATTACTCATCCTGGATGAAATACAGTGCGGAATGGGTAGATCAGGAAGTTGGTTTGCATTTGAACAATTCGATATCGTTCCTGACCTACTCACTATAGGAAAAGCGTTTGGAGGCGGGCTGCCTATAGGAGCCTTCATTGCCGATCAAAAGTTGATGAATCTATTGACCCATGATCCTATGCTGGGGCACATCACCACATTCGGTGGAAACCCAGTGTGCTGCGCATCGGCCCTGGCTACACTCGAAGTACTTCAGGAGGAAAAGTTAATAGAACAAGTAGAAGCTAAAGGAAAGCTTTTTGAAAAGTACTTGACGCATTCCGCCATTGAAGAGATCAGACGAATCGGTTTGTTCTTCGCTATTGATTTTGAATCTGAGGAAAGGGTAAAACGAATTGTAAAAAACGCGATGGAGATGGGAGCCGTTTGTTTTTGGTTTCTATCCTGCCCCAACAGCTTTAGAATTGCTCCTCCCCTGACCATTACGGAAGATGAAATAAAGCTATCCTGCGAAATGCTGCTTACTGCTATTGAGCAATCTTAAGTAAAGGATTACAAAGGCTTTTCAATAATAATATTGTGATTGGTAAACACACAGATATCTGCAGCTATATGCAGACTATCTTTTACCATTTCTTCAGCGGATAGTTGGGGTGCATGTTTTTTAAGTGCCAATGCTGATGCCTGTGCATACATTGATCCAGAACCTATGGCTGCCACTTGATTGTCCGGCTCCAACACATCACCCGTACCGGAGAGTACCAGCAGCTCATCTTTGCTGGCCGTAATCATCATTGCTTCCAACCTCCTGAGGTAGCGGTCCATGCGCCAGTCCTTGGCCAGTTCAATGGCGGCTCTTTTCATATTGCCACCAAATGCATTGAGTTTTTCATCAAAGCGATCCAGTAAGGTAAAGGCATCGGCAGTAGAGCCTGCGAAGCCAACTACAATTTTTCCGTCTTGCAGCTTGCGCAGCTTCTTTACGTTGCTCTTGGCAACTGTATTGCCCATTGAAGCTTGTCCATCGCCACCAATGGCGACTTCACCGTTGTGCAATACGGCAAGTATGGTTGTAGAGCGAATTTTTTCCATTAAAAGTTTAGACTCAGATTAGAATTCTCACCGGATCTTCCAGCAACCCTTTTAGAGTTTTGAGGAAGGCCGATCCAACAGCACCATCTACCGCACGGTGATCACAAGACATCGTTACCTTCATTACATTGCCAGGTACTATTTGTCCGTCTTTCACAATCGGTGTTTCTTTGATTCCACCTACTGCCAGGATACAGGCATCAGGAGGATTAACAATGGCTGTGAATTCTTCAATACCAAACATACCAAGATTAGAGATGGTAAATGTGCTACCCTCCCAGTCGCTTGGTTGAAGTTTTTTGTCGTGTGCACGCTGTGCCAGGTCTTTTACTTCAGAAGAAATATGCGCGAGTGACTTGTTGTCTGCAAAACGAACTACAGGCACAACCAAACCATCTTTGACGGCAACAGCTACTCCTATATGTACGTGATGGTTCTTTCTGATCTTATCACCTAACCACGAAACATTGACATCAGGATGTTGACGCAGTGATGCCGCCACCGCTTTGATCACAAAGTCATTAAACGAAATCTTAACCGGGGCAATTTCATTGATGCTCTTGCGTGCTTCAATGGCCTTGTCCATGTTGATTTCCATGGTAAGGTAAAAATGCGGTGCTGTAAATTTGCTCTCAGACAATCTGCGTGCAATCGTTTTGCGCATCTGAGAAACTGCTACCTCTTCAAAGCTCTCCTCACCAACAACAGACGGCAGCACAACCGGAGCACCTGCTTCTTTAGTCGCAGAAGCACCAGGCTTGTAATTTTCTACGTCTTTCTTGGTAATGCGTCCGTTGTCACCCGATCCATTGATCTTGCTCAAGTCATAGCCCAAATCTTTTGCCATTTTCTTCGCCAAAGGTGATGCTTTCAACCTTCCATTGCTGGAATGAGACGATGATGAACTTGTTGATGATACAGATGGTGCGGGAGTTGCTGTAGCGGGAGCGGAACTGGTCTCCTCTTTTGATTCGTCAGCACTCTCCTGCTGAGCTGCTTTTAATAAAGTTTGCCAATCTGCGCCTTTTTCTCCTACAATCGCCAGTACTCCGTCAACAGGAATTGACTCCTTTTCTTTGGCACCAATATAAAGTACCGTACCTGAATTGTACGACTCATATTCCATGGTAGCTTTATCCGTTTCTACCTCAGCCATCAACTCACCTGATTTTACCGTATCACCCACCTTCTTGTGCCATGCAGCGATAACCCCATCTGTCATGGTATCGCTCATTTTTGGCATACGGACTATTTCTGCCTTAATATTTGAAGTATCTATGGGTTCAGCTACAGCTGTATCCTTGTCTTGTGATGTTTCTGTTTTGCCACCGGCAGCAGCGGTCTCTGTTTGAGAGGAGGAAGCAAGCAATTCCTTGAAGTCTTCTCCTTTTTTACCCACCACGGCCAGTACATCATTCACCTGAACTGCCTCTCCTTCTTTAGCACCAAGGTGTAAAACAACTCCTTCATTGAACGACTCGTAGTCCATGGTTGCCTTGTCTGTCTCTATTTCTGCCATCAGCTCTCCAGACTTCACTGTATCACCAACTTTCTTATGCCATTTCGCGATCACCCCTTCGGTCATGGTATCGCTCATTTTCGGCATGCGGACTATTTCTGCCATTGTATTAACGCTATTAATTTTGAATCAATCCGTCAAAAATAGCTGTAAAATCAACCATATTCAAATTGAGAGGGACACATCAAAACGGAATATTTCCCAGAACGAACTCGATAACTGTTCCGCCATTATTAAACCTGTTGGCTTTGATGTAAGAAGTTCTGAGACCCAATTCAAATTGAGGGAGGAAGCGCATGATATTGATGTCAAAAGTTACCTCACCACCGATTGAATGATACTTGTCATCGTTGTTGATGGAGTATAATGTTGCCGACTGCCCTGAGTGGAATCGATAAAAGTACTGGATACCCTCTCCATTTCCGTAATCGTAATACAAATTGGCTTTAATACGCTTAACATTGAGAAGTGGGCCAATGCTTAAATCCGGGTACCACAATGGAAGGGTATAATTAGTGGAAATGGTATAAAACTTTGAATCCTGAGGAAAGGAATAGCCACGGGGCTTAGCCAGCCTGTTTCTAAATGAATAAGTATTCAGGTTAAAATCTGACAACCGCTGTTGATAGCCACCTCTGAAATAGAGAGAGTGATGTTTAAATAATCCAGGGAAGTAGAAATTGCCTCGTGCTACATATAAGTGCCCCGCAAAGTCACCTCCAAAGGCTGTATTGTAAGCTTCCACAGCAACTGATTGTCCATATTTCGAGTTAATGTCTCTCGTGCTCCGCTTTAACAGATTACTAAAGCTAAAGCTGAACCGGTTGTATAATAAGTCCCCATTACTTGCCTGGTTGATAAAATTATAGGACAACGTATCGTTGGCTGGCACCAATCTTCCAAACCCTGAAGAAATAACGCTACCATTTTCACTCACTGTATTTTTGAATCCTGACACCTGTGTGTAGCCCACAGCATTTCCAATTGACAAGGCAGTGTTGTATTTCGAACTTGTGAGAATTAGAGGAACCCTCACTCCCAGCGTTCCACCGATCTCTGTCCATTTGAAATCTACCTCTCTTCCAAAGATGCCATCCGAATTGGTTCTCTTTGCGTAAGCAAACGTTCCATCCAGGATGGGGTACATCCCTTGATAGCTGATCCCTGCTCCCCACGCACCCGTCCGTTCATTGATGTCAAAAGTATAGCCACCACTTATCTCCGTGGTGCTTAAAATATCCTTTGAGGTGATTCCAAGATTGGCCTGATAAATAGAATTGGTAAAATATGGACCCCAGGAATGAGGGTTGATCATCCCACTTGCACGATGATAACGCTTGCTGACATATTCTATCTTTGGAATGGTTTGCATCAAGTCAGGTTGGCCTTCCTGCTCCGAAAGCATCTCGGCAAACAAGCTTGGCTGAACAACTACCGATTCAATAGGCCTCCAGTTTACCTTTTCCAACGGTATCTTTACTACATCAAAACCATCCCTGGTTTGTTCGTTGTACCACACCGATTTTCCATCCGCATCAATGGAGGGGTTAAACGCACCGTATTTGCTGGAGGTAACCTGATAACGTTGCTTTGTGGCAATATCAATTGCATAAATATTGTCGATGCCACTGTACGAAGAATTGTATAACAAAACATCGTTGAACAATACCGGATGGCCCACATTTTCATCGCCAGCAGCATAAAGTGTTTGTACATTTGAAGAGGGCACATCTGCTGCCACTATCGATTTACCCTCTCCAGTTAGTTGAATGAATACAATCTGTTTTCCGTCATGACTCCACCTGGGCATGGTGAGCATATGATTATCCGGATTTTCAAACTTTTGAATCTCATTACCAGAATTGACATCTAAAATCACAAGATTATTTTGGTAAGAATCATCAACCTGTACGGTTACTACTTTGCTTCCGTCCGGAGACAATGCCGCTGCTCCAAACCTTTCTTGTTTAGCAATTACCTTAGACTTTCCTGTATTGAAGTCGTACGATTTAATAATGGAGTAAGACCTTGTCTGCCAGCGCGGATCATACCGATACTCGTTCCAAACTGCTTTATCCGCAGCCACGGAAAGCATACCCGCATCGTTGATGGGACCAGGTACGAAGTGCTTCTTTTCATCCCCATTTATGGAGAGGGTTACTAACTGAGAGAAATCTCCTATGCCTGTTTTAAGTGCAACAATTCTTCCATCGTTCAGAGGTTGAGGATATAAATAATCCGTATAGGCATTCGATGACCTTGAATTAACGGACGTAAACTCGGTGAGGGAAAGTTGATTTTGTTGATTTTTCCATTCTTTTTTTACATCCTGAGCCATCTCTTTGTAAAGATCTGTTACATACAGCCCCGTTTCTTTTTTTATTGCGTTGGAAAACGTAAAAGGTATAAATGGAACATTCCATGCACGTTTTGTAACATCAGCCCACACATTGGCATTTCCTGTTTTTTTTCTCAGGTAAGAAACCATGTGGTAACCTAATACATAGTGATTGGGTACAGCATGCTTATACGATCGCAAGTATTGTTTATTGTAGTTAAAATTCCTTCCCTCCAGGAAATTGGTTCTTAACAACATATCAAACTCTGGTATTCTTCCTCTGCCACTAGGAGTAAACGCAGTTTCTACTGCTACCGCATCGCCTTCCCAAAACCATTGGGGCACAGCTACAAAAGCCATCCCTGCTTGTGCCAGTTGACCAAACAATAATTGAATCCCCTTATTGAAACCTGTTACACTTTTCTGAAATTGAACAACGTGCCGGTATTCATGGGACGAGAGCAATGTGAGCCATTCATTAGTACCGATGAAATTGTAATTCTGCGGAGGCATCGCATAAAATTCAGAACGCATGGGCGCCATGGTGACGAAGCCATTTGAGGTTGCTGACTGGCTATGCAATACAACGGAAATTTTTCTTGGTGTAGCTCCGAGGCTCTTAGATTCTGCTTCTTTAATGTGCTCAAGGGTATTGGCTACACGTTGTGCCTCTTTTTCGAACCCATAAGGGTATAAAACCCTGAAGCTGTTGGAATTGATCTGATACCACTTCATGCTGGCAGGGCTTGTGTCGTGCACCACTGATTCCTGTCCATTTGCCTTTTCTATCAGGAACAAGCAAACGCTCACTACTAAACATATTCTACTAATCACAATATCGGTTTAAAATAAGGCCATTAAGCTACACCAGGAACATTAAAGTACACAGTCATTATAATCTAAATTTTTAATCAACCCTATCACCAATTTTACGGTAGTTCTATAAAAAAAATTTTGTTTTACGTAATTTAGCGATATGTTCAGGTGGATGAAAAAAATGTACAATGAGTACAAAGCTTATGTAAGGACAGACTTGATCATGTATGGAGTTTGGATTCTTCTGATCATCCTGTTCTTTATTTATACTCTTATGGCGGACTAGTCTTGCAATAAGATTTCCTTTACGTTGTCCTTTATTTTTAGCGATAACTCATCTGTTGGTAAATCATTTACATCGTTGCCAAAAGGGTCTTCAATTTCTTCCGCAATCAGCTCCACACTTAACAATACATACGAAATGAGTATTACTATTGGCACGGTCATGTATTCTGCAATCGTAACAAACCCAAAAGGAAGCGTGAGGATATAGATAAATATAAATTTCTTAATATACATGGTATAGGAGTAGGGAATGGGTGTATTCTTAATACGTTCACATGCCCCAAGTATATCAGAAAATTGCTTTAACTCTTTATCTACTATGTATAACTGGTCTCCACTTAATTTATTGTCTTTGTAAAGATCATTCACCCTTTCATACATCATTGATGACAACCTATTAGGGATATGCTTCACTCCTTTTAGCCTATTGGTAAAATCGGCATCAGCACTTTCCAATTCATCCATCTTCACTCCCTTTCGCAAATGCTCCTTAGTGGAATAAACAAAATTAGGAATCATTTTAGAAAACCAATTTCTATTGTCAGCATCACTGCGATCTAAAAAGGCATTGAGTTTATGTGCAAGGTTGCGTGTATTGTTTACCAATAAACCCCAGTGCTTTCTTCCTTCCCACCATCTGTCATACGCTGTGTTGGTTCTAAATACAAGAAACAGACCCAACACAATACCCACCAGCGAGTGCATGGCTGTAGTGCTGTGCAAATCCTGCTCTTGAAATTTATACACTTCCAGAATAATATAACAGAATGCAAAACTGAACAACCCCATAAAGACAATAACAGGTGTTAAAGTCTTCATCACATGCCTGCTATAGGAGTGAAAAATAAGTGAAAGCCAGCTTTTGGGGTTATAAGAAATCATCTGTTAAAGAATTATCCGCTAATAAACTTATTCATTGGTTCATTTCCAAAAAGCGGTTATTAAGTGATAAAATAAGATTGTTTGATTTGAATTGGTAATTGACAGAACGTCAATCTTTTAAATTATCAACAAAGGTAATGGCTTTCTCTTTATCAAGCCAAAGCACATACACAGAACAAACAGTCACCACAATAGCTAAAATAAAAAGATAACCACCATCTCCTTGCACTTCAATCCCCAAAAGCGTCAAATGCATCCCAATTGCCCCTAGCATTAATCCAATACCCAATAAGGCTCCCATCCAGGCTGTACTTGTAATCAGTAATAAAACCGATGCAATCAACTCTAAAACACCAATTCCTATCCTACCCCACGGTTCAATGCCAACCGTAGAAAAAATATAGACAGACTCAGCTGATCCTGAAAATTTAAAAAATAAAGTTTGTAGAAATATGATAGCAGCAACCACCCTTGCACCCCAATACAAGTATAATTTCAACTTAAACATAAGTGCTATAATTCAAATAGGCGTTATTACAACCGTCATGCAACGGACAAACAGATAATGTAGAATCAATTTAATAAATTAGATTAAAAATACAGAATTTATGAAAGCCTTAATAATGGATAAAAACATAGCTACAGCAAAAACGCTGAATACCGATTTTTATCTCAAAGAAGAATATTATGAGGCTGCCAAAGAAAAAATATTTAGCAAAGCATGGCAATTCGTGGGCGACACAGATCAGGTAAAAGAGAACGGTGCTGTACGTCCTGTCAACCTATTGGAGCATTACATCAATGAGCCACTGCTGCTTTCAAGAGACAAAGCTGGAACGCTACACTGTTTATCCAATGTGTGTACACATCGAGGAAACTTACTGGTAGAGCAACCTTGTCAGCTGAAGGACCTAAGGTGTAAATATCATGGAAGAAGATTTTCTCTGGATGGTAAATTCCAATCCATGCCTGAGTTTAAAGAAGTTGAAAATTTTCCTACAGCAGATGATGACCTGAATGCGATTCCAACCTATGAATGGAGCAAATGGATTTTCACCTCCCTTAATTCGAGTATCCCAGCAGACTATTTTCTTGGACCTATGATGGAACGAGTAAAATGGATGCCTCTTGCTGATTTTAAGTTCAGACCAGACTTATCCAAAGTCTATCTGGTCACATCCAATTGGGCATTGTATTGCGAAAACTATCTAGAAGGGTTTCATATTCCATTTGTCCATGCTGGCCTCAATGCAACTATAGATTATAGTAGCTATTCTATTGAACTCAATAAATACAGCTCACTTCAAACAGGCATTGCCAAGGAAGGTGAACTTACATTCGATTTACCCAAGGACTCCCCTGATTATGGAAAAAAGATAGCAGGATACTACTTTTGGGTTTTTCCCAACATGATGTTTAATTTCTACCCCTGGGGATTATCCATCAACATTGTAGACCCAATGGCTACTGATAAATGCACAGTATCCTTTCTCTCTTACGTTTGGGATGAAAGTAAGCTTCAGCATGGAGCAGGATCCGATCTGCACAAAGTAGAAATGGAGGATGAAGACATTGTGCAAAATGTACAGAAGGGAATCCGTTCAAGATTTTACACACATGGACGCTATTCGGTAAAGCAGGAAAAAGGAACGCATCATTTCCATTGCCTGATTAGTGAATTTATGAACGCTGATTAACGATCAATCCATGCTTTAAAACTTTGTACCCGTTCGCGCGCCACAATCACATCGTTGTCTTCGCTGGCTTTCAAAACCAGTTTTAGTCTACTGTTGGTATGACTAATAACATCCGTTATCCCTTCAATACTGACGATGTACTTTCTATTTATTCTGCAAAACTTCTGAGGGTCAACTAATTCTTCCAATTGATCCAGCGTGAAGTCAAGTATATGTTTCCTGGCATCCGAAGTCACACAAAACGTGACCTTGTCGGTACTAAAAAAATAAAGCACATCCACTACATCAATGAATCGCAAATGCTCCCCTACTTTGGTAACAAACCTTTCCTTGTACTTTTTGGTCAGCATTTGCATTGCACTACCAATCCGATTCAACAAAACTTCCTGAGTATTCGTTTGAGGTATTAGGGTTCTGTACTTCTCAAAGGCCTGCCTCAGACTCTCTTCATCAATAGGTTTTAGGATGTAGTCAATACTGTTCACCTTAAATGCCTTTAACGCATACTCATCGTAAGCAGTGGTAAAAATGACAGGCACTTTAATAACAGTGCTTTCAAAAATTTCAAAACTGAGACCATCCGCCAGTTGGATATCCATAAAGATAAGATCAGGAGCCTCATTTTCAGACAGCCACTTGACAGAAGATTTCACAGTATCGAGAACTTCTAAAATGTTTATAGAGGAATCAATGCTTAGAAGAACATTCTTCAAACGACCCGCAGCCAGGGGTTCATCCTCTATAATCAATACTGTCATTGCTCCTCGGTCAAAATAGGTAGTTTGACAACAAAAGTGTGCTCATTCTGCTTTATGACTACAGGCTGATCACTTAAAAATTCGTATCTCCTTTTGATATTCTCTAACCCCACTCCCGCTGATTCATTAATCGGTTTCGTTTTTAATTGAAGATTATTTGAAACAACAAGGTTTGACCCCTCAGTATACAACTTTACTACAAGCGGTTGATCCTGAGCAACTACATTATGTTTAATAGCATTCTCTACCAGCATCTGAAGTGCCAATGGAGGGATATTTCCCTTAGTAGGTTTTAATTCATTTTCAATATTCAATTTATCACCAAACCGAATCTGTTGCAAAAAAAGATACGAATTAAGAAAATTGATCTCCTCATCTAGAGGCACCACTTCCTTGTTGCGTGAATCCAAAACGTAGCGATATACTTCAGAGAGTTGTTTGATAAACTTAGCTGCCTTATCCTGATCTTCATAAACAAGACCAGTGAGGGCATTGAGACTATTGAACAAAAAATGAGGGTTCACTTGATTTTTAAGGCTCTCATAGTTAGATGCAATGCTTTCTTTCTGATATCGTTCAGCTTCAACAGCAGAACGTTTCCACTCCATAAGAAACCCGCGGCTATGAAAAAACAAGGAAATAAAAAACGTAATGATCAAGGTCATTTGAATGATTTCTAAGTAACTGCTGAAGCGGAACCCCATGGCAAGTTCAAATCCCTTAATAATAATCAAAGATGCAATTACCGTAAAAAGAACTGTGCCTATAATTCCCACAACGAGTCGCTTTATTGGGGTTTCTATCCAGGATAATCTATGACTAAGAAAATCATTCATATAACTGTTACCAATCCAGAGGACCGCCCAAATGAAGGAAGAAAACAAAACATAGTTAAAATAACGCTCTAGGTCGTCATGGCAAGACGTGCAGGATAAGTAAGTCAATACCGCAGATCCCACAACGGCCAACACTACTGCCCACGCATACTCCTTTGCTTTGTTTTCTTTTACCATTGCTTAAAGGTAATCAACCTTCCAAATTATCAAGCCGAAACAGTTTCGATATTAAATTAAAACAGACAACAACTTATTAAACTATTTACATTGACTCACCACACGCATCGCAGACTCCTTTCCCCATCTTGGCGCTAAGGGATTATCACTGTCAAAAGTTTCGAATTTTTCAATAGCTGTTGAAGCTGTTGCACAAGCATCAGCTGTTGAGGCCTTAAAAAACTGCGCTGTTCCAAATTCCATCTGCGCCATTAATGCCATGGCTCGCGGATTATTTGGATTAAGACCAAGTGCTTTGCCAAAGGTTTGCATCGCCAACCCTGAGTACTGCTGCCCTCGTGAAGCAGGGTCAACAGTTACACGCATCATATAAATAAATCCTTCTAAAGCGGTAATCTCAGAATCGTTTTGTTTTATAGATGATGCTTTCTTCAACACTTCGGTAGCCTTATCCAACAGCGCATCTTTTTTGACTCCATCTTCCTCCCTTGTCGACATCATGATATATCCAAAAGACGCATAATAAAAGGGCTCCCACTTACTTTTCTCCGCGGCACCAATCCGTTCAAAGGCATTTATACTTTGCTGCATTTCTTCCGCTGTTTGTGCTTTGTAAATAGCCTGAATGTTGGTTTGCATCGCTTGCTCATATTTATCATTGGCAAACAAGAGCGTTGAACAAAAACTGAATAAAATTAAAATTGAAATTTTCATAATTGTTGGGTTTATAAATTGGGTAACTGATTAATTGATTTGTTTTTTGATATGGTGAAGAATACGCCAAGGAAGAGAAATCTTTTTGCAGGCTGACGAATCGCTCGACTCAAGTAATTGCCGTTGTTGTCAGGAGTCTCACTATAGTCGTATCCAAAAATGTTGTCCCTGCCCAGCACATTGGTTACTGACAAGTGAATAATCAGAAACGGCTTTGGCAGGTAAGAGATGTTCATACTCAAATCCTGATAAGCAGGCGTCCTTCCATTATTAAAGACCTCGCTGTTCGGGTTGTTAAAAGCTCTTGGACTGCTGTAGGAATAAGTAACACCTAATTGTGACTTGATCTCAGAGAAGAATTTCTTACCAACTACAGAGAAATTGTGAGTGGATGCAAAACGAGGCGCTGACGAGATCGGAAAATCAAGATAATCCCGCTCTGTATCCAGGTAAGAATAGGATACCCAATAATCCAGATTGCGAACCGTTTTGCTATCTCTCCAAAATAATTCAAAGCCTTGAGCATGTCCTTTGCCATTGTTAGTTAACTGCTCAGGGTCGCCATTAATATATTTAACAAGGTTGGAATATCGTTTGTGGTAAAGCTCGGCCCTAAAAGTACGCTGGTTGTTGATTACCTGATAATTCAAAATGTAATGCTCCGCCTTCTCCTCCTCCAGGTTTTGGTTCACCCTAAGAAATTGATTTTGTGTAGCCTGACGGAATTGTCCGTAAGCCAATGAGAACTGACCGTGGGTAAACGGCTTGTATGCAATTGAAACTCTCGGATCAACATTTAACTTTTCGATTGAACCATTGTATTCCGTTCTCACACCCGCGCGAGTCACAAAATATTTACTGGCATAGATTTCAGCTTCTGCAAACCCAGCAGTGATAGGTGTAGTGAACGCAACGGTTTGTTTTGTTGACAGATCATCAAACTGTGAAGCTTTATAGTCAGACTGTAAGTGTTCTATCCCAAATTTTAATTCTACATGATCAGAAACAGTATTTTCGAAAACTACTTTGGAATGAATGGCCTGCTCTACTTCATCAACAGGACTGCCATCCAATTCAATATTATTCTCATTATAATTATAAGAAAGCCCTCCCCGCACTGACCAATTGTCATTGAGCGACTGTAGGAATGAGGCATTCCCATATCCATAATTATTAGCGAAAGCGAAAGGTGTCTTTTGATTGGGGTCAAGAATATCTCTGTTGTTAAGCTTAAAATCCGAGTGGTTAAAATTTCCGAAAAACTTAACAATACCGTGCTCACCTACTTCCTGCCGAAATGCAGTGCTCCCTTCAATAGAAGCTGGAGGGGTGATCCAATCTATCTCCTGATTGATCAACCCAAAGTAAGGACGAATGTTGGTGTATTGAATTTTACCTGATACGGATGCGCGATCCCAAACCTGAGTATGTGCCACATCACCTCCCACCGATAGTAAACCGAGATCAGTTTGATTCAACTCTGCCTTATCTTTTGAATCAAGTACCAATGCAGAGGAAAGCGCCTGACCATATTCTGCAGAATATCCTCCCGTACTGAAACTTGTTCCTTTAAACATAAAGGGCAAAAACCGACCACGAGAGGGTGTGTTGGGAGCTGAAGGGCTATAAGCATTGGCTACCAACATTCCATCAATAAAAGTTTTGGTTTCGCTTCCATCTCCTCCTCTTACAAACAGTCTTCCACTCTCTCCTACTTTTTGTGTACCCGGCAAAGTATTGAGAGCACCTGCAATATCCGCGGTCGCTCCTGCTGTGGTGGCAATGTCAATCGCTTTTAGAATGGTTCTTCTTTTCTCCTCTCCTGCAGTAAATGAGCCGGCAGAAATAACCACCGCATCCAGTTGGTTAATCTCCTCATTCAAGGCCACATGCAATTGAACCTGCTCTCCGATCAAATTCACTGACTGACGGAAAGCCTTGAATCCCACGAAAGTGATCAAAATGTTTTGTACTCCAGATTCGCTGGTTTCAAATTGAAACGCACCTTCCAATGAAGTGCTGGCTCCATCGTAAGTACCTTCTATAGACACATTGGCTCCGGGTATGGCAACTCCCTTTTCATCGGTGACAATACCTGATACGATCGTCTGCGCAAAACCGGTGCTTGTAATAAAAAGTAAGACAATTAGTAGTGCTGTTCTCATAACTTCGCGATTACAGTGTAAATATTTGGCCGCTATGGCCATACATTGCAAAAGGTGTTACTGAACTGTAGAATGGACAGGATGAACTGTCAGAAAAGGGATTCTCTCTACTGAATTTGCTTTATTAGCCCACAAAAAGGTAATTTGGCAGCCAATTGAAACCCATCCCAATGAAGCGTATTTCCTACCTCATCCTCATTGTAACTGTATTTACTCACCCCCTAATGGCACAGGATGTCAATAAACTCATCAAAGAAAAGCAGGTCTCGAAAATCATCAACACCTTGGCTTCAGATGATATGCGCGGAAGATCAGCTTTGGTACCAGATGACATCAACAAGGCAGGAGCCTTTATTGAAAAGCAGTTTAAAAAAGCAGGCTTACAACCACTTCAGGGTCTCAACGGGTATCGTCAGGAATTTCAGAAAGTGAAATTAAGTAGGACTAGTTTGGAAGTAATCGTTGCTGGCAAAGCGATTAGTGAAGATCGGCTTATTCTTTCTTCAGGAGCTGAGGTGATCAATCTGGGTACAACCACTCCTATTGATACAATTGGAAAAAGCCAACCCCTCTTTCCTTCACTCTCCGCAATTGAGCGAAATGGTGGAGATAGAATTGTATTGGTAGATAAAACGCATGCCGATGAATTTAAAACCGCACAGCACTACCTGAGCCGTCCTAAAATTCTTGATCCTGGTGCTCAATCAAGTGGTTCAATACTTTACATTCTCGATCAGGAAAGACCAGATGACATTGCTGTAAAAGCCACTCAAAGCAAGGAAACAATTACCATGACCAACATTGTAGGCGTATTGCCTGGGAAGTCAATGCAAGATGAAAGTGTGGTCTTCTCCGCCCACTATGACCATATCGGAATTCAGGAACCTGTAGCTGGCGACTCCATTGCCAATGGCGCTGATGATGATGCTTCAGGCACTACGGCTGTAATCTCCCTGGCTAAATATTTCAGCAAGCTAAAGTCCAACGAACGGTCACTTATTTTCGTGGCCTTCACCGCTGAGGAAATTGGAGGTTTTGGATCAAAGTATTTTTCCCAGCAACTTGATCCTGAAAAAGTAGTGGCGATGTTCAATATTGAAATGATTGGCAAAGCATCCAAGTGGGGACAAAATGCGGCCTTCATTACAGGGTTTGAACGCAGCGATTTCGGAGAAATCCTTCAGAAGAATTTAGAAGGGACTGATTTTCAAATTCATTCCGATCCTTACCCCGAGCAAAACCTTTTCTATCGCTCTGATAACGCCACCTTGGCAAGACTGGGAGTGCCTGCTCATTCGATCTCAACGGATCAAATACCCACCGATCCCTATTATCACACCGTAGACGATGAGGTTTCCACTTTGGATATGGCCAACATTACTGCCGCTATCCGGGGGATTGCCCTCAGTGCAAAGACGATAGTGGATGGTGTGGATACACCCAGCAGAGTGGATAAGTCAAAGGTGAATTGATCAAACCATTATTGTCTGCTTCATAGGAGCCACTTCAGGCTGACTTTCTCCCCACTTTGCCTTATTTTTGCGCTTTATTTTAAGGCAGAAAAGGCACAATGGCGGACTATAGCAAAGAAGAAATCAAGAAAATAGAAGAAAAGTGGCAACAAAGGTGGCGCGAAAAGGAGGTATATAAGGTCAGCAATGACCCTTCGAAGCCCAAATACTATGCGCTGGACATGTTTCCCTACCCATCCGGAGCGGGTTTGCACGTGGGTCACCCCCTGGGCTATATCGCCACAGATATTGTTGCCCGCTTCAAAAGGGTAAAAGGCTTTAATGTGCTCCACCCTATGGGGTACGATGCTTTTGGATTGCCCGCAGAACAATATGCCATTGAGCATGGTGTACATCCTGCCATTTCCACTGCTAAAAACATTGAAACCTTCAGAAGTCAATTGGATAGAATAGGATTCTGTTATGACTGGAGCCGCGAAGTAAGAACGTGCGATCCCAACTATTACAAATGGACGCAATGGATCTTTCTGCAATTGTTTGACAGTTGGTTCAATCGCAGCTTGCAAAAAGCAGAACGCATCGAGCAATTGGTTGCTACTTTTGAAAAAGAAGGAAATGCAAGCCATCCATTTCCCAACGCCAAATATCAATTGCCATCTGGTGAGACTGAATTCAATGCTGAAAATTGGAAATCATTTGACGAAAAATTACAGCAGGAAGTATTGATGCAATACCGCCTGGCCTATCTGGCCTACACCGATGTGAACTGGTGTGAAGCACTTGGAACCGTATTGGCCAATGATGAAGTCATCAACGGTGTGAGTTACAGAGGTGGCCATCCGGTGGTGAAAAAACAAATGCGTCAATGGAGTTTGCGCATTACAGAATATGCAGAGCGGTTATTGAAGGGATTGAATGAAGTGGATTTCAGTGAATCCATGAAAGACATTCAGCGCAACTGGATTGGAAGAAGTGAAGGTGCCAAGATTACATTTGATCTCAAGAGTGAAAAGGGTGTAGTAAAAAACATGAAGGTATTTACTACCCGCCCTGATACCATTTTTGGTGTGGACTTTATGGTAGTGGCACCCGAACACGATATGGTAAAGGAAATTACCAGCGTGGCGAACCAGGTAGAGGTGAATAAATACCTGAGCTATGTAGAAAGCAGATCGGAAGTAGATCGAATGGCTGAAGTAAAAAAAATCACAGGATGTTTCACAGGAGCATATGCCATCAATCCTTTCGATCAAAGAGAAGTTCCTATCTGGATCAGTGAATATGTGTTGGCAGGTTATGGTACGGGGGCGATCATGGGCGTACCCTGTGGTGATGATCGCGATCATCGTTTTGCAAAACATTTTAACATACCCATCACCAATATAATAGGTGAACATTACAATGGTGAAGAAGCCAACCCCACCTACGAGGCTACTTTGACCAACTCAGACTTTCTGAATGGTATGTTAATGAAACCTGCCATGAAGGTAGTGATGGATAAGGTGGAAGAAATGGGGATCGGTGAAAGACAGGTGAATTATAAAATGAGGGATGCAGGCTGGAGCAGACAGCGCTATTGGGGAGAGCCCTTCCCTGTAGTGTTTAAAGATGACATGCCTTATGCCATGGACGAAAAAGATTTGCCTTTAGAACTGCCTGATACCAATCAGTTTAAGTCTTCCGGTAATGGTGAAGGTCCGTTGGCCAATCTGAAAGACTGGATCAACATTGGCCCCAACGAAAAAAGAGATTCCAATACCATGCCTACGCACGCAGGTGCTGCCTGGTATTTCCTGCGCTACATGGATCCCCACAATGAAAAGGAGTTTGCTTCTAAAGAAGCACTGGACTACTGGAACCAGGTGGATGTGTATGTGGGAGGGTCAGAACATGCTGTAGCCCACTTATTGTATGCGCGACTTTGGACGAAAGTATTACACGATTTGGGCTACCTGAATTTTGATGAACCGTTTAAGAAGCTGATCAACCAGGGTAAGATTACCGGGGATTCAAGATTTGTTTATAGGGTGCGTGGTAAAAATCAGTTTGTCTCTTCTGGTTTAAAAAACCAATATGAAACAGATGCGCTCCACGTTGACGTCAATATTGTCAACGGTCTTGAGTTGGATACAGAAGCCTTTAAAAAGTGGAAGCCAGATTTTGCAAATGCTGAGTTTGTTCTAGAAGACGGTAAATACATCTGTGGTTCTGCCATTGAAAAAATGAGCAAGTCGTACTTCAACGTAGTGAACCCTGACTACATTATTGAAAATTACGGAGCAGACACTTTACGCATGTACGAAATGTTCTTGGGTCCTTTGGAACAATCCAAACCATGGAATACGAGTGGAATAGACGGGGTGTATAAATTCCTGAGAAAATTCTGGAACCTCATGCACGATGCGGAAGGTAACATAAAGCTGAGCGATGCCGAACCGACCAAGGAAGAACTGAAAGTGCTGCACAAGACGCTCAAGAAAATTGAGCAGGATATTGATAACTTCTCTTTCAATACCTCCGTGAGTGAGTTTATGATTTGTATCAATGAATTGAACACATTGAAGTGCAACAAACGTGCTGTGATTGAACCATTGGTAATCGCTCTCTCGCCTTTTGCCCCCCATATTGCGGAAGAATTGTGGGAAAAATTAGGCCACAGTGATACGGTACTCAATGCCACTTATCATAAAGTGGAGGAAAAGTATTTGATTGAAAGTTCTTTTGAATACCCCATCTCCATCAATGGAAAAGTAAGGGCAAAAATGAATATGGCTTTGGATATGCCCAAGGAGGATATTCAGAAGCAGGTGATGGCTTCAGAGATTGTACAAAAATGGACGGAAGGCAAAACGCCCAAAAAAGTAATAATTGTACCCGGTAAAATCGTGAATGTTGTACTTTAACGTCTGATTCCAGCCCGGAGTCCCGAATAAAGCAAAAAGGAATGAAACACAGCAAAATAGTTGGCCTTGGCCATTATGTGCCAGAAACCGTGATTTCTAATCAGTATTTGTCCAACATAATGGATACAACTGACGAATGGATTGTTGAGCGCACCGGAATAAACCAGAGGAGATGGATTGATCCCGCAAAAGATACTGTAGCCAATATGTCCGCTAAAGCAAGCAGAATGGCACTGGAAAGGGCGGGTTTACAGGCAACTGACATTGATTTTATCGTATTCGCGACCATCACCCCCGACTACTTTTTCCCTGGTTCTGGCGTATTGCTTCAAAGAGAACTGGGACTGGATGGACGAATTGGAGCCCTTGATTTGCGTAATGCCTGTTCAGGCTTTATTTATGGTCTTTCGGTTGCTGATCAGTTTATAAAAACCGGTATGTATAAAACCATACTTGTAGTGGGTGCTGAAATTCAATCTACAGCTTTGGATATCACCACAAGAGGAAGAAACACTGCTGTGATTTTTGGTGATGGAGCTGGCGCGGCCATTTTACAAGCCTCCGATCAGCCTGGTATATTATCTACGCACCTTCACTCCGATGGTAATTTCGCTGAAGAGCTCTACGTAAAAGACCCTGGTAGTAGCAGACCCCACGCAGAGCGCCAGCCAGAACAAATTCTGGATACTACTTCTTTTAAAGTGGTAATGAATGGAAGCCAGGTATTTAAACACGCTGTGGTACGATTCACTGAAGTGATCAATGAAGCATTGACTGCCAACAACATGACAAAAGAAGATATCAGTTTACTGGTACCCCATCAGGCCAACTTGCGTATCAGTCAATTCATTCAACAGAAAATGGGCTTGCCTGATGAAAAAGTTTACAACAATATTATGCGATATGGAAACACAACAGCCGCCTCTATTCCTATCGCAATGAGTGAGGCATGGGATGAAGGGAAGATGAATAGTAATGATATTATTTGCCTTGCCGCATTTGGAAGTGGCTTTACATGGGCATCAGCTTTAATTAAATGGTAAATTTTTTATAATGAAAACAAGCTCCTATAACCCCAGCACTCTTGAAATAGACCTGGCCAACGCGCTGCTCATTTTACAAGGAGAAATTGAAAAACACCTGCAAGACAATAAGATCATCCATGCAGAATCAAATCTTAATAAAGATAATCCATCTATTAAGTTTAATCTACTGGATAAGGATGGTGATCCACACGAGTTGGTAGTAAGAATTATACAAATCCCTGATAAACTTTAGGCTATGACACCCGAGCAACGATTTGAAAAACTAGGACTCACGCTACCACCCTCTCCTGATCCACTCGGAGTCTATAAACTTTTACTCATTGATGACAATCACGCCTATATATCGGGGCATGGAACATTGAAAGAAGATGGGACTTGGATTGTGGGGAAAGTAGGTGCAGACCTTGATCCAGAGACAGCAAAACTTGCCGCTCAACAGGTGGGGCTCGCCATTCTCGCCACACTAAAAAAATACCTGGGCAGCCTTGATCGCGTAGATAGGGTGATAAAAGTACTGGGTATGGTTAACGCTGTTCCTGATTTCACACGTCATCCTTTTGTGATTAATGGGTGTAGTGAGCTCTTTGCCAAAGTTTGGGGTGATGACAAAGGTGTAGGTGTTCGCAGTGCAGTGGGTGTTAGTTCGCTTCCTGAAGGCATCCCTGTAGAAATTGAAGCGCTTTTCAAGCTGAATTAATCCCGATTATCCCATACTATTTTTTATAATACCCGTTATTATTCAAATGAGTCAGGAATCGACACAAAAAAGTGATATTGTTATTTTCTGATTGGAGTTTTGGATAAATTTGAATGGTATGAGGAAGTTATTGATTGTGTTGTTAATTCCAGTGCTGGGGGTTTTTGCTTTTTCATTCACCCCTCCCGCTGAGCGCTATTTCGAGATTGCTAAAAACCTGGACATTTTTGCTTCCCTATTCAAAGAAGTCAACGCGCTGTATGTTGATGAAGTGAACCCCAATCAATTGATTCGCACAGGCATCGATGCCATGCTCTTGTCGCTGGATCCTTACACCAATTTTATTGCTGAAGATGAGGTAGAAACCTATCGCACCATGAATACCGGCCAATATGGAGGTATCGGTGCCGTTACAAGAGTGATTGGGAGACGCACGCTGGTGACCATGATCTATGAAGGTTATCCAGCCGAGAAGAATGGATTAAAAATTGGAGATGAAGTAATTAAGATGGACGAGGTGGAGTTGGCAAAAATATCCATTGAAGAAGCCAACCAACTGATGCGTGGACAAGTCGGTACCACCGTGAAACTCACCGTAAAAAGGATGGGCTCACCTGAACTGATTCATCTGGAGTTTAAAAGAGAAAAAATAAAGATCAGCAACGTTCCTTATTTTGGGATGGTTGGAACCAGTACCGGTTATATTCAACTTACTGATTTTACTCCTGATGCAGGGAAGGAAGTAAGAAATGCAGTAGTGAATTTGAAAGATCAGGGAGCTAAAAGTATAATTCTTGATTTACGCGATAATCCTGGTGGATTGCTTTTCGAAGCGGTCAACATTTGTAATATTTTTATTCCGAAAGGAAAAAAGGTAGTTACCACCAAGGGAAAAGTACAAAACAGCAACGTCACCTACGAAACACTTAATAATCCTGTAGACCTGGAAATACCCGTAGCTGTGCTCATCAACCGCGGAAGCGCATCTGCATCCGAAATTGTCGCAGGCACCCTTCAGGATTATGATCGCGCAATTGTTATCGGAGAGAAATCCTTTGGCAAAGGATTGGTTCAAATCCCACGTCAATTGTCATACAATTCGCAGGTAAAAATTACTACAGCAAAATACTACACTCCTACCGGCCGGTGCATTCAGGTACTGGACTATTCACACCGAAGAGCAGACGGTAGCGTAGGCGCCATTCCGGATTCAGTAAAAAAAGAATTCAAAACAACCAACGGTCGAATAGTTTATGACGGAGGAGGAATTGATCCTGACATCGTGCTGGATGGCAATGAAGCTTCTTCCTTGACGCAAATGCTTTATATCAATGGATACATATTTGACTATGCGACATTGTATGCTTCGCAACACCCTACTATTCCACTCGCACGCGATTTTAAATTGACAGACAAGGATTACGAAGCATTCGTGACATTTGTGAAGTCTAAACAATACAACTACCGCTCTCCAGTTGAAGTAGAGTTAAGCGTGTTAAAAGAGCAAGCCAAGCGTGAGCGCTATTATGAAGAGCTTAGTCCTCAAATCGAGCAAATAGCCGAACTCTTAAAAGAAAGTAGAAAAAATGACCTTTATACCTTTAAGGATCAAATCAAAATGCTGCTCGAGCAGGATATTGTCTCCCGTTATTATCTTGAAAAAGGGATTACAGAAGTTGAGTTTAAGAATGATGCCGATATCGAGAAGTCAGTAGCAGTGCTCAATAAAGTTGATGAGTACAAAAAAATACTTCGCCTTCCATAACATGCAGTGGGAGTTAAGAAACCTTAGGCACTTAAACTCCATCCCCTTTAATTAAAACTTCACTTATAAGAAAAGGGTTAGTCAAAATGACTAACCCTTTTCTGGTTTAGGCTCAAATTAAATTCTACTTAACGCAAGAACAACAGCTCGCGGTACTTCACCAGTGGCCAATCTTCATCATCCACCAGCAACTCCAACTTGTCAACAGCATCTCTGATTTTATCAAAATACTTTTCCTTGATATCATCACAATAAGCAATCGCTCTCTTGTCTGTATCTTCGATCTTGTTGGCCTTCTTTCTTGCCTCAGTCATTTTATTGACGTTCTCCTTGATGGAGTCAATGTAAGCGCTTATCTGCTTAATGGTTGCCACCACTCCTGAATTATCAACACCTAAGCCCTTCAATCCATTGGCATTAACGATCAATTTGTTTTGATAGGAAATGGCTGTTGGTACAATATGATTGATAGCCAAGTCACCAATGATCCGTCCTTCTATTTGCACCTTTTTGATGTAAGCCTCCAGTTTGATTTCGTTCCTCGCCTCTACTTCAACTTTGCTGAAAATATTATGGCGTTCAAAAAGATCAATCGATTTTTTAGATAAGTAGGCTTCAATTGCCTTCGGCATATTTTTAAAGTTGCCCAGACCTCTTTTCTCAGCCTCCTTCACCCACTCTTCACTGTATCCATCACCCTCAAACCGGATTGCCTTAGATTCCTTAATGTATTTTCTAAGCACATTCACGATAGCCAATCTCTTCTCCGTTCCTTTTTCAATTTCCTTGCTCACTGCAGCGTGAAAATCAAGCAGCTGATCGGCCATGATAAGATTCAATGCAGTCATTGGAGTAGCACTGTTGTCGCTTGACCCTACTGCGCGGAATTCAAACTTGTTACCTGTAAAGGCAAAAGGCGAAGTACGGTTACGATCGGTTGCATCCAGTATGATTTCAGGAATTTGATCTATTCCCAATTTCATATACATGTTATCTCCTTTTTGAATCTTTACATTTCCCTTCTTCTCCAACTCATCCAATACTGCAGTCATTTGTGTACCAATGAATACTGACATGATTGCAGGAGGAGCCTCATTCGCACCTAATCTAAAATCGTTTCCAGCCGTGGCAATACTTGCTCTTAGTAAGTTTGAGTGTTCATGAACCGCTTTAATGGCTGTAACAAAAAATGTCAAAAACAATAGGTTATCCCTTGCGCTACTTGCAGGCGCAAATAAGTTGACACCTGTATTGGTTATTAATGACCAGTTATTATGCTTACCGCTTCCATTCAGTCCTGCAAATGGTTTTTCATGAAACAGCACTTGAAGGTTGTGGCGCTCCGATACACGATTCATTACATCCATCAATAATTGATTGTGATCGTTGGCTGCATTTACCTCTTCAAAAAGAGGTGCTACTTCAAACTGACTAGGAGCTACTTCATTGTGTCTTGTTCTTAAGGGTATTCCCAATTTCCAGCACTCAGTTTCAAAATCCTTCATGAATTTGTAGACCCTGGTGGGAATAGCACCAAAATAATGGTCATCCAATTGCTGTCCTCTTGCTGGCGAGTGACCAAACACGCTTCTGCCTGTCATTACAAGATCAGGTCTGGCCATGTACAAAGCCCTGTCCACCACAAAATACTCTTGCTCACACCCTAATGAGGCAACTACCGTATTGATCTCTTTATCGAAAAACTGACAGACCTTGGTAGCTGCTTTGTCAACTGCTTTCAACGCTTTTAATAAAGGTGATTTTGTATCCAGTGTTTCTCCTGTGTAGGAAACGAATACAGTAGGGATACATAATGTCTTACCATAAATAAACATGGCTGATGTTGGGTCCCAGGCAGTATAACCACGTGCTTCAAACGTAGTTCTTATCCCTCCACTCGGAAATGAAGATGCATCCGGTTCCTGCTGAACCAACTCACTTCCTTTAAATTTTTCTATACCTGATATGGGATCGAAAAATGAGTCATGTTTTTCCGCTGTTCCACCCGTCAAAGGTTGAAACCAGTGGGTAAAATGAGTTGCGCCTTTACTCATGGCCCAACTTTTTGCTGCCGAAGCCACGGCATCAGCAGTTTCTGGGTCTATTTTTTCATGATTCTTAATCGCTTCGCTTACTTTTTTGAAGACGGCAGGTGCCAGCGAGCCAAGCATTTGCTTCATTCCAAATGAGTCCTCTCCAAAAAATTCAGAAATTTTAGTGGAGGGAACATCAACATGAACCTTTGTTCTTTCACTTAATTGATTGAGTGCTTTAAAACGTAAATGGGCCATATGTGGGTTAATTTTTGTCTTATACTCAGCAAATGTATACGTTTTAGCTCTAATCAAGGTGAAATAGAGCCCATTTTTAGTCAAAAAATATATTTTTTGAGAAAAGTAGGGTTAAAAATAAACCATCCTTAAAGAAGAATTACGTACTTTACTTAAAGTAAATGCTTAGGTCTATAGGGGTAAGCAGCTATTTTACTGTCTATAAAAGAGAAGGGAAAATAGAACCTATCTGCATTGTATTACGTTGACTCACCAAAACCATGGAATTATGATCAATTTCATTAAAAGAGCCCCTAAGTGGCCTAAAATGATTAAAACGGATTCTGCTTACCTGCACAGTTTTAGTAAGGCCGTTTTGAATTTTGAACAAAATATTATGGAGGAACGCCTACTGAAGGACGTTTCTAAAAACAGAAACCCCAGCTTAAGGCCAGGGTCTTCGTTTTAGTTGGATTTCTTTACTGACCCTCCACTACTGGAGTCAGTATTGGTTTTCATGGGATTGCCCCTGTAGCGAACATCGCCCCCACTGGATGCCCTGGCATCCAGTGACTTAGTTGCAGTCACTTTGACAGAGCCGGCACTGTTGGCCCTTGCTCGTACAGACTCGCTCTCCAACCTGTAGGCGTCTATATCACCTGCACTGCTGGCTTCAGCTTCCATTACTTTGGCCCTTCCTTCAAGTACAATATCACCGGCACTTGAAACATCTGCGGTCACCTCATTGGCGTCTAAGCTCACTTCTACTGAGGCTGCACTGCTCGCATTTATCTCAATTACTGATGCCTTTATTGTACCTTCTGAAAATACGTTGGAAGCCGAGCTGGCCGATATCTTATCCAGATTAACATAGGTCACATATACCTTCACATTAGTTCTTCTGTAATTACCACTGGCCATATGGATCTTTAGATAAGATCCTGAAATCTCCGTAATCACATCAGATAAGGAAGTACCTGAAGTCTCCACCCTAACACTTTCCTTATCTCCCTTTTTCAGGTATACATCTACCGCCTCAGCAGACTTGATCCCACTGAATGAACCAACCGATCTCACTTCACTGCTCTGTGCCCACAAAGGGTTGCCCAAAACTAACAGCAATCCAATTACTACGAAACTTCTCATATCATACACTTTTTGCACTAATGACAACACGACCTTGTGAGGGTTGCTTACGAATAATGCTTCTGTAAGGTTTTTTTTACCATGTTGCGAAAAATTATCCATTTTTACCTAAATTTCAGCTTATAACCGTCACAATTAGCGAAAATAAACTACTATGATTAAAGAACAGCTAAATATTTTAATCAATCTGGCTGCCAGTGACATGACAGTGGGAGAAAAAGAGGCAAAAATCATCCACATGATTGGTAAGGCAAATGGTCTCCCTAAAGACGAGATTGATACCATGATGAAAGCACCTCAACCTGTTGGAGATCTTGGCGCTTTTAGCGAAGACCAAAAATTTGAAAACCTCTATCACTTGATTCAACTCATGAAGGCAGATGGTCAGGTTTTCAAGAGTGAAATTAATTTTTGCGAAGAGATAGCTGAAAAACTAGGTTACAAAAAAGGCGTTGTAGCAGAACTTTCATCAAGGATTTATAGCGACCCAACGATAACTTCTGATCGTGCGTTGCTGATTGAAAGAGCACGCAAATTCTTGAAATAGAATTTCAATCTTTTAAACAAAAAGCCCCTGAACTATCAGGGGCTTTTTGTTGTCTACTTACTTTTGTAGACAACCTTTCCATTTACAATCGTACTGGCTATCTCTGTTGACAGCAGCTCACTATCGGGAACTGTCATTATATCCTGAGAGAAAATAGTGAAGTCTGCTGCCTTACCCACTTCAATTGAGCCCATATCCTTCTCCTGAAAGGCTCCATACGCAGCATCCAAAGTATAAGATCTCAATGCTTGATCTCTGGTCATTTTTTGCTCTGGCTCATATCCTCCTTCTGGTTCACCAGATAGTGTTTGCCGGGTGACTGAGGCGTAGAAACTTGCAACAGGGCTAATGGGTTCAACAGGAACATCAGTTCCATTAATAATCATTGCTCCTGTGTTCATCAGATCCTGCCATACATAGGTCTCTTCTACAATGCGCTTTTCACCCAGTCTGTCAATCGCCCACGGACGATCTGAAGAAAGGTGAATTGCCTGCATAGCTGCAATCACTCCCATTTTACCAAATCTTGGTATATCATCAGGATGCACGTGTTGCGCATGCTCCACCCTAAAACGGTGATCAGCAATTTTATCGGGGTTTTCGTTAAATGCGATTTCATAGCGATCCAATATTTCTCTGTTCGCCCGGTCTCCAATTGCATGTGAGCAAACCTGAAACCCTGCCTTTAACCCTGCTCTTGATACACTCAACACAGTATCCATAGATATTGTGGGCATACCATACCAATCTGCCCTGTCTTCATACGGTTCAAGAAGCCATGCTCCGCGTGATCCTAACGCTCCATCGCAATTCAATTTTATAGAACGAATAGTCAGAAAGTTGGCGCTATCCACTTCAGGCCCTTTGCGGATCCAATCGTAAACCAACTCAGGGTCTCTGCCTGAAATCATGACATACAAACGTGTTTTCATATTGTCCGCAGCCCGAAATTTTTTAAATAATTCAATATTTTTTCTCGAAGCGCCAGCGTCATGAAAGCTGGTAATGCCTGCTCTGGCACAAGCTTCCATCGCCAATTCAAATGCTTTGGAATCAGTTTCTTCAGTATTTTCTGGAATATGTTTGTAAATAAGACCTTGTGCTCTTTCATTAAATAACCCGGTAGGGTTTCCTAACTGATCTCTTATTATTTCGCCACCTTCACCCAAGTCCTTGGATAATTGTTCCAAGGACATTTGATTTACACCGGCCACCTTCATGGCATTGGCATTGGCAAACGCAGCATGTCCGCTGGCATGACTCAGGAAAACAGGATTATTGGGTGAAACTGCACTTAGTTGCTCGTGCGTCTGAAATCCGTTTACCATCTTTTCAGGTTTTTTATCCCACTTGTCCTGGTGCCAGCCTCTTCCAACAATCCACTCTCCAGGCTGGGCCTTGTCCACCGCTTCCTTTACCCTTGACACAATCTCATCCCAACTTTTGGTGTCCATCAAGTCCAGGTTTAATTCATTGTAGCCCAATCCCATGATATGACCATGAGATTCTATAAATCCAGGTGTCATGGTTTGCCCATTAAGATTGATCATCTGGGTTTGATCACCTTTATATTTCTCCACCTCAGCAACAGTTCCGGCAAAAACAATTTTACCTGCTGAAATAGCCACAGCCTCTACGGTTGGACTGGCCTTATCCACTGTATATATCGTGCCGCCAGAAATAATCATATCGGCAGGGGCTTGTTGCTCACTGCACGAGAATGCAACAATCGCCATCAGTACTACAAAAATCTTTTTCATTTTGATTTGAAACTAGGTTTAAGGAAAAATAACACCTTTTTGGTCAATTTGGGAATATGAACCTTCAATCGGTTAAGAAAGATAAGGGATGTCCTTAACTTTGAAGAATAAATTAATTGTGCTGATGAAAAAAAGCTTGTTAATCTGTCTGTTTGTAACAATAAGCCTTAGCGGTGCCGTTGCTCAAAACGTTGGACTCTCATTCTCCTACTTCATCCCCCGAAATGGTTCTTTCTCTACCCCTATCAGTCCATTTTCTCTGAGAGGAGTGGGTTTTGACTTTAATCGTTTTCTGGCTATTGAGACCGGGGTTTCTTTGTACCGGATGGCAGGCTTAAATGTTATAGATCTGCCCTTCGAAAGCAACGAGTCTCTTACAGGCCCCAACTTTACCGTTTTCATTCCAGCCGAACTTGTTTTACAGTTTAAAGGGAAACAGGCACAATTTGATATTAAAGGGGGTGGTTTTTTCTTCCATGGGTTTGACCAGCGCATCGATTATGGAAATATGGATCGAGCACTCCGCAAATATCAAGGATGGGATATCGCCAACGCAGACTTATCCTTTGATAACAACCCTGGGTTTGGAATTCATTTTGGTGCCGAGTTTACCGTATATGTCACCCGCCAGTTTGGTATTTCTCTGGAGTGCAACTACCTCAATGGAACATCCAAGTTTCCTATGATCGGAAATTATTCCGGAGGATCACTGGGCGGTACCAATCAAACCGTAGCTGCCGACTTCCCCGATGCAAAAATTGATTTTACTGGTTTAGAGTTTTCGATTGGGATACTATTTACCGGAGGGTAACTCTTCCCTCCGCCTGTCCCAGTAATACCAGACCAGCTTGGCATCGGCAAATGGTGTTAAAGATTTAATTTCCACCAAAGCCTGTTCTGCTATTTCTCTGTCATGAAATTTTCCTGTTGTCAGGCTGTACAACGTATCATTGACCTGCTCTATTTCGAAACCATAAAAGTTTAAAGTAGAAGTTGAGTCTACAACAGGAACCGAATCGGATAAAGAGGTTAAAACTATTTTGAAATAATTAGTTTCAAATGGCAACCTGTCCGACTCCGGTATGCTCTTATTTTTCATGAATAACTTCCTTGAATCTTCTTTAAAAACTTTGAACATTTCCTTAGCGGCTGTACTGGTTAATAAAAGTGTGTCCTCTTCAAATTCCTTTACCGGAAGGATAAAGTATTTTTTTGGAGATTCATTATTTCTATACACCCATTCCAATTCATAGGAAGCTTTTTTTATCTGAACTGAGGTTGCAGAATCCACTATTCTTAATTTTTCTAACTCCACCCAAAGCATGGCCCCTCCATCCCTGTATCTGGATTGCTGGCCCGATACAAAATTGCCTAAGGAGTAGGCAACCAAAGTATTTTTAAGTGTATCCCGCTCCATCGGTTGAACCACGTGAGGATGGGCTCCAATTACCAGCATCGCTCCATTTTCAATACATAGCTGGGCAATTTGCTTTTGTGATCGGTTGGGTGTGTCCTGATATTCTGCACCCCAATGCATAAAAACAATAATGGCATCTGTCTGTTGTTTTCTGGCTTTTGCCAAATCAGTTTTGATTTGCACGGTATCAATCAGGTTGACAATATTGGGTTTTGTAACAGGAATACCATTGGTGCCATAAGTATAATTGAGCAGCGAAAACCGAAAACCATTCTTTTCAAAAACAAGCGGATACAACGCTTCACGTGAGATAGAGTCTTTGAAGGTTCCGGTATGGAGGAGGTCCATGGTATCCAATACATCAATTGTACGCTCCAACCCTTTCTTCCTTCTGTCGAGACTGTGGTTATTGGCCGTTACCAACACATCAAATCCGGATTCTTTTAACGATACTGCCAATTCATCGGGAGCACTGAATTGTGGATAGCCTTTATAGGGTGGGCCGGCAAGCGTTACCTCTAAATTGGCAAAGGCAATATCAGCGGACTGAATCACGGGTTTCACATATTGGAAACAAGCACTGTAATCGTAAGATTTTGAAATTGGATCATAGGCTGCCCTGATTTGAGAATCATGTTGCATGACATCTCCTACAAAAAGTAAAGAAACCTTTGTCGTATCCTGGCACATTGCACTATGAGCAATGATGATCCATACAAATGACAGTATACTTTTACTTATCATCAATCTTAATTATACGTTGTTCAGCGATCACAAACACATGATCACCTTTGAATACCTTCACTTTCACAAAACCGGTAAAGGCACCAAACGCTGGTAATATCGCCTGCTCCTTTCCAAAATAAAAACAGGGAAGGATTATTGACTGCCTTCCTTTGCCTCTTAGCTTCACCCCGGGGTGAATATGGCCTGCTATATTATATTGGTTTTCCGGTATCACTTCCAACGGTTCATGCGTAAGCAAAAATGGCCCCAATTCCAGTTGTTCAAATACCTCCAGCTGGCACCTTTCGTATTGTAACTCACTCATCACATCGTGGTTTCCCCGAACCAGTTGAAATTGAATTTGTGCAAAATGTTTCACCACCTGACCCAGCGCTTCCCACTCTTCATTATAAAAACTATGAAAAAGGTCTCCTAAAAATATGACCTTCCTGGGTTGATGGCTATTAATCAGCTCAATAAGAGTTTCCAGGTTTTTATTATTTACTGCATTGGGTACGGGTATACCTGATCGTCTGAAATGATTGGCTTTACCCAAATGTAAATCCGTCAGCAACAAAACCTGTAGATCAGGTACCAATACAGCCTTTTGAGGAAGTAATTGAAGATTGGCCTCCTTAATATTAATCACCTTATCCACTAGAGCGTCCACAAATTCAAGTATTAAATGCTCAACCTTCAAATTTCCATATTTTGGCATGGGCTTGCACCCTATTTAAAAGAAATATGAAGTTTAATTGTACCCTTTTTGTTAATAAACGGCTCAACTAATATCTTTCAACCCGCATGAGCATCTATTTGATTTTAATCTGTGTCCTCTTTTCTCTTGCCTTCATCGACTTAATTGTTGGTGTGAGTAACGATGCTGTCAATTTCCTCAACTCAGCAATTGGGTCTAAGGTTGCCTCCTTTCGCACCATACTAATCGTTGCCAGTTTCGGTATCTTATTGGGAGCCACATTTTCCAGTGGCATGATGGAAGTGGCCAGAAAGGGCATATTTAACCCCAACTTTTTCACATTTGATAAAATAATGATTGTATTTCTGGCAGTGATGCTTACCGACATCATATTGCTGGACTTTTATAATACGCTGGGTCTCCCTACCTCCACCACCGTTTCACTGGTATTCGAGCTTTTAGGAGGTGCCTTGGTAACAGGTTTATTAATCGCATACGATAGTGGCTACGGTTTTGAAAAATGGGACGAAATCATCAACTACTCCAGTGCTATTACCATTGTCGTTGGTATATTCTTATCCGTCTTTATCTCTTTCCTATTTGGTGCCATTGTCCAACATATCTCACGGATAGTATTTACATTTAATATTGAGCGGAGCCTTAAAAGGTACGGAGCATTCTTTAGTGGGTTGGCAGTAACCACCATCATTTATTTTTTACTCATCAAGGGAGTGAAGGGGAGTACATTAATGAGCTCCGAGCATGTGGACTGGATTTTAGATCATACCTGGATCATTGTACTCATCTCATTGATATTTTGGAGTATCACCATACAAATATTGATGTGGTGGAAAAAAATAAACCCGCTAAAGGCAGTTGTACTTTTGGGTACTTTTTCGTTGGCTATGGCCTTTGCCGGGAATGACCTGGTAAATTTTATCGGTGTTTCTGTTGCCGGTCTAATCTCTTTCCAGACCTGGGCGGCATCCAATATTCCAGCAGGTGAATTTAATATGGCGGGCCTTGCTCAAAAGGTGGCCACACCATCGTGGATACTTCTTTTTAGTGGTGTTGTAATGGTAATTACGCTTTGGACCAATGCAAAAAGCAGAAAAGTAAGTGAAACCGAAGTAGCACTTGGCCGTCAGGATGAAGGAGATGAACGATTTAAATCCAATTTTGTATCCCGCGCACTAGTGGGTATAGCAATGGGCATCGGTAAAGTAGCCGAAATCTTAGTGCCTATATCATGGAGAGAATCACTATCCAGAAGATTCACAAAGAATTCAGAAGGCCTTACTGACAAAGAAAAACCATCCTTCGATTTAATAAGGGCCTCTGTTAACTTGTTAGTCTCTAGTATTGTGATTGCCTATGCTACTTCAAAAAAATTACCACTCTCTACAACCTTTGTGACATTTATGGTGGCCATGGGTACCTCCTTTGCGGATCAGGCCTGGGGAAGGGAAAGTGCCGTGTACCGTGTAGCGGGTGTTGTTAATGTTATTGCAGGGTGGTTAACAACAGCACTTGTAGCTTTTACTACTTGCGGCTTTTTTGCTCTGATTCTCTACAAAACCGGAACTGTGGGTGTTTTCTCACTGGTTGCAGTAGCTGCGTTTTTGCTTATACGCAGTCATATCGTGTTCAAAAGAAAAGTGAGCGAAGAAGAATCAACCAATCAATTTTTATCCGGCTCAGTAGTTAATATTCAGGAGGTTATTGATGAAAGTAAAATCAATACCGTCAAGAATTTAAAAACGGTAATGAAGGTTTCAACCTTAAGTATCAAATCATTGATTACCGAGAATAAGGACGCACTGATTAAGTCAAGAAAGGAGATAAAAAAACTTCGTACCCAAAACGAAAAGTTGCACAACAAAATAATAAAGTATGTAAAGAAGATTGAGAAGGGTAATGTTGCCGCAGGCCGACTGTACATTCTGGTGTTTGATCACGTGCAGGATTTGTATCAAAGTGCACATCTTCTCAACGAAATCTGTGCCAACCATGTTATCAACCTTCATTCACCTCCAAAAAAGAAATACATTCAGGTATTCGATGACCTGATGAAAGATCTGGGGACATTCATCAATATGAGTGCTGACGCTATCGAGCACCTCAAATTTGATAATCACAATGATCTGGAAAACCAAAAGAATAAACTTTTATTGACGATCAATAAAAAGTTGGATGCTATGATCGTTGACATACAGGGTGATGACCTTGGTAATCGAATGGCTTTTTTGCAAACCAGGATTTTGCTGGAAACAAAAGACATTGTTGCAGTGGTGCACCGTATGTATCAGCTCTATTACGAGTTTGTTCAGCATTCCGTAACCATTACCGAGAAAAAGGATTAAGCATTATACTGAACCATCATTCGCTTCACCCGATCTTCTAATTTCTCAGAAGTTAATTTTTCTCTTAGCCTGTCCACCATTATTGGAAATGCAAAGGGTGTGGGGCGCTCAGGATATTTGATAATTATTTTTTGATGAGCGATCCTGTCCAGCGACCTCCTTAGTCTGGTTTCTTCCAGTTGAAAGTCCATTACTTCCTCAAATGCCTGTAGCAGCAATAAGTTGTGCGCCTCATGATCGTGAAACACCTCAAAAAACAATTGAGAAGAGGATTGTAAATGTCGGTCCTTTACACGCTGGCCGGGAAAGCCCTTAAATACAAGACCAGCGATGGCAGCAATGTCTCTGAATTTCCTTCTTGCCATCTCCACAGAATTGATGCTTGCCTGAATGTCTTCCTGTAAATTATCAATACCTAAAATGTTGGTCTCTACGGCTTCCTCTATGGGTATTTCCTGGTCCGACAGAAGTTCAAAGCCATAATCATTCATGGCTATAGAAAAAGTAATAGGCGTGATTTTAGATATCCGATAAGCCATCAATGCAGCCATGCCTTCATGTACAAACCTTCCTTCAAACGGATACATCATTACATGATGTCCCTCCCTTGAGGTAAGGCTTTCAATCAAAAACTGCTTATTGTTGGGAATCAGTGAAAGTGTTTGCTGAAGCATCATCATTGGCTTAAGAAACTCCATCTCAGGATCTAATTGCCCTCCCTTCCTAAATTCATGAATTTTATAACGGATCAGGTCTCCCATTTCTGATGATAAAGGCATTCGTCCTCCCTGCCAAGAAGGTACCTTTCCGGATTTCTTTTTGGTCTTTCTTACTTGAGCCGTCATATCCTTCACACGCACCAATTCAAGATTTCTTCCAGCAAACCAAAACACATCACCAGGATTGAGGCTGGAGATAAAATACTCCTCAATAGAACCTAACGTTTTTCCAGAAACATATTTTACCAGCAAAGAAGTATCCCCCACAATGGTTCCAATCGAAAGTCGATGCCTGTGGGCTATCCTACGGTTATCTACTTTAAAAACTCCATTTTCCCTGCTCACCTTTCTGAATTCATCATAGGCAGTTAACGCCTCACCACCCGAAGTGATAAACCTTAGCAACCAGTTCCAATCCTCCTTTTCAAGAGAAGCATAACAAAACGTTCCCCGCACCTCCTCAAATATCTTATCAGACTCAAATCCCTCACTTACTGCGAGTGTAATTAAATACTGTATCAGCACATCAAAGGAACGAACGTAGGGAATTCTGTCCTCTACAATCTTTCTTTTTAAGGCTTCGCGCAATGCAGCTGCTTCAACAAGCTCTAAAGCATGTGTAGGTAAGTAATATATTTTACTGGTTGCACCAGGTTGATGACCGCTGCGACCAGCGCGCTGAAGAAATCGGGCTACACCCTTTGGACTCCCTACTTGTATCACTGTTTCAACAGGACGAAAGTCTACACCTAAATCCAAGCTGGAAGTGCAAACCACCGCCTTTATTTTTCCTTTATGAAGTTGCTCTTCTACCCAGTTTCTCAAGTCAAGGCTTATGGATCCGTGGTGCATGGCTATTAAACCAGAAAGCTCAGGTGCCTTATCCAGTAGCTTTTGATACCATATTTCTGCAAATGATCTGGTATTTGTAAAAATCAAAGTGGCATTACTTTTCTTAATGATCTCTACCACCTTATCCAAAAGATGAATACCTATATGGCCTGTCCATGGTAATTTCTCGTGATCATCAGGCATGATAGAATGAATTTCAATTTTCTTCTCTATGTCTGCCCGAATGATTTTATGTTCCTTTTTGGTGTAATAGTCTCCTAACAAAACCTGAAGCGATTCTTCCATGTTGCCAATGGTCGCTGATATCCCCCATAACCTCAGGTTACTGGAGACCCGCTTTAATCGGGATAGCGCCAATTCTACCTGAACCCCCCTCTTCGACCCCATCAGTTCGTGCCATTCATCGGTCACAACTACTTTCAGCTTTTTGAAATAATTGTTGTACCCCTTTTGTGCGATAAGCAGGTGTAAGCTTTCGGGCGTGGTGATTAGAAATTGAGGAGGTTTTTCTTTCTGTTTTTTACGTTCGCTCAGTGTAGTATCTCCTGACCGGATGCCCACTTTCCAATCCAGGTTCATTTCAGCGATGGCCAATTCTGCAGAATACTTTATTTCCCTGGCAAGTGCACGAATTGGCGTAAGCCAGATGGCTTGCAGGCCGCTTTCGGATTGGCGTCCCTGAGCCAAAGCTTCCAGGATGATGGGGACCACCAAAGAATAAGTTTTGCCGCTTCCTGTTGGTGCATTAACAATACCACTCTGGCCATCCAAATAACTTTCCCATGCTTCCAGTTGAAATTGAAAGGGAGACCAACCCTTTTTGGTAAACCACTCATTTCCCCTAATAAGTCTTTCTTGCATGGTCCTCGTTGTATACTTAATATTGAATTAATTGAACAATTTAACCAAACCGTGGTTAGTAGTTTGAAATTATAAACATGGGAAGCTATTCCATCAAAGAACTAGAAACGTTGTCGGGTATTAAAGCCCATACCATCCGGATATGGGAGAAGAGGCACAATATTATCACTCCAAAAAGAACGGCAACAAATATTCGGTATTATTCAGACGAGGATCTGAAGAAAATCATCAATGTATCCTTATTGAATAATAATGGGTTGAAGATTTCAAAAATCGCCCAAATGTCTGATCCGGAACTGAAATCGGAAATAGTACAACTCACGTCTATTAAAGGAGAGACAAGCATTTTTATAGATCAACTAGTAGTCTGTATGATCGACATGGTAGAAGAGCAATTTGAAAAGTTGCTTTCCCATCTGATCATGAAGTTCGGCTTTGAGAAAACTGTCACCGAAATAGTTTATCCTTTTCTTGAGAAGATTGGCATTCTATGGCAAACCGGAAACATCACGCCCGCCCAGGAGCATTTTATTTCAAATCTGGTAAGACAGAAGATTATTGTTGCGATCGATTCACTACCATTTCCAAAGCAGGAAGCTTCTAAAATTGTCCTTTTCCTTCCTGAAAATGAGCTTCACGAGATCGGCCTTCTTTTTTATCATTACATAGCCAAAAATCTGGGGTATAAGACCTTTTACCTGGGCCAGCATTTGCCCTATGAAGATCTTAAGCAGGTTTGTACAATACACCAGCCTGAGATAATAATAACCTCAATTATTGCTTCCCAAAGGCCACAAAAGATTACTGAATACCTTGAAAAGCTGGGGCAGGACTTTGCCCAATCTCGTATTCTTGTGGGCGGAAGCCCAGATTCGGCTATTATCCCTCAACTCGCTAATCTTAGCTACATCGAAAATGCTATGGCTTTGAAAGCCACATTAGCCAACTAAGTCAAGTTTGTTTATTATATAATACTTTTTGTTAAACAATTAGTGGGGATATTTTGTATTAACGGATATTTTGTTTAACTTTAACTAAAATTAATTAAACATTATGACAGCAACCGAATTCACCTCTCAAATAGCTGCCCTAAATGACACATTAAAGGGCTTTACGTACCGTTTCACAAGGAATGCCGAAGAATCACAGGACCTGGTACAGGATACCATGCTTAAGGCGCTAACTTATCGTGACAAATTCCGAGCAGATACCAACCTTAAAGGATGGCTGTTTACCATCATGAGGAATACGTTCATCAACAACTATCGGAAAGCCAAAATTGCCAAGACAACCACAGACAATACCAAAGAGCTTTATTATCTGAATGTAGCCGATCCCCATACATTTAACCGGCCTGAAAAAACGATGGAGTTTAAGGAAATCTGGGAGAATGTAAACGATGTAAAAGAAGAACTTCAAGTTCCTTTTAAAATGTACACAACAGGCTATAAATACCATGAAATAGCAGAGCATTTGAATATTCCTATCGGAACGGTAAAAAACAGGATATTCCACGCCAGAAAAGAAATTCAAAAAAAATTGATAGCTTATAAGTAATTCTTCACCGAAATCTGGACGGGAATGAAAAAAATAGCGGTTATCGGATCTGGTTTTGCTGGGATTTCAGCTGCCACAACACTTGCGGCAGAAGGATTTAACGTGACCGTCTATGAAAAGAATGAGAGTGCCGGGGGGCGAGCCAGAAAATTCGAATCCAATGGTTTTGTTTTCGATATGGGACCAAGCTGGTATTGGATGCCGGATGTCTTTGAAAAATACTTTAACCGTTTCGGAAAATCTGTTGCTGATTATTATCAATTAGACAGGCTGAGTCCATCCTACCGTATTTTTTTCAACGAAAAGGAATCCTGGGATATTCCTTCCCGATTAGAGGACTTATATGATTTCTTTGAAAAGGAAGAATCAGGAAGCAGTCAACAGCTAAAGATATTTTTGGAAGAAGCCGCCTACAAATATAAAGTAGGTATTGAAGATCTGGTGTATAAGCCTGGCCTATCCCTTCTTGAGCTTATGGATACCCAACTCGTTAAGGGTGTTTTTAAGCTTCATGTCTTACAATCCATTAGTAAATACATTAGAAAGTATTTTAAGTCTCCTCGACTGATTCAATTACTTGAATTCCCTGTACTCTTTCTTGGGGCGGCCCCTTCGGATACCCCCGCGCTTTACAGTCTTATGAACTATGCAGACATGGCATTGGGTACATGGTATCCAAAAGGTGGGATGAATAAGATTGTGGAAGCAATGGTTGCACTAGCAAAAGAAAAAGGAGTCAAGTTTGAATTGAACAGTACTGTGCAGTCATTGAACATGAACAGTACAAAAATTAAATCTATAAGTATCAATGGACGAACCGAATTGGTAGACCACGTGGTAGCAGGCGCTGACTATCATCATGTGGAACAACAACTACTCCCCGAGAAATTCAGAAAATACAAGGAAGGATACTGGGAAAATCGGAAGTTGGCCCCATCCAGTTTGATATTTTATCTGGGCGTCAATAAGAAATTAGATAATCTACTTCATCATAATCTTTTTTTCGATGAAGATTTTAACCTTCACACTAAGGAAATCTATCAAAACCCTTCGTGGCCTACCAACCCCCTTTTCTACGTCTGCTGCCCTTCCAAAACAGACAGTTCAGTAGCGCCTGAAGGAAGTGAGAATCTATTCATACTAATACCTGTTGCTTCAGGACTTGAAGATGAAGAAGCTACAAGAGAAAAATACTTCCAACTTGTAATCAATAGAATCGAAAAGTTAACTGGTCAACAGATAGCACAGCATATCGTCTACAAAAGAAGTTATGCCCACCGTGATTTTATCGACAATTATAATTCATACAAAGGCAATGCTTACGGCTTGGCGAATACCATTGGGCAAACCG
The DNA here is from genome assembly GCA_039971015.1 of Cyclobacteriaceae bacterium. Taxonomy (GTDB): domain Bacteria; phylum Bacteroidota; class Bacteroidia; order Cytophagales; family Cyclobacteriaceae; genus ELB16-189. The sequence goes on from JBDVKV010000031.1 coordinate 205,143, forward strand.
CCAATTTAAAGCCTTCAATAATAAACAAAAAGGTATCTAATCTGTTTTATACAGGCCAACTGACAGTTCCTGGACCGGGAGTTCCACCTTCATTGATATCAGGTCAGGTAGTTGCGCAAGAGCTTATAAAAAGAGAGAAGAAAATCAGCTAAAAACTTCAATACCTAGTTACCCATGACACCTAAAGAACTATTTGACAAAAATGCCATCAAGTGCTCAAAGGTCACCACAAAGGCCTACAGCACCTCCTTTTCTTTGGGTATACTTTGCCTTCATAAAGAATTAAGAGACCCTATATATGCCATATACGGCTTTGTGAGGTTCGCTGACGAAATCGTTGACACCTTTCATGAATATGATAAAAAAACACTTTTAGACAACTTTAAAAAGGAAACGTACAAAGCCATTGATGAAGGAATAAGCCTCAACCCCATTCTTCAGAGTTTTCAGCTCACGGTACACCAATACAACATTGATCATATATTAATAGAGCAGTTCCTACACAGCATGGAAATGGATCTCCATGAAAAAAGCTATGATCAGGAATCATTCGAAAAATACATCCTGGGCTCAGCAGAAGTTGTTGGGCTCATGTGCTTAAAAGTATTTTGTAATGGAGACGCGCACACCTACGACAAGCTGAAGCCAATGGCCATGCGACTCGGGTCTGCTTTTCAAAAAATAAATTTTCTCCGTGATCTCAATGCTGATTATGTGGGTATGGGAAGATCTTACTTTCCAGGCATTGACTTGGACACGTTTGATGATAGCAGCAAAGCTAAAATAGAAAAAAGTATTGCTGAAGATTTCCGTGAAGGATTTAAGGGTATACAGCAACTTCCTCGAGGATCTAAACTCGGAGTATATGTAGCTTACCTCTACTACCTAGCACTGTTCAAAAAAATAAAAAATACTCCATCCGAGTATGTCATGAAAAAAAGGATAAGGATCAGAAACAGGCACAAGTTTTCAATATTGTTTTTCTCTTATCTTAAGCATCAATTTAATCTTATCTAACTAATTATGGATCACGTGATCTTGGTGGACGAAGAAGACAACCCAATAGGTACCATGGAAAAAATGGAAGCCCATCGCAAAGGTGCCTTGCATAGGGCTTTTTCCGTATTGGTGTTTAACAGTAAAGGCGAGATGCTTTTGCAAAAGAGAGCTAAATCCAAATACCATAGTGGGGGTTTATGGTCCAATGCATGCTGCAGTCATCCAAAACCAGGAGAAACTTTAGCAGCTGCGACCAACCGAAGAATGAAAGAGGAGTTGGGTGTTGATGTGCAACCTCAATTTTTATACAAATTTCAGTATAAAGCAGACCTCGGGGACCTTATTGAACACGAACTGGATCACGTGTTTGTTTGTGAGTTTGACGGAGAACCAAATATCAATTTGGAAGAAGTAGAAGGTTGGACTTATGTAGAGCCTTCCTTACTGAAAGATAAGATCAAGGAGAATCCTGAACAATATACTTTTTGGCTGGAAAGGATTATCAACAGTTATACTCAATACGTTTAATTACCCTTCTACAAACAAAAAAGGCTCCCGATGGGAGCCTTTTTTGTTAGTTCTAACTTGAACAATTAGTCTAAGTCATCAGGGCGAACAATACCTGTTCCATAATCCTGGTTATTAAATGTAATGGTTCCAGGGTATAGGTAAAAATTATGCTCTCTGCTTGAAGAATTTACTGATGGACCACGGTACCCTATTCTATTCAAACGATAGTTATCATCCGGATAGCCTGTTCCACCAACCAATGTCCTTACTGCAGTTCCATTTTCGAAATAAGCATCTTCCAAGTCAGTTTGATCACCTAATTCAATCTGAAGCGTTGCTCCAGAGCCGCCCAATAGTGAGGTAAAAGTGATATTTACAAAACCATCAGCATCACCTGTATAATCTCCACCATCATCGAAACTTACACCCGTAATTTCACCATCATCATTGGTATAAACGTAATCAATCACAGCTGTTTCTTGTCCAGCAGGTGCAGGCTCAGCAATGGCATAAATTGGATATACGTTTGTAACAGGATAGTTACTAGCATTCAAGCTATAGCCAGTATACATGGCAAATAAAGTCTCAATGGTTTCAATTTTAGGTAAAACCTCTGGAAAATATAATGGATCTGAGTCCAATCTGTTGTAGGCAATCTTCTGCCCAACTAACATATCCGGATACTGAACATAAACAGTTGAACCGTAGTTACGCACTGGCACTTTTACTTCGTAGTTGCCATCTGCATCAGTAGTTGCAGTAAATACTTTATCTCCATTATTCAAATTAACCCTGAAACGAAGTGTCATACCTTCCATTGTTTCGCGAGTATCATTAGTCAAATCAGTCTCCAACTGAATTTTTCCTTTAATCGTAGCCAATGTTTCATCAGCAATCGAATATATACCTACTGAATAAGTCTCTTGTGAGCTACGAATATCCTCTGGGTAGATGTATTCATTATCAGTAACAGATGTAAAGTTTTCAGCAGTTACTGTATAAACAAACCCACCAAATTTTACACCAGGAAAGGATGCTACTCCACTCTCATCAGTTGTGGCTTCTATTTTAGCGGTTCCTTGTATAAAAGTAACTGTTGCCCCAGATACTGGCTCTCTACCCTCTGAGCTTTCATTATATACAAACAGCGCGAAGTCAACCAATTGCTGTGCCTTTAGTGCTTCTTCTTCCGTAAATTGTTCCTTACATGATATGGATAGCGTCATCAATCCTATCATGAGGCTAGCCGTAAACAGTTTAAACTTGTGTTTCATCATTGGTTATTATTAAAGTAAAGTTGATTTTAAAATTTAATTATTAAAGTCCTAAGCCGATGGTAACATATGCAGAGTGGGTGCGTAAATCACCTTGCACGTAATTCAAGCCAACATAACTATAACTCTTCTTTACAGGTGTAACGCCATAGCGATACCTGAAATCGATCATTAATCTTTTGCTGCCCAAACTCACTTCACCACCAAATCCACCTGTTACCCCTACCTGAAAAGGCTCATACTGACTACCCTCTTCTTTGTAGCCATTGGCCGTATAGAAGTCACCATTACTATTGTAGGTGGTTTGATACGTGTTGGAAGCCCCCAGCGTATATCCAACTGCTGGCCCTAAAACAACGTTTGGCTGAATATCGCCAAATTTAGGCAGCCAATATTTCGCAAGTACCGGCAAATCTATGGTATGAAGAACAACATCCGAGTTGGTAGCATACATATCATAAAAAGGATCAGTGTTAAATTTTGAATCATCCATAAATCTTACAAAACGACCGCCTTGCTGCATATAAGATGGCTCTGCCTGTACAGACAATACATCAGAAAATCCGTATTCTACAACTCCACCCGCTAAGAAACCAAGTCTTGCGCTGGTGTGAGGTTGATCATTGGAAAAATTACTTACTGTAGCACCTACCTTAAATCCATAAGATAGTCCAGATCGATCATCCTGTGCATATACAGAAGTCGCAAGAAATATCAATGACAAAAAAGTGATAGATGTAAATAACCGGTACTTCATATTATTTCTTAAAGTTTCGTCAATTTTAAAGTCGCGCAAGAATAGAACAATTCACCAAGTATTGCAATAAAACATGCGATTTTTGATTGAATTGAATCTTATGTTTAAACATGTAGGTATTTTCTTATGGTTTAAAATCATTTTAACCCTGAAAACAATTCTTGTATCCCGGATGTTATTGTAAAGTAAGCGATGAACAGAAAAAATTTCGTTAAACAACTGATAATCATACGCCTAAAATGTCAAGTCACGTTATCAACAAGCAAGTAACAGTATTTTGGTTTCGGAGGGATCTGCGACTTCGTGATAATATTGCACTTTACTATGCATTAAAAGAGAATACCAAAGTATTGCCCATATTTATTTTCGATAAAGAAATTATTAACAAACTAGAAGATAAGGATGACGCACGGGTAAGTTTTATACACCACACGTTGCACACCCTCAAAAGCGAGTTAGAAAAAGCTGGAAGCACGCTATTGGTTGTTCATACCACTCCAGTCAAATTTTTTAAATCCATCTCACCAAAAGCAGTCTATACCAACGAAGACTATGAGCCTTATGCAGTAGAAAGGGACGTAGCCATAAGAAAACTTCTCACCAGCAAAGGAATTTCATTTAAAGAGTATAAGGATCAGGTAATTTTTGGTAAAGATGAGATTGTAAAAGCTGATGGTACACCTTACACTGTTTTTACTCCGTATAGCAAAAAATGGAAAGCCAATCTTTCAGCCAACGATTACAAAGAATATCCCACCAAGAAATATTTTGATAACTTCATCAAAACCGAACCTCTTGCACTACCTACACTAAAAGAATTAGGATTTTCACCATCTAAAATCGAATTTCCTCCAAGAATTATAAGGTCATCTATAATCCAAAACTATCACAAGAACAGAGACTACCCCGGAACAGCCGGAACTTCAAAACTGAGTGTTCACCTGAGATTTGGAACTATTAGTATCAGGCGGCTTGTAAACGAAGCAGTTACGAAAAACGAAACATGGCTCAACGAATTAATATGGAGAGATTTCTACCATATGATTCTCTGGCACTTCCCAAAAGTAGATCAGGCTTTTAAACCTGCTTATGACCGGATAGAATGGCGAAACAATCCTGCTGAATTCGAAGCATGGTGTGAAGGGAGAACAGGATACCCAATTGTTGATGCCGGTATGAGAGAACTCAATGCTACAGGATTTATGCACAACAGGGTAAGAATGATTGTAGCCAGTTTTCTTATCAAGCACTTGTTGATTGACTGGAGGTGGGGAGAGGCCTATTTCGCCAGAAAATTATTGGATTTTGACCTTGCTGCGAACAATGGAGGATGGCAATGGGCCGCAGGTTCCGGATGTGACGCAGCCCCCTACTTCAGGGTTTTCAATCCCTATCTTCAAACTGAAAAATTCGACCCTCAAAAGGAGTACATTAAAAAGTGGGTTCCTGAATTCAACACTGATCAATACCCTAAACCGATTGTTGAACATTCCTTTGCCAGGGAAAGAGCCCTGAGAACATACAAACAAGCCCTTCAAAATAAGTAAGCGGACTTAAAACAATCTGAAATGCTTGGTGTTTAATTGTTGTGAAAATGTATCAACTTAAACGCAAGCAAGTATTGCCTATCAGCCTGGAGGAGGCGTGGGAATTCTTTACTTCACCAAAGAATTTAAGCAAAATTACGCCCTCTGATATGGGTTTTGACATCCAGTACATATCTGGTGGCGATACGACCTATCCCGGGCAAATTATCGCCTATAAAATAAAGGTATTGCCTGGCATCCGTATGAATTGGGTAACCGAAATAACTCAAGTAAAGGACTTGCAATACTTTATTGATGAACAACGCTTCGGACCTTACAAATTATGGCATCACCAGCACCGGTTTAAAGGAACCAAAGAGGGAGTAGAAATGATTGATGAAGTTAACTATGTAATCCCCTTGGGCATTTTAGGTAGGCTGGCACATTGGCTCTTTGTGGGACGGCAGGTAAATGCTATTTTTGACTACCGGCACAAAGTATTGGCATCATATTTTAGTAACGAAAGAACTGTCAGCTCCTAATACTATATGGATTGGATTACCATTTTAATTTGTGCAGTTATTGTAATAGCAACCTTCTTGTTTTGGGAATTTGTTGCCTGGTTTACGCATAAATATATCATGCATGGGGTTTTGTGGGTATGGCATAAGTCACATCACTCTGTACACGACCATGCATTGGAGAAAAATGATTGGTTTGCTGTTGTGTTCAGTATACCTTCTATTGGTCTGTTTTACTATGCCAGTATCGTTACCTACAATCCCTATCTGCTGGCAGTCGGCTTGGGTATTCTATGTTATGGTCTTTTCTATGTTATTTTCCATGACTTTATTGTTCACCAACGTATTAAGTGGAGACCAAAAAAGAAAAGTCGGTACTTAAAAAGAATGATCAACGCACATTATATTCATCATAGCAAACACAGCAAAGAAGATTGTGAGGCCTTTGGTTTTCTTTATGCACCAAAGAAATATGAACCTAAGGATTTTAAATTACGGAAAGAGAGACAGGAGACTCAATAAACTTGGATTCCAAATACCTATACCTCGTCATTGATCTGGCTGCTATTTCGCTCCCATTTCTTTTTAGTTTTCACCCAAGAGCTAATTTCTCTAAAAAATGGAAATACCTGTGGCCAGCCATACTCTTGCCTGGAGCCTTCTTTTTGATTTGGGATGAATGGTTTACCCGAATGGGTGTATGGGGTTTCAACCCGGAGTACCTTACTGGCGTTTACTTATTTAGCCTACCCATTGAAGAAGTTTTGTTTTTTATCTGCATCCCATATGCCTGTGTATTCACCTATGAAGCAGTTGGCTATTTTTCAAAACGGGAAATTTCCATATCAACTACCAATAAAATTACGCTTGTTCTAATCGCGATGTTTATCATAGTAAGTATTGCAAGCACTCAACTTTGGTACACATTCATGACCGCATTGCTTTGTGCATTGTTTTTACTCTACGTTCATTTTAAAATAAAACCAACTTACCTCGGCAAGTTTTACATTTCCTACCTGTTTATCCTCATTCCCTTTTTTGTAGTGAATGGAATACTCACAGGTACAGCCATCAATGAGCAAGTAGTTTGGTATAACAATGCTGAGAACCTGGGATTCAGGTTGGGCACCATTCCGGTTGAAGATGTATTCTACGGCATGTTACTCATTCTCATGAATGTTACTGTATTTGAATCGTTACAGGCCAGAGACCGGAGGAGTTAAAACTTTTACAGCCCACTCCTCTTCCATTCTATCCCTTTTTTCAACGTTTCAAAATCGTTCTCTACTTTTTCAAGCCGATTCTTGAGTAATGAAAAAACTTCCTTTTGTTGATCGGTAGGTGGAAAATCAGCACTGGCTGTTTGCCCTTCTTTCGCTATGGCGAAGATTCGTTCTAAAATTCCAGCAGGGTTTCTAAAAATATCCTGACGTGCACCCGTCAAATGCACATCGAAAATTTTGCCTTCAAGATTATAAATCTTTTCCTCCAAAGGCCTGGCCGTTCGTGCCGCCTTCGCATCCTTCGACTTTTTCAATAACTCAGCTCGGGCCCTCTCCATTTCATCAATCAACTTCAAACAAGTATTTACTGATTGATAAATCTCCATCCCAAAAGCATATTGCTTATCAATATCTGCCAATGAACTTTTTGTGTTGGGATCCTTTAGCACCTGTACATTTTTCTTTACTTCGCTATCACCCACTTTGATCACAATCGTATACTGACCTGGAGGAACCAACGTTGGCGCCATACCCGGCCCGATGTCCAGATCATAAATAAACATATCTCTGGTTCCCTCTTCATCCAATTGCACCCACTCTTTATCACGTGGTTTTGTTCTTAATTTTGGAAAGTCATACTCATCATGCCGAAGATCCCACCAGATACGGTTGATTCCCTTTTCTCCAGTCCCTACCAACTGCTTAACCTTATTCCCTTTCCCATCAAGGATACTAACATGAACACTATCTTTTGATGCGTTTTTCAAGTAATAATTAATAGAGACTCCATAAGGTGGGTTTTCTCCATCACTAAAACTTTCTTTGGACTTAATGCCATCAATCTTTTGAAAACGATACGCAGTACCCGGAGTGAATAAATAGAGTTCAGAATTTTGAACGGCTTCGGTAAATTCTCTTATCGGTGTGATGTCATCCAAAATGAATATTCCTCTTCCATAGGTTCCCACAACCAAATCATTAAAATGAGGTTGGATGGCTATACCAAAAACAGGTGCGGCAGGAAGACCATGTTTAAAACGAATCCAATTATTACCATCATCGGGAGAAAAATATAGCCCATTGTCCGTTCCCATCCATAGCAGGCCCTGCTTTTCGGGGTCTTCCTTTATTTGATGAACAAAGTTGGAATTAGAGGGAGGCAAGTTGATTGTCAACCTTTTCCAGGTTTTACCAAGATCGGTTGTCTTATAAACATAGGTACCAAAATCTCCATCCTGGTGTGCCTCTACAGATACGTAACAGGTAGAAGCGTCAAAATGAGAGGGTTCAATATTGCGAATGGTTCCCCATTTGGGCAACTCAGGCATAAAGTCAGATGCCTTGAACCAACTCTTTCCTCCGTCTTTAGTTACATGAAGTAATCCATCATTACTCCCTGTCCACAAAATACCTTCCTGAACGGGTGACTCTGCCATTGAAAACAAAGCACTCCCATCAAATGTCATCAGGTTATCTCCAGCCATTCCTCCCGAACTCATTTGGTGTGTTTTATCATTGGTGGTGAGATCAAGGCTTATCACCTTCCAGCTTTGACCTGCATTGGTAGTTTCATGAACATACTGGCTACCCGCCCAAACTTTTCCACGCGTATGTTTGGAGAGCACCACGGGAAAATTCCAATGCCATCTGTATTTTAGGTCTGCTGGCGCAAACCCATAACCTGCTTCCGGCCAGGCACGTACATCACGCATTTGCATGGTGGTCAAATCAAAAACATCCAGGCCTCCATCGTAGCACTGTGACCAAACTACATTATTATCAAAGGGGTCTACCTTAGCATCTCCACTCTCGCAACCTCCTACCCCATGCCAAACACCCAATGGTATGTTCCATCCTCCAAGGTATCGACTTGGGCCACGGTAAGACCACGCATCCTGACGATTACCATATACGTAATAAGGTACACGATTGTCCACACTTACATTGTACATCTGTGCGATAGGTAAGTTGATGTTCTCCCAACTCTTGCCATAATTAAAAGACATATTGAGGCACCCGTCATGAGCCACCAAAATTCGAGTAGCGTCTGTTGGATCGAACCACATATCGTGGTTATCACCACCTGCATCCCAGGGGCCTAATTCATCGGACCATGATTTTCCACCATCCTTAGACATTTTCATGGAGACATTAATGGTGTAAACACGATTCTCATCCTGAGTGGAAACTCTAACCCGTGTATAGTAGGCAGCTCGTTGCGCCATTGAATGATCTTGTTGCATCAGTTTCCATGAATCACCTCCATTTTCTGATCGATACAATCTGGGTTCCTTATCTTCCACGAGGGCATATAGTACCTTAGGGTTACTGTAGGCCACATCAACAGACGTTTTTCCCACTGGATGATTTGGGCCACTTTCAAGTCCATTCCGTAGAGGCTCCCAGGTTTTGCCCCCATCCTTCGATCGATAAATTCCGCTGCCGGGTCCACCACTTTTTAAATTCCATGTTTTAATTTCTGCCTGCCACATGGCAGCATAAACAATGTTTGGATTTTTAGAATCGATGGCCATATCAGAAACACCAGTGAATTCGTTGACAAACAACACACGATTCCAGGTCTTGCCCCCATCTGTTGTTTTGTATACACCTTTTTCTTGCTGAGGTCCATGTGTGTGACCCAATACACCCACATAAACAATATTGGTATCTGTTGGATGAACAATTACTCTGCTGATTCGAAAACTTTTTTCCAAACCCATGTGCTTCCATGTCTTACCCGCATCTGAAGACTTATAGATGCCATTACCCACTGCATGTGCTGGGCGTATGATAAAAGTTTCGCCTGTACCAGCCCACACTTGATCATGATCTGAGGGAGCAATCGCTAAAGCACCAATTGATGAATCATCCACATCATCAAAAACCGGTCTCCAGTTAACACCGCGGTCTTCTGTTTTCCAAATGCCTCCAGAGGCAGCACCAAGATAAGACACATCTGGATTTCCTGGCTCCCCTACTACTGCAATGGCTCTATTCCCATCCGGCCCAATGAACCTGAATTTTAACTGAGAGAAACTCTGCGGATCCACCGGTTGTGAAAAAACAATCGAATTCAGCAATAGCAATGAAGTAATCAGGCGTAGTATTTTCATGGCAAAAATTAGTTAGCGTTATCTAAACTACAAATTCTTAAAATCGAACTTCAAGAACCACTTAAAAAATTATCAAACACCAGGTTATCCAGCTCTAGTCAATAATATACTAACCTTCTTCATTAATAAATTGACACTCTTTTTTGTGCAATAAAAAAGCCGGCTCAAAATTGAGCCGGCCTTAAGTTTAAAACTAACTAAGATTAATCAATCAAAGTATTTGCACGTATTTCTGAAATTCCAATTGGGAAGAACGTAACTGCACCTATAGCATCACTGGATGGAATCCAGTAAGGGGATGGATCATCAAAACGATAATGATCAATCAGTCTTCTACCCTGAAGGTATAGGTTTACTCTACGCTCATGGATAAGTAAATCCTGTGCGCTAACACCTGATGTCACTTCATCAACCCATGGAGAAAGTTCAGTATTCAAAGCTCTCAACAAGTTGATATTTGTTGCAAACCCAGGCTCATCACCTGCAGCCAATGCAGCTTCAGCCAAAATCAGATACATTTCTCTTTCTGAGGTCTGAGTAAAATCAGGATAGAGCTGAGCTGTAACGAAATCTACCACTGTTTTATACAAAACAGGATCAGGAATACCATCTATAGGATCCATCAAGCTAATGCTCTCTGTAGGATCTCCACTTGAAATTTTATTCACTGAATTAGTAGTTACCGGATCAACGATAATATACTCGTCAGACAAGCGCTGCTCTTTTCTGTCATTCACTTCACTACCTATCGGCAATCCATTGATCACGTCTGGTGTACTGCTATCAACATCCAGAATAAAATCCACGTCACCAGCAGCCAAAGCAGCATTTGCTGCCGTTACTGCGGCCGCATTGTTGATAAGCGCTGTAGCTGGGTTTCTTTGTCTTGCTTTTGTCCAAGCCTCTTTGCTCCAATGCGCTCTCGCCAACATACCTTGCAATTGGCCAGTCAATGAAGATTGGTTCAACGCTACTGCCTTAGTCAGATAACCAATGGCTGTATCATACAAACCATTCATATTGGCAGGTCCAATAGCAGGGCCCGATTCCAACTTGTCAGAGAAAACAAAATCTGTATACATATCTGCAATGGTGATGTAAATAGTAGCCCCATAAAGATATGCACGTGCTAATGCAAGCTCATCACCTGCGATTAACAACCCATCAGCTTGGAATGCCTCGATACGAGTGATGACCTCATCTGCCCACCATCTTGCTTCTCCAGTATAGGAAAAAGCAGCATCAGTAAACTCATTCTCGAAATCCGATAGCTGTCCAAAGTTAAGCTGCTGCCAGTCATCTCTTGATCCTGACCACACCATCTCATCAGATGAGATAGAATATGGAGTCAATAAGTTTCCAATAGCACGGGTTACCGTAGCCTGCGAGCCGTTGGCCATAGGCCTTGCAGCTGCAGGATTGGATAAATCATCCTCCACCAAACTATTTGGGTTTTCCGCATCCAGAATGTCATTACATGAGAATACAGTAAATGCCAACAGGAGGGTAAACACCTTTAAAATTTTTGATTTATATATTTTTCTATTTTTCATAATCTTCAAATTTAGAATCCAACTTTTAGTGTGAAGATAACTGAAGTAGGGATTGCCCATCCGAATGCCTCAACTCCCTGACCGAAATTCTGGTCAGTATTACTTGTAGCACTTCCATTTCCACCTCTACCAAACACGTTGATCTCTGGGTCAACTCCTGAGTAAGGAGTCCACAATGCTAAATTCTTAGCCGAGGTAGTAAACGAACCACTGGTTAACCCCAGTTTATCCGTAAACGATGTTGGGAATTTATAGGTTAAACTTAATTCTCTCCATCTTATAAAATCAGCTTTTTCAATAGCATTCATACCAGCAAATGGTGAAAGGGCCAAAATTTCATTTACCCATTCCTCAACCGCCTGAGTTCTCACTTCGCCACTTAGTTGAGGATTAAAGTTGGCATCAACTCCCCCAGTATAAAAGTCTCTTTCTACACGCGCAGAGTTGGGAAGGTTACGCCCAATTGAACCATTCGCCTGACGGAAAGCAGCAGTAAGGTTATTCACATAGTAATTTCCTGTACGGTATTCGAAGTTGGTTCTTAATAACCAGTTTTTGTAGGTAACTGTACCACCAATTGCTCCTTGCCAATCTGGCGTAGTTTTACCCAGAAAATGACCACTTACTGATTGTTCTCCCTCAGTAACATAGTTGTTATCTAGCATTACAATTGATGTAGTGGTAGGTAGAGCTGCTCCAACCGGTAATGAACCAAGGTAACTTACAACTTCTGCCCTTGAATCAGGGTTTCCGTCTCCATTATAATCTAAAGGAAGGAATCCATCAGCAACATCAAGTAGCTTCACTCCAAAATTTGCTCCAGGAGAATATCCTTCTACAAGGAAGTTTCTATATCTAGGGTAACTACCTCCCACTTTTACCGGAGGTGCACCACCTAAGCTAATAACCTCCTCATTCAAATAGGCAGCGTTAGCAAAAAGATCAACTTTGAGGTCACCAGTATTAACTACCGTTGTAGTAACACCCAATTCCAACCCTTTCGCAGAAAGCTCTCCGATGTTCACCAACTGTGCTTGTCTCCATCCACCTGATAATGGGAACTGCTGAGCAAATAGTGCATCAGTAACTGTTCTATCCCAATAAGTCGCATCGAATGTTAATTTACCATTCCACAAACCAACACTGGCACCCACTTCCATTTCAGCTGATACTTCAGGCTTCAGGTCTGGATTACCCAGATTTTGAGGTGAAATACCTGCACCAGTGGTAGACGCAATTGCTCTGTAGGTTGTCAAGGCATCGAATGCCCCAGGCTGAAGACCTGATTGACCGAATGACCCTTTGAATTGTAACGTGTTTATTGGGCCTATATTTCCAGGCCAGTAAGGAGCATCAGATATTACATAAGATGCTGCAATTTTCGGATAAAACTGTGCGTTGAAGTTAGAACCAAACGCACTGTGCGCATCCAAACGTGCACCAAGCGTAATAAACAAATGATCATTAATTCCAATTTGCTCCTGAGCATAAACACCTGCATTGATCACCTCAGAATAGAACTGATAAATATCCTTGTTAGCTCCGGCTCCAGCCACGGCAAAACCAGGACCAGGAAAGGCAACACCATTTCCAGAGAAAATACTGGTCTTTTGCTGAATCAACTGAGTACCAACGATAAAATCAGATTCAATATTATCACTGATCCTATTTGTAGCGGAAGCATTGAATTGCATTGATGTAGCAATAAAATCACGATTGGTGTAAGCTTTTGAACCATCTGGCTCGCTGTTTCCAAATCCATCTATGTTCCAGCCAAATGGTCGGTAATTCTCAGCTATTGAGCTTGAGTAGTCCACACCAACAACAGCATCTAAAATCAACCAAGGAATAGGATTGTAATTGACATTTACACTTCCATTATAATGGTTTACATCCTGAGTAACTGTTTGTTGCATTGACTCATTTACTGTTGCGAATGCAACAGTACCTGTTAGGTTGTTTGCAGCAACTCTTTCAGGCTTACTAAATTGAGCCAGTGAACCTACCGCGTAAATATTATTATTGGTTTGCAGTGAAGAGAAGTCTGTTTTATTGTATCCTGTTACAATATTGATTTTAGTCTTTCCTGAAGGAACAATACCGATATTCGCATTCAACTGCACGCGCTTCATCAAATCTTCAGCCAAAGTAGCTTGCCCTGGCTTATACCCTCTATTGTCTTTACCTCCAAATGGACCATCCTCATCATAGAAACGACCTGTTACATAATACGTAACAGCGTTTGTTCCTCCTGATGCAGAGACAGAAGCCTCTGTATTGGTTCCTGTTTCAAACAAATCTTCGGTAAAATTTCTAGATATCAATTGATATGGCGTTACACTTCCACCTAACACGGACTCCATAGTAGAAGCCTGTGCGGCATCCCTTGCCCAACCTACGTTATCTGGGTAGCGTCCTTTAGGATAAGTGATGATACCCTTAGCTAACTTAACGTCAAACTTAGGAGCGCCTGTAGCACCTCTTTTGGTGAATATCTGGATTACACCATTACTCGCTTCTGTACCATACAATGTAGCAGCAGCAGCACCTTTTAGAATCTCGATACGAGCAATCGACTCAGGATTGATATCATCCAAACGAGATGTACCACCTCCACCGTTTCCGGCAAATCCACCATCACCAAATCCACCGCCATTGTCAATACGAACACCATCAATAATAATGATTGGCTCATTCAACTGCGATAAACTGGCAGATCCTCTGATACGAATTTGAGCTCCTTCACCTGTCAATCCACCACCTGGAATTGAAACCATACCTGGCTCACGTCCCTGAAGTAAATCAGAGAAGGATGTAATAGGTGCATTTGAAAGTGACTCTGTAGAGATAATACCCACTGAGTTACCAATTTTCCTCTTCTCCATCGGTCCACCAGTACCAGTTACTACGATTTCGCTCAACTGCGTAGTGCTGGTTTCCAATGCAAAATTCAAAGTTTGAGAGTTGTTGTTTACCGTTACACTTTCTTCCATGTTACGATAACCAATAAAACTCCCTACAACCTTGTAGGATCCGTTGGGAATATCAGAAATCTGATATGTTCCGTCAACGTTCGAAAGCGTACCCTTTGCCAGAGAAGGAATGAAAATATTCACTCCCGGTACCGGATCTCCGGTCTCCGCATCGGTAATTGTACCCGATATTGAACCCTGGGCCAGGGTGGCGAAGCTAGCAAAGCTCAATCCAACCATAATGAGGAAGGAATTGAACAACTTCTTGTTGTACAGTTTTAACATAGTACTTGGGTTAAGGTTAATAATAAATGACGAGGTGGTCATTGTACCCAATTGGTACAATCTTGATTATTCGACAAAGCCCACACGCTAGGGAATGCCGATAAATTTCAGGTTAATGGGAGTTATCATTAGATGTAAGGTTTAGGTTAGGTTAGGATGAATTTAGAAATCATAACCGGTTAAAACAAACCATATTTGCCATTAAAGCCACTTTACTAATGATAATTTAATGTAATAGGATTTATAGGAAAAAAATAAACAAATGCAGTAACTCGGAATGGGTGACTACCATTTTCACTGTTTTCAGACCGTATAGAGGGAAAATATAGACGTTTGTACCACAAAAGGGAGTATTTCCCCCACCTAATTAATTGGAGATAGAATTTAAGTGCAGGTTAAAATAGAATGTAATGTTGAAAAATTATGAATAATACTATTTTAACATAACCTGACTGTATTTTAATCCTCACTCGTACCGAAGAGAACGAACAGGGTTTGACTTTGCAGCTTTAATTGCCTGAAAACCTACAGTGATCCATGCAACGCCAAAAGCAATCAATCCACTTACAATAAAAACCAATGGATTAATGGTGATGCGATAGGCAAAGTCTTGTAACCAGGCACTGGTGAAATAATACCCAGCCGCTGAAGCAGGGATAAACGAAATCAAAACCAGCATTGTAAATTCACGTGAGAGTAACAACGTAAGACCCGGAACGGTCGCTCCCATTGCCTTTCTTATTCCTATCTCCTTGGTACGCTGTTCGGTTATAAATGCTGCCAGCGCAAAAAGACCCAGGCAGGCAATAAATATGGCGAGGCCTGCAAACAACATAAAAATATTTTTTAGCCTTTGCTCTGCTCTGAAGAGCGCATCAAAATCCTGATCAAGAAAAGTATACTCAAACGGATCTCCGGCTGCTTGTTGGTTCCATAATTCCTTCAGCCCGCTGATGACCAGCTCCGGAGTGCCTGAATACCTAACCAACAAATAATTAGATTGATCTGTTAAAGCAATAATAAGAGGACGCACTTGAGATTTTAACGACTCAAAGTTAAAATCTTTAACCACACCAACCACTTTCAATGTTGTTGGTTCCGGTCCATTATAACTGATTAGCTCCTCATCAATCGCATTTCCCCATCCAAATTGCTTAACGGCAGCTTCATTTACAACAACCGCATTACTGTCTGATGGAAAATCCCTCGAAAAAAAACGGCCATCAATTATTTCGAACTTAAGCACATTCAAGTGATCATAATCTGCATAGTAAGTAGCGGAAAGTTGCTCTTGCTCTGAACCACGGGTTTTAAACACTGTAGTATTGTTTACACCAGGAAAAGCATTATTCGTATAACTTGCGCTTTCAACACCTGATATTTGCTGCACACTGTTTTTAAAAGCCTGACGGCCGTTTCCTAATTTACGTGCATTTTGTAAAATGATTACGTTCTGTTTATCAAGTCCTAGGTTCTTTGATTGTAAAAATTGAAGCTGCTGAAGTACAATGGCAGTAGCAATGATAAGAAAGATAGAGATGGCAAACTGAACTACAACAAGTGCACTCCTTACGCCCTTGCTCTTCATTCCAGCCCGTAATTTTCCTTTCAGCACCTCGACTGCATTGAAAGAGGTGAGATAAAATGCAGGATAACTACCAGCTACTAATCCAACAAACAAAACAATTGTTAACGCTCCAATAACCAGCTCTATATTAAACAGTGATCCGGTAGTAAGTTGTTTACCTGATAATAAATTAAAGTATGGAAGCAACAAATAAGTAAGACTTATGGCAATGACCATAGCAACCAGACTATATACAATTGACTCAGCCAAAAACTGCCAAACCATTTGCGAACGTTGTGAGCCCAGCGTCTTCCGCAACCCAACCTCCTTAGCTCGACTGGAGGACTTGGCTGTTGACAGATTCATGAAATTAATACAGGCAATAATTAATATGAATCCACCAATAAGGGAAAATATATACACGTATTTCATTTCTCCGTTAGGTTCCATATCATCCTGTGTAGGTGAATTGAGGTGTGTTTCCGCCATTGGATACAAGTAATATCTATATACGCCTCCGTTCTCCTGAAATTCTTTGAAACTGAATCCTAATCCTTGCTCTATCTCCTGTCCAACATACTTGGCAACGATTTCTTCCAGCTTGGCATTGGTTTCTTCCATGGTAATTTGCCTGTTCAGCTTCACATAAGTTTGTAGTGAGTTGCCGGTCCAACCTTCAAAGAGTTGCCCTTTTGCTGTCATGAAAGAAATAATGGCTCCATAATGAAAATGAGAATTCCCTGGCGCTGGAGCAACCAAACCAGTTACCTTTAGCGCCCTACTATCTGTACCCATCAACAAAATTTTACCAATCGGGTCATCTTCACCAAAATACTTCTTCGCAAAAGCCGGAGTCAACAATATTGAATTGGGCTCTTTAAGTGCTTGCTTAGGGTCACCTTGCAAAAGTTTAAAACTGAAAAAGTCAAAAAAGTTAGAGTCGGCATAAATGATTTCCTTTTCTGAAAAAGACCGATCTTCATATTTAAAAACAATGGGCACAGATCGATACCACACTCTCAGTGATGACTCCACTCCCGGTATTTCTTCCTGCATGGTTTCCCCTACCGGCCAACTGGAACTAGAAGTATTAAATTCCTGACCTGCTATCCTTCCTAATAAACCTATCCGATAAGTTCTATCAACATCTTTATGGAATTTGTCATAACTAAGCTCATCAAACACGTAGATGAAGATGAAAAAACAACAAGTTATCCCGATGGATAATCCCAAAATGTTTATTGCCGAAAAGAATTTATATTTTAAAATATTTCTTACCGCAATTTTCAGGTAGTTTCTTATCATGGATATAGCATTTATCTTATATGAACTGACTTTTCACTAAGACGCCAAATCATCCCAAAACGTTACAGCGGTTGATAAGAAATATTTTTATTCATCTCTTAATGTTTTAGCAGGGTTCATTTTGGCAGCATTGTATGTTTTAAACACAATGGATAAAAATGAAATAAATAACATTAAAAAGACAGAGATAACAAAAGTGGAAATTGTGGCTTCAAGATAGTAATCCCAAATACTACCCATCAACATACTGGCCATAAAAGAACCACCAATTACTCCAAGAATACTTGCAGACAATAAGATGATTACAAACTCCGTATTTACAACCCTGGATATATTGGCAATCGATGCCCCTAAAACTTTCCGTACTCCTATTTCTTTCATTCGTTTAATAATATTGAGTGAAAGCATGGTGAATAAACCTGTAGCTGAAAGAAACAAGGCCACTACTCCAAGGAAAACAAACATTTTAACAATATTATTATTCACCGTATTGGCTTCTACCATCGGTTCATCCATATACCTACCCCTGTACATTTTATTTGGAAACAACTGATTCCAGGTACTTTCCATATATCGATTGATATCCACAATCTTTTCTGCAGAACCATTGACAACGATATAGCCTATTTTATCTTCGGTACCGTACCTAAACATAGTCGGCTCCAGCTGATCCCAGAGTCCGTGACTATAAATATCCTTTACAACCCCTATTACATATAGACTCACTGTGTCCATCCAAATGATCTCTTTACCAATAGGATCTTGCCAGTTAAATTTTCTGGCCAAACCTTCGGTAACAATAACGGATTCTCTTCTGTCCGTTTCAGAGTCCTTTTTAAAGTTTCTACCTTCTAATAAAGTAATGCCTAAGGTTTTCATATAGTCGTCTCCAACATTCAATATGTCCACCTCAATTTGTTCTTCTCCACTTTTAATAGGGTCATTATAGTAGCTGGAGAAAAAATGATGTTCTGTGCCGCTGATCAATTGAATATCTGGATTTCTGGCTAATTCATTTTTATAAGTTTCATAGTCAGATTGATTTTCTACTCTTGAATAGACAACTCCATTTTTATTAAACCCTAAATCAAATTCGTGCTGATATTTAGCATTCTCAACAAAAGCGAAACTACATACGATCCCTATCAGGGAAATGGCAAACTGAAGGGTAAGCAAGACCCTTGTAAAAGGGTTTGTTCCTCCAAATTTCAATTTACCCTTAAGTATAGTTATGGATTGAAACTTACTGATATACAATGCAGGGTAACTCCCTGCCGCCAGGGCCACAAAGAGCAAAGTGCCCACCATAAACAAGGAAAAATTGGGTGTGCCAAAATAATTGGTCTGCAGTTTCATATTCTCCCACAATTCATTAAACGCAGGAATAAGAAAAAACTCTGCTAACAACCCTCCAAGTATCAAAGCAATGAAGCAGATAAACACCGTCTCCCCCATAAACTGAAAGATCAAGTGCTTGCGTTCGCTACCCATCACCTTTCTAATACCAATCTCTTTTAGCCTTCCTGAAGAAATGGCAATTGAGGTATTGGTAAGGTTAAAACAAGCAATCAATAGGATTAATATTCCCATCATTCCAGTTCCTGCCACAGCTGCCAATGGCGAAGCTTGTCGCGTCCAGGTGCCTGGTATTTCATTATAGCTATCACGCACTCCCATGCCTACCATAGGATCAAGCACAAAGGCTTTTATTATAAAATCCTCTCTTATCCGATTATTATTTTCAGTCAGTGGTTTAATTTGGGATTCCACAGTTGCAATCCTGGAGGGGTTGTTGATCTGAACATACAACTGACTTCTATACCTCCAGCTGTTTTCATTAAATTCAGGGTCTGCACCATCAAACCAATTATCATACAATACATAGGTCCCCTCAAATCCAAAACTGGAATTCTCAGGTTGATTTTTATAAACTCCTCCTATCAGGTACTCTTTGGTTTTACCACTATCCAGCATTTGGGTAATCACCTTTCCAACTACTCTTTCTTCGTTAAAATATTTTCTTGCCTGCCCTTCGCTAATGATAATTGTGCCTTTGTCTTTGATGGATGCCCCATTGCCATCCAAAAACTCAAATGTGAACATGTTGAACAAATCCGGATCCACATATTGAATTGCTTCAGAAAATACTTCGTCCCCTATCCTGAAGTCACCCCTGTCAGGATAATATCGGGTTAGCTTATCAATATCCGGTACAGTTTCTTTCATTGCATTGCCTAACCCAACAGGCACGTATCCATAGGCTGTAGTTACATTTTGAAACTCCCGGGTGGAGTTGACCCTATAAAGAGATGAAAGATTTTCGTGGTGAGCATCAAATGATGCATTGAAATCGTAATTGTAATAAGAAACAATACAGGTAGCTATCGCGATAGCCAAACCAAAAATATTGATGAAGATGTGAAGTTTGTTCTTCATCATACTTCTCAGGGTGATAAGAAAATAATTCTTTAGCATGGACTTCTTTCTTTTATCTAAGACTACAGATGGAGAAAAAGGTTGCACTATTCTGCAATAGTACCTTGTATTACCAAGTAAACTGGAGAAAAATAAGGCCCTGAACGCTGGATCAGGGCCCTATCCTAAACCTAAACCTAACTAAGAGAACGAATCAGGATGATCAAACCCTGAACTCTTTGCTCCACCGGTTATTAAACGGTGGCCTTCACATTATACGTGAAAACGCTCTTTAATATTTTCAGTAACCACCTTACCGTCAAACAGGTTGACAACGCGGTGTGCATAGTTCGCATCGTATGGAGAGTGTGTTACCATTACAATGGTTGTGCCCTCTTCATTTAATTGAGATAACAATTTCATTACCTCTTCACCGTTGGCAGAGTCGAGGTTACCTGTTGGCTCATCCGCCAATATTACTTTTGGTTTTGCCACAATGGCTCTTGATATCGCTACCCTTTGTTGCTGACCACCCGACAATTGTTGTGGGAAGTGATTTCTACGGTGCATGATATTCATGCGTTCAAGTACTTCCTCCACTTTAGCCTTGCGCTCGCTGGAAGGAACTTTTAAATACAATAATGGAAGCTCAACATTTTCAAATACTGTGAGTTCATCGATAAGATTAAAACTCTGAAACACGAAACCAATTGAGCCTTTTCTCAATTGCGCACGCTGACGCTCAGAATACTTAGCTACTTCATGCTCACCAAAATGGTACTCGCCATTGGTGGGATTATCCAACAGACCAAGAATATTTAACAAAGTTGATTTACCACAGCCTGAAGGGCCCATGATAGCTACAAACTCACCTTCTTTTATTTCAAGGTTAATGTTGTTGAGCGCGGTGGTTTCTACTTCTTCCGTAGAATACACTTTTTCTAAGTTCTTTAGTTTGATCATAGTTTGTTACAATTAGATATTTATGGTTATTGATTTAAGTTCAAAATGAATACTTAGATTGTTAATAATAGTTACTAAGCTTATTCCAATTTTTTTTAATTAGACGCGAGAATTCTCAAATAGTTGCATTAATCCAATATTAAAACTTCATTGTTGCCAAAATTCTCGTAGGAAGAGGTGATTACTCTGTCACCAGGTTGCAATCCTTCCAACACCTCAAAGTTTTCAGTATTCTTCCTACCCAGCTTTATATCCCTGCGTACTGCACGTCCCCCACCCTCTTCTACTACAAATACCCAGTTACCACCCGTATCCTTATAAAATCCTCCTACCGGTAACAATAATTCCTCTGAGGATTGACCCAGCTCAATTCTTAATCTCATGGATTGACCTCTTCTAATTCCTTCCGGTGTTTCCCCATCAAAGTCCATATCCACTTCAAAGCGGCCATTGGTAATGGTTGGATAGATATAAGTAATCACCAGTGAGTAGTCTTTGCCTGCGAATGGAGTAGTTGCATGCAATCCTGTAGAAATTCTTGGTAAGTAAAGCTCATCGATCGGAACTCTCACTTTATAACTTCCTAAAATGTCTACCTGACCCAGACGCTGCCCTTGAGCTACTGACTGACCAACTTCAAGTTGTGGGCGAGACAACTGCCCGGCTATGGGTGCTCTTAGTTTTAGATTATCCAATATTTTTCCAACCCCTTCAAGATTCAGTCTCATCTTTGATTCAGAAGCATCAATGTCCCGAAGCTGCGAAATACGATTCAATGAATCTTTTCTGTACACCTCGTAGGTAATATCTCTACGCTGGATGTTGTACTTATAATCAGCTTCTGTTCTTTCAAATTCTTGCTTCGATATTAGTTTTTTCTCGTACAAAGTTTTCTGCCTTTCATACTGAGGACCAAGTATAGCCAACTGATTGTCAATTTGTGCCAAAGCATTTCTTTGTTCAAGGTCGTTTCTTGTTAATCCCAACCTGGTGTCTCTTGAGCGGTTGATACTTTCAACCAACTGTGCCTCTTGCTGCAAAACAGAGAGTTCTCTGCTAAGGTTAGTGATTTCCAATATCAAATCACCTTCCTTCACCATAGCACCACTTTCTTTCACAATCCTTTTAATATTACCTCCTTCAATCGCATCGAGGTATACGGTTCTACTCGGTTCAACCGTTCCAGTTTGAGGAATGAACTCCTGAAAAACTCCCCGCTCCACGGTAGAGATGGTTATCTTCTCTGTCTCAACTTTTAGTTTTGATCGCCTGTCGGCAAAAAGAAATTGATAGCTAATAAAAATAACTAACAACGCGATACCCCCATAGGTGGATATCCGCTTCACTGTCCATTTTTTCTTTTTTAATTGTTTGTCCATGAAATGGCGAAAAGTTTAAATTCTGATCAGCTAATTGCCAACAAACGTGCCAACGCCCAAAAAGCAGTTCTTTGATGCTAAAAGACGCAATTTCAGCTCATTTCACGTTCACATCTGAACGTATCTGTTCGCATGCGGACAAAAAAAGATTAGATTTAGGGCCATATCCTGCCGAATAAAGGATTTGGGCCATTTTCGCATTTCGGTATCAATATTGCCCACTCCCGGACAGGTCTATTCGTTTATGGGATAATTTCACTTGCGAAAATGACCTGCCAAGTAGGATTGAAATAGACATTTATGACGGAATCAAAATCAGGGAAAATATTAATAGTCGATGACAACGAAGATTTGTTGAAGGCAGCCAAGATGTATCTGAAGCGGCATTTTGCACAAGTCGATATTGAGAAAAACCCCGAAGCCATAGCCAATCTCATGGGCAATGAGAGCTATGATGTGATCTTGCTCGACATGAATTTCACCAAAGATGTAAGTAGTGGAAGTGAAGGGTATTATTGGCTGGAAAAAATCCTTGAGATCGACCCATCATCTGTTGTTGTATTAATTACAGCGTATGGCGATGTACAGATGGCGGTAAGGGCGATTAAAGCAGGAGCCACTGACTTTGTACTCAAGCCCTGGGAAAACGAAAAACTACTGGCCACCATATATTCTTCTCTGCGGCTGCGCGAATCACGGAATGAAATTGAATCCTTACGGATAAAGAATAAAGAAATCAATCAGGCGCTTAATGAAAAATTCAGCGACATCATTGGACAAAGCCAACCGATGCAGAGGATTTTTCAAACGATTGAGCGGGTGGCCCATACCGATGCCAACGTGTTGATATTAGGGGAAAATGGAACTGGTAAAGAGTTGATAGCCAGGGCCATACACAGAAATTCTTCCCGCAAACACGAGTCCTTTGTAAGTGTAGATTTAGGATCTATAACTGAAACACTTTTTGAAAGTGAGCTTTTTGGTCATAAGAAAGGAGCCTTTACCGATGCCAAGGAAGATCGGGCTGGTCGTTTTGAACTTGCCAACAAAGGAACCCTATTTCTCGATGAAATAGGAAATTTATCTATGCCCCTACAGGCAAAACTATTGGCAGTTTTACAAAACAGAAGAGTAAGTCGTGTAGGAGCTAACAAAGAAACCCCCGTTGATATCAGGCTCATCTGTGCTACCAATATGCCTCTCTATGACATGGTGAAGGAAAACCGATTCCGCCAGGATTTATTGTACCGAATTAATACGATAGAAGTAGAGATACCTCCACTCAGAGATCGGTTTGAAGACATTCCTTTACTGGCCAA
>JBDVKV010000032.1:0-23958 GCA_039971015.1 Cyclobacteriaceae bacterium
TGGAATCCAAAAGATCTTGCCAACAGTGAATTTCTTATGTGGGGTCATGATAACGCAATTTTGAACAGCTCCACCACAGCTGTAGGAACAGCCGTTGATGGCACTGTAATTCAGGAAAGGCTGACCAGAATATGGAGAGTGAGCGAAACGGGAGATGTTGGCAATGTTTCCATTTCCTTTGACTTTAGCGGAGTGGGAGGTAGTCCTCTTGGATCAAACCTTAGGTTGTTGATTGATAGAGATGGAGATGGTTTTGCAGACAACGATGTAACACCTATTGTGGGTTCAGTATCCAATGGCGTGGCAACATTTGCTAACGTAGATTTTCAAAATGGAGACCGGTTTACGCTTGGCAATACAGATGCTTCATCGCCACTTCCTGTTGAGCTCGTAATGTTTAAGGCCAGCCCTCTCAGAGATGCTATACAATTGAAATGGACGACTGCATCAGAATTGAATAACGATTTCTTCACTGTTGAAAGGTCCATTGATGGTGAGCAATGGCTGTCCATTACCACCGTTGCAGGAGCAGGAACCACCAGCGAAGCAAAGGTTTATGATGCCCTGGATTACCTGCCGGTAGATGGAATATCGTATTATCGATTGAGGCAGACAGATTTTGATGGTCAAGTATCCTTTTCGGCTATTGAGCGGGTGAATTTCATTAGCCCAGATGGGATTCAGGTATTTCCCAACCCTTCCAGTGGTGTTTTTTACCTCACAAATTCAACTCAGCTGGAGGTAGAAAATATCAAAGTGGTCAATAACCTCGGACAAACCGTATTTCCTTCAATTACAAAGGATGGGGATATAACACTTGATTTGAGTCAGCTTTCTCAAGGGATTTACATTTTGAAGGTATGGGATGGTGCGTCCCTGAGGTCTGCCAGATTGGTAAAAAGAAATTGACCCTTCTTCAGATGGGTATCCCTTGCAACTGTTAATTTTACCTCTGAGGTAAAAAATACCCCAATCTGTCGTCCATCTCACCCTTAAATCCGTATTGACACTATGCCTGAAAAAAGTAGCGTTTTTGATATGATAGGGCCTATTATGATAGGGCCTTCCAGTTCTCATACTGCCGGTGTGGTCAGGATAGCGAGAGCTGCTGTTGCGATTTTGGGAGGTATTCCCCAAGAGGCGGAAATTACTTTTTATAACTCGTTTGCAAGGACTTATGAGGGGCATGGAAGTGACAGAGCCATCATTGCAGGACTTCAGGACTTTAAAACTGATGACAAACGGATCAAAGACTCCCTCGATTTGGCAAAAAAGGCCGGTCTTAAATACCACTTTAAGTCCGTGGGCAATGCCTCTACTTTTCACCCCAACTCCATTAAGCTGAAGATTAAAAAAGGAGAAAGAACAATTGAAGTGTTAGGTGAGAGCAAGGGCGGTGGCATTGTAAATATTGCCGAGGTCAATGGTTTTAAGGCAGATTTTACAACCTCCAACCATACTATTATCATCTATGCTGATGATGTAAAAGGGAGTATCGCCTTCATAGCCAGTGTGATAGCCAATGACCAATGCAATATCGCTACCATGTCGGTTTCCCGTAAGGGGAAAAATGATCTGGCCTGCCTGGTAATAGAAATGGATTCTGGAATTAAGGATGTAACATTTACTTATCTAAATAGTCTTAACTGGGTAAAGGAAGTGATTTACATCCCTGAAATAGCTTAGTAGTATGTTGAGATTCTTAATGTTTTTTTTAATTGCCTTTACAACCACCTCGTTTACAGCCTTTTCACAAGAAAATAATCGAGAGAAAGAATGGACACTCCAGGAATGCGTAAAAGTAGCCTTGGATAATAACCTGAATGTAAGACGGGGCTTATACAACGTTGAAAGTTTTAAGGTGGGATTGTTACAGTCCAAGATGTCCTTTTTACCTACCCTCAATGCGGGATCCTCTTATGGCCAAAATTATGGAAGGGCAGTTAACCCAGTGAGCAATACGTTTGTGAACAGGAACTCATCCAATATCAACCTTCAAGCCAATTCATCCTTGACCCTATTTAACGGGCTTCGGCTACAAAATAGTTTTCGTCAAAGCCAAAGGGATTATGAGGCATCCGAGCAAGACCTTGAAAAGGCAAAAAATGACGTAACCATCAATGTGGTGACACTGTATGTAAATGTTATTTTCAATCAGGAACTGTATGAGAATGCCACTTACCAACTCAACTCCAGTGAACAACAATTGGAAAGGATTAAAAAGCAGGTAGCTGCAGGAGGTTTACCCAAAGGAGACGAGCTTAATCAGGAGGCGCAAGTGGCCACCAATGAAGTGAACCTGATCAATCAGGAGAATGCACTTAATTTTTCCTTGCTGCAGCTTAAGCAAGCCATGCAATTGCCTGGGTCTACTCCCATGAGGGTACAAGTTCCAGATTTGGAGCTGGAGGATTTGATTTTGGATGCAAGCTCGGAGGAGGCCTACGAGATGGCGTTGTTAAATATGCCGGAAATTAAAAGTGCCTTACTTAAAGTGGAAAGTGCAGAATTGGCACTGAAAGCAAGTAAAGGTGGGTTGTATCCCAGACTTAGCCTGAATGGATCAGCAGCGTCCAATTATTCAAGCGCTTCGGATATTCCTTTTTCAATTCCCACCGGACCTTTCACAAAAACACAGATCGGATTGGTAGAAGGAACGAATGAACCAGTGTTTAATTATAGCCAGCAGAATTCTACGGTAATATCCGAAGGGTACGGGCAACGCGACCAATTGAAAGACAACTTGTTTAAACAAGTCAATCTTTCATTAACCATTCCTCTTTTTAATGGTTTGCAAAACAGAGCGGGAGTACAACGAGCGGCCATCAACAAAGAAATAGCTGACATTACCGCGCAGGAAACAAAGAACGGATTGAGACAAACCATTGAAACGGCATACAACGATGCGCTAGCTGCTTCCAAGAGTTATTCATCATCCTTAAGACAGGTAAACGCCCGTGAGGAGGCTTACCGCATGTCTAAGCAACGTTTTGAATTAGGAGCAATCAATTATTTTGAATACCAAATTTCCGAAAACGATCTTTTTCAAGCCAAGTCTGATTTGGCACGCGCCAAGTACAACTTCATATTCAAAAAGAAAATTCTAGATTTCTACCAGGGTAAACCTGTTGATTATTAAACTCTATTTTATAATTCGAACGAATGGCAAAGCAAAAGCGAAAATCGAATAAGCTTATATACATCCTTATTGGGGCTGTTGTTGTAATAATAGTTTTCATAGCTGTGGGAAAATCTCAGGGATGGATTGGTAAGGGGAAGGAGATTGAAGTGGAATTGGCTAAAGCGATGAAAACTTCTATCACTGAAAAAGTGAGTGCATCAGGAACGGTGCAGCCCGTTACCGAAGTAAAGCTGGCGCCAGAAGTTTCTGGTGAAATTATTGAATTGAATGTAGAGGATGGTGACTCTGTAAAACAAGGAGATGTTTTGGTGAAGATCAGACCTGATGTATGGTTAAGTCAGTTGGAGCGCTCTGAAGCTACATTGAACCAACAGAAAGCGAATGTTGAATCTTCCAAAGCTTCATTATCGAGGGCGGAAGCCACATTCATGCGTTCTGAGCAGGAGTTTAATCGTCAGAAAAAACTTTGGGACGAGAAAGTGATCTCAGAAGCAGAGTGGCAACTGGCCCAGCAAAATTTTAAAATTTCTAAGAACGATCTGGAGTCGGCAAAACAATCGTTGGAAGCGGCCAAGTACATCGTGCGAAGCACAGAAGCAAGTGTAAGAGAGTCGCGTGAGAATGTGCGAAGAACAACTGTTGTTTCTCCAATGAAAGGGGTGATTTCAAAACTGAATGTGAAGCAGGGGGAGAGGGTAGTAGGTACAGCTCAGATGGCAGGAACGGAAATGCTGAGAATTGCTGACTTGAACATAATGGAGGTACGGGTGAATGTCAATGAAAACGATATTGTGCGCGTACATTTAAATGATACCGTACAAATTGAAGTGGATGCTTACACCAATACAGATAAGGAGTTCAAGGGTATAGTGACACACATCGCCAATACAGCGAAAGAAAAGCAGTCGGCAGATGCGATTACAGAATTTGAGGTGCGCATCCTTATCCTTCGTGCGTCCTATGAAGACCTGGTAAAATCAGGTAATAAATACCCTTTCCGCCCGGGGATGACAGCCAGTGTTGAAATTCTCACAAAAACAAAAGACAACGTATTGTCAGTACCACTTGCTGCAGTGACCACCAGAAATCCGGATGACGATAAGAAAGAAAATGATAATGATGATGATGACCGTAACGACAGAAACAACCGACAGGTAGTGGACGAAAGCAAAAAGCAACAGAAGAAGGAGGATAAAATCGTTGTGTTTGTTAATGAAAACGGAAAGGCCAAAATGGTCGAAGTGAAAACGGGTATTAGTGATTATGACAATATTGAAATTATTTCCGGGTTAACCGATTCCTCTGAAGTGGTAACAGGACCATTCCTGGTTGTCTCAAAACGTTTGAAGGATGGCGATGAAATTGTGCTGATGGAAAAGGAAGAAAAGGAAAAGGAGGATGATTAGTTAATTAATCCAGCTCCTGCATAAGGCCGTCTCAAAGCTCATAAATACATTCAGTGTATTCTTGGAGTTGAGACGGCTTTTTTATGGAGTATGTACTCATCTTGAAGCGGCCTATTTACCCATCTTACCTTCTCAATTCACTTTTCTCATCTTATATTTATACTACCAAATTGTGGATAGATGAGAATCGGATTCGATGCCAAGCGTTTGTTCAATAACTTCACCGGACTGGGAAACTACAGTCGGTTTGTGATGCGGGCGTTGCTGGACCACTACCCGGATCATTTTTACACGCTTTATAGCCCCAAGGTCAAGGATCACCCTGAGAGCCAGGAGTTTCGTACCAATCCTAAATTACTGGTAAGGACGCCCCCAAAATGGGTAAAAGGGTCAGGTTTCGGTAGTTTTTGGCGTTCGGTCAACCTGGGCAATATCGCTTTTCGCGATGGTATGGATGTTTTTCATGGGTTGAGTAATGAATTACCGGTTTCAAAGCCGAAAGGATTGAAAACTGTTGTCACCGTTCATGACTTAATTTTTATCAGGTACCCAAAACTTTATAAAAAAATAGATGTAAAGATTTACAAGAAGAAGATTACCAACGCTTGCAAAACAGCGGATAAAATCATTGCCATCAGCAACCAAACTTCAAAAGATCTACAACACTATTTGAAGGTGCCAGAGGAAAGGATCACAGTTATTTATCAGGGATGCAATGCTGTTTACAAAACGAAAGCATCTGATGAGGAAATAGAAAAGGTAAAAACAAAATACAACCTGCCAAATCAGTTTGTATTAACTGTGGGTACATTAGAACCGCGCAAGAATGCGCTCCTTCTTCTTAAGGCTGCAGCGCAAACCAAAGAAAAAAATCATGTAGTGTTGATAGGTAAGTCTACTTCTTATCAAAAGCAATTGAATAAACTGATAGCAGAAGAAAGCCTGACAGACAGGATACATTTTATTCATCATGCTGATTTTGATGATCTGCCTAAAATCTATCAGGCTGCAAAACTTTTCGTTTACCCTTCTCGCTTCGAGGGTTTTGGAATCCCCATTGTAGAAGCCATAGCATCCGGTGTTCCGGTGATTGCAGCACGTGGCTCTTGCCTGGAGGAAGCTGGAGGCCCCTCTTCAATTTATGTCGATCCGGATGATGACAAAACATTGGCAACCACTATCGATCGGTTATTGAATGATGATAAGGCTTGCGCAAAGATGGTGGCTGATTCGAAGGAATATATCCGCCAATTTGAGCCTAAGCCCATCGCTGACAAGCTGATGGAGGTTTACAAAGAAGTGTTTACTTAGAATTGTTGAAGGTGGGTGTACACTTTATGCATGGGCAAGCCCATGACGGTGAAATACGACCCTTCAATTTTATTGATCGCCACCATGCCCATCCCTGACTCTGTTTTTGTAAATGTTTTATCAACAAGACCCAGTTTATTGATGGATTTCAAAAAAGACAAATCCTCTTGAGAGCAAGGATTTACTCCGTCAGGCAGGCATTCCTGCGCACCATAGGCGCCCGCCTTGTCGAAAGGTTTGTATTGATCTACATAATAACTGATTTCATCTTCGCTCAAATCCTTAAAGGTTACTTTGGTGCTGTCATCAAAGCAATCCATTTTGGATTGACTCAGCAAGCAAACCGCTGTTATTACCGTATGTGTTTTTCCTGAGAGTTGAGTGAGCATTGCAATGGCATCTGCACGATCAATTGGTTTATTCATGATCTGTTCATCAAGAATAACTACGGTATCAGAAGTTAAGATCACCTCATCTCCCTTGAGCTTATGTTCAATTGATTTTGCTTTCTTTTCAGCAAGATATTTAGGAACCTCACTTACCGGCATGGAGGGAGAGAAGGATTCATCTTCACCGGGTTTTTCGATGGTAAATACAAATCCCGCTTCTTTCATCAGGAATTGCCTGCGCGGACTGCTAGAAGCCAGAATAAGCGGGTGTTTCAAATTCATCTTCTTGAATTGAGCTAAAAAGAAAACCGCAAATTACCTTAGGATAGAAATAAGTCGACTTTTGGGGCATGGTGTATCCACTGGAGCATACAGCTTTTACATCTTCAATTGAAATCTCCTGGGTGATGATCGCCATTTGAATTTCTGACTTAATCACTTTGGCAAGGCAATCAGAAAAACTTCTGTCAAATGTTACTTTATCCGATGTCGTTTGTTCTTTACCGGCAATACCAAGAATTTTTTCAAGGATAAAATAATGAAGTACGGTCAGATCTAATTTTTTGACAACATCAGGAAATGCCCAGGGCATTTTTGAAAATGATTCCGGTTTCAACCTTACTTTCACGGCACTATCTTTAAACAACAGGCCAAAAGCCCATTTCTTACCCATTATAATTTCGTTGATGGTGTCGGCATCTTCAACCGGTTTTATAATAAAGTCTTCTTCGAATTTCTTTAACAGTTCCTCTTCATTGAATCCATTGATGCCATTGATCAAACGATGGGTAGGAAGTATGCGCAAATCATCTGCCTCAGTATTGGTAAAATACATGAGATGGAAGTTATAGCCCTCATTGCCAGTATGATTTGGGTTGGATTTGGCTTGTTGCTTACGGTACAACAACGATCCTTCATACCGATGGTGCCCGTCAGCAAGGATGATTTTTTTGGTGTTGATCAAGTCCATGAAAAGCCGGATGACTTTCGCGTCATGGATCACGGCCAATACATCCCGTACTCCCTGATAGTCTTCTGTTTCATAAATGGGCTGGGTGATGGCCTCATCCATGTATTTCTCCAGGGTATGGGTTTCGTCAGTGTAGAGTCCGTGTGTAGGACTGGCGTGCATTTGTAGCTTATCCAATAGCTCTACGCGATCGTTCACCGCTTTGGGCATTGTATTCTCATGCCGCTTAATTTCATTTTCGCCCCAGTCGTAAGCGCGGACGTGAGCTATAAATCCCTTGCGACAAAACTCTTTGGTGGATCCGGCTAATTTAAAGTATTGATAGTAGACGTAGATTCCGGGTATTCTATCCTGAACAATGACCGCATCTTTCTTCCATGCGGCAAGTCTTTGAGCTGCTTCATCGGATGGGTGATCACCAAGAGGAACGGAGATGTGAATACTGTTATTGGGATTTTGATACAATACCTTGCGCTGTTTATCCGACACGACATCAAATAATGGTGACGTCAGTGAATCGATGGATTTAGCCAGCGTTGGATTATAGCGCCAGGCACGAATAGGTTTTATTTCGGCCATGGACTATAGTCTGTTTTTCTTCCATTTGCTTTGCCCTGCAGGCTGGGCAGGAACAGACACTTTCGTTTTAGCTTGTTCCAGTAAAGTAGCTGCCAGCACTCCGGCCATTTGCCGCTCTTCTTCTTTGCCCTCTGTTTGCAATACCTCTGGTGTGAAATACTTCTCCACAAATTTTGTGTCGAAGTTGCCCGATCGAAAAGCTTCGTGCTCCATTACAAACTGACAAAAGCCGAGTGTGGTCTCTATACCCGTAATTTCATAATCTTTGATGGCACGAATCGTTTTGTCGATTGCATCTTCCCTTGATTCGGCATGACAAATCATTTTGGCAATCATGGGATCATAATAGAACGGAATTTCCATTCCTTGTTCAAAGCCATCATCTACACGGATGCCGTGGCCCTGGGGGCGAATATAGGTTTGAAGGGTTCCGATATCGGGTAGAAAGTTATTGGTGGGATCTTCAGCATACACGCGCACCTCAATGGCGTGGCCGTTAATGTGCAAGTCCTCCTGCTTGAAAGGTATATTTTCACCCTGCGCTATTTTGATTTGAAGTTTCACCAGATCAAGACCGGTAATTTCCTCCGTAACGGGATGCTCTACCTGCAGGCGGGTGTTCATTTCCAGGAAATAGAAATTCATTTTCTCATCCATGATAAACTCTACCGTACCAGCTCCATAGTAGCCACAGGATTTAGCCACATTAATGGCCGCTTCACCCATTGATGCCCTTAACTCGGGTGTAAGGATAGCAGAAGGTGCTTCTTCAATTACTTTCTGATGTCTTCTTTGAATAGAACATTCTCTTTCAAAAAGATGTACGGTGTTGCCAGCATGATCTCCAAAGATTTGAAACTCGATGTGTCGCGGAGAGCTCACAAATTTTTCAATGAATACTGAACCATCTCCAAAGGAAGATTTGGCTTCACTGATGGCGCGGTCCATTTGTTCTTCAAAGGATGCTTCGTCCTCTACTACACGCATTCCTTTACCTCCACCACCTGCGCTTGCTTTTATAAGTATGGGGTATCCTATTTCATTGGCTACCTTTTTCGCTTTGGCGATATCGCTAATCGGCTCGCTGGTACCAGGAACAAGAGGGACATTAAATTTGGCCACAGCCTCCTTGGCGGCCAACTTGCTACCCATTATTTCTATGGCCTCGGGAGAGGGGCCGATGAAAATGAGCCCCGCTTCTTTGATCTTAATAGCGAACTCCTTGTTTTCAGAAAGGAACCCGTATCCGGGGTGAATAGCGTCCGCACCGGTTTGTTGAGCGGCAGCAATAATTTTATCTATTCTTAGGTAAGATTCTGAGGAAGCAGGAGGCCCGATGCAAACGGCTTCATCAGCAAATCGGGTATGCAATGCATTGCGGTCAGCTTCACTGTAAACGGCTACGGTAGCAACTCCCATCTCTCTTGCACTTCTCATTACGCGCAATGCAATCTCACCCCTGTTTGCTACTAATAATTTCTGTATTTTACTCATCGGTTCTGCGGTCAAATTGCAATGCTAAGGATTAATTCCGAAAAGGCCATTCGATCGGGACTTGCAATTAAATGTGAGGAATTTTGTGCCATTGAAGTCTTATTTGGCTAACTAGATATCAAATTTTTACAGAAATAGCTGGCCCTGTGAGCTCTAGACTTTTTTTTATATTTTTGCGGCACTTTTTAACCCAAGATTCAAATGGTTGATTTATTCGAAAAGCTTAAAATGGAGGCTGGCGCGCTGGCCAAATACTCTCACCTCCCAGATGATTACTTCTTTTTCCCAAAGCTGGAGGGTGAAATAGCTCCTCGAATGAAATTTAATGGTAAAACCGTGTTGAACTGGAGTTTGAACAACTACCTGGGCCTGGCCAATCATCCGGAAGTGAGAAGGGTAGATGGTGAGGCTGCCGTACAATATGGTATGGGTTCGCCAATGGGAGCCAGAATGATGTCTGGAAACTCAGTGAATCACCTGGAATTGGAGCGTGAATTAGCAGATTTTGTGCAGAAAGAAGATGCCATGTTGCTGAATTACGGCTATCAGGGTGTGGTGTCTATTATTGATGCCATGGTAGATAGAAAAGACGTGATTGTATACGATGCCGAATCGCATGCTTGTATCATTGATGGGGTAAGGTTGCATATGGGAAAACGATTTGTATTTCCGCATAACAACATGGAAAACCTTGAAAAGCAGTTGGTAAGGGCTACTAAGATTGCCAATGAGACAGGGGGAGGAATTCTGGTAATTACAGAAGGTGTATTTGGTATGTCTGGTGATATGGGTAACCTAAAGGGCATCTGTGAGCTTAAAAAGAAGTTTAATTTCCGCCTTTTCGTTGATGATGCTCATGGTTTTGGTACAATGGGTAAAACCGGTGCCGGAGCAGGTGAGGAGCAGGGTGTTCAGGATCAAATTGATTTGTATTTCTCCACGTTTGCGAAGTCTATGGCCAGTATTGGTGCCTTTGTAGCGGGAGAAAAGAGGATAATAAAGTACCTGCGCTATAGTGTCAGGTCCCAGATTTTTGCGAAAAGCTTGCCCATGCCATTGGTGCTTGGAGGGCTCAAAAGGCTTGAATTATTGCGTACCCAACCCGAATTGAAGGAAAATTTGTGGAAAATAGTGCATGCCATGCAGAGTGGGCTCAAGGAGCGTGGCTTCTACCTGGGCAGCACCCAATCTCCTGTCACTCCGGTGCTCTTTAAGGGGGGAGTAGGTGAGGCCGCCAACATGGCCATGGACCTCAGGGAGAATTACAGTATTTTCTGCTCTGTAGTGATCTATCCCGTTGTGCCTAAGGACGTTATCATGTTCAGAATCATCCCTACAGCGGCCCACACATTGGCCGATGTGGAGGAGACTTTAGCGGCATTTTCGGCCCTCAAACACAAGCTGGATGAAGGCTTTTACAGGACCGAAGCCTTGGTTTCTGTGACCAAAGGAGTCTAATAAATAGGGTTTTAAATCTTAAAATATTGGTTTATCGCTTGTTTTTAGGTGTTTTTAGTTAAATTGGCCTAAGGAATTCAACTATTAATTTAAAATCCTATACAAATGAAAAAATTTGAAGAGCTTAAAGAACTGATTGCTTCTATTGAAGGAGACGCTGACAAATTCTATAACAAGGCAAACAGCGCTGCTGGAACTAGAGTAAGAAAAGGGATGCAGGATCTCAAGAATCTGGCTCAAGCTATCAGGGCTGAAGTTCAGGAATTAAAGAATAAACCTCAGTAAGCACTCTATTGTGTCACTTAACAAGCAAAGGATAGTTCTATCTTAAGAACTATCCTTTCTTTGTTATTAAAGGTTGCATCAATTGAATGATTCGTTTTTGAAGTGATTTGGAGGCTGTGGTCAACGGCAGTCTTGTATACGCTTCACATACGCCCAATTCTTTCAAAACTAACTTTACGCCTACCGGGTTGCCCTCTTCATACATGGGGCCATTGATATCGAGCAATTTAAATTGCTCTTGTGCACTTCTTTTGAAATTGCCCTTTGCACTGTAGTCTTTTATTGATTTAAAAACAGTTGGAAAAGCATTGGCAAGTACGGATATCACTCCGGCTCCACCCATCGCATAGAAAGAAGAGGTGAGCAGGTCATCTCCTGAAATAAGTGAAAAGTCTTTAGGTTTGTCGCGGGCGATATTCATGCACTGCTCCAGGTTTCCGGAGGCTTCTTTCACAGCCACAATTTTTGGTAATGCAGCAAGTTTTAAAGTAGTAGCTGCTGTTATATTGGATGCCGTTCGGCCTGGTACATTATACAACACAATAGGACGTGGCGATACTTTGGCTATCGCTTTGAAATGCTGGTATATTCCTTCCTGAGAGGGCTTGTTGTAATACGGACTTACAGAAAGAATGGCGTCCACTCCCCTTAATGGAGCTTCCTGTATAGCGTCAACCACTTGCTGTGTATTGTTTCCTCCAATGCCATAAACAATAGGTAACTTTTTAGGATTGTGTTTTTTAACAAAATCAAGGACGGCTAATTTTTCTTCATGGCTCAGTGTGGCAGATTCGCCAGTGGTGCCCATTACTACAAAATAATCTACACCTCTAGCCGTATGAACGAGCAGATTTTCGAGACCTTCAAAGTCTATTTCTTTTTCTTTGTTGAATGGTGTTACTAATGCTACGCCTGTCCCCTCTAATTTTTTCATGAGATTTTTGGTTTGTGCCCCTGTACAAATCAGGTGCGTTGAACTTACTTAAGCTGCTTTGAGTATTTATACATGCTTTCGATAAGATTTTTGACAGAACCGTTTTGTTCGATCATCAACTCAAAGAAAGGTTGATCTTCTCTGGAAAACTTTCCAATTCTACACTTTGCCTTGCTTTTGGCAAGAAGATGCATGATCAACGGGTTAGATGCATTGTCAAGACAATACAGATAGTCGAAGGGTATCTCCATAAACTTATCGGCATCCGGTGAGTTCACTTTTCCCCAGAAAGACAGATCCTTAATGGTAAAGAAGTCAAATTTGAACTCATAATTGTCTTTCTGCTTAGGGAGAAACTCAAGTACGGACACTTTTTTACCATCCTGCTCGAGTAACTTAATGAAATCCTTTATGGCCTCATGCTTTTGTTTGTCTTCTACACTAAAAAGGATTCCTACGGTTAGTGCTTGCTGATAAGGTATGCTGGAACGAAGGCTTTTATTGCTCTTCAGTGCTGAATTTGTTCTAAGATGCAGAAAATGATTCCTCAACAAGTTGTTACCGTTATAGACTATCCTGCAAATTCACCATTTCTGGGAAATAGTCAAAATTTAAAGCATCTGCTCAAATTCTTTCTCGGTGATGATTTGTACCCCAAGCTTTTCTGCTTTTTGTCTTTTTGCCGGCCCCATATTGTCACCCGCAAGTAAGTAGTCCAGTTGCCCTGA
Source organism: Cyclobacteriaceae bacterium (assembly GCA_039971015.1). Taxonomy (GTDB): domain Bacteria; phylum Bacteroidota; class Bacteroidia; order Cytophagales; family Cyclobacteriaceae; genus ELB16-189. Next base: position 12,697 of record JBDVKV010000032.1, read on the forward strand.
AACCCCTGAAAGCACCCGGCCTCCATGCGCAAGTATCAGCTCCTTTAATTCATCCCTGCCGTATTTTTCAAAAACGCCTGAGATGACAAAGGATTTATTATCCAATGAATTACTGAGTTTGTGCTGTTCCTTCTCTACCAATGTAAATTGAAGCCCTGCCTTTTGAAGCCTTTCAATTTCAATTTGATTGTCCTTGTCTTTGAAAAATTTGACCAGACTTTCTGCTATTTTCTCACCGACTTCTGGTGCCTCTAGTAAGGCATCATAAGAAGCAGAAGAGAGGGCGTCCATCGATTTAAAATAGTTGGCAAGTTTCTCTGCTACTGTCTTTCCGACATAGCGTATGCCCAGCGCAAACAACACCGCTTCAAACGGTACCTCTTTTGACTTTTCAATGCCATTGAGCAAGTTCTTAATGGAGAGTTCTTTAAAGCCCTCTAATTTTGCCAGGTCATCTTTTGTAAGGTCGTATAAATCAGCTGGCGATTTTACCAGGTCAAGTTGGTAGAGTTGATTGATTGTTTTCTCACCCAGTGAGTCGATATCCATGGCTTTGCGCTGAATAAAATGTTCTATCCTTCCTTTGATCTGTGGAGGGCAACCTTTTTCATTAGGGCAATAGTGCGCAGCCTCGCCTTCATGCCGGATGAGTGCTGTTTTACATTCAGGACAGTGGGTAATATATTTAATGGGCTTGCTCTTCTTTTTATCCCTTTTGCTCAGGTCTACGGATGTCACCTTGGGAATAATTTCGCCCCCCTTCTCCACAAACACATAGTCACCAATGCGCAGGTCCAGGCGATCAATCTCGTTGGCATTGTGCAATGAAGCGCGCTTCACTGTAGTGCCGGAAAGCTGTACGGGCTGAAGTTCTGCCACAGGAGTAATAGCTCCTGTTCTGCCTACCTGATAGGTCACGTCTTTGAGTAGTGTACTTTGGCTTTCCGCTTTGTATTTATACGAGATGGCCCAACGTGGGCTTTTAGCGGTAAAGCCAAGCTTCCGTTGTTGCAGCAGGCTGTTTATTTTAATAACAACACCATCGGTTTCCAGCGGCAGATCCAATCGCTTCTTTTCCCAAGTGTTGATGTAATCAAATACTTTGTTGATGGTTTTGGCTTTGGTGTAAGTATTGGAAACGTTAAAACCCCACGATTCTAATTGAGCAATGGAATCGGCATGGGTTTCAATGCCAAGGTTTTCACCCAGAAGGTAATAGGCGTTGCAATCCAATTTTCTTCGCGCTACTTCTGCAGAGTTTTGCATTTTGAGGGTGCCCGAGGCGGTGTTTCTTGCATTGGCATACACTTCTTCACCAATGTCTTCCCTGTCTTTATTGAGTTGGTTGAAAGCTGATCGGGATAAGAAAACCTCACCCCGAACTTCAAACCGATCAGGTATGTTTTTGCCTTTTACTTTTAGTGGAATGTTTCTGATGGTTTTTACATTGGTTGTAACATCATCGCCACGCACGCCATCGCCACGGGTTACGCCTTTCACCAGAATTCCCTTTTCGTAAATCAGTGAAATAGAAACGCCATCGAATTTTAACTCACAGAAATATTCATAGGCTTCATTGCCGAGTCCTTTGGCCACCCGTTTGTCGAACTCCTCCAATTCTTCCATTGAGTACGTATTGCCCAAACTAAGCATGGGGTATTGGTGAACAACCGTTTCAAAGTTTTTAGTAATGGTGCCACCCACGCGTTGGGTAGGAGAGTCGGGTTGGCGCAATTCTGGAAATTGCTCTTCCAGCGCAATGAGTTGGTTTAGTAATTGATCAAAATCGTAATCCGAAATTTCTGTCTTATGCTGTTGATAGTAGAGATGGTTGTGATGATCGATCACCTCAGATAAACGAGCGATTTCTTTTTTTGCTTCTGTAGTGGTCATGCAAAATAATTGATGAGTGCTAAGATAATTACCTTAAGGATAAATTCAGGTATTAATCAGATTCAAAATATGACAAGCTGCCAGACCCGCTGTCTCTGTGCGCAGCGTTGATGCCCCTAAACTCACTTTCTGGAACCCGTTATCAATTGCTGCTTTTAATTCTTGTTGCGTAAAATCTCCTTCCGGGCCAATCAATACCAAATAACTGGAATGTGGAGGGGCTTCCTTTAAGTGTTTGGGATTGGCCTGATCTACATGCGCTATGTACTTATGATCGCAAACTTCTTCAAATAGGGTTTCAACTTTAGCCATTGGACGTAACTCAGGGAGCCACGCCTGACCTGATTGCTTCATAGCACTTACTGCCTTTTTGGTTATGCGCTCGAGGTTAATCACCCTTCTTTCAGAATTCTGACACTGAATGAAACTGATGGTGTCAATGCCGATCTCCGTAGCTTTCTCCACAAACCATTCGATGCGGTCGATATTTTTTGTGGGGGCTATGGCAATGTGTATGGTGTAGTTCCGCTTTGGAACGGAAATCGTTTCGGTAATAGAGAAGAGGCAGGATGTTTTTGATAACTCAGTGATAACAGCTTTGTATAAATTTCCTTTACCATCTGTGAGCTCAAGGGTGTCTCCACTTTGTAACCTGAGTACCTTGGTGGCATGGCGCGCCTCCTCTGCATCGAGGGAGTGAGTGCCTTCAGGAATAAGCGGCTGATAAAAGATGGGCAAAGCTTATTGGTATTGCTCTTTTAACTTTTTCATCAGGTCGATGTACTGCTGCATGGCGTCTTCTTTTGAAAGTCCTTTCCGGGATGCCCATGCATCATACTTGGCAATGGCTTTAAAGTCAAATCCTCCGGGGCGATCGCCCGAAACATCTCCTTCGCTTCCTTGCTTAAACAATGAGTACAAATCCAGCAACTCTTCATTGGTAGGTCGCTTGGTCAATTCCTTGGATTGACTTACTGCGCTGTTAAAGTCTTCTATTAGTCCCATTTTTTCTTAGCATTTAGTTCTAAGCCAATAGTTCTGAGTCTACAGTCCTAAGCTATCACACGGAAAACTCAATACTACAGACTCAGGACTCAGGACTAACCTATCTTTTGGTAATTGGCACGTAGGCGCGCTCTTTTTGACCAGTGTAAATCTGTCTTGGTCTTCCGATCGGCTCTTTGTTCTCTCTCATTTCCTTCCATTGTGCTATCCATCCTGGTAGTCTGCCGATGGCAAACATTACAGTGAACATTTCTACTGGAATACCAAGTGCTCTGTAAATGATACCAGAGTAGAAGTCTACGTTGGGATACAACTTGCGCTCGATGAAATAGGGATCGCGTAGCGCGATGTCTTCCAGGTTTCTGGCTACATCCAAAATGGGATCTTTCACTCCCAGTTTAGCCAACACATCGTCCGCAGCTTTCTTGATGATCTTCGCTCTTGGGTCAAAGTTTTTGTACACCCTGTGACCGAATCCCATTAAACGGAACGGATCATTTTTATCTTTTGCTTTGGCAATCCATTTGTCAATGTTACCACCATCTTTTACAATGGCCTCAAGCATCACGATCACTTCCTGATTGGCGCCACCATGCAGCGGACCCCACAGGGCATTGATACCTGCAGAAATAGAAGAATAGATACTGGCTTGTGACGAGCCTACCATACGTACTGTAGAGGTAGAGCAGTTTTGTTCATGATCGGCATGCAAGATCAAAAGCTTGTCAATTGCTGCGCTGATCACAGGATCTGGCTGATACGGTTCTGCCGGCAAGGCGAACATCATCTTCATGAACCTTGAGCAATACTCCAATGAGTTGTCAGGGTAGTTGGCAGGATGACCTAATGCATTCTTGTATGCCCAGGCTGCAAACGTTGGCATCTTGGCCAGTGAGCGAATGATGCTCAGGTAAACACTTTCAGATGCTCTGTTGGGATCCAGCGATTCCGGATAGAATGCAGTTTGAGAGCAAAAGAGAGATGCCAATACACCCATAGGGTGAGCAGTAGAAGGAAACCCGTCAAGGATCTTCTTCACATCCTCATGCACCAACGTATGTGTTTTGATATCATCACGGAAGCGCTGCAATTGATCCTTACCTGGCAACTCACCAAAGATGAGGAGGTAGGATACTTCAATGAAGGTAGACTTTTCGGCAAGCTCTTCTATCGAATACCCACGGTATCTCAAGATACCATTGTCGCCATCCAGGTAGGTGATGGCACTCTTGGTGGCACCAGTGTTTTTATAGCCTGGGTCGAGGGTGACTACCCCGGATTGGTCGCGAAGCTTTCCAATGTCAATGGCTACCTCATTCTCGGTACCGGTGAATACAGGTAAGCTATATGTTTTTCCGTCAATATTTAGTTCTGCAGTTTTGGACATACGATTCTCTCTATTTTACTTTCTTACTTACTTAAACTTTACCCCCTAAAATAGCTTTATCATCACTTAGATGAAAATACTCTAAGGTATTTATTACGAGTTAGTTATTACCAAGGATCATCGGCAAGCCATCTTTGCCTGAACCCACCACAATTACCTTCGAATTGGGCGACTTGGCCAATTCCAGTGTGGCCTCTATACCTCTCATTTTCAGCAAATTATTGGTTAAGCTGTTATTGATAATAAGGTTGGCGCGTGATTCACCTTCGGCTGCAATTCGCTTACGCTCGGCCTCACTCTTTTCCCTGTCCAGCCTGAACTGGTAGGCAAGGGCCTCTTGCTCTTGTTGAAGTTTGTCCTCGATAGCCCCCTTGATCTGTGCGGGGAGTTCAATGGAACGGATAAGTACCGCGGTAGCATGCACGTAGTTCTTACTCAGCACTTCTTCTGTTTCCTCCTTGATGCTCAGCTCTACTTCAGCACGTTTGGTAGAATAAATCTCCTCGGCAGTAAACCTTCCCATTACCTGACGCACGGTAGATCGCACTTCGGGGATCACAAGAACTGAAACGTAGTCGCGGGTGAAGTTCTCGTGTACGTACCCGATTTTATCAGGTACAGGGTAGAACCTTACACTCATATCGATGTGAATGGAGAGACCATTTTTGTCGAGCACATCCATATTCTCTTCAGAGTTGGTTTCATTGACGCGGTAAGCATACACATCATTCCACGGTGCCTTGAAGTGAAGACCAGGAGTTATCACATTTTCCTTGTCCAATCCCTGACCAAATGGATAAAATACGACTGCTCTCTCTGTGGCTTCGATGGTATAAAAGAGGCTTGACGAGAGTGCCATAAAAACGATAAAGCCAACGATACCAAGAATAACGATGGGTAATTTGCGATTGTTCATAGTTGATGTGTTTGTTTGTTTATTGTTATTGTCGTTTGTCCTGCAATTTTGTTTTGATTGCCGGGTATTGAAATCATGGTTTTATGAAAGTTCCTTTGAAAAGAACAGCAAGATCAGCGCTTAACGGGAGCACTGGAAATGTGTATTTTAAGGAGCCACAAATTAGTTATTTTGATTTGATTCTGATGGATCAAAAGGGATAAGTTATGGCCAGCAAGGGCATAAAAAAAGCGGAAAGGTTGTCTTTCCGCTTTTTTTGATTGTGAACAGGGGATTACATGAATCCCAATCCACCTTGATTTACTTCAGCAGCAGGTGCTACCGGAGCTGGAGCTGCTGCCTTCTTTTTCTTAGAAGCGCTTTTCTTCTTAGGAGAAGATTTTTTCGCAGCCTTCTTAGCTGATTTTTTTACTGCTTTCTTAGCTACTTTTTTAGTAGCCTTCTTAGCTGCTTTCTTGGTTGCTTTCTTTGCAGCCTTTTTCGCAGGCTTCTTAGCCTTAGCTTTTTTCGCAGCTTTCTTTGTAGCCTTCTTTGCTACCTTTTTCTTAACCGCTTTCTTAGCTTTTGCGCTAGATTTCTTTGCGGCTTTTTTTGCTTTTTTTGCCATTTGTTATTCTGTTGTGTTTTGTTTTTACCTGGAAAACAATTCCAAGTTTGGTGCGAATTTAGTTAATGGTTTTAAACTAAGAATTATTTAGTCATTAATTTTTCAGACAGGCAAGTCTGGGCACTTGATTGCATGTAGTTTCTACCCCATAAATCGGCAGGTCGTTGGGATGGTTTTTCCGTTCATAAAATGAAATGAGGAACTTCTGAATGATGTGTTATCTTCGAAAGATGAATTCATACTTAGCCCAATCTACACTGGTGTTGGCACTGCTTCTGGCAGGGGCATGCCAACCGAATGAATCCGAAAACCAGTTATCGGAAAATCAACAAAGTGCCTCATCACCCAATGGAATGGTGGTTACAGCGCATCCTCTGGCAACAGCCGCAGGCATTGCTATGCTTGAAAAAGGAGGGAATGCCATTGATGCCGCAGTGGCTGCTGGCTTTGCATTGTCAGTGGTAGAGCCTACCATGAGTGGCCTTGGGGGCAGACTGCAAGCCATCGTAAGAACGAATGATGGAGCAGTGAATGGCTATGATGCCACTACACAAGCACCACTTACCTACGATCAATCAACGGCAACAAAGGCGTCTTACGGATATCCAACCATCGGTGTGCCGGGAGTGGTGAAAGGACTGGTAACCCTGCTCAATGAACAGGGTACACTTACACTCGCTGACGTAATGGCGCCCGCCATCAAGCTGGCTGAGGAAGGCTATGATGTTTTGCCTGGAGAGGCCATGAGGAGAGCCGGTGCGATTAAAACCATTAGAAAAATTAAGGGTACATCTCAATACTTTCTGAACGGAGACACTACTCACCTCGCAGGAGAGAAGTTTATACAAAAAGACCTGGCCACTACATTAAAACTCATCCGTGATAAGGGTGACGATGTATTCTACAAAGGAGAATTGGCGAAGAAGATCGTAGAAGACATCAGCGCCAACGGTGGCTACCTGGACAGCATATCGCTGGCTTCCTACACCGTGAATAAATCCATGATCGTAAAGGGTGACTACCGCGGCCATGAGTTGAACGGACTTTGGATGCCCTCTTACGGAGCCATCGTGATTGAGATGCTGCAGATCATGGAGAACTTTCCGCTTGACGAAGTGAGCGAAGCAGAGTGGGGAAGGATCGTATACAAAGCCAACCAGCTGGCCTATGATGACAGGGATGCACAAGAGAATGAAGAGGATGCCCGCCAACTTACCGACAAGGCATATGCCAAAAGACTGGCAGATATGATTGTGGAGGAAACGATGCCCAAGGCAGCTTACTTAAAAACAGAGGAGGTCATTCCTGAATCGTGGATGGCATTGGGAGGACATACCACGCACTTATCTGCCGCAGACAAGAATGGTAACGTCATTGCGCTCACGCAGTCGCTGGGACCTAACATGGGCTCGAAGGTGGCTACTCCCGGACTTGGATTTTTATACGCATCAACTATGGGTGGATACCTGGGTGACATTCAACCCGGGCAGCGTGCCTCTTCACATATTGCTCCTTTCATCGTTACCAAAGATGGTCAGCCTTACCTGGTGCTGGGTGCCGCAGGTGGTAGCATGATTGTGACGGCAGTCGTACAAACCATAAGCCGCTTTGTCGATAGAGATATGGAATTGCATCAGGCCCTTGCTGCGGGTCGTGTGCATGCATCCGACTCTTCCATGCTGGTGGAGTCACATCTTGGTACTTCCTGGACAAGGGATGATATCGCTCAATTCAATGCATGGGGTCTGCCTGTGAAAGAAATTGAGAGACCTGCAAGCTTTGGCCGCATCCATGGTATATACTATGATGCTAAAACCAAAACATGGCATGGTGCTGCAGATCCTGATTGGGAAGGAACGGCAGGAGCACCCACAAAGTAGCTGACTACTTCGTCAGCTTTTTGATCTCAGCAATGGTGAGGTCCATTTCGGCTTTGGTGTTGTAGATGGAAATACCGAGGCGGGTAACTCCGCCTTTTTCCAACAACCCCAGCGACTCCATGGCACGTATGGCGTAGAAGTGGCCGTCCCAGGCGCAGATGTTTTTCTTCGCGAGATGCTCACACACCTCAAGGGGAGTTTTTCCCTTTAGGGTAAACGACACAGTAGGGGTGCGCGTCTTTTTGGAGAAGTCCTGACCTACCATGGTGGTGCCGGGTAGCGCTTTGATCTTCTTGTACAGATAGCTGGCGAGTTCAAACTCATGTTTGCCGATGTTGTCAAATGCGCTGGTGATCTTGTCGCGTAAGGTTTTGCCTTTGCCAAAGGTGGCGATGAAATCTACTGCCGCCTTCACACCTGCAATGGCTGCGTGGTTCAATGTACCTGTCTCAATAGACTCAGGAGCTACTTGCCCTGCCACGCGAAGACGGTCGGTAGGAATGCGATCCAATGTACCTGGCTTGGAGTAAAGCAATCCCACATGTGGACCATAAAATTTGTAAGCAGAGCATAGCAGGAAGTCGCAGCCGATATCTTGTACATCGATGGCGAAGTGGGGTGCGTAGTGAACGGCATCCAGCAGCAACCACGCGTTGTACTGATAGGTAAGTTGTCGCACCAATTTGAAATCGTTGACCGTGCCGATGCAATTGGAAGACATGCCCATGGCCACCAATCGGGTGTGCTCATTGATTTTATCTTTGAAGTCGTCATAGTCGAGGGTGCCGTTGGGCAGCAGGTTGACTTCCCTGACATCAATGCCTGCTTCACGCAAGGTAAGCCACGGACCTCTGTTCGCTTCGTGATCGAGTTTCGTTATCAATACTTCATCGCCTGGTTGAAGTATCCTTGCCATGGCACGTGCCAGAGAGAAGTTCAGTGTAGTCATGTTCTGCCCGATTGAAATACACTCAGGACCTTCGGCATTCAAATAAGCCGCCATTGCTTCACGCATACCATGAATGGTTTCATCCGTTTCCATAGCGCTAATGAACGCACCATGCGAGTTGGCATTGGAGGTGCTATAGTAACTGACCATGGCATCAATAACAGACTGCGGAACCTGTGTGCCACCGGGGCCATCCAAAAAGACCATCGGATGGTTTTGATGTTTTCTTTTGAGAGATGGAAATTGCTTTCTGATGGCTGCGGAGTCAAAGGCGCTTTTAGGCATAGGTATATTGAATTATATCTGAACTGCATTTTAGCAAATAAAAGGCAGATGATAGGGCAGCAAGGGATGTTTTTAACGCATCAGACCCGATTGAAGGGGAAAGAAGTGATTTACAATATTTCTTTCTTCCATTCGACTATACTGCGAAGGCATTATTCCTTTATTTGCACAAGCAATCAACTACTTCATAAGTCCTTTGGTGCAAAGGGTGTTTTTTAAAGGTTATTATGGGAGAAAAGAAAGGTAAAATAAACATGGCCAAGGTTTTTAAAACCATCGTGTGGCCAAGAAGAAAACTATTGTTGCTGGGATTTGTCCTGATTATCATTAGCAGGGCATCCTCTATAGTGCTGCCTTATTCGGTGAAGCCTATTATTGACGATGTAATCGGGCAGGGAGATTTCTCCAACCTGAAACTGATTTTGGTGGGAGTGTCTGCCTCTATCTTAATATCGGCAGTTGTTTCCTATGCGCTCACCATGCTGCTGAGTGTGGAGGCGCAGCACTTGATATCCGTATTGCGTGCCAACGTGCAGAAACATTTGCTGCGATTGCCCACCCGCTTTTTTGATAACCAACAGACGGGAAAACTGGTGAGCCGCGTGATGACCGATGTGGAGGGCGTGCGCAACCTGGTAGGTACTGGTTTTCTGCAATTGATTGGTGGACTGTTAATGGCTATAGTATGCTTGTTCTTTTTGATCAGCATCAGTTGGAAATTGACTTTGTTTACCATTATACCGTTAGGGCTTTTTGGAATTATTTCCATGAAAGCCTTTGGCAGGATTAGGCCGATCTTTAGGGAGCGGGGCGCCATCACTGCAGAGGTGACAGGTCGCCTGACGCAAACTTTTGGAGGCATCCGGGTGATTAAAGGATTTAATGCCGCCAAGCAAGAGGCGTTGGTATTTGAAAAAGGCGTGGATAGAATTTTTCAGAATGTAAAAAGCAGTTTGACTACTACCAGTTTTGTGACCAGTACGGGTAGCTTTCTTTTTGGCGTGGCACTGGTGGGGATTATAGGAATAGGAGGGTATATGCTTACGGAGAAAACCTTGACTGCAGGTGAGCTGACGCAGTTTGCATTTTTCTTAGGCTTTCTGATCGCCCCGATTTTTCAGATGAGCAATATTGGAAGTCAATTGACGGAAGCCTTTGCCGGATTAGATCGCACAGAAGAGTTAATGAACATGGTTGTGGAGGACGATGAGGAGGTGAGAACAATTAAGGTAGAGAATATCAAGGGCGATATCGAATTCAAGGATGTGTCGTTTGCCTATGAGGAAGATAAAAAGGTATTGAAGAACATCAGCTTTGTGGCGCCTGCAGGGTCAGTGACCGCATTGGTGGGTACTTCCGGTTCGGGTAAATCTACCATTGCCGGGTTGGCAGCTTCCTTCCTTACACCGCAGTCTGGCATGGTGACCATAGATGGTCATGATCTCTCTAAAGTTTCGTTGGACAGTTACCGCAGTCAGTTGGGGGTGGTGTTGCAGGATGATTTTCTCTTTGACGGTACTATCAGGGAGAATATTTTGTTTGCTAAACCAGATGCCACGGAGGATCAACTGAAGGCAGCCATTGAAGGGGCTTACGTGAATGAATTTAGCGACAAGTTTGAAAAAGGACTGGATACGGTAATAGGGGAAAGGGGTATCAAACTTTCGGGAGGGCAACGCCAGCGGGTAACCATTGCGCGCGCGATATTGGCGGACCCAAGGATACTGTTGTTGGATGAGGCCACTTCCAGTTTGGATACAGAAAGCGAAGCGTTGATACAAGACAGTTTGAAGAAGCTGCTGAAAGGAAGAACTACTTTTGTGATTGCCCACAGGCTGAGTACCATACGCCAGGCCGACCAGATACTGGTGATAGAGCAAGGCCAGATTGCAGAGCAGGGCAAGCACGATGAGTTGATAGAGAAGAAGGGAAGGTATTTTGATTTGTATACGTATCAGGCGCGGATTTAATGTATTGGCACGGAAGTAACTTCCGATAAGTTTTCTGGTTCGTGGGACACGAACCTTGGATTAGGGATAGAGCAAGGCCAGATCGCTGAGCAGGGCAAGCACGATGAGTTGATAGAGAAGAAGGGGAGGTATTTTGATCTGTATACGTACCAGGCGAGGATTTAATGTATTGGCACGGAAGTAACTTCCAATAAGTTTTCTGGTTCGTGGGACACGAACCTTGGATTAGATCGTTGACCGAAGCAGTCGTCACTCAGAGCCTGCCTGCGCGTAGCCCTGCCTGGGTATAACTTTGTTCGGGCGTGCGCTTCGGCAAAGGCAGGCGTAAGCGAAGAGTCTTACTTAAGATTCTTCGGTCGTCCTTCGTCCT